>NZ_JABEQQ010000003.1 GCF_013184075.1 Lentilactobacillus kribbianus | reverse complement strand
TCAGGCCAGAAGACGTGGTCAGACCATGATAACCAAGATGGTGTACGACCAGATGAAATTACGGTTAACTTGTTAGCAGATGGTAAAAAGGTTGATTCGAAGACAGTGACCGCAAAAGATGGTTGGAAGTATGAATTTAATGACTTAGATAAGTTCAAGGCTGGTCAAGCAATTAAGTACACGGTTGCCGAAGCAGCAGTTGACGGTTACAAGACAACGTATGATGGCAATAACATTGTTAATACGCATCAGGTGGCCAAGACGAGTGTATCAGGCCAGAAGACGTGGTCAGACCATGATAACCAAGATGGTGTACGACCAGATGAAATTACGGTTAACTTGTTAGCAGATGGTAAAAAGGTTGATTCGAAGACAGTGACCGCAAAAGATGGTTGGAAGTATGAATTTAATGACTTAGATAAGTTCAAGGCTGGTCAAGCAATTAAGTACAGTATTTCTGAAGATAAGGTCACAGGTTATAAAACAACGGTTAGTGGTTATGATTTGACTAATATTCTAAATGAATCGTCAACACCCGTTAAGAATCAATCAATCAATCAAGGAACACCAAAAAATCATAAGCATCAAGGATTACTGGAAAGTATACTTCCTGCCACTGGTGTATTAAGTTCGAAGAACTTTGTGATTTCTGGATTAGTGTTTATCTTGTTTGTATTAAGTAGTCTTGGGTATGTGTTTATTAAGAGACGTCATAATGACTAATAAATTTTATGTCGATGTGATAGATGAATACATTATCTAAAAAATAAAAATAGTCTGTGAATCAGTATGCAACATTAGATTCACAGACTATTTTTTTAAGCGGATGCATATAGCGTATCAAATTAAAATGGGAAGCTAGTTAAAATGAGAAAAATTGATAAAATTTGTCAATATATATTATTAATTATCATTTTATGTAGCATTAGTTACATTTGCTACCAACAAAATTGGCTGGGCGTTCATAATAAAATCGTGCAAGAAATACGTTCACATAGGGTCGTAGTTGATGATAGCAAGAAGATGAGTTTGGTTGATCGTAATAGAATTAGACAACGCCTAATGCGTGAAACGCAAACTGGTCTAAAAAAGCAAGGATTTGTTAGTATACCTGTTGTTGGTATTCTTGAGCCTATTTTTAATGATGCTTATTCAGAAAAAGGTCTGCAAGCAGGTGCAAATTATGCAAATCGTAGCTCGGTAGATCCAACTGGTAAGCAAGTACCAGTAATGGGGCAAGGTAATTATGGACTGGCTAGTCATAATTTTTATGATGGTTTAACGGGGTTTAGTGGTTTGCAGCAAAATTATCAAAATGATTCACCTTATCTTGTGAATGGGCAGAGACAAAAAAGTAATTGGTTGAATAATCAAGCCATTTACCTAGCTAATAGTGACGGTATTTTTGAATATCGTATTAAACAACAACGGCTGGTTAAGGCTGATGACGTGAGTGTGCTTGATCCCAGTCAAAATGCACAGGTAACAATTATTACTTGTTTATTTCCAAGTACAGCATATCGTATTACAACAATTGGGCAGTTGAAGAAAAGCTATACGTGGGCCAAAGCACCTGATTCTATTATTAACTATTTTGATTTAACGAAACAAAAAACGAATGCTCACGCTGATTGGTATAACCCGGGTGTAGAGGAGGGTATTAATGGTAATGCTGGTGGCACAAAGACTGTAAAATAATGAAACTATGTACCCCGTCAACCAATTTTTTCCAAAGCTACACCTTAACAACAGCAAAGTGCTCTTATAATGAGATTCCGGACTAATTTATCTAGTTTGTGGCGAAATATCCTCATAGGAGCGTATAGCGGATCAATGGCATAATATTTCTATGACCATTTACGGAAAACTAAATAGCATGACTGAAAATTCGATGGACTAATATTTTAAGTTTTTTCAGATGCTAGATATTTAAGTGAATAAGTAGGATACGAAATATTATCTAGAACACATTTTGTGGCACACAAAAAGCACTGACATGCACTTGTTGGCGCTTTTTTATTTATTATTACCTAGTTAATTGAGAAAGGACCTTAATATATTTGATTAATCTATTATACGTGATACTGGTATCGCTACCGACAAACTTCACTTTATAAACAATTGATTTCATAGCTATATGAGCCTTGTTATTTGGAAATAGCTATGTAAAAGGAAAGCATGCTTATATTGATTGGTTAGAGCACGTCCATTGGATCAATTACACGGACGAAACTGACGTAGAGCGTATAGAAGAACTGTTACAACAGCTAATTTCGCAAAAGTGGCACAATTACGACGTAAAAAATGATTTTCGTCAATTACGTGATTTAATTAAAAATAATATGCACAATAAGAACTAATAATTATTGATTATCAAAAATTGAATATCAAAATTATTGGTAATAAAAAGAATAGAAAATGTATGGGCTATAATGGATGCTCTTATACTAAAAAATGGACTATTTTTAGTATAAGAGCAGTTGGGATTGATTTGAGATTTTTGACCCAGCCCGTAACCGTTTGTACAGCCAAATGATATTCATTGGCCAGCGAATTAACAGAACGACCCTCGTTGTACAAGGCAACAATTGATGATTTAAATTTAGTTGAGTATCTCTTAGCTTTCATAATAAAAAAAACCTATACTTGATTATCTCGGATTATGTCCTAGAAATAAAGCAATCCGAATTTTCAGCATACGAGCAAAATTTTTTATAGGTTAACCAAAATCAATTTGATCTAACATCGTTTCGCGACTAGCTTGGTCTAACCCAAGATAAGTCAGTGTCATGGCTTCACTTGAGTGATTCAATAAATGCATGACTAAGCCAATGTTGTAGTTTGATTGTGTATAGACGCGATAAGCACCTGTTTTACGCATAGTGTGCGTGCCTAAATAGTTGATACCTAGTAGATCACCAACACGCGCCATCACTTTATAAAACTGTTTCTCGGTGATATGGCGATCATGATGGGCTGTCGAGGGGAATAACCACTCAGACTTGATATTTTCTTGGACCAGCCAATCATGATATTGCAACAAGTCTTGCTGAACAGGCTTTAAATATAACGTGTTTGCTTTACCGGTCTTTTTATCATGAATAAAGGCTGTATTTTTGACAGAGCCGTCTGGATTATAGACATCTGATTTTTTTAATGTCATGACATCACTCACACGTAGTAGCGTGGCCTTACCAACTTGAAAAACGGTGTAATTTCGGCGACCAGCACGGAAACTATCGAGAAGTGTATCTTGTACCATCTTTAAGACGTTGGAGTCTTTGATGGGTAGGACGATTTGTTGCGCCATGATTCATATATACCTTTCTGAAATTAAATAATTAAATAAATAATTAATTAAATTGTTTATTTATTGATGACCAGGACCGTATTTCTAAACTTCTTTTATGGTTTATTATATCACTTAACAAAAAAACAACCCCCATTATCTAATCACTAGATAATGAGGGTTATTTTAATAGTATTTTTGAGGGGTTATTATATAATTATAGACCCTAATTATAATTATTCCTTAACATTTATTGAGGGAGGCGTTTACTAAATATCAATTGTTAGACTTCATACTATTGTGATGTTTACATAGCATCTGCAAATTATCGCGTTCTGTCTTACCGCCCTTAGACCAAGGAACGATATGGTCGCCAGCCATTTCTGAAGATTTCCAAATATAGTCAGTATGTTGATACTCTGAATCTGTAACACAAATTGGACAATTTGAGACACTCTTTTTTTTTGCATCATTAGTTTGTTCTTGGTATTTAGCTTTTTTATCAGTTTCACTAAAGGCTCTTATATTTAATAAACTAGGATTTTTTTCACCACCTAGGATAAATTCAAAAATACCAGCCCTTTTTGTGATGTCAGGGTCTGCAAGTAATTCTTTTATGCGTACTTCTACTTCATTAGGATTATATGAATTACGGTGATATGTTTCATACAATAATCCCCAATTAAGGCCGCGCATTTCCCTTTCAATATTAATAAATACAGAAGAAGCCCACTCGATAACTGTATTAAAGTAATTTTCCAAATCATTAATGTTTGTATCATACCTATGCTGTGACATGTAGGTATCAATGTTTCCCTTACTAACCCAATTCAAAGCTTCTTGCAGAATATCTTGCCTATTAACAACACCTTTAATATAACATTGCCATTTTTGCTGTTTTGCATTACCAGAATTAGAAAATTCTTGTTTTGCTGCGGTAATAAATGGGCCAGAATAAATAGCATTTCTCAATTCCTGTTCATTAAGTGGAATTCCAGCAATATTAATAGTTTTAAACCACTCTTTAATTTCACTTTCACTTCCTTTGCACTCATATATTAGAAGTTTATAGGCTAAAATTTTTTGTTGTTGATCTGTACTTAGTCCAGAAAAATAATTTCTATTATTATTAGAATCCAAAATAGCAAATTTCCCCGTGATAAAACGGCCTATAGAAGTAATTCGTTGTTGTCCATCTAATACTTCAAATGAATCGCCAGAAATCTTATTAAAATAGATTAAGCCTAAAGGATAGCCTTTAAGAATTGAATCTATACATGCGACCTCTCGTTTCCCGTCTGCATAGATATAATTACGTTGGTATTCTGGTTGAATTGTTAACTTGCCTGATAGTCCAAATAAACCTTTTCCTTCATAGTCATTGTATACAAATCCTTTTACTATTTCCGCGACAGTATATTGCTTTAAAACGGCTTTCATTTTTTTACCACCCTTATGAATATGCGCTTATAAACCTTTTTCCCATCAATATAGGGCTCATTATGTTTTTTGAAGTGAGGTAGTTTATATTGTTCATCAATAGCACCGTTATCACTTGCACCAATTATCTGGAACTGATCAGGATTATATTTATCTAAAAAAGAAATAGGAACGCCCATTAATTCTTCATAGTCACTGGGAATAGAATCTGTATAAGGTACTTCAAGAGCATCGTAATTATCATATTTCTCGTATTTATGACCCTTGACATTTTTATGTTTACTGTATTTAATATTGTCAGCCATAGTCATTAATGACAATGGTTGATGACGTTTTCCGTGGTCGAGGTTAGTCATCCACAAGGCATTATTAGTTGATACTATGCGTTGACCCTTTTCAATCCTAGCCTCTGTTCCATATAGTTCATAGCTATCAGGAACAATAAATCCCGAAATCCATCTACCCATTCCAGTACCTAGCCATATCTTATTATCCTTTATTAAAGGGAAAACTTCTTTATAAGTAATAGCATTCATATTACCTATAATTAAAAAGTGTTTTTCGTTAGGATTTATCCAATCTAGAAATTCGCGAAATAATGAAAAAGGAGGATTGGTAATAATTATATCTGCTTCGTCTCTAAGATTTACAACTTCTTGACTTCTGAAATCACCAGCTGAAAAATTTTCAATTCCATCAGGATTACTGTCGCCTTTTAAATAAGATAAGATATTGCTAGTCCCGCCTGAGTCAATTATTTCTTTTTCCTTTAATAATCTTGTAATAACATCATCAATATTGATTGTTCCCGTCCCATTCTCATCAATAATCTCCGTCAGCTCTATTTTATAGGCCTCGGTTATTTGCTTATTTCGTGTGTGCTTAATTTCTTGTTCAGGTACTAATTCTGGTAATAAACTTAATTGAGTGTTAACAATTGGACTTGGTGCATAAGAAGTTGCTATAAGTTTCTTTAAACCATATTCATTGAATTTTGTTGCAAAGAATTTGAAAAAATTACTTTCAAAAGGGTCATCAGCTGGTAGTAGAATCGTTTTGTCTCTAAAAACATTAGGATTATATTCAATATAGGCATTAACCTCTTTTTCAATATCCGACCATTGCGTATAAAATTCATCATTTTTTCCTTTTTTAGCTCTTGTTAAATGTTTTTGCCGAGAATTCACTATAATATCACACCATTTCTATATTACTTAATCTAAGTTAGCTCTTTATTCCTACTTAATGCGAGCTTATCCTTTTAAATTCTAGTATATCAACTCTTTAAGATAAAAATTTACATCTTGATAGAGATCTGGTAGGCTAGTATTTTTTTGCTTGAATATCTAAAAGTCAAACAAACTCAGTCATTAAGTTTTGATAACTGGTATTGAAGTTTATGTCCAAAAATGCCACCAACTCTTATTGGTTTTATTTTTATGTATTTTTTTTTGTTTTTCATCAATATCGGCAACATAATTTTTATCTTGCTTGTCATCTTTATCCTTGATATTACTGGGATTTTCTCTATTCGACAAGTTGTCATTTTTCTTAATTGCTTGTCGTTTTTGAGTTAAACTAGAAGATTCAAGCAAATCACTCAATTCTTGAATATGGTTCTTTAGTTGACGATTTTCGGCAAGTGTCGTTAATTGTAGTTGTTGCTGCTGATCCAAGGACTTTTGTAATTTGGAAATTTGTTGATCTTTAACATCAAGTTGTTTTAGCAAGATCTGATCAATATTTTTGTCCTTGTCGTTTTCAGCTTGCCGATTTGGTTGTCGTTCTTGTCGTTTTTGCTTGTCAAAATTAGCAAGCATTTTAACGCCTTGGTTGTCTATTTCTAGATGGTTTTTAACTTTGTAAGTGTGTTTGCTTCGAAAGCCGTTAATACTATTAATACGTTGATTAATACCTTGTTTTGATAATTTCAATTCTTCTGAAAGTTGTCGAATAGTCTTGCCCAATAGTTTCACCACCTAATTAATCCGCCTTAAATTATAAGTTAAAAACGACAAGAACACCAATCGACAAGCAAAGCTTAAACTTGGTTGTCGTTCTTGTCGTTTTTTAAACTAGGTATCAATCTTCAAGCTAAACTATAATTGATTTGGTTCTGGTTGTTGCCACCAATGAATGTTGCTTTAACAGCAAATATCCCGAATTAACAACAACTAAAGTTTGCATCTAGTTTTTTCCCTAATGGCTTGTTTTGATACACCAAACTCATCAGCAAGTTCTCTAATAGTTTTAGGCATGATTTCCAAACCCCTTTCGGAGTTCAGCAAGTGCTTCTTGTCTTGCTTGATCTCTGATTTTTTGATCATGTTCAGCTTGTTTTTCAGCCAGTACCTGTTTTTCAGTTGAGCCTAGTGGTAGGCCTTTAACTTTATCGGTAGCACGCCATTTTTCTTGTTCTGTTAATTCACCATTATGCTGAATGTTAAAGAGTTTTTGCCGTTCATCTTGGAACTTACCTTGAGAAAAGTCGTTTGCGTCTTTTCTTTCAGGCTTCCAAGTAAAAGTATAACCAATCACTGGTTTCCCACGACCTTTACCATATTTTTTTCGTATAGTTAGGCCTCTAAACAAAGGGGTTAGTTCTTCCTTAATTGGGCGAATAACCCTAGATTCAACGTTCGCAGGCTTACTCCAATAGCTTTGTGGAATATCTAGTAGTTCAAAGAAATCATTTTTAGAAAAATAAGCATAACCAGTGGTTCGGAATTGTTTAAGAATACGAAAAGTTGTTTTTGCGTAACTACTCTTTAAATCTCGGAACTCTGTCAAAGCATAACGAACCCAACTTTCGAGATTATTTAGAAGTTTCAACGCTTTGGGATAAATTTGAATATCAACATAAGGAACGTCTGCAGATCCCTTAATTTCAAATCGAGTGAACATGACAAACATCTCTCTATCAAGACCATCTTTACTTCGAGAGCCAAATCTAAGACCTAGTATTTTTTGATATGTACTTTGTATGTCATCAATAAACCGATTATTTGCGGTTGGCTTATAGGCACTTAACTCTTTTAACTGATCAAAGGTAAATCTAACAGTATCATCACCTTTATCACGCATTCTAGAAACTACAGAAAAGAACAAGTTCATTTCTACAGGAGTAAACCTTCGCAAGGGGATTGTATTTAATTCAGGGTCATATTTGACTAATTCATTGCTCATAAAATAACCTCCTTGAATAATACTACCTTATTTGAATACAGGAGTAAATAAATGTAGTCGATAAACAGACAAAATGTAGTCGATAAACAGACAAAATGTAGTCGATAAACAGACAAAATGTAGTCGATAAACAGACAAAATGTAGTCGATAAACTTCTGTACGCCTTGGGGGAGTAAGGCTCAAGAGGGGTCTAAAAGAGGTTTAAAAGAGGTTTATAAAAGAGGTATATAAGAGGCACTACTGTACGAGATCAAAACCTAGAAGCAAAAAATACAAAGGAGTGAGCCAAAAACCTGCTCACATTAAACTCCAGTCGCTATGCTCCTTGTGCCTCACTCTGTTCGTTGCCTAAAAAGGTGTGGCAAGCCACATTAAAACGGGCGCTGACGCCCCGTACCCCGTCCAAGCTGAGCCAGCTTAACCGCTTTTTCACTCGCCGTTAGGCAGGAAAGCAAAGTTTTATAGAAACTTTGGCTTTCGCCAATTCAGTGTTAAAACTGGTTTAGAGCTGTCAATTCCTTATGCTCCCACGCTTTGCTCGTCCGCTACCATTGACAGCAAACAGTTAGTTTTTTGAATCTTAACAAGACTTTAACTGCTATATTCGTTTTTAAGAGCCTTATTTCTCATTTCTAGCGGTTTTAAGACCATTCATATACATTTATACCAAAGGAAAAATAAAAAGCCCTCAGCAGGCTCTTAGAGGGCTAAATGACGAAACCTGGACGACTAATAATATCTTCTTGCCTTTTTTGCAAAACATAAGTGTATAAGGAATCATACAAGTTCCTTTTGATCTCATCAGGTTAATTGACAGAAGCTTCAAACAATTCTTGAATATCAATTTGCCAAGGATCAGCAAGCATTTCATCAATTGGTTTTAATACTTTCTTTTCGTCAATCTTAATGACTCCTAACATCATGCTTTCAGTTTAAATTCACAGATCTTACAGCACCGTTATTCAAAATTTGTTACCAAGCTTATAAAGATTATCTGCACAAAGCAATTAAAAATTTTGGCTTAAAACAGCGTAATCTGCAACAGTTTTTAAGTGTTTAAAGCACAATAAACTTAGTTAAGTGTAAGCATAAGTTGAATTAAGAATACATTCAATTCGACCATGGCAAAAATTGATTCTATAGTTATCAGCAGACCGAGTGGAATGAGGTCAATGCGCACTTACACCCTTGACACTTGTCAAGGGTAGATTTAATACCCATCGAAATGGGTATTATTTGTATTAGAAGGCTAGCGCCAACTATAAAAAACCTAGAGTAAACCCTCAAAAACATAGAGCTGAATATCAAGATTGATCAATCACATTGCGAAGGATCCAATGACTATAAGCAAGACGAGCACTGGGAGTTATCACCCAGGGGTGATTAATTTCAAAAATTTGAATTTCAGTTGCTAAGTAAAGTGGCGTCTTACCATGATTAAAAGCAAAAACGGGTTGCGGAAAATCAGGCTTACTAGCAACTTGATGAACACTTTGACGAGAGTTCATCTGCCAGCGAATTTTTAAATCTTCACGCGACAATAACTGTGGCAGCTGTGTTTTTTCAAGTTGAGCTTGTTGCTGCAACTTTTGTGTAAAGGCTTGTTTAGTCTTGTTTTGATGCCAATCATCAAAAAGATCATACTTGTTTGATTTAAAATCTAAATCCATAAAGCCAGCCTCCTAACCAAAATCAATTTTATCCAGCATCGTTTCAGTACTAGCCTGGTCTAAGCCTAAATAAGCTAAAGTCATGGCTTCACTGGAATGATTGAGCAAATTCATGACTAAGCCAATATTATAATTTGATTGCGTGTAGACGCGATAAGCACCGGTTTTGCGCATTGTATGGGTACCTAGATAATTAATTCCTAACAGATCACCAACTTTACTCATGATTTTGTAGAACTGTTTTTCCGTGATATGGCGTTCTGGGTGTTGAATGGAAGGAAAGAGCCATTCAGAATCCAACTGATGATCAAGCAGCCATTGACGGTACAATAAGAGCTCTGTTTGAACAGGTTTAAGGTACAAGGTATTAGGTTTACCAGTTTTTCGGTCGTGAATAAACGCATTTTGTTTAATAGAACCGTCCGGATTAAAAATATCGGCCTGTTTTAAGCGCATGACATCACTGACTCGCAGCAGTGTCGCTTTGCCAACTTGAAAAACTGTATAGTTACGCCGGCCAGCTTTAAAGTTGTTGAGTAAGGTATCTTGAACCTCTTTGAGAACGTTTGAATCTTTGATGGGTAAGACAACTTGTTGCATAGTTTTAGCTCCTTAAAAAATTGATTTTTAGTACAAATTAAAGTACAATATTAAGTACAATGAAAGGGTGATAAATATGACATTAGCACTAACACAGAGCGATTTTCGCGCTAACCTAAAAAAATATTTAGATCAAGTTAATGACGAAGACGAAACCGTTTATATTGCTCGTTCAAATAGTCGCGCAGTAGCCATCGTTTCACAAGAAAAAATGGACTGGCTAGAAAGAGCATTAAAAGCGAAAGAAGGTTCGTTAGAATATGCAATTGCACGTGATCAGTTAATTAAACGCCATGTTTTACCTGACGATGAAATTGTTGAATCAGATGATGGTTATTGGGGTCAGTTTAAATAATGAAAAAACTAAGATTTAAACCACGTGCAACCTTTAATGCTGATCTAAAACGGTTAGCCAGTTTAGATAAATCTATTATTGATGAAGTTCGAGCAGCCATTGACCTGTTGCTTGAGCAGCAACAATTACCACCAGAATTTGAAGATCATGAGCTTAATCGGCGAATGAGCGGTTATAATGAATTTCATTTACGAGACACCCCGAAAATCAAAACACCCAGCGAAACTAACGATGTCCTGGTGGTTTATACGATTGATAAAGATGAACTAGTCTTAATTGGCATTCGAGTCGGATCGCATGATCGTTTATTTCCTGGTCAAAATCGTTCTAAAAGGTATCGAAAAAATGACGAATAGAAGAAGTCATTTTTATAATATGAAAATAAATAACCCCTAATATCTACATTATAGATATTAGGGGTTATTCTTTCAATATTTTTGAGAGGCGATTTTGTAAATGCGCCATCAAAAATGCCTCCTCGAAAAAGGTTTTCCAAGACCAGTATAACACTGTTTAAAATCTGGTATAGCTTGTTATACCAAAATGATATTTTGGACAGGCTCTGCGAGGCAAGTCATCGACAAGCGATGACAGTAGCGTTCCCCCTTCCTCCTGGGGGAACTGCTATTTTACAGCGCCACTTATCCGGCTTGTAAAACCTCCGGCGGGTCACGCCGTGACAGGGCAATTTATCATTGCAGGATCACCTTCAGTGAGAGCATGTCATGCAGAACGCTACCCGCGTGGGGCAAGCTGATGTCAGCTTAACCACATTAAAATAATCGGTAAATGTAAGTGTATAATAAAATTTTGGCGGATTAACCTGCTCAGGGGTCAATAGATTGGGCTTTTGATCAACCGTCACAACAGTTTTGGGTTTGTGATAACGTTTTTGCATGCGTGATTTAATCCCTAATTCACGCATCAATTTGAGTGTCATATACTCAGATACTTTCGGACCGTCGGTTTGTTGACTATAAGCAGCAATACGACGATAACCATAAAATTTAAAGGTTTTCCAAACAAAATATAAGGTTTCAGGGATTCTCTACGCTTTTCTTGTCGACCGGGCTGCCAATAGCGCCAGTTGTAATAGGTACTAGGTTTTATTTTAAGTGGACTTAAAATACGCACAAGCGCGTAGCCTTGTGCTAAAAATTGGTTAACTAGCGGCAATCCCACATTACGGACTATTTTTTGGCTAGTAAGATGGCCGATCGCTTTAAAATTTTGTTTTCTTCCTCCAACAATAGCGAGACGCTTTTCTAATTGCTTGACATCCTTTAACGTCTTTGACTGACCCTGAATCATGACAGGGGTAGCTTGCTTGACCCAAATAGCAATAGAATCTTTTGAAGGTCCAAATTCCTCTGCCAATGATTTAAGTGAACAGCCTTCTTGGTGAAGTTTAACCAATGAATCTTTGAAATCTTGTGAATAACGAATTGACATAAAAATACGCCTATACTTTCATTTTACGGACTGAATAAAAATAGTCCATTTTTTTGGTATAATAGCAATTAATATAGGTTATAATTTAGTAAGGTGAAAACGATCGTTATGTTATAGAAAATGAAAATTTTTAGTGGGTCGTCTATAGTATGCTCTATCTTGATTTAAAAAATTCGCCTAAGGGTAAATGAATGATGTTTAAAGTGGATTTTTTATGTTTGAGTTAGACGATAGGCTACTTTCTGTTCAATGTAGAAAGTTTTTACAGGGTTAAAGTTTACTATTGTTTCTATTGTTTGAAATATTGAAGGAGGAGTATCAAATGGAAAATAAAAGTGGGTATGCCACGAAATTTTATGTGGTTTTAATGATGTTAAGTTTAGTGTCTCAGTTGTTTGTGCCATTTCTTCAGGTAGCAGCGGATGAATTACCGACTGTAGTAACAGAGATGACTGCTAAGTCAACGGGGGAGAATACAGCAGAATTAAATTTAAGTTTAAATAATACTAGTTCTGAGAAGAAAAGTGAACAAATTAAACTTGATTCAGATGTATTAATGATACCAGATGTATTAAAGACATTGGTAAGTACAGAAGGCAAAAATGTTGGAACGTATCAAATTAAGAATCGACAAATTGATGTTGAGATTAATGAGAATGTTTCTGCGCAAGTTAACATTCCAGTTACTTTTTCAGCAACTGATACGGCAGCAACTGCAACATTTACAAATGGTCAATTAACAGCAAACGTTGATGTGGCTGCAAAGCAGAATAAGACATCATCTTCATCTACTAGTAGTTCTGAAGAAAAAGCAACTACTAGTACGAGTACAACATCAAGCACAAGTATAACTTCAAAAAGTGAAGTTAGTACAAAAGCAGATACTAAAAAAAGTGTAACAAAAGCAACAACTCAGGATGAGCAAGCAAATGATATTAGCAGTTACTTACCTGATAGTTCTAATGGCACTATGATAGATAAAGCAGATATTAAATTTACAGATCCAAGCAATAATGAGGTTAGTGCAGCAGATGTCACAGCTGATACAAATGTATCATTAGCCTATAATTGGTCAATACCTAATGAACTAAAGGATGGCTATAGTGTTAAAGCTGGAGATTATTTTGAGTTTAAATTACCAGCAAATATTACCTATCGTGCAGGAACAGGTGACCTTGGAGACTATGGTACGTATGAGATAAAAAGTGATGGTACTGTACGTTTCACATTTAATTCAAATGTTGACGATAAAGAGAATATTAAAGGTACCTTTAATTACAATCAGGCTAAAATCAATGTTACTGAACCTGGTCAAACGACAATTATTGCACCAACAACTTCAGGAGATCAAAAGGTTGACATTATTGTTAATCCAACTGGCGGTAATGATATTGCTAAGTCTGGAACTGTATCACCAACCAAAAACCCAAAAAGTGTGAATTGGCAAGTTGATATTAACACTAACGGTAGGACTTTAAATAATGCAGTTATTAAAGATACTTTACCTAAGGGTTTGAAATTAACTGGTACTCAAGTTTATCTGTTGAATATTAATTTGAAAGGTAATATTACTGGTGAAGGTCAACAATTAACGCAGAAAACTGATTATACTGTATCAGATAACGGTACGGTTACTTTGATAGGAAACTATTCAAAGACGCAACAAGCATTTAGAATTAAGTATGCAACTGATATAGAAGCGGATGCAATTCCAAACGAGGGTGGAGATGTTAAATTTGAAAATAATGCAACATTAATCAACAATGGTAAAGATTATCCAGCTCAGGCTACGGTAACAGCTAGTTATGGTAAGTTATTAGATAAGAAATACGATGGTGCTTCAGGGTCACAAAAATTAAATTGGACGATTAACTACAATGCGGGCGATAAGAAGCTACCAGCTGGGACTGTATTAACTGATAATTTATCAGGAGCACAGGAATATACTGGAACACCAAAAATAGTATATACAGATGGACCAAATAGTGGTCAAGAAGTTAAACAAGATGACTATGAGATCACTTACAATAGTGATAAGACTCAAATGACCATTAAGTTTACAAAGGGGTTAGAGCAAGCGGTTAAAATTACCTATCAGACGCAAGTGAATACGCCAATTAATGGGTCAACAACCATTAATAACTCTGCTGAAAGTAATGGCAAAACAGTGACGGTTGGTGACCAAAAAGTTGATGAACAAGGAATTGCTAAGTCGATTGGTGATGTTGACTATAATGCAAAAACAGTTATATGGAATGTGAGAATTAATCAAGGCCAACAAGAAATGACCAACTGGTCAGCTGAAGATAGCATTCCAAATGGTTTAACATTAGTAGATGATACGTCATTTGTATTAAAGGATGTTACAACCAACAAAGCTTTGGAACGTGGAACTGACTATAAGTTCATTAAAACGGCTACTGGGTTCAAAATTGAATTATCAGGAGCATATAACAAGACTTCTGATGAATTCTTATTAACATATAAGACGAATTTTGATACTAAAAAATTAATTAGTAATAAATGGACAAATACAATTGCGGCTGCTTGGACAGATAAAAATGGTGATACACACAAAAATAATGGTTCAGCAGATTTTATACCAAAAGAAGAATTCGTAACGGATGGTACAAAATCAGGTAGTTATAATGCAGTCAATAAGCATATTACATGGACAGTTGTGGCTAATTATAATCAACGAGAATTAAAGAACGCTAAATTGGTAGATACACTGACAGGAGATCCAGAGTATGTTACTGATAGTGCCAAGTTATATGAAGCCACAATTAATCAAAATGGTAGTTATAAATTAGGTAATCAAGTTGATACAAATATTGATTATGCTAAAGATAGCAGAACACTAACGGCTAATTTGCCAGAAAATAGCAATAAGGCTTATGTTATGATATTTGAAACTTCATTAGAAGGAAAAGTCATTGATGCGCTTAGCTATGATAATACTGCAAAGTATACAAATGATGGTCAGGATAAGGACCTAACTGCTAAAGTGTCAGTACCAAATAGTGGTAAGGTTGCTTATAAAACTGGTGAGCAAGATCCAGAAGATTCTGCTTATGCGGTATGGAATATTACAGTAAATCCAGAGCAATCAACATTGAAAGATGTTACGGTTGTTGATAAGCCATCAACGAATCAAGTGTTGGATAAGAGCGACGTTATTATTTATGGAACAAAAGTTGCTGCTAATGGTGTAATTACAGTTGATAAGACAAATGTGTTGACAGAAGGTAAGGATTATTCAATTAATATTACGACTGACCAAACAAGTGGTGAGCAAGTCATGACAATTAAATTCTTACATGAAATTTCGACAACATATTCTGTTCATTATCGGACATTAATCAACAGTTCTAAGATAAATGATACGTTGAGCAATACAGTGACTGTCACTGGTAAAGGTGAAAAAGTAGTTACTGGAGAAGTTACAACATCACATGATGTTGTAAACAATAGTGGAACTGCTGAAGGAACGAATTTAGACTATCAATTAACTAAGGTTGATAAGGATACTGACAAGGTTCTAAGCGGTGTTAAATTTGAACTTTGGTCATACAAAAATAATGCTAAGGGTCAACTATTGCGTACAGGAACAACGGATGATAAGGGACAAATCAGATGGAATAATCTGAAGAGTGGTAAGTATGTTCTTGTAGAAACGGCACCAACTGATTATCAAACGGTTACAGACCGAACTATTACATTGAAGGCTGCTGATGCTAATTCTGATAAGCTTGTTACTAGTACAATCACAAATGAGAAGGTTAAAACTTCGGTTAGTGGTGAGAAAACTTGGGTAGATAATAATGACCAGGATGGTGTACGGCCAGATAAAATTACGGTTAACTTGTTAGCAGATGGTAAAAAGGTTGACTCAAAGACGGTAACCGCAAAAGACGGTTGGAAGTATGAATTTAATGACTTAGATAAGTTCAAGGCTGGTCAAGCAATTAAGTACACGGTTGCCGAAGCAGCAGTTGACGGTTACAAGACAACGTATGATGGCAATAACATTGTTAATACGCATCAGGTGGCCAAGACGAGTGTGTCAGGCCAGAAGACGTGGTCAGACCATGATAACCAAGATGGTGTACGACCAGATGAAATTACGGTTAACTTGTTAGCAGATGGTAAAAAGGTTGATTCGAAGACAGTGACCGCAAAAGACGGTTGGAAGTATGAATTTAATGACTTAGATAAGTTCAAGGCTGGTCAAGCAATTAAGTACACGGTTGCCGAAGCAGCAGTTGATGGTTACAAGACAACGTATGATGGCAATAACATTGTTAATACGCATCAGGTAGCTAAAACGAGTGTGTCAGGCCAGAAGACGTGGTTAGATAATAATGATCAAGATGGTAATCGGCCAGACAGTATCACACTACACTTATTGGCAAATGGTAAGGAAGTGGCAACGAAGACGGTAACCGCTAAGGATAACTGGAAGTACGAGTTTAATGACTTAGATAAGTACAGCGCTGGTAAAAAAATTGTTTACACAATAACAGAAGATCAAGTAAATGATTACAACTCTGACGTTTCAGATGCGAAGAATATTGTAAACAAGTACACCCCTGGTAAAACAAGTGCAACGGTAACGAAGGCATGGCAAGATGCTGATAACCAAGATGGCCTACGGACAAGCATTAAAGTACAACTTTATGCAAATGACAAGGCTTATGGTGGTCCCGTTGAATTAACTTCAGATACAGGTTGGACATATACTTGGAATGATCTGAACCAACGTCAAAACCATAAAGATGTGAAGTACACTGTTAAAGAGGTGAACACACCTGATGGTTATGTCGCTGAAGTAAATAGTGAAGATCAAGGTAATTTGATTATTACGAACACCCACAAAGTAGCCAAGACGAGTGTGTCAGGCCAGAAGACGTGGTCAGACCATGATAACCAAGATGGTGTACGACCAGATGAAATTACGGTTAACTTGTTAGCAGATGGTAAAAAGGTTGATTCGAAGACAGTGACCGCAAAAGATGGTTGGAAGTATGAATTTAATGACTTAGATAAGTTCAAGGCTGGTCAAGCAATTAAGTACACGGTTGCCGAAGCAGCAGTTGACGGTTACAAGACAACGTATGATGGCAATAACATTGTTAATACGCATCAGGTGGCCAAGACGAGTGTATCAGGCCAGAAGACGTGGTCAGACCATGATAACCAAGATGGTGTACGACCAGATGAAATTACGGTTAACTTGTTAGCAGATGGTAAAAAGGTTGATTCGAAGACAGTGACCGCAAAAGATGGTTGGAAGTATGAATTTAATGACTTAGATAAGTTCAAGGCTGGTCAAGCAATTAAGTACA
>NZ_JABEQQ010000002.1 GCF_013184075.1 Lentilactobacillus kribbianus | reverse complement strand
ATGGAGAGTTGTCCGAGTTGGCCGAAGGAGCATCATTGGAAATGATGTAAACGGGTAAAAGCCTGTTTCAAGGGTTCGAATCCCTTACTCTCCGTAAACAATTATCATGACCCGTTGGTCAAGTGGTTAAGACACCGCCCTTTCACGGCGGTAACATGGGTTCAAATCCCGTACGGGTCATCACTTGGAGGATTAGCTCAGCTGGGAGAGCACCTGCCTTACAAGCAGGGGGTCACAGGTTCGATCCCTGTATCCTCCATTTCATTTCAATTGGTCCGTTGGTCTAGCTGGTTAGGACGCCTGCCTGTCACGCAGGAGATCACGAGTTCGAGTCTCGTACGGACCGTTGTTATGTATTTAAAATTGAATACACAACTTAAACATTATAATGATGTTATTTGGCTCGGTAGCTCAGTCGGTAGAGCAATGGATTGAAGCTCCATGTGTCGGCAGTTCGATTCTGTCCCGCGCCATTTATGGAGGGGTAGCGAAGTCTGGCTAAACGCGACGGACTGTAAATCCGTTCCTTCGGGTTCAGTGGTTCGAATCCACTCCTCTCCATCTTAGGGATATAGTTTAATGGTAGAACTACGGTCTCCAAAACCGTCAGTGTGGGTTCAACTCCTACTATCCCTGTTATAATGTTATGGCGGTATTGGTGAAGTGGTTAACACATCGGTTTGTGGATCCGACACGCGTGAGTTCGATTCTCACATACCGCCCTTAAGAAACACTTACTTGTAATTGTTTCGTTTATGTTTTTGCCGGAGTGGCGGAATTGGCAGACGCGCTGGACTCAAAATCCAGTGTCCGTTGAGGACGTGTGGGTTCGAACCCCACCTCCGGTACTTCTTTAGATGGTATATCCACATCACTTCCTAGCAAGTGTAGGGTGTTCCATCTTTTTTTATGGCGGTATAGCCAAGTGGTAAGGCAGAGGTCTGCAAAACCTTCATCGTCGGTTCGAATCCGATTACCGCCTTAAGATAGTTAATAAAAAGACTGATACTTTTAATAAGTATCAGTCTTTTTTAGGTCTTATTAGTTGAATAAATCTTTAGCCTTATCTAATAAACTTGAAGAATTACCGTCAATCAGGTCCTTAGCTTTATCATAGTAATCACCAAGATCATTTTTATGATCTTTAATAAAGGTTTGAGCTTCTTCTAATTTTCCTTCGCCAACCAAACCCTTTACTGTGTCCATAATTTCGTTAATGTTCATTACTATCACCACCCAAAATGAATTAAGTCAATACATGAGTATCACTTGATTTCTATTGTAGCATTATCTTTGCTAATTGAAGGGTATTTTAGCTTAAAAAAATAGTCTATCTAAATTTAAGATAGGCTGTTTTTAATTATTGTGTAAGTGGGGTAAATTGATGGTTTAATAAAATTTCTTTAGCTGTTGTTGTAATACCCCAAACTAAATCACTGTGATTAATGACGATTATGTTTAAATCTTTAACCAAATTATTGCCTAAAGAATTCAAAACTTTTTGATCAAGGATGTAAACATCACTAGTTGCATCATCTACATTGAAAAAATGTTCTGCCTCAACCACTAAGTTAGGATTGACTTCGTTTAATTCCTTTTGAAGTTGATCACAAAAGTTTTGAATTAAGGCGTTATCGACAATTTCATTACCAGTTAATGATGGTTGAATTTTGCCACTTCTAATATCACCGATTACGCTAATCAACAATTGGTTCACCGCTTTCCTTTTTTCTGACAATGGCAATAATATCATACGAATTATTAGAAAAACGAACTGAATCATTTTCTTTGCGCAATATTAATTTTGTTTAGGAAAGAATAAATATTACTAAAGAAGTTAAAAGGTTGAATGCTAATCCAACTGGCCACTTGATTGAAAGTTTAAGTAAATTAGGCTGACTTTCAATAGCAAGAAATCCCAAATCGATCAAAGCTAAAGCGATTAATTTTTCTACTGAAAGCGAAAGAGCAAAACCAAAGATTAAGATGAAACAGATAATGCTAATTAAAACTAAAAAAGGTGGCTCTTTTTTTATGAAGTGAGGAAATGAAAATAGTAGGTTACTGAAAATTAAAATAATTAAGACTAGTAGTTGTTGGGAGTTGATAAAATTATTGATTAATAGTTGACCAGCCATTACAATTCCGGTTCCATATGAAAGTGAAAATAATAACCATTCTGAGTAATTATCATTAATCAAGTTTTTAACAAACAATAAGTTGATGGTAACTACATTAATAGTCAAAAGCCAGATAGCAGACCAACTGATGGTGGGAGCTACTAACCATAATAATCCCAGTAAAATTAAATCTATTATTGTAATTACTGACCAATTAGGTTTGCCTTTGTTAGATATCTGCTTACCTAAAAAAACAAAGACGATTGCAAAAACAGTAAGTAGTTGAAAACTATGATTTCCCAATAAATTACTAAAATGAATTCTAGTATAAATACCCCAGGTTATGAGGGGGAATATTGCTTGTAAAATAAGATTACCGATTTGTTTATTTTTAATGTTCATTGAAGGACTCCTCATGGTTAATTAAATTTATCCTAGCGTTTTTTAAAATATTGGTCAATGTTAAATTAGAATAATCGTTTTAATAAAGTCAAAGATATGATAACATTAATTAGTTATGAGTTCCCGATAGGATTCACATTATTGTGAAGAAGCCTTGTAACCTACAAAAATAAAACGGGGGGAAAACTAATGCAAGAAAGACATTTGTTTACTTCAGAATCTGTTTCAGAAGGGCATCCAGATAAAATCGCTGATCAAATTAGTGATGCTATTTTGGACGCTATATTGGCTAAAGATCCGGACGCTCGAGTTGCGTGCGAAACTTCAGTTACAACAGGATTGGTACTAGTATTTGGTGAAATATCAACCACTGCTTATGTTGATATTCAAAAGGTGGTCCGTGACACTATCAAATCTATCGGTTATGTTGATAATAAATTTGGCTTTGACGGCGATACCAGTGCGGTACTGGTAGCTATCGATGAACAATCTCCTGATATTGCTCAAGGAGTTGATGATGCTCTTGAAATGAAAGAGGGAGCAGAAGATCCACTAGATCAAATTGGTGCTGGTGATCAAGGATTGATGTTTGGTTATGCTATTAACGAAACACCGGAATTAATGCCACTACCTATTTCGTTAAGTCATCATTTAATGCAACGAATTGCTAAAGTTCGTAAAGACGGTGAATTAGATTATTTAGGACCTGATGCGAAAGCTGAGGTTACCGTAGAATATGATGACAATGGTAAGCCATTAAGGGTAGATACAGTAGTTTTAAGTACCCAACACTTGCCAGAGGTATCATTAGACCAAATTCGTCAAGACGTACGAACAAAGGTGATTAATGAGGTAATTCCAACCGAATTATTGGATGATAAAACTAAATATTTCATTAATCCAACTGGACGTTTTGTAATTGGTGGACCTCAAGGCGATGCTGGTTTAACAGGTCGTAAGATTATTGTTGATACTTACGGTGGCTATGCTCACCACGGTGGGGGTGCTTTTTCTGGTAAAGATGCAACCAAGGTTGACCGTTCAGCTAGTTATGCTGCTCGCTATATTGCTAAAAACATTGTCGCTGCAGGTTTAGCTACTGAAGTGGAAGTTCAATTAGCTTATGCTATTGGCGTTGCAGAACCAGTCTCTGTTTCTGTGAATACTTTTAATACAGCTAAGGTTTCGGAAGAAAAATTAACTGAAGCAGTTCGTCAGTTATTTGATTTACGACCAGCTGGTATCATTAAAATGTTAGACCTTAAACGACCAATTTATAAACAGACAGCCGCTTATGGTCATTTTGGCCGAACAGATGTTGATTTACCTTGGGAACATTTAGATAAGGTTGACGCATTAAAAGAGTATTTTAATAACTAATAATATTTGTTTTAAAAGGCTCCCGTTATGCGGGAGCTTTTTTCGAAAGGAGTGTTTACATGAATTCAACCGAACGGAGCAATGTTCCGCTCGTGACAATTGCTTTATTTGTCGCAACTTTTATGAGTGCGGTGGAGGGGACCATTGTTTCGACCGCAATGCCAACAATTATTGGTGATTTACATGGGGTTTCATTAATGAATTGGGTATTTTCTATTTTCCTGTTGACCAATGCAATTGCGACCCCAATCTATGGTAAATTAGCTGATCAAGTGGGACGAAAACCAATGTTTATTATTGGTATCGCAATTTTTATCGTTGGCTCAGTTATGTCGGGGCTTTCGCATTCTATGCTTGCCTTAATAATTTGGCGAGCGGTTCAAGGAATTGGTGCTGGTTCGATTATGCCCATTTCTAATACTATTATCGCCGATATTTATCCAGTAGAAAAAAGAGCTCAAGTAATGGGATTCAACGGAGCCGCTTGGGGGATTGCCTCCATTATTGCGCCATTATTGGGGGGGTTTATTGTTGATCAGTTAACCTGGCATTGGATCTTTTTTATTAATCTACCAATTGGTATCATTGTGATGTTAATGATTCAGTTATTTTTTAAAGAACAACGCAAAGTACATCAAACAAGTATTGATTACTTGGGCATGATTTATTTGACGTTATCCTTACTGTCGTTAATGTATGGGTTTCAGGCTATTGGTCAAGCACCAATTAAATGGCCCATTATTGCCATTTGTTTATTAATATTTGTAGTCACTTTAATTTTATTCATTCGGCACGAACGAATAGCAGCCGATCCCTTGATTCCAATGGAATTGTTTGAAAATAAAACGTTCGTGGTTCAAAATGCGGTGGTGTTTTTGGTTAGTGGCTTTTTAATTGGTTTT
This sequence comes from Lentilactobacillus kribbianus, assembly GCF_013184075.1. Classification (GTDB taxonomy): domain Bacteria; phylum Bacillota; class Bacilli; order Lactobacillales; family Lactobacillaceae; genus Lentilactobacillus; species Lentilactobacillus kribbianus. Next base: position 572,593 of record NZ_JABEQQ010000002.1, on the reverse strand, counting down.
GAAGTTTATCTACCTGATTGGACTCAAGGAATTTTAGGATTACGTGCATCCATGGCTGGATTTGCAATTACACCTAGTTCTATCATGTGGATTGTGGGCTCGTTTATTGCGGGTAAAATGATTTTAACCATGAGACCACAAATGATTATTAATGTTAGTTTATCGTTTATTTTAGTTGGAGCAATTGCAATGACGTTATTGCCAGCTCAGACACCATTTTGTAGCTTTTTAATTATCGCTGCCATTTGTGGAACTGGTTTTGGAATTACCATTACTTCAACTACTATTACAGTTCAAAATGAAGTTAAACCAGATGAAATTGGGGTAGCTACCTCTTTTAATACCCTTTGTCGTACCTTGGGGCAATCTTTAATGGTTTCTATTTTTGGAATTATCATGAATACTACAATGGTTCGTGGAGTTAACCAAACCGATGGGGCTACTATGGGAATGATGGATAAGCTAATTAATCCACAGACCGCTCACGAGTTGTCTCAAACAATGTTGCCTAAGTTACGAATTGTGTTGTACCAAATGTTGCATAATGTTTTTATTGCCGGTTTAATTTTGATTGTACTGGCATTTCTAATTAATTTTGCTGATCGCAATAAAAAAAGTTCAACTAACTAGTTGAACTTCTCGGATTATCCTATTTTCAGGATAATCTTTTTTTATTTTCTAAACGAAGAAAGGCTGTTTCGCTTAATGTTAAAAATACAAATCCCAGACTCCAACCAGCTAAAACATCGGTTGGATAATGAACGTGAACATAAGCTCGACTCAGACCAATTAAAAATATCCAGCAACATATTAGAGTGATTAAAATAAATCGTTTAGATCCTTGATTTAGCGTTTGCATTAGAATAAAAATCACAGTACCGCCTAGTAACATAGACGTAATGGAGTGACCACTGGGAAAACTGGTAGAAGAAACTTTAACCAAATGTCTTACTATTGGGCGTGGACGATTAACAATATGTTTAATTAATGTATTCACTCCACCAGCAATAATGAAGCAATTAAAAAATAATAACCATGCGTAGTTAAGATGATGCTGCCATAGTTCGACTAAAATGGCGATAATAATCACTGTAATAATCGCTGGAACTTCATTTAGTGTTTGAGTAAGAAAAATAAAGAAACTATCTAACCCGGAACTTCTAATAGGTTGAATAACCGCTAGAACATGATAATCAATGGCTGATATGTATTGAGCATTGGTCATGACACCAACTAATAACAATAAAAATAGTAAAAGTGAAAGACCAGTAGCCCACCATTGTTTTTTAGAAATCATTGGGCGCCTCCAAGTGTTTTTTAATAAAAGAATATGGGACTTGCGTTAAGTTTAAACGTCTGATAGGATTACATCAATAGCTTAATTCATGAAATGAGTGCGAAGTAGTAATTTCATGTTCCTTTTCAGAGACTAGGTGAATTTGGTGTAAGCCTAGATGAAACATTTAATGAACTCGTCGCAAGAATGATTTGTTGAACCTTTAGTAGGCAAATTCGGTTAACTGCCGTTATTAGTTCTGAGTAGCTCAACATAATGGTTGAGAATAATAGGTGGTACCGCGGTTAATTCGTCCTATAAAAATTCCAGATTAATTGGATTTTTTATAGGGCTTTTTTTCATGAATTAATAATAAAGGAGAATAAGTATGGCATATAATCACGAGGTCATTGAACGCAAATGGCAGCATTATTGGAAAGAACATAAAACTTTTAAAACTACCGAAGACCCAGTAAAGGATAAATATTATGTCCTAGATATGTTTCCTTATCCATCTGGTCAAGGATTGCACGTTGGGCATCCAGAAGGTTACACTGCCACTGATATTATGGCACGAATGAAACGGATGCAAAACAAAAACGTCTTACATCCAATTGGTTGGGATGCATTTGGTCTTCCGGCAGAACAATATGCTTTAAAGACAGGACATAACCCTAAAGATTTTACAGCTCAAAATATTAAAAACTTTAAGCGTCAGATTCAATCTTTAGGATTTTCATACGATTGGGATCGCGAACTTAATACAACTGATCCCAGTTACTACAAATGGACTCAATGGATTTTTGAGCAATTATACAAAAAAGGATTAGCCTATGAAGATGAAATCATGGTTAATTGGGCCCCTGATTTCATGGGTGGAACCGTTGTGTCTAATGAAGAAGTTATTGATGGTAAGACTGAACGTGGTGGATATCCAGTATATCGGGTCCCAATGCGCCAATGGGTTCTTAAAATTACGGCTTATGCTGATCGTTTGATTGATGATTTGGATGATCTTGATTGGCCAGAAAACGTTAAAGATATGCAACGAAACTGGATTGGCCGTTCTCGGGGCGCTAGTGTTGATTTTAAGGTAGCCGATTCAGATCAAAAAATTGAAGTTTTCACTACTCGACCAGATACTTTGTTTGGTGCCACGTATTTAGTATTATCACCAGAACATGAGTTAGTGGATCAAATTACTACGGCTGACCATAAAGATGAAGTTGCGGCTTATAAGGAAAAGGTTGCTCGTAAATCCGATTTGGAACGAACCGACTTGAATAAAGATAAAAGTGGCGTCTTTACCGGGGCCTATGCAATTAATCCAATGACTGAACAATTAGTACCGGTTTGGATTGGTGATTACGTATTAACTTCTTATGGGACTGGAGCCATTATGGCGGTACCCGGACATGACCAACGTGATTATGAATTTGCCCAAAAATTTGATTTACCAATCATTCCAGTAATTAAAGGTGAAGGCATGGATCTTGAAAAAGAAGCCTTTGCTGGCGATGGCGTTCATATTAACTCGGGCTTTATGGATGGCATGGATAAACCGACGGCAATTAAAGCTGCAATTGATTGGTTAACCGAACACAAAGCAGGTCACGAAAAAGTTAATTATCGGCTACGTGATTGGATCTTTAGTCGCCAACGTTATTGGGGTGAACCTATTCCAGTTATTCATTGGGAAGATGGTGAAACTACCCTTGTACCAGAAGATGAATTGCCATTAAAGCTTCCAGCAGCTAAAAATATTGAGCCATCTGGAACTGGTGAAAGTCCATTGGCTAACTTAGATGATTGGGTTAATGTGGTTGATGAAAATGGTCGTAAGGGTAAACGTGAAACTAACACAATGCCACAGTGGGCTGGTAGTTCTTGGTATTATTTGCGTTACATTGATCCACATAACGATGAAATGATTGCTGATCCGGAAAAGTCTAAATATTGGATGCCGGTTGATTTGTATGTTGGTGGAGCTGAACATGCAGTACTTCATTTACTATATGCTCGTTTCTGGCACAAGGTGTTATATGATTTAGGGGTTGTTAACACAAAAGAACCATTCCAAAAGCTAGTTAACCAAGGAATGATTTTGGGAACTAATCATGAAAAAATGTCGAAATCTAAAGGAAATGTTATTAATCCAGATGATATTGTAAATGAATATGGTGCCGACACTTTACGAGTTTATGAAATGTTTATGGGACCTATCGATGCTGCCAAACCTTGGAATACCGAAGGAATTGCAGGGGCTTATCGCTGGTTAGATCGAGTATGGCGTTTAATGATTGATGAAAATAATCATTTACGTGATCGAGTTACAACCTTTAATGATGGTAAGCTAGATAAAATTTACAATGAGACCGTTAAAGTTGTTTCTGAAGACTTAGAACAAATGCGCTTTAACGTGGCCATTTCTCAAATGATGGTCTTTGTTAATGAGGCTTATAAAGCTGATGCGTTGCCAATCGATTACATGAAGGGCTTCGTGCAATTGTTATCACCAATTGCTCCTCATATTACAGAAGAACTTTGGAGTTTATTGGGCAATGACGATACTATTGCATACTCTACTTGGCCAACTTATGATCCAGAAAAGTTAGTTGAAGCAGAAGTAGAAATGGTTGTTCAGGTAAACGGTAAGGTTAGAGATCATATCAAGGTGGCTCAAGGAGCTTCTAAAGAAGAAGCAGAAGAAGTTGCTAAAGCTTCTGAGAAGGTACAAGCCGCAATTGAGGGTAAAGACATTAGAAAAGTAATTGTTGTGCCTAATCGAATTGTGAACATCGTTGTAGGCTAATTAAATTAACTAAAAGAGATATCCACTGCGGGTATCTCTTTTAAATTGCCTAAAATTACTTTACTAAATAATGAGAATTTAAAAAGTCATAAACTGTGTTGATATTACGCGATTTCTCCATTAGAATAAGTAGGATTGAATTGAATGCTAAAAACGAAAGCAGGAACAAAGATGAATGATGAAACACAACAGACCAGCAATGAAGAGAATCGCGACAAAATGTTGTCCGGTTCTGCCTGGATGACAGCTGGTAGTATTTTTTCACGGATCTTAGGGGCCATTTATATCATTCCCTGGCGGATTTGGTTTGGTAGCTTTTTCCTATTAGGAAATGCGTTATACGGGTTTGGCTATAATATTTACAGCTTTTTCCTAATTGCGGCGATTGCGGGAATTCCATCTGCAATTGCTAAGCAGGTAGCACATTATAATGCGTTAAATGAATATGGAGTTGGAGTTCGTTTATATAAGCGCGGACTGGTACTTTCGGTGGTCACCGGATTGGTTTGTGCTTTAATTTTATATTTTGGGGCGCCTTTACTAGATGGCGGCAATAAAGATGTCATTCCGGTACTACATTCATTAGCATGGGCTATCTTGATTATTCCGACAATGAGTTTAACCAGAGGATATTTCCAGGGATATCAACAAATGGCTCCATCAGCAATTTCTCAATTTGTTGAACAATTGGCCCGCGTTTTGTATATGTTGATTACTGCTTTTATTATTATGCGAGTAATGCATGGTAGTTGGATTACAGCGGTAGCACAATCTACTTTTGCAGCCTTTATTGGAGCGGTAGCTGGTCTGTTGGTCCTAGTTTATTATTACTGGCGTCGTCGGAGTTATTTCCGTGATTTAGTGGCTAATAGTAATAATGAAATTCATGTGGAAGCTTCCGAGCTCTACAAAGAAATTATTGCACAAGCAGTGCCGTTTATTATCTTAGGAGCAGGAATTACTATTTTCCAATTGATTGATCAGTATACTTTCTTTGATATTATGAAAATGGCGACTAATTACAGCAGCGATGCATTGAGTGATTTATATGCTATGTTTGCAGTTAACTCCAATAAGTTAATTATGATTGTCATTTCATTAGCTTCTGCATTAGCTATCACGGCAGTACCAATGCTTTCAGTCGCCATTACGCAAAATGATATAAAAAGTATTCGTTCCCAAAATTCCAATATTTTCTTACTATTCTTGTATGTTATGTTACCAGCATCATTGGGAATGGCTGCGATTGCAGGACCATTAAACCGAGTTTTTTATGGTCAGGCTCATCAAGCACTAGGTGCTAATATTCTGTCATTTTCTTCCTTTATCGCGATCCCATTAGGTTTGTTCGTTGTTTTTGCTGCAGTAATGCAAGGGTTAAATCAAAATAAGCGAGCGGTTAAATACTTCTTAATTGGAACGATTGTGAAGTTAGCGTTGCAATGGCCATTAGTATACTTATTGGGAGCATTCGGGTCATTATTAGCAACGGGAATTGGGATTATGGTGGCAAATATCTTAATTTTGAATCGACTTAATCAACAATATGGATTTGATGGCAAGTTACTTAAAACTGAGTTTACTAAAATTGCTGAATATTCCCTTATCGTTTACTTGGTAGTATTAGTTTTAGTCTATGGCTTGAATTTCTTCTTTGGTCTTTTTACGGATCCAATGGGAGGCATGATTAGTTTAGTGGTTAGTCTAGTAGCAGTTGTCGTTGGGGGCGGAATTTACGCTTACTTAACGTTAAAGAATCGAGTTGCTGACTATGTTTTAGGACCAAGAACTGATGCTTTACGAGCTAAATTACACATTAAATAAAACAAAACCCTAGATTAATAATCTAGGGTTTTTTTACATTAATTTTCGTACTGTTTCATAAAATTAGGTAACTTTTGACTAATTTGATGGGGGAGTACCACATATTGCTGTTGACCTAATTCATCGGCAATAGCACTATGAGCATAGACCGCTGCTAAAGTGGCGTTGGTTTGATTATTAAATTGAGCGCAAAAGCCACCAATCATGCCGGCAAGAGTATCTCCCATACCGCCGGTTGCCTGTGCGGGAGTACCGCTGGTATTTTGATAAACTTGTTGATTAGTATATATCTGCGTATGTGCTGATTTTAAAACAACGGTAGCTGCCAGTTGTTGAACCACTTGTTGATTTAATTCACTATTTGTTTGGTCATTGATTGAAATACCACTAAGTCGTTGCCATTCCATTTGATGAGGGGTCAAAATCACTTTGGATGATTTGGGTAGAGATATGTGATGTTGAGCAATCAAAGTTAGGGCCGAGCCATCAATCACTAAAGTTTGGTTAGAATTGACTATTTTTAAAATCAAATTGAGTACGGCTAACGAGTGGTTAGTGGTTCCCAATCCCGGACCAATAACAATAACAGTAGCTGATTTTATCAACGCTGTGGTAGAGGTAAAATCGGTAATATCAGCAAACATAGCTTCAGGCACCCAATTATGTAAACTGGATTGATTAGTGTTATCAGTAATGGTAGTGACCAAACCGGCACCAGCAGACACTGCTGCTAACGTGGCCATAATAATGGCTCCGCCAAAGTTACGGTTACCACCAATCAGGACCACCTTGCCGTAGGATCCTTTGTAACTATCGACTGGGCGCTTTTTAATTGTTTTAGTTAGAATGTTTTCAGTTAATTTAATCATTATAAAAGTCCTCCCACGAAATATTATATCATTGCAATGCTTTTCGTTAGCCAAAGGTGGTTGGGAATGTGATAGAATGTTTCTAATAATACAATTGGAGGACTGCTTAATGACACAAAACTGGCAAAAATTAGCTGAAGATTATAAAGAAGACTATTTAGCAGACTTAAAGGAATTAATTGCGGTAGAAAGTGTTCGTGATGATGAACATGCTACTACTGAATTTCCTCTTGGTAAGGGACCAGCTGCGGCTCTAGATAAATTTTTATCATTTGGAGAACGTGATGGTTTTACAACCAAAAATATTGATAACCTTGTTGGTTACATTGAGTATGGTGATGGCGAAGAAACTATGGCTATTTTATCTCACGTTGATGTAATGCCAGCAGGTGCCGGTTGGGATACTAATCCATTTGAAATGACAATTAAAGATGGTAAAGCATATGGTCGGGGAACCTCAGATGATAAAGGTCCGGGACTGGCTGCTTACTATGGCTTGAAAATGTTTAAAGATGCGGGGATTAAACCCAATGTTAAAATTCGTTTGATTTTAGGTACTGATGAAGAAAGTAACTGGACGGGAATGAAACATTACTTTGAAGTAGAACCAGCCCCAACCTTTGGCTTTTCACCAGATGCTGAATTCCCATTGATCAATGGTGAAAAAGGAAATGCCTCGTTTGTTAGCGAATTTGGTGTTAAAAATGGTAGTGAATTAATCTTAAAAGAATTTGATTCTGGTTTACGTGAAAACATGGTACCTAGAGATGCTGAGGCCGTGATTGAAACTACCCATGCAGAAGAAATCGGTGAAAAGTTCAACCAATTTTTAGATGATCAACCGGTTGCTGGTGATGCTGAAATTAATAGTGAAGGAATTACCTTACACGTAGTCGGCAAAGCTGCTCATGGAATGGAACCTAAAAATGGGGTTAATGCTGGTACTTACTTGGCTACTTTCTTGAATACTCTTCAATTTGACGGGGATGTTAAGGATTTCCTTAGCTTTATTGCCAATTACCTTCACGATGACTCTAGAGCCCATAAATTAGGTATTAATTTCACTGATGAAATCATGGGTGATTTAACCATGAACGTTGGTATTATGAAGTTTGATCAACAAAATGGTGGTTTTGTAAATACTAATTTCCGTTATCCAAAGGGGATGGGTCCAAATGACATCATGAAAGGCCTAAAGGATGCTGTTGATTCACTTAGCGGTTCAGTTCAACAAATTTCTAATATGGAGCCTCATTATGTTGACCCCAACGATCCAATTGTTAAAACCTTGATGCAAGTTTATATTGAACAAACTGGCGAAACTGATGCTAAGCCAGAAGTAGTTGGTGGTGGTACTTACGGCCGAATGATGGAGCGTGGAGTTGCATTTGGAGCTTTGTTCCCATGGACTGAAGATACTATGCATCAAGCTAATGAATTTCAACCAGTTGCCGATTTAATTAAAGCGATGGCCATTTACGGTCAATCAATTAAGGAACTAGCAACTAAGTAGCAGTTAACGGTGTTTGAACTTGGAAAGGTAGTGATTGAGATGACAATTCCAATAGAACGTAATTACACAACTATTTTAGTTGGGGTAGATGAATCAAAGACTGCTAGTTTGGCAGTGGATCGTGCTATTCATATGGCAAAAATTGATGGCGCAGAGTTAATTATTGCTACCTTAATTAATAGTCATGAAATGATGGGGATTTCTCGCTCAGCTACGTTTGGTTTTGGGGGTGTAACTCCTGATATGATTGAAGACATGGAAGATGATTTACGCTCCATTGTTGAAAAATATGCTCAGCGAGCTAAAGACCAAGACGTAAAAGTAACAACCATTGTTGATTTTGGTGATCCGCGGGCTGAATTAGCGGAAAAAATACCGGCTAAGTATGGTGTGGATTTAATTGTTGTTGGAGCCACTGGGGTTAATCTGGTCAATCGATTAATGCTAGGTTCAACGGCTGATTACGTGAGCCGTAACGCTAAATGTGATGTATATATTGTTCATCATCCTCGTGATGCTAAAGGTAAACCAATTAAATAATAAAAAAAGCTTAGCACTTATTGTGCTAAGCTCTTTTTATTAACGAAGTTGACTTAAAGCCTCATCGATTTGACCAAGGACAATATCGACGTTCTTAGGGTCAGATAAATCATACTTTTGTAAATCAACCTTAATTTTAGGACTAACGTCGTAATCTTCAAACCATTGTTGATAAGCTGACCACATTTTAAAGTAATAGTTCTTTAGAGTAGGGTTATCATCGAATTGTTCGTATGAACGGCCACGCTTTTTAATTCGGTATTGAATCGTATCGAAATCACTATCTGCGTATACAAGCAAATCTGGTGCCTTTTTAGGCATTTCATCCAATTCAGTCATCATATTATCAAGTAACTGCAAGTAAACGGATAACTCCGTATCAGTGATGTTTCCTTCAGCATTATTTTCACGAGTGAAGAGTGCATCTTCATAAATCGAACGATCTAATACGTTATTATCGTCATCCAAAGCTTTCTTAATCATGGCGAAACGTTTATTTAAAAAGTAAATCTGTAATAAAAAGCCATATTGCTTTGGATCAGAATAGTAAAGTGGTAAAACCGGATTTTCACCAACCGGTTCAAAAAATGCTTTTGTATCTAAATGTTCGGCAATCTTACCTGTTAAGGTAGTTTTACCGACACCAATCATTCCTGCTGTAATTATCACCATGGTAGCCCCTCTTTTGTCAAAATTAACAATATATAGTGTAGCATAAAATTAGAAGATACTACATCTGTAAATTAAGATACTTGATATTTTTTGCTAATTGATTAAAAAAACACCTTCTCGGGCAGAGAAGGTGTTTTAATCAAACATCCAAACGTACGTTTGGTATGGGGTAATCTTATTGTAGCATATTTTGGAACAGTATGCGGTGTTATTGTTGATTATTTTTAAACATTAAAAGAGATATGATGGCAATTAACCAACTTAAACCAGCTATGATGTTCAACCAAATTTGATAGGAATGTTGTTTAATTTGATTGTATTTGATCCAGATTTAATTTGAGTGGTTAACGTTGCAGTATCGGATCGGTTAATAGATTGCTGGTGACCATTGACCAATAATTGATAATTGTCTTTTTCATAAACTAAGATCGGTAAATTAGCTATCCCAGCTGAGTGATGATTATTAAAATGAAAAGAATAAGTATTATTGACAAAATGATTATAGAATAATTCTTCCATAATAGGAAACAGTTTTTGTAATAACAATATAAGTTATCCAATAATTCATAAAAGTCGCAGCTAATTCAGGTATCTAATAACGGGGTTGTAGTACAATAAGACTAAAGCTAATAGGAGGATAAGTGTATGTATCAAGCAATTGTGTTCTTTGATCTTGACGGGACGTTTTTAGATAATGATAAAAATGTGCCGGCTGAAAATATTGAAGCTATTTCCAAATTAAAAGAAAATAATATTTTGCCAGTGATTTCAACTGGACGAAATATTTTTGAAATAAAGTATGTTATGGATGAAGCTGGTATTGATACGGTTATTAGTGCTAACGGCAGTTACGTTCAATATGATGGTAAGAAACTTAAGGCTGAAGTTATCACACAACCTTTATTAGAGGAACTAATTGATTTTGCTAATGAGCAAGGTGATATTCTTGCCTTTTATAACAATAAAACGTTTGCTTTAACGGATGCTGATGAAGTAACGCTAGAAAATTATCGTTTGCTTAGATTAGATGCTAAGGTCGATCCTAGTTTTTATAAGACTAATCCAGTTAACTTTTTAAATGTTTTTAATTTTGATAAGGATAAACTTTATCAAGATAAGTTTGCTGGGAGATTATCGTTGGTCAGAAACAATCCTAGAGCTTTGGATACAATGAAATGGGGCGTTTCTAAACAAACTGGTATTAAGATTTTGATCAATACGCTAGGATTACAAGATATCGCTACATATGCCTTTGGTGATCAGTTAAACGATCTGCAAATGTTTGATGAAGTTAATTATCCTGTTTCAATGGGTAACGGTCATCCTGAAGCTAAAGCAAAGGCTGATTTTGTAACTACATCCAATATGAATCATGGTATTGTAAATGGTTTAAAACATTACAATCTAATTAAATAAAGTAGTAAACAAAAAAGCTTCGCTGAGTCATTTCAGCGAAGCTTTTTTTGTTTTAATTCATATTGGCTTTAATATTATCTAAAGTTAATTCTTCGGTGTTAGCAAAAACCATATCGGCTTCGCTAAGTAACTGCTTAGAACCAATTCCGATAGAAGTTTCATTAGCAGCATTGATGGCTTCAATTCCGGCAGCAGCATCTTCAATTCCGATGCATTCTTCTGGTTTTAATCCTAAAATTTCGGCACCTTTAATGTAGATTTCTGGATCTGGCTTACCTTTCATTAAGGTAGATGGATCAACAACATTAGGGAAGTAATCGGTTAATCCTAATTTAGCTAAAACGCGGGGACCATTTTTAGATGCAGAAGCCAATGAAATCTTGTAATGGTTGTCTTCCAGTGATTCTAAGAATTCTTTAACACCAGGAAAAATATCAGCAGGGGTCATTTGATCGACCAAGGCTAAGTAATTAGTATTTTTTTCCTCAGCGAGAGCTTGTTTTTCTTCATCTGTGTAATTGTTGGAAAGACCACCAGCGTTTAAGATCATTTCTAGTGAGTCCATGCGGCTAATGCCTTTTAGACCATCTTCTAATTCTTGTGACCAAGGAGCACCAACCTTATCAGCTAATTGATGCCAAGCAGTGGTGTGAAAACTTGATGTATCTGCAATTACACCATCTAAATCGAAAATAAATCCCTTAATGTCTGCAAATTTAACCATATTCAATTCCTCCTTAATAACTATCTATATTTAATAACTGCAGCTTTGTTTTTAGTAAGGTTGTGGTGACTACCAGCAACTTTGATTTGACTATCTTGATCAGCAGTGACTTTAACCTGGTGTTTATCAATTGTAAAGGAATACCAGATACCACGAACCAGTTCCTTAAAGGAAATTTTATTCCAATTTTCGGGAAGATGCGGGGTAACATTAATGATATTGCCAGTAACATTTACACCACCGTAATTTCTCAGTTCAATTTGAAGGGCAGCCCCCATAACTCCTAAGTGAATTCCTTCAGCAGTAGTTCCACCTTGAATATCATAATAATCTGACAACAACGCCGTAGAGAATAACTGCCACGATTGATCCATATTGTTATCCATTTCATCTAAGACAGAATAAACAATTCGAGATAAGGTGGATCCGTGAGTGGTGCGATCAAGATAGAAGCGTAGGTTTTTAGCAAAATAATTGTTAGGCAATTCATAACCTAAACGGGCGAGAATTTCATCAACTTCAGGTTTAGTCATTTCATAGTATGCCATTAAAGTATCGGCTTGTTTAGCAACTTGATAAGCGTCAGGAGATTTCCCTTCACCTTTTAGTAATCGATCAATTCTAGAAATATCACCATACTTCTTACGATAAGCATCAAAATTAATCTTAGATAACTTGAAATAGCCAGCGAATTGACCAATAATACCATCGTCATTGATATCTAATCTGAGCCGGTGGGCGATGTGATCCATTACTGGTAGTAGGTCTTTTTTAAATTCAGCTTTTTTGGCAGCAGTCTTAATGGTACTTTCATCCAATTCACTTAACAGGTTGGCCACTTTGTTGAATAACCATGAAACCATTATATTGGTGTAAGCATTGTTAGTTAGACCACGTTCATCGCTGTTAGGATATTCTTCATGAAATTCATCTGGTCCCATGACTTCTTTAATATCGAAGCGGTCAGCTTTTTTATCGTATTGGGTCATACTAATCCAAAACTTACAAATGGATAGTAGCATTTCTAGCCCATAGTCCTTTAAAAATTGTTGGTCACCGGTAATATTGGTATAAGCCAAGATATTATAAGCCACTGAGATAGAAACGTGGCGCTGTAAACGACTATTATCTGGATCCCAAGCATTGTTAACTGGATTTAAATGAACAAACTGTGATTGTTCATCGCCATACATCCCAGATTGCCAAGGAAACATTGAACCTTGTTTATTTTCGCTCTTAGCATATTTTCGTGCTTCATCAAGCCGACGGTAACGATATAATAAAGCCTGGCGAGTAATTTCTGGCGTATGTGAATCATAATATGGCAAGACAAACATTTCATCCCAAAAGATATGCCCACGGTATGCTTCACCATGAAGGCCACGAGCACCGACTGAAGCGTCAATTTTGCCAGATTGTAAAGCATTAGCCGTAACAAATAGGTGATAAATATTAACTCGTGATAATTTTTGGCTAGTAATATCATATTCGATTTGAACATCTGCGATTTGCCAGAGATTCTTCCAGTACTTAGTACTATCAGTCAAAGTATCGTCAAATGATGCTTGTGCGATTTCAGCGTTCGCAGCATTTTCTAAGTTGCCTTCAGTTTCTAGGCTAGTAAAGATAACGACGTCCTTAGTTACAGCGTAAACCTGGTTAGGCTCTACGTTAATATCTAAAACTTGTTCAACCACTTGGTCATCAGTAGTGGCACTAATACTGTCTTGTTGTTTATTATTGTCACAAGACAGCTTTGAATTAATTACGAATTGTACTTTAGATGTTTTGGTTTGACCACTTAATGAAATTTCATTTTTATGAGCAGTCATACTAGTAATATCTAAGTGATGTTGATTAAAGTCTTGATAACGTTCAACATTACCATTAATAACATTACCATCAATTTTGGAATAGATTTGTAAACTGCCAGCAAAATTGATTGGTTTGATTTCATACTTGATAGAAAAGCGGTGCCAATTAGTCATATTAGCCACTTTAGTAGCCCGCACTTCTAACAATTGCCCGGTACTTAATTGTAAATTCATTGTGGTGGTTAAAGTACCATTTTTTAAATTCAAACTACGATAGATGTCTGAAATATCTTCTTTTTTAATGGTAAATGGATGTTGATGATTAATACCGAAACTAATAAATTGACTATTGGGTAAGTTAACTAAGTCTTCATTAGTAACATCGCGGTTATTGATTTTAGTGGTTAATTGATTAAACATCCCAGCAACATACATTCCTGGATAGTTATCAGCGTCAGCATCAGCTTCTACATATGCACCACGTAAACCGAAAAAGCCATTACCAATGGTGAGCATTGCTTCTTGACCGTAGTTTCGTTTACCACTGTATTGACCGTAGTAATCCAAATGCCATTGAAGATATTCGGCTTTCTTTTGAATAGCTGCTTCTAGTCCGTATTTTTCAACTGAAGTACGACTAACGGTAGGAATGTTAAGCATGTTAGCTAATGCTAGACCAATATCAATTCGTTGGTGGTTAATTCCAATAACTGTATCAGAGAATTTATAGTTTAGTGAATTATCAATAATAGCCACATCGACTGGTAAACCAGTGAGTGCCGATTTAATATTTTCCAAATTATCACCAATGGATAATTTAGGGTTATAGGTAATTACAAACTTTCGGAAAGGTGCCTGATTATCGTGTTCCGAATAGTTTAATTCGAGTAACCCATCACTTGTTCTTATTGCAAATGTTTTCATACAATCAAAAACTCCCTTTCATATGTATCCAAGCTTTATAACCTAATCTTAAATCAAGCGCTGTCAATCCGCAAACAATAAGAACTATTATAATTAACTTATCGTTATATTATTTTTAAACAAAAAAGCTGATTACCTATCATTGGCAACCAGCTCCTTTTTATTTGTTTTCATTTTGTTGTTTCAATAAGTCACGAATTTCACTCAGAAGAGCATTATCCGTTTCTGAATTATCGGTGATTTCTTTTTTAGGTAATACTTTATTGATACCTTTGACCATTAAGAACACTACAAATGCGATAATCAAAAAGTTAATGATGGAGTTAATAAATAGTCCATATTTAAAATTAGCGCCACCAACTTTTAAGACGAGGCTAGATAAGTCAATCTTTCCAAGAAAAATACCAATTAATGGATTGATGAGATTATCGGTTAGGGAAGTGACGATTGAAGTAAATGCGCCACCAATGATAACCCCAACTGCTAGATCTAAGACGTTACCGCGTGCAATAAATTGCTTGAATTCGTTTAACACAAAAATTCCTCCCATAATAAATTAAGATTACCTTTCCATTAAACTATGAAAATAAGTAGAGAACAACTTATTTAGTTAAAAGATGTGATAAAATTGCCGTAAGAAAAGTTAGGTGAAAATATTTAATGAAAAAATGGGTTATTTGGACTGAAGTAATTGCCATGATTATTTTAATAATTGTGTCGATCTTCATTGTAAAAGATTTTGATGATAATAAACTAGCATTGATTATTTATTTAGTTATCGCTATTTTTGTAGCACGTATCATTTTAACACCTTTATTAGTAGTATTTTTACGAAATTGGGATCAAAAAATGGGAGTTAGCTCTTATAACCGTGACGACGATGATGACGACGATTAATCTGATTTAGGGAGGATTACTGTGAAAAAAAAGTTAAACAATGAGCTTAAAAAAGGTGCCATGGTACTGACTGCAGTTGGGATGCTTTTAACCGGTGGAATGACGGCTCAAGCTAAGTCTAAAAGTACACAAAAGCCAGTTAAGGGTAGCAAAGTGCAATTAGTAGATGTCATTTTAAAGCCCAAAAATGAAACAGGGTTAAGCAAATACGTTTATCAAACTGTCACGCCAGGGAATTCTAAATACCATAAATATCTGTCATCTCATCAAGTGGCTCAAAAATATGGTCAAAGTGACAGCAAAGTAAAAGCGATGAGAAAATACTTGGCAAAGTACCATATTAAGGGCGTTATGTATGCCGGTAATATGGTTTTAGCTGTTAAAGGTAAAACTTCAGATATCCAAAAAGCATTTCACGTTAAGTTATATACAACTAAACAAAATGGCGTTACCATTCAAAAAACCAAAGGCACCCCTAAAATTTCAGGATCCTTGGGAAAGAATGTGTTGGCGATTGCCGGGTTATCTAACTACCAAAGTTATACTAATAACAATCAAGCACAAAATGTTGGTAAAATGCAGTCTAATGTAATGTATAAACGAGTAGCCAATACTAGTACTAATGATTCACCGCGGAAATTTATGAATCAATATAATGTAGATTCACTATACAGTTCCGGTAATGATGGTAGTGGTAAGTCAATTGGCATTATTAGTTTTGCCAACTTTAATACTAAAGATGCTACCCAGTACTGGAAAAGTGAGGGAATTCCAGCTAAAAATAATCGCATTAGTGTTTATCATACTAATGATTATAAGGGCAGTTGGGATGGTTATGACGAAACCACCATTGATGTTGAACAGGCTGGTGCCATAGCACCAAGGGCTAATATTAAAACGTATATTGGTAAATCAGATGTCACGGGCATGATTAATTCATTAGCGGCAGCGGTGGGCCAAAATAAAGTGGATAGTTTATCATTAAGCTGGGGTCAAAGCGAAAAACAAATTCAGAGTGAAATTAAATTGGGAACAACCCCTAAGCAATATAATCAAATTATGAATTTCTTATTTATGCAAGCAGCCGCTCAAGGAATCTCGGTTTTTACGGCTAGTGGAGATAGTGGTGCTTATGATGGTATTCAAGAAGGTCAAAATCCAGGGTTAAACGTGGATGCACCTGCCAATTCTCCATATGTAACGGCTGTGGGCGGAACCACTTTACCGGCCAGCTATACTGTGAACGGTAAGAAATTAAAAATCACCAAAGAACGCGCTTGGTCCTCTGACTTTTTATACCCTAATTATGCCAAACAACAATTTTATTCTAGGACAGCTTGGTTAGCAAGTTACTTTGCTGGTACTGGTGGAGGCTTTAGTACTTTAAATGGTTTGCCAGCTTACCAAAAAAAGATTGCCGGAGTGGGCAGCTATAATGCTACCCAGTTGTGGCAAATTAAAGGTAGTTCGATTTCTATTTTAAAAAAAGCTAAAAATGTTAGTGGTAGTCATAGTGGTCGAAATGTACCGGACGTTAGTGTCAACGCCGATCCTAATACCGGATACAGTACTTATTTAAGTAATGCTAAAACCGGAAAACATGGTCAATGGTTTGTTTCCGGCGGCACTAGTATTGCTGCTCCTCAAGTTGCGGCTGCTAGTACGTTGATTAGTAATAGTAACGGTAAACGCTTAGGTTTTTGGAATCCACAAATTTATAAATTTGCTAAAACTAAACAATCGCCATTTACTAAACTAGATAGTCGTAATAATAACTCAAACCTATATTATACTGGTCAACCAGGCAAAATTTATAATCAGGCCACTGGATTAGGTACAATTAATTTTGGTAAGCTAAATTCAGCCTTTAAGTCCCAAAAATAAGTATCATTAAGAGTGAGAATTTATTTAGGGGGGATAACAATGAAGGGAAATAATTCTTTAACGCAGACTTTTAGTAGTCGTTTGTTGATTTTAATAACCCTTATTTTAGCGGTATTAGTAGTTCAATTACCCGTGCAATATATTGCATCTGGTAGATTCAACTTGGTATCTGAACTATTGTTGGGCGTTATTTACTTGATATTGTTTGGAATTGCTATCTGGGCAGCTAAGTATTGTTATCAGCAGGTTAATCATACAACTGATAACCATATTTCTTGGAAGTTGACGGGAAAAGATTGGGGTTTAATGCTCAGTGGTTTAGTATTTTACTTCATCATTCAGTTTGGTTTAGGCATAGCTAATCATTGGATATATAATCAGAACACAACAGCGAATAACCTAGTTATCGAAAAGTTATTGGCTAGTAACCAGGTAGTATTAATTTTGATGGTGATTAGTACCATTTTTCTTTCACCTATTTTGGAAGAACTGATCTTTCGTGGTTATTTCATTAATGCCTTTTTCTCAACTAAAAACAAATGGTGGGGAGCCTTTCTGAGTGGCATTTTATTTTCTGCACTGCATCAGCATAACCTTAATTTAATTAGCTTTTTAGTTTATGCTGCCTTGGGATGGGTATTAAGCTTTGTATATTTGAAGAGTGATAAATTGGTCGTGGCCATTGGATTACATTCTTTGAATAATTTAATTGCAGTAGGTGTGTTAGTTTTCTCGATTTATCATTAGTAAAAAGGCCATTGTAAATAACAATGTCTTTTTTTGTAGGTCTTTGTAAACTAAGTCAGTTATAAATGAGTTATACTTGTTTCAAATGAAATGAAATTTATTGAAAGAAGGGATGACCAGTGAATAAGATTGAACACAAAATTAGTATTTGGTTCTTCCTCATAACCGAATTATCGATGGTTTGGTATGTAGGCTATTATGGTTACTTATATCTGCAAGGCCGGTCGGCTTTTAAAGGACAGCAATTATTGCTAATTGAAGTACTTTTAGGGATGATCATTGCTGTTTTGCCATTTCTAATTGAAAAAATAGGTCGATTTTATTTTCCAGAGGTGGAATTAATATTCTTTTACATTTTTTTGTATATGTCGATATTCTTGGGTTCAGGACTTCAATTTTATAGTGTTCCTAACTGGGATAAGTATGAACATCTTTTTTCTGCTATTATGTTAGCGGGCATAGGCTTTGGCTTGTTTAATGTATTGGGTTCAGGACGGGATAAGGCTCGAATGGAACCGGCTTTGATGAGTTTGTTTGCTTTTACTTTTGGAACAACTATTGGAGTATTTTGGGAATTCTACGAATTTACGATGGATGGCATCGCTAATCTAAACTTACAACGATATTTACAGGCCGGTCACATGTTAATGGGACGAGCAGCCTTAATGGATACCATGGGGGACTTAATTATGGATGTTTCAGGTTCACTATTAATGGCCTTGATTGGTTATACATTAATGAAACTAAATCCAGCTGCGATTCGCTTTTTGGTTTTCCGTTCCAAGCGGCGGAGTCCCTTTTCAAATTTGACATATTAAGGTATACTTTAATGTGTTGTTGCCCTGGTGGCGGAATTGGCAGACGCGCAGCGTTCAGGTCGCTGTTTGAGTAATCAAGTACAGGTTCGAATCCTGCTCAGGGCATTACAGAAACAATAAGAACAAATTAGAAAAAGAAAATAACCTTGTCAAACGTTGATTTGACAGGGTTGTTTTTAGTTTTAGCTTTTATCAAAATCAATAAGAAATAATGAGAAAATAAAAAAGCCGTTAATCTTAAACATTAACGGCTTTTTTCTATTGATTATTAATTGATGTAGCTACGATCCCCGCAAAGAAAATAAAGTACAAAATAATAGCAATAATAGAAATAATGAATTGAACTAAACCAGCGCGATTCCAAGTTTCCTGAACTTTTTTAAATTCAGCCACGCTTTCATATTCTCCTTTTTGCCAAGCCCATTCGTTACCTTTGAAGCCAGTTATAAATACCCAAATAATATTGACTACTGGAATCAGACTTAGCAAGGGTAAATAGGTATGATTTCCAATACCCCAAATCCAGTTAAACATAAAGGCACCCCAGTTCCAGCCTTTAATTTCTTGTGGTGTTTCTTTACCAGTTTCTTGCAATGTAATCCCTCCTTAAGCGTTTGATTAGTTATATTATAAACGAAGTTATGGAAGAGATAGAGTTTAATGCTCATAACGGTTAATCTATCGCAAAATTAATTATGGTCCGTTTTTAACTTAGCTTTGTGATGATTGGATTGATTATTGGAAATAGAATTGTGACGAGCTGGAGTTATATGTTCACT
Organism: Lentilactobacillus kribbianus; assembly: GCF_013184075.1. Lineage (GTDB taxonomy): Bacteria > Bacillota > Bacilli > Lactobacillales > Lactobacillaceae > Lentilactobacillus > Lentilactobacillus kribbianus. The sequence goes on along the minus strand of NZ_JABEQQ010000002.1, from coordinate 553,084 downwards.
ACTACAGCCGGATATAAAACAACCAGTAATTAAAATTGCCAAAGTACAGGTTATTTTAATGAATAGGCGCATTTTTTGAGTCATATATATTCTCCATTTTTATTAATAAGTAGTTAATGATTATTTACAAAATAAATTATAACTAGTTGCTACATGGTTATCAATTAACTTTTTATAACGAGATAAACAAAATACTATAATAGATTGATTAACCACGACAAAGTTTCATAATTTCATTTTTAGAAAAATAAAAAGCCGATTTTCGTTGAAACCGAAATCGACTTATTAGTAATAAAATTATAGTTAAGGAAAAAGTTAACCTAAACGACACATTTTATAGCCATGCTTTTTGGCCCACTTGAGGGTCTTTTTTTGAATTTTCTTTGCTCGTCTTAATCCACGACAATTTTTAGCCAAATGATACTTTTTACCATGCTTAGGTGCGATATAAACGTATCGAGTTTTGGCCATAGATGATGTCGGAACAATAGTTGATGCACCGCCACTAATTGAAATGGTTGCCATGAAAATTAATGCTGTTTTCTTTAAGGTATTCATAATTAAAACCGCCTATGTATTAATGTTATCTACTTAAAATAAAAATAAATAGATACATTATGATTATATAGCAAATATTACTAAAATAGAATTTCATTATAGATAAAAATATAAAATAAAATAGTGAATTCGTTTTTTAATTCACGAATTCACTATTTTAACTTGAGTTATTTAGAAGCGTTGAACGTATAGATTGCCATCTTTTAAGCTAACATACTTCTTACTTTGGAAGTTTTGTTTTGAATCATACGTAAAGAAGGCGGCATAATAACCGTTTTTATCAGTAATCTTACCTTGAGTACTTTTGACACCCTTAGCTTGGTTTTTAATGTTAGACCCTCTAGTCAAGCCCATATACTCATTGTGGTAAACGTAAACATTTTTAGATTGTTTAGTTTTAGAGTAGTGGACATTAAACTTTTGTTGCATTTGTTTAAGTGAATACTTAGTAGTGTACACGCCACCCTTCCAATGAATCTTTTTGGAAGTGCTATTGGCCATAGAAGCTTTATCACTTCGGCTAAGGCTCTCTGATGCAGCATTGTCCTTTTTATTGCTAGTTGAGCATCCAGCTAATACTAGGGGAACCATAGCAAAAGCCAATAGGGCGGTTAATCGTTTCTTCATTAAATTCATCTCCAATAGAACTAAAATTAAATGCGATCGCTAAGTTGGTAAGACTCGTGTGATTGATTGGCTTGATCACTTGAAATTACGTCGTCAGCTAGAAAAACTTCAAAGTCAGGGTGGTTAGGGCTTTTAACTACCAAGATTGATTGATCTGGTTGCTGGTTTTTTTCTTTGTAAATTTGAGCACTTTGGACAGCTTCATTATGATCATGAAAGTTACCAATTGAATCAGCGGGATTAAAGAAAACCATTTCATTCATATCATTCACCTCTGCTTTATTTTCTTAATTATACCTTAGTTTGAATAAAAATTGAAAAAATAGTGTTTCAACAAAATCTTCCTTAAGAAAAAGTTATCCCCCTAGTACAAAAGCGAGATTATCTGGTAAAATGAAGACTGCTATGTTCTGAGACCAGATTGGTCTTATTGAACAATTTAAATTTAACTATAAAAGGAGATCAGCATATGTGCGGATTTGTTGGTTATGTAAATCAAAGCGATGTGCCAGAAGACACAATTAATCACATGGCAGATCGGATTAAACACCGAGGCCCTGATGATGAGGCTTATTTTGCGGACGGGAAAGTAGCAATGGGCTTCCGCCGGCTATCAATTATCGATTTGGCGCATGGTCGTCAACCAATGTACAATAATGATGAAACCAAAGTTTTAACTTTTAACGGTGAAATTTATAACTACCAAGAAATTCGAAAAGAACTTCAAGAAATGGGCTATGAATTTAAGACCGATGTAGATTCAGAAGTATTAATTCATGGTTACCAAGCTTGGGGTGCTGATTTGCTTCAAAAACTCCGCGGAATGTATGCTTTTGTGATCTATGACAGCAAGACTCAAGAAGTATTTGGGGCACGTGATCATTTCGGAATTAAGCCACTTTATTACTATGACGATGGTGATACTTTTATGTGGGCTTCTGAAATCAAAGCATTTTTGGAACATCCAAACTTCAAGAAGGAACTAAACACTAGTTTGTTGCCAATTCACTTGAGTTTTGAATTTATTCCATCACGCGAAACGATGTTTAAGAACGTATATAAAGTTTTACCAGGACAATACTTCTTGCATAAAAACGGTAAAACGGAAACACATCGTTACTGGAAATTTAATTATGACCATATTGACGAAAGTCAAACAGTGGAAGAAGACGCTGATAAGATTGAAAAATTAGTTGATGAATCAGTAAAAGCTCATATGATTGCTGATGTTGAAGTGGGTAGTTTCTTATCTAGTGGAATTGATTCTAGTTATGTTTTAAACGAAGCAGCTAAATTAAAACCTATTCAATCATTTTCAATTGGCTTTAAAAATTCTAAATACAGTGAATTAGCTTGGTCTACTGAATTTGCTAAAGAAATTGGGCAAAAGAATACCGAGATTTACATGAATGGTGACGATTACTTTGATATCTTGCCAACCATGATGTATTACATGGATGAACCATTATCAAACCCATCAGCTATTCAACTTTATTACTTAACGAAACGTACTCGTGAAAGTGTTAAGGTAGCACTATCTGGTGAAGGGGCTGATGAGTTCTTCGGTGGTTACAATACTTATTTGGAAGCTATTCCATTTGAACGTTACCAAAAATGGGTACCAAAACCAATTAGAAAAGCTGCCGGTGCTGTGGCCGCCAAGATGCCTCGTTTCCATGGTAAGCGATTCTTAGTTCGTGGCGCTCAACCACTTAGTGAACGTTATTATCGAGTAAACTACGTCTTTAATTATGAAGATCGAGCTAAAGTGTTGAAGGACCCAAGTATTAACGTTGACTCCGGTGCATACACTAAGCACATTTTTGATGATGTTGCTGGTAAGGATGAAATGACTCAAATGCAATACTTTGATATTAATACTTGGTTACCATTTGATATCTTACACAAGGCTGATCGGATGTCTATGGCTAATTCATTAGAAGTTCGGACACCACTTGTAGATAAAAAGGTGGCTGAATTTGCTGAAACAATGCCAGTTCATACTCGTATTACCCCAGATGAAACTAAGATTTCATTGCGGACGGCTGCTGAACGCCAACTTCCTAAAAAGACAGCTTTAAAGGAAAAAATGGGCTTCCCATCACCAATTGCATCTTGGATTAATGATCCAAAATATCATGAAAGAATTGTTAATGAATTCCACTCAGATACTGCTGAAAAATTCTTTAACACTGCTGAACTTGATCGCTTATTAGATGAACATGCGAATGGTAAGTCTAACATGCAAAAAATCTTTACTATCTACACTTTCATTCTCTGGTACCAAGTTTACTTCCCAGAAGATACCAATGTGGATACTTTAAGCTTAGTTCATCGAACTCAAGTTTAATTTCAACTACCAATTTTTAGAAGGAAAGTGAAATAATGGAACAATCAACTCCTACTTTTACGCCGATTTTATTGGGTAGTGATTTTAATGCCTATGGAATGGCTCGCTCATTATACGAACTATATGGCCAACCCGTTAAGGCATACGCTGAAGTTGCCTTAGCCCCAACTCGTTATACTAACATTGTGGATTTGACTTTAATTGATGGTTTTACTGAAGATCCTACTTGGATTGATGAAATGCTCAAATTAAAAGAAAACTACCGTAACGCTAATGGTCCAGTTATTTTGATTGCTTGTGGTGACGGTTATGCCGAGTTAATTGCTAAACATAAGGATGAGTTAGAAGATGTTTTTGTTTGTCCTTATATTGATTACGACTTAATTAAGCAATTAAACGATAAGGCCGCATTTTATCAAATGTGTGAAAAATACGATATGCCTTACCCTGGAACCCGAATCATTACTGAACAAATGTATAATGCTAATGATACTATTGAACAACCATTTGATTATCCAGTTGCTTTAAAACCAGCTGATAGTGTGGCTTGGTTGGATGTTCATTTTGATGGTCGCAAAAAAGCCTTCACCATCCATGACCGAACTGAGTTTGATAGTATTATTGCTAAATCTTATGACAATGGTTACACTGGCGAATTAGTGTTACAAGACTTTATCCCTGGTGACGATAGTAATATGCGAACGTTAAATGCATACGTTGGCAAGGATCACAAAGTTAAAATGATGTGTTTAGGTCATCCATTGCTTGAAGATCCAGCACCAGCAGCTATTGGTAACTACGTAGCCATTTTGCCGGAATATAATCAAACCTTGTATAACCAAATTCAACATTTTTTGGAGTCAATTAATTATACCGGTTACGCTAACTTTGATATGAAATATGATCAACGCGATGGCCAATTTAAATTATTTGATATGAATATTCGTCAAGGTAGAAGTAGTTTCTTTGTTACCTTGAATGGTAATAAATTAGCTGATTGGGTTGTCCAAGATTATGTTTTTGATTCACTAACTACGGCAGAACCACTTTATGCTAATAAGGATCAAAATGATTATTTCTTGTGGCTAGGAGTATCTCCTAAAACTTTTGAAAAGTATGCTCGAGATAGTGCTGAAAAAGACCACGCCGTTGCGTTGATTAAAAACGGACGGTGGGGAACCACTTTTTGGTACGCTAAGGATCGTAATTTGAAACGTTATGCTTTGTACAAATGGGCAATGCATAACTATCAAGTTGACTTTAAGAAAAATTTTGTTGTTAAATAATCAAAAAGAACTACCAGCCATTTGTTGGCGGTAGTTCTTTTTTGATTTAACAATGTTTGAACTAATATGCTACACTATCCTTATTAATGACAGAGTGAAAAATTAATGGATGCGAGGAAATACTATGCAAAACTTTTTTTCAATTATTGGTGGCATGGGAACTGAAGCTACCGAAACTTTTGTGCATATTTTAAATGAAAAAACGCCAGCCACTAAGGATCAGGATTTTTTGAATTATATTTTAGTCAATCACGCCACGATTCCTGATCGAACTGCGTATATTTTGGATCATGAGCAACCAAATCCCTTTATACCAATGGCAGAAGATATTAAACAACAGACCATGCTTGGGCCAGATTTTTTTGCGATTCCATGTAATACCGCTCATTATTTTTATGAACAATTACAAGAATTAACTGAAATTCCTATTTTACACATGCCAAATGAAACCGTTAAAGAGATTAAAAACAAGTATCCTAATGCTAAAAAAGTGGGCTTAATTGCTACTCGAGGTACACTTCATGATGGTATTTATGATCAGCCGATTATTGATGCCGGTTACGAATTAGTCAAGCCTGACGAAAATGGGGCCATTGCTAATCAAACTATGGAACTCATCTATGACTACATTAAAGAAAAAAATGAAGTCAACGCATCCCTATATCACGATATTTTACGTGAAATGGTAGAAGAAAAGGGTTGTGATGTGGTTATTTTAGGTTGTACCGAGCTGTCTGTTGCCGAAGAACGGGCTGGTGATCATAATTATCCAGTTTTAGATGCTCAAACGGTCTTAGCAGAACATTGTATCGATTTAGCATTATCAATGCGTAATCAATAAAAAAGACGTTGCCTAATAGGTAACGTCTTTTTAATAATTAATGATAGTTTGCCAGATAATTGCCACTACAGTTAATAATAATAATCCCCAAATCCACCACGCTGATAGGTGACGGACTTGTTTTCGATTAAAGGCTAATTCGGTTAAAATAATTACTGCGATAGTTATAACAATTCCTAACGCCACAAATAATGGATGACGGTGAAAGGAACGGATACTTATCACTACCTGACTAATAATTACTAATAAATAAAATAAGCGGGTCCAAAATAATTGTTGGTTGATTTTCTTTTCAATATTACGGCCGAGCCCAGATTGTAAACCAATTAAATAACCGGCCCAGCTAAAGTAGTTAATTGCAATCCACATAGTTGTCACTCCTTATAAACTAGTATCAATGTGAAGTTGTTAAAAAGCAAATTAAGTTTTTTTAAACAATTACTGACAAAAATATATTGAAATGATATAATAACTCATGTTGTGCGGGTGTAGTTTAGTGGTAAAATCCAAGCTTCCCAAGCTTGTGTCGCGGGTCCGATTCCCGTCACCCGCTTAAAGAACGTTTTTATCGTTCTTGCTTTAAAGAGAAGAGTAACTGTGCTACGAATTTTAAGCGAACTTGAGATGGTGAAAGTCAAGTAATTCGAACAGTGAAGCGCGCTCTTTAAATTACAAACTAATAATATAAAGCGGATAGAAATATCAACTAGAGTGGTACCGCGGGAAAACCTCGTCTCTTACAATTTTTTTATTGTGAGGGACTTTTTTTATCCCTAACTTTAAGGAGGAAATCAAATGGATTATAAAGCTCAAGTAACCAACTCACTATTAAATGCTCTTGGCGCGGACTCATTGAGTTCAGCTGAAATTTACGAAAAGATTGAACATCCTAAGGAAATTACAATGGGTGATTTGGCTTTTCCTACTTTTACATTAGCAAAAACCATGCATAAAGCACCTAACATGATTGCTAGTGATTTACTAGCTAAAATTGATACATCTATTTATGAAAAAGTAGAAGTAAAAGGTGCCTATATTAATTTCTTCTTAGATAAAGCTCAATTTAGCAATGAAGTATTAACTAATATTATTGATGAAGGTTCCACTTATGGTCAAAATGATAATGGTAAGGGTGGCAATGTACCAATTGATATGTCATCACCTAACATTGCTAAACCAATTTCAATGGGGCATTTACGTTCCACTGTAATTGGTAATTCTATTGCTAAAATTTTGACTAAAAATGGTTACCACCCAATTAAAGATAACCATCTGGGTGATTGGGGGACTCAATTTGGTAAGTTGATTGTGGCTTATAAAAAATGGGGTAATGAAGAAGACGTTAAAAAAGATCCGATCAACAATTTAGTGAAGTACTACGTTAAATTCCATCAAGAAGATAAAGAACATCCTGAATTAGATGATGAGGCTCGAGAAGTATTCAAAAAACTAGAAGATGGCGATGAAGAAGCTACCCGTCTTTGGGAATGGTTCAGAGAAGAATCACTAAAATCCTTTAATAAGATTTATGCTAAATTAGGTGTTGATTTTGATACTTATAAAGGCGAAGCTTTCTACAATGATAAAATGAATGAAGGTATTGAAATCTTAAAGGATAAAAACCTTCTTGAAGAATCACAAGGTGCTCAAGTTGTTAAGTTAGATAAGTATGATTTAAATCCTGCTTTAATTCTAAAAAGTGATGGTGCAACTCTTTATATTACTCGTGATATTGCTACGGCTATTTATCGTGATCGCACTTACCATCCCGCAATGAACTTATACGTAGTGGGATCAGAACAAACTTATTATTTCCGTCAATTAAAAGCAGTATTGACGGAAATGGGTATGCCATCAGCCGCTAACTTACATCATATTCCTTTTGGGCTAATTACGGTTAACGGTAAGAAGCTTTCAACTCGTTCTGGACGTATTATTTTATTGGACGAAGTATTAGATGATGCGATTGAATTGGCACAAAAACAAATTGAAGAAAAGAATCCTGATTTACCTAATAAAGAAGAAGTAGCTCGCCAAGTGGGGGTAGGGGCTATCATCTTTGGTGACTTAAAGAACGAACGAACTAATAATATTGATTTTGTATTAGAAGATCAACTACGTTTTGAAGGTGAGACGGGACCTTATGTTCAATATTCTCATGCTCGGGCTGAAAGTATTTTGCGTAAAGCTGGTACCGTAGATTTCTACCATGTTGACAAACAATTATCAGATCCAGAAGCTTGGGAAACCATTCAAGCTTTAAGTACCTTCCCAAGCATAGTAGAAAGTGCTTGTGCTGATTTTGAACCATCAGAAATTGCTAAGTACTCACTTCGCTTAGCTAAAGCATTCAATAAGTATTATGCTCATTCTAAGATTTTAGCAGATGATGCTGAAAGAAATGCTCGTTTATCACTGGTTAAAGCCGTGTCAACAGTATTAAAAGAATCATTGAATTTATTGGGAGTGGAAGCTCCAGACGAAATGTAATAAAAAAGACGACCAATTTGGTCGTCTTTTTTATTTCAAGAAAGTAAAACATCAATTAAATTCGAGGCGCTAAGATGGTATTATCATTTGACTATGGTACAATTATTCCGGCTGAGATAAGGAGTAAAAATTAAAATGAATAATAAATCAACCAGTATCTGGTCAAAATTTATTGACTGGTGGCGTCCACGTTGGAAAAGGTTTCATAAGGCTTTTTCACGTTACTGGCGCCGATTTCATTTAACACAATGGTTATTAATTGGCTTTTTAAGTCTCTTTTTAATAACAAGTGCGTATTTAACCTATCTGGCTAAAACAGCACATGTTGAAAATTTGGAATCATCACTTTCCCAAACTACCGAAATCTTAGATTATAAGAGTACTAAAGCGGGGGAATTATATTCACAAAAAGGAACCTATGTTAAGTTAGATAAAATCTCTCCTAATGTTGGTAATGCGGTTTTATCTACCGAAGATCGCAATTTTTATAAGGAGTATGGATTTTCAGTAAAAGGATTTGGGCGAGCTGCTTATTTATTCTTAAAAAATAAGTTGCTGCATCGAGACTATATTAGCGGTGGGGGCTCAACCTTAACCCAACAATTAGTTAAAAATGCTTACTTATCACAAGAGCAAACCTTTACTCGGAAGTTAAAAGAATTATTTTTATCTATTCAAGTCGAGAATGATTACTCTAAAAAAGATATTTTAACGATGTATTTAAATAATGCATATTTTGGTAATGGTGTCTGGGGAGTTCAAGATGCTGCTCAGAAATATTTTGGAGTGAGTGCCAGCCAGCTCACCGTACCACAATCTGCAGTATTAGCTGGAATGTTGACCAATCCTAGCCGGTATAACCCAATTGATCATCCAGATCTTGCTAAAAATAGACGGGATGAAGTATTGCAGCTAATGGTCGATAATCACAAAATAACTCAAGCCGAAGCTGATAATTATAAAGCTACTTCAATTACAGTAAATGATACTTACCAAACTAAGGACGGTTATAAATATCCGTATTACTTTGATGCCGTGATTGATGAAGCTATTAACAAATATGATTTGACCGAATCAGACATTATGAATAAAGGTTACAAAATATACACATCATTAAATCAAACACAGCAACAAACGATGCAAGATAATTTTGATAATGATAGTTTATTCCCAGTGAATGCTGCCGATGGAACTAAAGTACAAGCGGCTTCAATTGCGGTTAATCCTAATAACGGTGGGGTAGCTGCCGTAGTAGGTGGCCGTGGCAAACATGTTTTCCGAGGTTATAATCGAGCTACTCAAATGAAGCGACAACCGGGTTCTACCATTAAACCACTAGCAGTTTACACACCTGCTTTAGAGTCGGGCTATAAATTTGATTCTGAATTAGTTGATAAATATAAAGCCTATGGTGCTAATAAATATAAGCCTAAAAACTACGATAATATTTATGATGGTAAAATTCCGATGTATGAAGCCTTAGCCCAAAGTAAAAATGCACCAGCCGTTTGGTTATTAAATCAAATCGGGGTTAATAAAGGTTATAATTCTGTTAAAGAATTTGGGTTACCGGTAACCAAATCAGATGATAATTTGGCACTGGCACTGGGGGGATTATCCACTGGGGCGTCTCCTCAACAAATGGCGTCGGCCTATACCGCTTTCGCTAATGGCGGTAAACGAATGAGTCCGACCTATATCAGAAAAATCGTGGATTCTACTGGAAAAGTTATCGTTGACAATACTGACCAAGACAACGGCAAACAAATTATTTCTGAAAATGTAGCTAAGCAAATGACTAGTATGATGCTAGGTGTCTTCAACTCCGGAACAGGGGTAGATGCAAAGCCTTATGGCTATTCAGTTGCTGGTAAAACAGGTAGTACCGAAGCTGATAGCTCAGCATCTGGTCAAGCTACCAAAGATAAATGGATTGTTGGTTATACTCCGGATTTAGTAGTAGCTACTTGGGAAGGCTTTGATAATTCTGATAGCAATCATCACTTAGAAAATCTCAGTGGTGCTGGCGTCGGGCCGTTATTTAAGAATGAAATGGAAGGTATGCTACCAGCTACTAAACAGACCAACTTTGATACTTCGGATGCTCAAACTATTGTAGCTAAAGAAAACAGTGAGAAAAAGAATTCCAATATTTGGAATTCCGTCACTGATCAGGCTGGTAAATACGCTAAGGATGTTGGTCAGGGAATCAACAAGGCTAAGCAAAAAGCGGCTAATCTTTTTAATAGTTTGTTTGGTAACTAATCTGATATTTCACGGCTTAAATGTTAATCAGTATGTTAAAATAAAGATATTAATCTTAAAGGTGGGAACAAACTCATGGCAGATAAAGTAATGGATACAGCAGCTGCACTTCAAAAACAAATTCAACAATCACCAGAATTTGCAGATTTAAAAGCAGCTTACGAAGTAATGAAACAAGATGGTAAATCTTATGATTTATTCAAAGACTTTCAAGAAGTTCAATTAGAAGTTCAAAAACAACAAATGCAGGGTGTAGAACCTGATCAAGCTAAAGTAAAGCAAGCGCACGACTTGGCTGAACAAATGCAACAAAACCAAATTATTACTGATTTAATGCAAAAAGAACAAGGTGTTAATCAGTTACTAAATCGTATTAATCAAGTTGTAACTGCACCAATCGCTGATTTATACCGTAACTAAAAAAGCGCCGGGTTTAGTGTTGAATACTAACCTGGCGTTTTTTTGTCTGAATTCAACAAATGAGGAAAGTTAATGAAATTTATTCATGCGGCCGATTTACATCTAGATAGTCCTTTTTTAGGATTACGTGATGAGGCAATGCCAGAAAGTCTAGAAACTATTATTCGTCAATCAACTTTTGAGTCGGCTAAACAGATTTTTACCGATGCTATTGATCAGCAAGTAGATTTTGTTTTATTAGCTGGTGATTTATTTGATCGAAATGAGCAAAGTGTTGCAGCTAAGTATTTTTTAGATCAACAGTTGCAACGATTAAATGAAGTCAATATTCCTGTCTTAATCATCTTTGGCAATCATGATTATTATGCAGGAGATATTGAACAATTGGGTTTTCCGGCCAATACGTTTGTGTTTGGTAATCAAGTAGAGACCCATCAACTAACTTTGACATCAGGAGAAACGGTGGCAATTAGTGGGTTTAGTTTTGCTAATCAGTGGGTAAGAGAGCGAATGATTAATGATTATCCTCAACGACAAGCAGTTGATTGGCATTTGGGCATGCTTCATGGTAGTGCTGAAGGTATTCACTCTACTGAAGGAGTGTATGCTCCGTTTTCTATTACAGAGTTACAAGCCAAAAACTATGATTATTGGGCCTTAGGCCACATTCACTTACGTCAGTCACTAGATGAAGAGGAAACTATCAATTATGCTGGTAATACTCAGGGACGTCATATTAATGAAAGTGGCCCCAAAGGATACCTCTTGGTTGAATCGAAGCAACATCAATTACAATCTAGTTTTCATGCCACAGCAACAATAGACTGGCAACGTTATTTAATTAGAGCAACCGGAGTGACTAGTACGGAATTAATTAATCAAATTTTTGCTGAATTAAGTGAACAGAAATTTAAGCAATTACAATTAATACGAATTGAAATTGCGGCAGATACATTAAACGATGAGCAAATAGCAGAAATTAATTCGGGCCAACTTTTAACGGTTTTACAGCAACAAAATCAAACTATTTGGCAACAATATCATTTTTGGGTTACTTCAATAAAATTAACAGAGGTTACTAACCAGTTAAATGACACTATTGATGGACGCTTCTTCACAGAGGCTGAAGCTGATATTTTTACTGAAACTCAATATAAGGAATTATTGCAACCATTTGCTAAATATCAGTTTGTAGCAGCAGAAATTTTAAATGATGATAGTGAACAACAAATTCATAATTTTGCTACGCAAACACTGGTCACACATATTAAAAATGAAGGAGCGGCTGATTAATGATTATTAAAACCATTGATATTTACGGTTACGGTAAATGGGTTGATCAACAAATTGAATTTTCGGCTCCTATTCAAGTTATTTATGGTCCTAACGAGGCCGGTAAAAGTACTATTATTGATTTTATCACTTCAATTCTTTTTGGCTTTCAAACTAAGCGACAAGCTATTCATGGTCAGTATCAGCCCAAACATAGTCATGCATATGGTGGAGAATTAGTTTTTGAACAAGATGGCATCACTTATAAAGTTATCCGGACGGCTGGCAGCCATGGTGGCAATGTCAAATTTACTAATCTAACGGATGAAATAGAATTGACCAAAGCAGACTTTGACCAAATTATTGCACCGATGAACCGGGAGTTGTATTCAGAATTATTTTATTTTGGTGGTGTTGATCAAACCGCCTTTTATAAAATGGGATTAGATGATTTGCGTTGGCGAATTCAAAAAATAGGAATTAATAATGCCGAGAGTTGGTTTGCACTTCAAAAACAAATTGATAAACAAGCAGCAGAATTGTATGCTCCCCGGGGACGCAAGCGGGTGATTAATCAACAATTAAAGCAACATGACGATTTAGTCGAAAAAATTCAAGCAGCACACCAACAATTTCCTGAATATCAAGAGTTAACCAAGCAACTAGCGGTTTTAAAACAACAACGTTTGCAAGCCAATCAACAATTAGCGGATCAACAAAAAACATTACAACAAAAGCAGCAACAATCCAGAGCATTGCCGTTAATTAAAGAGATTGATCAACTACAGCAAAAAACACCAGCTCAACTCATTGATATTAATGACCATACTTTTGAATTAGCGCGCCAACTTAATACTCAATTAGATTCATTAACGCAACAAACTGCACAAAATCAAGCTCAAGTTGATCAGATTCATGCCACTATTAAACTAGATGACCAACAGCAGTTTTTAATTGATCACCAACAGCAAATTGAAGAACTGGGTAATCAGTTAAATCGTCAATTTGAATTGTGTTCTCAAGTGGAGCTATTGGAACAACAAATTAAACGTAACCAACAACAAATTGACAAATTAACGCAACCGTTATTAGATAATGGGGCTAGTCGGCTACCAGATTTACTTACGGATACTGAAATTAGTCAAGTTAATCAATTTCTACAACTAACATCAGCTCGTTCACCCAAAAAGGTTAAAGCCAATTCTGCTGGAGTAATAATTGGTTGGGTGATGGCAATGGTGATGTTGATATTAGGGCTGTTTACTAACCGTGTACTGATTATAATTGGTGTAAGTATTGTTGGAGGAATCGTTGGATATCAGTGGTATCAAAAGAAACAACCAATTTCCAATGATAGTGTTGAAACTGGTGCGGATAATGAATTACCTAAATATTTAATAGCTATTGGTAAACGAACCGGTCTAGATAATTTCCCAATTGATCAATGGGTTAGTGTGCAAGGCCAAATTCGTCAAATTAATGATCTCAATAATAATTTAGATATTGACGCTAATCAACAGAGTAATTTAAAAAAACAGTTGCATGATTATTTAGTTCAATGGCATTTTGCAGATCACTGGTTATTCAATCCCAATTTGGACAATCGGCAACAACTAGAAAATGTTCAACAATTGGTCAATACAGCCCAACAATTGCAAAAAAAACAACAACAAAAAAAGCAACAATTACAAATTATCGACCAACTACAACAAACAAACCAACAAGAGTTAAATCAAAAGCAGATAGCGTTACAAAAAATATTGAATGATAATCAAGTTCAATCGATCACCGAATTAAAACAATTGGCTGAAGAACAAAAGCAACAACAACAAAACCAGTCACGGTTAAATATGTTACAACAACAATTGGAACAATTACATTTAACCACTGATTTGAATGTTAATTCTTTAACAGAAATAAATGCTGCCACTAATCAATTAGAGCAAGAAGTTAATCAACATCAGTCAGAGATAAATCAACTTAGTAATCAAATTTCTGAAGCTCAAACTAGGTTGGACATGTTAGCTAAAGACGGGTCATATTATGATTTACGGCAACGATTGAATAATTTACAAACAGAAATCAATGCTAATGTTACGCGATGGTTAGGCTTACAATTCGCTCAAAAATGGTTAGAGTTAGCAATGAACATTGCTACTAAAGGACGAGTGCCTAAGACGTTGGAAAGAACCTCAAAATACTTTAATATTATGACGAATCAGCATTACGTAAAGGTGAATTTTGAAGATCAAATTACGGTTGTGGCGGCCGATGGTACCAGCTTTGAAATTAAAGAACTATCTCGGGGAACTTTAGAACAATTATACTTGGCATTGGTTTTAGCTTTGGCAGTTGGTTTTAGTGATGAAATGGCTTTTCCAATTATTATTGACGACGGTTTTGTGAATTTTGACGTTTATCGAACGCAGGCTTCGGTCAAATTAGTTCATGAAATTAGTAAAACTAACCAAATTATTTTTGTCACTGCTGACAAGCGACAAGCTGAAATGTTTAGCCACGATGCGATGTTAAACTTAACTTCGAAGGAGGAAAAGGTTAATGACTAAGCTAATTAGTGATATTGCAGTAAATGAAAATTTTGAAATATTTACTTTAATTAAGGATGTTAAGGTCAGGACAGCTAAAAATGGTAAACAATTTTTAGACCTAACTTTTACTGATTCTTCTGGTGAAGTGGGCGGTAAATTTTGGGATGCCAGTGCTAATGACATTAATAATTTTCAGATTGGTAAGATTGTTGCCTTAAAGGGTAAAAAAGAATTGTATATGGGCAATGTGCAAATCAGAATTGCTGGTTTACGTTTGGCTCAAGAAGGAGAACCTCAAGATCCGTTATTGTTTGTGAAGCGGGCACCTTTAACCCAAGAACAGTTGGAGGAACAAATTAATCAATATGTTTTTGAAATTGAGGATGCTACTTATAATCGAATTGTCAGAACCTTACTTCAAGAATATTCTCCACAATTTTTTACTTATCCAGCAGCGAAATCAAATCATCATGATTTCGAGGGTGGGCTAGCTTTTCATACGTTAACTATGCTTAAATTGGCTAAGGCAGTCACAGCCATTTATGATCATATTGATGTACCGTTACTTTTTGCGGGAGTTATTTTGCATGATCTAGGCAAGGTCATTGAATTGTCCGGACCAGTGGCTACTAGTTACACTTTAGCCGGTAATTTAATTGGACATGTCAGTATTATGGATGCAAAAATAGTTGAAACAGCGGATCAACTGAATTTTGCACAAGATGATGAACAGGTACTTAAACTACGCCATATGATTTTATCTCATCATGGTGAATTAGAATATGGGTCTCCTGAACGACCACAATTGTTAGAAGCAGAAATTTTGCATAATTTAGATATTATGGACGCGGGTATTGTAATGATCCAAAAAGCGCTACAAAATACTAAACCAGGTGAATTCTCAGACCGAATTTTTGGCTTAGATAATCGCCGTTTCTTTCGATCATTAAAGGAATAACCCTATATCATAACAAATAAAAAGGACCGGCAATTGCCGGTCCTTTTTCAATACTTATTTTTTAGATGATTTAGATGATGATGAGATGTAGTCAGAAAGCACGTCATTTAAATCTTTATCTTCGATATGAACGTTACCTTTCTTAAGCACCTTAGAAACAACTGAGTGAAGAGTATCACTGTTGTTCATTTCACTATCTACAATTTGGTCTTTTAATTCAGCCTTGTGATCTTGCCATTTACCTTTAGCAGGGTGGTTAACCATTTGGATGACGTAATAACCATATTGGGTTTTTACTGGAGTCTTAGTATATTCACCATTCTTTAACTTGAAGGCAGCAGTCTTAAAGCTACTGTCAAGAGTGGTATTAGTGTTATTAAAGGCTTCTTGACGACCGCCTTTGTTCTTAGTTGCAGTATCAGTAGAGTACTTCTTAGCTAATGATGAGAAACTCTTCTTGTCATCTAATTGTTTGATAACATCTTTAGCAGTTGATTCTTTTTCAACTAAGATGGCATTAACAGTTACCTTTGGTTGGAAAGTCTTAAATTGTTTTTCCATTTTGGCATCGGTAAATTTAGTGTTAGCCCGAACTGCTTCTTTAAGTAATAGGTTTGAACGAATATCTTTTTTAAGTTGAGCTGCAGTGGTTCCATTTTGTTGTAATACACTATCAAATGAAGAACCATATTGCTTCTTATAATTATTGAATTCCTTATTTACTGCTGAAGCCTTTACCTTGTCACCATATTCTTTTTCAAGTACTTTGTTTAAAATCATTTGTTGAAGTACTTGTTTTCCGCTTGAAGTATTCTTTAAGCTACTGTAGTATTCGCTTTCGGTAACTTTACCACCATTAGTGGTAGCTACGCTTTTGCTACCGCAAGCTACTAAAGTAAAACTCATGAGTACTCCGGCTAAAGCAACTAGCCATTTTTTCATAAAATAACACACTCCGTTTCATATATTTTTGTTGTATTGAAACACTTTCTCAATACTACCACATTAGCGCTTAATGATTAAACATTGAGCTCAACTTAATTAAATATTTGAATTTGCAAGCAAAACTTAATTATTGTTTTAGTTTATTGACATATTTGTTAACTTCATCAATGTGAGGCTGAACGATAAACATAAATTCGTCAATGATTCTTTGAAGATCTTCGGTAGTGTCTTGAGCTAATCCCATTTCACCTTTAAAATTGGCCAAGGCCTCATCGAAATTTTGTTTGGCTACTTTGAGTTCTTCAAGGGCCGCTTTTTTATGCTTAGCTTCACTTACCATATTTTGAGCGGCTTCTGATGGAGTCTGCTTAGTTTTATATAGGTAATATCCGATCCCAGCTGTCGTGATAATAGCTGCTTTCGTTAAAAATTTCATATTCATTAATCTCCTAAGTGTGAATTAATAGATTCCTGAATTTCTGTAAGTTGTTCGGGGGTATAATTCGCTGAGTTGTCTTTAAAGAACATCCCAAAATCATCTTTGCTAGTGTATCTAGGTACCAGATGAAAATGTGAATGAAAGACTGATTGATAAGCCACTTCACCGTTATTATTAACAATATTCATTCCTTTAATAGCTGGATTAGCGGCTTGAATTGCCCGTGCAATCATTGGAATTTTAGCAAACACTGTTGCAGCCAATTGTTCATCATATTCAAAAATATTGGCAACATGAATTTTGGGGATTACCAATGTATGACCTGGAGTACCTTGAGAAATATCTAAAAAGGCTTTAACGTCATCATCTTCATAGACGGTGTAGCTGGGGATGTCGTTGGTAATAATTTTACAAAAAATGCAATCAGGGTCTAATTTTGACATAGATAAGTCCTTCTTTCATTATTTATTAATTTGTATTATACCATTAAAAGAGTGGCTACTTAGTCTTAATCAAGGGCCTATGGTATAATCATGGCAGTAAATATTTACGAATGAGAAGTGATAATATGAGTTTGGAAGTATCAAATTTAGTTGGGGGCTATTCTAATGTCCCAGTTTTAAAGGACGTTTCTTTTGACGTCCGTAATAATGAATTAGTCGGATTAATTGGGCTAAATGGTGCTGGTAAATCCACTACCATCAACCACATTATTGGATTATTAACTCCATTTTCTGGCGAAATTAGTATTAATGATATCCAAATGAAGGATAGTGTGAACCAATATAAATCACAAATTGCCTATATTCCTGAAAGTCCGATTGTTTACAAAGAATTAACCTTACGTGAACACATTGATTTAACCATTATGGCGTATGGTTTAGATGTAGATAAGGCTTGGCAACGAGCTAAGCAATTATTAAAAATGTTTCGGTTGGATAATAAACTAGATTGGTTTCCCGATAATTTTTCTAAGGGGATGCGACAAAAAGTGATGATTGTTTGTGCTTTTATTACTAATGCCCAATTATTTATTATTGATGAACCATTTTTAGGACTAGATCCGCTGGCAGTAGATGACTTATTAAAATTAATTGAAGAAAAAAAGGCTCAAGGAGCAAGCGTTTTGATGTCCACCCATGTTCTTGATACGGCTCAACGTTTTTGTGATCGATTTGTATTGTTACATAACGGTCAAGTACGTATTGAAGGAACCCTTGAAGAATTAAAAGCGGCCTTTCCGGATGCAGGAGAATCTCTTAATGATATTTATTTGTCATTAGCAAAGGATGGCGGTGCTCAATGAAACTGCTTTATAAACAAAGATTAACTAGTCATTTAAAAGAGATGATGAAATATTTACGGCTAGTTTTTAACGATTATTTCTTATTAGCATTACTGTTTTTAATTGGTGGATTAGGTTTATCCTATTCTAATTTATTAGCAGGTTTAAACGGCCATGAGTGGTGGTTATTACCTGTGGCTATTTTAGTACTGACAATCAGTGCTAATTTGGGGAGTATTGCAAGCTTGGTTGAAGAACCAGACTTTGTTTTTTTATTACCACGAGAAGGACAAATGAATGAGTATTTGCGTCCAGCTTTTTGGTATAGTGCTGGCTTAGCAGGCCTTATTCAAATTGTTATGACGATTATTGTTTTTCCGCTTATTAGTGCAACCCATGCTCTTACGGGGGTTACTGGATTAATTAGTTTAATTGTGCTCATGTTAGTATTAAAAACAGGAGCCTTATTGACTAATATTTATAGTTTTTATCGTATTAATAACCAAGCGGGCCGTCAATTCGGTCTATGGTTGGTGCCAGTAATAACATTGGTTGTAGGAATGTATTTTAATTTTTGGTTAGCTCTTGTAATAGCAGTTATTATCGTCGGGGGGATGCTTGGTTGGCGACAACGCCAAATTAATACTGCAGCCTTAAATTGGAACAAAATGATTAAAATAGAATCTAGTCGCATGCACCGAATCTATCAATTTTTCAATTTATTTACTGACGTGCCAATGGTCAAAGGCATTATTAAGAGACGTCGTTTATTACAACCGTTACTTAATCGAATCAAACTTAGTCCAGACAATACTTACCGCTATTTATATGCGCACGGAATTATCAGAGATAATGAAATGAGTGGTTTATACACTAGACTAACTACCTTGGGAGCAATATTGCTTTACCTTATTCAAGGACAATATTTACCAATTATTATTAGTGCGCTATTTCTTTATTTAATTGGATTTCAATTGATTCCATTTTATTTTCATTATGAAGACAATGTTTTTGTGCATATCTATCCAATCGATAAGAGTAACCAAAATAATAGTTTTGCTAAAATTATAGAAAAATTACTTATGCTAACTGCCGTAATTTTTGCAATTGTCGTAATTATGGCTAATTTGGGTAGTCTTACAACAATTGCTGGGGTTATAATAGTTGAGTTGCTAGAAATCGCCTGGTTTATCAAATTATACTTACCAGGAAGAATTAAAAAGAGTGAATTTAATCGCTAAAAATATTTAAGGAGTAGTTATATGCGCGTAAGAAATAAGCCTTGGGCTGATGAATATATTAAAGAACACGCAGATTACATCGTTACTGAACCGGAAAAATATATCGGTAAATGGCAGGATCGTTTTGCTAAATCTCAACCATTAAACGTTGAAATTGGTAGTGGTAAGGGACAATTTATTATTGAAACTGCTCGTCGAAATCCAGATATTAATTTTATTGGGATTGAATTACAAAAAACGGTAATTGCCATTGCTTTAAAAAAATATATGGAAACGCCGTTACCTAATCTTCAGTTTTTATTGACTGACGGAGCTAATGTAGATGAGTTATTTCAACCTAACGAAATTGAAAAACTTTATTTAAACTTTTCAGATCCATGGCCAAAAAAAAGACATGCTAAACGGCGTTTAACATCTCCTAATTTCTTAAAAACTTATCAAGTTGTGTTACAAAATGAAGGCCAAATTGAGTTTAAAACTGATAACCGGGGCTTATTTGAATACTCGCTAGTTAGTTTTAACAATTATCCATTAGAATTTGATTATGTATCACTTGATTTACATCAATCAGAAGAGAATGAAGATAACGTTGAAACAGAGTATGAACAAAAATTCAGCGCAAAAGGACCCATTTACAAGTTAGTTGCTCATTTTAAAAAGGTCTGAGATTTAAACGATAACATTTTGCCATTTTTGGCACTGCCGGTAAAACTATAGATAATGGTTTTATCTGCTAACATATAGGATAAACCACCAGAAAAATCATCATGTTTAGTGGTTGGTTTTTCAATCCAAGATCCAGTTAAATCGTGGTCGCTTTGACCAGTTAATTGTTTGGCTTTATTTAAAAGTTCGTCAGCATATTTATCTTTTTGATGACGGGCTTTTTGATTTATTAAGAAAATGCCTACACCTATTCCAAGGCAGGTAGAAATTATTGCAATAGTTTGATTTTTTGTTGTCATTTTTTTCACCTCATCAATATTTATAACACAGTTGTAGTTTATTCAGCTAGTCGCTGTTTGTTGCGTGAAAATGTTATATAATATTTGTTAGCAAGAAATAACGGTGGCACGATAACTTGAAAAGGGGAATAAATAATGGAAAATTTACCTAAAATGAATTTAAACGAACTCACAACCAAAATTAGTAACGGCAAATACATGCTCTTTTTCTCAGCTGATTGGTGCCCTGATTGCCGATTTATTAAACCGGAAATGCCTAATATTGAAAAAGAATATCCTCAATATACTTTCTTAGCAGTAGATCGCGACGAAAATATTGATTTGGCAGCAGAATTGAATATTTTTGGTATTCCTAGTTTTGTGGCCTTTGATAATGGTAAAGAAATTGGTCGGTTAGTAAATAAAGATCGTAAAACTAAAGCAGAAGTAGAAAACTTTATTAATTCACTTGAAAATTAAATTTCGGAAAGGATGTTTTAATGTTAATTTCTAGTTATAACTCCCAAACCATGGGAGACACTTTGGTTATTATTATGGGCCAAGATGTGACTAATCAAACCACCACGATTCATGACAATGTTGCTCAAATTATTGATGCCGACACTAATAATACTATTGGTGTCAACTTTTTGAATGCCAGTTCTATTTTACCTGAACTAGCTGAGGTGCACGGTCAAATTATTTTGAGTAAGGATCAAGTGGCTAAGTTAAATGAATATTTGCATAGCCATGATTTCGATTTAACGTTAACTGCTGATGAAGAACCTAAATTTGTAGTAGGTTACGTTAAGTCAATGACACCGCATCCAGATTCAGATCATTTAAATGTGACCGTTACACAAATTGATAATGATCAAGAAGTTCAAATCGTTAGTGGCTCACCTAATATGCAACCAGATATCACTGTTGTCGTTGCTAAAGTGGGAGCGATGATGCCTAATGGTCAAATTATTTGGCCTGGTGAATTAAGAGGGGTTAAGAGTGATGGAATGATCGTCTCAGGACGGGAATTACAATTACCTAATGCACCACAAGTACCTGGCGCATTGATTTTACCTGATGAATATAATGTTGGAGAACCGTTTGACTTTGAGAAGGCACAACATTTATTTAACTAATAAACTTTTGTAGGTGTGATGGAATGAAAAACTATGATGGACCAGCTTATTATCGTTGGCGAGATAAGCAACCTAAATTAATGAAACAATCGACAACAACTGAAGAACGACCATCAAAAGTTAAACCTTCAATGTCCAAACCAAGAAGCCAAAATAAGGTTACAACCTCTTCCAATTTAGCTGCTCGGGTCCGTAAATTCGAACCCAAGACCACTGAACATAATAATGGTGGTAGTAAAGAGTTAGTAGAGTTTTTTGATCGGCAGCGTAGCCAAAGAAACTCATTTTATGAAATGGTAATTGAGCGACTACGGTTAGATAACAATGATTTAATTTTATTTGATGACGATAATTCGACAACGGATCTGATTGATTTAGATCATTTAGAAAAATCAGTCGAAAAAAATAGTGAATCGCTGAAAGCAACGGTGAATGAACCTGAATTAAGCGAACGTAGCGAAAGCATTGATCAAGAAACAAGTAATACAGAACAAAATGAAAAGGGCGGATTAGGTAAGTCATTTTCCACTATTGTTGGTGGAGAAGGCAACCATAATGAAAGCTTGCCCTTTTTTGCTGCGGACAATAAACCAGTCACTGCTACAGCTGATGAAAAAGACGCTGATAGCACCGATGAGTTATCAGATATTGACAACGATGATGTTGATAAAAAAACGGACGTTGATGTAGCTGCTATTTCTACTCCATCAGTTCCAGTTAGTTCGACAATTAATCAACGATTCCAAAATCCATTAGAATCTAAAGGAATAACCGCTGCTGAGAATGAAACAGCAGCAATGGATTCGATTAAAGAACCTGAAATGGTAGAGGAAGTTGTCACTGAGGTTACAAATTCTGATCAGGATCCAGTTATTAATAATGAAGATGAAATAGAAGTGCAACAACAACCATCTCAAACAACGGAAGTAGAGTTAAATCATAATGAATCTAGTAATCACGTTAATTTAGTAGAACCAGTCAAAGGATATGTCTTTCCTTCCATGGATTTATTAAATCCACCAATTACTGATGAAGATGATTCTGTTTATGATTGGGTAGAACATCAAGTTGATACTTTAGACCAAACGTTAAAAGCATTTGGAGTTGATGGTGAAGTAGTCGATTGGACCAATGGACCAACTGTAACCCAATTTCAAGTGAAGTTAGCATTGGGAGTTAAGGTACAACGTATTGTTAATTTGCGTGATGATCTAAAATTAGCGTTAGCAGCTAAAGATGTTCGGATTGAAGCACCTATTCCTGGTAAATCCACGGTCGGAATCGAAATTCCTAATGCAACTCCACGACCGGTGACGCTATCAGAAGTAATTGATACTGCTAAGTTTGCTGATAAAAAATCACCATTAACTACGGCGGTCGGAGTAGATATTTCTGGCCGACCACAAGTGACCGATATTAGAAAAATGCCACATGGTCTAATTGCAGGGGCCACTGGTTCTGGTAAGAGTGTCTTTATTAACAGTTTATTAGTATCCATTTTATACAAAGCCAACCCTGCTGAAGTTAAGTTGCTTTTAATTGACCCTAAGGCAGTAGAACTAGCACCATATGATGGCATCCCACACTTGTTGTCTCCTGTTATTTCTGATCCACAAGAAGCGGCTGCTTCCCTTAAGTGGGTAACTAAAGAAATGGATGAACGTTATGAAAAATTATCGGCGGCCGGGGTTCGAAATATTGAACAATTTAACGAAAAAGCTGAAGAACAGGGCGAATTCGGTCTCAAAATGCCTTACATTTTAGTTATTATTGATGAATTGGCCGACTTAATGATGGTTGCTTCTAATGAAATCCAGGACTATATTGTGCGAATTACTCAAAAGGCACGGGCTGCTGGTATTCACTTGATTGTGGCTACCCAAAGGCCAAGTGTCGATATTGTGACGGGAACTATTAAGAATAACATTCCTACTAGAATTGCCTTTATGGTTTCTAGTCAGGTTGATTCTCGAACGATAATTGATACCAGCGGGGCCGAAACCCTTCTTGGAAAAGGTGATTTACTTTACCTCGGTAATGGTTCACCTCAACCAGTTCGTTTGCAAGGGGCTTATGTTACTAATGAAGAATTAGAAAATGTGGTTAACTTTGTCAGACAACAAGGTCAACCTAATTATATGTTTACTCCTGATTCACTTAAAAAAATTGTTCAGACTAGTAATGAAGATGAGTTAATGCCTGAGGTATTAGAATATATTGCAAAAGAAGATACGGTTTCAACGTCTAAATTGCAACGTTTGTTCTCGATTGGCTATAATCGAGCCGCTAATATTATTGACACCTTGGAAAGTCATCATTATATCTCAGAGCAACATGGCTCTAAACCACGTGAAGTTTACTATCACAATGATGAAAGTATCCAAACTAGAAATTAATACTCGAAAGGACAGTATTTATGGATAATCAAAATATTTACCATTTTATCGGAATTAAAGGGACAGGAATGGCCGCAATGGCACTTATCTTAAATGATCGAGGAGATAAAGTGCAGGGATCTGATATCACGCAATATACCTTTACACAACGCGGGTTGGAGAAGGCTGGCATTAAAATTATGCCGTTTGATGAAAATAATATTACCGACAATATGACTGTTATTATTGGAAATGCGTTTACTGAAGATCACCCAGAAGTAAAAAAAGCCCGTTCAATGAACATTCCGGTTTATCGCTATCATGAATTTTTAGGCAAATTGATTGAAGGTAAAACTAGTATTGGGGTTGCTGGAGCTCATGGTAAAACTAGTACTACCGGTTTGTTAGCGCATGTTTTAAGTGGCATTGCACCAACCGATTATTTAGTTGGTGATGGTAGCGGTAAAGGTGTCCCTAATGCTCGTTTCTTCGTCTATGAAGCCGATGAATATCGTCGCCATTTCTTAGCTACATATCCAGACTATGCTATTATGACCAACATTGATTTTGATCATCCAGATTACTATGAAAGTATTGATGACGTTATTGATGCTTTTCAAACGTTTGCTAGCCAAGTTAAGAAAGGCATTTTTGCTTGGGGTGATGATAAAAACTTAAGAAAACTTCATGCCAATGTTCCAATTTATTACTATGGCTTAGATGATGACGATGATTTTCAAGCCGTTGATGTTAAACGAACTACTAAAGGATCTCAATTCCATGTTATGTATCGTGGCGAAGATTTGGGTGAATTTATGGTGCCTTTATTTGGGGAACACAACGTTTTGAATTCATTGGCTGTAATTGCAGTGGCCTATTTTGAAGATGTTGATTTAAATGAAATTAGAGAAGAATTATTAACCTTTGAAGGAGTTAAACGTCGTTTTTCAGAACGTAAAGTAGCTGATATGACCATTATTGACGACTATGCTCATCATCCTTCTGAAATTAAGGCTACTTTAGATGCTGCTCGTCAAGAATATCCTAACAAAGAAATTGTGGTCGTTTTTCAACCACATACTTTTAGTCGAACCATTGCTTTGATGGACGACTTTGCCTCTAGTTTGAACATGGCTGATCATGTTTTCTTAACTGATATTTATGGCTCACCTAGAGAGGCTTCTGGCGACGTTTCTAGCCAAGATTTGGCTAATAAGATTACTAAAGGCGGTGAAATTCTCACTGTTGAAAATATGTCGCCACTATTAGATTACGATAATGACGTTGTTATCTTTATGGGTGCCGGCGATATTATGAAATACGAAAATGCTTATGAAGAATTGTTAAGTCATTTGAGTAATAAGATTAATTAATCATTTAGAAGTGGGTTAAATTCTTGCTAATTTTAATGGTTCTGTTAAACTTGGGACAAATTTTCAAGTGAAAGGATCTGAGTAAATGAATAATTATCAAGATGATCGCCGTATGGTTAATAATGCGGTAGGTTTTAACGATTTTTTAACTAAGATGTATGGTTGGATGAGCTTAGCGGTTTTAATCTCGGCGGCTACGGCTTACTTTATGAGTTCAGTATTTGGAATTGCTGGATTAATGCAGAATCGCTGGTTAATGTGGGGTTCCTTGTTAGTTTGGTTCTTTATGCCTTTTGTTATTACTAGCCAAGCTATGAAACGACCATCATTAAGTTTTATCTTTTTAATGTTATACGCGATGATTACTGGAGTGATGTTTTCATCAATCTTTTTAACTTACACCGGTACTTCGATTGTGGCAGCATTTTTATCTAGTGCCGCTATCTTCATTACAATGACGTTATTTGGTTTAACCACTAAACGTGATTTAACGAAGTGGGGTACACAGGCTTCAGCTGCCTTAATTGCCTTAATTGTGGCAATGATCATTAATATGTTTTTAAGAAGTAGTATTATTGCGTTTGTCTTTTCCGTTATTGCCATTGTGATTTTTACCATTTTGACGGCATCGGATACTCAAAGAATGAAAAACATTTACAATCAAGCTAATGGTCAAGTATCAACTACTGGTTTAGCAGTGATCGGTGCCTTGCAACTTTATCTTGATTTTGTGAACTTATTTAGTCAAATGCTTTCTATTTTTGGCCTAGGTGATAATCGAGATTAATAAAAAAGCGGTGATTTATATCACTGCTTTTTTTGTGCGCTAATGCCTGATATTATTGTCATCAAGTGTTAAAATTATAATTAGGTATCGCTTCAGATAAAAGGAGAAATAGATGGCTAAAAAATTACTTTTAATTGACGGAAATAGCATTGCTTTTAAGGCATTTTATGCACTGTATCAATCATTAGATCGTTTTACAAATAGTGAGGGACTACATACTAGTGCTATCTTTGGTTTTAACCGCATGCTGGATAAGGTTTTAGCAACTGAACAGCCAGATGAAGTATTAGTAGCATTTGATGCTGGAAAAACTACTTTTCGGACCGAAAAATATCCTGATTATAAAGGAGGACGCAGTGAAACTCCTTCAGAATTACTAGAACAAATGCCGTATATCAAGGAACTCATTGAAGATCGTGGTATCAAAACTTATGAATTAGCCAATTATGAGGCTGATGATATTATCGGAACATTAGCTTTTCAAGCTGAACAAAATGGTGATTACTCTATAGTAGTAATTACTGGTGATCGTGATTTAACTCAATTGACTTCTGATCAAACGACGGTTCAAGTCTCTAAAAAAGGTGTTACTGAGTTAGAGACCTATACTACGGATTATGTGAAAGAAAAACTTGGTGTTCGTCCCGATCAAATTGTGGAAATTAAAGGGTTGAAAGGTGACAATTCGGATAATTATCCAGGAGTTACTAAGGTGGGAGACAAGACCGCCCAAAAACTAATTCAACAATTTGACTCAATTGCCGGTATTTATGAGCATATTGATGAGGTTAGTGGTAAAAAGCTAAAGGAAAATCTCATTAATGATCGAGCCAAAGCCGAATTAGCGCGTGAATTAGCAACAATTAATCGCCATGCCCCCCTGACCATTTCATTATCTGATTTAACGTATCAAGGACCGAATACAGAAAAATTAATTAAATTTTATGAAAAAATGGACTTCAAATCATTTTTAAAACAGATGGCTAATGATGGCATTGCTGACGCCAGTCAATTAACTAACATTCAGTATCAAGTACTGACAACTGATAATATTGCTGAATTAAATCAATTAGGTGATGAAGTTAACTTTCAATTAGAACTTGCTGATGATAATTATCATACTGCTGCAATAGTTGGCTTTGCAATTGGTACTGAGGGTAAGTGGTACGCTTCAAATAATCCTAAATTATTAACTAACAAAGTGTTAATAACAATACTAGAATCTAATGTGATTAAAAAGAATTTATTTGATTCTAAGAAAACAATGGTAGCCCTTAACCGATTGGGAATAACGCTAAAAGGTGTAGACTTTGATTTATTGCTAGTTTCTTACTTACTTAATACCTTAAATAATAGTAATGATGTGGCTGAAGTAGCGGCCGATCACGGTTTTGATAATATTAAAACTGATATTGAAGTTTATGGTAAAGGGGCTAAGCGCTTCATTCCTGTTGACCAACCTGAATTTACTGAACATTTAGTTCATAAAGTGGCCGCTATTTCTTCTTTACACGAAAAAATGTTTAAGGATTTAGATGAACATAATCAAACTGAACTTTACTGGCAAATGGAATTACCAATGGCAGTTGTGTTAGCTAAAATGGAAATTGCTGGTATTTCTGTGAAGGCCAATCGTCTAGAAGAAATGGGTAGTAAGTTGACCGAACGGTTGTCTGAAATTGAACAACAAATTTACCAACAGGCTGGGGAAGAGTTTAACATTAGTTCACCTAAACAGTTAGGAAAAATTTTATTTGAAAAAATGCGATTACCGGTGCTTAAGAAAACAAAAACCGGGTACTCAACCGCTGTTGATGTATTGGAAAAGTTGGCACCAGATGCACCTATTGTGCAAAATATCTTGGATTATCGACAAGTTTCTAAGCTATTGTCTACTTATATTTCTGGTTTGTTAAAGGTAATTAATCCAAAAGATGGCAAGATTCATACACGTTATCTACAAACTTTGACGCAAACTGGAAGATTATCATCAGTTGATCCTAATTTGCAAAATATTCCTATTCGTAGTGAAGAAGGCAAGCAAATTCGTTCGGCCTTTGTGCCTTCAGATCCTCAAGGATATATTTTTTCTTCGGACTATTCTCAAATCGAATTGCGCGTTTTGGCTTCGGTTTCTGGTGATAAGAATATGCAAGAAGCTTTCGCTGAGGGAGAAGACATCCATGCGGCAACTGCTCGTAGAATCTTTGGTCTCGCTTCTAATGATGAGGTGACTCCTGAACTACGGCGCCAAGCCAAAGCCGTTAACTTCGGTATTGTATATGGTATTAGTGATTATGGCTTAGCTCAAAATACTGGAATTACCCGTAAACAAGCACGTCAATTTATTGATCGTTATTTTGAAGAGTATCCTGGTGTTAAAAAATATACGGAAGAGATTGTTCAATTTGCTAGAGATCATGGCTACGTGGAAACATTGGAAAAACGTCGTCGTTACCTTCCAGATATTAATTCCAAGAACTTTAACAAACGCTCATTTGCTGAACGAACAGCAATGAACACCCCAATTCAAGGTGGGGCCGCTGATATTATTAAAATTGCTATGATTAATATGGATGAAGCACTAGCAGGATTCAAAACTAAGATGTTATTACAAGTTCATGATGAATTAATTTTTGATGTTCCTGTTAATGAATTAGAAGAAATTAAAGCAATTGTACCTAAGGTGATGGACTCAGCTATTTCTTTAGCAGTACCGCTAAAAGTAGAAAGTCATTACGGTACGACCTGGTACAATGCAAAATAGGAGTTGATTATATGCCTGAATTACCAGAAGTGGAAACGGTTCGTCGCGGATTGGAACAACTAGTTGCCGGTAGTGAAATTGACTCGGTTGATGTTTTATATCCTAAAATGATTGATGTTACCCCAGAAAAATTTAATGAAATTTTGAGTCATCAAGTGATAACTGGTATTAACCGTCGAGGAAAGTATCTTTTAATTCGTATTAGTAATGGGTACACGATTGTGTCACATTTACGAATGGAAGGAAAGTACGACGTAGAACCAGAAGGCCAACAACTGGATAAGCATACCCATATTGTTTTTCATTTAACTGATGGACGTCAATTACGTTACAATGATACTCGAAAATTTGGCCGAATGAATTTAGTGAAAACGGGTGAAGAATATAAGGTGGCTGGATTGAAAACAATCGGTCCAGAACCTACTGCGCAAAGTTTAACTTTGGAATATATGGTTGATATTTTTGGCAAAAGTCACCGTAAGGCCAAACCATTTTTATTAGATCAAAGCAATATTGCTGGATTAGGCAATATTTACGTTGATGAAGTTTTGTGGATGAGCAAAATTCATCCTGAACAACCGGTAAATCTCATCTCAGAAACTGAATTAGCCGATTTACGTGCAAATATTATTGATGAGATTGCACGAGCTATCGATGGGCATGGGACTACGGTACATTCTTACTCTAATGCTTATGGCGAAGCAGGTAGTTTTCAAAATTATTTACAAGTTTATGGACGTAAAGGAGAACCATGTTTACGCTGCCAAACACCCATTGAAAAAATTAAGGTCGCCCAACGAGGGACTAGTTTTTGCCCTCATTGCCAGGTGATTCATGGAGCGGTTAAATGAGCAAGATAGTCGGACTCACGGGAGGGATTGCTACTGGTAAGTCGTTAGTTAGCAAATATTTAACGACACAGGGTATTCCCGTCATAGATGCTGATCAAGTTACTCGTGAAGTACAAGCTCGAGGGACAGCTGGGCTAGCGGCAATTACAGCAGTTTTTGGACCAACTATTTTAACCGAAAATGGCGATTTAAATCGGCAACAATTAGGTGAACTAGTTTTTAATGACTCCACACAGTTGAAATTATTGGTACGAACTATTGACCCATTTATTCGTGCAGAAATTACAAATCAAATTAAAAATTATCAAGACAAACAATTAGTAATTTTGGACGCACCCATGCTTTTTGAGCAGGGCTATCAAACAATGGTTGATCAAATTATGGTAGTATATTGTAATCCAGAACAACAATTGAGACGATTGTGTCAACGCAATCAACTGTCCATTGGCGAGGCAACCAAGCGTATTGCTAGTCAGTGGCCGCTAAGTGTGAAGCAATCATTGGCTGATGAAATTATTAACAATTCTGGTTCAATTAAACAAACTCAGGTTCAGGTAGCTTTATGGTTAGCTGCCCAACAGTAAAATTTGTGAGGTGAGATTATGCACTGTCCACATTGTGGTTATAGCAGTTCTAAGGTGGTTGATAGTCGACCAACGGATGATGGTAAAGCAATTCGACGGCGACGTGAGTGTGAACAATGTGGCTTTCGATTTACCACTTTTGAGCGAATCGAAGCAACTCCACTTTTAGTAATTAAAAAGAACGGTAATCGTGAAGAATTTAATCGTGAGAAGTTAACTCGGGGAATTGTTCGAGCGGCAGAAAAACGGCCGGTTTCAATGGCTGCAATTACTGATTTAGTTAACAAAGTTACCAATAAATTACAAGGTAGTGGCGAAAACGAAGTTACCAGCACCGAAATTGGTGAATTAGTAATGGCAGATTTAGTTGATTTAGACGAAATTTCCTATATTCGGTTCGCAAGTGTTTACCGTCAGTTTAAGGACATGTCTGTTTTTTATGAAGAATTAAAAGAAATGATGGAACGTGACGCAGAAAAGAAACATGGAGATGATGAAACTGGCGAGTGAAATTACCGCTGATTTACCTTTTGTGGCAATTGTTGACGAGTTTACTGACATCAATTATGAGTCCTTAACTAATTTATATGCACCAATCGTGGGCTCTGCGGCAATAAATTTATATAATTTGTTGCAGTCGATGGCTCGCCATAGTCCGATTAGTACTTTACGTCATACTCATTACGAGTTGCAGAGCATGCTAAATGAGCCATTGACCCAATTACAGCATAATCGCCAAAAATTAGAAGCGGTGGGGTTGATGTCTACTTATGAAGCTGGTGAACGGTTAATTTATAGAATGAGATTGCCGCTTCAAGCTACAGCATTCCTTCAAAAAGATGCCTTAGCATTATTACTATTAGATAATGTAGGCGATCAAACTTTTGATCAAATTGTGATGAGACTATTACCCCAGTTGGATAATGACGATGGTTTAGATGTGTCGGTTGCCATTTCCGAATTATACCCAACGTTATTAAAAAATTCGGTGAATACAAAGTCAGAAATTGTAAATACGCGTCAGCATATTGATGAACATAATTTAAGTGAAAACACTCTTGAAATTAATAGCGATCAATTGGATGTTAAATTACTGCTTAATATTTTGACGAATACATTCGTTGATTTAGCGAGCGTGAAGGCTAATTTGGATTTAATCAAAACTGAAAGCAGTTTATACGGTATTAATGAACTTCAAATGGCTAATTTAATTCAAAAAGCGACTAATTTAAAAACTAATCAATTAGAAATTAATGTATTAAAGCATAATATCTCTAAGACTTATCAAAGTAACCCGGCGACAACTATCAAATCGGTAGCAAATAAACCACAGCTCCAATCAGCAGACAATTCGGTTTCTAAGAAATTTGAACAAATTATTAAAATTGCACAACAAACAGCACCACTAATTTTTTTACAACAAATCAAAAAACAAAAAAATGGTTTTGTTACTAGTGGCGAAGAGCGCTTGATTAGAGATTTAATAAGTCGTCATCTATTTCCCAACGAAGTAGTTAATGTATTGATTTATCATATTCTAGTGGATGAAAATAACGGCGCGTTAAATAAAAATTTAACTGAAACTATCGCTAATGATTGGAGTCAGCATAAGGTTGCTTCAGCTGCAGAAGCCATCAATGTGATTCAGGGACGTAATCAGGCTAAGACTAATAAAAAGAATAATAATTACCGCAATAATAACAATCGAAAAGCTAATGTTAAAGAAACGTTACCAGAATGGGCTAAAACAAATAATAAGGATACAAAAACTACCAAATTATCTAAGGAACAGCAGCAACAGTTAAATGAACGCTTGAAAAAAATTCAGACCAAAAAGTAGGTGATAATAATGAGAAATATGGGTGATGAATTAAAAACAACGGCCGCTTCGATGACGGATTTTAATAAAAGATTTGCGGCTATTATGGATAAGGTGCTGGTTGACGATGATGTGCAGAAATTTTTAAATGATCATCAAAATGAATTGGCGACTGATGCTATTAGTCGCGGTGCTGCTAAATTATATGAATTTTGTCACGTTAAAGAGCAGGTACAAAATGGAGAAAAAAGTTTTGCTCCTGGATATTTTCCACACCTAGTGGTCAACAATCACCTCATTGACATTTCTTACGCTGCTTCGCCTGAAGAAGTGCAACGAATTCAACAACGTAAAATTAAGCAACGAATTCAAACAATTATGATGCCCAAAGATATTCGTCAGGCAACCTTAACAGAGTTTGAACCAAACGCTGAACGGTTTGAGGCATTAAACGCGGCGCTGGATTTTATTGCTAACGCTAAATCATCTCAATTTGAACCGGGACTTTATTTATACGGACCATTTGGGGTGGGCAAAACTTATCTTTTAGGAGCAATTGCCAATGAATTAGCCCAAAGGGGTATCAAAACCACGTTGGTACATTTTCCTAGTTTTGCTGTGGAAATGAAATCATCTATTGGTGATAATTCTGTAGCTAATAAGGTTGATGAAATTAAAAAAGCTCCGGTATTGATGATTGATGATATTGGTGCTGATTCTATGTCGTCTTGGATTAGAGATGATGTGTTAGGGGTTATTTTGGAATATCGCATGCAACAACAGCTACCAACTTTTTTTAGTTCTAACTTTTCCATGGATCAATTGGCAGAAGAACATTTGCGTATTAATCAACGTGGCGATGATGAACCATTAAAAGCTCAACGTTTGATGCAAAGAATTCGTTTTTTGTCTCGGGCAGTGCCTATGACGGGCAATAATCGTCGACCTCAAAACTAGTTATTGACACGTATTTTAAATGATGATACTATTTAGTAGTTGAAATAAAAGCAGAAGCACCCGCTTCTCGCCTAAGTTGACCATTGGGGTCGCTGGGCTTGATATCGAATCTGCGTATCATTTTGGTATGCGGTCTATCAAGAGCGGGCATCGAATGTCCGCTCTTTTCTGCTTTTTGTTAAAAAATTTGGAGGTGAATTACCATAGCAAAGGATATGATGGTTAATGATGGAATTAGAGCTCGGGAAGTTCGACTAATCGGCGCTAATGGCGATCAGTTAGGTGTTAAAAGTCGCGATGAAGCTCTTAAGTTAGCAGAAGACGCTGACCTAGATCTCATTTTAGTGGCTCCTAAGGCAAAACCACCAGTTGCTAAGATTCTGGATTACGGGAAATATCGATTCGAACAACAAAAGAAGGATCGTGAATCTCGCAAAAAGCAAAAAGTTGTTAATATCAAGGAAGTTCGGTTAAGTCCGGTTATTGATACTAATGATTTCAACACTAAGCTTAAGAACGCTAGAAAGTTCTTAGCTAAAGGTGATAAAGTACGGGTTTCAATTCGTTTTAAAGGTCGAGCAATCACCCATAAAGAAATTGGGCGTGAAGTCTTAGAACGAATGGCCAAAGAAACAGCTGACGTTGCAACTGTTGTACAACGACCTAAAATGGATGGTCGAAGCATGTTCTTGATGCTTGATCCTAAGGACAACGATAAAAAATAATATTGGAATTATTTTGAGGAGGATATTGATCAATGCCTAAACAAAAGAGTAATCGCGCTGCTGCAAAGCGTTTCAAACGAACTGCTAATGGTGGCTTTAAGAGCGCCAATGCTTACACTAGTCACCGTTTCCATGGTAAGACTAAGAAACAACGTCGCCAACTTCGTGGTACTAGCATGATGGACTCAACTAACGTAAAGCGTTACAAGAAATTACTTGCTAAGTAATACATTAAAAAAACAAATAATCTAATTTTTGATTTACACAGGAGGAATTTAATATGCCACGAGTTAAAGGTGGAACAGTTACACACGCACGTCGTAAACGAGTATTGAAACTTGCTAAAGGTTACCGTGGTGCTAAGCACCGTCTTTTCAAGACTGCTAAAGACCAAGTAATGAAGTCAGAAACTTATGCTTTCCGCGATCGTCGCGCTAACAAAGGTAACTTCCGTAAATTATGGATTGCCCGTATTAACGCCGCTTCACGGATGAACGGTCTTAGCTACAGCCAATTTATGCATGGCTTGAGATTAGCTAATATTGATATGAACCGTAAGATGCTTGCTGATTTAGCTGTTAACGATGCGGATGCTTTTAAGACATTAACAGATGAAGCAAAAAAGGCTCTTAAATAATTACTAAAAAACTTTCACCGCATTGAGGGTGAAAGTTTTTTTAATAATAAAATCAATAGAGGTTATTATGTTAAATCAATTTAAACCAACTTGGATGTTTACATCTATATTTGATGTGACACCAACATTTTTATTGGAACATGGTATTGATACGGTGTTCACTGATTTAGATAATACATTGATGCCTTGGGATAAGCATGAAGGTGATGACCGGTTAAATACTTGGTTAACAGAAATGAATCATTTTGGGATTAAAGTGATTGTTGTCTCTAATAATAGTCATCAGCGAATCGCAGAAGCAGTAGATCCATTAAATCTCGAATTCATTTCACGGGCTTTAAAACCCACGGGCATTGGAATTAGACGAGCATTAAAACAATTTCACCTAAAACGTGATAAAGTGGTGATGATTGGTGATCAATTACTAACGGATGTGAAGGCCGCTAATGGTAGTCATATTAAAAGTATTTTGGTGAAACCACTGGTTAATAATGATGCTTGGAATACTTACTTAAATCGCCAATTAGAACGAGTGGTTTGGTATCAGTTAAAGCAGAAGTATCCAGATTTACATTGGTAAAGGAGAACTGAATGACCGAAACAAATGAAGTAGTTTTTGAAGGTGAAGTAGTTCACTGCATTGGTTGTGGCGCTAAAGTTCAAACTACAGATCCAAAAGAATTGGGTTACACCCCTCAGTCAGCTTTAGATAAGGGGTTAGAACGCGGTGAAGTTTATTGTCAGCGTTGTTTTCGTTTACGTCACTACAATGAAATTACACCAGTTAGCTTAACTGACGATGATTTCTTACAACTATTAAGTCAAATAAGAGATACAGATTCGTTGATTGTTTATGTTGTTGATATTTTTGACGTAAATGGCAGCTTAATTCCTGGCTTGCATCGTTTTGTAGGTGACAATGAAGTATTATTAGTTGGTAATAAAGTAGATATTTTACCCAATTCCATCAAATACAATCGGGTCAAAGATTGGTTGAGACAACGTGCCAATGCGGCAGGAATTCGTCCAATTGATGTAGAATTAGTATCTGCCAAAAGTAACCAACACGTTGATCATCTACTAGAACAAATTAATAAGTACCGGCAAGGAAAAGACGTTTATGTTGTTGGGGTAACTAACGTAGGTAAATCTACACTGATTAATTCCATTATTAAACAATCCACTGGAATTGCTGAGCTAATTACTACATCACGTTTTCCTGGTACCACACTAGATAAAATTGAAATCCCGTTGGATGATGGACAAAAAATGGTGGATACACCAGGTATTATTCAACCAGAACAAATGGCCCATTTACTTACTGGCAAAGAACTTAACTTGGTAACTCCAAGTAAAACAATCAAACCGAAGACTTATCAGTTAAATCCAGAGCAAACATTATTCTTTGGTGGTGTTGGACGATTTGATTATGTTGCTGGTGATAAGAAGCATGGTTTTACAGTTTACGTTGATAATAATTTATTTGTTCATAGAACTAAACTAGCTAATGCTGATGATTTTTACGCTAAGCATGTTGGCGAAATGTTGACGCCACCAACGACTGATAATGCTGCTAGTTTTCCTAAACTAGTCCGTCACGAATTTAAAATTAACCAAAAGAGTGACATTGTTTTAGAAGGACTAGGATGGATAACAGTTCCAGCTGGTGTAACTGTTGCTGGATATGCCCCAAGTGGTGTCGCTGTTTTAATCAGACCAGCAATGCTTTAAACATAGAGGAGAAAAATGGACTTAAGAGGAAAACAAAAACGTTATTTAAGAGCACGGGCAAATCATTTTCGCCCAGTATTTTCTATTGGTAAGAACGGTTTGTCACCAATTTGGCTAGAAGAAGTTGGCGGAGCTATTGAGTACCGTGAACTAATGAAAGTTAATGTTTTGCAAAATGCTGATGTCACCGTCGATGATGTTAAAAATTACATTGAAAATAATAGTGATATTTCAGTAGTTCAAACTATTGGTAGTGTTTTGCTATTGTTCAAACCGGCTGAAAAAGAAAATAATCAAAAAATTTCCAAGGACGTTTTTAAATTGTAGGAGACTTAGCAATGGTAAAAACTGTTCAAACGGCAACCGTAACTAAAACTAAACCTTTAGTGGCTGCTGTTCAAACTAACAAA
The DNA here is from genome assembly GCF_013184075.1 of Lentilactobacillus kribbianus. Lineage (GTDB taxonomy): Bacteria > Bacillota > Bacilli > Lactobacillales > Lactobacillaceae > Lentilactobacillus > Lentilactobacillus kribbianus. The sequence goes on along the minus strand of NZ_JABEQQ010000002.1, from coordinate 516,459 downwards.
CGAAAGAAAATTGGTATTTTAGGTGGTACTTTTAACCCGATTCATAATGGTCATCTAATCATTGCTGAACAGGTATTAAACCAATTAGGACTTGATGAAATTAGATTTATGCCTGATTTTATTCCACCACATGTGGATCAAAAATTAGCGTTACCTGCCAAAGAACGAGTTGCAATGATCCACGCAGCTATCAATGATAATCCGCTATTTTCTATTGAATTAGCAGAAATTATTCGTGGCGGTATTAGCTATACAGTAGATACCATTAAAAATTTACGACAACAACATCCGGAAAATGAATATTATTTTATCATTGGTGGCGATATGGTTGAATATTTGCCTAAATGGCACCAAATTGATCAATTAATTAAGTTGGTTCGATTTGTTGGCGTAAAACGAGAAGGTTACCCAGTCCAATCACCTTATCCTATTATCTGGGTGGATGTCCCTTATATTGGTATTTCATCCACATTAATTAGAAGTAAGATTAGACACCACCAATCAATTCGTTATTTAGTACCAGAAGCAGTGCGAGCATATATAAAGGAGCATCATTTATATGACCATTCATAAGATTGAATATTCAGGTCGATATACTGATTTAAGTCATGATCAATTAGTTCAAAAATTAAAAGAAACTTTGACTACCAGTAGATTTGAACACGTATTGCGAGTAGAGCAAACTGCAGTAGATTTGGCTCAACAATACGGAGCAAATATTGAAAAGGCCAGTATTGCCGGCCTAGTTCATGATTATGCCAAACAGCGACCTGATGATGATTTTATTGCCGTAATTAAACAATATCGTCTACCATCAGAGTTACTGAACTATGGTAATGCTATTTGGCATGGTGTTGTTGGTTGGATTTTTGTGAAAAATGAATTAGGAATTGATGACTTGGATATTTTGCATGCTGTTCAATATCACACCGTAGGTCATCAATATATGAATCAATTGGCTCAGATTATTTATATGGCAGATTATATTGAACCGGGACGTGATTTTCCGGGAGTAACTGAGGCCAGAGAAATTACTCATCAGTCATTGGCTGAAGGGGTAGCTTATCAGACTCAACAAACGCTTAAATATTTAGTTGAAAACAGGAAACCCGTTTATCCCCAAACAATTGTTACTTACAATGCTTGGGTGCCAAAACGAAATTAAAAGGAGTACGTATGGATACCAAAAATATTGCTAAAATTGCAGTTCAAGCTGCTGATAGTAAACGTGGTGAAGATATCGTTGTTTTAGATATGGAACCCGTTAGCTTAATGGCAGATTATTTTGTTATTATCGACGCTAATTCTAATCGACAAGTTAAAGCCATTGCCGATGAGGTAAGTGATCAATTAGCTGAAAATAACGTTGAAGTTTATCAAGTGTCTGGAAGAGATAAAGCCGATTGGATTTTAATTGATGCTGGCGAAGTTATTATTCATGTCTTCCAAAAAGAAACTCGTGAATTTTATAATATTGAAAAATTGTGGTCTGATGCACCAATGTTAAACATCACTGACTGGGTTGACTAATGATTTATCAAGAATTTGCTCAGTTTTACGATGATTTATTTGAGCCAACTATGTATGATCGCTGGGCGCAATATGCGATTGAACGATTTCCTAAAGCAGGCAAAATTTTAGATTTAGCCTGTGGAACTGGTCGTTTAGTAGTTTTATTAACCCAGGCTGGATTTGATGTTACTGGAAGTGATATCTCTGAAGATATGTTGGCTTTGGCAAGCGACCATTTAATTGAAGCCGAACTACAACCCAATCTAGTTCAAGCAGATATGAGAGATTTAAGTGAATTCACTACGTATGATGGAATTTCGTGTTTTGATGACTCGTTATGTTATTTATTAAAAACTAGCGATTTAGTTCAAACGTTTCAAGAAGTCTATCATCATCTCAAGCCAGGTGGTAAATTCTTATTTGATGTGATTTCACCGTATCAAACTGACGTGGTTTATCCTGGTTATATGTATAATTATCAAGATGATGATCGGGCTTTTTTGTGGACTAGTTTTGCCGGGGAGTTTGCTCCTCATTCAGTAGAACATGAGTTGAGTTTTTTTCAATATAACGCTACTAAGCAGGCCTTTGAACGGTATGAAGAGTTACACCAAGAGCGAACCTATACTGTAGAAGATTATCGACAATTTTTACTTAGAAGTGGTTTTACTGATGTAAAAGTAACCACCGATTTTGGTAAAGAACCATTTCAAAATAACGTTAAGCGGTGGTTCTTTGAGTGTGTTAAGGAGGGATAAGTGTGAAAGCCGTTGCGATTGTGGCGGAATATAATCCTTTTCATAACGGTCATTTGTACCAATTAACGCAAGCTAAGCAGCAGACTCAAGCAGATGTTGTGATTGCTTTAATGAGTGGTAATTGGATGCAACGTGGAGAACCAGCAATTTTTGATAAGTGGCAACGGGCTCGAACAGCTTTAAGTCATGGAATAGATTTAGTAGTGGAACTCCCTTTTGCTACGGCTGTTCAACCGGCTAATTTATTTGCGATGGGAGCAGTGCGTTTAGCATCAGAGCTAAACGCATCTTACTTATCGTTTGGTGCGGAAAATCCCACAATGGATTATCAGACTTTAATTGATCATCAACCGGATGCAATCGTTTTTCGTAGATTTGATCAAACTTATGCCACTTTATATCAGCAATTTTTAAATGAATCTACGGGCATTAAGTTGAATCAACCTAATGATATTTTGGCTTATAGTTACGCTAATGCTAATCATCAATTGGGTAATCCAATTCAATTAGTACCCATTCAGCGATTGGGGAGTCAGCATAACGATCAAGATTTAAATATCAATCGCCAAATTAGTAGTGCGACTGCCATTAGAAAAACGATTATCAAGCAACAGTTGCAGCTATTGGATCTAACAGTACCCAAAGCAACACTGGAATTAATAAAAGATAATCAACCACTGAACTGGACGCAATTTTGGCCATTACTCAGGTATGAATTGGTGGAAACACCAATTAACGAACTCCATCAAATTTATCAAATGACAGAAGGCATTGAATATCGGTTAAAAAAAGCGGCCGAAAAAGCGACGTCTTTTGATGAATTTGTACATTTGGTTAAAACCAAACGTTATACCTATGCGAGAATTAGACGCCTATGTGTATATGTTTTAACGCATGCTTATGATACTGAAGTTAAAAAGGCAACTGATTATGCTCGTATTTTAGGGTTCACAGCTACTGGTCAACGTTATTTGAATCAAGTAAAAAAAGAGATTGCAATTCCGATGATCACTAAGATGACGGATGATCTTAGTCGTGGTATGATGGCTCTTGATTATCGAGCGGGAATGTTGATTCAATTAATTAATAATCAACCGCAAGATTTTTATCAACGACCAATTATGATAAAATAATTTACCAAATGACTATCAAGGAAAACACCTTGACAAGCATTTGGAGAGTAAGTATAATTAAGCGTGTTGCATTGGAGGAATTTAAAGTGAAACTGTCTTTTAAAGAGCTTGAGGATTACTCCAGCAGCAATCCTTTGCAAATTAATGAATTAATTGATTTAAAGGATACATTACGAACTCGTTTTCCTGATGAAATTTTAGATGCCTCACAAATTCAATTAACTGGAACTGCCTTTACCAATAAAGGTGATGTCATCTTGGATTTGCGAGTGAATGGGACTGTTACAGTACCATCTACGCGGTCATTAGAGCCAGTTGAGTTACCACTTGACTTTATGATTGATGAAATCTATGTTTTAACACAAGCAGCAGAGGAACGTTATGATGAAACTGAAGCGGTCTTTATTGTAGAAAATGGCGTGATTGACGTTAACAATACAGTCGCTGAAAATATCGTCTTACAAATTCCAATGAGCGTCTTGTCTTCAGACGAAGCTGCCGGCAAAAATATGCCGAAGGGAAATGATTGGGAGGTTCTTTCTGCTGAAGAATTCGAACAACGAAAAGAAGACAATAAAAAAGTTGATCCACGTTTAGCTAAGTTATCAGAGTTATTTAATGATGAAGATAATGATGACTAAACATAAAATTTCACTAGTGGATATTTTATAAAAAGAGGAGGGGTTTGAATTGGCTACACCAGCACGTCGAACTTCAAAAACGAAGAAACGTTTACGTCGTACCAATATCAAGTTGGATACACCAAATTTGAGTGCATGTCCAAATTGTGGCGAACTACGTGTATCACACAAAGTTTGTCCTAGTTGCGGTTACTACGATGGCCGTCAGGTTATGAACGTTAAGTAATTTAACGCAAAATAAAAACCGTTAGAACACCATGGATTCTAACGGTTTTTTATTTTGTGTTTTTTTAGTTGTTAGGAATTATTTAGTAAAATCTACAACCATTCGACCAACGATTTTACCAGCTTTCATTTCATCGATGATATCATTGATCTCATCAAGGCGTCTAGTTTGAACAATTGGTTTAACTTTTTTCTCTGCACCAAATTGGAAAGTTTCAGCTAAATCTTGACGAGTACCAACTAGAGATCCTGCTACTTGAATGCCATCTAAAACCGTTTTAGCAATATTTAATGACATATCACCTTCGGGTAAGGCTACGGCAACTAATTTGCCATCTGGACGTAAAGCATTAATAGAAGTAGTAAAAGCATCAGTAGAAACAGCAGTGACTTGAGCGTTATGCACGCCACCAACTTTGGCCTGAATTTGTTCGGCAACATCTGGATCATGACGGTTAATCATGACTTCAGCACCGTTTTCAGCGGCAGCGGTTAATTTGTCTTTGTTACCATCAACAGCAACTACATGCGCACCAAAGACATTATGAGCAAACTGAATAGCTAGGTTTCCTAGACCACCAGCACCAACAACTTCTACCCATTGGCCAGGTCTGGTTTCACCAACTTTAAGGGCTTTATACATAGTGACACCAGCACAAGTTAATGAAGTAGCTTCTATTGGATCAAGTTCTTCAGGAACTTTAACGGCATAATTAGCGTCGACAATAACCTCTTCTGCCATGGCGCCATCAACAGTATAACCAGAGTTTTTAACATTGCGGCAAAGTGTTTCACGACCAGTATTGCAATATTCACAATGACCACAGCCACTGTAGAACCAAGCGATTGAAACCCGATCTCCAATTTCAAGGTTGGTAACGTCATCAGCGACCTCAATTACTCGACCAACGCCTTCATGTCCAATAATTCTACCAGGCACTTTACCAAAGTCACCAGCGGCAACGTGAAGATCTGTGTGACATAAACCACAATATTCAACTTTTACTAATGCTTCTCCGTGGGTAATAGGGCGGAGTTCAACATCTTTAATATCTACATATCCATCAACGGAATCTCTTACTACTGCTGCTTTCATCAAAAATACCTCTCTCATAAAAAGAATTATGTAACGGTTACATTAAAACACAACCAAACTATCTATTCAAGTGAAATATTGAACAATTCGTTAATCTTAATTTATGAAAAATATCTTAGTTATTTTTATGTTAAAATTAGTAGCATGAATGCAATAACGATTTTATAAAAATGGTGGGAGAAAGATAATAAATGAGTCGAATTTTAATCATTGAAGACGAAAAAAATTTAGCCAGATTTGTGGAACTAGAATTACAACACGAAGGCTACACTACTCAAGTAGAATTAGACGGTCGAACTGGATTAGATGCCGCCATTAACGGTGATTTTGATGTGATTTTACTAGATTTAATGTTACCAGAATTAAATGGACTAGAAGTTGCGAGAAGACTGCGAGAGATTAAAAATACACCGATTATTATGATGACTGCGAGAGATTCAGTTATTGATCGGGTATCTGGCTTTGATCACGGTGCCGATGACTATATTGTGAAACCGTTCGCCATTGAAGAACTATTAGCTCGTATTCGGGCGTTATTACGCCGAATTGATATTGAAAATAATCTCAAAACAGATGCTGATAATATCGTTAAGTTTAAAGATTTAGTTATTGAAAAAGATGGCAGAATTGTCCGCCGTGGGGATCAAGTTATTAATTTAACCAAACGTGAATATGAATTGTTATTAATTTTAATGGAAAATATTGATGTAGTATTGTCCAGAGAAACCTTGTTAGCAAAAGTTTGGGGATATGAGTCCACTGCGGAAACGAATGTGGTTGACGTCTATATTCGTTATTTAAGAAATAAAATCGATCGAAAAGATGAAGCTAGTTACATTCAGACAGTTAGAGGAACGGGGTACGTGATGCGTTCATGAGTAAAAAAAGTAAATTTTCGTTGCATCCAGTATCTCTGAAAGAAAAGTGGGCTTTAGCTACGGCTTTAGGTGTGTTGTTTATTGTTACTTTATTTTCAATAGTGATTATTTATCGTTTTAATCATTTATTGTTAAAACAACAACAAAATCAAGTAGCTGATACTATCAGTATGGTTCAACGACGGGTAGCACCGAATAATAAGTTAACTACCGAAAATATTGATCAAACTTTGCAGTTTGCTACCAGTGGTAAGCGTGAGGCTAGAAATAATTATGATGACAGTTTTGCCAGAGAGTTAGCTCAAAATCATACAACGTTAACTATTTATAATCAGCAAAAACAAGAGGTCTTTAGATCTAAGTATGATGTTCATTTGGGATTTAAGGATGCTACCAAATTAACATTTAAGCGGCAAACGAAAAAAGGCCAGAATTTTTTGGTTGGACGACAAGCATTAGTTAATCAAAAAGGGGTCAAAATTGGTTATATTCAAGTGACTAATTCATTGGCAGAATATAACCGAATTTCACGACAGATGACAACTATTACTACGGTTTTAATTGTTTTAGCAATTATTTTAGCAGCTATCGTTGGTTATTCACTAGCCGCTTGGCTATTGCGACCTATTAATGATATTCGTGATACGGTTAATGAAGTTAAGGAACATCCGGATAAGAATGTTAGGGTTCCCATCATTAAAAGTCATGATGAATTGGCTACGCTGGGTTCTTTAGTTAATAGTATGCTGGACCAAATGCATCGTTATATGGATCAACAACAACAATTCGTTGAAGATGTTTCTCATGAATTACGTACACCGGTGGCGGTAATTCAAGGACACATGGAGATGCTGCTTCGTTGGGGAAAAGATGATCCTAAAATTTTGGATGAATCCTTAAAAGCTTCATTACAAGAGACCAAACGGATGCAAAGTTTAGTCACGGAAATGCTCGATTTATCGCGAGCTGAACAAATTGAAATTAATTATTCAGAAGAAGTTACTAACGTTAATGAGGTAGTTCATCAGGTTTATAATGATTTTAAGATGATTCATCCAGATTTTACGATTCGATTAGATGATGATACTTATTCCGAAGTATTTGTCAAAATTTATCGTAATCATTTAGAGCAAGTATTAATTATTTTATTAGATAACGCGGTTAAATACTCTGAAACTAGAAACGAGATTCATATTTCTTTATCTCAAACCACTTCCACCGTCAATATTGCAGTGCAAGATTTTGGCGAAGGAATTTCTGCTGAAAATTTACAAAAAGTATTCGATCGCTTTTACCGGGTAGATAAAGCCAGAAGTCGTGATAAGGGTGGTAATGGTTTAGGCTTATCCATTGCTAATCGATTGGTTACTGCTTATCATGGTAAAATTGCCATCGAAAGTTCGTTGGGATATGGTTCGATTTTTCAAATTCAATTACCAGAATATAAAGTTCATCAAGTTGATGAATATAATAATTACTAATAAAAAAAGATTGAAACCCTTGCGGTTTCAATCTTTTTATTTAATCACGGTGAGATTTTCGTTGTTGCTTTCCAGCATTGCGATTACGATTTTTATTATTCTCGTGGCTTGAATTGTTTTCTTGAATTGATTGAATAGTTGAATCAGTATCGGCTTCAACTTTTTCTATATTTTCTTCAACCACTTCACTAACTGGCTTTATGGTTTGCTTCATTTCCTTTTCAACTTCGCGACGAATTTTAGGCCGGTAAAGATTGATAATTAATGTTTGCAAACAAGCGAATAGGCCACCAATAAAGAAGTAAAGACCCAATCCGGCTGGAGCTGACATTGTAATAAACAAAATCATGATTGGACTCATTAACATCATTGCTCCCATTTGCTTTTTTTGAGCTTTGGGAGTGCCTAGCATAGTTAAGTAGGCTTGTAACAAATAGGACAGACCAGCTAAAATAGCCAAAACAAAGCTCGATTGTCCCAAACGAATACCCATAAACATCGTATGAGATAGTTCAGGCGAATATTTGATAGCGGCATATAGTGCAGCGAAAATTGGCAATTGAATAATTAAGGTCCAGCAGCCAATTCCACCCGTCATTGAAATATTATTTTGACGATAAAGGGCCATCATTTCTGCGCCAACTGCACTTTGTTCTTCTGGCGTTTTAGCGCTTTTTTGCTTAGCCTGTAACTTTCGTAATTGTGGTTGAATTAATTGCATTTTTTCTTGTTGAATAGTTGAATTTTTCATTTGATTAACCATCAACGGTAGTAAAATCATTCGCACAATTACAGTTAAAACAATGATTGCCCAACCATAACTACCAACATATTGAGCGATAAATTCCATAAAATTTTGAGCTGGTTTGGCCAAATAATCATAGACAAAACCATAAGGATGTCCGTTTTTAGTGCGGACACAACCACTTAGAACAAGAGCCATTCCACCTAATAAAGATAGAGTAAAATTGCGTTTTATTTTTTTCATAAAAAGCGCCTTTCTGCCAATTAAATAAATAGTAAACAAAAATAATTTTACTCGATATTGGTATCCTTTTCAATTTAAACTGAAATAAGTTATTAATATTTAACACCAAATTCATTAAACGACTGAAAGGGTATATAATTAGAAGAGAAATGCGTTACTCTTCCTAGTGGTGCTGGATCATCTTTAATAATTTGAATAAACTGATTTAACTGGGGATCTTTGCCACTAGCAATGATTTTAACCGAGCCATCACTTTGGTTGGCGACCCAACCTGTAATATCTAAACGGCGGGCTGCTTTAGTAGTATAATAACGAAAACCAACCCCTTGAACTAAACCATCAACATGAATTTCAACTGTTTTATCTACCATAATATTTACCTCAAATAGGAGTTTTTTAATGAATATCGAAAAAATTACATCTAATCAAAATAATCATGTCAAAAAATGGAAAAAAATGCAATCAAAGAAGGGACGTAAAGAAAACCAACTTTATATGTTGGAAGGTTGGCATTTAGTTAATGAGGCTATTATGGCCAATGAAGCCGTAACTGAAATTATGGTCACTGATACTAATGATTTAGAACAACTCAATTGGGATCAGTTAAGCAATCAGGTTAAAATTTATTTAATTACTTCCGAGATTGCCCGTCACATTTCAGAAACTCAGACACCCCAAGGAATTTTTGCGACCGTTAAATTACCAGAGTTTAATGATGAATTACCATTTAATTTACACGGAAGCTGGGTTCTCTTAGATGGCCTGCAAGATCCAGGTAACGTTGGAACCATTGTGCGAACGGCTGATGCTGCGGGAGTCAGTGGTGTGGTTTTTGGGACTGGTACTGTTGATTTATATAATCCAAAAGTAGTGCGTTCCATGCAAGGCAGTCAATTTCACTTAAATATCTATGAAGGTGATTTAAAACGATGGCTACAGGCGTTTAATGAACAACAAGTACCAACATTTGGTACTGAATTAAATCCGCAGGCGGTGGCATATAATCAAGTTACTAGCCCAGGTGAATTTGCATTAGTATTGGGCAATGAAGGTAACGGAGCCAGTCAAGAAGTATTAAGGTTAACTTCACAAAATCTTTATATTCCAATGAAAGGTCGGGCCGAGTCATTAAATGTTGCGATTGCGGGCGGAATTTTAATGTTTTATTTGCAAAATTAACGAATTAAAAAGTTGCTATTCAAATGGAATCCTAGTAAGATACGGGTAGAAAATATGAGGGGTAATATATGACAAAAGATGAATGGAAAAATGATTCTGAATACGTTGCTTTAGTTTCTGATCTTTTGAAGTCTGAGATTGTCCAAAAATTGGAAAATTACACACAACATCATAATTCAACTCGACTAGACCATAGTTTAGCAGTTTCTTATGATAGTTACCGTATTGCCAAGGCGCATCATTTAGACTATCGGGCAGTAGCTCGTGCCGGGTTACTCCATGATTTGTTCTATTATGATTGGCGTACCACTAAATTTGACTTAGGCTCTCATGCGTTTATCCACCCACGAGTGGCGTTGCGAAATGCCGAAAAAATCACTAATTTATCTGCTAAGGAACGTGATATTATTTTGAAACATATGTGGGGCTTAACTACGGCCCGTCCTAAATATCGGGAAAGTATGATTGTTTCTTTGGTTGATGATTATGAAGCAGTTAGTGAATTTTTCCGCCCACTAAAAAATAAAATTCAAGCAGTTATTAAGGCGTTATAATAAAAAAGGAGATATGACTATGGCAACAGAAGCCTCAACTATGGAACAAGCATTAAGTGATTACTATTTGTGTCCCAAGTTTGAAAAAACTTTTTCGTTTTTAGGTAAAAAATGGAATGGTTTAATTATTGATGTGTTACTACAAGAGGGGACTTTACGTTTCCGTGAAATTGCTCGTCAAGTTGTTAAATGCAGTGACCGTGTATTAGTAGAACGACTACGTGAACTAGAAGATGATGGTGTAGTCAACCGTAAAAGTTACCCTAATTCCTCATTAGTTGAATATTCACTGACTGAACAAGGTAAGGAATTAGCACCAATTATGGCGGCAATTCATTCTTGGTCTGAAAAATGGTATCCAGTTGATTGTAATGATTAACTTGACCATTTTTTTATTTTAGATTATTATTTTAAAAGTAACTAGACATCCAGGATTAGTAGGCAAATTGACTTGTTTAAAGAGATCCCCGTAGTTAGTGAAAATAGGGAATCAAGTTCTTGTTGAATTCACCTGGTTAGTCGCTTAATGGGAGTTAGTTTACTAACGAAAATTTGGCCGGTAAATCACCGTTATAGATCTTAAGTGTAGACTTTTTATGGTCTAAATTAGGGTGGTACCGCGTTGCTTCGTCCCTTTCTGGGATGAGGCTTTTTTTGTGTATTAAAATAAGAAGGGAAGAAAATTATGTCTTTAAAAGAAGATTTGACCCAGATTAAAGATCAAGGTTTAGCTGAAATTGCAGCAACCGATGATTTAAAAGCTTTAAATGATATTCGAGTAAGTTTATTAGGGAAAAAAGGACCAATCACCACTGCTTTACGCGGTATTCGTGATTTGTCACCAGAAGAACGTCCTCAAGTTGGTAGTTATGCTAATACCATCAGAGATGAACTTACTACGGAAATCGATGCTCGTAAGCAAGCGATTGAAGCCAAAGAATTAGCTCAAAAATTAGCTAATGAAACCATTGATGTCACTTTACCTGGTAATCAGGTTCGTCAAGGACAACCGCATGTTATTCAACAAATTATTGATGAAGTTGTTGATCTTTTTATTAGAATGGGTTACCAAGTATTGGTTGGACCCGAGGTTGAAGAAGATAAGTATAACTTTGAGATGATGAACTTGCCAAAGGATCATCCAGCTCGTGATATGCAAGATACTTTTTATTTAACTGATGATATTTTAATGCGTACTCAAACTTCTCCGATGCAGGCTCGAACCTTAGAAAAACATAATTTTGAAGACGGCGGCTTGAAAATGATTTCACCAGGAATTGTTTATCGTCGTGATACTGATGATCCTACTCATTCTCATCAATTCCACCAAATCGAAGGTCTGGTGGTTGATAAAAATATCACCATGTCTGATTTAAAAGGTACTTTAGCTACCATGATTCATGAAATCTTTGGCACCAAATTTAATTATCGTTTACGTCCTAGCTATTTCCCATTTACTGAACCCTCTGTTGAAGTGGATGTTACTTGTTTTAATTGTATGGGTAAAGGCTGTGATGTTTGCAAGCACACTGGCTGGATTGAAGTATTAGGAGCCGGTATGGTACATCCTAATGTCCTCAAAATGGCTGGAGTGGATAGTGATCAATTTGGTGGCTTTGCATTTGGGATTGGACCAGATCGTTTTGCTATGTTGAAGTATGGTGTTAGCGATATCCGTGACTTTTACTTAGACGATGTTCGCTTCTTAAATCAATTTGACCGGAGGGGCTAATAAATAATGAAAATTTCATACAAGTGGCTTCAAGAATACCTAGATTTAGATTTACCAGCTCAAGAAGTGGCTGAGAAAATCGAACGTTCATCCGTTGAGGTGGATTCTGTAAAAGTACCCATGGACGGATTAAAAAAGATTGTGGTTGGATTAGTTACTAAAGTAGAACCACATCCAGATTCAGATCATTTGCATATTTGCCAAGTAGATGTTGGCGATGAATCATTGCAGATTGTTTGTGGGGCACCTAATGTAGCTGAAGGCGAAAAAGTAATTGTGGCCTTACCGGGATCACGAATTGCTAATAACGTTAAAATTAAGCGCTCTAAAATGCGTGGAATCGAGTCTAGTGGAATGCTTTGTTCCCTAGATGAAATCGGATTAGATAAAGAAGTAGTACCTAATGAATGGGCAGATGGGATTTACTTATTACCAGATGATGCGGTATTAGGTGACGCAGTCTTTTCATATTTAGGGATGGACGATGCGTTAATTAATATTGATGTTACTCCTAATCGTGGAGACATGTTAAGCATTTACGGCACCGTGAAAGACTTAGCGGCTATTTATAATTTAAAAGACCACTTTAATGTTCGAAGTGTCACCGAAAATGGTCAACAAGCTACTGATACTGAAATCACTGCTACGGCTAATCCGGATTTGGCTCCAACTTATAAATTGCGGGTCATTAACAATGTTTTAATTAAACCAAGTCCCCGATGGTTACAAATCAAGTTGTGGCAAGCCGGAATTAAACCAATTAACAATGTTGTCGACGTTACTAACTATGTTCTTTGGAAATATGGTCAACCAATGCATTCCTATGACCTAGATAAAATTAACGGACAACATTTGGACGTTCGGTATGCTAAAGCTGGCGAAACCATTACGACTTTAGATGAAAAAAGCTATGAATTAAATGAAACAGATATGGTAGTGGCAGATAAAAATCAACCCGTTGGCATTGCTGGAATTATGGGCGGTCAACAAACTGAAATTACCAATGAAACTACTAATGTGGTTTTAGAAGCAGCCGTCTTTGATCCAATTAAATTAAGAAAGACCGCTCGTCACTATGTAATTCGTACTGAAGCATCACAACGATTTGAACGCGGGATTAACGTAGGTGGAGTTCAACAAGCTATTGATGAAGCGGCAGCACTGATTAGTGAACTAGCTAACGGCGAGGTGGCTAAGGGAACTTTAAATGCCACTGAATTAGAAAGTGTTGAACCGGTTGTTTCAACTACTTTAACGCATATTAATAAAGTTTTGGGGACTGAACTTTCCATGAATCAAGTAGTGGATATTTTTGATCGACTTGGGTTTACTACTGATGTTGAAAATGATGCTTTAGCTGTTAAAATACCTCTTCGTCGTTGGGATATTCATGAAGCAGCAGATTTAGATGAAGAAGTGGCACGAATTTATGGTTATGACAATTTACCAGTTACATTACCTGATACTGACGGTATGGTTGGCCATTTGACTGAGCCCCAAAAGTTAGCTAGATCAGCTCGTCAAGTACTGGAGGGATTAGGATTAACTCAAGCTATTTCATATTCATTAACGACAGCTAAAAAAGCAGGAATGTTCTTAATGCAACCTAGCTTGGCAACTGAATTGAAATGGCCAATGACCCAAGACCATGCGGTTCTTCGAATGAATCTAATTAGTGGTTTACTTGACGATGTAGCCTATAATAATGCTCGAAAAGTAAAAGATATTGCCTTATATGAACAAGGCCGGGTATTTTATCGTAATGATGCTGACGAAGTTCGTCCGGTGGAAGTAGAACATTTAGCTGGGGCTATTTCTGGATCACTTGATCAAGCTGGTTGGAATCAAAAAGCTTTACCAGTTGATTTCTATCAATTAAAGGGAATTGTTAATCAGTTATTAATTAATTTAAGTATTTCTGGTGAAATTGAATATGTGGCAACTGATGAATTACCAGAAATGCATCCAGGAAAAACGGCCAAAATTTTGGTTCATGGTCATGAAGTTGGTTTCATTGGAGAGGTTCATCCAAGTATTGCTAAACAATTTAAAATTGCCCCAACTTATGTTTTCGAGTTGAATTTACAAGAAATTACTAATATGCCTAAAAATGATAATCAATATCAATTGATTTCTAAATATCCAACAATTAAACGAGATATTGCAATTGAGGTTGCTAAGGAAATAAGTAACGAACAAATCATTTCGGTTATTAAAAAACGAGGCGGTAAGTTATTAAATTCGATTCACCTATTTGATGTTTATGATGGCGATAAGGTAGCAGCTGGTCAAAAATCATTGGCTTATTCATTAGTTTTTGTTAACACCAAAGAAACGCTAAAAGATGAAGATGTCAATGCTGCTGTTGATAAGATTAAAAAACATTTAACAGAAGAGCTTTCAGCTACTATTCGATAGTTTCAATCATATAATATAATTCGATAGGAGGAACTACGAATGAGAAGCAGAAAACAAACAAGTTTAGGCAAAAAGATTATTATTTGGATTATCGGCATTCTTGTTTTATTGGCGATTACCATTGGTTTTATGGGTTATCGTTATTTTAAACAAGCCCTGAAGCCGTTAGATTCAAAAGATGATACTGTCAGCCAAATTCACGTACCTATGGGAGCATCTAATAAGCAAATTGGTTCTATTTTGGAACGTAAAGGTATTGTTAAGAGTGGGGTAGTATTTGATTATTATGTCAAATCTAGTAATTTAACCGGCTTTAGAGCTGGGTATTATCAATTGAAACCATCTATGAGTTTAAAAACCATTTCTAAAAAATTACAGGCCGGTGGTAGTGATCAACCCATTCAAAGTAGTTCCGGAAAATTACTGGTTCGTGAGGGTGCCAACATTGATCAAATTGCCAAAGAAATTAGTCACACAACTGATTTTTCAGCAGCTTCCTTTAAGAAATTGGTTAACGATAAAACATACTTGGCCAAACTAGAAAAAATGTATCCAGAATTATTAACATCTGCTATGGAAGCTAAAGATGTTCGTTACCGACTAGAAGGTTACCTATATCCAGCTACTTACGAAGTTAAAAAAGATACCTCATTACAACAATTGGTAACACAAATGGTGGCACAAACTAATCTGATTTTAAAACCTGACTATGCTAAGATTAAAAAAGCCAAAATGTCAGTTCAAGAAATGATGACGTTAGCATCTTTAATTGAGCGTGAAGGGGTCGACCAAACTGATCGTCGTAAAATGGCTGGCGCACTAGAAAATCGAATTGATATTGATATGCCATTACAATCGGACGTAGCCGTTTTATATGCCATTCACAGAAATAATAAGGAATTAACGGTCAAAGATTTAAAAGTCGATTCACCTTATAATCTGTATGTGCATCCCGGATATGGTCCTGGACCCTTTGACAGTCCAAGTAAAAGTGCCATTGACGCTGTTTTAAACCCACTTGATCGTTCTAAAAAATATCTTTATTTTGTAGCTAATACTAAAACCAAAAAAGTTTACTATGCTAAAACATTTGATCAACATCAGGCTAACATTGCCAAATACGCTAAAGATAATTAAGGAGGTTTAAAAATGAAAGAACAAACAAGACGACCGGTAGTAATTGGTGTAACTGGTGGTTCTGGTAGTGGTAAAACCACCGTTAGCCGTAAAATTTTTAATGAACTTTCTAATTATTCGTTGACAATCATCCAACAAGATTCGTATTATAATGATCAAGCAGAGATGTCAATGGCGGAACGAGCAGCGGTTAATTATGATCATCCATTAGCTTTTGATACTGATTTATTGATTGAACAATTGCAACAGTTATTAAAGTATCAACCAATTGAGAAACCAGTTTATGATTATAATTTATTAACTAGAAGTGGTGATACAATTCGCCAAGAACCACGAGAAGTTATCATTTTAGAAGGTATTTTAATTCTAGATGATGAACGTTTACGTGATTTAATGGATATTAAGGTATTTGTTGATACTGATGATGATATTCGTTTAATTCGTCGAATCCAAAGGGATACTAAGGAACG
The DNA here is from genome assembly GCF_013184075.1 of Lentilactobacillus kribbianus. Taxonomy (GTDB): domain Bacteria; phylum Bacillota; class Bacilli; order Lactobacillales; family Lactobacillaceae; genus Lentilactobacillus; species Lentilactobacillus kribbianus. Next base: position 500,257 of record NZ_JABEQQ010000002.1, on the reverse strand, counting down.
TGGTCGTTCATTAGATAGTGTAATTAATCAATATTTATCAACGGTAAAACCAATGTATCATCAATTCGTTGAACCAACTAAACGTTACGCCGATTTAATTGTTCCAGAAGGAGGCCAAAATCAAGTTGCTATTGATTTATTGACCACCAAAATTCGTTCTATTTTGATGCAACGCGGTAATACTCAGATTACCAATAATATCGATTCCACAATTTAATTGAAGAAAAAAGAGGATTTATTATGGCTGAAGAAAGCTACCCAATGACCGAAGACGGTCGTAAAAAACTTGAAGAAGAACTAGAAGATTTAAAGCTTAACCAACGACCAAAAGTGGTTGAACGAATTAAAATCGCTAGAAGTTATGGTGATTTATCAGAAAACTCTGAATATGAATCTGCCAAAGATGAACAAAGCATGTTAGAAAGCCGAGTAGCAACAGTAGAACATATGCTTCAATATGCTCAAATCATTGATTCAGATGCCACTGCTAAAGATGAAGTTAGCGTTGGTAAAACGGTAACTTTTAAAGAACTACCTGACGAAGAACCAGAAACTTACCAAATTGTAGGGGCCGCAGAAGCTGATCCTATGGCTGGTAAGATTTCCAATGAATCACCAATTGCTAAGGGCTTAGTTGGTCATCATCTTAATGAAGAAGTAGTTATTAATATTCCTTCTGGTGATATGAAAGTTAAGATTCTAGAAATCGAATAATAAACGTAGTAGGTGAATGTTCTCAATATCGAATGTTCACCTACTTTTTTTATGAATTGATGTTATAATGTAAGCGAATTCAATTAAGGAGTGACATCAATGAAAATCACAGTAACCGATTCAGCTAGTCAATGGTTTCAAAATGAAATGGGCTTAAGGGCCGGTAACGGGGTTAGTTTTTATGGTAAGGTGTATGGAAAAACACCAGCGCATAATGGATTTTCATTGGCGCTGATGCGTGATGACGAACCTGGTAAGGTATATGCCAGCACGATTAAAGATGGCGTTAATTATTTTATTGCGCAACCCGATGAGTGGTTCTTCAAAGGATTGGATTTTAAAATTGATTATGATCCTAAAACTAGTGATAATCCCATTTATACGTATACTGAAAATGGAGAATTATAAAGAAATGACAGTTAATCATTTAGATTAACTGTCATTTTTATTAGTCAATAAATTTTTTAAATAAGATAAGGCCAACACCAGATAAACAACTAATCCAAATACCAATAATTAAGCCATTGGGGTAGTAAGTGAAACTGATTTGATGTTTTCCTTTAGGTAAAGAAATTTTTGTAAACATGTTTGCCCATGCCGATGCATTAACTTTTTTGCCGTCAACTTTAATTCGCCATCCCTTATCATATGGAATGGTAGTTAACAAAGTCTGCCTTGCCTGGTTGACGTTTACTTTACTCATAATTTGATTATTTTTTACAGTAGTAATTTTTATGTTTTGGTGTTTAATTTTTTGCATTGATTGAGCTAATTGTTGGTTATTTAATTGGTATAGATTCATATCTTGCAACCAAACATTATTTTTTTTCGGTTTGAGTGTTACTTTAACCAATTGAGCTTGTTTAGTACTAGCGATATTTAAAACTACGGCGTGACGATAATCAGGGTATTGAGTTACTTTTTTATTATTAACATAAATTGATAAATCTTTAGTAGAAAGGTTACTACCTAAGGTTAGGTAGTAAGAATGATGAGGCTTGGTTGTAATATTAAAACTTAACTGGGCCGGTTTTAATAGCTCTGATTTTTGCAAAATAGCATCATCAAGGGTACTAATGGAATGAAGATTTTGATATTTGAAATTAGTAATTGATTGACTGGTTAAAATGTTTTGCTGCCTACCAGTCATGATTTGATAGAGGTGATTTTGGTAGTCGATAGGGTCATTTTTTGATGCTTGATTAATTGTGGTTTTTTGAGTAGTTAAAAACATTAAAGGTAGCGCATTATTATTTTTACTCGTAGTAACCAAACTATTTTGATTTATTTTAGAGTAATTAGCAGCAATATCTGGTCGATATGATATGGTGCTTAACGGTGATTTAATTAATTTTCCATTTATTTTGGTGGCCGGGCTCTGACTCCAATAGTATTTAATTCCTAATAAACTATCAGTAAAGGTAGTGCCATTAGTATAAGTGACAAATGCATCGCCATCAGGATTACCCATATTGGCGTAAAAGCGACTAGTTTTACTGTCAAGGGTGGAACTAAAAAGAGAGGTCCCGTTGTAATTACCAGTAAAGGGATCATTTTTAGTTCGAGCAAAGGTACTGCCAATTCGATAAAATGAGGAGTCGTTTGATTGAAGTAACCGTGCTTGTTTTTGAACCATTTGAGCATATGAACTATATTCGTTACTATTCAAGTAAGAGAGGTTATTTAATGAATTGACAAAATTGATTGTCATTTCAACTGCTACTAAACTAACTACTACAACGGGTAAATATTTATCCTGATATAAAGACTGCTTTGCCAGTATTACTAAAAGGATAGCGGTAAGGATAAAGTAACCAATACCAATTAGGTAATTAGGAATGGTTAGGTATTCGAGTTGTTTTATGATAAGACCAATAGCTGCAATGATGATAACAGCTACAATCAAAGTTTTCATAAGGGCTCCTTTTTCTAATTGATTTTGCAAAATAATTGACCAAGTATAATAAGCCGTAATAATTAACCAAAAAGAAAAGACGAAAGAAAAGCGATAAGGATACCAAACTGGCATTTGACCAGCATGCCATAACAGGTCTAGTGGGGCAAACCACATGGATACAAACATGAACAAAGTGATGGCCAAATGACTTAGCTTTAAACGAAGCGTAATGCTATTAGAAAAATAAAAATATCCTACTAAAATTAAGATAAAGCTGGCTACAAAGAGATTAGGAGTACCACTGGGGAGTTGCTTAAAGTCAAAAGAACCGTTAAAAAATTTACCAAAAAATTGTAAGGGATTATATTCCACTTTAAAATGAAATAGATTAGTGGAATAGTTCATTTTACTATTTCGTAAAGATAAATACGTTGGAATTAAGCTAAATGCTGCTAGGGCACCACTGATTAATGAAGCTTTGAACCAACGCCATTCAGTGAGCCAAAATTGCTGACGATTGTTAGAGTGATTAAAATTAATGAACCAAACCATCAGCGTAATGAAGATGGCAATCATATAGGCAAAATAGTAGTTAATAATTAAAATTAGGGTTAACCATAGGATATATGTAGCTGCTTTTTGATATACAATCAAACGGATAACGCCCAAAAATACTAACGGCAAGATAATGATAGCATCTAGCCAAATGATGTTTAATTGATTAGCCACCATCCAGCCCATTAATGAATAGCAAGTAGAAAATGCTGGAATGTAACGATTATCCATTTGCTTTAATTGTAATAATAAATAAGCACTGCTTAAACCGGCTAGACCGTATTTTAAAACGGTTAGCAATAAAATGGCGCTGGGTAATTGTTGCGTGGGGAAAAATAATAAAAGCCAATTTAACGGACTCATTAGATAATAGGCCCAAGTGCCGAACATATTGCCGCCAAGTCCTTGAGCAAAAGTATAGAAAATGCCACGAGGATTGTGGAGAATGGTTTCTCTGAAATATGCAAAAAAATCAATATATTGTTGGCCTAAATCGACAGTTAAAATTGAGGAACTGCCAAAGGGGGCCATGTGCCGGCAGGCAAAGTAAAAAATGGTAATTAAAACAGGGATAAAGAAACTGACTGATAAGATTCGTTTATTTGATTTCATATAAACTTCCTTTCGGCGTTAAATTGTTATTTTTAGATTATCACAATATGTTAAAGATTAGCGAGTGTGGTAGTTTTTGATACTAAAATTTGATAAAATATTTATCATGTGAGGAGCTAATAAAACTGTGAAAATATTTAAAAAGAAGAACAATCAAAACAAAAAGAAAAAGGCGTCAACACTACCATTTCGATTAAATATCGTTTTTACTCTGGTAGGAATTTTATTTGCAGCCCTATTGGCCCAATTAGTATATCTGCAAGTGGTTAATGGTACCAAATATAAAGCAGAAGTAGATAAGTCGGATACGACAACGATGACTGGCAATGTTCAGCGCGGGATGATTTATGACTCTGAGGGAAAAGTTTTGGTGGGAAACAAAGCCCATCAAGCCATTACTTATACAAAAGGCGTTAACGAATTATCTAGTAAAATCTATAAAACGGCTAACACCTTGAGTCAATACGTTAAAGTATCAACATCGTCGTTAACGAAACGACAAAAAGCCGATTATTATTTGGCCGACGAAAATAATTTAAAAAATACTTTGGCTCAGTTAAAAGGGATCAAGAATTATAGTGCGGACGCTCGTTATGATAAAGCATTGGAATATGTTGAAAATTCGGACAACATTAAATTTACTAAAAAAATGAAAAATGCTGCTACTATTTTTGCTAAAATGAGTGGCGCTTATCAATTATCTACAACTTATATTAAAGATACCGGAGTGACTCAATCTGAATTAGCTCAAGTTGGCGAACATTTGTCAGAAATGCCAGGAGTTAATGTTGGTACTAGTTGGAGTCGGGATTATCCTAATGGTAAGTCTATTCAAAATATTGCCGGAACGGTTTCTAATGAAAAGACGGGATTACCAAGTGGCTCAGTTAATCAATTATTAGCCCAGGGATATTCTAGAAATGACAGTGTCGGACAGACCTTTTTGGAAAAACAATATGAAACTGTTTTGAGCGGTAGCAAATCTCAAACTGATGTTAAATTAAATAGCGATAATCAAATCACTAAACAAATTAAAAAATACGGTGGTCAAAAAGGAGATAACCTCCAATTAACCATTAATTCTAAATTCCAAAAAGATTTACAAGCTGATGTAAAGGCAGCTGAGGCTTCCGCTGGTGGTTATTCCACTGGAACCTATGCTGTCGTGATGAATCCTAAAAATGGTGCGATTATTGGATTAGGGGGAGTTGATCGTAACCCCTCGACCTCTAAGATGACTACGAATGTTTTAGGGACCATCAACAATTCAATTGTAATGGGTTCGGTGGTTAAGGGTGCGATGGTTTCTGGCGCTTTAATGGATAAAGTTATTACTCCAACCAATAGTGTGTTAACCGATATGCCAATTAATATTGGTGGTGTTAAGAAAACATCATGGTTTAATAAAAATGGTGGCCAAAACATGGCGGTAGATGCTGCCGGCGCTTTGGAAGTTTCTTCTAACTCATATATGATGCAATTAGCTATGAAGGAAGCTAAATTTAATTATAGTGCTGGTGGTGCATTGAGCATGTCTACTAGTATTTTCAATAAAATGCGGGGTTATTTCCAACAATTCGGTCTTGGAGTTAAGACTGGAGTAGATATTCCTGGTGAATCAACTGGGATCGCCGGTCCAAGTACAAGTTCTCATATTGGAAATGCCTTAGATTTATCCTTTGGTAACTACGACGCGTATACCATGATTCAAGTAGCTCAATACATGTCAACCATTGCTAACGGTGGCTATCGAATTCAACCGCACGTAGTAGAGTCTATTCGAGGTACTAATGCCAAGGGTGAATTGGGAGCAGTTAAGGCTACGGTAATGCCAAAGGTCTTAAACACCATTCCAATGACTAATGCTGAGAAAAAATTAGTTAAACGTGGGCTATATCAAGTAGTACATGGAACTAATACGTATAAGACTGGTGGTCGATTAGCTTCCATTAAACCAGAAATTTCAGCTAAAACTGGGACAGCTCAAACTTTCTATAATGGTAATGAAACGGTCACTCTTAGTTTGGCTTCATATGCACCATCCAAAGATCCAGAAGTAGTGGTTGCCTTGGCAATGCCTAATTTAGGGGTGGATGCCGAAAGTAATAATATGAACCTAGCTAAGAAAATTTATGCCGATTATTGGAAGGATGTTCAGTCTTCTTCAACTGTTAAGTAAAAATACTTAACATTTAATTGCTTTTTTCCTAGTAATTTGGTTTAATAAATGATAAAATATCTTAGGTTAGAGCTATTTGATAGCTTCACTTTAGAAAAGTTTGGAGGTATTACTCAATGCGAGTACACATTACTTTAGAATGTACTGAGTGCCACGAACGTAATTATTTATCCAGCAAAAATCGTCGTAACAATCCTGATCGTTTGGAGCTTGATAAGTATTGCCCACGTCAACGCAAAGTTACATTACATCGAGAAACAAAATAAGGCTTGGGTAATTTACCCAAACCTTTTTTATTTACCTAAAATGAGGTGATCACTTAGATGAATGATAAAGCTACGGTTCGTGCGAAACAATTAACTAAATTAAATCAATATTATCAAAATGACAATGCTGATTTGCAAGTAGAACAGCAAAATCTTTTAAAGCAGTTATTTCAATCTGAACAGTTTCTCAAAGCCAATATAATTGCTACTTCCGTTAGTATGGCTGGTGAATTTGATACTAAACCAATAATTGCTGAAATTAAACGTTATAAGAAACAAGTCGTTATTCCACGAACTATGGAAAATTTTCAAATGGAGTTCGTTCAATTAAATTCTTCAACTAAATTGGTCAAAACTAAGTTTGGGGTGTTTGAACCAGTTAATGGAAAAGTTGTGGCGAAAGACCAAATAGATTTAATGATTATTCCGGGATTAGCATTTACCACTGCTGGGGACCGCTTAGGCTTTGGCGCTGGATTTTATGATCGTTATTTAGCTGATTATGGTGGACAAACCGTCGCTTTGAGTACTAAACCGCAATATTATGTTGAACCGGACTGGCCGGTTAATATACATGATGTTAAAATACAACGAGTAATCACTAATCTCAAAAAATAACGTAATAAACGTTTAAGGAGATAAAATTGAATAAAATTAAAAATATGCCATTTGTTACCTATGGATTACTAATAATTATGGTACTGATTTTTTTGGTAATGTCCTTGACGGGTGGGACAACTGATCCGACCAATTTGGTACGATTTGGTGCCAAGTTTAATCCATTGATTCAAATGGGTCAGTATTGGCGCTTAATTACGCCAATATTTATTCATATGGGGTTAATGCATATTTTAATGAACGGCATTACCCTTTATTTTGTGGGGCGAATTGTTGAAGGTGTTTTTGGCCATTGGCGTTTCTTAGTTCTTTTTTTGGTGAGTGGAGTGATGGGAAATTTAGCTAGCTTTGCTTTTAGTGACAGTATTTCGGCTGGCTCTAGTACCGCCATTTTTGGCCTTTTTGGTTCCTTTTTAGTCCTAAATGATGGTTATCCCGATAATCAGTATATTAAGTCCTTAAGCCAAACTTTCTTAATTTTGATTGGTTTAAATATTGCCATGGATTTAATCAGTCCTGGAGTTGATTTAGCTGGTCATTTAGGTGGGCTAATTGGTGGTTACCTGGGCGCTTATGTTACTGGTTTTACCAATGGCGTTATCAGTCCAGTTAAACGAATCGTGGCATTGGTAACCTTAATTATTGTGGCAGTAGCTTTATTTCATTTTGGAATGGTAGGTTAAATTTTGCTTTTTTAAGGTAAAATAGCGAAATTTTGGTAAGGATGTGAGATAATGAAAACGCTATATGATGTTCAGCAATTACTTAAAAAGTTTAATATATACGTTTATGTTGGCAAACGGTTATGGGATATTGAGGTCATGGCGTTAGAGTTAGACAAGCTTCACCAGGCACGCCTAATTACTCAAAGAGAGTTTATTCAAGCCAAACTGATATTAACGCAACAACATCGTATTGAAGAACAAAAAAGTAACGGGAGTGATTCATAGTGCAAAAGTTAATTGGAATTGATTTGGGTGGTACTACCACCAAGTTTGCTTTTTTAGATACAGACGGAAATATTTTATCTAAATGGCGTATTAAAACAGATATTAGTGATGATGGTAGTCATATTGTTCCTAATATTGTTAAATCAATTAATAAACAAATTAGCAAGGAAGACTACAAAGTCAGTGATTTCTTAGGCATTGGAATGGGAACTCCAGGAGCGGTAGATCGTGACAATGGAACGGTAATTGGTGCCTATAATTTGAATTGGCGAACTAAACAACCAGTTAGAAAACAAATTCAAGCTGGCATTGGATTACCATTTGTAATTGAAAATGATGCTAATTCGGCCGCAATGGGCGAATACTGGCAAGGAGCCGGTGATGACGCCGAAGATGTTGTATTTGTTACCTTAGGTACAGGTGTTGGTGGTGGGGTTATCACTAACGGTCAGCTAGTGCATGGTGTTAACGGTGGTGGCGGTGAAATTGGTCACGTTACCGTTGTTCCAGATGGTTTTCAATGCACTTGCGGTAAAAAAGGTTGTCTGGAACAATATGCTTCAGCTACTGGCGTGGTGAATGTTGCCATTGATATGGCTAAGGATTTTATGGGTAATTCACGCTTAAAAGAGCAAATTGATTCTAATCAAAAGATTTCGTCAAAGGCAGTCTTTTTCCTAGCCGATCAGGGTGATATTTTGGCTAACCAAATTGTGGATCGAGTATGTAAGTATTTAGGATTAGCTTTATCACATGTAGGCAATACTTTGAATCCAGAAAATATTATTATTGGTGGTGGAGTTTCTAATGCTGGTAACACCTTGTTACAACCGACTACCCGCTATTTCCAAAAAAATTCCTTCCCATCTGTTCGAGATTCCACTAAAATTAAACTTGCCCAGTTAGGTAACGATGCTGGAGTAATTGGAGCGGCTTCACTAGTCCTTCAATTAAAAAATGATGGTGCAATTGGCGCCTAAAAGGAGTTTGGAACGTGATTATTGGATTAACAACAACGAACACATGGCTTTTGATTGTTTTAATTATTATTTTGGTAGTTTGGCTATGTTATCGACTGTATCAAAGTTATCAAGTTAGCAAAGTAGCTAAGTATTTAACTAACGACGAATTGAAGCAAGGAATTAGAAAAGCTCAAGTGATTGATTTACGTGAAAAGAAGAACTTTGATGCGGGTCATATCTTGGGGGCTAGAAATATGCCTTATTCAACACTTAGAACTTACTATCAACAAATTAGAGCTGACTTACCAGTTTATTTGTATGATCAAGGTCGCACGGTTAGTAAACAAGCCGCTTTATTTTTACATAAAAAAGGCTATCAAAAACTATTCATTTTAAAAACTGGTTATCAAAACTGGGATGGAAAAGAAAAAAAGACAAAATAATAGGGTTTGAGCATTGGGCTCAAACCCTTTTGTATTATTAATTTTTAGCCATGGTGAGCAGAACGACTTTTGCGCATCGCTTTTTTACGATTGTCATCGAATTTTTGTTCTTGGACTTCGATTGGTTCAACAACCGTTTTCTTAAAGGAAAGCAAACTACCAGCAAAAACTGCCACGGTGCCTAAAATACCAACAGCTAATCCACTAGAAAATTTTGACATGTGAGTGGCCTCCATTCGTAATTTATTCTTACACATTCTATTATGCTTTATTTAATGAACGATATCTACTAAATTGATTAAAAAAATGATAAGGGTGACATTAATGACCAAAATAATTGTAATTATAGGACCTACCGCAGTTGGTAAAACGGAATTATCATTAAAACTTGCACAAAAATTTAATGGTGAAATTATTTCCGGGGATTCGATGCAGGTCTACCGACACTTAAATATTGGTACGGCTAAAATTATGCCAAATGAACAAGCTGGTATTATTCATCATTTAATTGATATAAAAAACGTTGACGAACGATACTCTGCTGCAGATTTTGTGACTGATGCTAGTATAGCTATTGAAACCATTGTTGCTAAAGGGAAAATACCTATTATCGTGGGAGGAACCGGTTTTTATATTCAAGCACTATTGAATGGATTGACTTTAGGTGGTGACGGAAATTATAATCCGGTTTTACGTAAGGAACTGCAACAATTACAACAAGACAAAGGTTTAGATGCTTTAGTTCAAAGATTAAATCAAATAGATCCTTTAGCTATCGAAAAAATTGATCTGACTAATGCGGTTCGGGTCATTCGAGCAATTGAAGTAAAGACTCAAACTGGAAATTCTATCACGCAACAAACTAATCAGACCACTGATTTAGACGCTTTTATCATTGGACTAAATACGAACCGCACATTACTTTATGAACGTATTAATCAACGAGTTGATTTAATGATGAAGCAGGGGTTAATTGATGAAGCCAAATGGTTACTAGATAATGGTGGCTTTGAATTACCTGCCAGCAAAGGAATCGGCTATCGTGAATTTAATCATTATGAATTTAATCACGATGCTACTGTTTTAAATTTAATTAGTAATCAAATTAAACAAGATTCTAGACATTATGCTAAGCGGCAATTAACTTGGTTTCGCAATAAAACGGCTGTTAATCAGTGGTACGACTTAGTTCAACAACCAGAAGAACTTACGGCCATTTTTAATGATGTTAGTCAATGGTTGAAAAATAATTAGGATTCATGTCATAAAAGCTGACATCGATTATTGACGCTACCTCAGTAAGTGTTATGATAAATCCATAATTTAGGAGGGCAATGATGAGTGAAAGCGAATTAAGACGGTCAATGGCAGTGCTGCCAATGAAAACGGTAATGCAGTTAACGGCACTTTCTTCGCGCCAAATTCGTTATTATGAAAAACAGCAATTGATTAGTTTGAAACGTAGCGAGGGCAATCAGCGTCTTTTTTCGTTAAATGATGTTGATCGTTTACTACAGATTAAGGATTATCTGGAAAGTGGGATGACGGTGCATGATATTATCGATTTGGAGCGTAAGCAGTCATATCGACGTCAAACTGAACTTTCGGATAGTGCTGCTCGTCAACTACTTCACGCTGATTTAATGAGAAGTGCTGGTTTTGATACAACTCATTCCTTATAAATTACAATAAAATTAAAAGAGGTTTTTTCACTAATGGCTACCAAACATAATTATTCCAAAGATGATATTCGCCAAATGGTTAAAGAAGAAAATGTTAGTTTTTTAAGATTAATGTTTACAGATCTTTTTGGCACGATTAAAAACGTTGAGGTGCCCATTACTCAACTAGAGAAATTATTAGACAATAAAATTATGTTTGATGGTTCTTCCATTGAAGGATTTGTCCGGATTGAAGAAAGTGATATGTACTTGTATCCCGATTTAAGTACTTGGATGGTATTTCCTTGGAGTTCAGAACGAGGTAAGATTGCTCGGGTGATTTGTGAAGTTTATACTGCCGACAAGGAACCATTTGCTGGCGATCCGCGTAATAACTTAATTCGAGTTTTAGAAGATATGAAAAAGGCCGGATTTAAAGATTTTAATATTGGCCCTGAACCTGAATTTTTCTTATTTAAAATGAATGAAAATGGTGAACCCACAACCCAATTAAATGATAAGGGGAGTTATTTTGATATGGCACCAATGGATTTGGGTGAAAACTGTCGTCGAGAAATTGTGATGACTTTAGAGGAGATGGGCTTCGATGTTGAAGCTGCCCATCATGAAGTTGCTCCGGGACAACATGAAATTGATTTTAAATATGAAGATGCCTTAGCAGCAGCAGACAATATTCAAACATTTAAACTAGTGGTGAAGACAGTTGCACGTAAGTATGGTCTTTATGCTACCTTTATGCCTAAACCACTGAGTGGCATTAATGGCTCAGGAATGCATTTGAATATGTCACTATTTGATGACAATGGTAACGTTTTTTATGATGAAGATGGTGAAATGAAATTGTCTCAAACAGCTTATCACTTCTTAGGTGGATTATTGAGTCACGCTAGAGCCTACACAGCTGTCTGCAATCCTATTGTTAACTCTTACAAACGTTTAGTACCAGGATATGAAGCACCTGTATATGTAGCATGGTCTGGTTCTAATCGTTCACCATTAATTAGAATTCCAAGTGCTCGAGGAAATTCCACTAGAATTGAATTACGTAGTGTGGATCCAGCTGCTAATCCTTATTTAGCTATTGCTGCTGTTTTGGAAGCTGGCTTAGATGGGCTGAAAAATAATATTTTACCTGAAGAAAGTGTTGATCGTAACATTTACAGTATGGATGCTGATGACAGAAAGCAAAATCATATTGAAAATCTACCTGATACTTTGCATAATGCTTTAAAGTACATGAAACAAGATGACGTTGTTTTAAACGCTTTAGGTAAACGATTGTCACAAAGCTTTATTGAAGCCAAAAATCTCGAATATGATACTTATCGAACCAAGGTTTCCGATTGGGAACGAGAGCAATATTTAGATAAGTATTAAGTGGTAAAAAGCGTTCCTTTTGAGGGATGCTTTTTTCATTTCTTTATAAAAGGGAAAAAATGTTAAAAGACCTTTATTTATCTAAAATTTTCATATAACATTAATAGATAAGGAAGAGTCACTAAATATACGCAATAATAAATTATATCGAGGGATAATTATGGTCGAAGAAAATAATAACGATCAATTTGAACAAAATGATAGCCAACTAGCTAGTGCATTAACTGGTAAAGTTGACTATTTGACTGATCTACAAAATTCGATTAAAGATGGTAACGATTTACACGTTTACCAATTGATTAATCATAATAAATATAATCAACAATTAGATGTAGAACCTGATTTAAATGATAACGCTACATATGATTTTTCTTTGGCCCAAAATTTAACTCCAGAGTTAAGTCATCATTTAAGCTATAAGTTAATTGATTATTTAGGGGAAACTTATCCATTCTTTTATTACCATGAGTACGAATTGGGACAATTTGATGTCTACTTTGGTAACTGGTGGGATCATCGTTTATTTGGCAAGTTAGATGTAATTAACGTGGCATTTGAATTTGATGAAGAGGAATATGATAAATTAGCTCAATCTTTTAATTTAGAAGCTGAGGGTAAGCGAGTTAATGAAGCAGCAATGCAACGGTTAGCCGCTGAAAATGATCATTTGACTAACTTAGTAGTTGAACAACCTGATCGAAACAAGCAACGAGCTAAACTTCAAGGACAGATGCAAGAAATAGAAGGTCGTTCAGCTATGCCTTGGGAATCTGCTAAACAAAAAGAAGAAAAACAAGTCCTAGAAGAACAGTTAGTTGAAATCGATAATCTTGATAACCAGGCCAACGATGCTAATAAAAAAATTAAGAGTAATGAAAATGAAATTTTGAAATTATCTAAAGAAGAAACAATTTTGGGCTTTGAACGTCAAAGTCTTAAGCAAATTTTCGGTACTTTTGCTGAATTTAACGATAGTACTCGGACGCTTTACAAAAACTATTTATTAAGCTTCTTAGGCAATAATGCTGAAGAAAAGCAGGTGAGTGATAATGACTAGTAAAACAGAAAGTGAAACCAAAGTTATTACCAACAACCAAACACTTAACCGTTATAGTAGTGCCATTAAATCAGGGTTACAACACGGCGAAGATTATGTGGAATTGTTTTCTACTTTAGTAGATACTAAACATTCACAAAGTTTATTAGAAGCAGCTATTGGTTTGACTGATTTTAAGCTAGACAGTAAATTTTTAACTTTTCCACATCAATACTCCGATGAAGATGTACAACTAGTTTTCATGCAGCGTTTGCTTGATTTAAATCAAGTGCCGCAAAACTTTGCGATTAATTCTGTTAAACGAGTAGAAAAACTTCAGGCCCAATTCCGATTACTTAATGACGATAATTTTGCCTTTTTCAAATCAGGTAAGAGTAATAGCGGTTTCTTTTTTGCTCCTACTAGAAATCAAAAGCCATTGTTTTACTTAGACTTACAACGTAAGGAATTGTTGTTTAACAGTACGGCATTGGTTAGTTATTTCGTAGTTACCCTTGAAGGAACCGAAGTAGCCAACATTAAAAATGCTGTCTCGGTATTAATTGATTTTGCTAAAATTTTGAAGGAATCATTTGGATTCCGAGTTGATTTTAATATTTTGGATAGCATCAATGGTGAATTTTACACCTTTGCTGCCGGAGCCATTAGTGAAGAGGTTCTAGATGAATTATTCGTTGACGCTGCTCAAAGCAATTACATGTTAATGGCTGGTGACAATGGCGAAGCTATTTTGAATTTGGATAATGATATTAAGTTAGTTGTCAAAAATGACGGTAGCGACAGTCATCCTAAGTGGGGAGCATTAGTTCATGATGAACCACAAAAAGAAAGCTGGTTAGGACTTATTTTGGATTATCCGTTTATCAGTGACTGGTATTTAAAAAATAATAAGGAATTAGCTATCATTTCTGATCCATACATCTTTGGCTAGGAGGATTAAATTTGGATTTACAAAAAATGTTGGCAGCATCCGTTGAATTAAATCGACAAATTGAAATGAAACGTCAGTTAGTCTGGCAACCAGATCACCGTTTAGCTAATGCTTTTGTAGCTTTGGATGTTGAATTAAGTGAAATGGCTAACACTTCTGAATGGTTTAAAGTTTGGAAAACTCATCGGGGTAAGCAAGACGAAGGATTAACTTCACGAGCAACCTTATTAAATGAGTATGTCGACGCGATGGATTTCTTTTTATTGATTGCTAATTTGAAAAATTGGAATAAGATAATTGTTGATTCACAATCTGAATTAACAACCATAACAGCCAAAAAAGCAGAAGAATTTTTAGATAAACAATATTTAATTTTGAAACAAATGATCTTTAAAGCTTATTTTGCTCATAGTGAAAGTAGCTATAAGCATGCTTGGCATTTATTCTTAAAATTCGGTCTAGTTGATTTTGGTTTTACCACAGATGAAATTCAAGCTGCTTTTTTTGCTAAAAATGAAGTTAATAAACAAAGACAACAAAATAATTATTAAAAAGCAACCCCTTGAGGGTTGCTTTTTAACTTATTATAGTTAAATTGACTAATTTTAAATTATTCAGTTTCATCGTTGTAGATACGTAAGGGAACAACTGATTTTTTAAATTGGCAAAAAATTGGTAAATGTTTTACAAAACTATGCTAATCTATGTAAAATTGTGAATTTTAAAGAACGACAAAAAACGAGCTAACCCATGATTTTAAAGGGTTAGCTCGTTTCCTTAGTTTGTTCAACTCAAGCTATGTAACTATAAAATGTTGCAGGAGAGATTCGAACCCTCGACCTACGGTTTAGAAGACCGTTGCTCTATCCAGCTGAGCTACTGCAACAAAATGTTTTAATCAACAACATCCATAATTATAGAATAAAAAGTCGAAATTAGTCAATCATTAATTGTTTGATTTTAGTAATATTAGGTTTATTTATTAAATAAAGATATATTTTGTTGATTTTTATTAAATTAGTGAGCATATCAATTGCCAGATTTTTAACTAAAGGTGATAATTGATTGTGACAAATAGGTTACAAAGTTATTTGTTATTCTAGGAGGTGGAAGTTGTGGGAATTGTCATTTTTTTAATTTTTACAGTAATTGCTGCTGGTTTTATTCAGTTTTTTATTAATAACTCGACGTCCATTAGGGAAAATAGTAAGCATCTAGCTTCCCGAAAATAGTAAGACAGTCCAAATCTTGGGCTGTTTTTTATTTAGTTGACGAATACATAATGTTCTTGTATAATTGCAACTGTTGTAATTGTGGCTTCCACAGCTACAACCGCACGACTTGAGCTACTAAGTTCCCTTTTGGGGCGCTTAACTCGGCGAGTCTAAGCAAAAATAAGGAGGTGCACACTGTGTACGCAATTATCATTACTGGTGGTAAACAATATAAGGTTTCACAAGGTGACATAGTTTACGTTGAAAAGCTTGACGCAAACGAAGGCGACAAAGTTACTTTTGATCAAGTTGTAATGGTTGGCGGTGACAGTACTAAGATTGGTACTCCACTCGTTGACGGTGCTTCTGTTAGCGCAACTGTTGAAAAGCAAGGCCGCGAAAAGAAAGTCACTATTTTCCGTTACAAGCCAAAGAAGGGTTCCCGTTCTAAGAAGGGTCATCGTCAACCATATACCAAGGTTGTTATTGACTCAATCAACGCTTAATTATTAGGAGTAAAGCTGGATGATTAAAGCTAGAATTACCCATAATCAAAATCAGATTGTTGAGTTTATCATAACAGGTCACGCTGATGCTGGCGAATACGGACAAGATATTGTTTGTGCAGCTGTTTCAGTTCTGTCAATTTCAACAGTGAACGGCTTGCAGGAAGTGGCTAAAATCACACCTGAAGTTGTTAGTGATGACGAAAATGGTGGTTATCTACAAGTTAAGATTCCGCTAATTACTGATAATAATAAGTACCTCGAAGTGAATGCAATTTTGCAAACCTTTGAAAACGGGTTATTGGATGTAACCACTAATTATAGTAATTACATTCAAACAGAAATCATTGATTAAAAGTTAATTTTGGAGGTGTAATTTTATGTTAGCAATGAACTTGCAATTCTTCTCTCACCATAAAGGGGGAGGTTCTACTACCAACGGTCGTAACTCAGCTGGTCGTCGTTTAGGCGCTAAGGCAGCTGATGGCTCAACTGTTACTAGTGGTTCAATCATTTACCGTCAACGTGGTACTCATATTTACCCAGGTAAAAACGTAAGCCGCGGTGGTGACGATACTTTGTTTGCTTTGGTAAACGGTGTTGTTCGTTTTGAACGCATGGGTCGCGACAAACGCCAAGTTTCTGTTTATCCAGTTGCTGAAGAAGCTGCTACTAAATAGATCTAATCAAAAAAGGCCTAATTTTTAGGCCTTTTTTTTATCAAATAATATTTATTAAGGATTAATCGGCTTTTTAATCAAAAAGTATTATATAATAGACGAAGTATTACATACTTTAGGAGGAATAAACATGGCAATTTCAACTGCTGATTTTAAAAATGGATTGACCATCGAAGTTGATGGTGCAATTTGGAGAATTATTAGTTTCCAACACGTTAAACCTGGTAAGGGTGGCGCATTTGTTCGTTCAAAGCTTAAGAACTTAAGAACTGGTGCCGTTCAAGAAAAGACTTTCCGTGCCGGTGCTAAGATGGAACAAGCACAAATTGATACTAAGAAGATGCAATACTTGTATGCTGATGGTACTGATCACGTATTCATGGATTTGGATACTTATGATCAACTTTCTATTCCAGCAGAAAACATTCAAGAAGAATTAAACTACTTGCAAGAAAATATGGAAGTTAACGTTACTCAATTTGGTAATGAAACTCTTGGAGTTGAATTACCAAATACAGTAACATTGGAAGTTGCTGAAACTGAACCTGGTATCAAGGGTGATACTGCTTCAGGTGGTTCTAAACCTGCTACTATGACTACTGGTTTAACTCTTCAAGTTCCATTCTTTGTTAACCAGGGTGATAAATTAGTTATTAACACCACTGATGGAACTTACATTTCACGGGGCTAGAACTAAAATTTAAACGGAGGCGTTGTTATGGCTGAAGAAACTAATATTGTTTTGCAATCTGACAATCCTGACTTGGGAAAAATTGAAATTACTCCAGAAGTACTGGAAATCATTGCTGGAATTGCAGCTGCCGAAGTTGATGGTGTAAGCCGCATGCAAAGTTCATTGTATAAAAGTGTCAACGAATTACTAGGTATCAGAAAAGATCATAGTAAAGGCGTGAAAGTTAGTCGTGATAACGATCAATTAATTGTTGAAATATTTGTTTACTTGAATTATGGGGTTTCAGTTCCTAAGGTAGCCTTAGAAATTCAGGATAAAGTTAAAGAACAATTGTTATTCATGACGGATTTAAAAGTGCAACAAGTTGATGTCCATGTTCAAGGTGTTGTTCCGGTTCAAGCTGAAAATAGTAGTGTGGATCCTAACAACCCATTTGCTAATAATGAAGATGGTGAAGAATAGTGAAAATTAATCGACATCAAATTAGAGAAATTGCCTTTCAAACGTTATTTGCCCTAAATACTAATCCTGAAATTGATCGTGAAAGTTTTTATCAAGCTTTAACGGATAATCGTTTTGGTGAAGAAATTCCAGAATACTTAGTCGAATTAGTAGATGGCGTAACGGACAAAAAGGCGATTCTTGATGAAACTATCACGGGTCACTTACATTCAGGGTGGTCATTAAATCGATTAGCAAAAGTAGATTTGATTATTTTGGAATTAGCGATTTATGAAATGCATTATGTAGCTGACGTGCCAAGTAAAGTATCATTAAATGAGGCGGTTGAATTAACCAAGAAGTTTAGTGATGATCAATCTCGAAAATTTGTTAACGGAGTTTTATCTAGCGAATTAAACAATATGGAAAAATAGATTTACATTTTTGGTAAATCTATTTTTTTGTGTTCTAATAGTCTAAAATAAGGTTTAGGTATTTTTATTTGGGAGGTAAAGTATGACAACTATTATTGATGGTAAACAATTAGCAAAAAAAACCAACGAACAAACTAAAATGGAAGTTCAACACTTAAAAGAAATGGGCATTACTCCAGGATTAGCGGTGGTGATTGTTGGTAACGATGAGGCTAGTCAACGTTACGTTCGAAATAAGAATAAAACTGCCCAAAGGTTAGGCATTAATTCTAAGGTAATTGAGTTAGCTGATACAATCACTGAGACAGAATTAATTGATATTGTGCAACAATTAAATGATGATGATGCCATAAATGGTATTTTGGTTCAAGATCCTTTGCCTACTCATATTGATGAACGAAAAATAACTAGAAAAATCAAACCAGAAAAAGATGTAGATGGATTTCATCCCTATAATGTCGGTAAATTATTTTTAGATGATACAACTAATTATCCAGTGGCTTGTACTCCTAAAGGTATTATGACCATGTTAAAGGAATATAATATCGATCTACTAGGTAAAAAAGCAGTAGTTATTGGTAGAAGTGCTATTGTTGGTAAACCAATGGCGGCGTTATTATTGAATGCTGGGGCTTCCATCACAGTTTTACATCGCTATACTACAGATATTTTAGAATATACTAAAACCGCTGATGTGATTGTGGCTGCTACCGGAACATTGCATTTATTGCAAGCAAAGAGTATCAAACAGGGTGCTGTTATTATTGATGTTGGTCAAAATATTGATGAAACTGGTCATTTGGTCGGTGATGTTGATTACGACGATGTTTTTGATCGTGCGGGATATATTACACCAGTTCCAGGTGGAGTTGGTCCGATGACAATTGCGACCTTAATGCAACAAACAGTTGAATTAACTAAATGGGGGCTAAATAGTGGCAAATGAGTATTTATCAGTTAGTGCATTAACTAAATATTTAAAACGAAAGTTTGACTATGATCCCTATTTAGGTAAAGTTTATTTGACTGGTGAAATTTCTAATTTTCGATTACGGCCTAATGCTCATCAATACTTCAGTCTCAAGGATGATCATGCGAAAATTAGTGCAATTATGTTTAAGTCTGCTTTTAATAAATTAAAATTTGAACCAGAGGAAGGTATGAAGGTATTAGTAGTAGGACATATTTCTGTCTATGAACCTTCTGGTAGTTATCAAATTTATGTTGAAAGAATGGAACCTGATGGTGTGGGTCAGCTTTATCAGGCATTAGAACAATTGAAACAAAAATTAGCTAAAGAGGGCCTTTTTAATGCTCCTAAGAAGGCATTGCCAGTAATCCCTAAACAAATTGCCGTGGTAACTTCTCCCAGTGGAGCTGTAATTCGAGATATCATTACTACAGTGCGACGCCGTTTCCCAATTGCCCAAATTACATTATTTCCGGCTTTAGTACAAGGAAATGAAGCTGCTGTTGATATTGCCAATCAAATCAATCGAGTTAATCAAATTGGTGGCTTTGATACGTTAATTATTGGTCGAGGCGGTGGTTCTATTGAAGATCTCTGGCCATTTAATGAGGAAATTGTGGCTAGAGCGATTTTTAACAGTCAAATACCGGTAATCTCTTCCGTGGGACATGAAACGGATACTACTATTGCCGACTTGGTAGCTGACCAACGTGCGGCTACACCAACGGCAGCAGCCGAATTAGCAGTTCCGCGATTAGATCAATTACTGGCCGAATTAGCTACTGATCAAGTACGATTAACCAATGGGATTAACGGTATTTTAAATCGTTATCAAACCAATCTAACTCATTTAATTGCTTCGCCAATATTTAAGCAACCACAACGAATATACGAGAGCTACAGTCAACGGCTGGATACATTGTCGACTCGACTTCGCCAAAATCTTAACCAACAGTTACACCAACAAAGAGAATTATTAACGGTTAATCAATCCCGATTAAAATTGGCTACACCTTTAACTAAGATTCAACAGGCACAGCAGCAATTAGAATTAAATTCGATGCGTTTAAATCAAGTAATGAAAAATATTATATCGACACCAACTCAACAATTAAAACTATTGGCAGAATCATTGGATCATTTAAGTCCCTTAAAAATTTTAAGTCGTGGCTATACTTATACAACGGATGATTCCGGTAAATTATTAACTAGTGTTAATCAAATTAAAGTGGGGACCAAGCAATCGTTCACGGTTCATTTTAAAGATGGACAAGCATCAGTAACCCCCATTCAAGTTAAACGAGAGGAAAACATAGATAATGGCAAGTAATCAGACATTTGAAGAAAAAATGCAAGAATTAGAACAAATTGTTAATCAATTAGAACAAGGAAATACTCCTTTGGAAGAATCCATGAATCAATTTAAAAAGGGGATTGAGTTAACCACCGAATTGCAAAAAACATTGACTCAGGCTGAAACCACAATGGCCAAAATTGTCGATAAAGACGGCAACGAAAGTGCATTTGAAGTGAATGAAGAGACTGATACCAATGAGTAGTATGTTAACCGATTTTGAATTAAAGTGGCTTCCAGTGATTAATGATTATGTGAAACGTGAAATACCGTTATCCGTTCCACAACCATTATTAGCAGAATCAATGGCTTACTCAGTTAATGCTGGTGGTAAAAGGATGCGACCATTACTCACGTTGGCTGTTTTAAATACCTTTAAGGTGGAAATTTCTAGTAGCCGTTTACGAGCTGCTGCTGCATTGGAGTTACTGCATACTTATTCGTTGATTCACGATGACTTACCCGCCATGGATGATGATGATTTAAGGCGTAATCAACCCACTAGCCATGTTAAATTTGGTGAGGCTACTGCTATTTTAGCTGGAGATGGGTTATTAACTTTGGCTTTTCAATGGTTAACTGACGGAGACTTGTCTGATACTCAAAAGGCACAATTAACTTTAGAGTTAGCCAAAGATGCTGGACCAGCAGGAATGGTAGCGGGTCAAGTCGATGACGTGACTAATGAAGGTAAACAATTATCCTTAACTCAGCTACAGTTATTACATCGACGAAAAACTGGGGCTTTGATTCAAGATGCTATTGCTGCGGGGTTAATAATGGCTAATGTTACCCAACAGCGGCGACAGTTGTTTTTAGAGTTTGCGGATTTATTTGGTCTGGCTTTTCAAATTTATGATGATATCTTAGATGTTACTAGTACTGAGACCAAGTTGGGCAAACCTGTTAATCAAGACGAAAATAAAAATACTTATCCTAATTTGTTAGGTTTATCGGAGTCCAAAGTTAAACTAAGAGAAACAATTGAATTAGGTAAGATTGCTTTAGCTAAAGCTGGGGCACTTAACAATGTTAACGTAGATTTGTTGAAATCATTTTTTACGTATTTTAAATTGGATGGAGATTATTAATGGAAAAGCAAAGAGTAGATGTTTTATTAGTTACTCAAGGCTTGTTTGATACTCGTGAAAAAGCTAAACGAGCCGTTATGGCCGGAGAAGTTTTGGGTGATAACGAAGAACGACTAGATAAGCCAGGAGTAAAGATTCCAGTAGATACTGAACTACACATTAAGGGCAAACCAATGCCCTATGTTAGCCGAGGTGGCTTGAAACTAGAAAAGGCTTTGAAGGTTTTTAATATTAACGTAGCCGATAAAACAGTTTTAGATATTGGTTCTTCTACAGGTGGTTTTACGGATGTGATGCTTCAAAACGGAGCTAAGTTGAGTTATGCCTTAGATGTGGGTAGTAACCAATTAGTTTGGAAGTTACGTTCAGATGAACGAGTAATCGTTATGGAGCACACTAACTTTCGCTATTCTAAATTAGCTGATTTTGATCACGGTCAACCAGAATTCGCCTCTATTGATGTTTCTTTTATTTCGTTGGAGTTAATTTTGCCACCTTTAAAGGAGATTTTGCTGCCAGAAGGTGATGTCGTTGCGTTAATTAAACCGCAATTTGAGGCTGGTAAAGCTAATGTCGGTAAACATGGTATTGTTAGAGATCGAAAGGTCCACCAAGATGTACTAAATAAAATTTTGAATTTTGCCCTTGAAAATGGTTATTCGATTTTGGGATTAGATTATTCACCGATTAAGGGTGGTAGCGGTAATATTGAATTTTTAGTACATTTGAAGTCAACGGATAATCCTCAAATGTTAAGCCAAACATCAATTGAACAAGCTATTGATAATGCCTATACTGATTTGAAAAATCAAGAGTAATTGGAGGTAAGACTGTGAAAAAGCAAGAACGTCAAAATATCATTCGACAGTTATTAGTTGACCATAATATTCAACGGCAAACTGATTTTGTCCAATTACTGAATGCACAGGGCGTGAATGTGACGCAGGCAACCATTTCTCGAGATATTAAAGAAATGCAGTTGGTGAAAGTACCATCTAGTGTTGGGGGATATCGTTATAGCATGCCCGCTCAAAAAAATGTAAACGCGGAACGAAAACTGGTTCAAACCATTACGGAATCCTTTATTTCCATGAAAATTCAAACTAATTTAATTTTATTAAAAGTAATTCCGGGTAGTGGTCCAGTTATTTCGAGTTTGCTCAGTCAAATGAACTATGACGAAATTTTTGGAACTATCAGTGACGATAATACCGTTTTAGTAATTTGTGTGAGTGAGGAAATGGCCAATCAATTTAGCACTAAAATTGACGCAATGGTTTAGCAGCGTAGAAAGGAAGCAGCGATGTTATTAGAACTTTCTATTACTGATTTTGCAATTATCGAACATCTCGATGTTCAATTTCAAGATGGGATGACGGTTTTAACCGGTGAAACTGGGGCTGGTAAATCAATTATTATTGATGCGGTTGGATTATTAGCTGGCGGTAGAGCATCCCATGATTTTGTAAGAACTGGGGCTAAAAAAGCAATTGTTCAAGGCCAATTTAGTTTTCCTAAGGGAAGTCTTACTTATGCTTACTTAGATCAATTTGGAATTGAATATGAAGATGATTCGATTATTATTGAACGAGAAATTTTTGCCAGTGGGCGAACTAGCGCTAGAATTAATGGTATGTTAGTTACCTTGGGAATTTTGAAAAAAATTGGAGCAACAATTGTTGATATTCAAGGACAAAATGATCAACAAGAATTAATGAATCCGGATAATCATATTCATTTATTAGACGAATTTGGGACTAATAAACTGAAACAGAATTTAGTTAAATACCATACTAAATATGATGAGTACCGAGAATTGCAACGTCTAATTAAAGAAAAAAGTCAAAATGAAAAAGAATGGGCACAACGAATCGACATGCTGCAATTTCAAATGAAAGAAATTGAGACGGCAGGACTTCATACTGGTGAAGAAGAAGAATTAGTGTTGAAGAGAGATCGGTTAAATAACTTTCAACGAATGCATGATGCGTTAGCGGCGAGTTTTGTTAATATTAATGGAACTGAAGATACTAGTCCGTTAGATTTTATTGGACAAGCAATGAATGCTATGCAAGGAATTAGTTCATTAGACGATAATTTTAAAAAAATTAGCGAAGAACTAGATACTGCCTATTACTCTTTGCAAGATGTTAGTAGTGATATTTCAGCAGAACTTAGTACACAGGAATTTGATCAAGATGAGTTAGATCAAGTAGAACAGCGTTTAAATGCCATTTTTCAACTAAAGCGTAAGTATGGTGATAGTATTGATCAAATTTTGAGTTATTACGACGAAATTAGTACCGAATACACCAAGATGCAGGGCAATCAGGGTAAAGATGATGATTTAAATCAGCGGGTAGCTCAATTAGAAGCAGAACTATTAACGATAGCGACGAGTATTAGTGCAGAAAGACAACGAGCAGCAAGTAAATTGCAACGGGCAGTTCATCAACAATTAGCTGATTTATATATGGATAAAGCGGTGTTTGAAGTGAAAATCACTTCAACACCTAAGTTAACCAATCAAGGATTAGATCAAGTGGAATTCTTTATTCAAACTAATCCTGGCGAGGCGATGTTACCTTTGGTGAAAAGTGCATCTGGTGGTGAATTATCACGGTTGATGTTGGCTTTAAAGACTATGTTTGCCAAAGCAGCAGGTGTTACGTCTATTATTTTTGATGAAGTAGATACTGGTGTTTCTGGACGGGTAGCTCAAGCTATTGGTAATAAAATATTTACTATCTCAACAAAATCTCAGGTGTTATGTATTACCCATTTACCCCAGGTAGCGGCGATGAGTGATCATCACTATTTTATTAGTAAAAAAACCAGTAATAAACGCACCCAAACTTTCTTACGTGAATTAAATCCAGCAGAACGTGTCCAAGAAATAGCAAGAATGTTTGCTGGAACGCAAATTACTAAGTTAACTGAAGAACATGCCAATGAATTAATTGATTTAGCTGTTAAAGAAAAAGAAGAAATTATTTCTACAAGCAAATAAAAAAGACGAAGTTAATTGTCTTCGTCTTTTAGTATTTAGCTTAAATTTGATGAATGGCTTTAATTTCATTAATAAAAAGTAGTTTATTGATTTTTTTATTTTGGGTAGTAATTAAGTATCTTTCTTGATTTAATTTGAAAATTTGTCCAATAATTGGATTAGATTGATCTTTAAAATCTAGTTGAACGATCAACTGATCATGAATGGTTTGTTGTAAAAATAATTCAATTTGAAAAAGTGGCATTTGCTTGAATTCGATATTATTAATAGGACTGAATAATTTTTGATATTGTTGTTGGGCAAATTGAGTGATGTTTGCTAAGTTGCTCTTTTGATTTTGCATTTTTTCACCTCGAACATTTGTTTGTGTTTTCATTATACGAACAAACGTTCTAAAATGCAAGCCGTATTTTGTTTCCACTTTTTTACTTAAATAGGTTGTCAAACACCCCAGAAAAAGAGATAATAGTTAGTATTAACAATTTATTGAAGGGATTAATTCGATGACCAAAAAAGGAATGTTAATCGTATTATCAGGACCCTCCGGTGTCGGTAAAGGAACCGTTCGGAAGGCACTATTTGAAGAACCAGACATTGATTTTGAGTATTCAACCTCGATGACGACAAGAAAACCCCGAAATAGTGAAAAAAATGGGGTTGATTATTGGTTCGTCAGTAAAGAAGAATTCGAAGAAAATATTAAAAATGGTGAAATGTTAGAATATGCCAAGTATGTTGACAATTATTACGGAACACCATTAAAGTACGTTAATCAAACCCTAGAATCTGGTAAAGATGTATTTCTCGAAATTGAAGTTAATGGAGCTATGCAAATTCGTGCTAACGTTCCTGACGCAATCTTTGTCTTTTTAACTCCTCCTGATTTGGTAGAATTAAAACATCGATTAGTTGGTCGTGGAACTGATGATATTGAAGTCATTAATAAGCGAATCAAAACGGCGGCGTCAGAAATTAAAATGATGCGAAACTATGATTATGCGGTTTTAAATGATAGAGTTGAGTTAGCTGTTGATCGCATTAAAACGATCATTAATAGCGAACGATTAAAAGTTAATCGAGTAATGCCCGAATACGAAGCAATGTTAGGAGACGACTAAATATGTTACTTTATCCATCTGTAGATAAACTATTAGATAAAATCGATTCTCGTTATTCATTGATTATGCTTGCCAGCAAGCGTGCTCATGAAATTGATGCAGGATCACCACTATTATTACCAA
Organism: Lentilactobacillus kribbianus; assembly: GCF_013184075.1. Taxonomy (GTDB): domain Bacteria; phylum Bacillota; class Bacilli; order Lactobacillales; family Lactobacillaceae; genus Lentilactobacillus; species Lentilactobacillus kribbianus. The sequence continues at coordinate 474,379 of NZ_JABEQQ010000002.1, read as the reverse complement.
AATCTGAATACAAGTCAGACAAGTCCGTTGGTAAGGCTTTAGAAGAAATTGAAGCCGGTGTATTAAAAATCGATCCTAAAGAACGAGACTTTGATTAATTAAGTAAAAGCTATTAAATGAACTGGGAATTGTTATTCTCAGTTTATTTTTTTAGGTAAAAATTTGGTACAATAGAGTTCAGAAATATTGGACGACTAAGAGAGGGTGGCTAGATGTTAACTAATAAAAAAATCACTTTATATGTTAGTGGTAGTATTGCGGTATACAAATCTCTGAGCTTATTACGGCTATTGATTAAAAAGGGTAATCAGGTAACCGTTGTAATGACAAAAGCGGCTACTGAATTTGTGACACCGCTAACCTTTATGACTCTTAGCAAACAAACGGTGTATACTGATGAATTTAAGGTCGAAAGTGCAAGTGACGTAAATCACATTAAAATTGCTGATGAAACTGATTTAGCTATTGTGGCACCGGCTACGGCTGATTTAATTGCTAAAATGGCTAATGGAATTGCTGATGATATTGCTAGTTCGGCTCTACTAGCAACGACGGCCCCGATTTATGTGGTTCCTACTATGAATACCCATATGTTAGAAAATCCGGCCACTAAGAGAAATATTCGTACATTACGAGAAGATGGAATTCAATTAATGGATTCGGCAACTGGCTTTTTAGCAGAAGGTTATGAAGGTAAAGGCAGAATGCCAGAACCAGTTGATATTGTTAGTTGGTTAGAAGTGATGGAATTATCGGTTACCAAGCAACTACAAGGCAAAAAAATCATTGTAACTGCTGGCGGAACTAAAGAACGAATTGACCCAGTAAGATATTTGAGTAATGATTCCTCTGGTAAGATGGGGTATGCAATTGCTCGAGTAGCCCAACGGGCGGGGGCCGAAGTGATCTTAATGACTGGTAAAACCAGCTTGTCACGACCAACTGGCATGAAAATTATTGATATTGAATCAGCGGCTGAATTATTTAATGCTGTAAAAGATGCTTTTACAGATGCCGATGGGTTAATAATGGCTGCTGCGGTAGCTGATTTTCGACCTTTAACAACAGCCAAACAAAAAATTAAAAAAAATGATGATAATGATTTAATGAATATTTCTTTGACTAAAAATCCAGATATTGTTGCTGAAATTGGTAAAATCAAACGATCAAATCAATTCGTAGTCGGATTTGCTGCTGAAACTAATGATTTATTAGAAAATGCCACTAAAAAAATGCTGAAAAAACATTTAGACTTGATTGTGGCCAATGATGTCGCTAATATCAATATCGGATTTAACTCAGATGATAATCAAGTTACTTTTATTTTTAAAAACGGTCAACAAATTCAAACACCAATAGAATCAAAACTAGCTATTGCTACCGAATTAATCAATGTCATCGGTGAACAAATCATCTAAACAGTAAGGAGAGACGATATTGCCAATTGCACAAGTGGTTGTAGATGTTCCAACCTTTCAGATTAATACCTCATATAGTTACTTAATTCCGGCAAACCTGGTCTCTATTATTAAAGTGGGGATGAGAGTCGTCGTACCTTTTGGACGACGGCAAGTAGTGGGTTTTGTGGTGGCATTAAATGATAATAGTGAGTTTGATGGCCAACTAAAACCAATTATTGAATTAATTGATCTAAAACCCGTTATTAACGAAGAATTATTACAATTGGCCCAATGGATGGCAGATGATACGTATTCATTTTTGATTAGTTGTTTGCAAACTATGATTCCAGGTGGAATGCGTACTAAAGTTAAAAAATATTTGGTGCCTAATACGCCCTCGGCCGAGGAAATGGTTAATCAAATTTTTGGCAAAAAAGATAAAGTAGAATATCAAAATAAGCAACTTGACTCAGCTACTACAGCAACTATTGCTAAATTAATTCAAACTAAGCAAGCAACGTTTGAGTATATTTTATCGAAAAAAACTAGTGAAATTAATCAACTAGCTATTACATCGTTAATTGATGAGGCGCAAGCGGCCAAAATCAAACAACACTTGAAAAAAAATGCTACTAGTCAACAACGTTTATTAACAATATTAGGACGGTTAACTGAGCCTATTTTACAATCAGAATTAACCAAGCAAAAAATTAATGCTAGCACTATTAAGGTGGGAGAACAAAATGGTTGGCTGCAAAAAACAACTATCGTTAAAAATCGTGATCCTTTTAGACAAGAAGTGCAGTCAACGCAACCATTAAAATTGCAACCAGATCAAGATCATGCAGTAACAACTATTAACGAAGCAATCATACAACAACAACCAACCACTTTTTTGTTAGAAGGGGTTACCGGTTCTGGTAAAACGGAAGTATACTTACAGGTGATTGCTAATGCTTTAAAATTGGGTAAAACAGCATTGCTGTTAGTTCCAGAGATCACTTTGACCCCCCAAATCACTAATCGAATTCGGAGTCGCTTTGGTAATAAAGTGGCAATGCTTCATTCGGCCATGTCCGTAGGTGAACGATTTGATGAGTGGCAACGAATTGAATCTGGTCAAGCTAAAGTAGTAGTGGGAGTACGCTCGGCCGTTTTTGCCCCGCTTGATAATCTGGGAGTCATCATTATGGATGAAGAACACGATAGCAGTTATAAGCAAGCCGATAACCCTCGTTACCATACCAGAGACGTGGCCAAATGGCGGGCTCAATACCATCATTGTCCGGTAGTGTTGGGGAGTGCTACTCCTTCATTAGAATCTCGTGCTCGTGCTTATAAGGGGATTTATCAGCGACTGTTGCTTCCTAAAAGAATCAATGATCACGCATTACCGCACGTTGATATTATTGATATGAAAAATGAAATTGCTAATGGCGCCCCCAGTGATTTATCTCAACCACTAATATCAGCTATTGATGACCGGTTACAAAAACATGAGCAAGTTATTTTGATGTTAAATCGCCGAGGTTATGCTTCGTTTGTCCTCTGCCGTAGTTGTGGACATGTACCACAATGCCCTAATTGTGATATATCACTGACTTATCATAAAGATACTAATTCACTACGTTGTCATTACTGTGGTTTTAGTCAACCAATGCCCAATAAATGTCCAGAATGTGGTAGTGAAAAATTACGACAACATGGTATGGGCAGTCAACGACTAGAAGAAGATGTTAACCAGCTTTTTCCCACTGCTAAAGTCGTGAGAATGGATGTGGATACTACTAGAAAAAAAGGCTCTCATGAGCGAATTATTCAACGATTTGGTCAACAAGAAGCCGATATTTTAGTTGGAACTCAAATGATTGCTAAAGGATTAGACTTTCCCAATGTTACCTTAGTAGGAGTTTTAAATGCGGATTCTGCTCTGGAATTTCCTGATTTTCGTTCTAGTGAACGCACTTTTGAATTATTAACTCAAGTTGCTGGTCGGGCTGGTCGGGCAGATAAGCAGGGAAATGTTATTATCCAAACTTTTAATCCAGATCACTATGCGATTCAATTGGCTAAAACGCAGGACTACGAAAAATTTTACGAAACTGAGATGAAAGTCAGGCAACAAGGGAAGTATTCACCGTATTATTACACGGTCAAAATCACAATTAGTTCTAAGGAAGAAACCCAAGCGCTGAAAGTGGCTTATGAAATTCAGCAAACGTTGGTGAACCAATTATCAGAGCAGACTATTATTTTGGGTCCTACACCTAAAATGATTAAGCGAGTTAATAATAAATATTATTATCAGTTGATCGTTAAATATCGACGTGAACCAGAATTGCATCTAACTTTGACTGATTTATTGTATGATGCGCAAAATAAAGCTAAAAAAGGTGTCCAAATCGGCATTGATAATGAACCCCTTGATTTTATGTAATTAATAACAACAGAAAGTAGGTAAAGTATGACTTCAGTAATATTTATGGGCACTCCTCAATTTGCGGTACCTGTTTTACAGGGATTAGTAGATAATAACTATGATGTAAAGACGGTAGTAACACAACCTGATCGACCAGTGGGACGCAAGCACAAAATTATGGCGTCACCAGTAAAACAACTGGCAACTCAGTTAAATATTCCGGTGTTACAACCAGAAAAAATTAGTGGTAGTGATGAATTACAACAAATGATTGATATTGCTCCAGATTTCATTATTACAGCAGCTTTTGGTCAATTTTTACCAACTAAGTTGCTTAACGCTGCTAAAATTGCAGCAGTTAACGTTCATGGTTCTTTACTTCCTAAGTATCGGGGTGGTGCTCCGGTTCAATATGCTTTGATGAATGGTGATGAAGAAACTGGAATTACCATTATGTACATGGTCAAAAAAATGGATGCTGGTGATATTTTGGCACAACAAAGTTTACCCATTCAAAATAATGACGACGTTGAAAGTTTATTTAATAAACTTAGCTTCATTGGCCGTGACCTATTGTTAGCAACGTTACCTAGAGTTATGGATGGCAGCATCGAACCTAAATCCCAAGTAGAAGCAGAAGTAGTGTTTTCACCAAACATTCAACCAGGAGAGGAACAACTTGATTTTACGAAACCAGCTAAATTAGTAGATGCTAAGGTAAGGGCTTTAAGACCTAATCCAGGAGCATTTACCATTCTTAATGGTAAGCGCACAAAGATTTGGCAAACGGAAGTTATCAATGAAACTACTGATTTATTACCAGGGATGGTAGTTAAAAAGGCTAAACACGATCTTTTCATTGCCGCTGGTGATCAAACTATTATTGCTTTAAAAAATATTCAACCGGCTGGTAAACCTAAACAAGATATTACCCAGTTTTTAAATGGAAGTGGTCAAAAAATAACTGAAGGACAACAGGTAATCACAAATGAATAAAATAATTACAAATCCACGTGAACTGGCGGTTAAGACGTTAGTACGTACTCAAAATGGGGCATACTCTAATTTACAAGTTGATTCAGATTTACGACACGCTGATTTAAGTTCCGTTGATCGTCGCTTTTATACTTCGTTAGTATATGGAGTTTTACAGCATCAACTTACTTTTGCCTACCAGATTAAACCATTCTTAAAACGTCCAGATAAAACCGATGATTGGGTATTGGTATTACTTTATACAGCGATGTATCAAATGCAGTACATGGATCGAGTACCCAAGCGAGCAATTTTTGATGAAACTATCAAAGTGGCCAAAGAACTGGGGCATGATGGTATTCGACGGATGGTTACGGGTATTTTACACGCGATGGATAGAAAAGGGTTGCCAGATCTAGTAGAGATTAAGGACCCAATAGAAAGAATTTCTGTTGTTAGTAGTGTCCCCGAATGGTTAGTAGACATGTTAAGTCAACAATTAGACGTCGAAAAAGTAGCATCTATTTTTTCAACTATTAACCAGGCTCCCAAGCAATCTATTCGGGTAAATACTAAAGTAACTGATGTGGCCACGCTCAAGGCGGAATTAGAAGATGATGGTTACGACGTTCATTCTAGTCAGGTTGCCAGTGAAGCATTAATTGTTGAATCTGGTAGTGAAACATTAACTAATACGTTAGCGTTTGTGGACGGTAAATTTACAATCCAAGATGAAAGTGCGATGTTACCAGTAGAATCAATGACTATTAATCCTGGTGATCAAATTTTAGATGCCTGTGCCGCTCCTGGTGGTAAGACTACTCAAATAGCAACTAGATTGTCTGCTGATCAAGGGGGACAAATTACAGCATTAGATATTCATGAAAATAAATTAAAGCAAATTCAAGCCAATGCTAAACGACTACAAGTGGCAGATGTTATTAAAACAGAGGCTTTAGATGCCCGTAAAGTTGATGAACGATTTGATGATGAAAGTTTTGACCAAATCTTGGTAGATGCTCCTTGTTCTGGTCTGGGATTAATTAGAAGAAAGCCAGAAATCAGATATCAAAAACAACCAAGTGATATTGATAAACTTAGTCAAGTTCAATTTGAAATCTTAAATGCTATGGCCAATAAGGTGAAAATTGGTGGTCAAATTACTTATAGTACCTGTACGATTGTAAATCAGGAGAATATAGAGGTTGTTCAGAAATTCTTGCAAAATCATCCGAACTTTCAATTACAAATGACCAAAACAGATTTAAACTTAAAGCCTAATAGAAATGAACCGGATTTGAGAATTTATCCTGATGATTATTTATCAGATGGATTTTATGTTAGTTCATTAATCCGAACCAAATAATGGAGTGATTAAAATGCAAATTGCTTATCAGTCGTCACGAGGAATGGTGAGAGCTAAAAACGAAGATGCAGTAGGTTCCTTTCTTAACTCAGATCAGTTATTACTGGCTTTAATAGCAGATGGAATTGGCGGGAATAATGCTGGTGAAGTAGCTTCTAAAATGGCAGTATCTCAATTAGGTAACCATTTTAGAAAGACTGATTTTTCTAATTTGGACGAAGCTAAAAAATGGTTCGCTCAAGAATTGGTTGAGATTAACGAACTCATTATTAAAAAAGCCAATGAAGATATTAAATATGCGGAAATGGGCACTACCATCGTAGCGGCACTCATTGCAGGACAACAGTTATTGCTAGCTAACTTAGGAGATAGTAGAGGCTACGTTTTACATGAAAATAAGTTAATTCAATTAACCGAGGATCACTCCTATGTAAATGAGTTGGTTAAGAGTGGCAATATGACTCCAGATGAAGCGGAAACAAACCCTTATAAAAATATAATTACTAAGAGCTTGGGCATTAATAATGATGCTAATGCTGATTATTATTATTATAATTCTACCGTTGGTGACTTAATTCTTTTATGTACCGATGGCTTGACGAATATGGTTTCAAGTGAACAAATTCAAAAAATATTAGCAATGGATGTACCATTATCAGTTAAGTGTCAAAACTTGATTACATTATCTAACCAAAATGGTGGAGCTGACAATATTACCGTGTTGTTAGTTCAAAATGATGGCGAGGTGAATAGTGATGCATAATGGCTTTTTATTGAGTGAACGCTATCGTATTGAACATCGTTTAGGCGAAGGTGGGATGGCAGATGTCTATTTGGCTACCGATACCTATTTAAATCGTCAGGTAGCCATTAAAGTGTTACGTCTAGATTTTCGCGATGATCAAAAAGCACAACAACGCTTTCGTCATGAAGCAGCGGCAATTTCAGAATTGAATAATTCTCATATTGTTGGTGTCTATGATTTTGGTGATACCGAAGGGATGCAATACATTGTTATGGAGTTTGTCGATGGCCAAAATCTAAAACAATATATCAAGCAAAATTTTCCCATTCCGTATGCAAAAGTAGTAGACATTATGGAGCAAGTGTTTGTGGCAGTTAAAGAAGCTCACGATCACAACATTATTCATCGAGATTTGAAGCCACAAAATATTTTGATTGATAAACAAGGTTATGTGAAAATAACTGATTTTGGTATTTCTAAAGCTGAATCAGAAAATACAATGACCCAAACTCGTTCCATTGTCGGTTCAATACATTATCTATCACCAGAGCAAATTAAAGGACACATCGCTAACCAACAATCGGATATATACTCGTTAGGTATTATTCTATACGAAATGTTGACTGGAAAAGTACCGTTTAACGGTGAAACAGCTGTTTCCATTGCCATTAAACATTCTCAAAATCCAATTCCTTCAGTTAGAGATTTTGATCCCAGAATTCCACAAGCTTTGGAAAATGTTGTTTTAAAAGCTACTACTAAAAATCCTGCGGATAGATATGATAATGTTTCTGAAATGGCACAGGATCTACAAACTGCCTTAGATCAATCTCGAGCTAATGAAGCTAGATTCTCTATTAATAGTGCTGAGGCAGCCACGGAAGAAACTAAGGTGATGCCTTTTAAACCGTTAACTGCAGCTAATTTAAAAACCAGTGATGGTAAACAAAATAAAAGAAATCAATCCAAAAGTGTACCTAAAAGACGTAAGCACCATCGCCGTCGCTGGATTATTATTAGTATCTTAGTTTTATTAGTATTATTAACCACGGCTTTAGCCGCGATTGGGAGTAGGACCACAGTCCCATCAGTAGTGGGCCTTAGTCAACAAGCCGCCATTGAACAGCTGCAAAAGAGTGATTTAATGGCTGGAAAAATAACGTATCAAGCCAGTGATGAGATTACGAAAAATAAGGTTATTGCGACTGATCCTAAGGCAAATACAAAGGTTTCCAAGCAAGCTAAAATTAAATTGATAGTTAGTGCTGGTCCGAAGAAATTTCAATTAGAGAACTATGTGGGACAAGATTATCAAATGACGGCTGATAAACTGGAAGCTAAAGGATTTAATGTTAAAAAACGTAATGCGTCATCTGAAACCTTCCAGGCTGGGCAAATTTTACAACAGGATTTTAAAGCCGGCGATTCGATGGTACCAAAGGGATCTACCTTGACTTTTGTCGTTTCAACTGGAATAAGTCAGGTGACTTTAGCTAATTTACATGGTATGACTAAAAATCAAGTAATCAGTTATATGAACAAAAATGGCTTGAATCCAGTTTTTGATTATGTTTATTCCAATAAAACTAAGAAAAACCGAGTGGATCATCAAAGTCCAGCAGCAGGTCAAATAATTCGACAAGGTAGTAGTGTTATCGTTTACTTATCTCGTGGTAAACGAGAGCAACAAGATGAATTACATCAATTTAATGTAAGAATAAAAATTCCGTTTGATGATCAAACGGATGGGCAAAGTAATCAGTCTATTCCTACTAAAATGGCGTACACCAAAAATGCAGAAGAAAGTGATGATTACGAACAAAGTTCCGGTTCTGACGTTCGTGATGACAGTAGTTCCGATGAGATTGAAGATGGTCAATCATCTAACATTATTTTGATTTATTTAAAGGATCACGATCATAAATATAAAAATGTTTATAAACAAATGATTATTACTAAGGATTCTGAAATTACATTACCCTTCAAGTTGACCAAGAATGAAGTGGGAAAATATAAAATTGTTAGAAACGATAAAACTATCATTGAGGATAGTAATGTAACCGTGGATTCTCATTAAAATGAAATAATAACTACCTAAAAAGTTACTTTTTCGCTTATAATAGTGATGAAGTAACTTTTTTTGGAGGTGAATTATTGAAAAAAGGAAAAATTCAACAATCTCTTAGTGGTTTTTATGACGTTATTTCTGAGGGAACGGTCTATCGTACCAGAGCGCGGGGAAATTTTCGTAATAAAAAAATCACCCCACTGGTAGGTGATATAGTCGAATTTAAAGTAGATGATAGTGGTCAGGGGTATATTTTAAATATCTTACCCAGAAAGAATTCCCTTGTTAGACCACCAATTGCTAACGTTGATCAAGCCGTGGTAACTACTGCTGCTGCTGAGCCCAGTTTTTCTAGTAATCTTTTGGATCGTCAATTAGTAGCCGTGGAAATAGGTGATATTAAACCGATTATTTATTTTTCTAAAACGGATTTATTATCTGATCAAAAATTTGCCGATTTTCAAAAATTGGCTGAAAATTATCGAAAGATTGGATATCAGGTGGTCTTACCAGTAAAGCCGTTTGATGAAGAGTCCCTTAATGAGTTGCAAAATATTTTAAGTGACCAAGAAACAGTCATTATGGGCCAAACCGGGGCCGGTAAATCAACATTACTGAATCATTTGGCGCCTGAGTTAAAATTAGCTACCGGTGAAATTTCTCAAGCATTAAATCGTGGGAAACATACTACTAGAAAAGTTTCATTGCTACCAGTTGCTGGTGGGTTGGTGGCTGACACACCTGGCTTTTCTTCTTATGATCCGTTTGAATTACAAGCAAATAAGCTAGCTAATTACTACCCTGAATTTAAACGAGCGTCTAAGTTTTGCCGTTTTCGTGGATGTGTGCATGTAAATGAACCTGACTGTGAAGTTAAAAAGGAAGTTGAGAACGGTGAAATTATGCGAAGCCGTTACGAGAACTACCTACAACTTTATACTGATATTAAAAATAGAAAACCAAATTATAAATAAAAAGTGAGGAATTGGAAATGATTAAAGTAGCACCTTCGATTTTAAGTGCAGACTATGTAAATTTACAAAAAGATATTGAAAAGGTTGATCAAGCTGGAGCCGAATACTTGCATATTGATGTTATGGACGGATTATTTGTGCCAGCAATTTCATATGGTGCTGGTTGGGTGAAAGCTATTCGACCAATCACTAAAATGATTTTAGATGTACATTTAATGGTAGAAAATCCAGAACGTTACGTTGAAGATTATGTTAATGCTGGTGCTGATATTGTTGGGGTTCACGTGGAAGCTACGCCACATATTCATCGGGCATTACAAATGATTAAAAATGCTGGTGCTAAGACAGAGGTAGTTATTAACCCTGGTACTCCAGTGGAAATGATCAAACCGGTACTTTACATGGTGGATCAAGTATTAGTAATGACTGTTAACCCCGGATTTGGTGGTCAACAATTCTTACCAGAAACAGTTAATAAGATTGCTGAATTAAATCAAATTAAAAAAGAACAAAATCTTAATTTTGACATTGAAATTGATGGTGGGGTTAATAATGAAACAGTCGTTGCCGCTTATCAAGCCGGTGCCACTGTTGCCGTTGCCGGATCATATGTTTTCGGTGCAGATGATCCTGCTGAACGTATTACAGCCATCAAAGACGCTACTAAATAATTATGACTGCAAAAATCAATTTGTTGGTGGGCGGACCAACCGAATTGTGGCCTGCTGAATTAAAGCAAAATCAAGTAATGGGTGATTGGATTGGTATTGATCGAGGTAATCTGCATTTAATTACGGCTGGAATTGACCCGCTTGTGGCTATTGGTGATTTTGATTCTATGAGTGCTGCTGAACTTAAATTGGTCAAACAACATGTTTTAGACATTCGTCAGTCCATTCCAGAAAAAGACGATACTGATACGCAATTAGGATTAGAAGTTGCGTTAAATGAATATCAAGCAGATCAAATTGATATTTATGGTGCTACGGGAGGCCGCATTGATCATTTTTTGTCTAATTTATGGTTAGTTTTAGAACCTAGGTTTAAGCCGTTCGCACCTAAAATTCGTTTGATTGATCGACAAAATACAATTAGCTTTTATTTACCCGGAGAATATGATTTAGTCAAAGAAACGGATAAAAAGTATTTGGCGTTCGTAACACTTACACCAGTGACTGATTTACAATTACCAGATGAAAAATATACTTTGAAAAATTTTAATGCTGATCGACCAATTTCGTTTGCCAGTAATGAGTTTTTGGGTACCACTGGTCATTTTAGTTTTACTAGTGGTATGGTAGCAGTTATTCAGAGCAAAGATATTTAATGAACAGCAAAAAAAGGACATCCTTACGGATGTCCTTTTTTATAAAACTTAGATATAAAAAAAGATCAACAAGTGTTGACCTTCGAAAATTAAACTCGAGTAACTTTTCCAGATTTAAGAGTTCGTGCAGAAACCCAAACCTTCTTAGGTTTACCGTCAACAAGAATACGAACTTTTTGCAAATTTGGCTTCCAGCTACGACGACTAGCGTTCAAGGCGTGTGAACGTTTGTTACCGAAGTGAGTCCGTTTGCCATTGATAAAATCTTTAGCCATGGGTAACAAATCCCCTTTCTTAGCAGTATATTTTTTTAGCTCTGCTTTATTCCACTTAAATAATTTATCATAGTTACCCCGTTATTGCAATAGTTTTCTTTCAAGTAATTATACTTGACAGCTTACTTTTACATCATTAATTTTAGTTTTGATTTTAGTTGTGGTATTATAGGTTGATGTTAATTGTCAAAATAGCTAATTTCAAGGAGGCTGTGAATTATGGCCGTAAAAATTAAGACACAGTTTGGAACAGTAGACATTGATAACGACGTTATTTCAACAGTAGTGGGTGGAGCTGCTACCGATAACTATGGCGTGGTTGGTATGGCCAGTCGTAATCAATTACGTGATAATGTTAATGATATTTTGAAACGAGAAAATTACTCTAAGGGTGTTGTTGTGACCCAAAATGATAATGGTATTTCTATTGAAGTTTATATCATTGTTAGTTATGGAACTAAGATTTCAGAAGTTTCTAAAAATGTTCAATCAAAAGTTAAGTACAACCTGGAAAGTATGCTTGGTGTTACCGCTAACTCGGTCAATGTAGTTGTCCAGGGAGTCCAAGTACTCGCCGACTAATAAATTTAAATTGACCAAGGAGGATAAGCACTTGAAAGTATCAAAGATTACAAATGTTGAATTTACCGCAATGGTTCAAGCGGCAGCTAATAAACTTAATAATAATGCTGAATTTATTAACTCATTAAACGTTTTCCCAGTTCCTGATGGAGATACTGGAACCAATATGTCACTATCATTAAGCAGCGGGGAAAAGTACGTCAATCAAGACGTTAGCGTTAAAGTTGGCGATTTGGCTAACTCACTAGCCAAAGGATTATTGATGGGAGCCCGGGGGAACTCTGGCGTTATCTTATCTCAGATTTTCCGCGGCTTTTCTAAATCAACTAGTGAAAAAGAAGCTTTGGGAGCGCAAGATTTAGCAGACGCTTTCATTAGTGCGACTGAAACAGCATATAAATCAGTGATGAAGCCGACTGAAGGAACCATTTTAACGGTAGTTAGAATGGCAGCACAGGCCGGTAAAGAAACGGCAGCTGCTACTGATGATGTGGTAGCAGTAATGGATGCTATTTATCAAAATGCACAAATAGCATTAAAAAAGACCCCAGAATTACTACCAGTATTAAAACAAGTTGGTGTTGTTGATTCTGGTGGACAAGGCTTGACTTTTGTTTTAGAAGCTTTTGATGACATTTTAAATGGTAGAACTGTTGCCAGTGAGGATAGTCACCAACCTAACGATGCTGAAATGACGGAAATGATTGATGCTGCGCACCATCAAAGCGTTCAAAGTAAGTTAAACCCGGATGATATTGTTTATGGCTATTGTACTGAAATCATGGTTCGAATTGGACGGGGCAAGCAAGTTGATCAAGATTTTGATTATGAAACTTTCTATGATTATCTTGCTAATCTAGGTGACTCACTCTTGGTGGTCAACGACGAAGAAATTGTTAAAGTTCACGTACACACTGAACATCCCGGTAAGGTAATCGCTTGGGGACAAGAATTCGGGGATCTAGCTAAAGTTAAAGTTGATAACATGCGTTTACAACAAGAAACTATTATCGAACAAGACGAAGAAAACATGCCTGCAGTTTCTAGTGAACCAGAACAACCTAAAACAACAGCCGTGGTTGCCGTTGCTAGTGGTGAGGGTATTACTAAGTTATTGAAGAGCATGGGCGTCAGCGAAGTACTCAGTGGTGGTCAAACGATGAACCCTAGCACGGAAGATATCGTCAACTTGATTAAACAAGCTAATGCCGAGAACGTTATTGTACTACCAGATAACAAAAACATCTTTTTAGCTGCCGAACAAGCGGCTGAAGTAGTAGATATTCCAACGGCAATTGTGCATAGCACTTCTGTTTCTCAAGGAATCACGGCTATGCTGGGTTATAATCCAGAAGGATCATTAACTGAAAATGAAGAAATGATGGCTGCTAATTTAGCAACTGTTAAATCTGGTCAAGTTACGACTGCGGTTCGTGATACTAGTTTAAATGACTTAGAAATTAAAAAAGGTCAGTTAATGGGAATCGTTGATGGCAAAATCGCTGTTATTGGAACAGATTTGGTTCAAACATCCATCGATATGGTCGCAAAAATGCTTGATGAAGATAGCGAAGCAATCACTATCCTTTGGGGAAATGATACTGATGAAGATCATGCTCAACAAGTGGCTGATGGTATCTTGAACCTTGATGATGAATTAGAAGTTGAAATTCATGAAGGTGATCAACCGGTTTATCCATTTTTAATTTCGGTTGAATAATTTATTTATCCAAAGGGTCGGAGAACATAATGTTCCCGACCCCTTGTCTTTTTAAAGGATTAATAATGAAAAAATTAAATGATGCAATTACAGAATTAAATGGTGTAGGCCCTAAAAAAGCAGTTGCTTTAAATAAATTGGGAATTAATACCGTTAGGGACCTATTAACCTATTTTCCTAGGCGTTATGACGATATGTCGTTAATAGACCTGAAACAAGCCGTAGATGGTCAAAAAGTAACAGTTAAAGGGATCGTATTAGGAGAGCCGACTATTGTACGCTTTGGTCGTAAACGGGCTATTGTGAATGTCCAATTGCTAGTTAATAATTCACCAATAACAGTTTCTTTTTTTAACCAGCCATGGATTAAAAAACAAATTGAGGCTAATACTGAAATCATTGTTTACGGTACTTTTAACCAGGTTCGACACCAGATTCAAGGTATTAAAATCATTCACGATGGCGGCAATCAGTTTGCTTCAATTTACCCGGCTAGTAAGGAAATTAAGCAAAATACAATTCAAAAGCTGATCCAGCAAGCCTTTGATGATTATCAATCGGTAATTGTGGATGTCGTTCCGGAGAAATTGCGAAAACATTATCACTTAGAAAATTTTCATGACACTATCTATAATTTGCATTTTCCTAAATCACCTAAATCAGCTCAATTGGCTCTACGAACTGGTAAATTTATGGAGTTTTTTCTTTATGAAATGCAATTACAAGAAATGCGTGAACAAAAACGGATTATTAATTCTGTAGCTCAAATTGAAATTGATGATCAATCAATCAATCATTTTATTGATCAGTTACCATTCCAACTGACTAATGCCCAAATTAAAGTTATTAATGAAATCAAAGCGGACTTAAAGGCCCCTAGAGAAATGAATCGACTGTTACAGGGTGATGTTGGGAGTGGCAAAACTATTGTTGCAGCTATTGCAGTATTAATGACGGTCTTAGGCGGTAAGCAAGCGGCAATAATGGCACCTACCGAAATTTTGGCTCAACAGCATGCAAATAAGTTGGCTAATTTATTTAAGGATACGGCAGTTAATGTTGGTTTGCTTACAGGTTCTACTAAACCAGCGGCTAGAAAGTTATTGTTACCCAGAATTGAAGATGGTCAAATCAACTTAATTGTTGGTACCCACGCCTTATTTCAAACTGAAGTACGTTATCAAAATTTAGGGTTAGCGGTAATTGATGAACAGCATCGCTTTGGGGTTAATCAACGTAAGGCGTTAAAAGCAAAGGGTTCAGCAGTGAATCTTTTGTCCATGACAGCAACGCCAATTCCACGAACGTTGGCCATTACAATGTATGGTGATATGGATACTTCTATTATTGATGAATTACCAGCCGGACGACAATCTATTAAAACCACTTGGTTACCCGCTGCTAAAACTAACCAGGCATTAGCGTTCATTAAAAAACAGTTGTTAGCTTCTCATCAAGTATATGTTGTAGCACCGTTAATCGAAGAGTCAGATGCAGTGGATATGAAAAATGCTACTGAAATATATGAACGTTTTCGAACAATTTTTGGTGAGGAATTCAATGTCGGATTACTTCATGGCAGAATGACCAATGATGAAAAAGATGAAGTTATGCAACAGTTTAAGCAAGGACGTTACCAACTTTTGGTTGCCACAACGGTAATTGAAGTGGGGGTCGATGTTGCTAATGCTAATACTATGGTTATTTTGGACGCTGATCATTTTGGTTTGGCCCAATTGCATCAGTTGCGGGGGCGTGTTGGTCGAGGAGCTGATCAATCTTATTGTATTTTAATTGCCGATCCAAAGAATAAATTAGGAAAAGAAAGAATGAATGCCATTGTCCAAAGCACTGATGGTTTTTTCTTATCCCAAAAAGATTTGGAGTTAAGAGGCCAAGGAGATTTAGTTGGCTCTAAACAATCAGGTCTGCCGGAATTTAGACTAGGTGATCCAATTGGGGATATGAATATATTGACCGTTGCTGCTAATGAGGCCCGCCAAATTGTCAGCGA
Source organism: Lentilactobacillus kribbianus (assembly GCF_013184075.1). Classification (GTDB taxonomy): domain Bacteria; phylum Bacillota; class Bacilli; order Lactobacillales; family Lactobacillaceae; genus Lentilactobacillus; species Lentilactobacillus kribbianus. The sequence goes on along the minus strand of NZ_JABEQQ010000002.1, from coordinate 458,514 downwards.
AAAAAATTGGCAAAGTAAGCCAGAGAATGTACAATTAGCTAAGTATTTACAAACTAATAAATTAAATAATATGTGAGGCACTATATGAAAATTGCTGTTGATGCAATGGGAGGCGATTTTGCCCCTGAACAAGTAGTTAAGGGTGTAATGTTGGCTCGCGAAGAAAATCCAGACCTAGAGTTTTTATTATTTGGTCAAACTGATCAAATTAAAAAGTATTTGGATAATGACGCACAAATTGAAATCATTGATGCTCCAGAGATCATTACCATGGAAGATGAGCCCGTTAAAGCGGTTCGAACCAAAAAACAATCAAGTTTAGTTCTAGCGGCTCAAGCTGTTAAAGATCAAAAAGCAGATGCCTTTTTTTCAGCCGGTAATTCAGGAGCAGTTTTAGCTGCGGGCCTCTTTATTGTGGGACGGATTAAGGGAATTGACCGACCGGGCTTAACCACGGAATTGCCAGTAGTAACAGAAAATAATGGCCATTTTGTTATGTTAGACGTGGGAGCTAATGCAGATACTAAGCCATTAAATATGTATCAATATGCGCTAATGGGTGAATTTTATGGTCAGAAGGTAATGGGGTTAACTAATCCTAGAATTGGTTTATTAAATAATGGTACTGAAGCAGATAAAGGTGATATGAATCACCGTAAAGTCCATGACTTACTAGCCAATAATTCAACCTTTAATTTTGTAGGCAATGTAGAATCTCGTGATATTTTAAATGGTCCGGCAGACGTGGTGGTTACTGATGGCTTTACTGGTAATGCAACTTTAAAAGCTATTGAAGGTACAGCCAAAGCAATGGGTTCAATGTTAAAGTCGGCTATTATGGATAATGGAATCAAGGCCAAAATTGGCGGCTTACTTTTAAAGAATGGCTTGAATCAAATGGTTTCTAAAATGGATTATTCTAAGTATGGTGGGGCTGTGTTGCTGGGGGTTAAAGCTCCAGTAGTTAAAACTCATGGTAGCAGTAAAGCAGATACGATAAAAAATACAATTAATCAAATTAAGATGATTGTTAATTCTGGTTTAATTGCTTCGTTAGAGGAGTACATTGCGGATCATCAAGCTGAATTAGAAGAAATTAAATTAAGCACCAAAAAATAATCTTATTTGTTATAATGTGATTATTAAGACTGCAAAATTAATGATAAGTTAGGTGTAATTTAAATGGAAAAAGAAGAAATTTTTAATAAAATTGCTGATATTACAGCAGATCAATTTGATGTTCAACGAGATAAGATAACTGGAACATTAAATTTTAAAACTGATTTGGATGCTGATTCAATTGACTTTGTTGAATTTGTATTGGAATTAGAAGACACTTTTGATGCTGAAATTTCAGACGAAGATGCTGAAAATCTTAATACTATCGATGAAGCAGTTAATTACATTTTTGAAAAACAAAGTAAATAAATCTTTGAAATTGAAATTGTTCCTGTAGGAATTAATTTCAATTTTTTCTTATATTACCAATTATGGAGGAACAAAATGATACCTGGTTTAAAGGAAATGTTATCAAAGGATTTTAATATTAATTTTCAAAATACGGATTTATTAGATGAGGCCTTTACGCAAGCTTCTTACGTAAATGAGCATAAGCAACAACACTTGAAATTTTATGAAAGAATTGAATTTTTGGGTGACGCAGTTTTACAATTAGTGGTTTCTGAATACATTTTTTTGAGATATCCAAAGTTACCGCAAGGACGATTAACCCGTTTAAGGGCAGCAATGGTTAACGAACAAAGTTTTAGTAGTTTTGCTCGAGAATGTCATTTTGACCAATATATTCGTTTGGGAAAAGGTGAAGAAAAGGCCCATGCTCGTGAACGTGATTCACTTTTGTGCGATATTTTTGAATCATTTGTAGGAGCATTATATTTAGACCAAGGCAAGGCAGCAGTAGAAAAGTTTTGTCATCAAGTAGTTTTTCCTAAGCTAGATCAAGGGGCCTTTGACGAATTTTTTGATCATAAAACTGAACTACAAGAATTAGCTCAACATGATGGTCCGGTTGCCATTGATTATGAACTGTTAGATGAATTTGGTCCGGAAAATGATCGTCAATTCAAGGTTAGTGTAACCGTAGGCGGTCAAGAACTTGGTGTTGGAGTAGGTCATTCTAAAAAAGGAGCTGAACAAAAGGCAGCTCAACAAGCATTAACTCACTATAGTGAAGTAGATAAGTAGGGGTCATTGTGCAATTAAAATCTATTCAAATTTCTGGATTTAAATCTTTTGCAGATAAAACGGTCATTAACATGCCCGATGGTATTACCGCAATTGTTGGTCCCAATGGTAGTGGGAAAAGCAATATTGCTGAGGCGGTTCGCTGGGTTTTAGGGGAACAGTCAGCTAAAACATTACGAGGACAAAAAATGACGGATGTTATTTTTTCCGGTGCCGAGAATCGCAAGGCAATGAATTTAGCTAAAGTTACAATTATTTTGGATAATTCAGATCAGTATTTAAAAACCCCTTATAAAGAAATCGCAGTTACTAGAAAATTGTTTCGTAACGGTGACAGTTGGTACGGGATTAATAATCAAGAATGTCGGCTCAAAGATATTACAGAACTATTTATGGATTCAGGATTAGGCGCTGACGCATATTCGATTATTTCTCAGGGAAATGTTGAGGGGGTTTTAAGCAGTACTGCTGAACAACGTCGATATATTATTGAAAATCTGGCCGGTATCTATCAATATAAACAACAAAAAAAGACGACCCAATCAAACATTGAAAGTACCAATGATAATTTAACTCGGCTAAATGATATTATTTTTGAATTAGAACAACGTTTACCGAAGTTAAAAGATGAAAGTGACATTGCTGCTGATTATTTAACTCAAAAGCAACAATTGGATACATTAAAAGAGCAACAAATAGGTAGCCAATATGCTTCTTTATTAAGTCAGTTAGAATTAAAATCAAACAATTTAGAAAATTTAACTGAAACCAAAAATCAGGCACAGCAACAAATTAAAACGGCTCAAGGGCATATTACTGCCTTAAAGCAAAAGATAGTAATGATTGAGCAAGATAATGATACTCAGCGTGACCGTCACAATAAAGAAATGGTTAAAAAAGAACAATTAGAAGGTCAGTTAAAATTAATTAAGCAGCAGCAACAATATCAACGACAAGCGGTAAATAATTTAGCTAACCAAATTCAACAGGCTAACGAAAGTCTTAGTAAGCAAGAAGATGAGTTAGCACAATGGCAACAACAAAAAAGGGAACTAGATCAGCAAATAACCCAAAAAAATGGCCTTTTGGATCAATATCAACGTCAAATTATTGAGTTGAACATTAAACCATTACAGTCAGATTTGGCCAAGATACAAGATCAACGGCTTAAGCTGTTAGAACAACAAACGGTGGGTGTCACTAGAGTTGAAGAACTTCAAAAGCAGCAAAGCCAACAGGAGCAAGAAACGGCTAATTTTATTAGAAGAAAACAAGAGCAACAAAAACAAATTGCAATTCAAGAAAAGCAAATTAATACTCTAAAGCAGGATATTGAGACCCTCGAGTTAAATTTAGATCAGCAAAAACAACAATTAAATAAACTGCAGCAACAGCGTCAAGAACAGCAAAAACAATTAGAATTGACCACCCAAAAGTGGCAACAATTGATCAATCAAAAGGAACAACTAAAGTCTCAGCTTACCTACGAAGACCGGTCAGTTCAAGAACACCATTCGTACCATCAATGTGTTCAAAATTTATTAAAACAACGAAATGATTTTAACGGTTTATGGGGAACAGTTGCTGATTTTATTGACACTAGTAATCGTTATACATTGGCCATCGAAACAGCTTTAGGAAGGCGATTACAGAATATTATTGTAGACAATGATGGTGTTGCTAAAGAGGCAATTTCTTATTTGACTAAAAATAAGCTAGGACGGGTCACGTTTTTACCCATTCAATCCTTAAAGGAACATAAGATTGAAGCACATTTGTTAAATCAAATCAAACAATTACCAGGGTACATTGGTGTTGCGGCCGATTTGGTTTCGATAAATGAAAAATTAACTAAAATCCAATGGTTTTTGTTGGGTAACACAGTTGTAGCTGATAATTTAACTAATGCGTTAACCATTAATCAAACCGCGCATCAACGAATTAAAGTAGTTACGCTAGATGGTCAAGTAGTTAATCCTGGTGGAACACTTACTGGTGGAGCGCAACGTCATGGTACTGGCCATTTTTTGGCTGATAAACAACAGGTAAAAGCTACTAAGCAAAAGTATCAGGATGTATTATTATTGGGCCAACAACAAGAAGTTAATTTAACTGCTAACCAGGCTAATAAAAGAAAATTAGAGCAAGAAATTGATAATCAAAAGCAACAAATTAGTGATCGATTAGAATTATTAAATCAAAAAAAACGCGAAAAAGAAAATGTCATTGCATCTAGACATACACTAATCAATCAAGCAACAATTAGCAAAAATCAAATACAACAACGGCAAAATAGTCTACAAGATATTAAACGTTTGAAATTAACTAATCAGCAGTTAACTGTTGATTTGGAGCGAGTTAATCGGAAAATTACGCAAATAAATCAAACAATTAATGAGAAAACAACAATTCAATTAAATCTACGAGCTAAGCAAGCTACAGAAACTGAGTCTTTAAGTAAATTAAACCAACAACAAAGTTATATCTCGATTAATATTGAACAAATTAGTAAATTGCTTAATTCAACTAAGCAACAATTGCAAAATTTTAAAGATAATCAAAAACAGCAAAATATGGTTACTGATGCTGAGATTAAAGAAGTTGAACAACAAATTATTGATTGTAAAGAACGGTTGTCAAAACAAGCTACTTCTGACAATAATTTAAAACAACAACAAATAACTTTATCGGATGAATTAACTAATTGGCAAGATACTTTAAATCAAGCAGAAGTTCAGGTGGCTACTATCATTCAGCAAGTGGCAACTCAGCGACAAAATACGAGTACGCTAAAACAACGTCTGGAAGAACTAATAATTAAGTTGAAACAAGAATACCACTATACGGATAACCAACTAATTCAACTTAAGGGAGCACAGTTAACAAGTTCCAAAGTGGCTACTAAAATTGCATTGTTAGAAAAGGGCTTGAATGAAATTGGAGCTGTCAACGTAGGGGCTATTGATGAATACAATTCAGTGAATAAACGTTATCATTTTTTGATTAAACAACGACAAGACGTGCAGGACTCACTGAAAAATTTACAGAATACAATCCATAAAATTGATCGATTAAGTGCCCAGCAGTTTGAAGAGTCCTTTAAGCAATTAGCGTTGGCTTTTAATACTGTCTTTAAAGAAATGTTTGGTGGTGGTGGTAAGGCTCAGTTAATTATGACTGATCCAGATCGACCGTTAACTTCTGGAATTGATATCATGGCAATGCCTCCTGGTAAAAAGAATCGACCATTATCATTATTATCAGGTGGCGAAAAAGCACTGACGGCTATTTCATTATTATTTGCTATTTTAAAAATTCAACCAGTACCATTTTGTATTTTAGATGAAGTAGAAGCTGCCTTGGATCCAGCTAATGTTGAACGATTTGCTAAGTATTTGAAGTTTTTTACTAATGAAACTCAATTTATCGTGATTACTCACCGAAAAGAAACTATGGTATTTGTAGATCAGATGTATGGAGTTACGATGCAAAATTACGGTGTTTCTAACCTAGTTTCGGTAGTAATGACAGATTGAAATAATGGAGTGATAAAATAATGGGATTATTTGATATATTCAAACGTAGAAGTAAAAAGGAACAAGAAACTAAAGAAGAGCCGGTTAAAACACCGGAAGATCACGCAGAAAACACAACACCAGATGATGATCCAGAAACTGTTGTTAAAAGCGTAGCAGACCAAACAGACCATTCTGAAGATGCAATAGATGAAGAACCGGACGAATCAACAGAATCAGTCAAGGTTAATACCCAAGAAGAAATTAATAACACTGAAGCAACACCAAAAGTGCTTGATAACACTAGTAGTGAAGTGAGCGATAGTGAACCAGAATCGGTTGTGTCTGATGAAGTAGTTACTAATAGTAACAATCAAGAAGACCAAGCTGAAATTGAGCATGTTACAAGTGAAAGTAAAGATAGCCAAGAGCTGCCGGTTGAAGCTGAGTTAACATCAGAAAATAATGAACAAAACAGTGAAGCGATTAACGAAAAAAATATTACGGTAAAAACCACAACTGAAGTTGAATTAAATAATGACCAAGATAAACCAGAAAATGAAACTGAAGCCACTAATAAAGATGATGATCAAATCTATGAACGTGGATTAGCTAAGTCACGGTCAACATTAGGCCAACGTCTTAATAAATTATTTGCTAATTTTAGAAGTGTTGACGAATCATTTTTTGATGATCTAGAAGATATGTTAATTGAATCTGATGTTGGTTATGAAATGGCGCTTCAAATTACTGATGAATTGCGTGATGAAGTTAAATTACGTAATGTAAAAAAGGCCAAAGAAGTTCAAAATGTTGTTGTTAAAAAAATGATTGATATTTACGATAACGCTGGCAACGGTGAATCAAATGAAATTAATATGGCGAAAGAAGGGCCTACAGTTATTTTATTTGTTGGAGTCAATGGCGTTGGTAAAACAACGACTATCGGTAAAATGGCGAAAATGTATAAGGATCAAGGAAAGAAAGTCTTGTTAGCTGCCGCAGATACTTTTCGAGCCGGTGCCATTCAACAATTAAATGTTTGGGCTGAACGCGATGGTGTAGATATAGTTAAAGGTAAGGAACAAGGGGACCCAGCTGCTGTTGTATTTGATGGTGTCAAAAAGGCCAAATCAGAATCGTATGATATTTTAATGGTAGATACTGCCGGGCGCTTACAAAACAAAGTTAATTTGATGAATGAATTAGCCAAAATGAAAAAAGTTATTACTCGTGAAATCCCAGATGCTCCCCAGGAGGTATTATTAGTGTTGGATGGTACTACTGGGCAAAATGCCTTAAATCAAGCTAAATTATTTAAAGAAGCAACCGATGTAACTGGAATTGTTTTGACTAAGCTGGATGGGACTGCTAAGGGTGGAATAGTTTTGGCCATTCGGAGCGAGTTACATTTACCGGTGAAATATGTTGGCTTAGGTGAAAAAGTAACCGATCTTCGTGAATTTAATGCTAATGATTTTGTATATGGTTTATTTAAAGGGTTGATTTCTGAATAAAGGATTGACTAAATAATCAAAAATCGGTAGGCTTATTTTGGCACCGTGACGGTGTTATGAAGGAGTTGTGGCATGGAATTAGAAAAAAATAATTATATTAATTCATTATTTGAATTTTACCAACCACTGCTAACTAACAAACAAGTTAATTATTTAGAGCGTTATTACGTTGATGATTACTCTTTAGGTGAAATTGCCGAAGAATATGATATTAGTCGGCAAGCAGTGTATGACAATGTCAGACGTTCTGAAAAAATATTGCAGCAGTATGAAGAAAAATTAGGTCTCTTTCATAGTTTTCAGCAACGTAATCAAAAACTGGATGCAATTCAACAATATGTCAAAGAAAATTATGCAGATGATCAAACACTAAATCATTTAGTGGATAGTTTAGAGATCACTGAAGAAGAATGAAAGTGGTGAAGTAAATGGCTTTTGAAGGTTTAACGGAGAGATTACAAAAAGCAATGCGCAATCTCCGCGGTAAGGGAAAAGTTTCTGAAGCAGATTTAAGAACAACCATGCGAGAAATTCGGTTGGCTTTACTTGAAGCTGATGTTAATTTTACGGTCGTTCGAAAATTTGTAAAAACTGTCGAGGAACGGGCTAAAGGAGCCAAAGTTTTAGAAGGTTTAAATCCTTCCCAACAAATCGTTAAGATTGTTGACGAAGAATTAACCCAAATGATGGGTGAAGAAGCTGTTCCGCTCAATCAATCAGATAAGATTCCGACTGTTATTATGATGGTCGGACTACAAGGTGCCGGTAAAACGACGACTGCTGGTAAAATCGCTTTAAAATTAAAGAATGAACAAAATGCACGTCCATTATTAGTTGCTGATGATGTTTATCGCCCAGCTGCGATTGATCAGTTACAAACGGTTGGTGATCAAATTGGTGTACCAGTCTTTCAATTAGGGACCGACGTTGATCCAGTCGAGATTGCTAAGAAAGGGCTAGAAAAAGCTCGCGAAGATCATAATGATTATGTCATTATCGATACGGCTGGTCGTCTTCAAATTGATACTAACTTAATGGATGAATTAAAAAACATTAAGGCAGAAATTAATCCAGACGAAATTTTATTAGTAGTCGATGCTATGACAGGGCAAAATGCGGTAGCTACTGCCGAAGGTTTTAACGATGCTCTGGGCATTACAGGGGTAGTTTTAACTAAGCTTGATGGTGATACTCGTGGTGGTGCTGCTTTATCCATTAGAGCTGTGACGGATAAACCAATTAAGTTTGTTGGTCAAGGTGAAAAGATGACTGATTTAGACGTCTTTTATCCTGATCGAATGTCATCACGTATTCTGGGCATGGGAGACATGTTGTCTCTGATTGAAAAAACCCAACAAGAGTATGATGAGAAACAAGCCGCTGAATTAACGGCAAAAATTAAGGAAAATTCGTTTGATTTCAATGATTTCTTAGATCAGTTAAGTCAAATTCAAAAAATGGGACCATTAGATGAATTAATGAAAATGATTCCAGGTATGGCAAATAATCCAGCATTAAAAAACGTGAACATGGATCCTAAGGATATGGAGCACATAAAAGCTATTATTTACTCCATGACTACTCAAGAACGCGAAGATCCAGATGTCTTAAATCCATCTAGACGTCGTCGGATATCCCGTGGTTCAGGTCGCCCGATTCAGGAAGTTAACCGAATGATTAAGCAATTTAATCAGATGAAAACAATGATGAACAAAGTTTCCAATGGTAATATGGGCGATATGCAAAATATGATGAACGCTGCTGGTATGGGTGGCGGAAATGCGTTATCCAAGTTGGCTATGAAACAAGTAGGTCGCAAACTGAAAAAAAATCAACGAAAACGAGCAAAAAAGAAGCGAAAGCGACGTTAATAACGGCATTTGAGTGGTGTAAAGAAAAAAACCTTTACAACCCCTTAAAATACTGTTATATTATTAACGTTAAGAAATTACAGGAGGTGTAACACATGGCAGTTAAAATTCGTCTTAAGCGAATGGGTTCTAAAAAGCGTCCTTTTTATCGAGTAGTTGTTGCTGATTCACGCAGCCCTCGTGATGGTCGTTTCATCGAAAACGTTGGAACTTACAACCCATTGACTGAACCAGCTCAAATCACCCTTAAGGAAGAAGAAATCCTTAACTGGTTGAACAATGGTGCCCAACCATCTGATACTGTACGTAACATTCTTTCAGATGCTGGTATCATGAAGAAGTATCACGAAGCTAAGTACACTAAAAAGTAAAAAGTGAGTGATAATCATGGTTAGTATTGATAATTTAATCAAAACTATTATTTCGCCGCTCGTTGAATTTCCTGAAGAAATTAGCGTCTCTCGTCAATCGACGGAACGTTTTGAGGAATATCATGTACAGTTAGCTGCAGATGATATTGGCCGAGTAATTGGTCGGCAGGGCCATGTAATACAGACTATTCGTACGATTGTTTACAGTTTGCCAGTTCAAGCTGGTAATCGAGTTAGATTAGTCGTTGATGACAATAAACAATAGGATTTTAAATGAAACTGTCGTTTTGTTTAAGATCCTTTTTTATTACCTATATTTTGAAGTAGGAGGTAAATAATGGAATATTATAACGTTGGTAAACTGGTTAATACTCAAGGAATTAAAGGTGAAGTTAGAGTCATTCCGATTACTGATTTCGCTGATAGTCGTTTTCAAAAAGGAAACGTTGTTTACGCAAAATTAGTTGATCGTAGTGACCTAATCTCACTCGAAATTGATGGGGTTAGAAAGCACAAAAACTTTATTATTTTACACTTTAAGAATCATCCTTCCATTAATGATGTTGAATATTTAAAACCAGCTATATTAATGATTAGCGAAGCTGAATTAAGTGACGATGATTTGGCCGAAGGAGAATATTATTACCATCAAATTATTGGCTTGAACGTGGTGACCGAAACCGGTCAGACTTTAGGTACCATTAAAGAAATCTTGGCTCCAGGAGCCAACGATGTTTGGGTAGTTCAACGTGATGGTCAAAAAGATTTATTGTTACCTAAAATTGACGATGTGATTAAAAAAATTGATTTGGCTAATAAACAAGTTACCGTAGAACTATTGGAGGGCTTAGAATAGTGAAAATTGATGTTTTAAGTCTCTTTCCGGAAATGTTTGAAGGGCCAATGAAAGAATCTATTATTGGTAAAGCCATTGATAATAAATCATTAGATCTTTCAGTAACTAACTTCAGAGAATATACTAAAGATAAACACCGTCACGTAGATGATTATCCTTTTGGTGGTGGAGTAGGTATGTTATTACAAGCTCAACCAATTTTGGATGCTTATGATGATATCCAATCGCACAATCGGGAACAAGGAATTCCAACTGGTAAGGTTATTTTGGTTGATCCAGCGGGTATTACGTTTAATCAACACGAAGCCGAAAAACTTTCTACAGAAGACCACTTAACCTTTATTTGTGGTCACTATGAGGGATATGATGAACGAATTCGTTCTATTGTTACTGACGAATACTCAATTGGGGACTTCATTTTGACTGGGGGCGAACTCCCTGCGATGGTCATGATTGACGCTGTGACGCGTTTATTACCAGGAGTATTAGGAAATAATCAATCCAGTGTTGAAGATTCATTTTCCACCGGCTTACTAGAAGAGCCGCAATATACCAGGCCAGCCGAATTTAGGGGTATGAAAGTACCAGAAGTGTTAATGAATGGTGATCATAAAAAAATATTTGAATGGAATCAAAAAGAGTCACTCAGACGGACTTACTTGCGGCGACCAGATTTAATAGATCATTCTAAATTAACTAGTTTGCAAAAACAGCTATTACGTGAAGTGAGAGAAGAAGAGGAAGACCGTCAAGAAAAATAACTTTACACTGATTCCAGCAGTGTGTTAGACTATAACTTGGTTAATACCAAAAACAGTATTCCGCTGTCCAATCGATAATGAATGCTAGTGAAAGGAAGATTTATTTATGCGTCAGAACAAATTAATCGCTCAAATTAACAAATCACAATTACGAGATGACATTCCTGATTTTCGTGCTGGTGATACAGTTAAGGTTTTTGCAAAGGTTGTTGAAGGTACTCGTGAACGTATTCAATTATTTGAAGGCGTTGTTATCAAGCGTAAAGGTGCCGGCATTCAAGCAACTTATACTGTTCGTAAAGTAAGTAACGGTGTTGGGGTTGAACGGATTTTCCCAGTAAACTCACCACGTGTTGATCACATCGAAGTTGTTCGTTATGGTCAAGTTCGTCGTGCTAAACTTTACTACTTGCGTAACCTTCAAGGTAAGGCCGCTCGTATTACAGAATCACGTCGTGCTCGTTAATTATTACTGTTTAAAGGTTGATTCAAGTTTTTACTTGATATCAGCCTTTTTTCATATCAAAAAGTAGGTAGTTTATGATAGAAAATAATGAACAGATAAAATGGTTTTTAAAATATTTAAAAAGTGACCGGCAGTATTCACCAGAAACAATTAAATCCTATCAGGAAGCGTTAGATAGTTTTCAAACTTTTTTATCAAATTCAGAAATAAATGAGCACTTATTATTGGCCAATACGGATAATTTAACAGTGGAAGCGTACTTAAGTTATTTATACGATCACGATTACGCTTGGAGTACCATTTCACAGCGTGTCTCCGCATTAAGATCATTTTTTAATTTTTTGGAAAAAAATGAGGTTATTAAGCAAAATCCGTTTGAGTTTGTTCAATTAAAGAAGCATAATAAACAACTACCCAGATTCTTCTTTCAAAATGAAATGCAGGTATTATTTGAAGCTGCAGCTAATAATGGTAGAGTTGAACTAGCTCAACGTGATACAGCATTATTAGAAATTCTTTATGGAACTGGAATTCGGGTTAGTGAATGTGCCAATTTAAAACTAAGTAGTGTTAATTTAACTCAAAAATTATTATTAGTTTATGGAAAAGGTAACAAAGAACGTTATATTCCGTTTGGTCGTTATGCACACGATGCTTTGATCACTTATTTAAATCAAGGACGTAGCAAATTAATGGCAAAAAATCAGGTAAAACATGATAATCTATTTGTAAATAGTCAAGGCAAGCCATTGACATCCCGTGGGATTGAATATGTTTTAAATCAAATTGTTAAACGAAGCTCGATGACAACAAGTATTCATCCTCATATGTTACGACATACGTTTGCAACCCACATGCTCAACAATGGTGCTGATATGCGAACGGTTCAGGAACTATTGGGCCATAGTAGTTTATCATCAACTCAAATTTATACACACGTTACTAAAGAGCACCTCTTGCAGGATTATCAAAAATTTTTTCCACGAAATAATAATGATGATTAAATAATCAATAAAGGAGTTTTTTTATGCCAATCAAATTTGAAGCAACTACTATTGTTGCTGTGCGTCACAATGGTCATTTAGCTATGGCTGGTGATGGACAAGTTACAATGGGTGAAAAAGTGATCATGAAGGGTACAGCTCACAAAGTTCGGAAAATTTTTAACGATCAAGTAGTCGTTGGATTTGCTGGAAGTGTGGCAGATGCATTCAACCTAGAAGAACGATTTGAACGAAAGTTAAGCCAATATGATGGTGATTTGAAACGAGCTTCCGTAGAACTGGCTAAAGAATGGCGTAGCGATCAAGCCTTACAAAAATTAGAAGCACTATTGATTGTCATGAACAATCAAGACTTGTTGTTAGTATCCGGTTCTGGCGAAGTTATCGAGCCAGATGATGATATTTTAGCCATCGGTTCTGGTGGTAATTTTGCTTTAGCAGCAGCCACAGCTATGAAGCATCATGCTACTGATATGAGCGCTAGAGATATCGCTGAAGCCGCAATTCGGATTGCTGGTAATATTGATATCTTTACCAACCAAAACGTGATTTCAGAAGAATTATAATAGATATAGATAGGGAGCTGTTTGAATGGAAAATACGATTGAAACGCCTAAACAAATAGTTAATGTACTAGATCAATACATTGTAGGTCAAAATGATGCTAAAAAAGCAGTGGCGGTAGCATTACAAAATCGCATTCGGCGAATGAAATTATCAGCCCAAATGCAAGAAGAAATTTCACCTAAAAATCTATTAATGATTGGACCAACTGGAGTCGGGAAAACTGAAATTGCTCGCCGGTTAGCCAAAATTGTTAATGCTCCGTTTGTTAAAGTAGAAGCTACTAAGTTTACGGAAGTTGGTTACGTTGGTGGTGACGTAGAATCAATGGTAAGGGATTTAGTAGAAAATGCCGTGCAGATTGAAAAGAAAAAGGCATATAAAAAAGTTAATGCTGATGCTGTGAAAGAAGCTAATAATCGATTAGTTAAATTATTAGTTCCTGTCGATAAAAAGAAACAAGAAGCGGATAATTTAAAAAATGCACAAGAAATGCTCGCCGCATTGCAAAAAGGTCAGTTTGATTTTAATCGGCCTATGAGTGAATCAGAAGAAATCACTGATGATATCCGAGAAAAACGAATGACGGTTTCAGATAAATTACGCGCTGGTTTATTGGAAAATGATATGGTGGAAATTGAAATTGATGATCCCGCCCAATCCATGGCTGGCAATAATAACATGATGAATCAAATGGGAATTGATTTAAATGATTCCTTATCACAGTTAATGCCCAAGCGAAAAATTACGCGAACTGTTACTGTTAGTGAGGCCAGAGATATCTTAACTAAAGAGGTGGCCGAAGAATTAGTTAACCAAGCCGATCTTTATCATGATGCCATTGTAAATGCTGAAAATACTGGAATTATTTTCATCGATGAAATTGACAAGATTACCGGTAGTAATGCCCAATCAAGTGGACAAGTATCAAGAGAAGGGGTCCAACGAGATATCTTACCAATTGTTGAAGGAGCCCACGTTAATACTAAGTATGGCTCTGTCAATACCAATCATATCTTATTTATTGGCTCAGGAGCGTTTGCTGATAGCAAGCCTAGTGACCTGATTCCAGAACTACAAGGTCGGTTTCCGATTAGAGTGGAACTAAGTGATTTAACAAAAGATGATTTTGTTAGAATCTTAACGGAACCTAATAATGCCCTAATTAAACAGTATATTGCCTTGATCGGAACTGACAACGTTAAAGTAACTTTTACGATTGAAGCTATTAACAAAATTGCAGATATTGCTGCTAACGTTAACCATAATACGGATAATATTGGAGCTCGCCGGTTGCATACAATTTTAGAAAAACTATTAGAAGATATTCTCTACGAAGGCCCAGACATGCAAATGGGAGAGATTACCATCACTGAAAAATATGTGGATGATAAGGTAGGCAAGTTAGCTCAAAATCAAGATCTTTCTCGCTATATCCTTTAATAGGAGGAAGAATATGTTAGTACTACACAATGAATTTTTAAGTGCCAAAATTAATGAATTAGGGGCCGAATTAGTTAGTGTTACTAGTGATGATCAACTTGAATATATTTGGCAAGGAAATCAAAAATTCTGGGGTCGACACGCCCCGGTTTTATTTCCAATTGTGGGTCGCTTAAAAGATGATAGTTATCAGTACCAAAATCAAACCTATCAAATGAGTCAACATGGCTTTGCTCGTGATCAACATTTTGTAGTGGAATCTCAAACTGATGAAACGGTAACGTTATTATTAAGAGATAATGAGCAGACCTTGACAATGTATCCATTTCATTTTGAACTAAGGGTAAGCTATACTTTGGAGCAACACCAATTAATGGTGACATTCAATGTGATTAATTGTGGATCTGAATTAATGTATTTTGCATTAGGAGCTCATCCCGGCTTTAACGTTCCGCTAGATGCGGCTGGCGGTGATTTTACCAATTATTTTGTAAAAGTAGCTCCGGCTCAAAAATATGAACGAGTTCCTTTAGAAGCGCCATTAAGTAACCCTTATAATTTAAAAACGATTGATTTAACTAAACCTTTAATGCTTGACCGTGATTTGTTTAAGGCAGATGCACAGGTTTTAATGTTAAATAATCGTGAAACTACTGTTATGTTGGCTTCTAACTTAGATGACCGTGGTGTAGCAATGACCGTATTTGACGCACCATACCTTGGTATTTGGTCACCATATCCCAAGGAAGCTCCATTTGTTTGTTTGGAACCATGGTGGGGAATTGCTGATACGGTGGACGCATCCGGTCAACTGGAACATAAATTTGGTATTAATACGCTACCGGCACAAGAGCAGTTTGATACTAAATATAGCCTAACCTTTTTCTAAAAAAATAAGATGACTCAATTAAGAGTCATCTTATTTTTTGTGAGTTGTTTGCCACCAATAATATAATCCAAAGGGTACCAAGCTTTCATTACCGTTTAAGATTCGTTTGATATTGTTACGGTGGCGGTAAAAAATAAATATCGTCAGAAATAATGCTAGTATACCTAAAAAGGTTTCGTCAATTATAAAGGTCACAATAGTAATAATAGTAAAGGCAATCATACTGGCTAGGCTAACCATGCTAGTAATAAAAATCAACGATAACCAAATGGCTGCTGCTAATAAAAATAGTTCGGGACGATAGGCTAATAGCATTCCAGCACTAGTGGCTACGGCTTTTCCCCCCTTAAAATGATCAAAGATTGAAAAGGTATGACCCAGAATTGCCATAACTCCATAAATTAATGGTGAAATAGTATAATTGTGCATTAGGGTTGGCAAAAGGGTGGTAATGGCCCCTTTGGAAATATCTAAAACCATTACTACCGTGCCAGCAATCGGGCCAAGTACCCGGTATGTATTAGTGGTACCAATGTTACCAGAGCCAAATTGACGAATATCCTTATGAAAAAAAGCTTTACCAATCCAAACGCCATTAGGAATAGCTCCTAATAGATAAGAAATGATAAGCATTATGGTGATTTGGATGAAATTTGAATTCATATTTACCCTCTTTTAAATTCATGACATTAAAGTCGTACAATGGCTTTAATTTTAGCATGTTTACGGGGTTACTCCAATAAAATTTCATTTTCAAAGTTAAATTTTTAGGTTACTATAAGATAGATTGCTATAAAAGAAGGAGTCTGTGAACGAATGGCAAAAGGAAAACAAAAGTATGATGACTCTTCAATTCAGATTCTTGAAGGGCTGGATGCTGTCCGTAAAAGACCAGGAATGTATATTGGTTCCACTGATGGACGAGGATTACATCATTTAGTATATGAAATCGTAGACAACTCTGTTGATGAAGTATTAGCAGGCTACGGTAATGAAATTAACGTCATTATTCATAGTGACAATAGTATTACAGTTAAAGACCACGGGCGGGGTATGCCAGTAGGTATGCACGCTTCTGGTAAGCCTACTCCCGAAGTCATTTTAACCATGCTTCATGCTGGTGGTAAGTTTGGGCAAGGTGGCTACAAAACTTCTGGTGGTTTACATGGGGTTGGTGCTAGTGTTGTTAATGCACTTTCGTCATGGTTGAAAGTAGTAATTGTTCGTGATGGGATTAAATATGAAGAAGATTTTGTAAATGGTGGACATCCACAGGGAACTCTTAAGAAAATTGGTAAAACCGGATTACCCAGTGGAACCATGCTAACATTTAAGCCAGATTCGACTATTTTTACCACTACCACATTTAATTTTGGGACATTATCTGAACGTTTAAGAGAATCTGCGTTCTTATTGAAAGGTACCAAAATTACGCTTACTGATGAACGTGAGGGTATGGAACAAGAAGAAACCTTTCATTATGAAGAAGGAATTAAAGAATTTGTTTCTTACTTAAATGAAGATAAACATACTTTAGGCGATATCATGTATTTTGATGGTAATAAGGATAACGTGGAAGTAGAAGTGGCCGCCCAATATAACGATGGTTACTCTGAAAATATGTTATCTTTTGTTAACAATGTTCGAACTAAAGATGGTGGTACTCATGAAGCCGGTCTTAAATCAGCTTGGACTAAAGCTTTTAATGAATATGCTCGTAAAATTGGTTTACTAAAAGAAAAAGATAAAAATTTAGATGGTAGTGACGTGCGGGAAGGCCTATCTGTGGTAATTTCCTTACGAGTGCCTGAAAGTATTTTACAATTTGAAGGTCAAACCAAAGAAAAACTCGGTACGCCTGAGGCTCGAAGCATCGTTGACACGATAGTTAATGAGCAATTAGGCTACTTTTTAATGGAGAACGGTGAATTTGCCCAGACGTTAGTTCACAAGTCGCTACGAGCCCGTCAGGCCCGTCAAGCAGCTCGTAAGGCTCGAGATGAGAGTCGTAATGGCAAAAAGACGAAGAAAAAGGAACGATTACTTTCTGGTAAACTCACGCCGGCTCAGTCGAAGGACTATAGTAAAAACGAATTGTTCTTAGTCGAGGGTGATTCAGCCGGTGGTTCGGCTAAGCAAGGACGTGATCGAAAACATCAAGCGATCTTACCGTTGCGAGGGAAAGTTTTAAACACTGAAAGAGCCAAATTACCTGAAATTATGAAGAATGAAGAAATCAATACCATGATATACACCATTGGTGCTGGGGTTGGTGCTGACTTTAATATCGAGGATGCTAACTATGACAAGGTCATTATCATGACAGATGCTGATGATGATGGTGCTCATATTCAAACGTTATTACTTACATTCTTTTATAAATATATGCGACCAATGATTGATGCTGGTCGAATTTATATTGCGTTACCACCGTTATATAAAATGCAACAAGGTGGCGGCAATAAGACAAAAGTTGAATATGCTTGGACCAACGAACAACTAGTTCAAGTAGAAAAGAATTTTGGCAAAAATGCCAGCCTTCAACGCTTCAAAGGGTTGGGTGAAATGAATGCGGATCAACTATGGGAAACAACAATGGATCCAGCTACTAGAACTTTAATCAGAGTTCGAATTGATGATCCCGCCTTAGCTGAACGTCGAGTTACTACACTAATGGGTGATAAAGTTGATCGACGACGTGATTGGATTGAAGCTAATGTTAAATTTAATTTAGAAGAAGAGGGCAGTATTTTAGATAATACGGCGCCTTCTGAATGATAGAAAGGAAGGGAAATATTGAGCACAATTGAAGATTTAACGCTTGAAGATATTATGGGTGATCGTTTTGCCCGTTATTCAAAATCAATTATTCAAGAACGAGCCCTTCCAGATATTCGTGATGGGTTAAAACCAGTTCAGC
The DNA here is from genome assembly GCF_013184075.1 of Lentilactobacillus kribbianus. Classification (GTDB taxonomy): domain Bacteria; phylum Bacillota; class Bacilli; order Lactobacillales; family Lactobacillaceae; genus Lentilactobacillus; species Lentilactobacillus kribbianus. The sequence goes on along the minus strand of NZ_JABEQQ010000002.1, from coordinate 440,132 downwards.
GACGAATTTTGTATGCAATGAATAAGGATGGCAATACTTACGATAAAGGATTCCGTAAATCTGCCAAGTCCGTCGGAAACGTTATGGGTAATTTCCATCCCCATGGTGATAGTTCTATTTACGAAGCCATGGTTCGAATGAGTCAGGATTGGAAGGTTAGAGAACCACTGATTGAAATGCATGGTAATAATGGTTCTATGGACGGTGATCCACCTGCGGCCATGCGGTATACTGAAGCCCGTTTAAGCAAAATATCGGGTGAAATGTTACGAGATATTGATAAAGAAACGGTTGATTGGGTATTAAACTTTGATGATACTGAATATGAACCAGTTGTCTTGCCAGCTAGATTTCCTAATTTATTAGTTAATGGTTCAACGGGAATTTCTGCCGGATATGCCACTGATATTCCACCACATAACTTAGGTGAAGTTATCGATGCTATTTTGTATTTACAAAAACATCCTAATGCCTCCACCGAAAAATTAATGGATTTTGTTAAGGGACCCGATTTTCCAACCGGTGGCATTATCCAGGGAGTTGCTGGCATCAAAAAAGCTTATGAAACTGGGCATGGTAAAATTGTCGTTCGTTCTAAAACGGAGATAAAACCAATTCGTGGTAATAAATCACAAATTGTGGTAACGGAAATTCCGTATGAAGTTAACAAGGCACAGTTGGTTAAACGAATTGATGAAATTAGATTGACCAAAAAAATAGAAGGAATCGCTGAAGTTCGCGACGAAAGTGATCGCGACGGATTAACAATTGTAATTGAACTTAAGCGTGACGTAGATTCACAAGGTATTTTAAATTATCTATTTAAAAATACTGATCTACAAATTTCTTACACCTTCAATATGGTGGCCATTAATAATATGCGTCCCGAACGAGTTTCTTTGAAACAAATGTTAACGGCTTACTTGAGTTTTCAACAAGAAGTAGTTAAGAAGCGGACCGAGTATGATCTCAAAAAAGCATTAGCTCGCCAACACATTGTTGATGGCTTGATTAAAGCTCTCTCGATTTTAGATCAAGTGATTAAAACTATTCGAGCAAGTAAAAATCGTAAAGATGCAAGAGATAACTTAGTTAAAACATACGATTTTTCTGAACAACAAGCAGATGCCATTGTGGCTTTGCAACTTTACCGTTTAACTAATACAGATGTTACCCAACTTGAAAAAGAGGCAGCAGAATTAGCTAAACGTATTGAAGAATATCGACTAATTTTAAACGATGACACTGAACTTAATCGAATTTTGGCAAAAGAATTCCGCCAAATTTTAAAAAACTATCGTAATGATCGTCTTTCTGAAATCCAGGCTGAAATCAGTGATCTAAAAATTAGTACCACAGTAACGGTTCCAGATGAGGACGTGGTGGCCTTAGTCAGTTATGAAGGATACATTAAACGAAGTAGTCTTCGTTCATATAGCGCTTCTAGTAGTGATGACAGCGGTCTAAAGGAATTTGATCATCCGGTATTTTTAGCTCGCGTTAATACGCGTGATCACTTATTTATGTTTACTAATAAGGGAAATTTAATTTATCGACCAGTTCATGAAATTGCTGACGTTCGTTGGAAAGATACCGGTGAACACTTGTCACAAACGGTTGGATTGGATACCGACGAACAAATTATTGCCGCTTATTCGTTTAAATCACTCAAGGAAACGGGACAATTTCTAATTGCTACAGATGATGGTTATATTAAGAGAGTTGATTTTTCAAATCTAACTCCAGGTAGAACCTATAAAAAACATGCCTTTACGTATGAAAAATTGAAGCAAAAAAATGCTAAAGTAGTGATGGTTAAGTACTTAACGTTAGCTGATGTGGCTAAGGACGTCTTATTAATGTCTCACTTAGGTTATGGATTAAAATACGACCTAGGAGAAATTCCGGTGAATGGAGCTCGCACTACTGGTGTTAAATCGATGAATTTAGGTGATAATGATTTTGTGGTTGATGCTGCAGTTGTCACTGATGATTCGGAAGTTGCTCTAGTTACTCAACGAGGCTCATTCAAGAAAATGAAGGCTAGTGAAGTACCAACCACTTCACGAGCTCGTCGTGGGGTAATGGTGCTAAGAGAACTAAAAAATGATCCCCATAGAATCGCTGACTTTACATTAATTGAAGCTAATGATGCCCCATTAATTATTTATACTGATAGAAGTCGAATTCATGATATTTTACCTAATGAATTTAATAACAGTGGTCGTCATTCTAATGGTTCATTTGTAATTGATATTGATGCTGAGGGCCATCCCGTAGCAATTAAACGCAAAATTTTAGAATTAATTATAAAATAAGATAGCCATAAGTGTAATTGTTTGCTTGGGCATACAAGAGAGATTATATTATGGTTAATAATTCTAGCAACTTTAATTACTAAACAGATAAGGAGCCCAAAAAATGAAAACCACGCAAGAAAGCATTTTTTCTTCTAAAACGCTAAGTTATTTTCTTCAGCTGACAGAAACAATGAATTATACTCAGGCTGCTCAAATTTTGGGAATCACTCAACCAGCCTTAACGCAACAAATTAAAAAATTGGAGCGAACAGTTGGTGCACCATTATTTTACTCCGTTGGTAAAAAACTAAGATTGTCTGAAGCCGGACTTACAATGTTAAGGACTACCCGCGAAATTTATGAATTACTCAACGAAGCTACAGACGAAATTCAACAGTCTTCTAGTGCGTCAACCGGTGAAATTAATATCGGTATTCTAGCTTCCATTGAAACTAAAGTATTAGAAGCCTTTACGGTTGATTTATATAAGCAAAATCCTGATTTAACAGTTACTTTTCATATGTTAACTAGAAAAGAAATTTGGGAAAATTTGGAGAATAATCGAATTGATTTAGCTATTATGTATTTACCAGATGCTTCAATTAAAAACTGGCAACCATATGATTCGAAAAAGATTATGGCTGATGACTTAATGTTTGTACACCACGAAGAATCACTTAGCAATCGTAAATATGTGCGGTTTAAAGATACTGTTAATACACCTTGGGTTATTTATCCGCAAGGTTACTTTTTAAATGCTACATTGCATGAAGCATTTAAAAATCAAATGGTAGATTTTCCTAAGATTGCTGGCCGTTTTACATTACCTGGTCAAGTTTTGCATTTTGCTATTGACACTAAGACCAATACAGCACTACCATTATCGTACTTAGATGGTATTGATTCTAAGGTGTTGGAAGCTAGTCAAACTTGGTATACTGAATTAGAGCCTAAAGTTCAATTTGATTTAAGCTTTGTTTACCGTAAGAACAAAGATGAAATACCTAGAATTGATTATTTTCTTGAAGAGTTTGACAAATACCTAGCAGACGAGGATTATTTAACTAGGTTAAGAAAATTAACTAATTCTAAATAAACAATTAGGAGTGGATTACATGAGTAAAGAACTTGTTTTTGGACACAAAAGCCCAGATACTGATGCTATTAGTTGTGCCATTGAATATGCTTATTTAGCAAATAAATTGGGAGACGACGTTGAAGCGGTCGCTTTAGGAACCCCTAATGATGAAACTAAATTCGTATTAGATTACTTTAACGTTGATGCACCACGAGTAATTACTAACGCTAAGCCAGAAGTGGATTCAGTAGTGTTAGTTGACCATAATGAAGCTAAACAAAGTGTGGATGATTTAGCTGATGTAACAGTTACCCGTGTAATTGATCATCATAAAATTGATTTTCAATCTGCACAACCTTTGTATTACCGGGCAGAACCAGTAGGATGCTGCAGTACCATTATTTATAAAATGTTCTTAGAAAATGATGTTGTAATTCCACGTGAAATTGCCGGATTGATGCTTTCATCAATTATCTCAGATACATTATTATTAAAATCACCAACTACTACTGATGAGGAACGTCAAGCGGTTCCCGTGTTAGCTAAGTTAGCTGGAATTGATGATTATGAAACTTATGGTATCGAAATGTTAAAAGCGGGTACTAATGTAGCTGCTCGTTCCGCTGAAGATATTTTGCAAGGTGATGCCAAAACCTATGAAATGGGTGGTAAGAACCTTCGTATTGGTCAAGTTAATACAGTTGATTTAGAAGATGTATTAAGTCGTAAAGACGAATTAGAAGCAGAAATGAAGACAATTATGGCCGCTGATGGTTATGATATGTTCTTACTATTGGCTACTAATGTTTTAACTAGTGATTCAGTAATGTTAGTTTTAGGTGATCCTATTAATGCTATTGAAGAAGCCTACAATGCTAAAGTTGAAAATAATCTTGTTAACTTACCGGGAGTTGTATCTCGTAAGAAACAAGTAATTCCACCATTGCAAGCAGTGCTAGGTTAATAAATAAAAATAACATAAGTAGAGGAATTGATTACAATTCCTCTACTTATTTTTTATAAGCGTTTTTATTGATTTATAATTAGACCAAGAATATGATTAATAGAGATTAAAAAGGAGGCAGATTAGATGACAACTAATGATGATATGAATTTAAAACAAAAACTATCCAAAGAATCTTATGAAGTTACACAGCATGCTGCTACGGAACGTCCGTTTACTGGTAAATATGATCAATTTTTTGAAGATGGTATTTACGTGGATGTTGTGAGTGGAGAACCATTATTTAGTTCTAAGGATAAATATGATTCTGGTTGTGGTTGGCCAGCCTTCACTAAACCGATTGATAGAGCTGATATTAAAGAAAAACGTGATTCTTCCTTTGGTATGGAACGCACTGAAGTTAGAAGTCGAAATGCCGATTCCCATTTAGGTCATGTTTTTACAGATGGACCTCAAGATCGTGGCGGACTACGTTATTGTATTAATTCAGCGGCTTTAAGATTTATTCCTAAACAGGATTTAATTGAACAAGGTTATGGTCAATATACTCAATTATTTGAATAACTGTTGATTCTATTATGATAAGAAAGGAAGACCCTTAATGAATTTAGAAATTACTGCAGCAGCAAAACAACGTTTGGACGAAATTAATATTAATCACGGTAAAATTTTATTAAACCTAGATGATGGTGTTGGACCGTTTTCCAAATTTGCTACTTGTGCTTTTGATCTGGCTTTTAATGTAATTTTAGTAGATCAAAATGCCGAGGTCCTGGACTATGATCAACAAGTAGACTCGATTATGGGTCCGGTAGCTTATAAAGGTTATTCTAAGCCATATTTGGACAATCATCTGAAGTTAGATTGGAATGCTACTAACCATCAATTACAGCTTTCTGGGGATTCCAGTATGATTGATGAAAATGTTCAAATAAAAGACTTAACTACTACTAAAGTTAATGATTAATTTGAAAGGACGGTTGAGCTAATATGACAGTTGAAAAAGCCATTTTTGCAGGTGGATGTTTCTGGTGTATGGTCAAGCCATTTGAGGAACAGCCTGGAATTATTAAGGTAATCTCTGGATACACTGGTGGCCATACCGTTAATCCAACTTACCAAGAAGTAGCATCACATACAACAGGTCATACTGAAGCGATTGAAATTACTTTTGATCCAGAAATTATTTCGTATGAACAGTTAGTAGAAATTTATTGGCATCAAACTGATCCAACTGATGCTATGGGTCAATTCCAAGATCGTGGTGATAGTTATCGACCAGTTATTTTTGTAGACGGTCCAGAACAACGCCGAATTGCTGAAGCATCTAAACAGCGTTTAGCTGATAGCGAAAAATTTACTAAACCAATTGTGACAACTATCGAAGATGTTAAACCATTTTATGCTGCTGAAGAAGAACATCAAGATTTTTATAAAAAAAATCCATTTAGATATCAAATTGAAGAAATGGGTGGTCGAGCTGATTTTATTAAACAACATTGGAACGACTAAAAAAGTAAATTGACTAACTTCGTATAATATATATTATGTAAAGTAAAATATCAATTTACCATTTTAGTAAGAAAATAGTCAACCCTACATGAATTACATGTTCATGTTCGGTTGACTTTTTATTTTTATGACTGTATTTCTAATGATTAGCTAGATTGAAATTAAATAAATTATTTATGAACCAGCGTTTAATTGGATTTCATAAAATAACCAATGACACCTCTTTTAATTAAATCGAATAAAAATAATACTCACGTGTTAATATGGTTTTTTGATAGCCGGTACCGTAATATTTAATTGCAGCAACCATCGGCGGATTTAGCTTACTTATACAAAATTTTTTTTACTTTGGATTCTATATCTATATAGATTCTATATAATGGCAAAGAATTAAATACTTATGAAGTATTATTACCACTTTTATAAGCATCAAAACTTTGCTATAACAACTATAATTGTAGATAAAGAAATTTAGTTCTTGAAGCTATTTAGAAGTTATTGAAACCTTTTTTACTGATTTAACTTACTAAATTGTACAAAAGTCGATAGCGTTATTGTTAATACATGGCTGTTTTTATATAGAAAGTAGCCAATTAGCGTACTGTTAATTTTTGATTGTTTTTATTTCTTTGTTACGGGTACTGTCTATATTAGTGAATAAACTAGATTAATAATCAACTTTCATTAAAACAAGCATTTTAATGAAAGTACAGTAACAAAATATTTATTTTTCTTGCTTGACAGTAATTAAAACGATAAAATTAGATAAAAGAACATACGTTTGGAGAATCAAAATGGAAAAACAACGTTATTTAAAACTAATTGATAAAGAACTAGCTCTACTACCATGGTATGTACAAGAATATTACCAAGCTAAAGCGGTTATTCCCCTTTCACCAGCAACCCTTTATCAGTATTTAACTGAATTTCGTCGTTTTTTTGATTGGTTAATTACTGAAGGTTTTACTAATGCCACCTCACCTATTAATATAAATATAGATGTTTTAGCTCAATTAAAAAAAGAAACCGTTGAATTATATAAATCGGCCCTCTTGAATCAAGTTAAGCAAAAAGGAAGCAGAGATAGTCGCTCTCACCCTACCATTAATCGATCATTAAACGCATTATCGTCATTATTTAAATACTTAACTGAAGATACTGAAGATGAAAATGGTGAGGCTTATTTTGATCGAAATGTTATGCGTAAAGTTTCCCTAGTGCGTACTAATGAGACTTACTCTACCAGAGCTGCCAATTTAAAATCCAAATTAATGTTGGGGACTACAGATCATGACTATTTAGCTTTTATTGATGAGCGATACGAAAAACAACTTTCACCGGCACAACTAAAGTATTTCAAACGAGATAAATTGCGCGATCTAGCTATTAATGCTCTTTTGTTAGGCAGTGGTCTACGTGTGTCTGAAGCAGCTAATACAGATTTACGAGATTTGAATTTAAGAACTGGCACCATTAGTGTTATTAGAAAAGGTGGCCAACGTGATACAGTTCCAATTGCGCCGTGGACACTACCCTATATTGAAAAATATGTTAACAATAGAGAACAATTGTATCAGGTTACTGCAGATATGCATGCTTTATTTTTGAGTAATTATCGTGGTCAAGCATCTAGAATGCAAGCTAATTCTATTGAAAAGATGGTAGCTAAGTATTCAGAGGTATTCAAAGTACGAATCACTCCACATAAATTACGACACACGCTTGCATCCAAACTTTATCTAGCTACTAAAAATGAACAATTAGTGGCTACTCAGTTAGGTCAAAATTCTACTACCGCAACTGGATTGTACACTCATATCGTTGATGATGAACAACGACATGGCTTAGAGAAAATGTAATTGAATATTGTTGTTAAATAAAAAGAAACCGCTAAATTAGTCGGTTTCTTTTTATTATATATTTAATTAATTAGTGATTTGCTTATATATTTTTTTAATTGCTGGTGCGTTTAAGACAATGTATAAAACGATAATTTGAATAGGTGTAGTAATTATTTCCTTAATAATTCTTGTACTTAGCAACGCCATAAATGGTGTTTTGTACATAATATTTAGCCACCAAGTATTTAAGATGGTTGAGACAATGGTTGAAATAATTAATTGGCTTAAAATAACCCTGGTCCAAGTAGCCTGATGTTGGTATAAAAATAAACCGTAGATTATAGCAGATAAAATTGCCGATAACGTGAATCCCGGGGAATACCCCCCACCAGTTAATAAGGTACCAATGATATCTGCTATCATGGCTATTGCAGCCGACCACCATGGTCCATACCAAGCGCTAGTTAAAGCCATAACCGCAAAACCGAAACCAAATTGAATAAATTGGGTTCCAAAAGTTAATTGGTTTAGCACTAGGCCTACCGCCAATAAAACACCTAAAACAACAATATCTAAAGTCCGTAACTTACGAAAATGTAATGATTGCGTAATTGACTTCATGATAAACATCTCCTTAAAAAGGAGCTCACCAGACTATGACTTATTCAGTTAAAGTTATTGGTGAATGCGAAATTAGCATCGCAAGCAATAATTGCTTTTCGTTTGGAGTTCACATTCCGTTTCTCCAACACTTAACGCACTAATCTCTACCCCATATATTATTTGTAACTTCTAGAGTATAGCATAAGTATTAAAAAAAGACTATCAACTTACTTAAAATAAGCTGATAGTCTTATGATTAAAATTGATCTGTCTTTTCAAAATCACGTAGCCATGCTAGTGCTAATGCCTTTTCTCCTAAATGAGTACCGATGACTGGTCCAAAATAACTTTGTTCGATTGTCATGTTAGGGTATTGTTGCGCAATTTGTTTAGTCCAAGCATTGCCACCCTCTGGATCATTGGCATTTAAAATTAGAGCTCGCAACGGATAAGAAGCTTGCTGGTTAGCATCGGCAAAAATTTGTTCAACTCTGCCTAACGCTTTTTTTCTTGAACGTACTTTTTCAAAAGCCACAATTTCATTACTTTGATCATCAAAAGTTAATAATGGTTTAATTTTCAAAATACCGCCAATAAAAGCAGAAGCATTGGACAAGCGACCACCACGAACCAAGTTTTGTAAATCGTCAACGATGAATACCTCATCAATAGTGGAACGAAGATCATCGAGATATTGAATGATTTCAGTAACGGAGTAATTCTTAGCGGCCATTTTACTTGCTTGGATGGCAAGATAACCTAGTAGTTTAACTGTAATTTTAGAATCATAAGGGACTATTTTAATTTTTTCAATTGATGGAGCAATTTGTTCCAACGAATTATAAAATCCTGAAATGGTACTAGCTAAGTGAAGGCTAATTACCGTGTCGTAGCCTTCATCGGCCAATGAATTATATAAATTAATCATTTCACCGATTGGAGGTTGTGAGGTACTTGGAAATGAATTTGAATTACGCAATTTATCGTAAAAATCTTCAGTAGTGATGTCGACACCTTCATCGTAACTACGACCGTCAATTACTACCGGAATGGGAATCACTTTAATATTATATTTTTTAACTTCTTCATCAGTTAAATACGCAGTACTATCCGTAACAACTGCGATGCTCATATATTCCACCTACTTTTAAATTATATTCTAGCAATACTATTATCTAATCTATTTAACAAGATTTTTAGAAATTGTCGTTCTTGACTAGGCCAATGATTAAGAATTTGGTCGCATAGTTCATTGCTCAATTTATTGACCAACGTATAAGCTTCTACGCCACTTTCATTAGCTTGATACATTAATTGGCGGCGGTCTTTTCCTACCGCCACTTTAGAAATCATATTTTTGTTGACTAAACTTTTTAACTGTCTTGACAATGTGGAAATTTTTAACATAGACACAGTTGCCAGTCGTTCCTGGGTTGAAGCACCATCAATCACGTATCCTAGCAGATGCCACTCCGAGATTGTAAGATTAGCTGATTTAGTTAACTTTAATAAGTTTTTTTGATACTTTTTCTCAGCGCTAGTAAGGGCTTGAAACACTTCTTTCATTAAAAATCCCCTCCGTCAAAACAGTATATCGTAATTATTTGTACATTACAATTAATTCTCTTTAGTTTAGCTTTTCCTTTACAAAAGGACTATACTAGTTAATCGTAGGTACAATGCAAATGCAAAAATATATCATAGAAAGTGAGTTGTTACCATGTCATTTGATGGATCATTTCTCCATGCTCTCAGAAACGAACTAGATGATACCTTGACTACGGGACGAGTTAGTAAAATTAACCAACCATACCCAAATGAATTGATTTTAACAATCAGAGCTCACGGTAAAAGTCACCAGCTTCTCTTATCAGCTAATCCCACTTATGCTAGAACTCAAATTACTGAAATTCCATATAAAAATCCGGCCGTACCAAATAACTTTACAATGGTTATGAGAAAACATTTAAGTGGTTCGATTTTAAAAGAAATTAGCCAACCGGCTAATGATCGAGTACTCAAATTTCATTTCACGGCTAGAAATGAAATTGGTGATCAAGAAGAGCTTATCTTAATTATCGAAATTATGGCCCGTCATAGTAATATTATTTTAGTAGACCAAGCAACTAATAAAGTAATAGATTCGATTAAACGAGTAGGTAATGATGTTAATCGTTATCGAACAATTTTACCTGGATCCACTTATATTAACCCACCAAAACAAAATTCTATCGATCCATTCAAATCGGATGATTTAGACTTTTTATCAAAAATAGTTCGTGAATTTCCTAATGTAGATGTTTTAGCTAAAGAATTACAACATAATATTCAAGGATTGGGAAAAGACACATCTTTGGCATTAGCAACTAAATTACACGAACCTGGTGATTTAATTCAACATTATAAAACTTTTTTTGATGGATTTAACCATCCTAAGCCAACTATTAGCGAAGTTGCTAATAGCAAATATAATTTTACTGCTTTTCCGTATCCGGATACTTTTAATAACGTTGAATATTCGTCTTTAAGCGTTTTATTGGACCAATACTATCATGACCAAGTGCAACGGGATCGTGTAAGAGAAAAGGCCAATGTATTAATTAAAGTAGTTAAAAATCAACTTAAAAAAAATAAAACTAAATTAAATAAGTTAACTAAAGAATTAGAAGCTACCAAAAAAGCAGATAATTTTAGAATTAAGGGAGAAATTTTAACCACTTATCTCAATCAAGTTAAACGAGGTATGACAGAAATCGAATTACCAAATTTTTATGATGAGAATAATCAATTGATAAAAATTGCTCTATCAAATCAAATTTCTCCATCCGAAAATGCGCAAAAATACTTTAAAAAGTATCAAAAACTAAAAAATGCAATTACCTATTTAAATGAACAAATATCTAGTACCAAGACCGAAGTGAATTATTTTGAAAATATTCAAGCTCAAATTGAATTGGCTAACCCAGAGGATATTCAAGAAATCCGTTATGAATTAGAACAACAAGGATATCTAAAGAACCACGAACAACATAAAAAACAATCTAAGCGTCGTCATAAGGCTAATAAACCGGAAATGTTTAATGCTACTGATGGAACTGAAATTTTAGTTGGTAAAAATAACTTACAAAATGAACAGCTGACCTTGCATACCGCTGATAAACGAGATACATGGTTACACGTGAAAGATATCCCGGGCTCTCATGTTATTATTCGTTCATTTGACCCTAGTGATCAAACTATTCAAGAAGCTGCAATCTTAGCAGCCTATTTTTCTAAAGCACGTGATAGTACTAAAGTTCCAGTTGACTATGTTAAGGTCAAGGCTATTCGAAAGCCTAACGGGGCAAAACCAGGATTTGTTATTTATGAAGGACAGTCGCAAATATTAGTAGACCCAGATATTGATGTAATCAAAACACTAAAAAAGGAATGATTGTAATCATTCCTTTTTTTGTTGATCAATATTTTTAAATTGTAAACTAGCTCCCACCTCTTGCTTACTTGAACCTTGGTGGTTTCTGGCGTGAAGTGCTTCGAATGGAAAAATTCCGTTCATAATCGCAAAACGTTTAGGCTCGGTATGGCTTAATAATTCAGCTAATCTAACTAAATCCAAATTACCTAAATTCTTCTTGACTAGTACCCTCACCCAATTAATTCCAGTTGCCTTAGTTAAAAATGCGGTTTCAGTAATTCTAATGGGACGAATGCCAGCAAACTTAAAATTGCCTGGTGTGGTCTCTTCAAATAAAACTTGAACTAATCCCTGCCAATGACCACCAGTTAACTGCTTTCTTCCCTCAGCAATCAGCTTTTGTCCATATTGAGTGAATTGGTTCATGGGTTGCTGGTAATTAGTATTATAACGTTGATTTCGCTTATAACTTGTTACTGAATAGGAAATGGTCGTGATAGGAAGAATTACATTGCCATCAATGAAATAGTCAACAGCATTAGTAATCTCCGGTCGTATTAACTGGGCGTCCTTTTGATCTGGTGGTAGGACTATGATATTTAGTTCATCTCTTTGCTTAAGATTTTTAGCTAAATAGTGACGGTTTCCCGGCAATACGATTACTTTAGGCCGCTCCAATCGAATAATATTTAAAATATTACCAAGTTGAATTGGTTCAATATATTGTTTATCACTTAATTGTGGACTCATAGATACAGCATTAGGATTGTTATTTAACACAATGGTCTTATAGCCTGATTTATGCAATTGTATTAGAACTTGGGACGTATAGTAGTCTGCAGCCGCATTCGGCCCTAACTGATTACCACCGCGCCCAATTACTAATGCTGAATCGGTTTCGAATGGCTGACTTTCATTTTCTAGTTCGTAACTACTGTAAAAAATATTAGTGTTCTCAATAAATTCACCAGCACTGGATTCTACTTCTTTATAAGTCACTTGGACATTATTATCTTGGTTCAATTTTTCGACAGTTTGAATACTAGTATTCCATAATTCGGCTAACATACCATCACCAAAACCATATTGATGCCCCATTTTGATAGATTCAGCTGTCAGTGGATTAGTTTGGACAAATGTTTGTGCAAAAATAAGTTGTTTCAATTTATAAAAATAAAACTGATCAATCTTAGTTAGTTCAGCCAAGTCGTCGATAGAAAAGCCACGCCGTAAAGCTTCAATTAGAATTAAAATTCGGCTAGCTAACGGATGAATTAATTGATTAATTACATCATCATCATCAATATTTTGAACACTGGGTAAAATATCTCGTGGTGAAAATTGCGAACTGTGCATGGCTTTAATAATAGCTTCCTCGACGGTTCTACCGATTCCAATCGTTGACCCCACTGATTTCATCACGGTATCTAAATGCTGATCAGCGTCAGGAATGTCTTCAAACGGCCAAAGTGGTATTTTCACTAAAATATGATCTAGCGTGGGTTCCAACAGAGGTTTAATATGACTATATTTTGATGGTAATCGTACTTCAGCTAACGGATGCCCCACTTCAAGAAAAGTGGACACATAGGCTATGGGATATGCAGTTGCTTTTGTAGCCAATGCTGTATTACGTGTAAAATATGGACTAATTTTTGTTACAAAGTAATCTGAGTCGGTTCTACTTTGTGCAAATTGAATATGGCAACTGCCAGTAATGTTTAAGGCATCCATGATTTTAAAAGTTGCTGTTCGTAGACGTTGATACTCTTCATTGATTAGTGTTTGAGTGGGAGCAAAGATAATGGAATCACCAGAATGAATACCAATTGGATCCATATTTTCCAAACCAGTAACTAATATTTTATTACCATCTACATCTCTAATTCCCACCATTTCAATTTCTTTAAAACCAACAATACTTTGCTCTATTGAACAACGTTTAATGTAAGTTTGATCAAAACTGTACTGTAAGGCTGCCTCTAAATCATCCATATTAAAACAAATAATGCGGCTAGTATCGTGATCAGTTGAAAGAGGTTTAACGATAACTGGAAAACCAATTTCACGAACAAATTCTACGGCATCGTCATCAGAAGCTACCGTTCTTGATGCTATTACTGGTTCGTTCCAATCAGTTAATAATTGTCTGAGTCTATCACTATCGGCTACAGTTTGAAAAGTAGTTAAGCTATTACCAATAATAGCGACGTGTTCACTTTCTAAGATACCAGATTGATATAATTGTAATGCTAATTTTTGCCCTAATAATCCAGCCACACTAAATAAAATAGCATCAGGATGTTCTTTGGTAATGATGTTAATAATGTTTTCTAAGTTAATTGTTTGAAAAAAAACATTAGCGGCCTGAATTTCATCAGCAACAACTGAAAATGGATTGTTGTCTAAGTAAAGAACCTTGGTTCCCATTTTTTTAAAAGCGATTACTTTTTCAAAGGCGGCTGCATCTAATTCATTTTCACTACCTAAAGTGGTGGGACCGCCACCAATGATTAAGACCTTATTATAGTTATCAGCCATTGTCATTTCTTCTCCTTACCGCCATCATTTCTATGAAATCATCGAATAAGTCGACCCGATCTTTAGGACCTGGTGCGCCATCTGGTAAAAATTCCACTGAAAATGCTGGAAAATCACGATGTCTTAATCCCTGAATGGTTCCATTCATAACATCTAGATAAGTAATTAATAGCTGCTTATGATTAATTGATTTCTTGTCAATTTCATAACCTTGTTCTTGATCAGCATAAAATATTTCGTTAGTGATAATTTCTTTTATAGGATGATTACTACCATGATGTTCTACGTCTAAAGGTAAAATACGGGCACCATTGGCAAGACCAAATAATTGATGTCCCAGTCCGATGGCCATTAATGGTACTTGAGATTCAATAGCTTTAATCATATGTAACACCGATTCTGGTAAGCTGTTAGGAGAACCTGGGCCAGTTGATAAAACAACACCGTCTGGATCAAAATCCATAATTTGTTCGCTAGATGTATCCCAAGGAACAACCGTGACGTTACATTTACGTTTAGATAATTCACGTAAGATACCATGTTTTAGTCCAAAGTCAACGACAATCACATTATCACCTTCACCTGGATTAGGATAAGGCTTGGGTGTTGCCACCTGGGCAACTTGTTGATTAGTTAGTACCGTGGCACTAAGCTGGTCAAAAGCATGTTCATCATCAACATCAACAATACTAGCTTTCATAGTTCCTTGATTTTGTAAATGGTGTCGTAATTGTCGCGTATCAATACCATAAATACCAGGGATACCATGTTGTTTTAAATAACGATCTAATGAAATTCTTTTTAAATGATCAGTTGCTAGATTTTCATACTCTCGAACAACTACCCCTTTAGCTGAAGGTAAAATTGATTCATATGCATTTTGATCTAAGCCAGTGTTACCAATAGATGGTTGAGTAAAAACAATAATTTGGTTGTGATGTACTTGATTAGTAATGATTTCTTGATAACCGTTCATTGTTGAATTGGTAATTATTTCACCAGTAGTAGTTGCCAAAGACCCGAAGGCTTGACCTGTATAGCTAGTACCATCTTCTAAAATAAGATATCTTGTTGTTGGCATAAAATATACCTCGTTAGTGTTAATCTACTTATTAATTTCTACGGCATCTTTACCGTCAATTTCGGATACTAATACACTGATTTTTTCTTTTTGAGAACTTGGAATATTTTTTCCTACAAAGTCAGCTCTAATAGGTAATTCTCGATGACCACGATCGACTAATACAGCTAAGTTAATCATTTTAGGGCGACCCAAATCCATAATAGCACTTAATGCTGCTCTGACAGTTCTACCGGTGTATAAAACATCGTCAACAATGACTACCCGTTTATCTTTTACTGAAATGTTAGGGTTGCTGTTAGTAATCGTTACTTCAGTTTCCGTAGGTTTATCGTGCTCCACATCATCACGGTAATTAGTGATATCTAATTCTCCAACTGGAACCGAAACATTTTCTAATTGTTGAAGACGGCTAGCAATTCGTTGTGCCAGGTAAACTCCTCTAGTTTTGATTCCAATCAGTACTAGATCGTCTACCCCTTTATTTTTTTCAATGATTTCATATGTAATTCTTGTTAGTGCACGCTGCATTGCCATTTGATCTAATACCACTTTACCCATGTCGCTCCTCCTTATTTGCTTAAATACATCAAAACCGGGAGATTTTCCCGGTTCACTAGTTTTCTAAATTTAGAATATGAAAATGTTAAAAATAAGTCAAGCTAACCTTGCTTATCTTGTCGTAAATGAGCCAATGTTTTTTGAAAAATATCTGGTGCAGGCACAGAAAAGTACATTTCCTTGCCAGATTGAGGGTGCTTAAATCCTAATTCGGCTGCATGTAAAAACTGACCGTGTCCTTTGATGGTTTTACGCGGACCATACAACGGATCGCCCACTAATGGATGGCCAATATACTTCAAATGAACCCTAATTTGATGGGTCCGCCCAGTTTCTAACTGACACTCAATTAAAGTATAATTTTGAAATCTCTCTAAAACCTTAAAATGAGTTACTGCATTTCTACCACCAGCAATAACTGCTTGTTTTTTTCGATCTTTAGGCGATCTTCCTAATGGTGCATCAATTGTACCGTTATCTTCTTTAATTTGGCCATGAACAAGAGCAATATATTTCCGTAAATTGGTCTTAGCCTTTAATTGTGCTGACAAGGATTGATGAGCTTGATCATTTTTAGCAACCATTAATAAGCCAGACGTATCTTTATCAATTCGATGAACAATTCCAGGTCGATACGTACCATTAATGGTAGATAATGGACTATGAAACAGCAAAGCGTTCACTAAGGTATGATTGGGATGCCCAGCTGAAGGGTGAACCACCATGCCTTGAGGTTTGTTGACGACAATCACATCCTCGTCCTCATAAATAATATCTAAGGAAATATTTTCTGGTGTCACAGAAATAGTTTCCGGTTGAATATCTTCTATTAAGATAATATCGTTAGCTTTCACTTTTTGTTTGGGTTGAACCACTTGATCATTTAAAGTAATATCTTGGTCTTCAATCATTTTTTTGGCCTGTGATCTAGAAATGCTAGAATCTAGTTCAGAAATTACCTTATCTAACCGCCCAATTTGATCAGTTATGATATACCTAGTTGCCAAATAACTCACCTACTTTTCCTTAATAATTAAGACTGTGAGAATTATAATTCCAATGGTTAAAAAGATATCGGCGCCATTAAAAATGGGAAAATTAACAAAGTCTAATTGAAACATATCTACCACGTATCCGTTATGAATTCGATCAATCAAATTGCCAATTGTCCCGGCAAGAATTAATGATAAAGATATTAGATACATTTTCTTTTCTTTGTAATGAAACATAAAGGTGATAATTAATCCGGTTGCAATTAAACCAACTAAAACAAAGAACCATTTTTGACCTTCTAAGATGCTCCAAGCTGCTCCAGAATTATTTAGCCTAGTTAGTGAGAACCAATTGGGGATTATGTTAACTACTTGGCCCAAACTTAAATTGGCTACGGTCATCATCTTAATTCCCTGATCAATTCCTATTAAGACTAATATCAAAACAAAATATAATATCATTTAATTACTCCTAAAATAAGCCGGTGATAGTTCCCTGATTATTAATGTCCATATCTAAAGCAGCTGGATGACTTGGTAAGCCAGGCATAGTTAAAATATTGCCCGTAATGGCCACGATAAATCCCGCACCAGCTTTTAACTGCAGTTCTTTGACATTAATATCGAAATCAGTAGGAGCTCCCAAAAGCTTAGCATTATCGCTAAATGAATATTGAGTTTTGGCCATACAAATTGGTAACTGACCATAACCCAGTCGCTCAATTCGTTTCATTTGCTTTTTAGCTGAAGCAGTCAAGGTAACTTTATTACCACCATAAATTTTTTGAACAATGTGATTCATTTTGGTCTCAATTGAATCATTTGCTACATAAATATTTGCTGATTGATAATCTTGTTGTGATAGTTCAATGATTTGTTGGGCCAAATCAATGGCGCCGGCCCCACCATCAGCAAAACAGTTAACAACGGATACCGGCGTTTTTAACGTTTCATTAACATATTGTTTGAGCCAATTAATTTCTGCTAAAGTATCTGTATCAAAACGATTAATTGCCACTACCACTGGTTGACCAAATTGTTTCATATTATTAACGTGTCGTTTTAAATTAACAGCACCGGCCATTAAGCTAGCCAAATTTTCGGTAGCTAAATTAGTGGGATCATCACCGCCATTTAGTTTTAAAGCTCGAATGGTGGCCACCACTACCACGGCATCAGGTTTTTTATTTAACTTAGGTGTTAAAATATCCATGAATTTTTCTCCACCTAGATCTGAACCAAAGCCAGCTTCGGTAATGGTGTATTTAGCAGTTGCCATTGCAGCTTTTAAGGCTAACAGACTATTGCAACCATGGGCAATGTTAGCAAAGGGACCTCCATGAATGAATGCGGGGGTATGCTCTAATGTTTGTACTAAATTAGGCTTAATGGCATCCTTCATCAACACTGCCAAGGCACCTTGAACACCCAAATCGGCTACGGTTACTGGCTGGTTTTCGTACGTGTAAGCCACGATAATCTGGCTAATTTTATTTTTTAAATTTTCTAAATCAGTAGCTAAACATAAAATGGCCATAATTTCAGATGCTACGGTGATATCAAAGCCATCTTGACGAGGTTCTCCTGAGGTAGTTCCCCCTAGCCCTACTATAGTCTGGCGTAACTCACGATCATTAACATCTAAAACACGTTTCCAAACAATTCTTCTAGGGTCAATATTTAGTTGATTCCCGTGTTGAATATGGTTGTCAATTAAAGCTGCTAAAGTATCATGTGTTTCTGTAATTGCATGAAAATCACCAGTAAAGTGAAGGTTAATATCTTCCATGGGGACTACTTGCGCATAACCACCACCAGTGGCTCCGCCTTTTAATCCCATCACAGGTCCTAATGATGGTTCGCGTAATGCAATGGCTACCGATTGATTTAACCGATGCAATGCGTCACCTAAACCGACAGTGACTGTTGTTTTACCTTCACCAGCTCTAGTGGGATTAATTGATGTTACCAAAATTAGCTTCGCATCTGAACTAATTTCGTTATTATTAAAATTAGTGTTAACTTTAGCCTTGTAATTACCATAAAGCTCAAATTGACTATCAGATAAGCCTAGTTTTTGAGCAATTTGAGTAATGGGTAACATATCGGTACTTTGTGAAATTTCAATGTCTGTTTTCATTAATTATCACTCTTTTCTTGATTAGCTGATTCACCGATTAATTCAGCCAATTCGATTGCCGAATTTCTAGAAACCAGAAAATGATAAATTTTGCCGTTAGCAACAAAACCAATTTGGTGATTATCAGTACTAACTTCACTAATTTTATCGGTTTTAATAACTAATGATTTGGGATTGATTACTCGACTAACAGTAATAATTCCATTATGAATGGTAATCGTTCTAAAATGGATTTCTGCCCATACTACCAAAGCAAATAGAATAAAGAAAAACAGCGTAATCCATTGAAAATGTGTTACTTCCAACCAAAAAATTACGCCAATTAAAAAGATCACTAACGTCCAACTCCAGCAAATAACACTAACCAAAGGATTAGGTTGATATAAAAAGCGTCGTTTTTGAGTTATCATTTAATTAACTCCAATCTTAATAAAATATCGAGGAAAATATGATTAAACTATATACAGATGGGGCTTTTAACCCCTCAACCAAGAAAGCAGCCGCCGGAATTTTAATCGTTAATAATGGTCAGCAGTTACAATTAGGACAATCATTAACCAGTAATAATAATCACTCGGCCGAATTTGCTGCAGCCACGTTGGGATTTCAAAAGCTTTTAGAAAATGGACTTCAAAAAGAACCGGTTCTCTTTTATTGTGATAGTCAGTTAGTAATTGATAGTATGGAAAAACGTTACGCCAAGCACTATCAAGATCAAGTTGACGAACTACTAAAATTATATGACCAATTTGATTTAGTAGTCCTTGAATGGGTTTCTGACAAACAAAATCACGGAGCTCATGAACTAGCTTGGCAACACCTTAACAATTAGGCTTGAGTTCTGATTTTTTTACCCCAATATTGATAATAATCGGTCCTTAAAGCACCGTTATATAACTTTCTTTTTTTGGTAGCTGTTTGGCCATAACAATGTTCGAAATCTAAATCACTTGTAAGAAAATATTTTGACCAACTTGTCATCGGACGGAAAACATCACCTAATTGAGCGTATAATTTTTCCACTTGTGGCTTTTCTGCCATACGTTCCCCATATGGCGGATTACCAACTACGACGCCATTAATTTTATCCGTTTTAAAATCAGCTACAGCGATTTGTTTAAAGGTGATATCAGCAAATACGCCGGCTTCCATGGCATTTTTTTTGGCAATTTCAATCATGGAACCATCAATATCTGATGCCATGATTTGAAGTTCAGCATCATAATCTGCCTTATCATCTGCTAAAGCTCGTTGTTTTTCAACCATGTCAGCTGAAATCCAGTCCCAAGTTTCACAAACAAAATCCCGATTGAACCCAGGAGCGATATTTCTAGCAATTAGTGCGGCCTCGATAGGAATAGTACCTGAACCACAAAATGGGTCTAAAAATGGCATATCGGGGTACCAATTGGTTAACATGACAAGGGCTGCTGCCATATTTTCCTTCAATGGTGCAGGTCCTTTTTCAATTCGATATCCTCGTTTGAATAGACTAGAACCCGTAGTATCCATAGTTAACATTACTTGATCCTTATTCACGGCTACTTCTAGTGGGAATTCAGCCCCTGTTTCTGGTAATCGTCCTCGCCGATGATATTCTTCGGCGAGTTTATCAACGATAGCTTTTTTAACGATTCTTTGAACATCTGGAACACTGTGTAATTTAGAATTTCTAGATTTACCTTCTACTGGAAAAGCGGCATCCATTGGTAAATAAGTTTGCCAGTCAATGGCCTTAGTAGTTTCGTATAGTGTTTCAAAATCAGTAGCCTTAAACTCAGACATGATAATTTTAACTCGATCAGCAGTTCTTAGCCACAGATTAGCGTTGATAATATCTTCTTCAGTACCTTCAAATCTGACACGACCATTTTCCACACTGGTAGCATAACCTAAATCTCTTAGTTCTTTACCAACTAGCGATTCGATACCAGCGGCACAAGTAGCGATTAAATTGAATTTCATTTATTTTCCTCTTATATCTTGTTTTATTGATTACATACTAACTTAATTTTGGGTAATAAAAAAGTGGGAGCAAGCTCCCACCAATCCTGTTTAGTGTAAATTACTGTAAGCCATGTTTTGTGCTTAATTAATTCCAGGACAACTAATTAAGTAGTAATCATCTATCTCGAAGATTTTCATCTTCCCCCCACACTTGGTTCAGTTCCCGTGTGTGAAGCTCCCCTACCATAAGTTTGGGTTTCCCGCTCGAGGGGTTTACCGCGTTCCACCAGATAAGTTTCCAAATCTGAATCGTCACTGTGGCACCTTAAGGATTCGTTAGCATAGTCAAAGACCGTAGCATGGAATCCGCCATAACCTTAAAAAAGGTTCCCCGGCTTATTTTTTCACCGAGCACGAACACTACAAGCATCACAGCTTGTGCGAGCATGGACTTTCCTCAGCCGACCGTTGTCGACCGCAATTACTCATAATTTACACTAATATATAATTATAGACGATGTGAATCGTTTCCGTTATCTAATTGGGAACCAAACACCCGACGTTCAAGGTTGGACAATCGCTTTAAGATATCCATATTTGTTGCGCTTGACATAGGCTGTGAAACGGAACTACGGGTTAATGGAGATTGCCCGCTGCCACCACCAATGGCTACTTGCTTATTCAATTCATCTACTCGAATGCGAAGGCGTTCGTTTTCATCAGCCAAACTTTGATTTTGTTTGGTGAAGCTTTCGTAATCCTTAATAATGTCATCCAAAAAGCTATCCACATCATTTGGATCATAACCGCGCATTTTTTGGCGGAATTCTTTTTGAAGGATATCATTTGGAGTAAAATTAATATTTTCCATGTATCCATTACACCTCGTCATTAGTTTGCAACACATCACTAAAATAATATCACAATTTAACTATCTTGCAAACCATTATTTAGCATCTCTTGATATTCCTCAGCAGTTTCCTGCAGATCATCAAAAGTAATTAATTGATATGGGTATGAATGAGTTTCATTATACCCCAAAATTGCTTCGTAATCGTATTTTGGTTTACCAGGACTTTCTAAATCATATATCAAGATAGCCTCATCGGTATGACTTAACATAAATTCTTGGTAATTTCTTAATTGTTTGGGTGATTGATACTCTTGGTTACTAACAGTTGCTTGAAAATCAACCTGCAATTTAGTGTGAGTTAATATAGCCTGATTAGTTTCACCCCACTGGTTGCCAAAATTCTGAAATGGCAACATCATTGCCGTTTTAAATTCATCAGGATATTGTTTTTTTAAATCGGCGGCAACTTGAAGACTCCATTGTTCTACCCCAAGTTGACCACCAGAAATAATCCAATCAACGCCATCATTAATCGCTTGTTCTAAAGCAGATTTAATTGTCATTTTAACTACAGTTACTTTGGGATCTTGTTCATTAAAGGCGCCAATTTCGTAACTCCGATATCCTGTAATCCATAATCGACTCAAAAAAATCACCCGTTTATTTTATTTAATTGCCTATGATTGATATAATAACATTGTTTTTAAATTTAATGCTAGACGTTGAAATTGAATCAAGCTTAGTTGAGAGGCGGTTTTAATGACAATTAATTACCCTAATGGAAAGGCTTATGCCACCGATAACCATCACCAAATATCTAAAAAACCCATTTCTTTTTCTAACCGTGGTATGACCTTAGAAGAAGAAATCAATCGAAGTAATCAATATTACTTGGTTAATAACATTGCAGTCGTTCATAAAAAGCCCACTCCCATTCAAATTGTTTCTGTGGATTATCCTAAAAGAAGCGCCGCTAAAATTAAAGAAGCTTATTTTAAAAAAGCGTCTACTACGGATTATAATGGAGTCTATCAAGGTCATTATCTTGATTTTGATGCCAAAGAAACTAAGAATAAAAGCGCTTTTCCATTACAAAATTTTCATAAACATCAGATTGAACATATGAGACAATGTTTAAATCAGCAAGGAATTTGTTTTGCAATTATTAAATTTGTCGTTGATCAACAAATTTTTGTTTTAAAAGCGTCAGATTTAATTTATGCTTGGGATTGCCAATTTGATGGTGGTCGTAAATCAATCCCGCGAACAGAAATTGAAACTATGGGAATCAAGGTAGATTATCAAATCAATCCATTAATTCCTTATTTAAATGCGGTTGATCATTTTTTGAATTAATTATTAAAGGAGAAATACATGGCACAAGATAATAAAAAAAATACCAGGAGTGGCCGTCATTCGGTACCCAAACGTAAAGGACCCTTAAAAAAGATCTTATTAGTGGTTGGGGGAATAGTATTAGCTGGTGGCTTGGCAGGAGTCGGATTATTTACTTACTATGCCAGTTCAGCCCCTGCACTACCAGAAAGTGCATTAACTAGTGATAATTCAACTAAATTTTACGATGCTAAGGGTAACTTAATTTCTAGAACTGGGGCCCAAAATAGAGATTACGTGAAATCTAGTGATATTCCAGATAATTTAAAAAAGGCGGTAGTTTCTATTGAAGACCGACGTTTTTATAAGGATCATGGAGTTGATCCAGTGCGAATTGTTGAAGCTGCCTTCGCCAATTTAACTGGTAGTTCCTCGCTGGGACTACAAGGTGGCAGTACCCTAACTCAACAATTAGTTAAATTATCTGTCTTTTCCACTGCTGCTAGTGATCAAACTTTAAAGCGAAAAGCTCAAGAAGCTTGGTTAGCCATTCAAGTGGAAAGAAAATACTCTAAAGATCAAATTCTAGAATTTTATATGAACAAAGTTTATATGGGTAACGGCGTATATGGTATGCAAACTGCCGCAGAGTATTATTACGGTAAAACCTTAGACAAGCTAAACCTATCACAATTAGCACTGATTGCCGGAATGCCTCAATCACCAACCAACTATTCACCTTATAAATATCCACAATATGCTACTCAACGGCGTAATAATGTGTTACAAGCAATGGTTAAAAATAAAGCCATTACCCAGGCTCAAGCAGATGAGGCTAAAACAGTGAATGTTCAAACTGGACTAGCCAAAACTCATTCACAGTTAAATACTAGTGAGGCGACAAGTAAGTACATTGATTCTTACTTAAAAGAGACTATTTCAGAACTTCATGAAAAAGGTTATAAAAATACTAGTGGTTTAAAGGTATATACTAACCTTAAAATGAGTGCTCAAAAGAAAATGTATAAAACAGCTAATAGCAGTGATACCATCGTCTATCCTAGTAATAAATTTCAGCTAGGAGCTACGTTAATTAACGTGAATAACGGTAAAGTTGTGGCAATGCAAGGTAATCGCAAAAATAAAATTTCGTTTGGATTAAACCGTGCTGTTCAAACTGATCGTTCCAGCGGTTCTACTGCTAAACCGTTAATGGACTATGCCCCTGCTATTCAATATTTAAACTATCCAACTTATCAGCCGGTTAAAGATACACCATTTGTTTATCCCGGAACAGATAAAAGTTTAAATGATTTTGATAATCAATATCAGGGGACCATCACAATGAGAAAAGCCCTTATCGAATCACGAAATATCCCAGCTATCAGAACTTTGCAAAATGTTGGGGTGTCACAAGCTCAAACATTCTTAGAAGGTTTAGGAATGAAATTTAGCAAGCCATTGGATCTTCAAAACGGAATTGGTTTATATATTTCCTCAGAGCAAGAAGCTGCTGCATACGCTGCCTTTGCTAACGGTGGTACTTATTATGAACCTTATCTAATTAACAAAGTTGTTGAAACTAACGGTAAAACTAAAAAATTCTCCAGCAAAGGTAAACAAGCGATGTCTCCAGCAACCGCCTTTATGATTACCAACATGCTTAAAGGTGTTATGGATTCAAGTAATGGTTCTGGGACCGCTGCAAAGATTAGCGGTTTATACGAAGCCGGTAAAACTGGTACTACTCAATATCCTGATAACTATATTAATAAAGTACCTTCAAATTCAGCAATGGATTCATGGTTTACTGGATATACGAGACATTATGCCCTTTCAGTTTGGACTGGGTATGATCAACAATTTAAAGCTAACCACTATATTACCCAAGAACAAACTAAGATCGCTCAACAATATTATCGTGACGTAATGGCCACTGTTTCATTAACTAAAACCAACATTGATTGGCAACAACCAGCAGATGTTACCGCTGTTAAAAAGAATGGGCAAACAGAATATGCAGTTGCTGGGCATGAAACTACAGTAACTGATAATAGTTCGGCCACAGCAGCAAGTAATGCTACCACCACGGCTGGTTCTGGTAGTACTGCTACGGAGCCTAACAACAATAACAGTTCATCACAATCTACCACTAATACTTCTAACACTAGAAACAATACTGTTAGTAGCTACTCTTCTCGTGTCACCCAACAACCATCTACTAGTAATTCAACAAAATCTAATACAAATTCAGCTGATAATAGTAACGATGATTCAAATGATGATAATAACTCTGATGACAATAATTCTAAGTCAAATGACACAACCGATAATGATAAAAATGATGACAATAATAACGACAGTGATACAAATACTAAAGCCAATAAAGCTGACGATAACTAATTTATTAGCCATTTGAATTCATAAAAAACACCTTCGATTATTCGAAGGTGTTTTTTTATTGGTCTGATAAATTAACAAATGGAATCTCAGGGCCATTGTATTGACTCGTTGCTTCCGTTTCTTTATAGCGTTCGCTATGTTTCTTTTTATCTGCTTCTATTTGTGCCGGCGTCGTTAAATGTTTCTTTTCCCAATTAATCAAAATACGATCCATGTACTTCAAATTATATACCTGGCTAAGTGTAGCTTCTTTTAATGCTAGATTAACTAATTCAACTGAATAATGATCAATATCTAACCATTGGCTAATGGTTTCCATCTCAATCGGCGATAATGTTCGGCCAAATTCTTGTTCAATAGCACTAAATAAATTTTGACGAGTAAATTGTTGTACGGGCTGACTATTGGTAGTAACTGAAATCGATTCAGTATGCAATTCAGATTGATTTTTCATGATACCTTCTAAACGATCATAAATTGGTTGAAAATCGTACGCGTCCACCCGTTGACCATTTTGAATAATTGAAACAATTTTCATAATTTTTTTATCGATCATTTGTTGAAATAAATCAAATAAAGTTCGTTGATTCATTTGTGTTTGTTTAGATAGTGTTTTGATATTTGGTAACGGAACTACCGTACCCTGTTCTCTTTTAATCAACAAAAATACAACTAATTCCTTTTCTGTTAATCCCACTTGGCGATAATGTTTTAGCAACAATGTTGAAACGGTTGTCGTCCCAGTGGCAATTAACTTTTGAGTAAATGATTCCATTATTAACCCCACTTAGATTAGACGTTTTTTATATTTTTTTGTAGATTACCATTACTATATTTATAAGTTACATAATTCATTTTGTTATTTTTGCCAATATATCCTGCCAGCCAATAAGGTTTATCTTTTATCTTGGTTAAACCAATACTAACGATTTTTTGAGGCTTTAGTGCGGTCACTTTATTTTTAATTTGATCTTCAGTGACACCATTGTTGGCTTGAAGGACCGTAATATGTCCTCCTTTTTTAGCCACCATAACATAAACCTTTTGTTTGGCCTGATTGACCCCGGCGACACTATAGTACGTTTTGTTAAGATTAGTAGAATAAAAGGCCGTTATTTTATTTACCTTGCCGTACTTTTTCGCAATATCAATCGTTTGTTTTTTAGCACTATTCATTGGTTTTAATGCTAAGTGAAAAACTACAAAAATACTGAAAACTAAAACTAGCAGAGCCGTCCAGATAATCCAAGAATTACTAAATTCTCGTTTCATTCGAGTTTGACGTTGACGTTCCATTTAGGTACTCCTTTTTATTATGATAAATCATGACGATTAGAATAGAACTGATTCATTTCAATAATGGCCTGAGTTAATGATACTGCATTAACAGGTATATCAGTTCTTAAATTAGCTAAAATGGTTTCACCATAGTGTTTCGTAATCAGACGAGGATCTAAGACAAAAATAGTACCAAAATCACTACTTGTACGTAGTAGACGCCCTATTCCCTGTCGTAATTTTAGCGTTGCTCGTGGAAGTGTAATACTATAAAACGGATTATGTCCTTCACTTTTAGTGAAACTATATTTAGCATGATTATAAGGATCGTCAGGTGATTCAAAAGGTAATTGAGCAATCACCAAATTATCTAGCAGATGACCAGGAAAATCAACACCTTGCCAAAAAGTATTAGCCCCCAATAAAATAGCTGGTTCACTATGAATAAACTGACGACTTAATTTAGTGGCAGAACCATTGATCCCTTGTGCTAATACTAAATTATTAGCAGTAAAACCAGTTTCATGAATAATTTGAAATACTTGTTTAATCATTTCTAATGAGTTAAACAACACCAGTGTCTGTCTTTTAGAATCACCAAAAATGTGCATAATACTATTAGCCAAATATCTGGCATATTGTTCATCATTAGGGTTTCCTTTATAGTCATTAATTAGGAAAATTTTAGCATTATCAGCATTAGATAGGTCACTCTTCATACGTCGAATTTTAGTATTTTCGCGATCTAATTGCAGGTTTTCAAACGTATAGTTAGATTTTTTTGATGGTAACAAAGTGGCTCCAGTAAATGTAATTGGTTCAAATAAAGTATATACATTATCTGCCAAAAAATTAACATCGGGAGCCATGCCGTAACTAAAAGTCATGGTTAAAATATCTTTAGCGGCATTAACCGAAATCCAATAAACACGACTTTGAACTAATTCATCATCAATATCTAATGCTGACAATAGTTGTTCTAAAAACGTTAATAGGCTTTGACACTTTTGATTAAAACTATCTAATTGAACAATTTCAGCAGCGGATAATGTGTCCTCCAAATCTAAAGTGTGCGCGTATATATCGTTAATTTGTTTATTAAATTGGTTAGTCGCCCGTTTAATTATTTCAACGATATCTTTTTGAGAGGATACAAATTTTTTAAAATTATGCTCTGGAATTAACCACTCAAAAACATCTTTGCGTCGATGTAATTTTCGCTTAGCAATAAAGTGATTGTAAGTATTGGTTGACAGTATTTCTAACTGTCTTTTTATGGTTTCCAATTGATTTACTAAACTAATACCATTTCTCATCATTATTAAATTTCCAGCTAGAAGGTTTTTGATTGCTGGACCATGAGGTGTATTCCACATGGCAATTAATTTATTAATAGTTGAAATACCAGTAAATGGGCGTAAATGATTTTGATTTACCCGATTAGCTCGATCACTAAATTGCTGAGCTTCATCAATCAGTAGGTAAGGTTTATTGTCATCGTTAATTTTAAATTTGGACCAGTTAGTTAGCAAATAGTCATGGTTAATAATTACCATATCGGCTTTCTTTGCTTGAGCTAAATTAAATCGCAAAAAATCTTCTTCATAAAATTCTCCATGAGGATCTAGATTACGAATACCGTTATGCGAAATATCATTTATAAAGGGTGTTTGTTCTATATTGAGATGCAATTCATCCAAATCACCGGTCTGTGTGAGAGTTAACCAAACTAAAATCTGACTTTTAATGAATTTAGTTTGCACTGAATTATCATAAACCGTTAACTGCTCTTTAAATTTTTCTAAGTCCAGGTAATGATTATTCCCTTTTAAAATAACCGCTCTAATATCAAATGGTAATACTTGATTTAATAGCGAAATTCCTTGGTTTTTCAATTGCTCCTGTAAAAATGTAGTCGAGGTACTTATATATAAAGGTTTATCTTGACTTACTAAGTAACTAAAAGGCAATAAATAACCCAAAGTTTTTCCAATACCAGTTGGGGCTTCAATCACTAGATTTTCGCTTTGATGATCTTTTTGATTAGCATAATTTTTATAAATTAGATTCATCATTTTGTTTTGTTCGGTTCGAACTTCTAGATTTTTTAATAATTTGGTTTTAGCTACTGTGGTTTTAGGGAATTTATCTTTTGTAGTTCGAGTAATCTCGGTTTGATATATTAATGGAGATTCTCTTTTACGTAAAATCAAACCATGTACTAACTTAAGGTATTTGGGAATGGCTAAATAATCATCCTGATCTTCTCTGATGACTTGTTCGTCACGAAATAGTGTAATTGTTTCTTTAGGAAGTTCTGGATTTAATTGAATAATTTGGTTAAGGGTAATACTGGGTAGTTGATGTAATTGATTTAATAGCACAATTAATAGTTTAGCAGTAGCTAAGGCATCACTATCAGCTGAATGTGGTTGATCATGAGTAATATTAAAATAACTACTTAAATCTTGCAATCGATAACTAGACAATGTTGGTAATAGTATTTGACTTAAAGTAACAGTATCAATAGCTTCATTTTCCATTTCTGGATAACCGATTCGTTCGAATTCGGTGTTTAAAAAGGGAAAATCAAAATTGACGTTATGAGCTACAAAAATAGTGTTATTTAACAATTGATATAGTTTGCCAGCAATTTGTTCAAATGTTGGAGCATTTTTAACCCGCTCAGCATCAATACCAGTAAGTTGCGTAATTCGATTAGGAATATCGCGTTCCGGGTTAATATCTGTTGAATACGTTTCGACGATTATTCCATCTTTAACAATTGAGCAACTAAATTGAATAATACGATTATCAGTACTCATGTCCGTTCCGGTTGTTTCAATATCAACTACAGAGTATGTAATTTGATTGTTCACTAATTTCACCACACTGTCTTTTCATAAAATTCACTATTTTCATTTTACAAGATATTCAAAGGGATTGCTGAAAATTTCAATATTTATAGAATAATTTATAAATCATTAAATTTATTACCATCGTTTCAGAATTCAAATGGTAGTATGTTAAAATTGAAACGTTTGAAAGTGAGCGATTATATTGAAAAAATATGGCAATGGAAAGAGTTCCGCAAAAATAATTTGGTTTGGTGAACATAGCGTAGTGTATGAACAGCCCGCAATTGCTTTACCGCTAAGTGCTGTTAGTGTATCTGCTCAAATTAGTTTCAATGAAAATAATGAGCCTAGTCGTATTTATAGCCGGTATTACGACGGTCTTTGGCGACAGTTACCGCGTGAGTTAGCCGGTATTAAACAAATGGTAATCAAAATATTATCCCGTTTTGATAAAGCCGACCAAGCTTTTACTTTAACGATTGAAAGTGAAATCCCGTCTGAACGTGGTATGGGATCATCAGCGGCTACTGCTGTTGCAATCGCTAGAGCTACATTTAATTTATTTGATAAGAATATAAGTCGTAATCAATTGTTGCAATATGTGGACATTGAAGAACAGATAACCCATGGTAATCCCAGTGGGTTAGATGCAGCCACTGCTAGTTCTAAGTGGCCTATTTGGTATGTTAAAGGTGCCGAAAATATGCAGTTAGATATGAACCTCGCGGGCGCTTTTTTAGTAATTGCAGATAGTGGTATCAAGGGTAAAACCAGTGAAGCAGTTGCTAATGTTTCTGATCAGATGACAACAGATTATGATAAGACCAATAGTATTATTATGGAAATGGGACAAATAGCCTCAGCAGTCCCCCCACTTCTTTTAAATAATGACATTGATGAACTGGGTAATTTAATGAATGCTAATCATAATTGTTTACGTCAGTTACATGTTAGTAACCAACAATTAGACAAATTGCAACGAGTCGCTGTTTTAGCTGGTGCTAAAGGAGCTAAATTAACGGGTAGCGGTCTAGGTGGCTGTCTGATTGCTTTAAGTGACAGTGCTCAAAATGCCTCACTTGTAGCAAAACAACTAGAAAAACACGGTGCCACCAAAACCTGGATTCAGCCATTAGGTCAATTTTAATAATCAATTAGGAGACAAAAAATGACAACCGACAAGCAAGAAATTACGGCTAGAGCGCATACTAATATTGCTTTAGTTAAATATTGGGGAAAAAAAGACGACAATTTGATCATTCCTCAAACTGATAGTATTTCCTTAACCTTGGCAGACTTTTATACTGATACAACCGTTGCTTTTGATGACCAACTGTCAGCAGATAGCCTTAAAATTGATAATAAACCTATATTTGATAAGGAAGCCTTAAAAGTACAAAAAGTATTGGATTTAGTTAGGAATTTAGCTAAAATTAATACTTACGCTAAGGTTTCATCCACTAATCATGTACCAATGGCTGCTGGACTAGCTTCTTCGGCTTCAGGTTTTGCAGCACTCGCTGCAGCTGCTAGCAGAGCCGCCGGTTTAGATCTGAGTGATACTGATTTATCAAGGCTGGCTCGTCAAGGATCTGGTTCTGCCAGTCGTTCAGTTTTTGGTGGCTTCGTTCAATGGCATAGCGGTAATGATAACGAAACATCATTTGCAACACAAATTGATTCGGCTCAAAATTGGGATATTAAAGTGGTCGCCCTGATCATTAAAAAAAGTCGCAAAAAACACTCTAGTACTCAGGCAATGAGAGAATCAGTAGAAACTTCACCCTACTATCCAGTTTGGCGTCAGGTAGTTGCCAAAGATTTAAAAACGATCACTCATGCCATTAGAACCCATGATTTTGACTTATTGGGATCTACAAGTGAGCTTAACGCAATGAGAATGCATGCTCTTACACTAAGCTCTGATCCAGCCTTTACCTATTTCAATGGGCAAACTATCGAATTACTGGAAAAAGTAAAAGAATTACGGGCTAATAATGTTAATTGCTACGCCACGGTTGATGCCGGTCCTAATATAAAAGTGCTTTGTCAATCGAAGGATTTAAATCAAATAATTACGGTTTTTAGTCAATTAATTGGTCCAGAAAACGTAATAGCTACCGAACCTGGTTCAGGGATTCAATATTTGTAGCACGAAAGGAAATGAAGACGTGATTTCAGCCAAAGCTCCCGGTAAATTATATATAGCCGGTGAATATGCCGTTGTCGAAACGGGTTATCCAGCAATCATTGTTGCTCTTAATCAATTTGTAACGGTAACGATTGAAAAAAGTGAAAATTTCGGGAGTATTGTTTCCCAGCAATATCAAAATGGTTCAGTTATGTGGACTCGTCAAGGTGATCGTATGATCATTGATAACCGTGATAATACTTTTAATTATATTTTATCAGCTATTAAGTTAACCGAAGAATACGCTCAATCGTTAGGAAGACCTATGGAGACTTATCACTTAAAAGTGAATAGTGACTTAGACAGCCCCGACGGAAAAAAATACGGTTTGGGATCTTCTGCGGCGGTTACTGTTGCTACTATTAATGCCTTATGTCAGCTTTATGGCATCGAGATGGATAAAGAACGATTATTTAAATTAGCAGCCATCGCCCATTTGGATGTTCAAGGAAATGGTTCTTTAGGAGATATTGCTGCTAGTGTTTACGGCGGATGGATTGCCTATCGTTCCTTTGATCGTAATTGGTTAAATAGCAGTCGGCATCAGGTTGAATTAAACAAACTTATTCAATTAAACTGGCCTCAACTCAAAATTAAGCAGTTAAATCCTCCAGCTAACCTTAACCTATTGATCGGTTGGACTGGATCACCAGCTTCTACTTCTCGACTAGTTGACAAAGTTACTATTAACAAAGGTCAAAAACAACATGGCTATCAAGCGTTTTTGCAAGATAGTAAAAAATATGTCCAAGAAATCATTGCTGGCTTTAAAACAGAAAATTTGGAAAGTATTGAAACTGGAATCAATCATAATCGTTTAATTTTACAAAAATTGTCTCAATTAACTCAAGTTGATATTGAAACACCACTACTCAAAAAAATGTGTGATATTGCTAATCAATTTGGAGCAGCAGCTAAATCATCCGGAGCCGGTGGTGGTGATTGCGGCATTATGATTTTAGATAAAAATATTAATGCTGAAAAACTCATCCAAACTCTACAAAAAAATGATGTTGAAATTTTACCGCTTAAAGTTTATGAGGTTACTAAGCTTAATTAGGAGGTCAATATGATATCAGGACACGAACATCGAAAAAACGAACACGTTTCATTAGCACAAAAGTTCTATTCTGAAACCAACGATGATTTTTCCCGACTTCGGTTTATACCTCAAGGAATTGCGCATACTGCTATTGATGAAGTTGACATTAGTACTCAAATAGGTTCGATCAAACTTCAAGCACCTTTTTATATTGAAGCTATGACTGGCGGTAGCCAACAAACCGCCCAGTTAAATGAACGTTTGGCAACTATTGCTAAGGAAACTCATTTAGCAATGGCGGTTGGCTCGCAAAGTGTTGCATTAAAGCATCCTGAGTTAGAATCGTCTTTTAAAATAGTTAGAGAAAGCAACCCTAACGGTATTCTTTTTGCTAATATCGGTGCTGAACATAGTCCAGAGGATGCCAAAAAAGTAGTGAATATGATTCAAGCAGATGCTTTAGAAATTCATATCAATGCTGTCCAAGAATTAATTATGCCGGAAGGTAACAGAACGTTTGCTTTTATTGATAATATTGATCAAATAGTTAAACAAATTGATGTCCCCGTCATCGTTAAAGAAGTTGGGTTTGGTATGAGTCGACAAATGATTACCGAACTGCAACAAGTTGGGGTTAAATTGATTAATGTGGGCGGTCGTGGCGGTACTGACTTTGCTCAAATTGAAAATTTTCGCCGTCCTGATAAAGATATGAATTATTTCAATGATTGGGGCTTAAGTACTGTTGAATCTTTACTAGAAGCACTCCCCCAATTACCTACAAAAAATATCATCGCTACTGGCGGTATCAAAACACCAGCTAGTGTAGCTAAAAGTATGGCACTAGGAGCTTCTGCAGTTGGTGTGGCTGGCTTTTTCTTAAATCAATTATTTAAATATAATACCAATGAACCAATCATTGAAACCATTCAAAATTGGAAATATGGTCTTCACGCTATTTTAGCGTTACAAAATACGCGATCATGGACTGAACTTAGTAAACAAAAATTATTATTAAGTCCTGAATTAATAAATTATACTAAACAGCGAAACATTAAATACTAAAAAAACTTCGACTATTGAAAAATAGCCGAAGTTTTTTATTACTTAATATTAAAGCGAAGTCCCTTAGGAAAGAAATTCTTAACAACGCCATTAACTACTTTACCAAATCCTACTGCTTGAAAATCATGAACTAAAAGATACCACCCTTTTTTCAAATCTTTGGATACAGCAAAGGTATCTCCAGACACATAGTGATTCCAATTTATTTCATTAATGTTCAAGGATAGTCGCCATTCACTAGCTTTAATAGCTAATGCCAACGCATAACTTGGTTCAAATCGATTCTTTTTAAAAGTCCCGAGCCATAATCCTAAACGATGAATTTTTACTCCAGTTAAGTTAGGCGTTTCAAATGGAACTGAATATAAATTATCTCGGTAAACAACTAATTTAGTAAAGTTAATATTAACTAAATAATCATGTTTGAATTGTTGCCATAATTTAGTTTGTTCATTAGTTGGATCTGTAATTTGTGCATTAATTTTAATTTGATTTTTCTTTTTCCGTTTTGTTGATGTGGTTGAAACATCAGAATTAACTGGTTTTTTTAATTTAGCAATAAAGTGGCCCTCGCCATTAAACTTATGTGGAAATAGGCGAACGCATTTTTCTAAATCCTTATTACCATTGGCCCATTCTGGTTTACCAGCGACCATTCCCTCATATTTTTTTACAGGTAAAATTTCAAAGCCATATTTTTCCACTAACCAAGCAACAATTTGTTCGTCTTCCTCAGGAGCAAAAGTACAAGTAGAATAAATTAATTCTCCACCGGGCT
Organism: Lentilactobacillus kribbianus; assembly: GCF_013184075.1. Lineage (GTDB taxonomy): Bacteria > Bacillota > Bacilli > Lactobacillales > Lactobacillaceae > Lentilactobacillus > Lentilactobacillus kribbianus. The sequence goes on along the minus strand of NZ_JABEQQ010000002.1, from coordinate 405,354 downwards.
TAATAACTTTTACAGCCTCTGTTAAAATTTCGCGCTGACGTAAAGCACATTCTGTTGGATAATCTAAATTCCAGTATTTTACCGCTTCCGGATTCTTACGAAACATACCCTCTCCTGAACACGGTGCATCAACTAAAATTCGGTCAAAAAAATCTGGTAACTTACCAGCGATATCTTCTGGAGTACTATTAGTGACAATCGTATTGGTTAAACCAAAACGTTCTACGTTTTCTGTTAAAATTTTTACTCGACCACCATCAATTTCGTTGGCAATTAATAAACCAGTATTATTCATGAAACTACCTAGATGAGTTGTTTTTCCTCCGGGAGCGGCACATAAATCTAATACTTTTTCTCCTAATTTCGGGTGAACTACTTCGCCAACATACATTGCACTGGGTTCTTGGCTATAAATTGCTCCAGATTTATGGTCACTGGTCTTACCATTGATTTCACCATAATAGCCCCATTGACTGTATTCAACAGGAAAATCCAACGATTCTTGAATAGGTTGGTGACCTTTTAAAGGATTAACTCGAAATCCATGATTAGTTTCGTTATTAAAACTCGTTAAAAAGTCAGTTGCTTCGTCTTCTCCCATCAATTTCGTGTATTTAGTTATGAAATCAGCTGGTAATTGCATTCATCTATCTCCTCTTTAATTGACTATATACAAACATTTGGTTATTATAACATGATACGTTAAATTTTTTGAGGTGATTATTATTAATAAAAAGCTGATTGCACTGGACTTAGACGGAACTACATTGGATAACAACGCTCAATTAAGTGAAATCACTAAAACTGCCATTAAAAAAGTAGTAGCAGCGGGTCACGTTGTTAGCATTGTTACTGGTAGGCCCAATCGACTTTCTGAAAATTTTTATGATGAACTTAATTTGACCTCACCGATGATTAATTTCAATGGTAATTTGGGTACGCAACCTCATGATTCCTGGTCTTTAGAATATGAGTATAATGTTAATAAAGAAATTGTGGCCGAATTACTTTCAAAACAAAATGAATTAGGCATTAATTTAATGGCCGTTGAGGGACGCTCACTTTTCATGGCTAACCGTGGTGCCAGTAAAGATATGGGCTTTTTTCCGACTATTTTAAAATCAAATCAAATTTTGGATGCTAAAAATTTAAAAACTAATCCGATTAGTATTACCGTTCAGATGCACCCAGAAGCCATTGGTAATCTAGCCAATTACGTAAACACTCACTTTAAAGATGATGTTACCATCACCCCTTGGGGTGGTAATTCACCAGTAATGGAATTAGCTGCCAAAGGTATTCAAAAAGATACTGGTGTTAAACGAGTAGCTGATTATTATGGTATTGCTCAAAAAGATATTATGGCCTTTGGTGACGAAAGTAATGACTATGCAATGATTAAATATGCTGGCTTAGGGGTAGCAATGAAAAATGCTATTTCAGAAATCAAATCCATAGCAAATGCTACAACCGATTTTAATAATCAAGAAAACGGCGTAGCCTATTTTTTAACTAATTATTTTGAATTAAATTAAAATATAAAACCCTCTTTATCAAAATTGATAAAGAGGGTTTTATTTATTCTTCTTCCTCATAGTGGAATTGAATAGTAGCGTTGATGGCTTTTTGCCAGCCGCTATATAAATGATCTCGAGTTGCTGCCTTCATATCAGGAGCGAATTCATCTCTACTTTTAATTGTGTGTTTTAATTCATCAATATTATCCCAAAAACCAACTGCTAATCCAGCAAGAAAGGCTGCCCCTAATGCAGTGGTTTCAGCAATTGATGCTCGTTCAATTGGTGTATTTAAAATATCAGCTTGAAATTGCATTAAATAATTATTATTAGCCGCCCCACCATCTACGGCAAGTGTTTTTAAATCCAATCCAGTTTCTGCCACCATAGTATCAATTACATCACGCGTTTGGTAAGCAAGTGATTCCAAAGTAGCTCTCACAAATTGGTTTTTGGTAGTACCACGAGTTAGGCCAAAAACAGCCCCTCTAGTTTCTTGATCCCAGTATGGAGCTCCTAAACCAGTAAACGCTGGTACAACATAGACTCCACCGCTGTCCTGCGCCTCCACTGCCATTTTTTCTGAATCTGATGAATGTTCTACCAATTCCATGCCATCTCGTAACCATTGAATGGCTGATCCAGCCACAAAAATACTACCTTCTAATGCATATGACACTTTACCGTCTAATCCGTAAGCAATCGTTGTTAGTAGTCCCCGATTGGATAAAGTAGGTACTTCGCCCGTATTCATCACGATAAAAGCACCGGTACCATATGTATTTTTAATCATTCCTTTTTCTAATGCCATTTGACCAAATAAAGCGGCCTGTTGATCCCCAGCAATTCCGGCGATGGGTACTTGAACACCAGAGAAACTGTAGCCAGCTGTATAACCATAAATTTCAGATGATGAATGTACTTCTGGCAATAGCGAACGAGGAATATTCAATAGTTTTAGGATTTCATCGTCCCATTTTAAGTCATGGATATTAAACAACATAGTTCGACTAGCGTTAGTATAATCAGTCGCATGCACCTTACCATCTGTTAACTTCCATAAAATCCAAGTATCAATGGTACCGAATAATAAATCACCATGTTCGGCCTTTTCACGAGCTTCTGGAACATTATCCAAAATCCACATAATTTTAGTGGCAGAAAAATAAGAATCAATAATTAACCCCGTTTTATCATGGATGAGGTCTTGATAACCATCTTCTTTTAATTGATCAGCAATGTCACTAGTTTGTTTAGATTGCCAAACAATTGCATTGTAGATGGGTTCCCCGGTGTTTTTGTCCCAAATAACGGTTGTTTCTCGTTGATTAGTTACTCCAATGCCTCTAACTTTATAAGGAGGAATCTCTGATGTGATTAAAGCTTCGGAAATGACTGTTTGCACTGCATTCCAAATTTCGTTTGCGTCATGTTCAACCCAACCAGAATTAGGAAAATATTGGGTGAATTCACGTTGAGCTTGTGCTACGATTTCACCTTTATGATTAAATAAAATGGCGCGGGCACTAGTAGTACCCTCATCAATTGACATAATATATTGTTGATTGCTCATTAAAAATTCTCCGTTCTAATAAGTTGTGACAATTCAATCTCTCGAACTTCAGTATAGTAGATTTAATGTAAAAATACCTTAATTTTAGACATTTATTATTTTTACTTAAGATAATAGTCGTTGGTTTCATTGCAATAGCATAATATAAAAAGATCAAATTATACAAATATTATACATGGAACTATCAATTATTACCTAGTAATTAATCATTATTTTAATAAGAAATGGACGCCTACTTTTAATGTTACAATCCCACTGACTATGCGCTATAGGACTGAGTTTATGATATAATACTTTGACAAATAATTTAGAACGGAGAATAAAAATGTCTGAAAAACAATTATATTCGGCTTGTACGAGTATTATTATCGGCAAGAATGCAAGCGTTGATGGCTCAATTATGATTGGCCGAAACGAAGATTCTAAAGCCTCATGGCCTAAAAATTACATAATGCATGACCATGAAGAATTTAATGATGAACAAAAATTTGTTTCTAAAGATAATCAATTTGAAATGCAACTCCCTAAAATCAAGTATAAATACTCAGCAACACCCGAATGGACCGAAAAATTTGGTCTTTTCGAAGAAGATGGTATCAACGAATTTAATGTAGCAATGAGTGCGACTGAAAGTGCATATACTAATGAAAATGTTCTTAGCGTCGATCCTTTGGTTCCTAACGGCATTGGTGAAGAAGCTATGGTCACAGTTACCCTTCCATATGTTAAAAGTGCTCGTGAAGGTGTAGCTCGCTTAGGTCAGATTGTTGAAGAACATGGTACTAACGAAACTAATGGAATTTTATTTGCTGATCAAAATGAAGCTTGGTATATGGAAACAGCTGGTGGTCATCAATGGGTTGCTCAACAGATTCCAGATGATGGTTATGCAGTAATCGCCAATCAATTAGCTATTCAAGAAATTAATTTTAATGATCCCGAACATTTTATGTGGGCTACAGATATTCAATCATTTGTTGAAAATAATCATTTAAACCCTGATCTTTCAGGTAACAGTTTTAATTTTAGAAATATTTTTGGTACTGATAGTCTGCAAGATAAATACTATAATTATCCCCGTGTTTGGTATGGTTTGAAAATGTTTTCTCCAGAATTAGAATTTGAACCGTCCAGCAACGATATGCCTTTTGTTAATCACGCTAATCGAAAATTGAGTATCTTAGATGCCCAAAACTTCTTGAACTCACACTATCAAGGTACGCAGTACGATCCCCTTGGTGATGGTTCTGAACATGATAAGAAGAAATTTAGACCTATTAGTTTAGCTAGAACTCAAGAAGCCCATATTCTACAATTACGCAGTAATGATAATAAATTGATGGCCGGCGTTCAATGGTTATCAATGGGTGTTGGTGCTCAAAGTGTCTTTGTACCTTTCTATACAGGCGCCAATAGCACGCCGGAAAGTTATCAAAATGCTCACGAAAAATATAATCCTGAAGATGCATATTGGATTTATAAATTAGCAGGAGTGTTAGTAGATGCTCATTATTCAGAATTGGGAGCTAAACTAAATGATACTCAGGCTGAATTGCGAATTGCTTTTAGAAAATCCATTTTAGATACTGATAAAAAATTAACCAATATGAACGCTGAGTCAGATATTATTGATGAACTTACCAAAGTAAATTTTGCTAATGCTGCCTTGGGAATTAAGAAGTATCGTGAGCTAACCAGTGAGCTAATCTATCTAGCTACTGATTTTTCACTATTAAATTATCATCACGATGTTAACTTATAACTAAATATTAAGGAGTGTTAGACTAATGACGACAAAATCCAAAATTTCTTTGGTAGGGCTAATCCTGATGATTTTTTCATCTATTTATGGATTTGCCAATACTCCCATTGCCTTTGCTCAAATGGGATATGCTAGTATTATTTGGTATATTTTTGCAGCAATTATTTTCTTTTTACCAGCTGGTTTGATGTTTGCTGAGTATGGTTCGGCTTTCAAGGATGAACATGGCGGCTTTTATTCTTGGCTTTCTAATTCAGTCGGTGAAAAATTTGCTTTTATTGGTACTTTTATCTGGTTATCTAGCTGGATTATTTGGATGGTTTCTACCTCTTCCAAGATCTGGGTACCTTTGACCACTATGTTTGCTGGTTCTGATCAAACTCAAACTTGGCATTTATTTGGTTTAGCTCCATTACAAACCGTGGGTGTTTTAGCTATCGCCTGGATGATTTTAGTCACATTTTCCACCGCTAAGGGTGTGGACTCTATTGCTCGAGTTGGTTCAGTTGGTGGAACTTTTGTAATGATTTTGACGGGAATATTTTTTATTGCTTCCATTGTGATTGTCATTGCTAATCATGGACAACTAGCCCAACCAATCAATGGTATGAGCAGTTTTATCAAATCGCCTAACCCTGATTTCCAATCACCGATTGCCCTATTATCATTCGTGGTTTACGCAATCTTTGCTTATGCCGGGATGGAATCATTAAGCGGAATTGTTGATGATTTAGATAAGCCAGAAAAAACTTTCCCTAAAGGGATTATGGTTGCTACTTTCTTTATTACCATCTTTTATTCCCTTTCCATTTTTCTTTGGGGTATCAGTGCCAATTGGATGAAAAACATTGGTGCTAGTCATGTTACCTTGGGAAATATTACTTATGTTTTAATGAACAATTTAGGGATTACGTTTGGTAATAGTATCGGCTTATCTCATTCTACTTCTCTGTTGATTGGTTCATTATTATCCCGTTTTACTGGCTTGGCCATGTTTTTAGCTTACTGTGGTTCGTTCTTTATTATGACTTATTCACCACTTAAATCATTCATCATGGGATCTCCCAAAGAGCTTTGGCCTAAAAGAATGACTAAATTAAATAAAAACGGTATGCCAGGTTTTGCCATGTGGATTCAAGCGGCCGTGATTTGCGTTATCATTGTTCTTATTTCCTTTGGCGGTTCCGAAGCACAAAAGTTCTATCAAATTTTAACTAACATGGGTAATATTTCAACATCAGTACCCTATCTCTTCTTAATTGGCGCCTTTCCAGCCTTTAAGAAGAAAAAAGATTTAGATCGACCTTTTGTAGCTTATCGCAATCCAGTTTTTACTAATTTTGTAGTTGGTTTTATCTTATTAGTAATTTCTTTAGGAATTATTTTCACGATTGCGCAACCGATTTTAAGCCATAATTATATGAGTGCCTTTTGGACAACAATTGGACCTATTTTCTTTGGTGGTGTTGCCTTAATCTTTTATGAAGTACAAACTCGAAAACAAAATCGAAATAAATAAAAAGAACCGCCATAATGGCGGTTCTTTTTATTTTTGTGGTTCTTCTTCATAATCTCCGTTAGGACAAACAACTTGTGTACCACCTTTAATCTTCTTTTCAACTAAGAAGTGGTGATCTTTAGGACAATCACGTCCGACCGGTTTATCCCAGGAAACAAAGTCACATTCCGGAAAACGGGAACAACCATAAAAGACTCGATTTTTCTTTGATTTTCGTTCAATAACTTGACCTTCTTTACATTTAGGACAAGTTACCCCAATTTCTTTAACAACGGCTTTAGTATTACGACAATCTGGAAAACGAGAACAAGCATGAAACTTACCATATCGGCCCATTTTGACAACCATTGGTGCCCCGCAAATATCACAGTTAAAACCGGCAGGATCATCCTTAATTTGAACTTTTTCCATATTCTCAGTAGCTGATTTCACTTCTTTAGAAAAAGGCTTATAGAATTGGTCAATTACTTGAACCCAATTCTCTTGTCCTTCTTCAATTTCATCTAATTCATTTTCTAGATTAGCGGTGAAATCAACATTAACAACATCCGGGAAATAGTCAACAATGATAGAGTTAACAATCTCTCCTAATTCAGTAGGTTCGAAGCGCCGACCTACTAATTTGACATAGTAACGTCGCTGAATGGTATCTAGAGTTGGTGAATAAGTAGATGGACGTCCTACACCGTTCTCTTCCAAAGTTTTAATCAACGTTGCTTCGCTAAAACGTGCGGGCGGTTGAGTGAAATGTTGATCTGGTTTGTTATTAACCATTTGGACAGTATCGCCTTTTTCCAAATCTGGTAAAAGATTATCTTTTTCTTTACCGTCACCATAAACTTTTAAGAATCCATCAAATTTCAACTTAGATCCGTTAGCTCTAAAGGAAACTTGATTTTGTTCAATAGTCACACCCATGGTATCCATAATAGCCGGAGTCATTTGACTCGCCACGAATCGTGACCAAATTAGTTGATACAATCTAAATTGATCTTTATTTAGATATTCTTTGATGCTTGCTGGTGTTCGATAAACGGAAGTTGGCCGAATACCTTCATGGGCATCTTGGGCCCCTTCTGGGAGTTTACCCTTAATGGGTTTAGTAGCCGCATACTCTTCACCATATTCCTCATGTAAAAACTTTGATGCTTCATGTTTAGCCACTGTCGAAATTCGAGTAGAATCAGTTCGCATATACGTTATTAATCCTTGATTACCATCTTTACCAAGATTAATACCTTCGTATAATTGCTGTGCTGCCATCATAGTTTTTCGTGTTCTAAAGTTTAACTTACGGTTAGCTTCTTGTTGCATAGTACTAGTGGTAAACGGTGGTTGTGGTTGACGTTTACGTTCCTTTTTAGTGACTTTAGTAATATCAAAGTCGCCTTTTAAATCAAGTTGTTCTAGTACCGCTTGAACGGCGTCATTATCATTTAGCTCTGTTTTTTTACCATTGATTCCGTAAAAACTGGCATTAAATTTACTACGACCTTTTTTAAACTGGCTATCAATCGTCCAATATTCTTTAGGAACAAAATTATTTATTTCATTTTCTCGTTGAATGATCAACCAAAGAGCAATGGATTGAACACGACCTGCACTCAATCCCTTTTTAACTTTTTGCCAAAGAAGCGGCGAGATTGAGTATCCGACTAATCGATCTAAAATGCGGCGAGCCTGTTGGGCATCAACTAAATCCATATCGATTGATCTAGGGTGGTTAAAAGACTCCTTAACCGCCTCTTTAGTAATCTCGTTAAATACTACCCGATTATCTTCATTGGGGTCTAACTTTAAAATATGGGACAAATGCCAGGCAATTGATTCTCCTTCTCGATCCGGATCGGCAGCCAAGTATACTTTCTTAGCTTTTTTAGCTGCTGATCTGAGTTCCTTAATGGTTTCTCCCTTACCACGAATGGAGATGTAGTGAGGTTCATAATCATTTTCAATATCAACGCCCATCGTACTTTTAGGTAGATCTCTAACATGCCCTTTACTCGCAATAACTTTATATGATCGGCCTAGGTATTTTTCGATGGTTTTAGCCTTGGCTGGTGATTCAACAATTACTAAATTCTTTTTAGGTGCTTTTCGTTTAGTTTTACGTTTTGGTTTTGGTTTTGCTTTAGTTTTAGTCGTACTTGTCGTCAAAATACGTGTCTCCCTTTACTGCAGTCTAGGTTAATTTTTACTTCATAATATAGTAGAAATAAAAACTACGAATCTATCACATAATATTGCACCAAAAGAAAACTGTCAACTAACAAACTCTTCTAAAATCGCTTCCGGCCGTAAAATAGGTTTAGCTCCTGCTTCAATTAATTCATTAGTTCCTATTGAAATGGGACTTAAAATAGATCCTGGGACAGCTAAAACATTGCGGTTATTTTGTAGGGCCAAATTAGCAGTAATTAAGCTACCTGAGTGCTGAGCCGCCTCCGTAACCAAAAGAGTTTCTGTGATGCCAGCAATAATTCTATTGCGTTCGGGGAAATGGCTTCGGTACCCACGGGTGCCATTTGGATATTCACTAATAAGTAAATGATTGTTAGCAATATCTTGTTGTAATTTTTTATTTTTAGCAGGATAGAAAATATCTAATCCCGTTCCAATAACAGCAATTGTACTACCCTGTAAATAAATAGATCGATAATGAGCCAAACTATCTACCCCGTCAGCTAATCCAGATACAATGGTTAACTTTTGACATATTGTCGGTGTTAAAAGTTTTTCCAATACTTTTAATGAATAGTTTGTGGCCTTTCGAGAACCAACTATTGCTAGACTGGGTGTATTTATTAATTGCCAATTACCTCGATAAAATAAAATTAGTGGTGGTTCATATCCTTCTTTCAATTTTAAGGGGTAACTGTCGTCACTAATACATACCCAACGTTCTCCCATCACTAATTCATTAACCGTCGTCGGTGATTGCATTAACCAATTATACGAATTACTAAATTGATGACGAAATTTAGTGATATGACCAACTTGACATAATTTTTTAGCTGAAATATCGTCCCATTTGGACTGCTGTTGAGCCCATTGGTAGATTAATCCTTTTCCTTTAATTCCAATTCCCTTACACAAATGAATTCGCAATAAAAAATCTCTTAAAAGCATGCTAACACCCTTTTAAGAGAAATACGTAAACCTTTTATTTAATATTTAATGCGTCCATAACCGGTTTAAATGATCTTCGATGAATGGGAGTTACCCCAAACTCAGCTAAGGCCTTTAAATGAGCTTTTGTACCATAGCCATCGTTATGAGCAAATTCATATTCTGGATACTGTTGATCATATTCACTCATCATCTGATCTCGGTAAACCTTAGCTAAGATACTGGCCGCTGACACACTAATGCTTTTGGCGTCAGCTTTAATCAAAGATAGCTCTGGTATTGCCATATCAATAGACATAGCGTCAATAATTAACTGTTGCGGAGTAATGTTAAGATCATTAACAGCCGCACGCATAGCTAATTTAGTTGCTTCATATATATTGACTTCATCAATTATTTGATTATCAATAACGCCAAAACCATATGCCAGTGCTTCCTGCTTAATTTGGGGTGCCAAGAGCTCTCTAGTAACTTTAGATAGTTGCTTAGAATCATTAACAGCAATAAGATCAAAATCACTAGGCAAAATAACGGCCGCCGACACTACTGGACCAGCTAGTGGTCCGCGACCAACTTCGTCAATTCCTGCGACATAGTTAATCCCTTTATGCCAAAAACTTTGTTCATAAGTAAACCGTTGCCGAAAAGCCTGTTGCTGTTTTTCAGCTGTTTGGAGTCGCTTAATAGTTTTACTGATTGCTAATTGAACACCCTTACGATCATCTTGAACCCAGTTCTTTAATCGTTCGTCATCTAGTGAATGAACTTGTTTTAATTGATCGTTAATTTCTTTCACAGTGATTCGTTTTGAACTACTCATCGTTATCAACGTCTTCCAATCGATCTAAAGTATAGCGACCAACTTTTTGGCTGCGAATATCTTGAATAATTCTTACTGCGGCTCGTTCGTAATCATCACGCATACCAATTTTTTTGGTAATTTCTAATAATAAATCAGGAGTTGTATTTTCTAAATCAGTCTCAGATAAATGATAACGTTCTTGTAATTGAGTTGGGTAATATTTCTTGAAATAATTTAATCCAAAAATTGCCACATCATCACTATGAAAGACACTATCTTTAACAGCACCCGTTAACGCTAATTTATCAGCAATGGTTTGATTTTGAAACTTAGGCCATAAGATTCCGGGAGTATCCAATAATTCTAATTCTTTTCCAGCTTTTAACCATTGTTGTCCTTTAGTAACACCTGGTCGGTTACCAACTTGAGCTGCTCTTCGTTTTACCAAACGATTCAATACAGTTGACTTACCAACATTAGGCACACCTACTGCGATGGCCCTAATTGGGCGTTGCTTCATACCCTTTTCTTGTTCACGAGCTAATTTATCCTTCACTAGTGGCATAATAGTGGCAATGATCTCATTCACGCTAAAACGTCCCTTAGCATCAATTGCAATCGCTGCACTATCTTGTTTATGAAAATATTCTAGCCATTGTTGTGTTAGTCTTTCGTCAGCTAAGTCTCGTTTAGTTAAGATATAAAGATGGGGTTTTCCCTTAGAAATACGAGCAATTTCTGGATTGAGCGAGGAATAAGGGGCCCGTGCATCGATTAATTCAAATACAATATCTACCAGAGAAACGTTTTCTTCGAACTGTCTAATTGCTTTGGCCATGTGACCAGGATACCATTGAATTGTAACTGCCATAGTAACCTCCTAATTGCTTTCTTTATATTCGGACCATATTTCATCAAAAATAGTCATACTAGGTAAATAACTCGCGTTCTCCTCTAAATACTTAGATAAATCATCAAAATTATCTGCTTGCTTAGGAAAAGATTGATCATAAAAAGCATTATTTGCAAATTCCGCTACTGCTTCGGTGCTATCCGGATTACGTTTGGTCATTAAAAATTGATAAAAGGTTCGTCTCATGGTGAACTCCAATCTTTTTTAAGAATTTTGGTTTGGTAAAATCATTTCAAATACAAATTTACCAGAGCCACTCATATCCATTTTCTTAGCCCGATAATTAATACCATCATTATTGATGTGATTGATATCTAAGTATATTTCATTTTTAGCCGGGTTCATTGTCACCCAATCAGGTAATTTATAGCTTTTTTGCACTAACGCCATCACCACACTAATAGGTAATCGGAGTTTCCCTACGGATAATTTAGTTGCCTTTAACGTAACATTACCGTTGGACTCTACATTAGGAGTTAAAAAGAGTGAATAATTAACCGGACTTCCCAATACAGTTACCGTTCCGTAAACAATGGCTTGATCCTCTATTTTAAAATGGTATTGGTTAGTTTCACCAGCCTGTTGCTTGTTTAAATAATAATCAGACAACGCGTTAATTTGTTTTTTATTAAAAGTAGCTGCTACTGGTGTATTTTGGGTGCTACTTACACCAGTAGTAACTGGCTTTTTTGGATTACTCTTAATTAAGAATATAGTAGTCAATAATCCTAATACTATTAGAATTATTAGTCCCATAAAGCCCCATTTCCAGGGATTAATTTGTTTTTTGGCTTGATTTCTCATTGTATTACTCCTTTAACCAATTTTCATGTTGTTTCATTTCTTGATACAAATCATTGGTCATGATTTGATATCCCTTGTTATTGGGATGAAAATGATCTTGATTACTAATATAGCGATTAATTTCTTTACCTGAACCACTAAAAATATCTGATACCGATTTCGAATTGAGCATATTAGCATTATTCATGTTTCGTGATTCTTTTTCCAATTTTTGTTGTTCAACACGACTATTAAATTGACCATGAGATAACTGTTTATCAATGGAAATAAAATAAGCATCCTTAGTTTGCTTAACCACTTTTTCGCTTGTTAAATTCAATTGATTAACAGCCTTGGAAATGTTTTTAACCTGTGGGAAATAAACATATAGTGGGTTGTAAATACCAAACACATAGATTTGAGCATTAGCATTAAGCTTTCTGATTTCACCTAGTAGTTGTGATTCATGCTGTTCAAATTTTAAATTATTTTGATTTAAATTGCGAGACAACTGATTGCCAGTATCTGTGGGATGATTTTTAAAAAATCCAATCAAATCATTACCACCTGTTGTAATAGTAATAACATCAGCCTTTTTTAAACTATTTCGGACCTTACTATTATGCTGAACCCGTTGTGTAATTGGAGCCGTGGTTTCACCAGCAATTCCATAATTATCCGTAACCATTTCAGCCTTATTACTTCGATTAATTTTTTGGCGAATTAAACCGACATAACCACCCTTATTAGTATCGTCACCAACTCCTTGAGTTAAAGAATCACCGACTGCTGTAAGTTGAATATGTGGTTTAGATTGATGCTGTATTTGGTTATTACTATAAAAAATACCTCCTCCAATAGCTAACAGCATGATAATTAAAAAAATAAAAACTTTATTGCGCTTTTTTTTACTTGTTGATTTAGTTGGCATTATGTTCACCTTTAATGACTTTGTTATTTGAATAATTCATTTTAGCAATTTTAATGATTAACAATCCAATTAAAGAGTTATTTTTATAAAAAATAAAAGACTGGTTTAAAAGAGCTCGACCAGTCTTTTTATTTATCGATGATCATTATAATAAAGCAATGCGAATGCTCCCTCGCCCGTATGGGTCGCAATAATTGGAGTCGTTCTCCTAAATAAGAAAGAAACATCTGGGAACGTTGTTTTAAGTTGTTCCGCTAATTCTAAAATTAAATCCGTTTCAGTAACGTATGAAATACAAATTTGTTGAATATTATTTAGGCTTTTCATATTTTCAATGACGTTATTGAAGTATTTTTTAACTGATTTAACCCCGCGACCTTTGGAACGAATTTTAATCTTACCATCATCATCAGTCACTTCTAGAACCAATTTAATATTTAAAAAGTTAGTAATCGCACCAGCAACTGGATGAATTCGCCCACCCTTGACAATATTATCTAAGGTCATCACACCCAGAAATAAATAACTATTGTCCTTAACAAAATTAACTTCATTAAGAACCTCTGTCATACTGGCGCCAGTTTGTGCTTTTTTAGCAGCAGCTAATACTTGATATCCCAAGCCTCGATCGGTTGTACCACTGTCAAACACAGTCACATCTGCATCACTAATAGTTGCCGCCTGTCTAGCTGAATTAACAGTTCCACTAATGGATTCCATCATATTTATTGATAGCACTTGACTACCATCAGCACCTAATTCATTAAATGTATCTACAAACTTGCCAATCGCTGGTTGACTAGTTTTAGGTAAACTTTTACTAGTCATCATTTTTTCGACAAATTCATCGTTATTAATATTTTCACGATCTACATAGATTGTGTCATCAATCATAACGGTTAATGGAATGATTGTTATATTATATTTTTTAATTTCTTCTTCGGTTAATCCAACCGAGGAATCAGTCACAATTTTAATGTTTGCCATTGACTCCACTCGTTTCCTTAATATTTCTAACACTATCTCACATTATAACAGACAATGTAATTATATCCATTGTGAAATTACACTCATTTTTGTCTTTCAAAAATCTCAAAAGTACAAGCATAAGAATTATAATCATCAGCAATGACATTGTGAGAACTAACTAATTTAAACTGGGAATAATCAATTACTGGCATAAAAGTATCGCCAGCAAAATGACCGTGTATGGTTGTTTTATACAGTTTATCTACATACGGTAATAGTTGTTTAAAAACTTGGGCCCCGCCAGAAATAAAATACTCTTTATCGGGATTTTTACTCATCAATTCCAATAATTTAGTCAAACTGGTGACCTTGGTAACTTCATCAGATAGATCATTTATTTGAGTAGTTAAAACGATATTTTCTCTTCCTGGTAAAACTCGTTTATAACTATCAAATGTCCGTTTACCTGACACTAACGGGTGGCCCATGGTGGTATTCTTAAAATATTTCATATCAACCGGTATATGCCATGGTATCTTACCATCCCGACCAATGACACCATCAATATCTTGAGCCCAAATAAAGGAAATCATCTTATCCCTCCCTAAACTGCTACTGGTGCTTTAATAGCTGATTGAGCATGATAGTCAACTAACTTAATATCATTCATCTCAAAATCTGCTAACTTCGTTTTAGCCGGATTAAGCCATAAAGTAGGTGCCTTTAAAGGAGTCCTGGTTAACTGCTCATTAACTTGATTTAAATGATTAGAGTAAATATGGGCATCTCCTAAAGTATGCACAAAATCTCCCACCTCTAATCCAGTTTCTCTAGCAATCAAATGAGTTAATAATGCATAACTAGCAATATTAAAGGGAACTCCTAAAAAGATATCTGCTGAACGCTGGTAGAGTTGGCAACTTAGCTTACCATTAGCCACGTAAAATTGAAACATCGTATGACATGGTGGTAAAGCCATACTAGGAATATCTTCTGGGTTCCAGGCCGATACAATTAGTCTCCGAGAATTAGGATTATTTTTAATTTGTTCAATAACGTCATGAATCTGATCAATTGTTTCACCAGATGAAGTTTTCCATTTACGCCATTGACTGCCATATACTAGTCCTAAATCACCATATTTATTAGCGAAATTGTCATCAGATAGAATCTGATCACAGAAGGCTTTCTTTTGAGTTTGATAAATTTGATTAAATTTTTCATCATCCTCTGCTCGATGTGCAAAGTCAGTCATATCTGGACCTGAATAATCATTAGAATTAACGTATTTTTCAAAAGCCCATTCATCCCAAATATGATTATTATGCTCTAACAAGAATTTAATATTAGTATCACCTTTTAAAAACCAAAGTAATTCACTTTTAATTAACCCAAACGGAACCTTTTTAGTAGTTAAGATCGGAAATCCTTCGTTTAAATCAAATCTCATTTGGTATCCAAAGGTGCTCAGAGTTCCTGTATTAGTTCGATCACCTTTTTGATGACCATGATCTAAAACATAACGCTCTAGGTTTAAATACTCCATTTCATTCATTTTAATTTACCTTTCCCACTAGTCTACGTACTGACTCAAATATTCCCAGCGTTCCATCTTTTGATTGATTTGTTGATCTAATTGATCTTTTTGCGTTTGCAAGTCAGCTAATTTATCATAATTAGCACTGTTTTCTAACATTTGATCATCGATAGCGACTTTTTGATTCTCGAGTTTATCGATATCATCTTCTAAATGATCCCATTCCATTTGTTCCGCATAGGTTAGCTTCGTTTTAATTTTTTTAGCAACTGGTTCTTTTTTACTGCTCTTAGTAACAGAATGGTTATTGGCATTTTTTTCGTTTACCTTGGCCTGCTTAGTTGCCGTATTTAATTGATTTAAGAATTCAGTAAATAGTCCACGTTGTTCCTCGATAACCCCATTTCCTTTAAAGAATAGTAAACGATCCGCTACTTTATCTAAGAAATAACGATCATGAGAAACGGTAATAACCGTTCCTTGAAATTGTTGAACGTAATTTTCTAAAACGGTTAATGTTGCAATATCTAAGTCGTTAGTTGGTTCATCAAGCAACAAAACATTGGGCTGCTCCATTAAGAGCTTTAATAAATATAGTCGTCGTTTTTCGCCACCTGATAATTTACGAATTAAAGTACCGTGCATAAATTTTGGAAACAGGAATTGTTCTAACAGTTCGGCAACGCTAATTTTTTCGCCATCCTTATTAACTACTTGTTGTCCTATTTCTGATAAATAATTAATGACTCGTTTATCTTCTGGGATGGGTTCAATTTGTTGAGTGTAGTACCCAATTTTAACCGTCTCGCCCACTTTTAAAATACCACTATCTAAATTTAGACGTTCGGCTAAAACATTTAATAAACTAGATTTACCAGCACCATTTTCACCACTAATACCGATGCGTTCGCCACCTTGAATAAGGGTATTAAAATCTTTAAGAATAACTTTATTTTCAATGGTTAAATTACCATCTTCAATTTCAAAAACCTGTTTACCTAATCGTTGTTGCCCTAAATTGATATCCACGGTTTCTTCAGTTTGCAAGGTATTGACATTTTCTTTTAGTTCATTAAATCGATTAATACGTGCTTGTTGTTTAGTGGAACGTGCCTTAGCTCCAGCTTTCATCCAATCTAATTCTGTTTTATATAGTTGTTGCCGTTTGTGTTCGGCGGCCACTTCACCTTCAACCCGTTCAGCCTTTAAACGAACATATTCTTGATAATTACCTTGGTACTGATAAAGATTGCCAAACGATAATTCCCAAATCTGGTTAGCGACTCGGTCCAAGAAGTAACGATCATGTGTTACTAATAAAATAGCTCCTTTATAAGCGGCCAAGTATTTTTCTAGCCATGCAATAGAATCAAAATCCAAATGGTTAGTGGGTTCATCTAATAATAATAAATCTGGTGATTGAATTAACACTTGGGCTAACCCGACTCGCCGACGTTGTCCCCCAGATAAGTCTTTTATTTTCTGTTCATAATCATAAATCTTTAACTGAGTTAGGATAGTTTTAACATTATTTTGAACGTTCCATGCATCAAATTCGTTCATTTTGGCCTCAGCATTTTCATACCGTTTTTGCCATTTTTCGTTTTCTGGTCGATTAGAATAATTATTTAGGGCATTTTCATACTCTCGAATTACTTGATAAATTGCTTGGGATCCAGAAAATACTGCTTCCATGATAGTCATATCGGCTGGTAATTCTGGATCTTGTTTTAAGTAAGCAATTGTATACGAATTTGAAGTAGTAATTGTTCCCGTAAAATCATGATCGGTACCCATCAATGCATTAAGCAATGATGATTTTCCCGTTCCATTGGTTCCAATCAACCCAATTCGATCTTGTTCATTAATAATGAAATTTAACTTGTTAAAAAGTATTTTTTCACCATAAGTCTTAGTAAGATCTTCTACTCGCATTGTTTGCATTAGTTATTTATCTCCATATATTCTTTACTAGCATTAATTAATGCTTCTTGTTGATTGGGTATTTGTCCATTAACTACTTGTTGTTCTAAAAAGGTCAGTAAATTACCAAGTTGTGGTCCAGGAGTTACAACTTTTTGTTCCATCAAATCTTTGCCAGTTACTACTAAATCTTTCTTATTAGTAATTGGTAATTGATGTAATTTCTGCCTTAACTGTTCAAAGTCTCGCTTGGGTTGAGTGATATTTGCTACTGCAATCGCATTTTCTACTCCGATTGTACCCGCTTGATAAATATCCCAAACCGTAGCCGATTGGATTTTATTTAATAATTTAACCGTGACTTCTACATCATTAATTATCTTATTAGAAGTTTTCCACCGTCTTAACCACTTAGCAACTTGCTGATCGTTAATTCCAATTGTAATTGCTAACAAGCTCCAAACCTGAGCTTCATTATTTAATGCAATATCATTTTGAGATAGTTGCGATAACACAGTGGCACTATCGGATAACCCTGGTAAATACTGGAATAAATTAGTTTCTATTAGCTGAGCCAAACCATTTGCTGCCGCTTGACCTAGCATTAACTTAATAAACTCTTCATGGATTCGTTCTAACGCAATTTTTTCTAGTAATTGAGCGTGATCTTTAATTGCCAATTTGGTATTAGTTTCAATTGAAAAGTTTAATTGACTGCTAAAACGAACGGCTCTCATCATACGTAATGCATCTTCATGAAAGCGTTCGTTAGGATCACCAACGGCCTTAATAACTTTATTGGTTAAATCAGTTAATCCGCCAAATAAATCCGTAATATCGCCATGATCGTCCATTGCCAAAGCATTAATTGTAAAATCACGACGTTTTAAATCATCTTTTAACGAGCGGACAAAAACTACTTTATCAGGACGACGATAATCTTGATAACCAGATTCAGTTCTAAAAGTTGTTACTTCATAGCCAGTTCCATGATCTAATACCATCACTGTACCATGTTCAATGCCCGTATCTACCGTTCGATTAAAAATTTCCTTAACTTCTGCTGGATAAGCACTAGAGGCAATGTCTACATCATGAATTGGTTTTTCCAAAATAGTATCGCGCACTGATCCTCCAACAAAATAAGCTTCATAACCAGCGGCTCGTATCGTTTCAATTATTGGAAGAGCCAGTTTAAATTGTTCTGGTAAATTCGTTAATTTCATGGTCTCTCCTCCTCGTTAAATGTGTCTATGATTTATGATAACAGATAATATTGACTGACAAAAGCGGTCGTTATAATCCCTGTGAGGACAAATAAAAAATCCTTGGCTTAAATACTTGCCAAAGATTTAATAATTATTCATTGTAAAGTTCTTCATCTAGTAGTTCAGTAATTTCTGCATCACCAGGTACCAGTTTTAAGTAATTGGTAAATAGTTGTGTGGCCTGTTCATGATCGCCAGTGGTCCGGAAAAACAATCCCGCTTCTTTAAGAAAATCAGCATTATCTTGTAACTCTCTTTCAGCAATTTCATAATTATGCTTAGCTGCTTTCCCATTCCCTAATGAATTATTGGCTGTTGCTAAGTTCCACGCCAACATAGCATCAAATTGATCTGTTTCTTGCATTGGTTCTAGCAACTCAATTACATCACTAAAGTCTTCATGTTTGATATACCAGGCTGACAGTCTGGTAATAATAGCCAAGTTATCTGGATCAACAGCTAGTCCTTGTTTTAAATAATTTAAAGTCAAATCATCTTCACCCACCATTTGAGCAATATTGGCAGCCTTTAGCCAAAGTTGTTCATTATACTGATCCACACTAAGACCTTCTTGGATAGTTTTAAGAGCTTGACTGTTTTCATTTTTTTGAACATAAGCATCCGATAAATAGGAATATAAAGTAGCATACTGAGGATCAGTATCACGTAATTCCTCGAATTCTTTGATTGCTGCTTCGTAATCTTTTAGATTGAAATAAGTAAAAGCTAACTCAAATCGAGTATCTGGAGTTAAATCCACTGGTTTAATTTGTTGTAAGTAACCTAAGGCTTGTTCAAAGTGGCCTGTTTCAGCATATGAGACCCCTAAACGATCAACTAAGTTAACATTAGCCATCGCTAAATTGCCTCGCTTAATCAAGCTTAAATAGAGATTAACGGCTTTGTTAAAGTTTCTGGTAGAAAAATAAAATTCGGCTAGAGCAAAACTAATAATATCTTCATCTGGTGCCAATTGACGAGCCATTAATAATTTTTGTTCACTAATCTCAAATAATTCTTGAGTTTGATAAAGATCAGCCGCTACCAACAGTGATTGAACGTAGACTGGGTCATCTCGATTAATTTGAGATAAATAATCCAGTGCTAGTTCATCGTCTTCATCATCAATTGCCAGTTCGGCCAAATGAATTTTAATTTCTCCTTCATCAGGATACTTACCTAATAATTGTTGATAGATTTCTTTAGCATTTTCCGTAAATCCTAATGAATACAATTCTTCTGCTAAGGAAAACAATAAATCATCGGTATCATTTTTTAATGCTAACTGAAAAGATTTTTGAAAATCATCTAGTTGACCTGATTCTAATTGATCTAGTGCTGTTTCTGAATAGCTCATAAAATCACCTCATTGTGTTGTTCAACCAAAATAAAAAAGCCAGGCGACAAATGCCGTTCTGGCTTAAACAGATGAATACTATTTAACAGCATCCTTCAAAGCTTTACCAGGCTTAAATGCTGGTACTTTGCTTGCAGGAATTTGAATTTCTTGACCTGTTTGTGGGTTGCGACCCTTACGAGCGGCACGTTGACGTACTTCGAAGTTACCGAAACCGATCAATTGTACTTTTTCACCCTTAGCTAAGCTAGCTTGGATTGATTCAAATACAGCATCAACGGCAGCAGTAGCATCTTTTTTAGTCAAACCAGTTGCTGATGCAACATCACTAACTAATTCTGCTTTGTTTGCCATGAGTAATTCACCTCCTCAACAAATAGGTATGTAAAACTACGGAATTAAACAAAACCATAATTTTAGAAAAAAATACTAATCAAGTACCTTTTCTTTTTCAAAGATAGCACAAGAACCGCGTCATTGCAATGTTTTTTACCTTAATTATAGTTGTCTAGTTGATAGTTTTACCAATTTTTATTTTCTATTTCGTTTAATTAATCTAATCGGAGTTCCACTGAAATCAAAATGATCTCTAATTTGATTTTCCAAAAAGCGAGCATATGAAAAATGCATCAATTCGGGATCATTAACGAAAACAACAAAGGTTGGTGGTCCAACTGCTACTTGAGTAGCATAGTAAATTCGTAGTCGTTTTCCACTAACTGTTGGGGTCGGATGAATAGCTACCGCATCCATAATAACATCATTTAAAGCCGATGACTGAACCCGACGCTTATGATTAATGTTAACTTGTTTAATTAAATCAGGTAGTTTTTCAATTCGTTGTTTAGTTTTAGCGGATACAAAGATAATAGGAGCATAGCTCAAATACTGAAATTCGTTTCTAATTAAAGTTTCAAAATCTTTTTGAGTATGATTGTCCTTTTTCAAGGTATCCCATTTATTAACAACAATGATAATTGCTCGACCAGCCTCATGGGCGTATCCCGCAACCTTTTTATCTTGTTCCCGTAAGCCTTCTTCGGCATTAATCACAAAGAGGACCACATCACTTTCATCAATTGCCTTCATTGCACGCATTACACTGTAACGTTCAGTATTTTCATAAACCTTACCGCGTTTTCGAATACCGGCAGTATCAATCATAGTGAAATCAGTATCGTCAGTTGTAAAGTGCGTATTAATGGCATCACGAGTAGTACCAGCAATATCTGATACAATAACTCGTTGCTCCCCTAAAATAGCATTAACCAATGATGATTTACCGACGTTAGGACGACCAATTAAACTGAATTTAATACTTTGATCATCTTCATCATCAGTTTTTTCACTGAAATGACTAATAACTTGATCTAGTAAATCACCTAATCCTAATCCGTGAACTCCAGAAATGGGATATGGTTCAC
The DNA here is from genome assembly GCF_013184075.1 of Lentilactobacillus kribbianus. Taxonomy (GTDB): domain Bacteria; phylum Bacillota; class Bacilli; order Lactobacillales; family Lactobacillaceae; genus Lentilactobacillus; species Lentilactobacillus kribbianus. Next base: position 383,947 of record NZ_JABEQQ010000002.1, on the reverse strand, counting down.
CAAAGCCCAATGCATAAAAATCGTAAATATCTTCACGCTTTTCTGGATTATCAACTTTATTCACCGCTAATACAACTGGTTTATCAGAACGATACAAGATTTTGGCCACTTGTTCGTCATCGCTAGTTAAGCCTTCTTTACCACTAACAATAAAAATAATTACGTCAGCTTCATCAATCGCAATTTCGGCTTGACTCTTAATTTGTTCAACAAACGGAGCATCACTAATTTCGATTCCACCAGTATCAATCATGGCGAATTCACGACCCAACCATTCCCCGTGGGCATAAATTCGATCTCTGGTTACACCAGGAGTGTCTTCAACAATAGAAATTCGATCTCCAGCAATTCGATTAAAAATCGTTGATTTACCGACGTTAGGACGACCGATAATAGCAACTATTGGTAGTGTCATAATTATCACTTCCTTTTCAATTCATTTCATTTTTATGAAAAAAAGATTATCCCTTCAACAAGGATAATCTCTTTTAAAGTTTGTTAACCTAGTTTTGGTCAGAATCGTTAAGATCTTTTCCAATAATATCGCCTAAAGTAAAACCAGTTTCTTCTTCAGGAGCATTCTGAATTGAATTATCTGAAACAGGAGCTGATTCTCGCTTGTTGTCTTGTTTCTTGGCACCTTCTGGTTCAGGTAACAATGCCTTGATAGAAAGAGCTAAACGACGACGTTCTGGATCAACACTTAATACCTTAACTTGAACTTTTTCACCAGTGGTCAACTTATCAGCTGGAGTGGCAATATGTTCATGGGCAATTTGTGAAATATGAACAAGTCCTTCAACACCAGGGAAGACTTCAACAAAAGCACCAAAGTCAGTAAGACGCTTTACAGTACCTTCAAGAACGGCTCCTGCAGGGGCTTTATCTTCAATACCATCCCATGGTTCTGGCAATGTTTGCTTAATTGAAAGTGAAATACGATCACGGTCAAAATCAACTGAAAGTACTTTAACAGTAACTTTTTGTCCCGCTTTCAATACATCAGAAGGTTTGTTAACTCGTTCATATGAAATTTCAGAAACATGAACCAATCCATCAACACCACCAAGGTCTACGAAAGCACCAAAGTTAGTTAAACGTGCGACAGTACCTTCCATAACGTCGCCGTCTTTAATAGTTTCCATTAATTTTGCTTTATTAGCTGCCTTTTCTTCTTGCACAATGGCTTTGTGTGAAAGAATAAGACGATTTGAAGCTGGATCAATTTCGATAATTTCAACTTCGAGTTCTTGACCCTTAAATTGATTTAAATCTTCAACGAAACGATCTGAAATCATTGAAGCAGGAATAAATCCACGAACACCAGCATCAACTACTAAACCACCTTTAACCACTTGGGTAACAGGTACTTTGATAGTTTCTTTATTTTCAGCTTTTTGTGCTAATTCATCCCAAACTTTGCGTGCTTCTAATCGACGTGAAGATAGCAAATAGCTACCGCCTTCTTTATCGTTACCAATCTTAGAAGTAACGACGAGGCTCAATGTATCTCCGGCCTTAAAATCATCTACTGATTGGTTAGATGAAAGTTCACGTTGTGGAACAACACCTTCAACACCAGTACCTTCAATCCCAACAATTAATTGTTGACTATCATCAATGGCCAAAACTTCACCAGTAACTACGTCTCCGATCTTAACCTCACTCACACTATTTAAAGCATCAAGCAAGTCTTTGTTTTCACTGCTATCTTGTTCACTCATGCGACATTTCCTCCTTGAAACAACTCTATTATAGATTTTAGCGTAAAATGACAATTAATGCTAGTTAATTGCCTAATTACTAGTTAAATATTTTTCAATGATCGTTGAAATTTTTTCAACAACCTCATTAATAGTCATTGAAGTTGTATCAACTTCAATGGCATCCTTGGCTTTTACTAACGGTGATAATGCCCGATGAGAATCTTTATAGTCTCTATCTCTAATTTCTTGTTTTAAGACTTCTAGAGATGTATCCATTCCTTTAGCTATGTTTTCTTTATAGCGACGTTCTGCCCGTTCATCGACACTAGCGATTAAAAATATTTTAACCTCAGCATTGGGCAATACGGTTGAACCGATGTCTCTTCCATCCATTACAATACCACCCTTAGCAGCAAGAGCTTGTTGTTGATCACTTAATTGCTTTCTAACAGAACCTATAGCCGAAACTGCCGAAACAGAATTAGTTACTTTTTCAGAACGAATAGCCTCAGTGATATCTTCACCGTCAATAAATACTTTTTGACCATTTTCAGTTGGCTTAAATGAAATCACTGAATTTTGCACAATTTTAGTAATTGCAGCTTCATCATCTAAATCAACTTTATTTTGTAATACTTTATAAGTGATGGCCCGATACATTGCTCCGGTATCACAGTAAATATAGTTAAATTTTGTAGCTACTAGCTTTGCTACTGTGCTTTTACCAGCCGATGCTGGGCCATCAATTGCTACTTGAAGTCCATTTTTATGCATTTACATTTCCTACCTTAAATAAAATTACTATTTCACTTTTAACTGTTGACCCGGATGAAGTTCAGACGCTGATGATAAACCATTCAACGCCATTAATTCAGAAACGGTCATTCCATTATTGACCGCAACTCGATAAATTCCTTGTCCTTTACCAACAGTGGCATAGTGAGTACCAGTACTAGAACTGGCAGTTGCAGAAGTAGCTGAACTAGCACTGTTACTTGTTGCACTAGAATTATTAGTATTAGCTGTATTACTGTTGTTAACAGTATTTTGACTAGTAGTAGATGATTGGCTAGAAGCATCATTTTGACCATAGTTATTATTTTGACTACTATCATCAGTCTTGCTATTGCTATTACTGCTTTCACTAGTGGAACTCGTTTTGTCCTCTACACTCTCACTACTTGCATCAGTAGAATCTGTCTTCTTAGATGATTCTGTAGCTGACTTCTCTGAAGATTTTTTTTTTGAAGAACTGGTAGCTTTAACCTGCTTACTAGTTCTCACACTACTAGATGCCTGAGCCTTAGACTCCTCTTTACCTAATGCACTTTGCTTAGACAACCCATAGACAATGGAAGCCACTGCAATTAATGCAATAATTGCGATCAATCCGACAGTCAATAAATTATGGCTTTTGTTTGCTTTTCTCATTTGAGTACGAGAAAGGTTACCGTTAGCATCCCGACTTTCGGAAAAAGTTTGGTTCCATGGTTGATCCTTTTTATTATCTGGTTCCATTTAATTAATAGCCTCCCTACACTTAAGAGCATATAAATCATTATTAAGTGTACCATCTTTTGCAATCAAGAATTTTAATTTTTCACTAAAAATAATTGGTGTAAAATTGTTCGCCACTGAGTTTGTGAAGTGTTTGCTTTAGTCGGCTTTAGCCATCGCTTATTAAATTCCTGCCAAGCTAACTGACCTTCATCCTTATCACAACAAAAGTCCTGAATATTATTATTTACTGATTGTTCATCAAAATAATTCAAGATAAATTGACGACGACATGTTCTAGTAAAAACATAATTTAACATTTGTTGTAATTCATTTTGTCGAGTAAACTCACGTTGCTTAAATATTTGTTGTACTTTTTTAACTTCGTAATCATGCCGCCAATAATAAGTTAATAGTTGTGCCTGTTCTGACTCATTATCCGGTTGGGGATGTCGCCAATAATAATCAATGATATTACTATCAATCACTGAATGACTATTTAATGAAACTTGAATATATTCATCTCCAGGCGCATATAATAATATTGCTAAACTAGGTTGTCCGTCCCGTCCTGCACGACCAATCTCTTGAACGTAATTTTGTAGATTGCCTGGTAAATGATAATGCACTACATACCGAATATTATCCTTATCAATCCCCATTCCAAATGCACTAGTAGCACAAACTACATCAACTTGATTTTGCATAAACTGTTGTTGAATAGTTAATCGTTGATCAGCATCTAAATCGGCATGATAAGCTAAAATTTTTTTATCCGTTTTCTTATTCAATAAATCGGTGATTACCTCGGCCTGTTTTTTACTACTAAAATAAATAATCCCCGCACCGTTTAATTGTTTAACTATTTTAATTAATTGTTGATCTTTGGCTTTCACGTTTTCAAAGTTTTGACCGGTTAAAAAAATATTAGAACGATTAACTGATTCCACAACCTGATAAACCGCATCGATCTGTAAATTTAATTTGGCTAAGATATCGGTGCGAGTTTCTTCATCAGCAGTTGCTGAAAGCATTAAAGTTACCGGATGATTTAAAGTTTTAATTACGTCTTTAATAGATAAGTATTCTGGACGAAAATCCGATCCCCATTCTGACACACAATGGGCTTCATCAATAACCAATAAGCCGATTTTAGCTGTTTTTAACGCCCTAATGACCTCTGGTTGGGCCAGCATTTCTGGTGAAAGGTAGATGTAATTGTATAAACTTAGATGGCTTAGTATAAACTGCTTTTCACCATAAGACAACATTGATGTGATTGCTACCACCTGACGTGAGCCCATGGCTTGAAGGCGACTGACTTGATCTTGCATTAGCGAAATTAACGGTGACACAATTAATACTTTTTGACGAGTTAACAAGCCATAGTATTGATAAATTAAAGTTTTACCACTACCGGTCGGCAAAACTGCCAACGTGTCCTGGCCTCGCTGCAGTGCAGTAATTACCTCCTCTTGTCCCGGGCGAAATTCGTCGAATGAAAAATTATTCTTTAAAAAGGTAATTCTCTCTTCATGTTTCAAGCCGTTTACTCCTATATATCTGATAAAGCCTAAATTCAAAAAAATCAATTTCGTTCTTATTACTTAACTGAGTATAACTCATGGTAATTAAGTCATCCGTAGCAATATCATGTAGTTCGGTAACAATTTTTGCTGAAATAAATCGCTGATAATCAAATTTTTCTACTGGTAACCAGATAGCTACTTCTAGTAAATGTTCTTTTATGGTGGATGTTTTCACCTGACGGTAACGTGCTAAATCAGCAAAAGAAAGATTTTGTTGTTCACTCATTTCATATGTTTGCCTAGCACTATGAGAGATAACTGGTCGACCTAAGCTTCGCGACAACGGTTGCCATAAGGAAAAACCAGCTTCATCTACTTGTAAGAAAAATAACCAAATTAACTGGTTTTTAACAAAGATCACAAAAGTTAGATCTATATCATATTTATCGGCCAATTGCTGATTAGTTAACCCCGAATAATTATGCCCCCGAAAATTACTAATAAAAAAATTAGCTAAATTAGAATTCAACGGTTGCAAAAAGTTAGTGAGAGTTTGATTAATTTTTTGGACTAGTTGGTTAGTCTTATTATTGTGAAACCAGTTTTTGACGACTAAACTATCAAAAAGGCCAGTCGGACTGGGATAATAAGAACGATTCTGATAACTAAATTCAGAAGCTACCTGAATCGCTAAAATCAACCGTTGACCAAAATGATTCAAATCAATATCTATAGGTTGAGTAATAGGAGCTAAGGGCAGAATACTTTGTAATTGTTTTTTTCTGTTTGCTCCTTTGGTAGTTAATCTAAATTCGTGATGATCGTTCAATTCAACAATGTTATCTTGTTTTAATTTAAGCAACATTGCGGACTCAAACGATATTTTTTCTCCCCTCAATAGTCCCACTTCATTAATAATTTGATATTGTAATCCCCAATAAAGGGTGGAAACGGTCTTTTTGCCACCTAAAATATTTTCAATCACTTTGGGGCGGCGCCATTGAACCGCTGATCCGTGCCAAATAATAAGATCAAATGAATTCACACATTTCTCCTTTAGTTTTAGCGCTGCTTTATTTGTGGGGTGGGATAACACGATAACTGAAATCGATCATTAATAAATTCAGCAAAATAAACTTGCGAAACACTATCAATTCCACGCTTAGTTAATTCATCTCGCAACCAATTTAAATCTTTTCCCATCGATTCTAGCGTGTCAAAGTCAACGGTTCCATCTGTAATAACAGGGAAATTAGTATTATTTTCTCCCTGTAAAATGACGGTTAACTGACCATTAGTTTCTAAAATGGCTCGCTTAACTGTTTGAATATCTGTTACCCCAGCAATCCGCAATTTTAAATAAATATCTTTTGCCGCCAGATTAGCTTTTAAACAATTATCAACTAAAATTTCACCGTTTTTAATAATGGTAATGGGTATCCCCGTGACAAATTTTTTAAAGCGCCCCACATGAATAGTTAAATATCGCATAATTAAAATTAGGAGTGACCAGATAACCAAAACCATTACAAATTGCAATAGAGTAATTGCCGGGTTGTAAATAACACCACCAACAATTCCCCCTAAAACATAATTCTGAATTTGGTCCATTGCTGAACTCGGAGCTAAATTGCTCTTCCCAGTTAGATTAATTAAAATCACAATAAAAATAAAGCCAACTATTAATTTTACAATGATATCAGAATAATTAAACATTATTTTTGACCCACCACTTCTATTTTGGTATTTACGGTATCTATTTGCATTTTTTCAATTAGATATCCTTGCTGATTGCTATCCATCAAAATTTGATAATAAGTATTATCATGAGTATCTCGGATAATCATATTAGTATTAATTGTAGCAGAATTAATTTGTAAATCATGAGTGGCACTATGATTATGCTGAGCTATTTTATTCATAATTTTAATCATGGACTGGCTTTGTCCCTGAAGATTACGAATATCATTAATTTGATTTAATTGTACAAAAGTTAAAAATAGACCCACAAAAATAAAAATAATGGATAAATCACGATATTTAATTAAAGTTTTATTCTGACGATACTTGATAGAGAAAAAGGCAATTACCACAATTAGTAAAATAATTATTGCAATTTTAACTGGATTGAGTGGCTGTTCTTGTCTCACTAAGTAATCATACGTATAAAAAGTCAAAATTCTTCTCCTGGTAATTTATTTTTTATAAAATGAATAGCTACATTTAATTGCAAAAATAGTACCCAACTTCTCAAACAGAAGTTGCGTACTATTAATTAACTTTTTAGTCTAGGTAAAACCCGTTGCACTACTATTTCAAAGAGGCCTCCCACTAAAACTCCCTTAATCAAGTTAAAGGGGGCAACGGCGTAAACCACTAATTTAGCAATAGGTAAAGATAGTTTTAACCCAACTAAATTAAGGTATAGTGGCGTGACTACTAACCAGTTTAAGATTGACATAAAAATCATTAAGCTAATTGCCATCCCTAATAAATTAACTGTCCAACGAATAGCTTTAGAACGATTTTTAGTCCAACGACTGAAATAGTAATAGCTTTCTAGCAAAATTATGGAAGCGGCAAATGAGGACCCCACCCCGATTAAATTAGCTATGGATGCCCCGGTCGTAACCCAATATAGCAATGACTTAACGGCGGCAATTATAACACCGCCAATTGGTCCCATTAAGACGGTTCCAATTAAGACTGGTAAATCACTGAAATCAATCTTCATATATGGAACTAAGGGAATAATGGGAAACGAGAAAAACATTAATACATACGAGCACCCCGCCAAAACAGCCGAACGAACAATATCTGAAGTAACCAACCTGGTATGACCATGGTTTTCCATTGAAAACACTCCTTATCCAATGATTATCTTCAAAAAAAGACCCCGCCAAAAACAGGGTCTCTGTTCAATCAAACTTCAATTGAACCTTCTTTATACCAGACTTTACTGTCGGTTTCGGAGTTACACCGAATCAACTAGATTACCCACCATAAGGATAACTAGGTCGCGGACTTTACCGCCGGTCGGGAATTGCACCCTGCCCTGAAGATACATCAATTATTTATTTATCCTAAATATATCAAAGACAAAATAATTGTCAACTTATTTTAATCCAACTTTTTTCTTTAGTTCTTCAACTTCATGTGGCTTTAAGCGACGCCATTCACCTGGTTGGAGTCCTTGTAGGGTTAAAAAGCCATATGATTCTCGACTTAATTTCATTACTGAATGACCAACGGCACTCATCATTTTTTTAACTTGATGATTTCTACCTTCGTGAATTGTTAACGAAACAATACTAGTTTTGGCGTCTTCATTGGTTTTAATTAATTTAACTTTAGCTGGAGCACTTTTTTTATCATCAATCATGACTCCAACCCGCAATTGTTTTAAATCGTTATTGGATACAATCCCTTTAACTTTTGCTACATAGTTTTTTTCAAATTCATATTTGGGATGAGTCAATCGGTTATCTAATTCACCATCATTAGTCAGTAATAATAAACCGGAGGTATCGTAATCAAGTCGTCCCACTGGATAAATTCGTTCTGAAACGTTCTCAAAAAAATCTAAAACCGTTTTTCTTTTTTTATCGTCCTTTACAGTAGTTACAACCCCACGAGGTTTGTATAACAAATAATAAACATGTTCTTCTTTACTAATAGGAACCCCATTTACAATAATGGTATCTTTGTCAGTTACTTTGGTTCCTAATTCCTTTACTACCTTACCATTAACCTTAACTTCACCATCGGTTATCATACTTTCGGCTTTTCTACGAGAAGCTACTCCCGCTTGAGCCATTACTTTTTGTAATCTTTCAGCCATAATGTTTCCTCTCTTGTTTAATTCAACGAAATATTTTGATCAATCGTGTCCGGTAATTTAGGTAAATCATCAAGTGATGAAATATTAAAGTAACTTAAGCCAAAATTACTCAATGAGTATAACTTAGGATGGCCTACTTCTTCTTTAATACCAGTAATTACCAATATGTTTAAATCTAATAAATGTTTAATACTACCACTAGAATTAACTCCTCTGATTTGATCAATTTCTATTCTAGATATTGGTTGATTGTAAGCCACAATCGCTGCAACCTCAATCGCTGCAGTCGATAATTCATGCGGTCGATTGTTACTAATGATATTATTGATTTCCGTTGCTAATTGAGTCTTAGTAGCCAGTCGATACGCTCCATCAGTAACCGTAACTTCAATACCTAAATTGGGGTCGTTCTCAAATTTAGTCATTAGTTTTTCCACTAATTGTCGACAAGCCGCTTCTGATATATTCATCGCCATTGCCAAATCACGAAGGTTAATTCCGTCACTACCAACAGAATAGATTATGGCTGATAGTTTTGCTAAATTACTCATCTGATTGTCCTCGTTTTGTAATCAAAATATCAGTATTTAAGGTTTGTGATAAATGAACCTCACCACTACGACTCATTTCTAAAATACTTAAAAAATTAGTTACTAAAGCTTGTCGATCATGGTGAGGTAACGTCTTAAAGTAAAATGAATCATCCATTTTTAAACGGGTCCTAATTAGCTCACTCTGATGTTTAATTGAATATTGCCAGTGAACCGTTACTTCTCCAGCTAAAAGGTGCTTATTTTGTTGTCTTAATCTATAAATATAAGCATTAGCCAAATTTTTAACATTTTTTTTACTAGGAATTATCAGTACTGTGGTCTTTTTTTCTAATTTAACAGGGGGAATTGTAAACTGCTTTCTAGCAAGCCGTTCCCCCTTTTTTAAATACTCAAAAATTGGTTGATAACGTTGATACTCTAATAATCGTTGTTTCAATTCTTTCCGAACTTTTTCATTATCTTCCGTATCCTGAGCATTTTGCTCAGTTATTGGAAGTAATGAATATGCTTTTAGTTTCATTAATGTTGAAGCCATCACATAATATTCACCGATAATCGGCAAATTTAATTTTTCGGCGTTTTCAATAAAATCAATATACTGATTAGTAACTTGCACTATTGAAACATTAAAAATATCCATTTGATTTTTTTTAATCAAATGTAGTAACAACTCCAAAGGTCCACTAAAATCGGTTAATTGTAACGTTGGCAGTGACCTAACCATGACGCAGACTCTCTTCCCATCGCTGACAAATGTTTCTAGTGTCTAAATTACCGACAATTTTACTTTCCGGAAATCTTTGGCTTAATTCAGACAATATTTTATTATAAGTCAATTGTTCTTTGTTACTGGGGGTACATACTAATTGATGAAGTACCAACTGTGAGTTTTTTTGTTCTAATCCAACCAGTCCAGACCAATTATTGTTATCATCTCGATATAAAAACAAGTAACGAGACTCAGATCCGTCATACCATTGCATTTCTTGATTGACCAAATCCATGCTAGTCAAATTATCTACTAACGATAAGAGTCCCATCGTAATCTTTTCATAGTCTTTACGATATTGATAAAGCATTTAAACACCTCTTTATTACTTTACGCTCGGGGATGAAATTGATTATACATTTCCGTTAAATGTTGATGAGAAATGTGCGTATAAATTTGGGTAGTAGAAATATCTGAATGTCCTAATATTTCTTGGACAATTCGTAAATCTGCTCCGTTTTCTAATAAGTGAGTGGCAAATGAGTGTCTTAAAGTATGGGGATGAATATCTTTAGTAATATTAGTCTTAGTAACGTATTTTTTAAGCATTTGCCAAATACTTTGACGAGTTAAGTGATTTCCTCGAGCATTTAAATAAACATAATCATTATTTGAAGACTTAGCTTGTAAGTTAGGACGAACCTCAGTTAAATATTGATTCAACCAATCAATTGCAACATCACTTATAGGGATAATTCGTTCTTTATCACCTTTACCAATTGTTTGAATTAAATGCATTGTTAAATGTAAATCGCCTAACTTAAGGTTGATTAACTCGCTCACCCGTAACCCAGTTGCATACATAGTTTCTAAAATACTACGGTCCCTTAATCCTAATGGCTTTTTAATATCTGGAGTAGCTAAGAGCTCGTTGACTTCATCAACAGTTAAAACATCTGGCAATGTTTTAGCCTTTTTAGGAGTGTCGATTTTAGCCATTGGATCCGTTTTAATATATTGGAATTGTTGCAAAAACAAAAAGAATTTTCGTAAACAAGAAACCATTCTAATAACAGTATTACGTGCTTTATTTTCTCCGGACAATTCATCTAAAAAATCTAAAATTAAAAATTGATCCACAGCTCCCCAACGATCAACTCGTTGACTAAAATAGCGTTGTGCTTCAGTTAAATCCTGACGATAACTAACTAAAGTATTATGTGATAGGCCCCGTTCTACTTGTAAATAATGTAAATAGTCATTAATTTCATTTATCATCATTTTGTTCAATTAATTCAATACCAGTTTCCGTTTGCTTAATCATTTTAGCTTTAAGTAAATGACCTACAGCCCGCTTAAATGCGCCTTTGCTAATACCAAAAAAAGCTTTGATATCAGCAGGATCACTATGATCAGTATATGGTAACGAACGTGATATTTCATGTTGTAAAGTAGCTAACAACATGGCCGCATCACCATCAATGGCTTGATAAGCACGTGGTTTGGTTGATAAATTAATACTGTCATCACGTAAATAACCAATTACTCGTGCCGAAACTTGTTCACCTAAACGAGGTTCTTCAACTCGTTCGCTGGGGTGCAAAAAGGCCAAATTATAGTCTTCCGTTAACAATCGTGTTCCCGCCATTTTCAAACGATAGGCCGTAGCTTTAATATCTTTATTTTTTAAATCTTTTTTTGGTGGACGAGCAATGGCAGCAAAAATCTCTTCATCAGCCAAATGCCCCCATAAGCGGCCCTTTTTATCGATACCAAGATCAATCAGTAAACGATCGCCTTCTTTAGGCCATAACGAACGCACCGTTGGTAATTCATCTAGTGATACCACAACATCTTTATTAGGTAAGCCAATATCAACAAAGACTCCCAGTCCATGACGTTGACTAACTACTGTAGCAAAACCATAATGATCAACCTGGATTTCTGGTTGAAATCTAGTAATTTGTAGTTTATGTTGTTCATTTTCGTAAGTAAAGCCAGTAAAGTTAGAACCTAACTTAAGTGGTTTTTTAATTTCTGTTTTATCTAACTGATATGTTGTCCCATCAATTTGAACAAAATAATTTTGATCATTTTGATCGGTCACTTGACCAGTTTGGACGTACCCTATTTTTTCGATTGTGTCCAACTCCGTTTCCTTATTCTGATACCATTCTACACGTTTTAACTCTTAATTTCGACTTATAAAGAAAAAGAGCTTGGGAAATCCCAAGCTCTTTTAATTGTTATTCAATTAAATTAAATTGAGTTTGAAGCACCATGATACACAATTCCACGATGAGAATCAACAGTAACTAACTCACCATCAGAAATCTTGCTAGTGGCACCTTCAGCGCCAACAATAACTGGTAATCCCATTGAAATACCAACTACGGCTGCATGTGAAGTTAAGCCACCATTTTCAACGATTAAAGCACTAGCTTTTTCGATAGCTGGCATGTAGTCTTTATCAGTTGTTTTAGTAACTAATACACTACCTTCAGTTACCTTACTAACTGCATCAGCAGCGTTATCTGCAACAACCGCTTTACCAATAACAGTTTGGTCACCAACACCTTGACCTTGAACCAATTTAGAACCGATTAATTGGACTTTCATCAAGTTGGTAGTACCACTTTCCCCAACTGGCATACCACCAGTAATAAGAATTAGGTCACCTTCTTGAGCAAGACCAGTTTCGACTGCCTTCTTAGAAGCAAGTTCAAAGATTTCGTCAGTACTTGCAGGTTCGTCAACAACGATCGGAGTAACACCCCAGTTAATCATCAAACCACGACGAGTTTGTTCGTCAAAAGTAATTGCCAAAATATCAGCATCTGGATGATATTTAGAAATCATACGTGCAGTATAACCTGATTTAGTAGCAGCAACAATTGTCTTAATACCCAATTCTTTGGCAACACGAGTTACGGAATCACCAATGGATTCAGTAACATCATTAGCAGCAAAGGCTGGACGTGGAGTACCAAATTCAGGGAAGGCATTTTCTGCCTTAACGTCAATTCTAGCCATAGTAGCAACAGCTTCTACAGGGTAGTCACCATTAGCACTTTCACCAGAAAGCATAGTTGCATCAGTACCATCAAAAACAGCATTGGCAACGTCAGATGCTTCGGCACGAGTTGGCCGTGGATTTTCTTGCATTGAATCAAGCATTTGAGTAGCAGTAATAACTGGCTTACCAGCCGCATTACACTTACGAATCAAAGTCTTTTGAACCAACGGAACGTTTTCAGCAGGGATTTCAACACCCATGTCACCACGGGCAACCATCAAACCATTAGAAACTTTGATGATTTCGTCGAAGTTATTAATACCTTCTTGAGATTCAATCTTAGGGAAGATTTGAACATGTTCCATATTCTTTTCTTCAAGAAGAGCCCGAATATCAAGAACATCTTGAGGTTTACGAACAAATGAAGCAGCAATAAAATCAATATCATGATCCAAACCAAAACGAATGTCGTCTGAATCTTTTTCAGTAATACCAGGCAAGTTGATTGAAACACCAGGAGCGTTAACCCCTTTACGTGATCCAAGCATACCATCATTTTGAGCAACAACAACTAATTCTTTATTAGCATCGTCTTTCTTTTCGATAACTGTATCAAGCAAACCATCATCAAATAATACGTGACCGCCTTCATGAACATCATCGTATAGACCTGGGTAGGTAACTGCAATCTTTTCAGGAGTTCCTTCAATACTATCATCCATAGAAATACGGAAAGTGTCTCCGGTATGGAATTCAATTTTGCCACCTTTTTGAACGGTAGTTCGAATTTCAGCACCCTTAGTATCAAGCATAATACCAACAGTCTTACCAGTTTTCTTTTCAGCTTCATGAACTTTATTCATTCGATCTAAATGTTCTTCATGATCACCATGTGAAAAGTTGAACCGGAAAACATTTGCGCCAGCTTCAATCAACTGAGCAATAATATCAACATCGGTACTTGCTGGTCCTAAGGTACTTACGATCTTTGTCTTTTTCATAAGTAGTATCTCTCCTTTTAGCTTGCGAATTATCATCTTGTCCTAATTCAAAATCTGAGTCAGCACTTGATTTTTCGCCATATTCAAAAGGTATTCTAACACTTTTATTTTACAATGTCTTGTAAATGTTACTGAAGCTTAAAACAGTTATTGACGGGCATTGTTGATATTTAGTGAAAGAAAGCCCTTACTTATATTTTTAATTTTTTACTGTAAAATAACGTTATTTTCACCGAATAATTCTTTTAATCGTTGATTAGTTTGTTCGTCATTACGCAAATCATATCTAGCATTTAATTTCCTAGTAATTCGATGATTGGCCTCAAAAATAATAACAGAAGTATTACCTACTACCCCTTGGCCTAACTTTGCAATATTATTAACCGCCTGATTATACTGAGTCATATCCGTAATTCTAATAAACCATGTCTGTTGTTTGGCAGATGATTTTATTTTACGAGCAACATTTTCAGCAGGTTGCAAACAATTAGCAATAAACTGCATTTCTTGCCGATATTCAACTGAACCATTAACCATAATTACCATTTCTTTGTGTAACCATGATTCGTTTTGATCGAATTGTTTAGGGAAAATGGTTACTTCAATATCACCAGTTTGATCAGAGCCAGATAAAAAGGCCATTTGCTGTCCTTTTTTGGTTCGAATGGTTTTTATCTTTGAAACATATAATAAAATGGTTTTATTTTTTTGACCAACAACTAAATCAGCAACGTTAGTTAACGAAAATTGTTGATTTAATTTTGTAAATTTTTCGACTGGATGCCCCGATAAATATGCTCCTAAATATTCATTTTCTTTTTCCAATTTATCAGTTAAAGAAAAATCATCCCGTCTAGTAATCTGTGGAGCTAGTATTTGCAGTAATTCAATCGAATTACCACTTAACTCAGTAGAGCTAATAAATTCTGGTACCGCTGCAATTAATTCAGCTCTATTAAACCCAAATTCATCAAAAGCCCCTACATAAATTAGCGGTTTTAATAGTTCTTCTTGTCGGTATTTTTCTGGTAATCGTTGCATGAAATTAGCAAATGATTTATAAGGGCCACCATTTTGACGCTCTTGCAAAATAGCCGCAACAAAATCTTTTCTTAATCCTTTAATTACTCCCAAACCAAATACAATTTGATTATCAGTAATTGTAAATTGATTTTCACTTAAATTGATATTAGGGCCCGTAACTGAAATATTAAGTGCCTTAATTTCAACTAAGTATTGTTTAATTTTATTACCATCATTTTTGGCAAAATTCAGTAAAGCAGTATAAAAAGCCTGTGGATAGTGAACCTTTAGATATGCTTCTTGAAAAGCAACAATACTATAAGCAACCGCATGCGATTTATTGAAGCCATAGTTAGCGAATTTTTCAATATAATCAAATACTTGAGTAGCTTCAACTGAAGAAACGTCGCGATGCTTAGCTCCTTCAATAAAGCTCGTCTTCATGTCATCAATTTCTTGTAATTTCTTTTTACTCATCGCTCGTCGTAAGATATCAGCCTGTCCTAACGAAAATCCGGCTAAGGCAGAGGCTACTTGCATTACTTGCTCTTGATAAACGATAATACCATAAGTTGGCTGTAGAATTTGTTTCATTACGGGTAAATTAAAGGTTACAGCCTGTTTCTGCCTTTTACGTTCAATTACCAATGATATATTATCAATTGGTCCCGGACGATACAAAGCATTAATTAAAACAATATCAGCAAAATTAGTCGGTTGAAAATCCACTAGTACTTGCCGAATTCCCTGTGATTCAAATTGAAAAATACCGTTAGTTTTTCCATTACTAAACAAGGAAATGGTGGTCGCATCATCTAACGGAATTTGATTTAAGTCAATTTGGTGGCCCAAGCTCTGTTTAATATTATCCATTACATCAGCTAATAACGTTAAATTACGTAAACCCAAAAAATCTATTTTGAGCAGTCCGACTAATTCAACATAATTTTTAGAGTATTGCGTCATCAATAATCCTTCGTTACCTGGCTGTAGTGGTACTTGTTTAACTAATGATTGTTGACTCAGTACTAAACCGGCAGCATGGGTTGAAAAATGTCTAGGTAAACCTTCAATTTTTTGAGCTGTCCTAAATATTTGAGCATTTAATGTTGAGTCAGCCACTAAGTTTTTCAATTTTTGAGAATTTGCATATGCTTCGGCCAGGTTGTGGTACCGCCCATTAGCTGGAAAAGCCTGACTCCAAACGCTTTGTTGCACAGGAGTTAATCCAAATGTCTTGCTCACATCCTTAATTGCTTGTTTAGCAGCTAAGGTACCAAAAGTAATAATTTGAGCTACATGATCATCACCATATCTATGGTGCATATAATTAATCACTTGATCCCGCTTATTATCCGGTAAATCAATATCTATATCGGGCATTTGATGACGCTCTGGATTTAAAAAGCGCTCAAATAATAAATCGTATTTAATTGGATCAACATTCGTAATTAACAAACAATAGGAAACTAAAGAACCCGCTGCGGATCCTCGTCCGGGTCCCGTCAAGATATTATGTTCATGAGCATATTTAATAACATCCCAAACAATCAAAAAATAATCATCAAAGCCCATTTGGTGAATAATACTTAATTCTCTTTCGAGTCGTTGTTGGTATTTATCGACATCTTGAATATTATTTTGTTGCATTCGGTGTTTTAATCCAGCTTCACTTAATGATCTTAAATACTGGGCCGAATTCATTCCATTGGGCACTGAGAATTTAGGTAACAACGGCGTTTGTTTTTCTAAATGCCAATCGACTTCACTGATTAATTGATTGAGGGTCTCAATTCCAGCTGTTATTTGTTGTTGCTGAAATTGCTTTAATTCATCAGCCATGGGAATTAACCAATTAGGCCCCAGTTGCTTGATTTTGGTTGTAATATCGTTCATTTTTTGATTAGCATTAATATTTTGAAGTACTCTTTTAGTAAACAAATCATCTGCATTTAAATATTCAGCCGTTTGAAAAGCAATAACACTAACTCCTAAATCAGTAGCATGTTTTTCCACCATTCGATTAATTTCTGGACTAGTATGATAACTAATTCCAACAAATACTTCGTTGTTGGATTGAAAGGCTAAAAGCTTTGCTAAATAATCATTAGCTTCATTGAGTGCTCCGCTAATTAAGTTTTTATAATAACCAGATTGCTCGGTCACAATTACCGCTATACCAGCTAATTTGCCTGCTAAATCAGCCATAGTAAAAGAATCATTAATCATTTTTTCACTAGAAATGGCCATTAGGTTACCATAGCCTATGTTATTTTTAGCAATCAAAATTATTTGATCTGTATTATTAATATCAGTTTCATCATTTAATTCCAGAGTAAGCCCAATGATTGGTTTAATATTATTTTTAACACAAGCGTCGTAAAATTCTACAGCACCATACATAACATTAAAATCTGTTAAGACCATTGTTTTATAACCACGGTCTTTAGCAGTAATTACTAAATCACTAATTTTAATGGGGCTTTTTAATAAACTGTACGAACTAATTACTTGTAATGGTACGTATTCCATTGGGTCACCCTCTTTCTAGTTAAATTATAGCAAATCTAATGTAAATCGCATTAAATAAATAGAGATTACGCTTTCATTGCCTAGTCAATTTGTGCTAAAATGAATATTATTGGTGAGGTGATAATATGCCTAGATGGATTAGTGGTAATTTAGCTGTTATTTTTTGGGCAATTCTTCTTGGAGAGGTAATCGGATACATTGTCTCTGCACTTGAAGGAATGCCATATAATATGATCAATATTGCTATTGTTGCTTCAGTAGCTGCATTAATTTTAGTTAATGGTGTTAGTCTACTGCTTAAGGACCAAGATTAAAAAAGTCGGAATATAATATTCCGGCTTTTTTTGTGCGCTTTTTTAATGTTTAAAGATTAATTCATTATTGTCAGTATCAATTTCCACAGTGTCGCCGCTACTAATGTCGCCAGCCACCAGTAATTTAGCCAATGGTGTTTCTACTGTTTTAGTCACAAAACGTTGTAATGGTCGTGCCCCAAATTGCGGTTCATAACCTTGCTTAGCAATCCAAACCTTAGCAGCATTAGTGATTTTTAAGCCAATTTCTTGTTCTTTTAGCCGTTTAGCTAATTGATCAACTAATTTTTGTACAATTAATTCCATATCTTGCAGCGTTAATGGCGTAAACATTATTGTATCATCAATTCGATTTAAAAATTCCGGTTTAAATCTGGCGTGTAATTGTTGTGAAACAGCCTGTTTGACATTAGCTGGAATGGTACCATCCGCTTTAGTTCCTTCAAGCAATAAATCCGAACCAATATTTGAGGTCATAATTAAAATTGTATTTTTAAAATCAATAGTCCGTCCCTGACCATCAGTTAAACGACCATCATCTAGAACCTGTAACAAGATATTAAAAACATCCGGATGAGCTTTTTCAATTTCATCAAACAAAACAATCGTATACGGATTACGACGAACCGCTTCAGTTAGTTGACCGCCTTCTTCATAACCAATATATCCAGGCGCAGCCCCTACTAAACGAGAAACCGACTCTTTTTGCATATATTCTGACATATCAATTCGTACCATATGATCTTCAGAATCAAATAAATTTTCCGCTAACGCCTTAGCTAACTCTGTTTTACCAACCCCAGTAGGACCTAAAAATAGAAATGATCCTAATGGTTTACTTGGATCTTGCAATCCGGCTCGAGACCGAATCACGGCATCTGAAACGGCTTCAACAGCTTCATCTTGCCCAACCACTCGTTGATGTAAATGGTCAGCCAAATGAAGTAGTTTTTCGCGATCACCTTCAACTAACTTAGCTACTGGAATTCCAGTTTGACGACTAACGACATCAGCAATTTGATCTGCGGTAACCGATTCTTCTACTAACCATTCATTTTCTCGATCAAGTGCTTCTAAACTGGCAATTTCTTTTTCCAATTCCGGAATAGTTCCATGTTGCAACACGGCCGCTTTATTTAAGTCATAATTACTTTCAGCCTGTTGCAAATCATTTTTAGCCTTATCTAATTCTTGCTTTTTACTACTAATTTTTTCCAATGATTGTTTTTCATCACGCCAACGAGCGTTTAATTCATTAACTTTTTCCTTAGTGCTAGCTAATTCACGCGATAATTCTTTTAATCGTTTCTTAGAATCATCATCAGTCTCTTCTTTTAAGGCGGCCTCTTCAACTTCTAGTCGCATTAATTGACGACTGGCTTGATCTAATTCAGTGGGGCTGGAATTCATTTCTACCCGAATTTCGGCTGAAGCTTCATCTACCAAATCAATTGCTTTATCCGGTAAAAACCGATCAGTAATGTAGCGATTAGATAATTTAGCTGCAGCTACTAAAGCATTGTCATGAATCTTTACGCCATGATGAATCTCTAGACTTTCTCGCAACCCGCGTAAAATCGTAACGGTATCTTCAACCGTTGGTTCCGCCACTAATACACGTTGAAATCGTCGTTCTAAGGCCTTATCTTTTTCAAAATTTTGACGGAATTCATCAATTGTTGTTGCTCCAATTAAATGCAGTTCACCTCGAGCAAGCATCGGTTTTAAAATATTACCCGCATCCATGCTCCCTTCAGTTTTACCAGCCCCGACAATTGTATGAATTTCATCAATGAACAAAATAATTTGCCCTTCAGATTTTTTTACTTCTTTTAATACTGACTGAAGTCGTTCTTCAAATTCGCCACGGTACTTGGCACCCGCGATTAAGGAACTCATGTCTAATTGAAAAATGGTTTTATTTTGTAAATTTTCGGGAACATCGTTAGTAGCAATTCGTTTGGCTAAACCTTCTACTACGGCCGTTTTACCAACCCCTGGTTCACCAATTAATACCGGATTATTTTTAGTTTTGCGAGATAAAATTCGAATTACATCCAAAATTTCTGCATCCCGACCGATAATTGGTCCTAGTTTATTTTCGCGAGCAGCCTTAACCAAATCACTACCATATTTTTCCAGTGCTTGGTAACCATCCTCTTGATTCTTAGAAGTCACGCGTTCACCACCCCGAATACTTGCGACTTCATTTCGAACTTTTTGTTCGGTAATTCCTTGTCGTTTCAAGTATTCAGTCAGTTTTTCACCACTTAATTTCATTAAAGCAATCGTTAAAGTATCTACGGCAATATAATCATCATTAAATTCATTTTTGATTTGTTCTGCTTGTTGCAATAATTGATACATATTATTAGACAATGATTGACCATAACTCACATTATCGCCAGCAACAGTAGCAATTTGATCAATTTCAGTATCTAATTCTTGTTCTAGTTCATCCAAATTTAATCCCAATTCAGAATAAATTTGCCGGGCTAATTCACCGGGTTGAACTAAAAATTTAAACAAGTGTGCCACAGTAATATTTTGTTGTTTTCGGGTCACAGCAATTTGTTGAGCTTGAGCGATTGCTTGTGATACCGCTTCTGTTAAATTATCTGGATTCATATATTCCACCCTTTTATTTGTATTTAAAAAGACTTGAAAATTAATTTTCAAGTCTAAGTAGTACTATTTTAACAAATATTGAGATGAAACTAAAATAATTTGACCAATTTTGACCAATTATTTTGCAGCATATAGTTTAGCAATTTCAACAATAACATCCGTTGCTTTTTCCATCACTCGTTCTGAAACAAATTCAAAACGGCCATGCATATTTTCACCACCAGCAAAAATATTAGGAGTAGGTAATCCCATAAAAGAAATTTTAGAACCATCTGTTCCACCCCGAACAGCAAAAATATTAGGTTTAACACCAACATTTTTCATAGCTTGTTCGGCGATATCAACTACCTCTGGATTAGCAGCGACTACTTCTCCCATATTGTAATATTCATCATGCATATCCAATGAAACTGTATTTGCACCATATTGCTGATTTAATTGGTTGACAATATCTTTTACTAATTGTTTACGCGCCTCAAATTTTTCACGATCATGATCACGAATAATATAATCGATTTCACTGGCATCCACAGTACCGTTGAAGGCGTATACGTGGAAAAATCCTTGACGATTATCAGTTTTTTCGGGACGATCAGCTGCAGGCAATTGGTTATGAAAATCCATAGCTACTTGCAATGAATTAACCATCACTCCCTTAGCGTCAGAAGGATGAACATTAGTTCCTTGTACCTTGATTTTAGCATCGGCCGCATTAAAAGTTTCATAATTGAGATCACCTTCTGGTCCACCATCAACGGTATATGCTACGTCAGCTCCAAAATCTTTTACATCAAAATGATTGGCTCCCGTACCAATTTCTTCATCTGGACCAAAACCTAATTTTAGTTCCCCGTGCTTAATTTCTGGATGATTCATCAAATAATTCACGGCAGCAATAATTTCAGCTACCCCAGATTTATCATCAGCTCCTAATAACGTAGTACCATCGCTAGTGATTAAAGTATCACCTTTATAATTACGTAAATTAGGGAAAATTGTAGGATCCAGGTTATATTTTCCAGCTTTATCTAGTTTAATTACTGATTCACCATCATAGTTTTTCACAAATTGTGGTTGAATATTTTCTGAATTAAAATCAGCTGTATCAATATGGGAAATAAATCCCACTACTGGAGTTGAATAATCAATATTAGCAGGTAAAGTAGCAAAAACGTAACCACTTTGTTCGTTTGTATGAACATCTTTTAGCCCCATTTGTGTGAGTTTCGTTTGTAAATGGTTCAAAAAAGCAGTTTCACGATTAGCTGAAGGAATGGTACTAGAGTTTGCATCTGAACGAGTATTAACTTTAACAAATTCAATAAAATCAGGAATTAGTTGTTCATACTTTGCCATAATAAAATCTCCTTTTTAAATAAATGTAAATGGGTCCGTATTAATCTGTGATTCAGCAACTTGCAATGACCAATCATTTTCGCTTGCCCATTGTTTAATCAATTGAGCTAATTTGGGCTTACAAATACTTTCAATATGGTGTCCAGGATCTATAACTGGTAAATCACTAGCTAACATATCATGACCAGTATGATAATAAACATCACCAGTAATGTAAACATCAGCTCCTTTTTGCTTAGCAATATGGTAAAACTTACCTCCATCACCACCCAAAATGGCCACGGTTTGAACCAAACGATCCAACTCATTAGCAACTACTCGTAATCCATTTACCTTAAAGGTTTTCTTGCATAGCTCAGCCAATTCTTTAACAGTCATTGATTGTCTTAATTTACCAATTCGCCCCATAGAATACTGTAAGCGGTGATCATCTAATTTAACCAAGTGATAAATTGGTTGATCCAACGGATGAACATCATAAAGTGCTTTTAATACATCGGTTAAGTGACCTTCAGAAACTTCAAATTCAATTCTAGTGTTATCCTGTTCAGCAGGAGTTTCTACTGCACTGGCACCTGGTTGTACTCCTACTGGCGTAACATATTGAATCAACCCATCCCATTGAAAAGTATAGCCACTAGAGCCATCGGCAGTAATTTCAGCACCAGCATCAACTAAAGACATTTGAACAGCGTTAGCATAAATTTTAGGTGCTTGTACTGTCAATGAATAAATAGCCTCCGTATACCCAGGCACTAATCCCGTTGTATCCACTAGCTGTAAAGCTTCAGCCAACCAATCATTTAATCCATTGTTAGCTGAATCTAAATTAGTATGAGCAGCATAAACCGTAATATGATGCTGAATTAAATCAGCATACATTTTATTTTGGGGATTACTTAAATCTAGATTTTTAGCTGGACGAAACATTACCGGATGGTGAGCAAAAATAAAATCGATATTGTTATCAATAGCTTCTTGTACCACTTCTGGTCTAACGTCTAGGGTTGTCATAACATTGTGAATCTCTGCATCTAAAGAACCAATTTGTAATCCTACTGGATCATTAGGCTCAGCAATTTGCTTAGGAGCATATTGCTCAAACCGTTCTACTAATTCTCTAACCTTCATTATTTAACACCTCACTGATCATCGTCACTTTATTTTTAATTTTTTCTACTTTCTCCTTGGGAACATGAACTGCTTGTTCTAAATCACGTAAAACCTGCTGATTAGTAGCTAGTTCATGACGCCATTTATTTAAAAAGGCGTCGTTTTGTACTTGCATTAATTTGGGGCCAAATCGTAACTGTTTTGAAGTATAGTGAACTACACTAACTACCGCTTTAGCAACAATTATCTCGTAAGTATGGCCACCTTCAGCTAAGATAGCTTCTTCAATAATTTCATAATGATTATTCATTAGCCACTCTCTAACAATATCTTCTCCAATATTAGGTTGTAAAATCAGTAGTGGTTGATTTTTAAGGACGTTTTGGCCTTCTGTTAGAATTTGACTAATTAAAGTTCCCCCCATTCCAGCAATGGTAATGGTATCAACATGATCAGTTGGCTCAATAGCCGCCAATCCATTAGCAAGTCTTGGGGTAATTATATCCAACAAATTAGCCTTAGTAATTTCATGAATGGCATTATTTAATGGCCCTTGGGCAACTTCACCAGCAATACCACTTGAGATGACGTTGGTTTCTGCTAAGTAAATGGGTAAATAAGCATGATCAGAACCAATGTCTGCCACAATACTATTTTTAGGAACAAAATCAGCGACCGCTTGAAGACGATCAGATAAATGAGAACTATTCATGAAATACTCCTTCGATAAGTAATTTAACTTTATTATAAGCTACCTAATTAAAAATATGTATAAAAAAAGCAGAGATTTCTCCCCGCTTTTTATCTATTTATCCTAGTTATTCTAGGAAATCTTTTAATTGTTTACTACGTGATGGGTGGCGCAATTTGCGTAATGCCTTCGCTTCAATTTGACGAATTCGTTCCCGAGTAACGCCAAATACCTTACCAACTTCTTCAAGCGTACGAGTGCGACCATCATCTAAACCAAATCTAAGTCGAAGTACATTTTCTTCTCGATCAGTTAAAGTATCTAATACCGTTTCTAACTGTTCTTTTAGCATTTCATAAGCAGCATGATCTGCAGGAGAAGTGGCATCTTGGTCTTCGATAAAATCACCCAAATGAGAATCGTCCTCTTCTCCAATTGGTGTTTCTAATGAAACCGGTTCTTGAGCAATTTTTAGGATGCCCCGAACTTTTTCAGTTGGCATATCCATTTCGGCCCCGATTTCTTCCGGTAATGGTTCACGGCCTAAATCTTGTAATAATTGGCGTTGAATTCTGATTAATTTATTGATAGTTTCAACCATATGGACCGGAATTCGAATCGTCCGAGCTTGATCCGCAATGGCCCGTGTAATTGCTTGACGAATCCACCAAGTAGCGTAAGTAGAAAATTTGAATCCTTTTCGGTAATCAAATTTTTCTACGGCCTTCATCAATCCCATGTTACCTTCTTGAATTAAATCCAAGAATTGCATACCTCGACCGACATAACGTTTGGCAATTGAAACTACCAACCGCAAGTTGGCTTCTGCTAGTTCTTGTTTAGCAGACTCATCACCATCTTCGATACGTTTGGCCAAACTAACTTCTTCTTCGGCTTTTAATAAAGGCACGCGACCAATTTCTTTTAAATACATTCTAACTGGATCATTAATCTTGACCCCGATTGGTGCTGAAACGTCAGCTAATTCTTTTTTAGTCACTTTTTTGGCGGCGTTTAAGGCCCGTGGATCTGGTTCACCATTTTCGTCCACAACACTGATACCGGAATCTTCAATTGATTCTAGTAATTCTTCAGTTTCTTTTTCATTTAAAGTATAAGGTTTGATAATCTTGGAATCTAATTCATTATAAACCAAGTGACCGATAGGTTTATTTTCTTTAACAATCGCATCAAATTCTTTTTTATATACCTTATCTTTTTCTTCTGCTTTAGTGGTCTTTTTTGTAGCCATAAAATGCCTCCCGTTTCAACCTATTGTCTAGTTCGTTTTTTCTTTTCGAGGGAAATGATTTCAATTGCTAGTCGCCGTTGTCGAGTACTGTCACCTAATCTAGCAGCTTCTTTCATTTCTGCCTTTTTTTGATCTAATTCATTTTGAATTGGTGTTTGATACATCATAATATTCAAATAATCATCAATTTCAGATTCGGTAATATTTTCTGGTAAATCTACCATATCCACAGCAATAAGCAATTGTTGAAGTGGTGCTTGTTTAATCATTGTTTCAAACGTTGCAATTTTAAATTCATCATGCGTTTCAAAATAACCTTCAGCTAATAAAAATAGCATTTGGTAATTTTCATGGATGAAAGCAAAATTAGACATGTTGGTAACTTTAAGCCATACATCTCTATCATACAACATTCGCTTCAAAATGCGACGTTCAGTTTTTTCAATTAGTGATAATGCTGGTTCAACAGTCATCGTAGGCCGATAATTAATCGGAGCAGAAATATTATTCTGAGAAGTAACTGGCGTCTTTGTTGCCGGTAATTGGTTTTTTAAAACCATTTTATCAATATTAAACTTAGCCGCTAACTGATTTAAATACAGATCTTGATCAATTGATGAATTAATAGTCGCAATTACTTTTAGTGCCGAATGGATATAATCACTTTGACCTGCTTCGGACGAAAGATTAAATTGATCCTGTAATTGTAGTAATTGAAATTCAACTTCAGTTTGTGCACCCTTCAGGAGTTCCCTAAAGGACTCTTCACCACGATTTCTAATAAATTCGTCCGGATCCATACCATCAGGAACCACCACTATTTTCACATCAAAATGGTGAGCCTGATTAAGAATATCAATGGCTCGTTTAGTAGCTTTTTGACCAGGCTGATCACCATCATAACTAATAAATATTTGATTTGTGATTCGTTTCAGATCGTAAACCTGTTCATCAGTTAGACTAGTTCCCATCGAAGCAACACCATTTACTATTCCAGCATTATAAGCGGTAATCACATCCATAAAACCTTCAAATAAAATTACTGAATGTTCTTGACGAATGTTAACCTTGGCTTTGTCCAGGTTGAAGATGGTTTTACCTTTATTAAATATTTCCGTTTCCGGACTATTTAAATATTTTGGCATTTCATCATTGGGCGTTAATAAACGTCCTGAAAAAGCAATCGTAGCACCACTAGCCTCACGAATCGGATACATAACTCGATCTACGAAGCGATCTAAAATATCGCCGCTTTGAGTTTCAGAGAAGAGTCCTGATTTACGTAATAATTGATAATCAATTTTACGTTCTTCAAACATTGGTTTTAGTAATCGCTGATCAGGAGCATAACCTAAATTAAACTCATTGATCATTTCGTCACTAACATCACGCTGATGAAGATAATCGAGAGCCGTTCGACCCAATTTCGTATTTACTAGAATATGATGATATAACTTGGCTGCTTCTTCGTACAAGTTAACTAGTTGACGATGACTAGAAGTTTCCTTAGTGGCAGTATTATCAGCTTGAATATATTCACTAGCTAACGGAAAATTTTCAATGGTAGCTACTTTTTGAACCGCTTCGGGAAAAGATAAATGCTCTAATTCCATCAGAAAAGTAAAAACATTACCACCACGACCACAACTGAAACAATGAAAAATTTGTTTAGACTCTGACACAGAAAATGATGGTGTTCGCTCCTCATGAAATGGACACAATCCAAACAAATTCTTACCAGATTGATGTAATGAAACATACTGACTAACGACATCCGTAATGTTGGTTTGCGAACGAATCTCTTCGACCACTGTGTCTGGAATCATCGCCATTAACTAGGCCTCCTCCAAAAAATCCTGAATTACTTGCAAAAGTCGCACCCAAAAACGGGTGCGACTAAACAATCAATATATTAAGAGATACTGAATTATACTAACATATTTATCAAATCTGAACAACTATTAGCCTTTGACAACTAATTGATTTAAATCACCCAGTTTTAAAATTAATTGAGCAAGTAAATTTAGTTCAGCTAACCGGTTATTTTTAATTTTTTCGTCATCAACCATAACCATAGTCTCTTCAAAGTAATTAGCGATAATATTTTGTAAATTAGCTAATTGATCATAGGCCTCATTAGCATTTAATTGGTTAAAGTTAGCCACTAACTTATTCACGGCTTGATATAAAGCCATTTCGGCATCATTTTCAAATAATGACTCATCAACTGAAAGGACAACCGGATTTTTAACTGCTATTCTAAGTACTCGAGTCAATGATTCAATTACTGCTTTAAATGAATCATCATCTTTGTGATCCATTAACACATTAGCACTTTCAATCATATACAAAATATTGTCACTGCTACTATTAGAAACAGCATCTACAATATCATAACGAACCTTATTATCACTTAAAAGTTGACGAACTCGATCTTTCAAGAAATCAATGACAGCTGCATTTTGCCCTTTTAAATCAAGTTGAGGCGCAACTTGAACGACCTGTTCTTGCAATTCAATTTGATTAAGTAATCCTTCCACGTCAATTAACCAATTTTCATGATTAATAATGCGAACGATACCGGAAGCTTGACGACGCAAAGCATATGGATCATTAGAACCACTTGGAATCATTCCCGCACTAAAGAAAGTCATGATGCTGTCTAACTTATCAGCAACCGCTAATACTGAACCAACTGTAGTTTCAGGTAGTTCACCATTAGCAGAAATTGGCATGTAGTGTTCTCGAATTGCTTGAGCTACAGTCGCATTTTCACCTTGAATTAGGGCATATTTTTCTCCCATAATCCCTTGAAGTTCCGCAAATTCACCAACCATGCCAGAGACTAAATCAAATTTATAAATTTCAGCTGCTCTGGATAAATCATTTTTTTGGTTATCATTAAGGCCAATTTTATCGGCCAAAACCGTTGCGATAACTTTTACTCGTAGCATCTTTTCATACATAGTGGAAATTTTGTCGTGGAAACTAACTTTCTTCAAGCGCTCAACGTAATCTGCAATACTACTCTTTTGATCTTCTTCAAAGAAGAACATTGCATCTTCTAATCGCGCGGTTAACACTTTTTCATTTCCAGCAATCACGTTTTCGATAAAATGATCATTTCCATTTCGCACTGAAATAAAATCAGGCAATAAGTTACCGGCTTGATCTAAAACATAGAAAAACCGTTGATGATCCTTCATTGAGGTAATTAAAACTTCATTTGGAATCTTTAGGTATTTTTCATCAAAGGAACCCGTAAAGGCCGTTGGCCATTCAACTAAGTTAGTAACCTCTTCTAAAAGATCTTGATCAATGTTGATCTGCCAGTTATTATCAGTCGCAATTTGATTAATTTGTTTTTTAATCAAATCTTTCCGCCGTTTAGGGCTAGCAATTACAAATTGTTCTGTTAATTTTTCCTCATATTCATCTGGATGATTAATTTCTACGTCATGACCCAAGAAACGGTGACCAGCAGAAATTTTATCAGTAGTAACGTCTAACACGTCAAGCGGAATAACTTCATTATTATATAAAGCAATCAACCACTTAATTGGGCGAATATAGTTAAGCTTAAATTCACCCCACTTCATCAAAGTAGGAAATGTCATTGAAGTAATAACATCTTTCATACCAGCTAAAACTTCTTGAACTGGTTGACCATTAATATGTTTTTTAACAAAGACATATTCAGTTCCCTTAACTTCTTTAAAGATGATATCAGAAACATCGGCTCCTTGACCTTTACTAAATCCAATGGCTGCCTTGGTCCAATTACCATCTGCGTCTTGAGCAATTTTTTTGGCTGGGCCTTTAACTTCTTCATCGATATCTGGTTGTTTGGCGGCTAAATCATTAACGATAACAGCTAATCTTCTAGGCGTCGCGAACATTTCAATTGAACCAAACTCAATTCGTTGATCTTTCAAGTAACTACTTACGCGTTGTTTTAATTGTTCCACACTAGGAGTAACAACATGTGCGGGCATTTCTTCTAAACCGATTTCCAATAAGAATTTATTTGCCATTGTTTTGGTCCTCCTCATTTAATAATGCTTGCCGTTTGGCTTCATCCTTAATCAAAGGAAAACCTAATTTGCGGCGTTCTTCAACGAATTCCTTGGCCACACGTCTAGCCATATTACGAATTCGAGAAAGGTATCCAGCTCGTTCAGTTACCGAAACCGCCCCTCTGGCATCAAGCAAGTTAAAAGTATGACTACATTTCAAAATATAATCATAGGCTGGATGAACTAAATTATCATCTAACAAACGCTTTGCTTCATTTTCATATTGATTAAAGAACTCCAAAAGCATCTCTTGGTTACTTTCTTCAAAACTGTATTTAGAATGTTCAAATTCAGGTTCCTTAAAAATATCGCCATATTTAACATTATCAGCCCATTCCAAATCAAATACTGAATTAACATCTTGAATATATGAACTGAGTCGTTCTAATCCATAGGTAATTTCTGAAGCAACAGGATCCATTTCTTGACCACCAACAATTTGGAAATAAGTAAATTGGGTGACTTCCATACCATCAAGCCAAACTTCCCAACCAACACCAGCACAACCCATTGAGGGGTTTTCCCAGTTATCTTCCACAAAACGAATATCATGTTCCAAAGGATCAATTCCTAGTTCCTTCAAACTATTCAAATAAAGTTCTTGAATATTTTCTGGAGAAGGTTTCATAATCACTTGAAATTGGTGATGTTGATATAAGCGATTAGGATTTTCCCCGTACCGACCATCTGCTGGTCGACGAGATGGTTCAATATATGCTGCGTTCCATGGCTCTGGTCCTACTGCTCTTAAAAAAGTATATGGACTCATTGTTCCAGCACCCTTTTCGGTATCATATGCTTGCATTAACATGCAACCTTGAGCAGCCCAGTATTGTTGTAATTTTAAAATAATTTGTTGTACGGACAAACTTTTAGTCATAATTTTCCTCCTACTCAAAATAAAAATCCCTATACGAAATATAATATCTCGTATAGGGACGATAATAATCGCGGTTCCACCCTAGTTCCGGTAAAATAAACCGGCGCTTAGTTAGTTTTAGCTCCAAAAGTGCCAGAAAACTAATTCCATTTTTCGGCTCTCACTATCCCGAAATCGCTTGAAATTTTCTCAGTCTCTCTCTTTTTTCATCACTAAATATTCATATGAAATCATAATAGTTTAGAACAAAAATTTTGTCAACTGACTATTACTCAATCTGTAAATCATCCAATTGATCCAAAAAGCGTTTGCTTTTAGGTATCACCCCAACACTATGTTCGTAAATTTGATCTAAAGTTTGGCGAATTTTTTGTTTTGTTGGTTTTTGGACTTTGATGTCATTAATCTTAGTTAAATTAATTTCTGAGAACAGGCGTAAATAATAAATGGTTCTTGCATCTAATCTCAATCGGTATGGATCTAGGTGCCAATGGCTTTGACATAACAAGCCACCATATTCTTCTGAATAATCAAACGGCAAATCGGTTCGATGACAGACCACACAATCACGCCAATTAGGAGCAACTCCAAATGCCGCTAATAACTGTACCTCAAAAATGTTAGAAATAATTTCGGCATCAATGCCTTTATCAATTAGTTCAAGACCTAATTGAACTTGATTATATACAACCGGAATAACATTTCCATCCTGATAAGCTAAGTCAATTAACGAAAAAATATAAGTCGCATATGCATTTTTGACAATATCAGCTGAAATATTTTTAAAATGTTTAATATCCTTAGTACTATTCAAATAAGACAGACCATCTGACACCACGCTACCAGAAAATACGCCATAAGCAAATGGCAAAATAGCTGCCTTCATTTTAAACTTAGGACGCTTGGCACCGCGTATCAAAAACATCTTTTTACCAAACTCCTTGGTTAAATATTTTACTAAGAGATCTCGGTCACGATACGGCTTAGAATACATAACAATCCCAGTAAAATCTGTTAATTGTCGTTGTTGCCTCAAAATTTACCTCTTTATAAACTAATAATCATTTTTTTGATAACCGTATGATTCAAGTAATGATGCCTTGTCCCGCCATCTTGGTTGTACTTTTACCCAAAGCTCAAGGTAAACTTTACTTCCCAAAAGATTTTCAATATCTTTACGAGCTAAGGTACCAATTTTCTTTAACATGGAACCTTTTTTACCAATTACAATTCCCTTTTGACCGTCTCTTTCAACGATAATAGTTGCTTGAATATGCACTTTATCATTTTCATTACCTATCTTGTCGATATAAACAGCCACTGAATGTGGAATTTCCTGACGAGTTAATTGCAAAACTTTTTCACGAATTAATTCCGAAATGATAAATCGTTCTGGGTGATCAGTCACTTGATCATCAGGATAATATTGCGGCCCCTCAGGAAGGGTATCAATTAATTTATCAATTAACTGGCTAACATTATTTCCTTGTAGAGCCGAAATAGGAAAGACTTCTTTAAACGGCAAAGCTTCTTTATATTGTTCAATTATTGGGAACAAATCATCTGGTGAAATTTCATCAATTTTATTAATAACTAAAAAAATTGGTTTATCAACGTTTTTAAGTCGATCAATAATAAAGTTATCACCTGCGCCACGACGCTCAGTAGCGTTAACCATAAATAATACCGCATCGACTTCTTTTAAAGCCGATAAAGCAGACTCCATCATAAAGTCCCCTAATTTATTTTGAGGTTTATGAATGCCGGGAGTATCAATGAATACAATTTGAGCATCATCTGTAGTGTATACGCCTTGAATTTTATTTCTCGTTGTTTGAGCCTTATCACTCATAATAGCCACTTTTTGACCAACTACTCGATTAAGAAAAGTTGATTTGCCGACGTTAGGACGCCCTACAATGGCTACAAAGCCCGAATGAAAATCTGGATTTTGCATTTTTATCCTCCTATATGAAAATATTGAATAACTGCTGGAACAAACACTAAACCACCAACGATAATCGCAAAAATTGCAGATAATAAAACGCCACCTGCCGCAATATCCTTAGCACGTTTAGCTAACAAATTAAACTGATGATCAACAATTAAATCAACCACATTTTCCACAATGGAATTCACAGCTTCTGATCCTAAAACAGTAAACATTGCAACCGTTAACCAAAGCCAATCATTAATACCTAACTGAAAAATAATACCAAAAATAATCACTATTAAACTAATAATTACATCGAAACGAAAATTTCGTTCTTCCTTAATCAAACGTCCTAAACCATCAAGCGCATGTCTTAGTGATTGCGGAAAGGAGTTATTTTTCGTGATTTGTTTTTTATCTCGTAAGGCCATAATCGTCTAAAATCTTTCTTTGTAGTGGAAACATAACTGCTTCGTCTTCTGGTTTCATGTGGTCATAACCGTTTAAATGCAGAAAACCATGAACAACTAAAAACCCAAGTTCACGCTCATAAGAGTGATCTAAAAATTCGGCTTGTTCAGCTACTTTATCGATAGAAACAAAGATATCACCAATATTTTCTGGAATTTCTTGAGCCATTTCATCATCCATAATGACTGGAAAATCAGTATCATCGTCACCATCTTCAATAGCAAAACTAATAACATCCGTGGCCCGATTAACTCCACGATATTTTTTATTAATTTCTTGAATTTCGTCGTTGTTAACAAAAGTTACTGACATTTCAGTATCATCCGCTAATTCAATATATTTACCAGCATAATTCAAAATGTTTTTTACTAAATCAATATGTTCTGCAGGAACCCCATCTTTAGTATTATCAAATATTTCTAAATCCATTTACATACTCCTCTTTATTGTCCAGTTTGCTCGTAAGCGTTGATAATCTTTGCCACTACTGGGTGGCGTACCACATCTTCTGACGTGAATTCAACAAAATTAATACCATCAACTTCACGTAAAATTTGTTGGGCTTCCACTAAACCACTATGACGTTTATTAGGAATATCAATTTGTGATACATCACCGTTTACAATCATTTTAGAACCAAATCCTAGACGAGTAAGAAACATCTTCATTTGCGAATTAGTGGTATTTTGAGCCTCATCTAAAATAACGAAAGCATTATCTAATGTTCGCCCCCGCATATAAGCTAACGGAGCAATTTCAATTACATTGCGTTCAATAAGCCGCTCCGTATGTTCGACCCCATAAATAGCATTTAAGGCGTCATAAATTGGCCGAAGATATGGATCAACCTTGTCCTTTAAATCGCCAGGTAAAAAGCCCAGGCTTTCACCCGCTTCAACAGCTGGTCGAGTTAAAACAATTCGATCCACTAAGCCCTTTTTTAAAGCTGCAACGGCCATCACTACTGCCAAAAACGTTTTTCCAGTTCCGGCCGGTCCAATGCCGAAAGTAATATCATTGTGCTTAATAGAATTAACGTATTGTCGTTGACCAAAAGTTTTAATTCTAATGGCCTTGCCCTTAGCATCTTTTAGGAGCACATGATTATACAAGTCTTGAAAATAACCTAAAGTGCCTTTTTGAGCCATTGAAACAGCACTAACAATATCGCTACTGTTAATGGTGATATCATGATCAACTAGTGCAACTAGATTATCAATAACTGTCTCGGCTAAATTAACCGGTTCTTCAGCTCCAGAAATTTTCAGACTAGTGCCAAAGACATTAATTGATACATTTAAACCTTCTTCAAGGATAGTCATAAAAGCATTTTGGGCTCCCACAACCGCTAAAAGCGTATCGGCATTATCAATATTTACTTCACGAGTAATTAACTTTTCGTCATTTATTTCTGTCAAATAAGTGAGCTCCTTTACTTTTTATTGAAGGGCCTGTTTAACTGCTGCTTTGACTTCATTACCGTCTGCCTGCCCTTTTAATTTAGGCATAACCGCACCCATAACTTTACCAAAGTCACTCATAGAACTAGCATTCACATCTTTGATAGTTTGAGACACTACTTGTTGAATTTCTGCCGTGTCCATTTGTTTAGGAGCATATTTTTCGGTGATTTCAATTTGAGCTTTTTGTTCATCCGCTAAATCATCACGACCGCCTTTTTCAAATTCAGTTAGTGATTCTTTTTGTTGCTTTAATTCTTTTAGAATTACTTCATCAGCTTCTGAGTCTGAAAGTTCATGTCCTAATTCAATTTGTTTATTAGTTAATTGTGATTTAAGTCCCCGAATAACGGTTAATGATAACTTATCACGCGACTTCATGGCTGTTTTTAGATCTGCATTTAATTGTTCTTGTTTGTTCATTATTCAGGTATCTCCTTAAGTTTTTATAGTTTAATTTTAACATTAAAAAAGATCAGAACCTAATAAATTAGGTCCCGATCTCAAAATACGCTTAGAAACGGCGCTTCTTCTTATTATTACGTTTACGTGCTGCTTCTGATTTTAACTTTTTCTTGACACTTGGTTTTTCGTAAAATTCGCGTTTACGATATTCCTGAAGTGTACCGCTTTTTGAAACTGTTCGTTTAAAGCGTCGAAGAGCATCATCAAGAGACTCGTTTTTTCGAACGACTGTCTTTGCCATATGAAATTCCCTCCCTCCGCGCTTGAAATGTAACTGTTACAAAGCAAAAAAACAATACTTAACAACGGTCCAGAGTAAATTATACATAAGTTTGTAAAATACGTCAACAATTTGTGACAAAAAGTATTTGCATGCTAAAATTAATAAAAAAACGAGGTATTTCAATCATGGCTAAAACGATTAATTTCTTCATTATATCTGATTCTAGTGGCGCAACTACTCAAACAGTAGCTCAAACAGCGGCATCCCAATTTCCTACTTTAGAACCTAAACTGCATCGTTTTCCGTTTGTTCAAACCGAATCTATTTTAACTGGCATTTTACATATGGCCCAAGAACAACAAGCAATGATTTTTCATACTCTAGTTAACCAGGAACTTAGTGATATGGTTACTAACTATGCTAAAGACCATGGCTTATATTCATTTGATTGTATTCAGACACCCATGGGCTTCATCACTCAAGCTACTGGGTTAATTCCAGAAAATGTTCCAGGACTAATTCATGATCTTAATCCAGCTTACTTTAGTCGAATTGACGCAATGGAATTTGCCGTCACTAATGATGATGGTAAGAACCCTAAGGGGATGCTAGAAGCCGATATTGTACTATTAGGTGTCTCTCGTACCTCTAAAACACCCTTATCCCTTTATTTAGCTAACCAAGGCTTACGGGTAGCCAACCTGCCAGTGGGTCCAGATTTAAAGATTCCTGCTGAATTAAAACAAGTTGATCATAATCGGATTTTTGGTTTAACTAATAGTCCAGAAAAATTAAGTCAAATTAGACGTCAACGTATGCTTGCATATGGCCTTAATGCCGAAACTCCATATTCAGATACCAGTCATATTCGTCAAGAATTAGAATATGCCATCAATTTATATAGACGGATTGATTGCTTGACCATTAACGTCGCTAATAAATCCATTGAAGAAACGGCCTCGATCATCCTGGAAAGTCTTAACATTGATTTGCAAAAATAACTAAAAAGCAACCTGGTTTTTCATATCTTCAATAATATTATCATTCATTCGCTGGTTTCTTAGCATAGCTACTTCATAGCCATGTGGATTATAAGTGATTTTTTTATTATCAGTATCTTTAAGAATTGGTGTTTCTAAAATTTTAGGAATATTAGTTAAGCTGGGATGGTGGGCAATTTGGTTAAGTGCCTCAAATCCAATTGTTCCTAAACCAATAATTTCATGACGATCTTTATGGCTACCCATTTCGTTTTTAGAATCATTTAAATGAACTACTGCTAATTTATCTAAACCAATCACATCATCAAATTCTTTGAGTACTTCATCAAAATTATTTTTAACATCATAACCAGCATCATTAGTATGACAAGTATCAAAAGTTACTGAAATTTTTTCAGGATTATTAATTTTTTCAATGATAGCTGCGATCTCCTCAAAACTACGACCAACTTCAGTTCCCTTACCAGCCATCGTTTCTAGAGCAATTTGTACTTTTTGATTAGGATCAATCACTTCATTTAAGCCGTCCGCAATTTGTTGGATGGCTTTTTTAGCACCTGCACCAACGTGAGCGCCTGGATGTAAGACAATTTGCTTTGCTCCAATAGCTTCTGCTCGCTGAATTTCAGATTTTAAGAATTCAATACCAAATCTAAAATTTTCTGGTTTAGTGGTATTTCCTAAATTAATAATATATGGTGCATGCACGACTACTTGTTGCAATCCGTGAGCAGTCATATATTCTTCTCCTTCGGTTGCCCTAAATTTTTCAACTGGTTTTCGTACTGTATTTTGGGGAGCACCTGTATAAACCATAAAGACATTTTCATTAAATGATTGTGCTTCTTGGGCTGCTCCTAGAAACATTTCCGTTCCCTTCATGCTAACGTGTGAACCAATTAAAAATGAATTATCCATGATCTTCTCCTTTAATTACTTCTTGGATTAAATTACTAACTTGTTGTGCTGCATGACCATCATCCCAACTACAAAATTGTTGATTGAACTCCGCTAATTTTTGACTATACACCTGGTTTATTCCCGTACGATGCCAACTAGCAATTTTTTGATAAAAATCCTGGGTTTGAGTTACCAAAGGACCAGGTAAATATTGTTGATCATAAGGAAGATAAAATCCTCGCAGTTTATCTTTATAATGTGGTAAGTCATACGCGAAAAATAACATTGGTCGCTTTAAATTAGCATAATCAAACATAACTGACGAATAATCAGTTATTAAAAGATCCGTAATTAAATATAGTTCATTAATATCATGATTAGGAATCACAAAAACCCGTCCTTCAAATCCACTAATGTCAATTTGATCAGCAACTAAATAATGGGGTCTAATGATTAGAATTGTATCATTATCAACTTGTTTAAAAAACTGATTTAAATCAAATGGTAAGGTAAAATGATACTTTCCTTGTTGAATAAAATCATCGTCACGCCAGGTTGGTGCATACATAATAATACGCTTAGGAATTTTACCCAGTATTCGCTGCTTTAAAGTTTTAATAGCAGGCGCGTTATTTTCTTGATATAAAACATCATTTCTAGGATAGCCAATTTCTAAATAGCGATTTTTAAAATTAAATGCCCTGGTAAAAATATTCTCAGAATATTGATTAGGTGCAATTAAGTAATTCCAGCGACTAGCCTCTTTACTAAAATCAGCGTGATAGCTCGCTGTTGTTTGTCCCGGAATTTCCACGTTACTAATATCAATCCCCAGTTTTTTTAATGGGGTTCCATGCCAAGTTTGAATATAAGTCGTCTGTTTATTTTTCTTCCACCAGGTTGGCATTCGTGAGTTCATTACCCAAAATTGAGCCCGAGCAATAATACTTACCCATTGGGGAGTAAATCGCTTAATAATTCGTATGTTGGGGTGCTCTGCTTTTAACCGGCGATATTCACTAGGTTTAACACTAAAATACATTTTCTCTGCTAATTCAGGTTTATTTTTAATAAGCTGTTGGTAAATAGCCAAAGGATTATCGTTAATATTCTTACCGTTAAAACTTTCAAAAATCATTTGCCCTTTTTTAACTGATAAACAAAGAAACCCATCGTTCATCACGATGAGTCCCTTACGAGCAATTAATTTTAATTTATCAATTAATTGTTTTTTCATAAAATTGCTCCTTGACTTAAACTAAATCCACAAATTTAGAACGGAACTTAAAGTGTAAATGTGATCCTACAAGTAAGAAGAATAGCACAAAGCCCCAAAATACTAAGTTTAAAGTCGTATTTTGCCAGAACCACGTGTGGCCCAACATAGATTCTCGAAAACCAGACACCACGTAAAAGAACGGATTTAATTGCAGAATTCTAACAATGGGTGCTGGAAATGCATCTGTTTGGAAGTTAAATAAAACACCAGACATATAAAATAGCATTCTCATAAATGATTGTAACAAAATATGGTAGTCACGAACCAAAATAGAAATAGTCGAATTAAAAATACCAAATGCTAGTAACCACGCAATCATGGCAATGAAATAATAAATCCATTGAATCCAATAAATTGTTGGGTGAACTCCATGAAGCAAACCAACCAAAATAGACACAACTAACATTGTCCAAAATGAACTTAAGTTACTAAAAATTTTAATCGTTGGTAATATGCTCACTGGAAATTTCATTTTCGAAACCATTCCAACTCGTTGGTAAATACTCTTTGAAGCATCCAGTGTAGCCCGGTTCATGTAAAACCAAGGCGTAATACCAATTACCATCCAGGCTAAATAACTAACCCCACCAGTTGCATTACCTTTTTTCAAACCAATCCCAAACACTAGCCAGTAAATACCAATTTGAATTAGTGGATAAAGATACTCCCAAACTAATCCCAGATAGTGGCTCTGATACTCTGCCTTATCAGTGTATCGAGAAATTCGAGAAATAATTCCGAAGTTGGAAACTTGCTCCTTTAGCAACATATATACTTCTTTCAAAATTAAGACTCCTTATTCTTTCTATTATTTTTAGTAACGTATTTGACGTAACGTCGAACAACTCGACCGGTCGCTTGACCATCATTATAAGTATTCCATTTTTCGTTAAATTTATTAAAATCGGTTTCTTGTCGACTTAAAATGGCCGCTTTTAACTCAGCCAACGTTTTAACTGGTTTAGATGGCAACCAACTTAAGAAATCATCTTGTATACCAGGATTTTGCTGATAACTATCAAAATCAAACATATAAAAAATAATTGATTTTGCAATTTTTAACAGACTATAATCAAAAGCTACTGACGAGTAATCAGTAATTAAGGTATCAGTCACCGTCAATAGTTCACTAGTTGATAATTGATGATAAAACCGAATTTGAGCGGTATTTTGTCGTTGTAATTCGTGTTCATGTTTTCTTAGCAACGGATGAAGTTTAATAACTACAATTGCATCAGGATCAACCGTTAGCGCCTCTGAAACTCCCTTGGGTAACTGAACACTTTTATTCTCTCGATATGTAGGAGCATATAAAATTACCCGTTTGTTTTTCAACTCTGGTGCAATGTAATAAACTCTTTCACGTGAATTTTGAATCCAGGTTTGATTCAAATAACGGTCCGAGCGTGGATAACCTAATAGCTGCATTTTAGAACTGGGTTCATGATAGCTATTTTCAAACACCGACCCCATCGCTTCAGAGCCAACAATATATTCATTGAACTGATTATACACTTGCTGAAAACGCCGCTTATCGCTGTTACTACGTCTGTTAGTTATGGGATCTTCCCAACCAAATTTTTTAATTGCGCCAGCTGCATGCCAGAGTTGAACAATTTTAGTTCGTGAAGAATGAACTAATCCACCAAGAAAAGCATAATAATTATCACAAAAGATGATTTTAGCACCCATTATGACGGGAATTAGTTGAGTAGCAAAATACAAGTTGTCATCAAATTGGATGGTTTCCAATCCAAAAGCGGCTAGATCAGTAGCCGCTGCCTCTGCTTCTTCTCGATACAACACAATAATTTGAGTCTGTTGTGGTAAACTTTGCGCTAACTGCTTAATAAAATTAACGTTATTACCAAAACTCATCAGGTACACAATTTTCTTTTTAGGTCGCCATAAATTTAATAACGACACTAATCTGATTAACCACAAATATACAGTTTTCACTATCTTCACCGCACTAACGATTTATTTTACAGCCGATATTATATCATATTCCCTTAGTTCGAACTAAATAACTTAGGAATATATTACTTTTTTAATTTAAGGTCCTGGTTCATAAAAATGACCCAGTATTTTAACGATATTAGACACGCTCGCAAATGCTTTAGGATCAGACTCTTCTAATGCTTCTTCCAACTCATTCATCTCATAACCAGAAATAACGGTAAACAAAATGGTTTTAGGATCGTGATGATAAGCTCCCTCCACATTTTTAACGATAGTAACTCCTCGACGCATATGATTTTGAATACTATCAATGACGGTATTCGGTCGATCAGTGATAATCATTACTTGCATCCGTTGTTGGTTGGTATAAGTCATATCCATAATTCGGGCATTAACAATTAGTCCTAGCACTGAGTACAAAGCGTATGGCCAGCCGTAAGCAAAACCGGCAGCAATAATGATAAACGAATTAAAGAACATATTTATTGTTCCCATGCTTCTACCCGTGCGCTTTCGAATAACAATACCCAAAATGTCTAAACCACCGGTAGAAATACCGTTTCTAAGTGCTAATCCCGTTCCAAAACCATTAACTGCCCCACCAAAAATAGCACAAATAATGGGATCATGAGTTAGTGGAATGGGATGCAACAACTGAATCATCACACTAGACATTAATACCGATAAAAAAGTAAAAGCCGTAAACTCATGACCGATTGCTTTCCAGGCTAAAATAAATAATGGCAAGTTCAGAATAAATAATCCAGCCCCAGTTGGGATTGTTACCGGTAAAAATCTACTAGATATGGTATTTAGCAATTGCGCAAAACCGGTAATTCCGGAAGAATAAATGTGTCCTGGCGTCCAAAAAAAGTTCACCGCTATCGACACTAGGATTCCGTAAATTACGGATGTCGTTGCTTTTGTAATATATGTATGGCGTTTAATAACACTACCAAAATCGTCCATTGTTTTTCATCTTACCTCACTTAATATAGTTACCTACCAAGTATAACAATTAATAAACAATATGAGTAAAAAAATCAGTTACTTATTAAGTAACTGATTTAAAATTAAATATTAAAATAATCGGTAACAACTTGTTTAAAGTTAACCATAATCTCACTTTGAGGAACTGAAACTTCCTCACCAGTGACCATTGATTTAACATTAGCCGTTTGATTTTGCATTTCCGATTCACCAATCGTAATCGTAAATTGAGCATTATTTTTATTAGCTGATTTAAACTGAGCTTTTGGTTTTCTATTGAGATAATCTCTTTCAGCAGAAATATCTTGTTGCCGTAGTGATTGAACCATCTTCATTGTAGCAGGGGAAGTCTCTTCTCCAATACCTACAATATAAGCCGTTAAAGTATTTAGAGATGGCATATCAACACCTTGAGCTTCTAATAGAAGTAATAAACGCTCAACCCCCAAACCAAAGCCAACACCAGATACTTCCGGACCACCCAGTTCTTTAACTAAACCATTATATCGACCACCAGCACAAATTGTTGTGTACCCATCACCAAGGGTCTTGGCCTGTGTCATAATTTCAAAAATAGTGTGGTTATAATAGTCTAGCCCTCGCACCATAGTCGCATCTACTTCATAATCAATATTTAAAGTATCTAATAGCAATCGAACTCGATCAAAGTGCTTTTGAGAATTCTCTGATAGAAAATCTAAAATGGAAGGTGCATCTTTAACAAAAACCTTATCTTGTGGGTCCTTGCTATCCAATACTCGCAGTGGATTTTTATGCAAACGTAACTTAGAGTCATCACTTAATTCCTCAAAATGTGGTTCTAAATAATCAATTAGCGCTTGACGGTAATCATCGCGAGTTTCTTGATCACCTAACGTATTAATAGTCAATCGTAAATCCGTCAAGCCAAATTGTTGTAATAAATCCATTGCCATAGCAATCACTTCAACATCTACTTCGGGTTCATCACTACCAAAGGCTTCTACCCCAATTTGGTGAAATTCACGGAGTCGACCTGATTGTGGGCGTTCATAACGAAACATGGACCCCATGTAAAAAAGTTTAACTGGGCGTTGATATTCCGGACCATACATTTTATTTTCCACATATGCTCGAACAACTCCAGCAGTTCCTTCTGGTCGAAGACTGATATGACGATCACCTTTGTCATGAAAATCATACATTTCTTTGGTAACGACATCAGATGTTTCTCCTGATGATCTAGAAAATACTTCAAAATTTTCAAACAATGGTGTTCTAATTTCTTGATACTGATAATTATTGAATAAATCACGGGCAATATTTTCCACGTAAGCCCACTTTTCTGACTCACCTGGTAAAATATCCGCTGTTCCCTTTGGACGTTGGAATCTCATGATGTTCCTCCTAAGTTTTAAATAAAAAAACACCCCGACGAGTGTTCGTTACGGCATAAACGTAATTTTAAAAAGTTGCGTAAAACCTTTAATATCAAGTTTTAGCCTAATAGAAATTGAATAAAATGTCAAGAATGCTTAATAAACTTGGTTCACCTTTGAAAATGACCTATAATGCAATTAAATCAATTTTCAGGAGTTATGACTTTGACAAATCTTATTAAAAAACGAGGCTTAATTATAGCAATTATAGTCACACTCTTTACACTATTAATTCTCTTAAACGTTTATTTTTCTAATTCTGTTACGGTAAAAATCAGTCAACTAAATGTCCGAAGTGGTCCAGGAGTAAATTATTCCCTAAAGGGAACTGTAAAAAGAGGTACTCATCTGCAAGTAACTGCTAAAAAAAATAATTGGCTAAAAGTGGTAGCCAATCATAAGCAAACCGGGTGGGTTGCATCTTGGCTAGTTGATAAAACCACGATTGGTCACCATTCTAAATTGGCAGAAACCACCATTGTGTTAGATCCTGGACACGGTGGTGATGATACAGGGGCACTATCTAATACCCAAAAATATGAAAAAAAATATACCCTCCAAATTGCTAAACGCGTAGCCCAGCAACTTAGAAGCCAAGGAGCTAGAGTGATCTTAACTAGAAGTACTGATAAAACCACTAGTTTAGTTTCTCGTCCAGCACTTGCCGAAAAGGTTCATGCCGATGCATTTATTAGTTTTCATTTAGATTCATCAGATGTTGCTAATTCTGCTTCAGGAGTGACTAGCTATTATTATCATGATGGTGCGTCTAAACGGCTAGCCACCAATATTAATAACCAGTTAAGATCACTACCATTACCTAATCGGGGTGTGCAATTTGGTGACTTTTTAGTTATTCGTAATAATACAGTTCCAGCAGTATTATTAGAAACTGGCTATATTAATTCCAATAGTAATTTTAAACGTATCAAAAGTATTAAATACCAAAATCAAATTGCTCAAGACGTAGTTACAGGATTAAATAATTATTTTTAAAAGAACATGGCCATCATCTTTATTAGATGACAGCCATGTTTTTTTAGTCTTTATCCGTTTGAAGCCACAATCCAAGTTCGGCCATTTGTGAAACTCTAATTTCTGGATTACCAGTTTGTACAATTAAAGCATCCGGATCAAATAATCCGGCGGCAATATTAGCGTTATGACCTGCTAAAATATCTAATTCACGGTCTCCAATCATTATAGCTGCATCCCGATTAACCGCATGTTTTTCGATTAAATAATTTAATGAATCAGGCTTAGGTTTTCTTGGGAAAGGCATATCGGCCGTGACCGCATCCGCAAATAAAACATCTAAATGATCCTTTTTTAATAATTCTTTAGCTTGATCATTTCGATGAGTTAAGAGATAATTCGCGCCGCCATGAGTAATAGCCGTTTTTAAAATATCCGGAACCCCAGCAATCGGCTTAGCCTTTTTTACCTCTTCTACTTCTCGAGAGTAATACTTTTTCTTTAATTCCTTAATAGCAATTCCATATTCAGCAGCAAATTGAATAAATGCTGTCCCTAAAGATTGTTGCCTCATTGTAGTATAAATGGAATGATCATCAATTTCTAAATCATCAATATGCATTTCAATTAGAGCCTGATGAAATGCCGCCACCATCGCTGGATAAGTATCATAAAGCGTTCCATCAAAGTCCCAAAATAGTTGATTAATCATCATTTGTTCTCCAATCGTTATTTATTATCAGTATCAAATATAATCGTTACTGGTCCATCATTAACTAAAGATACCGCCATATCAGCACCAAATTCACCAGTAGCTACTTTTATTCCGGCATTTTGTAATGATTCATTAAATTGATTGTAAATTTGTTGAGCGTGTTCAGGCCGTCCGGCTTTAGTAAAGCTAGGACGATTGCCCTTTTTAGTATCAGCATACAAAGTAAATTGAGAAATTGATAGAATCTGACCAGCTACATCCAAAAGACTTAGGTTCATTTTATCATTTTCATCTTCAAACACTCTCAAGTGACTTATTTTACGAACTAAATAATCGATTTCCTCTAATCCATCTGAATCTGCTACGCCTATTAAAAGCATAAAGCCGCGGTTGATTTTTTCTTTTACTACAGAATCAATTGAAACACTGGCGCTACTAACTCGCTGCAAAACAACTTTCATTTATTTCCCTCTATCTAAATATTCGTTCCACCATATAAACATCTTTAATTGATTTAATACTATTTGAAACCCGATCAATTTGATCAATGTTTTTAACACCAACAGTCACAGAAATAATCACTAGTTTATTATGATCAACTTTTCCGTTAATGGATGAAACGTTTTTAGTAGCATTATTAATTGCATTTAAAACATCAGCTAATAACCCGGGACGATTATATCCTTGAACCGACAAATTAACTGGATAGTTACTACCATCACCATTACTGTTACCCCAGTAAACTGGAATTATTCTTTCACCACTTTGTTCAGCCTTGGCCACATTAGGGCAACCAATTCGGTGTACCGAAACACCTCTACCTTTAGTGATATAACCAACAATCTGATCACCAGGAACCGGCGTACAACAATGACTGAGACGCACTAATAAATTATCTACTCCATCAATAACGACCCCGTCAGCCGGTTTTTTTTGTTTACCATTAACCTTATGGTCTGTTGCCTGATCGCCACT
Source organism: Lentilactobacillus kribbianus (assembly GCF_013184075.1). Classification (GTDB taxonomy): domain Bacteria; phylum Bacillota; class Bacilli; order Lactobacillales; family Lactobacillaceae; genus Lentilactobacillus; species Lentilactobacillus kribbianus. The sequence continues at coordinate 339,462 of NZ_JABEQQ010000002.1, read as the reverse complement.
TAAAGTATGGTGTTCTTCCAGTAACTCTTTTTCAGCTTGATCTTGCCGTTGCTTTTTTTGTTGTACCCGAATATCAGCAGTCAATCGATTACTTACACCGGTTGGTTGAATATCACCAAAACCGATTGCTGCCAATAAATCGTCTGCGTGTTTATAATGCATACTCTCCGCTACTTTTTCGATTTTTTCTTCAGTAAATACCGTTTTAGGATCGAAATTAGCTTCTTGTACTTTTTTTATGATTTCAGCTCGACCAGTAGCAATATTTTCTTTTCGTTCTTTTTGGCGGAAGAATTGTTTTATTTTATTTCGTGCCCGATGAGTATGAACTAATGGAATCCAATCTCGGCTAGGCCCCGCTGAATTACTAGAAGTAATAATATCAACGATATCGCCATTTTGAACCTTAAAGTCCAATGGTACCATCTTACCGTTAACTTTGGCACCAGTGGTATGATTACCAACCTCAGTATGAACCATATAGGCCATATCTAGTGGTCCCGCCCCTTTGGGCAACTCATATACGTCGCCCTTGGGCGTAAATACATAAACCCGATCACCAAACAGCTCGCCCTTAACTCCATCCATAAAATCAGAAGCATCATCGGTATCTTCTTGCAATTCAATAATTTGTTTAACCCAATTTAGCTTACTATTATCGTTGGTTTGTTGAACTTCACCGGTGACACCTTCTTTATAAGCCCAATGAGCGGCCACACCAAATTCAGCCACTTGATGCATTTCCACCGTTCGAATTTGAACTTCTAGTGGTTTGCCTTCGGGTCCAATTACTGTAGTATGCAGTGATTGATACATATTGGCTTTTGGCATAGCAATGTAGTCTTTAAATCGTCCCGGCATTGGTTTCCACTTAGTGTGAATAGCCCCTAAAACCGCATAACAATCTTTAATGGATTTGACAATCACCCGAATGGCTAAAAGATCATAAATTTGACTAAATTGTTTATGTTGATCCACCATCTTTCGATAAATTGAATAAATATGCTTAGGACGTCCATAAATTTCAGTTTCAATACCCAAATCACTAATGGAATCCTGCACTTCTTGAATGGCATTATCAATGTAATCAACTCGTTGATCACGTCTAGAATTCATCAAATGAACAATTCGGTAATATTGCTGGGGATTTAAATACCTTAAAGCAGTATCTTCTAATTCCCATTTGATTGTCCCAATCCCCAAACGATCAGCTAAGGGGGCATATATTTCCAAAGTTTCTTTTGAAATTCGTCGTTGTTTTTCTGGCCGAAGAGAATCTAGGGTACGCATATTGTGTAAACGGTCAGCTAGCTTAACAATCATTACTCGAATATCTTTACACATAGCCAGTAATAGCTTCCGGTGATTTTCTGCTAGTCGTTCTTCACTAGATTTATACTTAATTTTACTGAGTTTAGTAACCCCGTCTACAATTAAAGCCACATCGTCACCAAATAATTTTTTGATATCATCGAGTTCTACATCTGTATCCTCCACAATATCGTGCAAAAAGCCAGCGCTAACGGTCGCTGGATCCATATGCAAATCAGCTAAAATACCGGCCACTTGAATTGGATGAGTAATATAAGGCTCACCTGATTGCCTTTTTTGATTTATGTGGGCATTAGCAGCGTAATCATAGGCTTTTTGAACTTCTTTAACATGTTCTTCGTTCATATATTCAGCTACTTTAGCTAATACCTGATCAGCAGTCCATTCTACTTTTACCATTATCCTCATCCCTTTCGTTGTTTAATTACGCATTAACTCTAACATAACAGAAACTGCGCTTAGAAAATATAGTGGTGCCGTTTCTGTTCGTAAAATACGAGGACCTAGTCCGGCCGCAATATAACCATGATCAACTAGCTTATTTACTTCTGTATCGGTCAACCCACCTTCAGGACCAAAAACACTTACGATGGTTTCATTCGGTTGGATTTGTTGTAAAACTTTAACTAACGCTGCTGTCTCGCCTTGTTTAGCCACTTCTTCATAAGCAACTATTTTCTGATCAAATGATTCTTGAAACAATGCATCCCAATCAGCTAAATAATCTACCTTAGGAATTACATTTCGGTGTGACTGTTCAGCAGCACTTTGGGCCACTTCTTGTAGCCTACTAATTTTTTTAACACTTTTTTGATTCCACTTAACAATTGACCGTTGCATCGGTAAAAAAATAATGCGATGAACGCCTAATTCTGTGGCCTTTTGAACAATCAATTCCGGTTTACTTTGTTTAGCCAACCCCGAAACAATAGTCACATTCACCGGCAGTTCGACATTGTTTTTTTTATTTTCAATTATTTGAACAATATGATTATCCGCATCAATCAATTTGGCTACAAAAAGAGTTTGATTTTTTTCTGAAACTAATTCTAATTGATCGCCTACCACGGCTCGCATTACTTTCACAAAGTGATGAGCAATGTCATTCGGTAGTTTAATTTGATCTCCTAGTGTTAAATTTTGATTTATAAAATAATGTTGCAAAAATTAACCCTCATCTGGATTAGGCTTTTGTGCAATCACACCATACCAGTCTTTCATCTTACTTGTTTGAATAATTTTAAAACCTTGTGCTTTCATTTCACTTAAAATCAAATCAATCTTATCAGCAATTATTCCAGATGTCACAAAGTAACCACCATCATTTAAGTTATGCCAGGCTTGAGGAATTAGTGGCACAATGATTTCAGCCAAAATATTGGCAACCACTAAATCTACATGTTTATTGATGCCATTCAATAAATCATTAGCCACTACTTCAATAGAAGTTGCTTGGGGATTTAAATTAATATTTTTTTGAGCAGATTCAACAGCAACTTCGTCCAAATCAGTTGCAAAAATGGTATCCACTCCCAACAATTTAGCTGCAATACTTAACACACCGGATCCGGTTCCAACATCAATCATTGATTCGCCGCCCATAACTACTGTTTCTAGTGCTTGCAACGTTAATTGCGTAGTTGGATGAGTTCCTGTACCAAATGCCATTCCAGGATCTAACCTGATTACTTGTTCATGTGGTGATTGAATTTGATAATCTTCCCATTGAGGTACTACCGTCAAAAAATGGGTAATTCTAACTGGATGATAGTATTTCTCCCATTCAGTGGCCCAGTCTTTATCATCTACTGCTACAATACTAACTTCGGCTTTACCCGTATTTAGGCCCACATGTTTTAACGCTGTGACCTTTTCACGAATTAAGTCTACTTGTTCTCTAATATTGATATTTTCTGGGAAATAAGCCGAAATCATTGCTCCAGATTCAATATGAATCAGCTTAGTTGGATCAATAATTTCACCATAATCACCATAACGGCCTGCCTTTAGTTTGGCATAATCAGCCGCGTCTTCAATTGATAGGCCGCTTGAGCCTAATTCCATTAAAATATTAGAAACTGCTTCTACAGCCTCACTACTAGTTTGTACAGTTATTTCGGTCCACTTCATTTGTAAAGGTTCCTCTCAAACGTTATTTACTTTAATTATACAAAAAAAGCATCCTAATGAGATGCTTTTTTAAAATTTGATACTTATTTGGATGTTTGATCATCATGAACTTCTGCTTCATGACGCAACAAATGCCCCTCCAAGTAACTTAACAGTTCTGTTTCACTATCAAATACTCGAGGATGACGTTGCTTGTGTAACCGTAAATCAATTTCTTTGATTCTTTGTCGGCCAGTCCATTTATGATCATAACGAATAATTAAGCGGTTATCTAATTTTTCACGACCAAATTTAAAAATATAAATATTAGCCGGGGTAAAAAGTGGCCGCATATATTCTTTTTTATAATGATAACCGTTTTCGGTTAAGAAGTGTTTTGTTCTTTCTAAAATAGTGGACGCCTCCCAACAATGATTTATATTTGTATTATTATATAACTTCCGACAAGGAAAAACGAATTAATGTTATGATAAATAAAATAACTCAAATTGAGCTAAATTTCCAGTTAAATTTTTGCTGCTAGAGGAGCTGCTTGAAAATGATTCCATTTAAAATTACTTTTATAAATAAAATTAAACGAGATACTGTTGAAATTTCTTATACAGCAACAACCGAAAATGCCCAAAGTAATATCATGTTTAAAGGTAGTCAGGTCTTTTATCGTGAATACCTTAATCCAGTCGCTATTGCTAATGGCTGGGTTGCTATTCGGGCCATCATTAACGTTTTAAACGCTACCCCAGCTAATTTAATTTTAAATCAAGTTTCATTAGCACAATCTCCCAATCGTGAAGTGCTCAACTTACCTTCACAAAAAGATTTTGAAACTCAAATTACAGAAAATCATTTAATTAATCGTGTCTTAAACCACCAAGATGATAATCATCAAATTATCATTGACACAAAATTAATTCCAGAACTCAGAATTGGTTAAGTGGTCTACTTATCACTTTTTTCGTCATCGCCGGTTTGAAGAACTGACATAAAGGCTGCTTGTGGAATTTCCACCTTACCAACCGATTTCATTCGTTTCTTACCACGTTTTTGTTTTTCCAATAATTTAGCTCGACGATCTGGATCACCAGTATGAATTTTAGCAGTAACGTCCTTTCGATAAGCCTTGATATTAGTTCTGGCAATGATTTTAGAGCCAATAGCTGCTTGAACTGGAATTTCAAAGTTTTGACGTGGAATGATAGTTTTTAACTTAGAAGTAATATCTCTTCCTCGTTTATCAGCGAAATCTCTATGGGTGATGAAACTTAAAGCATCAACTTTTTCGCTGTTAAGCAAAATATCAATCTTAACTAAATCACTAATCCGATAGCCGGCCATCTCGTAATCCAACGAAGCATACCCTTTTGTGCTGGATTTTAATTTATCAAAAAAATCAAAAATAATTTCAGATAAAGGCATGTAATAAATGACATTAACCCGATAATCATCTAAGTATTCCATTGTATCAAATTGTCCCCGACGTCGCTGGCATAATTCCATAATAGCCCCAACATAATCATTAGGAACCATAATGGATGCTTTGACATATGGCTCCTCGATGTTTTTCATTTCAGAAGCTTCTGGCATTTCCGCCGGATTTTCGACTAATTTAACGCTACCATCAGTCATATTAGCTTTATAAGTTACTGAGGGTGCTGTTGTAATTAGATCTAAGTTAAATTCTCTTTCCAGTCGTTCTTGAACTACATCCATATGCAAAAGGCCTAAAAAGCCCACCCGAAAACCAAAGCCCAACGCTTGTGAAGTTTCAGGTTCAAATTCCAAAGCTGCATCATTTAATTTTAATTTTTCTAAGGCTTCACGTAAATCATCAAACTTAGCATTATCAGTAGGATACAATCCAGCATAGACCATTGGATTCATTTCACGATAACCTGGTAATGCTTCAGCAGCAGGATCATTTGCATTAGTTACTGTGTCACCCACACGGGTTTGCGTAATATCTTTAATACTAGCAGTGATATAACCAACGTCACCAGACATTAAGTAATCACGTTTAACAGGACCCGGGGAGTTAACCCCCACTTCAGTAACTTCATATTCACTGCCACTATTCATTAATCTGATTTTATCGCCAGGTTGCACTGTACCTTCAAACAACCGCACACTTAAAACGACTCCGCGATAATCATCATAAATTGAGTCAAAAACTAAAGCTTTTAAAGGTGCGTCTAATGATCCCGTAGGTGCTGGAACCTTGTGTACAATCTGTTCTAATAGTTCCTCGATACCAATTCCTTTTTTAGCACTAGCTAAAACAGCATCAGAGGCATCAATACCAATCATATCTTCTACTTCTTTTTTTACTCGATCTGGTTCTGCAGATGGTAAATCAATTTTGTTAATAACTGGCACGATTTCAAGATCATCATCTAATGCTAAATAAACATTAGCTAAAGTTTGTGCTTCTACCCCTTGAGCAGCATCAACTACCAGTACAGCGCCTTCACAGGCAGCTAAACTTCTTGATACCTCATAAGTAAAATCCACATGACCCGGAGTATCAATTAAATGAAATTCATAGTCATTACCATCTTTGGCGTGGTAAGTTAACTCCACCGCATTTAACTTAATAGTGATACCGCGTTCACGCTCTAAATCCATATTATCTAATAACTGATCCTTCATATCTCGCTTGGGAACCGTATCCGTTAGTTCCAAAATACGATCAGCTAAAGTTGACTTACCATGATCAATGTGAGCGACAATGGAAAAATTTCGAATATATTTTTGGTGCTCGCTCATTTTTTCTAAGTCCATTTTGTCAATCTCACTTTCATACTTATTCAGTTTATTATACCAATCAAATCAGCATTAATAAAGAAGACCACTCTTTAATTAACAAAAAAGTTTAAGGATAAATTTCCTTAAACTTTTTATTTTTATCTTTTTTTCAATTTATCAAAGAAGTTACCGCCCTTACCATTGCCAGTAGTTTCCCCACTTGCCTTAGCAAATTCGGTTAATGCTTCTTTTTGGGCTTTATTAAGCGATTTAGGTGTTTGAACCGTAACCGTGACTCTTTCATCACCATTACCATTACCACGGAGCTTAGGTGCTCCCTTGCCCTTTAGTTTGAAAGTAGTCCCTGTCTGTGTTCCAGCAGGAATATTCAAATCTACATCACCATGAACTGTTTTAACTTGAACATGACCACCTAAGGCAGCGGTAGCAAAACTAATGGGTTGCTTAAAGTAAATAGTAGCACCATCACGTTGAAAATCTTTGCTGCCTCGAACTTCGAAGACAACGTATAAATCACCATACGGGCCACCATTATCACCAGCTTCACCTTGGCCTTGAAGACGCATTTGTTGACCGTCTTCAATTCCTGCAGGAACAGTCACTTCAACTTCATGTCTTTCGTCTACTTTGCCACGGCCACCACAAGTTGGGCATTTTTCTTTAATTTCTTTACCGGTACCATGACAAACTGGACATTCTTGTCGGCTCTGCATCCGTCCCAATGGTGTATTAGTTTCAACCGTTACAAAACCATTTCCCCCACAATTAGAACAAGTTACTGGTGAAGTTCCTGGTTTAGCCCCAGAACCATCACAAGTTTTACATTCAGCCTCACGATTGTACTTAATTCGAGTCTTTTTACCAAAAATAGCTTCTTCAAATTGCAAAGTCATTTGATATTGTAAATCACGACCGCGTCGGGGAGCAGTTGGATCAGACTGTTGTTGACCGCCACCAAAAAATGAACTAAAAATGTCATCAAAGCCAAAGCCACCGCCAGCACCACCAAAACCACCAGCACTAGAACCGCCACCGAATCCACCAAATCCTTGAGGACCTTCAGCGGAACCGTATTGGTCATAATTAGAACGTTTTTGGGGATCTCCTAATATTTCGTATGCTTCAGTGATTTCTTTAAACTTCGCTTCCGCATCTGGAGCTTTATTTATATCTGGGTGATACTTCTTGGAAAGTTTTCGATAAGCTTTTTTAATTTCAGCATCACTAGCATCTTTGGAGACGCCCAGAATTTCATAATAATCCTTATTTGCCATGCGTAACTCCTATCTATATAAATAATCACAAATTTACCTATGCTAGAATAGCACATTTAGATAAAAAGCCAAAGCTCAATGGCCTTGGCTCTTCATCAATAATTATTTAATGATTACTTCTTGTCATCATCATTTACTTCACTGAAATCACCATCAACGGTATTGTCATCACTGGCTTTATCGTCGGTTGAAGCACTATCTTTTTTGGCATCTTCAGATTGTTGGTAAAGTTTAACGGCTAAGTCTTGAACAATCTTGCTCAATTCATCCTTCTTAGTCTTCATTTCATCAACGTTGTTATCTTCACGAGCCTTCTTTAATGCATCCTTGGCATCATTAGCCTTCTTGATTTCATCATCAGAAACTTTGCCCTTAACTTCATCTAAGGTCTTATCAGTTTGGAAAATCAACTGATCAACTTCGTTATTCAAATCCGCAGTTTCTTTACGTTTCTTATCTGCTTCTTCGTTTTCTTGAGCTTCTTTCATCATACGATCAATTTCAGCATCATCTAATCCTGAAGAATCTTGAATGGTAATTTTTTGTTCTTTACCAGTTCCCTTATCTTTAGCAGAAACGTTAACGATTCCGTTCTTATCAATATCAAAAGTAACTTCGATTTGAGGAATTCCACGTGGTGCAGCTGGAATATCAGTTAATTGGAATTGACCTAAAGTTTTATCATCAGCAGCCATTGGACGTTCACCTTGAAGAACATGGATATCAACGGCTGGTTGATTATCAGCTGCAGTTGAAAATACTTGAGACTTGCTAGTTGGAATAGTTGTGTTTCTGTCAATTAACTTAGTGAACACACCACCCATAGTTTCAATACCTAATGATAATGGAGTAACGTCAAGTAATACAACGTCTTTAACATCACCAGTGATAACACCACCTTGAACAGCAGCTCCTAAAGCAACAGCTTCGTCAGGGTTAATAGAACGGTTAGATTCTTTACCAGTCCATGATTTTACAGCTTCTTGCACAGCAGGAATACGAGTAGAACCACCATTTAAGATTACTTGATCAATATCAGATGTTGAAAGTCCCGCATCTTTTAAGGCATTGTCAAAGGATACCTTAGTCTTTTCTACCAAATCAGAAGTTAACTCATTGAACTTAGCTCTAGTTAAAGTAGTTTGTAAATGTAAAGGACCATTAGCACCGGCAGAAATAAATGGTAAGCTAATTTCAGTTTCAGTTACGCCAGACAAATCCTTTTTAGCTTTTTCAGCAGCATCTTTTAGTCGTTGCAATGCCATCTTATCTTGAGATAAATCAACACCATTTTCGGCCTTAAAGTTTTCAATCAACCAATCCATGATGCGTTTATCAAAGTCATCACCACCAAGGTGGGTATCACCATTAGTTGAAAGTACTTGGAAAACACCGTCACCTAATTCAAGAACAGAAACATCAAAAGTACCACCACCAAGATCGTAAACCAAGACTTTTTCATCTTTATCTTGTTTATCCAAACCATAAGCTAAAGCAGCCGCTGTAGGTTCGTTGATGATTCGTTCCACTTTTAAGCCAGCAATTTTACCTGCGTCTTTAGTAGCTTGACGTTGTGCATCGTTAAAGTAAGCTGGAACAGTAATAACTGCCTTTTCAACAGTGTCACCCAAGTAATCTTCAGCAAAGCCCTTAATATATTGTAAAATCATTGCTGAAATTTGTTGTGGTGTGTATTTTTTACCATCAACATCAACAGTATAACCTTCTTCACCCATGTGACTCTTAATGGAAACAACGGTGTTAGGATTAGTGATTTCTTGGCGCTTAGCCACTTCACCAACTTGTGGTTGACCATCTTTAAAAGCAACTACTGAAGGAGTAGTTCTTGATCCTTCTGGATTAGGAATAATTTTAGGTTCGTTACCTTCCAATACGGCAACTGCTGAGTTTGTAGTACCTAAATCAATACCAATAATTTTATTACTTGCCATTTAATAGACCTCTTCCTCTTTTTTATTGAGCGACAACGACCATTGCTGGACGTAACACGCGATCTTTTAATTTATAACCAGATTGAAGCACTGATACAACTGTGTCAGCAGGATGATCGTCATCGGCTGGAACAGTTTGAATAGCTTGACTAAAATGAGGGTCAAATGGTTTATCAACAACCTCAATCATTTCAACACCATTATCTTTTAAAGCCTTTAGTAGATGATCGTTAACCATAGCAACACCTTTTTTCAGTTGTTCGCCACTTTCATCATCCACTTCAACTTGTAATGCTCGATCTAAATTATCAATTACCGGTAAAATATCGTGAGCAAGTTGTTGAGCCCCATATTTAATCAAATCTGCTTGTTCTTTTTTGGCGTGAGCTTGCATATTTTTGATTTCAGCTTCTGCCCGAAGATACTTATTTTCCATTTCATCTAACTTAGTTGTTAATTCAGTCACTTGATCGTCATTGTCACTTTGATTGTCAGTCACTGCTTCATCAGATGAAGTGTCTTGTTTAGTAGTATCATCTTGTTTATTATCTAAATCTTCTGTGTTATCGACTTGGTCAGCCAAACCATCGCCTCCCCATATTATTAATTACCGTTTTCATAATATCCCAGTAATTTATTTGCTAATTCGGTTCTTAAAGCACCAACAATACCAATTACCTTAGAATAAGGCATCCGTGTTGGTCCTAAAACTGCAATCATTCCATGACCGTATTCCTTTAAATCATAAGTTCCAGTGATTACACTATAATCTTTTAATAAATCATTGCGTAATTCTGTTCCAATCATGACCTGTACAGAATCTGGCTTTGGTTTGACAATTTGTGCAACACCATCACCAGCATCAAGAAAACTGTAAAGCGGTTTTAAATAATCAATATCTTGACGTTCAGCAAACTTTAATAAATTTAACTTGCCATCAACATGAACCCGATCCTTATTAATATCAGTTAACATCTGACCAAACGTCGCTAGAAAAGCATCTGGTTTAGCAATATACTTTGCTAATAATCCTGGCAAATCATACTGTAATTTGTGGGATACTTCAGTTAGCGGTTTACCAATCAATTGATCATTTATGATTCGTACCAATGTTTCTAGTTGTTCACTAGTGACATTGCCTAACGGAAAAACTTGATTTTCAACATGACCATTTTCTGTAATTAAAATTGCCATTACCTGTCGCTCATCCAGTTTGACCAGTCTAAAACCACCTAAGGTAGATGCTTTTGTTTGTTCCGGATTAAACGTTAGTGCCGTGTAATTAGTCAAATCTGATAATACTCTGGCGGATTCTTGAATAATTTCATCAATACGATTGAAATTACCCTGAAATGAATTTTTGATCATATCTTCCGCATTATCTTCAAGAGGACTGGGTTCGATGAGATTGTCAACATAGTAACGATATCCTTCCATTGAAGGTACCCGACCAGAAGAAAAATGAGTCTTATTAATTAGACCATGTTCCTCTAATGCCGCCATTTCATTACGGACAGTTGCCGAACTAACATGAGTCATCAATTCATCAGCCAAAGCCTTTGAACCAACTGGCAAACCAGTATTGGTATAATCACGGACGATAATTGATAGAATTGCCTTTTGTCTATCTGTTAACATCTTATCACCTCTTTTTAGCACTCGTTATCTCTAAGTGCTAAGGCACATTTATAATTTACCAAACCCATAGATATTAGTCAAGAATAAACCGCCTATTTTTTAGCAATTAATTTAATTGAGTGCTAATTATTAGCAAAAAACCTTCGAGTAGCCGTTTCATCCAGTTTTAATTGATTAATTAATTTATCAACATCAGCAAATTTCACTTCTCCTCGTAGCCAATCTAACCAATAAATTGTGACATTTTCACCGTAAACATTTTGGTTAAAATCCAATAAATTAATTTCAATTGTAACCGGATGATCATCGTAAAAAGTAACGTTTTTACCAATTGACGCCATTCCTTGATAATAATTGTCACCTATTTTCACCTTGGTTACATAAATACCAATACCCGGCAACCATTTTAGTGGATCAACCGCAACATTAATCGTGGGAAACCCAATGGTTCTACCAACCTGTTCGCCATGGACTATCGGACCATTTATTGAAAATGGTCGTCCCAGCAATTGTTGCACTGTTTTAACATCTCCTACATCCAACTTTTCTTTAACACTAGTTGAGCTTACTTTTTGCTCTCTTAATTCTAGCGGTGGAATAATAGAAATTTGAAAACGTCCGTTAGCGTACTTCGAAAGTTGTTCCATAGTAGCTTCTTTACCAGCACCGTATGTATGGTCAAAGCCGGCCACCACTTCTTCAGCGTTAAATCTCACTATATAGTTGTCTACAAATTCTTGCGGAGTTTGATCTTGAAAGGCATAACTATAATTTATTAAAAAAACCTTATCGATTCCTAATTGTTCAATTAATTTCATTTTTTCATTTGGTAACGTTAAATACCGACGATCATGTGGAGATAAAGCTCCATAAACCATTTGAGGATGATGATCATACGTCAAAACAGCTGATTTAATGCCTCGTTCTTTAGCCTTATTTACCGCAGCCTTAATGACTTTTTGGTGTCCCAAATGAACGCCATCAAAAAAACCCATCGCTAAAACGATTGGATCTGCAAATTTAGTTTGATTATTAATTGGGTGGTGTATTTCAATAATTTCCATTGACTTAGACCTCTAATTGTTATGAATAAACATTTTATATGGTCGATAAAGTTGCTTGCTTCGATCGAACTGATATAGAGCTAATAATTCATCATGATAAATTATTCGAACAATTTTATTATTGGTTGACATTGATTCCAGCGGCGTAATGAAACCACCATTTTTTACTCGTTGATAACGATCTTCGTCAAGTATCATTGCTGGAAAGGCACTTAAAGCCTCGTTCAGTGGTTTTAATACCTCCGTTAAACGCTCTTCATTCATTGCTGCTTGTACTTCTGCTAACGTATTGGTTTCATTGATTGTAAAACCACCACTTTTAATTCTGGTTAAGCGACTCATTACGGCTGGAACACCAATCAACTTGCCAAAATCAGAAGCTAACGTTCTTACATAAGTACCTTTGGAGCAACTTACTTCAAAATATATTGTTTGCTGTTGTTTTTCAGCATCATATTCTGTAGGACGAATCTGGGTAAACGAATCAATTTTGATGGTTCTAGATGATCGTTTAACCTCGATTCCTTCCCTGGCATATTCATAAAGTTTGCGGCCATTAATTTTAACCGCCGAGTACATTGGTGGAATTTGTTGAATTTCACCAGTTAGTTTTAACAAAATAGCATTAATATCCGCATCTGAAAATGGTTTTGTGATCGGCAAAGTTTCAATTATATTGCCAGTAATATCCTCCGTATCGGTAGCTAAACCTAGGGTAATAGAACCCTGATAAGTTTTACCAGAGTTCATTACAATTTCACTAATTTTAGTAGCCTCTCCCACACAAATTGGTAAAACTCCATCAACATCTGGATCTAAAGTTCCCGTATGGCCAATTTTTTTGGTATGCAGAATTTTTCTCAACGCACTTATACAATCAAAACTGGTCATGCCTCGTTCTTTAAATAACGCAATTACACCATTCATTTATTGTTACTCCAATCCGTTTTCATGAAATAAATTATAGCACAAAAAAGCCCCCTAATATTATTATAGGGGGCTTTTTAGCTACTGTTTAGAGTTCAATTCGTTTAATAATCGATCGATATTATCACCGTATTTAACTGAATCATCTCGTTGAAATTTAAGTTCAGGAGTTTTATAAATACTTAAACGTGAACCCAATTCCTTTCTGATTAAGCCAGTGGCTTTTTCCAAACCAGCGGCTGTTTTTTCACCGTCGCTAGCTTTATCAGATAAGATACTGTAATAAATAGTTGCTTGTTGTAAGTCACCAGTGACTTCAACACCAGTAACTGTAATTCCTTGAACTCGTGGATCACGAACTCGTTTTAATAAGATATCGTTGACTTCTTTTTGAATTTCTTGTTCTAGTCTTCCTACTCGATATTGGGCCATAAAATCACTCCTATTTTACTGGAACTTCTTTCATAACATATGCTTCGATGACATCGCCAACTTTAATATCATTATAATCTTGGATAGTTAAACCAAGTTCAAAGCCTTGTTTAACATCATTAACGTCATCTTTGAATCGTTTCAAACTATTTAAAACACCATCATAGATAACCACACCATCACGAATCAAGCGAACTTTACTGTTCTTACCAACGTGGCCACTAACAACCATCCCGCCGGCAATGGTACCAACTTTAGAAGCTTTATAAAGTTCACGAACTTCTACTTCACCAGTAACTTCTTCTTCAAATGTTGGTTCAAGTAATCCCTTCATTGCTGATTCAACTTCATCAATAGCATTGTAAATAACTTGGTGAAGACGAATATCAACACTTTCAGATTCAGCTTGAGATTTAGCTTGAGGAGTTGGACGAACATTAAAACCAATGATAATTGCATTACTTGCAGCAGCTAAGGCTACATCACTTTCATTAATCGCACCAACACCAGTATGGATAATGTTAACCTTAACACCCTCTACATCAATCTTTTGTAGACTGTTTGCCAAAGCTTCAACTGATCCTTGAACATCAGCCTTGATAACAATATCCACAGACTTCATTTCACCCTCTTTAAGGGAATCGAACAATGTATCCAAGGTTACGCGATTATTTTTACGACGTTCTTCCATTTGGGCTTCTTTAGCACGAGCTTCACCAGCGGCACGAGCACTCTTTTCGTCATCAAAGACAACAAAACGATCCCCAGCTTCTGGCACTTCATTTAAACCAGTGATTTCAACTGGAGTTGATGGAGTTGCCTTCTTCAAATCACGACCACGTTCATTAGTCATAGTTCGAACACGACCAAAAGTATGGCCAACAACAATTGGGTCACCAACGTGCATCGTTCCTTGTTGAACAAGCAATGTAGCAACTGATCCTTTTCCTTGATCCAAACGGGCTTCAATAACTGATCCTACCGCTTTTTGATCAGGGTTAGCCTTTAATTCTAGGACTTCTGCTTGAAGAACAATCATGTCTAATAATTCATCAATATTTTTACCAAACTTAGCAGAAATATTAACAAAAATGGTGTCACCACCCCAGTCTTCAGGAATCAAGCCATATTCGCTTAATTGTTCAGTAACGTGGGCTGGATTAGAATCTGGTTTATCAATCTTATTCACCGCAACAATAATTGGTGTATTAGCAGCCTTGGCATGATTAATGGCTTCAATAGTTTGTGGCATAACACCATCATCTGCCGCCACAACTAAGACCGTAATATCAGTAACGTTAGCACCACGAGCCCGCATTTCAGTAAAGGCCGCATGTCCTGGGGTATCTAAGAAGGTAATCAAGTCGTTACCATGACGAACTTGGTAAGCACCAATAGCTTGAGTGATTCCACCGGCTTCACCATCGGTAATATGAGAGTGACGTAAGTGATCTAGTAAGGTGGTCTTACCGTGATCAACGTGTCCCATGATTGTAACTACTGGTGGTCGTTCTTCCAAGTGAGTGGTATTAGCCATTTCTGCATCAAATAAGTTATCAATGTCAGAAATATTTTCCTCAATTTTTTCTTCGGCCTCGATACCATAATCCGCAGCTAAAATTTGAATTGTATCAGCATCAAGTGACTGGTTTTGGTTAACCATTACCCCTAGCATGAATAATTTTTTTACGATTTCAGCTGGTTCACGATGCAAAATCTTACCCAAATCTTGGGCATTCATACCATCAGAATAAACCAATACCTTTGGTAATGGCCGTTCTTTTCTTACAGACACGGTATGTTCAGTTTCACGAAGTCGCTGATTTTTTTGCTTCTTTTGTCGTTTGTTTTGTTTCTTATTATATTTTTTACCATGGTGATTATTATTATTTCTATTTAAACTACCACCAAATCGGCCACCGCTATTATTATTGCGACCTTGGTAATTGGAATGAGCTTGGCTGCTTGAATGGTTACTGTTATTCGTACTACTTTGACTATTGGAACGATTTTGGTTATTTGAATGGTTTTGGCTGTTCGAACGGTTTTGATTACTTGAATGATTTTGGTTATTCGAACGGTTTTGGTTATTGGAATGACTTTGAGTATTTGAACGGTTTTGATTATTCGAATGGTTTTGATTATTGGAACGATTTTGACCATTAGAATGACCGTTATTGTTAGTTGATTTTGACTTACTTTGGTTAGCAAACATTTTTCTGATTTGCTTTTCTTGTTGATCATCTACTGAAGCCATGTGATTTTTAATATCCAATCCGGCTTGGTTAGCATCATCAATGATTTGCTTACTTGAGACGTTCAATTCTTTTGCTAGTTCATAGATACGCTTTTTCCCCATATCATCACTCTCCTTTTTGATTATGAATAAGGGTGATTATCTTCTTAGCCATTCCAGTGTCGGCAACGCCAATAATTGAACGTTTTTGTCCAATTGCTGAGCTAAGTTCATCCTTAGTGTACCCGCTAAACATCGGTACATGGTAATAATTTGCCTTATCGGTAAATTTCTTTTTAGTACTTGCACCAGTATCCGACGCAATAAATAAAAAGTTAACTTGATTTTTTCTAATAGCAGCTAAAACAATATCTTGACCAGTTACTATCTTTTGAGCACGCCTAGCCAATCCTAAAAAATTTAAAGTGGCCTGTTTATCATTCATTTTCAAACAGCTCTTTTCGGGCTTGTAAATGATCAACATAAGCAATTAATTCATCATAGAATTCATCACTAATAGCGACAGAAAAGGTTTTATCCAAGATATGGTTAGTTTTGGCTTTTTTAGCATTGTCAACGTTAATTGCAACGTAGGCTCCGCGACCTGATTTTTTACCAGTTTCGTCAATGGAAACACTGCCATCACTATTACGAACAACTCTGACTAGTTCCTTTTTAGGTGCCATTTCACCAGTGACAACATCTTTGCGCATTGGTACTTTACGATTTTTCAATCCAAACACCTCCTAAAACTAGTTTAAATTATCTTGTTCAAAATCGTTTTCTTGTTGGCTTAAATTCACTTCATCAACATAATGTTCTTCATTTTCACCACTATCAATAGTAACATCCACTGAATTGTTAACCTTTTGTTGTTGATCATTAAACATATCTTCAGCTTCTGATTCAGATTTGATATCAATCTTAAATCCAGTTAAGCGGGCTGCCAAACGAGCATTTTGTCCTTTTTTACCAATAGCTAATGACAACTGATAATCTGGAACAATAACCGTGCAAGCACGATCGTTATCAGCATCAAAGATTACATCAATGACTTCAGCTGGATTTAAGGCGTTAGCAATATACTTGGCGTTGTCAGCATCCCATTCAACGATATCCATATTTTCGCCATGAAGTTCATTAACGATAGTTTGAACTCGTTGACCACGAGGACCAACAGCCGTCCCAACAGGATCGATATCGGCATTGTTAGAACGCACCGCTACCTTAGCCCGATCACCAGCTTCTCTAGCAATCGAAACTATTTCTACAGTTCCATCATAAACTTCTGGGACTTCTTGTTCAAATAATCGTTTCAACATTCCAGGAGCAGTTCGACTAACAAAAACTTGAGGCCCCTTGGTAGCATTTTCAACCTTAGTTACGTAGACCTTAATTCTGCTTTGTGGACGATAAACTTCGTTAGGCATTTGATCTTTAGCACCCATTACGGCTTCAACATCATCTAAATCCACGTAAACAAATCGATTATCTTGGCGTTCAATTTCACCAGTTACCAATTCGTCTTGGTACTTACTATATTGATTAAAAACAATTTCACGTTCTGCTTCTCTTACTCGTTGCATGATAACTTGCTTAGCAGTTTGAGCAGCAATTCGTCCAAATGTTTTAGGAGTTACCTCAAACTTAATTTCGTCATCTAATTCATAACCACGATTAATTTGAACGGCATCTGATAGGCTAATTTCTAATTGAGGATCTTCAACATTTTCCACAACTTTTTTAACGGCATAAACGTGGACGTCACCCTTTTTTTCATCAAAGTTGACTTCAACATTTTGGGCTTGACCATAATTTCGTTTATATGCTGATACTAATGCTGCTTCTAAGGCATCGATGATAACCTCTTTTTTGATACCCTTTTCTTCTTCTAATGAAGATAGAGCGCCTAAAAGCTCTTTACTCATTTTTATTCTCCTTTATTAATCAATCTTCAAAATTTAATTGCTAAGCGTGCCTTAGCAATTTTATCACGTGGTATTTCAACTGCTTGATCAAAATTCATTACGTTATCTAATTTAAGATAATCGGCTGTTACTTCGACCAAATCACCTTCATATACTTTTTGTCCATTTAGATTTTGGTAAAGAGACAAATGCACGTAATCTCCTAAAACGTCATTGAGATCTTTATCATTTCTCAATGTTCGTTCTGCACCTGGAGAAGATACGTCTAAATAATAAGCTTGTGGAATTGGATCTGGTTCCATTTCGTCCAATTGTTCACTTAATTCATCGCTGACAACGGCACAGTCGTCAATTGTAATGCCACCAGGCTTATCAATATAAATTCGTAAAAACCAGCTTTTGCTTTCCTTCACAAATTCAATATCATAAAGATAAAATGAATGGCTAGCCAAAATTGGTTCTACAATCTGTTTTACTGTTTCAGTAACCTCGCTCAATAGATTGCCTCCTAAATTTTTCCATTAAAAAGAGCGAGCATTTCTGCTCACTCCTTTACGAGTTATTTAATACAGATAAGTATACCACAGTAATAGCTGTTTAACAAATCTCTATCTACATCATATCAAAAAGGCTCAATTGATTTTCATCTGGTAAACCATCTAAAACACCATTATCACTCATAAAATCAATTAAAGTTTTAGAAACCTTTCCTCGTTTAGAAAGATCTTCTTTAGATAAGAAGGGACGGTCTTCTCGTGCTGCCACAATTTGTTTAGCTACATTTAGGCCTAAACCGGGAACAGAATCAAATGGTGCGATTAAAGTATCACCATCAATTAACCATTCACTAGAATCTGATTTATCGAGATCAACCATTTGAAATTTATAACCTCTCTCTAACATTTCGTTAGCTAACTCCAAGACAGTTAATAAATTCTTTTCCTTAGTAGAAGCATCCATCCCTTTAGCATTTATTTCGTGCATTGCGTTTTTAACACTTTCCTTACCTCGACACATTGAGACAATATCGAAATCATCTGCTCTGACCGAAAAATAAGCCGCGTAATAAAGCATTGGGAAGTACACTTTGAAATAAGCAATTCGTAACGCCATCAAAATATATGCTGCAGCATGGGCTCGTGGGAACATATATTTAATCTTTAGACAAGAATCAATATACCAATCTGGAACATCGGCTTCACGCATCTTAGCTTGCCATTCATCAGGAATTCCTTTTCCTTTTCGAACGTGTTCCATTACCTGGAAGGCGATTTCAGAATCTAGTCCCCAATGAATCAAGTCGGTCATGATGTTATCACGACATCCAATCACGTTGGCAATTGTTGCTGTTCCATCTTTTATCAATTCCTCAGCATTGCCTAACCAAACATCGGTTCCATGAGAAAGGCCAGAAATTTGAAGAAGTTCAGAATAATTCTTAGGATGCGTTTGTTCTAACATGCCTCGCACAAACCTAGTTCCGAATTCCGGAACACCTAAAGTTCCAGTCTTGGATTGAATTTGTTCTTCTGTTACCCCGAGAACTTCTGGACTAGAAAATAATGACATCACCCCTGGATCATTCATTGGAATCGTATGTGGATCAATGCCAGAAAGATCTTGTAACATTCGAATCATTGTTGGGTCATCATGACCTAAGATATCAATTTTTAAAATATTATCGTGAATAGAGTGGAAATCAAAATGAGTGGTTTTCCACGCAGCCGTGCGATCATCAGCCGGAAATTGAATTGGCGTAAAATCATAAATGTCCATGTAATCTGGAACTACAATAATACCAGCCGGATGTTGGCCGGTGGTTCGCTTTACTCCGGTTGCTCCCTTTGCCAACCGATCCTCTTCAGCTTGACGAAATACTTTACCTGTATCGCGTTCATAAGCCTTTACGTATCCGTAAGCTGTTTTATCTGCCACCGTACCAATTGTCCCAGCACGAAATACATTTTTTTCACCAAACAAGACCTTCGTATAGTTATGGGCAATTGGTTGATAATCACCTGAAAAATTTAAATCAATATCTGGAACCTTATTCCCAGTAAATCCCAAGAAAGTTTCAAACGGAATATCATGACCGTCACCAATCATCAAAGTGTCACATTCAGGACAATTTTTCATTGGTAAATCATAGCCGGAACTATATTCACCCTTCGTGAAAAATTCGGTATGTTGACAATTGGGACAACGATAATGTGGTGGTAACGGATTAACTTCAGTAATTCCGGTCAATGTAGCCACTAAACTGGAACCAACCGATCCCCGAGAACCAACTAAGTAACCATCTTTGTTACTCTTGGCTACTAGTCGTTGGGCAATCAAATAAATAACGGAAAATCCATTGCCAATAATACTTTTTAATTCCTTTTTTAATCGTTGATCAACAATATCAGGCAGTGGATTGCCGTACATTTGATGAGCAGTATCCATTGTTCGTTGCTCAATTTCATCCTCAGCGCCTTCCATCTTAGGCGTATACAATTTATCTTTTAGTGGATGAATAACATCGATTGAATCAGCAATTTTATTAGTATTGGTCACCACAATTTCTTGTGCTTTGCTAGCTCCTAAAAAAGTAAAGTCAGCCAACATTTCATTGGTTGTCAAAAAATGAACATCTGGCAAAGTTTGTCGATTTAATGGATTGGCACCACCCTGAGAGTTAATCAGAATTTTTCGATAAATATAATCATGAGCATCTAAATAGTGAACGTCGCCAGTTGCAACTACAGGCTTATTTAATTCATCACCAATATTAACGATGTTTTGTAAAATTTCTTCTAAATTAGCGTTATCCTTAATCATTTGTGATTCAATTAATGGTTCATATGCTGCCTTAGGCTGTACTTCCAAATAATCATAAAACTTAGCCTTTTGTTTGGCTTCTCCCACTCCTTTTTGCATCATTGCGGTGAAAACTTCACCGTTAGAGCAAGCCGAACCAACTAAAATACCATCACGATATTTTTCTAATTGACTACGAGGAATGCGAGGAACTCGATAAAAATATTCAACATTGGACAATGACACCAGCTTAAATAAATTTTTTAAGCCTGCCTGAGTTTGAGCTAACAAAATAGCATGGCTAGGACGCGCATGT
This sequence comes from Lentilactobacillus kribbianus, assembly GCF_013184075.1. Taxonomy (GTDB): domain Bacteria; phylum Bacillota; class Bacilli; order Lactobacillales; family Lactobacillaceae; genus Lentilactobacillus; species Lentilactobacillus kribbianus. Next base: position 318,671 of record NZ_JABEQQ010000002.1, on the reverse strand, counting down.
TTGTACGCATCGTTGTCATTCATATGTTGATTAAGTTGATCATGGTATTCAATCTGATACTGTTCGTTGGCATCATTTAAGAAAATATAATTTAAATGTCCCGTCGTTTCCGCATCATAAATTGCCCGGTGATGATGCTCTAAGTTAACGTTGAATTTTTTAGCCAACGTATTTAATCGATACCCTTTCATATTTGGATACAAAAAACGTGCCAACGTTAATGTATCAATGATTGGATTATCAATTTCTGGCATATCATGACGTAAATAACCAGTATTCATAAAACCAACGTCAAAAGTCACGTTATGTCCCACAATAATGTCATCTCCACAAAACTCACGGAACAACTTAAATACTTCCTCTTCTGACTTCGAACCATGGACCATTTCATCAGTAATAGAAGTTAAGTTAATGGTTTGTTCCGACAACGGAAATCCCGGATCAATAAATTCTTCAAATTGATCAATAACATTATTGTTCTGCATTTTAACGGCCGATAGTTCAATTACCCGGTCATAGATAGCAGATAATCCCGTGGTTTCCACATCAAAAACCACATATTCGGCTTCTTTTAAATTCACATGAGCATCATTATAACCAATGGGCACGCCATCATCTACTAGATTAGCTTCCACTCCATAAATTATCTTAACGTCTTCTTTTTCTCCCGCATGAAACGCATCAGGAAATCCTTGCACACCCGAATGATCCGTAATTGCAATCGCTGGTTGCCCCCATTGCTTTGCTCGATGAACAAAATCACTAATATTATTAGTGGCATCCATTTGACTCATTTGGGAATGTAAGTGTAATTCCACTCTTTTCTGATCAGCTGGTGCATCATCTGTTTTTTCTGCATGCTTCATTAAGTTAATATCGTTGGCATTCATCGTTAATTCATGAGAATAATTATCTTCTTGGACATTACCACGAACTTTAATCCAGTCGCCAACATTAATGGTATCAAATAAGGCCTCATCATTTTTGCCAGAAAAACGCTTAATTTGAATTGAAGAAGAATAATCAGTTACCTTTAACATTAACAGTTTTCGCCCTGAGCGTAGTGCTCTAATTTCTTTATCAAAAACGTATCCTGTAACAATAATCGAATTTTCCTCATCTAAAATATCGACCATCTGGGTTACTGGTTGTTTATTATCAATTCGTCGGCCAATCGTAGCGCCTTTAGGGTTAGAACTGGTTTTATGTTGAGCTGGTTTTTGCTGCGCATTGTTAGCAACTTGTTTAGCAATTTGAACTTGTTGCTCAGCCGCTTTTTGCTTCATTGCTTCAATTTTTTGCTGTGAAGCTGATTCATCCACCATGGTATGGATAGTAAAATTAGGAAACCCTAACTGGCGGTATGTGTCTTCAATTGGCCCTAAGGCTTGTTGTGTTAAAAAATTTTTCACCACTTCATTTTCAACAGTAAATTCAACTCGTGAATCACTAATTTGTGGTGCTCTTTCGTCACATAATTCCCTCAATAGTGGTGATGTAATTCCACAATTAGTTACTACCCATTGCCAATAATCCTGTAAAATTTTATTATCAAATTCATTGGTTGTCGGGATAATTGTTAAATTAACTTGAGCAATATCTTGAAAGGCCCCACGAAGGCGGTTATTTAATTCATAAAATAACTCAAATGGTAAAATAGTTTTGGTATTAATCACAAAATTCCAAACTTTACTACGCTTATGAATTTCAATTTTATCAATTCCGGCGTTATCAAAAGCCAAATTGCTGCTCATATCGGTCCAATTTAATTGCTCCAATAATTTTCCAAAAAGTTCTTGTGGATTGAGGCTCAAAATATTTCCTCCTTAAGTAATACAAATACAATTAAATTCTGATTAAAAAAAACTGGGAAATCCCAGTTTTTTTATTGCTTTATATATCTTAAAACAAATTCCTTATTTTGCAACTAAGCAATTGTTTTTTGTAATTCAGTAATTGTCTTCAAAACGTCAGTGGCAGCTACTTCAACACTTTCACCAGTTTTTCGAACTTTAATTTCAACAATTCCTTCAGCAGCACGTTTTCCAACCGTTACTCTAATTGGCAATCCCATTAAATCAGAATCAGCAAATTTCACACCTGCTCGTTCCTTTCGATCATCTACCAAGACGCTTACCCCAGCTTGAGTCAATGTTTCCTCAATTTGATCAGCTAAATTACGTTGATCATCTTTTTTAACATTGACCGGGATAACGTGAACATCAAATGGGGCAATGGCCGCTGGCCAAATCAAACCATTTTCATCGGCATTTTGTTCACTAATTGCTGACAATAGTCGGCTAATACCAATTCCATAAGATCCCATAATAACGGGAACACTGCGACCACCTTGATCTAATACGTTAGCACCAAAACTTTCCGAATAACGAGTACCTAATTTAAAAATATGGCCAATTTCAATTCCGCGAGTGAACTTAAGATGTCCCTTACCATCAGGTGAAGGTTCACCTTCTTTAACGATTGAAAAATCACCAATGTGGTCAGGAGTGAAATCACGATTAATATTAACATTAATATAGTGATATCCATCTTCATCAGCACCAGCACTGGTATTAACCATATTAGCTACTCGAACATCAGCTAACACTTTAACATCAGAAGAAATACCAACTGGTCCCAATGAACCAAAATTGGCTCCTAGAAATTCTTCGGCTTGTTCATCATTAGCTTTATCAAAGAAATCTGCATTTAAGAAGTTTTTGACTTTAACTTCATTGACTTCATAATCACCACGAACTAGAACCATTACTGGAACTTCATCAGCTACATACAAAATTGATTTCATGGCTTCAGCTGGTGTAACTTTCAAGAAACCAACTAAATCATCAATAGTTTTAATACCTGGTGTTGCAATTTTTTCTAATTCGGCTGGAGTCTCATCATTTTTAACATCTTCAATAATTGTAGTAGCCATTTCTAGGTTAGCTGAATAGTCACTCTCATCGGAATAAACGATAGTATCTTCACCAACAGCAGCAGGTGCGGAAAATTCTTTAGAATCTGAACCGCCCATGGCACCACCATCACCAATGATTACTCGGTAATTTAAACCAATTCGATCAAAAATCTTAATGTAAGCCGCTTCCATCAAATCAAAGGCTTTATCCAAGTCAGCTTCATCAGCAGCAAAAGAATAAGCATCTTTCATAATGAATTCTCGACTTCTTAACAAACCGTATCGCGGACGATCCTCGTCACGATATTTACTTTGAATTTGATAAAGTGACAATGGTAATTGTTTATATGATTTAATTGAGTCTCTAATTAATTGAGCAAATGTTTCTTCATGAGTTGGTCCTAAAATAAAATCAGTATCATGGCGATTCTTGAACTTAAATAACTCAGGCCCATAAGTTTCATAACGACCAGATTGAATCCACAGATCAGCTGGTAACACATCTGGCATTAACATTTCTTGAGCACCAGTGTTAACCATTTCTTCTCTAATGATAGTTTCAATTTTGCTTAGTACTCGATAAGCCATTGGTAAATAAGAGTACATTCCAGCAGAAACTTGTCGAATATATCCTGCTCGAACAAGTAACTTATGACTAAGAGCTTCTGCTCCACTAGGATCTTCCTTTAAAGTGGGAACAAGTATTAATGACTGCTTCATAATTTTCAAAAATCTCCTTTAATAATTAACTTAATGCAAAAAGTATCTTTGCAAATCGTTCCATGTAACCAAGACCATTAGAATCATTAAAAAGACAAATCCAATTAAAGTAATTACCGTTTCTGTTTTGGTTGAAACCGGTTTATGTCTAATCGCCTCAATAATATTTAATAATAATTTACCACCATCAAGTCCTGGAATTGGGAGCAAATTAACGATTCCTAAGTTCAATGACAAGAATCCTAAGAAACTTAATACGCCGGTAATTCCTAACTTAGCAGCTTGAGAGGTAGTAGCAAAAATAGCTACTGGTCCACCTAAATCGTTCAAACTAAAATGACCGGTAAACATTGAACCAATGGCAATAAGGAGTTGCTTGGTCATTGACCATGATTGAGTAAATCCAGACAAAGCTTTAGCCTTAAAACTGCGATCCAAGCTTTGTGTAACACCAATCATTCCGACGCTTTTACCACTAATTTTTTCCTTTTTAGGGGTTAGAGTCACTTTTTTTTGTGAGTTACCACGTTTAACCGTTAAATCAACTTTTTTTCCTGGTTTATTCTGAATTTTAGTTGTTAATTCTGTCCAATTATCAGTTTTTTGGCCATCAACAGCAATGATTTTATCACCGCTTTTAATACCAGCATCACGAGCAACTGAATCATGGGTAGCAACATCTACTTGGTTAGTATTAGTGAGGACTCCACCTTGAACAAATCCTAAAATGGTATAAACCACAATAGCCAGCAAAAAGTTATTAAAAACTCCAGCAAAATTAGTAAGGATCCGATTTGGTAATGAAGCAGAATCAAATTGGACGTCTTTAGGAGCAATTTGAACTGCAACCCCGTCTTTTTCAATTATTGTGGCATCATGATCAACTGCAAAACGCTTAGTAGTTGATTCATCACCATTTTCATAGCCATCTAACCAAAGTTGGTTTTCTAAATCTGAATCAGTAATTGTGACTGGAATTCCCTGAAATAGAGATGTTTTATTACTAATATTAATAGAACTAACTTTGTTTTGCTTGTTAATTTGTAGTGTTGCCGGTGTTCCCGGTTTAATTTCTTCGTCTTCATCATCTGCACCACCAGCCATTCGAACATAGCCACCGACAGGTAGCAGTCTAAGGGTGAAGGTGGTTCCATTTTTTCGGTAATAAAACAACTTAGGTCCCATACCTACTGAAAATTCTCGCACTAAAATTCCCGATCTTTTGGCCATAATATAATGACCAAATTCATGGAAGATTACCAAAATGCCAAAAACGATAATAAAAACAATAATCGTAGTTATCAAGGATTATCTTCCTCCTAATGGCTCTAAATCAATCCTACAAGATGTAGGACAGGTAAAACAAACAATAAACTATCAAAACGATCTAAGATACCACCGTGCCCTGGCAAAATTTTACCAGAATCCTTAACACCATAGTATCGTTTAAGTGATGACTCGACCAAATCACCTAATTGCCCCATCACTGACAATCCGATGGTAATTGGTAAAAGTTGCCAGAAGCTAAGGCCTGCGATGGGATAAAATAAGGCCCAGATGCTAACAAGTGCCACTGCGAAAATACTGCCATAAATTGAACCTTCCCAGGTTTTGTTCGGACTAACATGTGGGGCTAACTTATGTTTACCAAACATCCGACCAAAAATGTATGCACCACTATCGGTAGCCCAAACAATAAACAATGCGTAAAGAAGCATTGTTAAGCCTACGTGTCTAGCCGTTAGGAAAAAGTGAAAGCCCATGCCAGTATATAGCATTCCCAAAGTTAACACTCCGACATCATCAAATGAAAATCGGTTACGTGTAAACACCGTTAGCAATAATAATGCCATTACTACCATATAAAATAAGAAGGTTTGACTAATATTATTTGGTATCAAAGACAACCACTGTTGCGGAGCAATTAGTACTAAAACTCCCAAATACGAAATCAATGCTTCTCCAGAAATTAGTAATTTCTTTTTCATTACTAATATTTCTGAAATAGCTACCACTCCTAAAACTGCAGCAGCAATATCGATCCAAACCCCACCAGCAATAATAATGGGGATAAAAATAATTAACGCTACTACTGCTGTAATTACTCTTTGTCTCATGTTAATCCCCTACTTTTTAGATTCTTTTTCTAGGCCGCCAAACCGTCGATGTCGGCCCTGGTACTCAATTACTAATTTTTCAAAAGTATCAGCATCAAAATCAGGCCACAACGTTTCGCTAAAAATAAACTCACTATAAGCGATTTGCCAAAGTAAAAAATTAGAAATTCGTTCTTCGCCGCTAGTACGAATCAACAAATCAGGATCTGCCAAGTCACCTAAAAATGCTGTCATTAAATGATCAGCAATCATATTTTCATCAATATCAACAGGATCGATTTCGTGATTGGCCGCCGCTAGTGCAATTTCTTTTACTGCATTAGTAATTTCCATTCTTGCACCATAATTTAACGCAAAATTCAAAATCATACCAGTACAATGACTAGTTTGTTCAACTGCCTTGTTAACGGCTGCTAATGTTTGCTTCGGCAATTGTTCTGTCATACCCATTACTCGTACTGAAACATTATTTTCTATCAACTCCGGCACAAATTTGTCAAAAAAAGCTCCGGGTAAACTCATAATGTAGCTAACTTCATCTTTAGGTCGCTTCCAATTTTCAGTAGAAAAAGCATACAGGGTCAAAACTTTAATTCCCATATGACTAGCGGTCTTAGTAATCGTTTTAACTGTTTCCATTCCTTGTTTATGACCGGCGATTCTTGGTAGATAACGTTTTTTAGCCCAGCGGCCGTTACCATCCATGATAATGGCCACGTGTGAAGGAATATTATCAGGATCTATCTGCGTTACTTTTTTTGTTTTTTTTGAATTTAGCAATTACTCATAACCTCATCTTTACGATATCAAAAATAAAGGATGAGAATCATTTAACTCATCCTAAACAATCCTATTCATTAGTTTCACTAGCGGTTTGATCATCACCAGCTTCTACCATTCTCCATTCACCACGGTTAGCGTCAACTAACGTGTTAAAGTACTTCAACAAATTATTAGCTTCATCTGGGTTAACCGCACCTAATTGATTCAATCCTTGACCGGTAGTCATAGGTTCAGATAAATCAGTAATTTCATTTTCATTTTCAATTTTAGCAGTTGAAAATGCAACTACCCAATCGTCTTCAATCAATGGAGCTACAATGAAGAATAAATTGAAATTGTCTGCGATAAAAGCAGGCATTGCATAAAAGTTTGGTTGAATTTCTTGAAATTCATTACCGCCATAGTTCAATACTGAAATATCGTCAGCATTCATTTCCCCATTTAGCTTGAACAACATTTGATCAAATTCTTTGGAACCAGGAATAATTTCTACTTCTTCATTGTTATTATTTTCATCTGCCATGTTTGTTTCCTCCTAAAATTGACTTTTAAATTAACCGCTAATAACTTCGTTTTCTTTATCAGAAACTCGTTTGTCGATGTCTTTAATCGCATTATCTGTAATTTTTTGAACTTTATTTTCATTACTATGAAGTTCATCGTCAGTAATTTCTTCTGCTTTGTTGCTCTTCTTTAAGCTATCCATTGCTTCACGGCGAACATTTCTAACTGCAACCTTGCTTTTTTCACCAACTGCTTTAACTTGTTTAGCAACTTCTTCACGACGTTCCTCGGTTAAGGCAGGAACAACCAAACGAACAGCAGAACCGTCATTAGCTGGACTAATTCCCAAATCAGCTTCATAGATTCCTTTTTCAATATCTTCAAGTGCTGATTTATCAAATGGTGTAATTAAAATTACTCGCGCTTCTGGAATAGTAATGGAAGCAATTTGATTTAATGGTGTGGGAGCTCCGTAATAATTAACCATTACTCGGTTTAATAGACTAGCATTAGCATGTCCCGCTCTAATTCCTGATAGTTCACGGCCTAAAACTTCCTCAGCCTTTTTCATTTTATCTTTTGCTTCATTTAAAATTGCATTAACGTCAGCCATGTTATTTCTCCTTTACCGTTGTTCCAATGTTATCACCAGTAACAACTTTCTTAATATTGCCAGCCTCATTTAGGTTGAACACAACTAATGGAATATTGTTATCCATTGATAATGAACTAGCAGTTGAATCCATTACCTTAAGACCTTTGTTTAGAATATCCATGTAAGTTAAGGTATCAAACTTTTTGGCCTCTTTATTCGTACGTGGATCATCAGAGTAGATACCATCAACACCATTTTTAGCCATCAAAATAGCATCTGCATCAATTTCTGCCGCACGTAAAGCTGCTGTTGTATCAGTAGAGAAGTATGGGTTACCAGTTCCACCAGCAAAAATAACTACCCGACCCTTTTCTAAATGTCGGACTGCTTTACGACGAATATATGGTTCAGCAATTTGACGCATTTCAATTGAAGTTTGCACACGAGTTGGTACCCCAATTGATTCGAGATTGTCTTGTAAAGCCAGACCATTCATAATGGTTCCTAGCATGCCAATGTAATCTGCCTGAGCTCTCTCCATTCCCATTTCAGCACCGGCTTCGCCTCGCCACATATTACCGCCACCAACAACAATACCGATTTGAATTCCTAGTTCATAAATCGCTTTGATTTCTTCAGCAATTGTTTTAATCACTGGTGGGTTAATACCAAATCCGGTATCGCCAGCGAGAGCTTCCCCACTTAATTTTAGGACTATCCGTTTATATTTAATTTCAGACATCAAACTGCCTCCCATTGTTAATCATTACATTCAATTTTAGCATAATAAGGGCAGTGACAACAATAATTCCACCCAAATAAAAAACCTACTGATATTAAAATACATCAGTAGGTTTCATTTCGAAACTGAATCTAATTTTTTAAAGAAAAAATTAGTTATTCATTTGTTCGCGAACTTCGTCTTCAAAGCTCTTTTCAACTTTTTCAATACCTTCACCAACTTCGTAACGAACAAAGGTCTTAATTGAACCACCTTTTGATGCTACGTATTCAGCAACGGTTTGATCTGGATCCTTAACGAATTGTTGATCTTCAAGGCAAATTTCAGCCAAGAACTTGTGAAGACGGCCTTCAACCATTTTTTCAACAATCTTTTCAGGCTTGCCTTCGTTTAAGGCTTCCTTAGTAAGAACTTCTTTTTCATGAGCAAGTCGATCTGCAGGAACGTCATTTTTGTTCAAGTATTCTGGGTTAGTAGCAGCTACGTGCATTGCAATATCACGAGCAACTTCTTCATCAGCACCTTCAATAACTGTAAGTGCACCAATCAAACCACCATTGTGTAGGTAGTCACCAAATACTTCGTTATCAGCTTTTTCGACAATTTGGAAACGACGAAGAGTAACTTTTTCACCAGTAATTTGAGTAGTTTCAACAATAGCATCGTTAATAGTACCCTTAGTTGCTGGCAATGCTAAAGCTTCTTCAATTGAACTTGGTTTCTTAAGAGCGATAACATCAGTAACCATGTCAACTAGGTCCTTAAAAGTATCATTAGTTGAAACAAAGTCAGTTTCAGAATTGATTTCAGTAATAGCAGCAACATTATCGTGAATAGCAACTCGTGCTAAACCATTTGCAGCAACCTTATCATTCTTCTTTTCAGCCTTAGCAGCACCTTTTTCACGAAGAATATCAGTAGCCTTAGCAAAATCACCGTCAGCGGCAACTAAAGCCTTTTTGGCGTCCATCATACCAACACCGGTTTTTTCACGTAATTCTTTAACTTGAGCAGCAGAAATTTTTGCCATTATTCATGACCTCCTAATAAATAAGAGCTGACCCCCACTAGGCCAGTAAGGTCCAAAGCGATGAGTCAGCCCATTGTTTAGCGTTAATTTAAATTATTTGTTGTCTTCTTCAACAACAACTTCTTCGATTGATTCTTCGCCGTTTTCGTCTTTTTCAGCTTTTACGAAAACTTCTTCTTCAACGTCGTCTTCGCCTTGACGACCTTCAATAATAGCATCAGCCATCTTAGCAGTAATCAAACGTACAGCACGAATAGCATCATCATTTGAAGGAATAACAACGTCGATTTGGTCAGGATCAGTGTTAGTATCAACCATTGCAACGATAGGAATGTTCAATTTTTGTGCTTCGTGCACAGCAATTTGTTCCTTACGAGGGTCAACGATGAATAATACATCTGGGATCCGTGGCATATCTTCAATACCGCCTAAGAAACGTTCTAATTTTTCACGTTGCTTAATAAGTAATGAAACTTCTTTCTTAGGAAGACGGTCAAAAGTACCATCAGTTTCCATCTTCTTAAGGTCTTTAAGACGTTTTACTCGTGATTGGATAGTATCCCAGTTAGTCAATGTTCCACCAAGCCAACGGTGGTTTACGTAAAATTGACCAGCACGAGTTGCTTCTTCAGCGATTGAGTCTTGTGCTTGTTTTTTAGTACCAACAAACAAAACAACAGCGCCTTTAGAAGCTTCGTCCTTCATAAAGTTATAAGCAGTATCAATCAACTTAACAGTCTTTTGTAAGTCAATGATGTAAATACCATTACGTTCAGTAAAGATATATTGCTTCATCTTAGGGTTCCAACGACGAGTTTGGTGACCGAAGTGAACACCAGCCTCTAATAATTGTTTCATAGAAATAACAGCCATTATATAGCCTCCATATAGTTTTTTTCCTCCCCGAACATCCTTCGTTTAATTAACCATTGCTGGCACCGATTAAGCGTCCGTTCGGGTGTGTATTAACATACCTTAAAATTATAGCCAAAAATAACTTACTAATCAAGTTAAATTTCGAAAAAATTAAATTAGAATTTTACTAATTTATCTGAAGTGCCGGTTTCATTAAGGTCTTTACTTGCATTCATAGCAAAGTAAACCATATTTTTAACAGCTTTTTTAGTGTAAAAAGCAATATGTGGTGTCACGATTACATTTTCACGCTTCATTAGGTTCTTAAGGCGTTCATCAGGGATATTATCAAAACTACCCAAATCATTATTAAAAATACCAACTTCATCTTCATAAACGTCTAAACCAGCACCAGCAACTTTGCCACTATCTAAGGCACGCAGTAAAGCATCGGTATCAATCAAACTACCACGAGCAGGATTTAAGATCCAAACGCCGTCCTTCATTTTTGAAAAAGCTTCATCATTTAGCATATGTTCATTTTCAGCTACTGCTGGCGCGTGAAGGGAAATAACATCACTTTGTGCATATAATTCTTCGGGAGTATCAACATACATCCCTTCTGCTTCTAATTCAGGGTTATGGAAAATATCGTAAGCAATAACTTTAGCCCCAAATCCTTGATAAATCTTAATTGCAGCGCGACCAATTTTACCAGTTGCATATACCCCAACTGTCATTTGATTCAACTCATCAGCCAAATCCGGAGCCCATTTCATGTTACCGTTAGCTTCTTTATGGGCAAAATTCTTAAAACGACGAAGTAATGCCATGAGTGTAGCAACCGTATATTCGGCAATGGCCTCTGGTGAGTATGCTGGTACGTTAGTTACTAAAATACCATTACGTTTGATGGCATCAGCATCAATATTATCAATACCGACATTTCTTAGTGACATGAATTTAACTCCATATTCACCAAGTTTATCAATCACACTAGCGGTATATGGTTTTTGTTGATAAACCACAATGCCATCTGCCCCTTTAGCATCTACGACAGTTTCATCGTCTAAAAGTTCACTGTTGCCAATTACCTCGACAGATGGATTTTCTTCAGCCCATTGATTTAAAAATGGTCTTTCATCATCACGAATACCGTATGCAACAATTTTCATAACACAACCTCCTGGATTTATTAATCTATTAGACTAATATTAGTCTATATCAATTATACCATTAAGAGATCACTATTTAACCCCTTAATCCGTGATTTTAGACTGATGTTTTTTAATATATTGCATCTTTTGAGTTCGACTCAATTGTTTAAATTGATATTCAGCATGCATAGCACTATGTTGGTCCACAAACTCTTCTTGATAAAGTAATTGTTTAGGTCGATGAGCCCGGGTATACTTAGCCCCTTTACCGGTGACGTGTTGTTGATAACGTCTTTTAACATTCGTAGTGTACCCCGTATATAAACTACCGTCTTCACACTCAATAACGTACATAAATTGTTTATTACTACTTTCCATATAACATCTCTTTTACTTGTTGAGAATATTGATCACCATCATATACAATGATATCTGGAATTACCTTGACTCCGTTACGCTTACCATCTTTAATAGCCTTGACCAATACCATATTAGCGTCTTTATTTTCATGTGGTCGAACATATTGAACAATTTTAGGTTCTAATCGATATTTACGTAACGTTTCTAATAAATCGGTCAGGCGATCTGGGCGAAAAACACAAAAAAAGTTTCCGTTCATTTTTAATAACCCAGCACTGATTTCAGCGACTTCGGCCAAATTAGTGGTTAATTCGTGTCTGGCCAGCGCTAAATGACGATTAGGATTTTTTTGACTAGAATCATAGTTAACAAAATATGGTGGATTACAAGTTACCACATCCATTGAATCCTTCTTAAGATAGTTAAAACTATCCTTTAAATCCGCATTAATGATTGTTATTTGTTTTTCTAGATGGTTTAATTCAAGACTACGAGTGGCCATATCAGCTAATTCTGATTGAAGTTCAATACTATAAATATGAGCATCAGGGTTAATTTGAGTAGATAAAAATAAACCAACTGCTCCGTTGCCCGCACATAAATCAACAATATTTTTATCTTTTTTAGTAATGACAGTAAAATTAGCCAAAAGTACGGCATCTAAAGAAAATGAAAAAACATTTGGACTTTGAATAATAGAAACACTTTGGCTATATAATTGATCAATTCGTTCGTCTGCTTTTAATTTCACCATGTTTATCTTTCCTAACTTAAGTAACAAATTTTCTTGATAAATTATTGGATAATACGTAAGATTGAAATAATAGATTTCATTTTGAGGAGAATAACTTTGCTATATTCAATATTAAGAGTTTTAATTCGAATTTTCCTTTTTATAATCAATGGTAATGCTCATTATCAACACAAGGAACGCTTACCAAAAGGAAATTATATTTTGGTGGGACCGCACCGAACTTGGTTTGATCCCATTTACTACGCTTTAGCTGCTAGTCCCAAAAAATTTGGTTTTATGGCTAAACAAGAACTATTTAAGAATCCGATTATTAAATGGATTTTAGTCAATTGTAATGCATTTCCAGTTGATCGAGATCATCCGGGTCCTTCAGCAATTAAAACTCCAGTTAAAATGCTTCGAAAGAGTGATTTATCACTAATAATGTTTCCATCAGGAACACGTCATTCAGAAGAGCTCAAAGGTGGTGCAGCTTTAATTGCTCAACTAACTGGAGTCCCTTTGGTTCCTACTGTCTATCAAGGTCCTTTAACTTTCAAACAACTTTTTAGTCGTAAAAGAATTACAGTAGAATTTGGCGAGCCTATCTATGTTGACCGTAAAACCAAGTTAACTGAAGAACAACAAGCCAAAATTGAAAAGCAAATGCAAGCTGCCTTCGATAAATTAGATAAATCCATTAATCCTGATTTTAAATATATTGATCCTGCTAAAAAATAGAAAGCCTGCCAATTGGCAGGCTTTTTCTATTTAGAATTTTTTGCTTGGGCTTTCATCGTATGCATCATTTGATTAATCTTCTTTTGCGATGGTTTTTGACCCATTTGCATCATCATTGAGCGTAATTGGTCCTCACTAATAGGAGGATTGTCTTGAAGGTATTTTTTCATGTAACGACGAGCGCCAAAGAAACCTCCAGCTAATCCACCGATTAAGGCGAGGATAACTAACAAGATCCAAATCCAAGTTGGCAAAATGCAGTCCTCCTTTATTATCTCACCCTTTTAATTCTACACAATTAATACCTAAAATAAAAGGTGGATTAAAATAAATTTTATTTAATGATTAATCGTCTCTTAATCCCTTTTTACGTTGAACATCCTTTACCTTATCAGAAGTAACTTCTTTGCCTTCTTTATCGTAAATTTTCATCATTTCAATTTGAGATTTAAAATTATTACGAAATCTCTCTAAATATTTTTGCCGAAGATCCTTTTGTTCAAGCTTTTCTACCTCAGTTAACCCTTCTGCTTTAGCCTTTTTAGCCAGTTCATTAATTCGAGGAACAATTTCTTTCATGACCTCATCTTCAATTTGTTCCATTTTGTTTTGTTTTTCTTCTGTCATTTCGTCATCCTCCATCAATATTCTTATTATGTATTATAACATTTTTGATTTTTTTCGGTTTTGTCATGCTTACCGAACATCTGTTTGAAAAAAAGAGAAAAATGTGATAACATCAGTCTATTCAAACGAAATTTAGCTGAGGTAAAAAACATGACGGACTCACCAAAAAATAAGCAGATTCAAATTCTACACTACATATGGGAAAAAGTGAACGAACACGGCTATCCACCAACTGTTCGTGAAATTGGTGAAGCTGTTTCCCTTTCTTCAACTTCAACTGTTCACGGTCACATTGCAAGATTAGAAAAAAAAGGATTACTTATTAAAGATCCTTCTAAGCCCCGCGCCCTTGAAGTAACTCCTGCCGGTCTTGATGTTTTAGGAATCGAACCAGATCAAAAACAAATCCCCGTTTTAGGAACAGTAACTGCCGGCGAACCCATTTTAGCAGTAGAAGAAGCTACGGATTATTTTCCTCTACCACCAGAACTTAGTCGTATTGAACAACCATTGTTTATGTTGAAAATTCGTGGCGAGAGTATGATTAATGCTGGTATTTTAAGTGGCGATTACGTAATCGTTAAGAAACAAGCTGCCGCTGAAAACGGTGAAATCGTCATTGCTATGACCGATGAAAATGAAGCAACTTGTAAGCGATTCTTCAAGGAAAGTGATCATTATCGTCTTCAACCAGAAAATGATACCATGGCTCCCATCATCTTAACTAAAGTTTCAATTCTTGGTAAAGTCGTTGGGCTTTATCGTAACAATATCTCATAATAAAAAACCTACCCTCGGGGTAGGTTTTTTATTAGTTAAATAACTTTACCAACATATGGTATCTTGGTAAGTTCATTAAAATTGTAGTCTTCTACTTGATTAGGAGTAGTTAAATGAGAAGTTAGGCTTTCAGAAACCATAATATTTAAAATAGTATCTTTTTCATGGAAAATAATAATTGGTTTTTGTGCCTGGTATGCATACCCTAACTCAAACGCAGTGCCACTATCAACGTTATCATCTGTAAAATCAACGATAGCAACAACGATATCGCACCAATCAATCTTAGAAATATCGTGTTTAAAAACTTCTGAAGCCCACTTAGGTGATCCATATTCAAATTGTTCCAATTGGTTTTTTCTAGGACTGAACACTTCTCCAATTGAAGGATTTTGAGCTAAAGCTTTTTCAATCGATTCTACTCTAGCAACTTGTTCATCGCTAAAAAAAGGAGCAGCAAGGTAGACATTTTTCATAGTGGGTTCCTCCGAATAAATATTTTACTTTATTTTAACGAAAATAAACGAACAATTCAATGATTAAATCATTTTTCATTCGCATTTTTATAAATCAATTGATGATTTTTTTGACCTAGTAAATAATAATTAGCATTTTCGGAGCTAGTATCTAACTGGTAGTCTGCCGATTCAAAGGGTTTTCGAGCATTGAAAATTTCTTCATACTCATCAATTGAAAGCAATGTTCGATCAGCCAACATTTCATCAACTTGATCTTTAATTTCCAAGCGTTTTTTTGCTGGTCCAATTCTACCCGCAAAAAATTCTCCTTGGGCGCCAGAGCCAAAGCTAAATAATCCAATATGGTTGCCTTGTTTAACATTCGTTGAATTAGCTAACCAAGATAAAAGACTTAAATATAAAGAACCCGTATAAATATTACCAACTTCAGCATTATACTTCTTAGCGGCCTCAAATTCCTGCCATATTTTTTGAGAGTGATCATCATCAGTTAAAATAGTTCTTAATGCTTTAATACCCATTTTAGTGTAAGGCAAATGAAACAAGAAAGCATCAAAATCATTCATTGTTTGATTCGTTTTTTGTTGATATTGCTCCCAAGTTTTAGTAAAGAAGTCGATATACATATTATTAGAATAATGTCCGTCAACTATCGCCTCTGAACGATACAATGGGCGCCAAAAATCCATAATATCTTCGGAGTAAAATGTGCTAGGTTCTTCAATTTCCACTAGGTCTGGATTACTTTTAACTAGCATTGCCACTGCCCCAGCGCCTTGAGTAACTTCACCAGGAGTATTAATACCATATCTAGCAATATCAGCTCCCACCACTAAAACACTTGCTTCAGGATGCAATTTAACAAAATCTACCGCCATTTGCAGGCCAGCCGTGGCTCCATAACAAGCTTGTTTAATTTCAAATGCACGAGCTTCGTGCGATAATTCCAATAAATTTTGCAAATACATGGCCGCTGCTTTGGAATTATCAATACCACTTTCAGTTCCAAAAATAATCATTTCAATATTTTGCTTATCTTCAGCCGTTAAAAAGGTAGCCGCTGCATTAGCCGCCATCGTAACAATATCTTGTGTAACTGGTGCTACTGCCTGCCTTGTTTGACCAATTCCAACTAAGTATTTGTTAGGATCTTCATTTCGTGCATGCGCCAGGTCAACCATATCTATATAAAATTTGGGGGTATAAAAACCAATTTTATCAATTCCGACACTCATTGTGTTTGCCTCCTAAAAATCAGAGTCTTTAATTTTATCACTAGCTGAAATGAATTTTATATTCATTTTTACCATTAATTGAGCGAATGACTTGTCCCTCTTCAAAACTACCAGCAAAAACAAAACCTTCTAGTTCGGCTGCAGCAGGGATAAAGGTCCACTGGATTGCTTGTACGGTACCCGGAATACTTCCAAATACACGAACTCCAGATAATTGACCATAATTACCATCTGATAATCGTACTTGTTGATTGCCCATGTTACCGTTTAAATTCATTGTAATCATTTTTTTAATCTCCCAGTTTTAAAATCCACCACTAATGATACCGTAATTGAATCAATTAAAGTGTTTTAGTAGCTTTTTTATGATTTTATTAATATACTTAATGATAACAAATTTATTAAGTTAGTTAGTAACAAATTTGGAGGTATTACCATGAAAATTGATATCCATCGTTCCAAGAATGGTGTGATTGCTGGTGTAATTGGTGGTTTAAGTGAACATTTTGGTTGGAACGCTAATTTAGTTCGAATTCTTTTCTTACTATTAGCCATCACTCCACTATTTCCTGGAATTATCGTTTACTTAGTTCTTTGGATTTTAATGAAGGATCCAGAATAAAAAGCAACTGATTATTTATCAGTTGCTTTTTTTATTTCTTGTTTAATTGCAATATGCAACATCAATATCAATAATAATAAAATTAAACCAAATAAACCAAAACAAAGTCCAAAAAAGCGATCTGGTAACATTAAAATCACTGAATCTACGTTGGGATCAAATAGCCAATACTGATTGTGGAAAAAAAGTTCATGGAATTTAACAAAAACATCGTCAAAATCAATCAAGCTAAAACTTGCCAAAATCAAAATAATAGCAACCATTATCCTTAAGGGAGTTAATAGCGTAAACAACATGCGCCGCTTTTTAAGTTGGTTTAATTTCCAAAAACTAAAGATACCACTAATAATTAAAACCGCATTATTAAATAAAATCAGTTGTTTTACCTCCCTAAAATGCTCTATTCCATGACTAGAGGAAGTAAAATACCAAAAATGTAATTCTGGTGACCATGGTATTTGTAAATAATAAATTATATTTTGATATTCTTTCATTAACTGGTGGACTGATAATCCAGTTGCACCAGTAATATTAAACCAATGAATTGAATAGTAAAATAACCAGGAACTATTAACGACAATGCAAATGGCTAAGGAAATAAAAAAAATAAAAACCATAAAGCTATTAAACCAGGACTTAGTTTGAAACTTTAAATATTCCAATCGTCTAAGCTATCAACCATATATGTTGGTTGAACTAATTCTGATTTAATAGATGCAGGAGTAGAAACTCCACCAAATACTAAGAGAGTATCAATTCCCGCATTAATTCCGGCTTTAATATCTGTATTATAGTTGTCCCCTACCATAATTGCTTTTTCCGGTTGAATCCCCATTTTTGCCATAGCCGAATTTAAGATAGTAGCTTGCGGTTTACCGATGATAATTGGTTGTACCTGAGTAGCATATCGTACAAAATCAACCACTGCTCCAGCGCCAGGCAAATGGCCGCGTTCCTTAGGAATATTAGTATCTGGGTTAGTCCCAATAAAAATCGATCCGGCCTGAATGGCCAAAACCGCTTTGACCAATTTTTCATAGGTTAAATCGCTATCTAAGCCAACCACTGTATAAGTTGGATTTTTGATATCAATACTAAATCCGGCCGAAATAATCACTTGTTTCAAATCAGCCTCTCCTACTACATAAACAGTTCTAGGTTTGTCTGGATGTTTTTTAGCTTGTTGAACTAAATAATCCGCCGTAGCCATTCCAGATGTATAGACATTAGATTCGGAAATATAAATATCATGATTATCAGCCAAATTCTGCTTCACTGCTTTAGGTAGTTGCGTAGAATTATTAGTGGCAAATAAAAATGGAGTTTTATTTTTTTGAAGTCGTTCAATAAATCGTTTAGCCGCTGGTATTTTCGTTTTGCCAGCATACACTGTACCGTCTAAATCAATCAAATAACCTTCATATTGTTTCATGGAGTTACTTTTCCTTTCGTCGCTCTTTGATGACAAATTGGTGATTACCCTTTTTACTTTGTTCTTTAACCACCACTTTAGTCCCCTGATTATTCTTGATGGAACTACCTTCTTTTTTAACTCGTTTTTCTTTAAAATCACGATTATTATCACGTCGATTACGTCTACTGTGACGTGAACGGCGGTGACGTGAATTACTTTTACGCGCTGCTGGAATCGGACGTGCTTCTAAGTTATGAATAACATAATACGATTCACTAAAATCCAATTCTTCTAGTCGAATATCAGTCAACTGTGAGATAAACGGTCCAGTAGCATTCTCTCGAGTGTCTTCATAAAACCCCCGCAATAATAATTGATCTTGCTGAGTTTCTCCCACGATGTAATCAAATTTACTAAAAGCTGAATTAAAATGCTGTTCGAATTGAAAAAAATCAAAACTATCTCGATGGTTTTCAATCAATTGATACTTATGATCATTAATCAATAAATTATTTTCATCTTCTCTAGTAATAGAACCTAAGGAATGTCGTTGCTCATTACGCTCATCGATGATTTTTTTTAAGTCATTACGATCCAATCAAATTTCCTCCATGTATTTTATTATTTAATCGGATATTGTTTTGCTAAATAATTAGCAAAAACCGTCCTTAAGTCTTCGTCAAAATAAATAGTATTTTCTCCCATTATCTGAATAGTGGGGAAAAACGGAATGTATAAATAGTGATCTGGCATTGCTACTTCATAGGTTTCAATCGGACTAACTAATTGGCCCCGCCAGAACAGTTGATGCTTTTCATAATCATACCGAATACCATAGTAATGCAATTCCCCAAAATACTTGCCACGAAAGCCCATACCTTTTTGTTGAAATTTAATTAAAAAGCGTCGATTCTTTTCCATTTCCTGAATAAGGCGCCATAAATTATAACCATCTAATCTAACTTTCATTACTCTCATAGCATGCGGTAACATTTGATGAATGTCATTTTGGGTGACAATACCTTCTGGTAAGCTACGTAAAAATAATCCCGTGTTAATGATAGCTGCCTCAGTATGTGCTTTATGTGCTTCCGCTTTCAAAGCTTCATTAACTATAACCGAATTTCCAATTAACTGTGGCGTCATTGAAAACGATAATTTAGCAACTTGGTTAGCTTTAAGTAACTCAACTCCCATTTGTTGGTAGTGATTGGTCTCAATTTCATCGCTAGCTTTACTTTCAATTAAATCAACCGAAATCGTTTGGGCCGTTTTCTGCATAATTTTATGATGATTTATCGTTAAATGAACTGTACCAATATGTTGCCCCCATTTTCCCGCTCCGGTTAATAATGATTGATTAACAACTTCACCATTGACTAATAAATGATGCGTGTGGCTACCTAAAATAACATCTAATTCAACAAATCGTTTAGCTAATTTACGATCAGTAGGAAGTCCAAGATGTGACAATAAAATCACAATATCATACTGGCCTTTATATTTAACCAAGATATCTTTCATAACCTCAAATGGATCTTGAACACGCCAACCAATTAAAGGATAAGTATTATCGTAAGGGGCAGTAAGACCAACCACTAATATTCTAGTTTTAGCTGCTGTAACAATGATTTTAGCTGGCTGAGCCCAATTAGGAATATCGCCAGTTTGATCGTCAACTAAATTAGCTAATAAAACATCAAAATTGGCTTCATCATATAATTGGTTTAACTGTTTGTGTGAATTAGTTAAACCTTCATTGTTACCAATAGTCGCCCCATCAAGCTTTAATTTATTTAACAGTTGAATATTGGCTTTGCCGTTTGTTGCTTCGGTTAGTGGATGAAATCGGTCTAACGCATCCCCAATATCAAAAGTGAGCGATTCCACCCCTTTTAACAAATTATTTTTTCGCTGATTTGTAATGTAGCGAGTTATTTTAGGTAAATTTTCTAAGTGAGAATGGATATCATTAGTATTAAGGATCATTATTTCTTCATTTAACATGTTATTTTCTTTTTGCAAAATCAATATATTTTTGCTCCACAATTTTTTCAATTTCAGTTTCTGATAATGGCGTACCGAATGGTACATCCTCAGTTAAATAATCTAAATCACCCGAATCGGGACCAACATTCACGTTTTCTTTAATAGGAACCGTGTAACGATGTAAGTGACCATGCAAATTAATAATTTGTTTAACAATGCCTAACATCATTGGATAATGAGTTAAATAATACTGTCTGTGGTTCATTTTGATCAAAACACCGACATCATGAAATTCAAATTTAGGGCGATTACCGTAAATATAATTATGCTTATCAAGATATTTAAATAAATCCCTACTATCGTGATTACCTTTAATTAAAATCAAATGACCATTTAATTGATTCAATACTTCAAAAATTCGTTGATAAACCACTTTCGCTGGTCGGGTATGAAGCATTGCAATATCACCCAAATGATAAACAATATCATCAGCATTTACTCGTGTGTTCCAATTTCTAATAATAGTTTCATTCATATCTTCAGCATCAATAAAATCACGATTAGAAAAATCGTTCACACCCACTAACTGTTCATGGAAAAAATGAGTATCCGAAGTAAAATATTGCACAATAATGCCCCCAATTTAGCTAATAAATTATTATATTTAATGATAACATTTAATTTGTGTAAATAAAAAGGCGTCTATGAAGTTGATTTCATTAACTAGAAATAAACTTTCATATTCGCCTTTTTTATTATCTTAAACGTTCAATATCACGTACAATCATTAGTTCCTCATCAGTTGGAATTAATAACGTTTGAACAGTAGCATCATCGGTACTTAAATTACGTTCAACCCCACGGACATCGTTTTTAGCGGGATCAATTTTGGCACCAACAAAGCCCAAGTGATCAACTACTTCTTGGCGAACATCTGCATCATTTTCACCAATTCCCGCGGTGAAGACAATAGCATCCGCACCATTCATTTCAGCCATGTATGAACCAACATAGCGTACAACTCGATTAATGAAAATATTATGTGCCAATTGAGCGCGATGATTACCATCAGCAGCTGCACTATCGACGTCACGCATATCAGCAGAAATGCCAGAAATACCAAGCAATCCAGACTTATGGTTTAAAATATCAATCATGTCATCATAATCAGTAATATCTTCTTTAGCCATTACGTATTGCAATACAGAAGGATCTACATCGCCTGAACGAGTGGCCATTGTGATACCAGCCACTGGACTAAATCCCATTGAAGTATCAAATGATTTACCATTTTGAACAGCATCTAAAGAAGCACCGGCACCCAGATGCATAATGATAAGCTTCAAATCCTCTAATGGTTTGCCAAGCATGTCAGCAGCACGTTGAGATACATAGCGATAACTAGTCCCATGAGCTCCGTACTTACGAGCTTTATATTGATCATAGTAATCATATGGCAAGCTGTACATGTAATTTTCTTCTGGCAAAGTACTATGGAATGAGGTATCAAAAACCGCAACACTAATTACGTCAGGTAAAATTTTACGGAAAGCTTTAATCCCCATGACATGAGCTGGTTGGTGTAATGGTGCAAATTCTACTAATTCTTCAATTTTGTTCAAAACATCATCATCGATAACAACAGAATCAGTGAAGAACTCTCCTCCGGCAACCACTCGATGACCAACACCAGTGATTTCTGAGTATTCTTTGATAATATTTAAGCTCAATAACTTATCCAAAACTAATCGAATGGCTTCTTCGTGATTCTTAATATCTAGCGTATCAGTATATTTTTTACCGTCATCGTATTTGATGGTTACGTCTGATGATCCTAGTCCGATTCGTTCTACATTCCCACTAGCAATGACCTTTTCTGAAGGCATTTCAAATAATTTAAATTTTAATGTTGAGCTTCCAGCGTTAATTGCAATTGATTTTCCCATTATTGATCTCCTGATTTCTTATTAAAATTATTAATTTCCCAGTCATCTATCATCGTTAAGAAACGTTTCATTTCTGCTGGATTATTAAATGATGGAAATTCACCTAGCAATACTTTTTCCACTTGCTGAGCGGTTTTTCCAGGCTTTTGTAAAATTAAAATTGATTTTTGGGCCTGCTCGGAGGCAAATAACTCAGTAGGTAGATTCAAAATTCCTTGCAAATATACCGTTTGCTGAATCCAAGCTAATAATCCTTTAGCTTCTTCAGTCTTGAACAATTCACTTGGAACCAAAAAAATACCAAAGCCGCCGGGTTGTAAGTGATCCATACTATATTCCATCAATAAATGATGTACATATGAATGCCCCTTATTAGCCTTAGTTTTGTACTTTACCGTATTTTCATCAATTGGATAATAGCCAATTGGCAAATCAGAAACGACCGTGTCCACATTTCCAACTACCAAATCTTGAATTGTATCCTCATGATATAAACTACCAGCTGACTTTTGAAGTTCAAAATTTAAGGAAGCTAACTCTGCTAATGCTTCATCGTTTTCAATTCCGATAGCATCAACATTAACCCCTCTACTTCGAAAATCATTGGTGATTGTGCCCAATAAATTACCTGATCCCATCGCCGGATCTAAAATAGTAATATGATCCGCATTGCGATAAAGACCACTTAACAAATAACTAATTAAATTACCAATAGTATCAGGGGTAATTTGATAATTAGCTTGCATCTTATCAGACCTTGATGCCTTTAAAACTGCCATTTGAATTGCTTTACGAACTGTTTCAGCATTCATAGCATCAATATCAACAGTCTTGATTTTAGAAATAAATGAACCAAATTCAGAGTCAGAGATTCCTTCGACACCCTCAACATCATCCACATTAGACATAATATCTAACGTTTCAATTAATGAATCTAAATATGAAAGATCCAGTTTATCTTGTAAAAATGTAGACGAAGTGTCAAGAATATCAAATAATTCTCGAATTTGTTTTTCAGCCAGGACACTCAACCCCTTCTAATTATATATACTAGATTGATTTTACCAGAAATTAGTCTCATAATTCAAGCACTTCACAATTAAAAACACGCATTATCAAAGGAATGAAAGGGTTATCATTGTTAATGTTGCACATATTGATACTTGTTGATAATTTGATTGATGGTTTGCATATAAGCCGAATATTGGTTAACTTCCAATAATAATATAACCGTTAACATTGCGACAAAAATAATTGCTACTGCGGTAAGAGAACCATTTCTAAATTTATGATTCTTGGAAAATAACCGTTGAACTAAACTTTTTGTCATTTTCAAATTCTCCTTTAATTTGAATTTGATTAACTTTTTTTCGTTGCCATTCAATATTTTTAACGTTTTTTAATACAGGAATGTGGCCTTTTTTAATACCAGTTATTCTGACATAATTACAATACTTAGTTAACTTATAATTTTTATCGGTTACTATACTATGCAATTCAATTTCAGTTGCCGAAAATTTTTTAATAGTAAACAAAAAATCGTCCCCTTCTAGTCGTTGCAAAAACAAATGGTAACTGATAATAGAATCATCATGAAATTTAGTGGTTGCCGTAAGAACAAATGCTATTGTCCAAACAGCTAATAAACAAAAAACGGTCCCTATTAAAGTCTCAATTAGTAGAAAACCGCTCCTGTGATTTAATTGTTTTTTTACTATATTTCTCATAATCAGTTCTGGCCTGCTCCAATCTAACTTCATTTTCTTTCATGTTATGATCCATAAAGCTATTAGTTTTAGCATACAACAATGCAAATGCAACAATAATAGTTAAACCAATCAAAGCATCTACCGTTGTAAAACCAGTTTTAATAATTTTTTTCAAGATTAAATCCACTCCACCCTAATTGAAATTTTTGTTTGTACTTTAATCGAGCATCTGTACCGTACCATCTAATGGTTTGTGGGCTGATAAAACCGTTTTTAGTAACATTAACCGAATGATTTTGCTTGAGTTTAAGACTGGTAGGAATTTGAATTTTTTTGATTAAATAACGATCATTCCTAATAAGTGTAAAAGTTACACATCCATTTTCATGAAAAGTTATTTTGTTAGTTCTGTTATTTAATTCGGCACTAGCCTGAATATTCTCAACTATGACGCTAACTGTGTCAAAAAAGCGTTTTTCTTTTATTTGATTTTGATTTTTCATCATTGCAATTATCATCAGATTAGCCATCACCATTATTCCAGTCACTGCCAATGCAATTATGGTTTCTGCCATTGTAAAACCGCTGCGTTTAATGAATCGCTTCATTGTTGGCAATCCTAATTCCTTCTGATTTAGCTTGTTCAATTTGTTTTTTAGTTAGATACCCTGCATCCTTTAACTTTTGAAAATTAACTTTTGATTTATCATTTTTTCCTTCACTTAGATAGGCATCAATTTGCGATTGAACAACTGCTGTCATTGTGTTGGTGTGAATTACATTAGCATTTTTTCGTTGATTAGATAGATTGGGAATAATAATTAAAACCAGTAACGAAAT
Organism: Lentilactobacillus kribbianus; assembly: GCF_013184075.1. Taxonomy (GTDB): domain Bacteria; phylum Bacillota; class Bacilli; order Lactobacillales; family Lactobacillaceae; genus Lentilactobacillus; species Lentilactobacillus kribbianus. The sequence goes on along the minus strand of NZ_JABEQQ010000002.1, from coordinate 293,776 downwards.
AATAAAGAGGACAATTGTCATTTCAATTAATGTAAATGCTTTACGTTTATATTTCAGTTTTTCTTTAATTTTCATCAATATACCATCCTTACCGAATCATAAATCGGCAATAAAATTTGCAAGTAAGTTACTGTGATAATAATGCCAATTGTCAAAAAAATAACGGGTTGTACAAATGACATTAATCGATTGGATTCTTGAACCATAGCAGAAAACATTGTTTTAGAATACGCCATCATGGATTGAGCCATTTCGGTTACTGTTTTGCCACCATCAATCAAAGCAATCAACTCTGGTGCAATAATTTCATAATGCGAAGTGATTTGTCGATAAGAAGCACCTACTTGTAATTGTTGAGCCACCTGTTGACCTAATTCAAAAATTAAGGAATCAGCTGGCAAGTGTTTAATCAGTAATATAATTTCCTTTATACTAAGCCCATTTTTCAATAGCACCATTAAATTACTAGCCAAATAATAGTTAACATAATATCGAAAAATTTTACCAATTATTGGTAACTTAATTAAGAGGCCAAATCGTTTGGAGGGTAACCTACTGTTTAAATATTTAACCATGCCCCAAATAGAAAAAATTACTAGTAATAAAACACCAGTGATTTTTAATAAATGATGTTGTGAATTACTTTTACCTGACAGTTGACTAACCTGAGGTAAAACGAATATTTCAATTAAAATTAATAGAGTTGTTAAGAGGACACCCAAAATTAAAGGATAAACTAACAGTGATTTGAGTTTTTTATTTTGTTCCAATTTCTTACTACTAAATTCGGCCAGCTCTGCTAAGGTGATCTGTAATTGACCATGACTTTCGGCAATTTTAATTTGGTTGCTTAATTCCTGAGATATATAACTGACAATACTATCTGCAAACCCATTGCCCATTTTGATAGAGTTAATAACCTGACAAGATACGGCAGCTAATTGTGGTTCAGTTTTAATAATAAAATCCAGACTTTGTGAAAGTGAAAAACCAATTTGCATTAATTCTGAAATTTTTTGAAAAAATTAGCCTGTTGATTAGCCGTTAATGGCTTAACCTGTTGCGAATTGTTTAGCTGTTTCTTTCGTGATTTGATTGGAATCGACCATTGTTTCAAGATTTTGTTGCCACTCCTCCCATTGATAAGGTTCAGCTGCACTGTCTTTTAAATGATGAATTGCCATCAGTGATTGCGAATTACCGTCAATATCAGGAATTAATCGTTGATAAACTAATCCCGTAACTGATTGATTAATGTACTCCTGAGTGATTCCTAGTTGACTAATTCTTTTAATGATTCCCCAAGGATCCTGAGAATGAACAGTGGCTAACACTAAATGACCACTTAAGGCTGCTTGAATAGCAGCATTAGCAGTGATTTCGTCTCTAATTTCTCCAATTAAAAAAACATCTGGTCGGTGCCGTAACCCAACTTTAATTAACTCTGAATACCCCATCCCAGCTGCTTCATTAACTTGCAACTGTAAAAAATCAGATTCCGCAATTTCAACGGGATCTTCAATACTCATCACTAACTGTTCTTGAGCTACTTTTTTGGCTAAATGATATATGGTGGTGGTTTTTCCCGATCCAGTAGGACCAGCAAAAGCAATTAGTCCTCGTTGTTTGGTTAATTCAACCAATTGGTTAAGTTGCTCTGGAAAAAAGGTGGATTGATTAATTCGATTCAATGGATAAATAATTCGAATAACCAACGATTCAGCAGCATTGAAGTCACCTACCGTGGACAAACGTAAAGAATAACAATTGTTTTGAACATACCAATCCATTGCCCCTACTTGTGGTCGCCGATGTTCACTGATAGCCATATCAGCTTGAAACTTACAATAATTCAGGCACTTTCGACCATCTAATTTAGAAAGTCTATCACTTATCACTACTTGATTTTTAAACCGTAATTTCACATCATAGCCATCCTTCTTGGGCAGAAAATAAATATCACTAGATTGCTTTAAAATGGCTGCACTTAATAGATCGCTAAAATAATTTTCTATTATCATATTTTTCACCTCACACTTTTAAATACGATAAAGTAAACAATTTTACTGCAATAAAAAAAGATTCGACCAAGACGGTCGAATCTTTTTTAAAACTATTCTGCTTCTTCTGGCAATACTGCAGCTTCATAAACATCTTGAACATCATCATTTTCAGATAATTCATCGATTAAGCCCGTGTATTGAGAAACCTTACCTTCAGGAACTTCAGTAGTGTTTTCTGGGAACATAGTTACTTCTGCAGTATCCAAATCATAACCAGCAGCTTGTAAAGCATCACGAACAGCTGGCAAAGCTGAAGGATCAGTGAAGATTTCAAAAATTTCGTCAGAAGTCTTCATATCATCTGCACCTGCATCTAGAGCAGCCATCAACATAGTGTCTTCATCAGTATCCAATCCATTACGCAAGATAACAATGTATCCTTGACGATCAAACATGTATGATACTGAACCACTAGCACCTAATGAACCGCCATGGTGAGTAAATGCTGAACGCACAGCAGCAGCAGTCCGGTTCTTATTATCAGTTAGGGCTGAAACCATAATGGCGGTACCACCAGGGCCATAACCTTCATAAGTAATTTCTTCGAACTTAGCACCACCAACACCGGAAGCCTTATCCAATGCTCGTTGAATGTTATCTTTTGGCATGTTAGCAGCTCGAGCTTTTTCCATAACTAATCGAAGTTGAGCGTTACTTTCAGGTTCAACTCCACCAGCTTTTGCAGCTTGATAAAGATCACGAGAAATCTTTTGGAAAATTTTACCACGCTTGGCATCTTGGGCGTTTTTACGACCCTGAATGTTATGCCATTTTGAATGTCCTGACATTTATTAACAACTCTTTTCTTTAAGTTTAAAATTCATGTTTTACATACCGTTTTAGTTTATCAAACTAATGGCGGTGTTTCAAGGTTATCAGCCAATATAGTTATTTGTATCTAACTAAAAATTCAAGACAATTGTCCTAAACAAAGATGTCACATTGATAAAATTAGTCTTGATATCATCTGAATTAGCATACTTTATACGTACCCACTGAATCTTAACTTGGTAAGATTAGTTATCGTAAAGATGGACAATTATCTATACTTTATAACATAGCAAAGCGTACCTAAATTCCATTTAAATTCAATCTATTACATAAAGTGATCAATTATCACCCAGGCTTCTAAGATAAGATTAAGCACAGCATCAATCATCATAACAGAAAAAAATATTCTAACTGGCAAAACTGATTTATTGATATATTCCTTAGTATACTCAAACGGATGAGATTTACGATATTCAATTAACTTCTCACGTCCTAAATAAGATAAAAATAATATTTCAACGCCTAAGACTAACACAATAAAACTCATACCACCCAAAATAATAAAACTAGCATATGGTGGATTTATAAACATAATCGCTATTATCAATAACAGCCATATTGACAATGTTATCCAAATCATCGATTTTTTATTAACAAAATTTTTATATCCAGGGTACTCTTTTTCTATACTTTGAATAAGACTGGATGAATTTCGATTCATTAATCTTATAAATTTTGAAGTAACAGCATATAAAAATGTAGGCAAAAACGCTATAAAACAGATAATTAAAATCATTAAACTTCACCAAATATCTATATAATTAATAATAATTAGAATGGATCTATGGCTCATCCTTTCTAACTACTCCCAAAAGCCCAGCAAATAAGAAACCCAATCCATCAGTACATAGTCCCAGAATAATAACTGATCCAACAGCCACAATTCCTACTATATATTGTGCATTCATTGATATATAAGTGCTCACTTTGGAAAAATCAAATTCAATGTCATTAATTGTATCATATATATCGTTGTAATCATTAATCAGCAAAAAAGCGTTAACATGTTTATACTTATCTTTTGTCTCTTTTATATACTCACAATCTTTAAAAATCATCTATTTTAATATAAATTACAAATTTTATACATAATAAAAACACCCCTTCGACTTAAGTCTAATGGGCTGTTTCGTTATTCATCACTTTATTAAAGAGTATCAATGTCAAATTTTGAACGTCCTGACCTATCTAAAACATCTTTTATTAATTAATCTACTGTTTACATACTAGTTTATTTTATCAAACTAATAGCGGTGTTTCTATGAATCTCTAGATCTCTATCAACTATATAACTAATTGTGCTAGCATTGAAAATTTCTTTTATCATATCATTGCCCATCTGATCAATCATCCCGCTAATATAAGCAGTACGCCAAAAATAAGATTTACAAATGAATCAATTATCATTAAGTTACGTAATATAACTATAGTTCGTTTCTTTTTATTATATTGCTTAGTGTATTCAAAAGGATGCTGTTGTTGATATCTTTTTATCAAACGCTCAATACGGTAAGACTTTAACCATAATACCATTCCTGAAATAAAAGTAACGATACTAGCTCCTTCTAACATAAAAAAGTGCTATATGGTACTTTCATAAACGACGGTTTAGCAATCAAAATAAATGCCGTCCATACTAATACAACAAATAATATGATGTTTAACACACTTGAACTATTATTTTTCTTCAAATAAATTGAATATCCTTTTTCCATACTTCTATCAAATCCGATTAAATTATCATGATCTCGTTTCATAAATACTCTAGTTAAGATATACAGAGAAATCGGTAATATATCAAATAATAATATAAGTAATATCACTTTGTAATTCCTCCAATCGTAGCAATAAATGTTATTTTTTGGTTCGTCCATAAACCGGCTGGCCGTGTTCTCTCAAAATCACTTTCAATCGAAGAATTTGAGGAAAAACAACGTAATAACTTCTAGAAACCAGGTATAATAACAACGTCAATACAACTGGTGTACCCACTATAATTAACTCAGAATCCGGAATCCTTTTATTAAAAATTAAACATACATAAATATCCCTGCAGTGCCAGATACAATAATCACAAATAAAATATAAAACAGGAACTGGAAAAATTTACTACGCGATTTATAAAGTATTTGATATTCCTTGGTAGTCTTGACAAATGTAGGCAAGATAAAGCCACTGTGTAATTCTGAATCTAAACCAATAAACGGCGCCATCTCGTTTAATTCAGCAGCCGCATGATATCCCAAAATCCGACAGATCCAGTAATTAAAGCAACGCAACAGTAAATAGACCGTTAATGTCGTCAATATCGGTATTGCCATAGAATTTTTTGCATAATATGTGTTACCATACGCATCAAAAATCGCCAAAGAAACAATTACATTACATAGTTGTAAAAATAACCATAGTATAGAAACCAGTCCTCGTAAAAAATAGTGTTCCTTTTCTTTTTTTCGTTTTCTCATCAATTGCTCTCCAAAATATAAAAATCCAAACAAAAACAGCCTTTTAATTTAATAATCATAGGCTGTTTTTGTTTATTAAGTTAATCTAACCGTTTCGAGTCAACTTAACTATTCTAGTTATACACTCAATTAATCCATTTAGCTACTTGATCTGCAAATTCTTGTCCCTGTGGAAAAATACCAAATTTATCTAAAAAGGCATGCGTCATTCCTCGATAATTAGAATAATATGTAGAAACACCGTTATCAGCCAATTTTTTGGCATAAGCATATCCAGTTGGTCTTAATGGATCAAATTCATCCGTAGCAATAAAGGCTCTCGGCATATTTTGATAGTCTTCATCTGTCATATTATATGGTGAAAATCTTGGATTTTTCGGGTCGTCACCGTTGATATAAACATCAACGATTGCTGGCATCCCCTTTGAAGAAAAAATACTATCCTTTTGATATCTAGTTTGCATAAAACTATCTAAATGATACTTAGATTCTGGCCATGCAATTTGATCATTAGTTTCTTTGTCCAAAGTGACACACGGGTAACACATTACTTGATGAGTTACATATTTATGACCAATTTTTTGATCCATATAAGCTACCGCAGCAGCAATGGTACCACCTGCGCTATCTCCATATACTGCAACAGTATTAGTATCAACGTGCAATTCGTTTGCATGTGTCACAATATAATTAAGGGCCTCAAAACAATCATCAGTTACTGTTAATCCAGGATATTCGGGTGCAAATCTAAAATCAACGTTAAAGACTCGTAAATGAGCTTTTTGGGCGATATATTTACAAAAATTTTCATTTACCAAAACATTACCACCGATCCAACCGCCACCGTGATAGGCAATAAAAGCACCAATTTTTTCATCAGGATTCTTCAACTCTGGAGTATAAACACTGATTGGAATATTAGTCTTGTCAGTATAGATTTTACTGTTGATCACACCACCAGAAATATCTACGCCCATAGATCCCATATGGTCACGCCATTGAAAACAAAATTTAGCTGCTGAACTAGTCGGTTTTGGCCCTTTGAACCGTTTCATAATTTCAGATTCTGGCGCATAAGGACCACCATTATCTTGCATAAAGTGCAAATTAAAATCATCAACGGAATATTCGGCAACAACTGTAGGATCAGAAACTACTCTATTCATTATTCCATTTTCATCTTTTTTAAAATCCGGACTTTTACGTAAACGATTTAATTTATTGTAATAATCTTTTGTGGTTGGTGTCCAAGTTAACATAATAAAATCCCCCTCAATTTATTTACTATAATAATTTTAAACGATGCTTTAATAAATTTGGTATAATTTGCTTTCTATAAAGCATTGCAAAATCATAGTATTTTAAAAGCAAAATAAAAACAGCCAACTCTCATTAGGAATAGGCTGTTTTAAAGATTATTAGTTGATTTTTTTAATTAGTGAAAGACCATGCCGCCGTCTACAGTAATGGTTTGCCCAGTAATATAATCAGAATCAGGTCCAGCTAAGAATGATACTACAGCTGAAACATCTTCCGGTTTAGATACACGGCCTAAAGTAATATCTTTAGCGAAGGTTTGCATGCCCCATTCATCACTCTCACCAGCATTTTTACCAACTTCATGAGCAATATCTTCCATCATAGGAGTAATAACAATACCAGGAGCATAAGCATTGACAGTAATATCGTCAACAGCCAATTCCTTAGCAGTAGTTTGAGTAATCCCCCGAATTGCAAATTTAGTGGAACCATAGACAGTCAAATTGGGATTACCTACTTCACCGGCTTGAGAGGTAGCATTAATAATTTTACCGCCATGACCTAATTTCTTCATTGCAGCATGAGCAGCCTGTGTTCCCCAAACAACACCACCAGTATTAATCATAGTAACATTTTGTAATTGTTCAGGCGTAACTTCATCAATTGGAGTGGTAGGAGCAACACCGGCATTATTAACAATGACATTTAAATCGCCTAATTCATTAACAGTTTGATCAACAACTGCAAATACTTCGTCTCGATTAGAAACATCAGCAACTAATGAAATTGCTTGACCACCATTTTGCTTGATTTCATTAGCAACTCGATCAGTTTTTTCAACATGTCGACCCACTAAAGCGACTGCAAAACCATCATTAGCTAATCTTTTAGCAATGCTCTCTCCGATTCCTTGTCCGGCTCCAGTTACTAAAGCTACTTTTTTCATTATCTTTCTCTCTCTTCCATTGTGATTTTATTAACAATGGTATTGTATCACTTTTCAATCAATTGTCTGCATATAATTTTTATTATAGGCAGATATTTTCAGTATAATCATCATTTGTGTTTAATTAGTTTTATTAACCGGCTGCTAATCAACATCTTCTTTGTGAACAATTTATAATTATTTTAAATAAAACAATAAATAAAAAAGAGTTCTCAATGAGAACTCTTTTTTATTTAGTTGAATCCCGTTTCATTAGACCATAAGGAAGTAAAACATTTTTATCATCTAACTCTTCATTATCCATTAACTTGGTTAACATCCGCATTGAAACGGCACCAATATCATAAAGTGGTAATGTGATGGAAGACATCTTTGGTCGAACAATTTCAGTCAACTTAGTACCATTACTAGTAACTACTTCAAATTCGTCAGGCACCTTAATATCAGCATCTTGCATTCCATTCATGACTCCTGCTGCTAATTCATCATCTGAAACCATTGCAGCAGTAATTTTCATTGAAGTTAAGGCAGGTTGTAACAATAATCCTGATTTATAACTATTATTAGTTTCAAAAACTAGCTTATCATCAAAAGGAATTCCAGCACTCTTTAATGCCCGCTTATATCCTTCTAAACGATACTGACTGTTGATGGCTTGAGATAAAGGACCACAAATAAACGCAATTCGCTTATTACCACGATCAATAAGATTTTTGACCTCTTCTTGCACGGCAGCAATATAATCAATGTTAACGCTCGGGTTAATATTAGCTTCATCAACTGAACCAGCTAATACGATCGGAGTCTTAGTACGCTTAAACTCTTCTCTTAATTCATCGGTTATTTCGTTACCCATGAAAATAATTCCATCAACTTGTTTACTTAATAAAGTGTTTAACACTTGAATTTCTCGTTCACTGTTAGAATCAGAATTAGCCAAAATAATATTATATTTATACATTAAAGCCACATCATCAATTCCACGAGCTAATGATGAAAAATACATATTAGTTACATCAGGAATAATTACCCCAACAGTTGTCGTTTTCTTACTTGCTAGACCGCGAGCGACCGCATTTGGTCGGTAATCAAGTCGATCAATAACTTCTAAAACCTTTTTTCTAGTAGCTGGCTTAACGTTAGTATTACCGTTTACCACTCGAGAAACGGTTGCCATGGAAACTTTCGCTTCTCTTGCAACATCATAAATTGTAATCGTTTGTTTTTCCATTATGATAACCCTTTCTTTTAAGATATCATTCGTTTTCATAAATTTTCAAACCATTTTCAAATATACCAAAAACAACTTTCAAATGCAAACTGAAAACGCTTTCTTAGTAAAGAATAAACTATCTTTAAATTAGGTTCAAGTGAAACGAACTATAATTTATGCTATAATTATTTAAATTTTAAAAAGGAGTGTTAATCTGAATGGAAAAAATTGAACAGATTCAAAAATGGCTTGCAGAAAACAAAGGTGACTTTGCTTTAATTAGCGATCCGATGACAATCCAATATTTAACCGGATTTTATAGTGACCCAATTGAACGAGTTTTAATGTTGGTGGTTTTCAAACACCAAGATCCATTTATTTTTGCTCCTGCCCTTGAAGTAGAAGCTATCAAAGATACTGGTTGGACTAACCCAGTATATGGATACTTAGATCATGAAAATCCATGGAAGATGATTGCTGATCAAATTAGTGTTCGTGAAGTCGATGAAAAAGAAATCGCCATTGAAAAGGCTAATTTACCAGTAGATCGACTAGAAGCTCTCCAAGCTCAATTTCCTGCTTCAAGCTTCTCGCTTAACTTGACCCCTGAATTGGAAAAGATGCGACTTATTAAGTCAGCGGATGAAATAGAAAAGCTTAAGATTGCTGGTAAATGGGCTGATTTTGCTTTCCAAAAAGGATTTGAGGCTGCTCGCATTGGTGTTTCTGAACAACAAGTTGCCGCTGATCTAGAATATGCCTTAAAAGGTGAAGGTATCATGCAAATGAGTTTTGATACCTTAGTTCAAGCCGGTGCCCATGCTGCTGAACCTCACGGCGCTACTGGTGCTAACAAAATTCAAAATAATGAATTAGTATTGTTTGACTTGGGAACTGTTTGGGATGGTTATATTAGTGATGCATCTAGAACTGTTGCTATTGGCAAACCAGATGATAAATCATTAGATATTTACAAAGTTTGTTTAGAAGCACAACTGACAGCTCAAGCCGCTGCTAAGCCAGGTATGAAAGCATCTGATTTAGATAAAATTGCTAGAGACGTCATTGACAAAGCCGGCTATGGTGAATACTTCATTCATCGTTTAGGCCATGGCATGGGTATGAGTGAACATGAATTCCCTTCAATCATGGAAGGAAATGATATGTTACTTCAACCTGGCATGTGTTTTTCAATTGAACCCGGAATTTACATTCCAGGAGTAGCTGGTGTTCGTATCGAAGACTGTGTTTATATTACTGAAAATGGCGCTGAACCATTCACTCATACTTCAAAAGAACTTACAGTTGTTGACTAAATAAAAAAGGATTGAAATTAAATTTCAATCCTTTTTTTATTTACTTATATTACTTATTCGAATCAGTTTTATCTTCTTTAACTTCTTCTGCGGCTTTCTTTTCATCTAAATGTTGATTTTTTAAAGCCTCATCTGCGGTCATAACAATATCGTCTTCAGCTTTTTCAACTTTATCATCCACAATATCTGCAGATAATTCTTCACGAAGACGTTCTTGTGCAGCTCTAAATTGAGTTTGACTATCGGCATCACTATTATCAGCTTCTGCTTCGACCTTAGCTGCTTGCCAATCTTTAATTTGTTCTTTAGTAGAGTCGATTTGATCCATGACCACTTCTTTTAAATCATCTAATGCATCGCTAGCATAAAAGGCATAATCAGTAGCACGATCTTTTAAATCATTTGTTTTATTCATAACATCTTGTTGTAAGCGTGCCTTTTTTTCTGAATCCATTTTTTGGTAAGCTGCGTAAGCACCAGCCCCTAATGCTGCAATAAATAGTCCGCCAAATAATTTTTTACCCATGATTTATTACCCCTCTTTTTATTATTAGTAAGTACCAGTATTGTTTTTCTTAGCTCGGTGATTTTGGTACATACTCCAAGCTGTTTTGCCAACTTTACCAGCAACACCAGCCTTAGCACCAGTAGAAGCATTGTCTTTAACTTTTTGCGTTAAGTTTTGAGTAGCGGAATTTAAATCTGAAACACTTTCACCTAAATCAGCCGCCGCTTGAAAAACTGGTGTTAAAATATTAACTTTTTCATTCACATCTTTAATTAAGGTATTTGAAGTGGCCATAATTTGTTCCGTTTGCTTAGAAATAACCTCTACATCACTTGTTAAAGATTCCATCGTCTTATTAACTTCCGTCATTGTTCGACCAACCTTTAATAAGAATAATCCAATAAAAAATACTAGCAATAAAAATGCCACTGCCGCAATGATACCAGCGATTTGCCCTCCTGTCATTGCACGCCCTCCTTTTGTTGTAATTCAATATTAGCATAGCATTACAATTGTGGATTTACAATGAAATTGTTTTCAAAGAAGCTTTCCTATTAACCAATTTCTTTGCTAAAATTAAGAATAGTTATTTAGGAGGACCCAGCATGCAAAAAATTAATAAAACCGCCTCATTTAATTGGCATCAGTTTACCAAGTATTTTGATTTGGATAAATTACTAGCAAACCTAACTGAAAAAATCATTTGGATTGTCATTTTTTCCATTATGTTCATTATTTTGCGCCGTATTGGAAGAGCCATTATCAATCGCTCCTTCATTCGATATCGCCAAAAATATCAAGATACGATGGCGGAAAAACGAATTTCAACCTTTCATACTTTGACCCTTAATATTTTTTTATACTGCCTTTATTTTTTCTGGATTTACTCCATTTTATCAACGTTAGGCATTCCAGTCGGTACTTTAGTTGCCAGCGCTGGTATTTTTAGTTTAGCTATTGGGTTGGGGGCCCAAGGATTTGTTAGTGACTTGGTTAGTGGCTTCTTTTTGTTATTAGAAAAACAAATCGAGGTTGGTGAATATGTCCAAATTGGGCAAATTAAAGGTACCGTATCCGCTGTAGGATTGAGAACAACACAGGTTATTGGTGATGACGGTACCTTGAACTTTATTCCTAATCGAACTATTACCATTGTTTCTAATATGTCGCGCAACAACATGACTGCAATGATTCAAATTTCTATTTTGCCGGAAACTCCTATTAAAACTATTAAAAAAATCGTTCAACAAGTTAACGATGAAAATGTTCCTCAGTTTTCTGATATCATCGGTCAACCTAATATTATTGGTGCATTAACTCTGCCCAATGGTAAGCTAGTTTATCAGATCAATATTGTTACTAAAAATGGTGCTCAAGGAACCATTAATCATACTTTTTTGGCCCTTTATCTAGAAGCTATTAAAGCAGCTGGAATTAATTTACCAGCCAGTCCTACTATTATCTCATAACTAAATAAAAGGTACGCTTATTATAAATAATAAACGTACCTTTTTTATTTAGTAGAAATTTCATTGGGTTCAGCATGAAAATATTTATCAAAATTATGCGTTAAAAAATTAACCTCTTGCAAAATCTCTCGTCGAGTGATGATTCCAAGAAAATGATCATCTTTATCAACGTAAGGAAGGAAATTTTCGTCTACTAAATATCTTAAAATTACCTCTAAATTTTCTTTTTCATAAATCGTATGGACATCGGTTTGCATGATATCCTTCACCAAAATATTGCCCAATCGATCCGTATCTAATCCTTCATCAACCAGCATTTGATCGGTAATCATTGACAGAGAAATTAATCCTTTAAAATGATTATCTACATCTAAAACTGGGATTTTGGAATATTTAATTTTCGTTAGTACCAGAAATACATGTTGCAAGTTATTATTCTCATTTACGGTAGCAACTACGTCCGCCGGAATCACAATATCTCGATCACTATGATTCATAACCTCTTCAATTGGCTTATCAAGCATTTCTTGGTTCTCACTCCTTATTATATTTTAAATCTGAAAATGAAGTTCAGTCACGGGCATCAATTCCCGATCATAATACTGTATATCAGCAGTAACTAATTGATCATTTGATTCAACCACTGCATATGTACCACCTAAAGCTGCATATTGACCACGTGGTTGGGAAATGCTTCCTGGGTTAATAAATAGTATGCCATCTTCTCTAACAACGCTTAATTGGTGTGTATGTCCATATACAACCATTTTAGCTTTTTTCTCAATTGCTAACAGTTTTAGATTTAATAGACCATAATTAACGCCATAACGATGACCATGAGTAACAAGAACCCGATAGCCATTTTCGTCAAGCAAAATAGTTTGATTAAACTGGGCTATATCCATATTTCCTTCTACTAAATTCATCTGAGAAACCAGTGGATCAGAAAACTTCAATTCAGAATCACCGGCGTGAATAATTATCGCATCATTATGATAGTAATTGATAATTTGTCTAATAATATCTTGATCACCGTGATTATCACTTACAATTACAAATCTCATTAAAATCACCACTCATTCTTTGGACTTATAGTTTATTATCAACCATTAAAGCAATTGATTCAACAAATTGAATTAACAAGAGTCGGTTAATCCAAAAAGTATTGTATAATGTTTGTAACATGAATGATGGAGAAAATAAAATGGATAGCCAAACTTATAAAGATTTTTTAACTGATTCAACCGTTGCTCCCTTATTAGGGCAAGAAATGTTAAGAGACGACTTACTTCCAGCTTTATTGGGTAATAAGGTCCATGAACTATCATATTGGGCTGGTAAACGCCTTGCTAGATCGCATCAATTAAAGCAACTAGATGATTTACCGACCTTCTTTACTCAATTTAAACTAGGTAACTTAAAAAAAACTAAACAAACTAACACTGAAATCTTATGGCTACTAAATGGTCCAATCGTTGCTAGTCGAATTAGTCATGTTGAAGATATCGATTTTTACCTAGAGGCTGGTATTATTGCTCAAAATATTGGTTACGCTTTAAAATTACCGGCTGAAGCTCAGGTTGGTAAAATCAGTAAAGCCAAGGGTTCTGTCGTTATTGCTACGCAGTTGGGTAATGCTAATGACTATCGTAGTAGTATTAACGAAGTGGAATTAGAATTAATTAAACCTGAAAGTAATAATCAAGATTCTGCTACAGAAAATCAAAATAAAAAACCGATGGAATAAATCCATCGGTTTTTTTATTTAGTCTACATATTGACTCAAGATGTTTTTTAACTGACTCTTATCATGATAGCCAACAATAGTATCAACTACCTTACCATCTTTTTTAACCATTAAAGTTGGAATACTCATGATTCCAAATTCAGAAGCTGTTTTAGGATTAGCATCAACATCCATCTTATTGAATTTAACGTTGTTCATTTCTTCAGACAATTCTTCAACTACTGGAGATTGCATTCGACATGGACCACACCAAGTTGCCCAAAAATCAGTTAAAGTAACACCATTAGCAGTATCTGCCACAAAAGTACTATCAGTTGTTTCTGTAACCATAATTATCCCTCCTGCTTACTTTATAATAGTAGTTTACAGTAAATTTAAAATAAAGCAACTTTTAAGGTTACTTTATTTAAATTGTACAACAGTTGAGCCATCTCCACCCGCATTTGGTGCTGAATAACCAAACTTTTTAACCTGAGGATGACCTTTAAGATACTCAGTTACCCCTTTTCGTAAGGCGCCGGTACCTTTTCCATGGATAATAGTAACCGAAGGATAACCAGCTAAAATAGCTGCATCAATGTATTGATCGACCCGATTCATCGCCTCTTCATATCGTTGTCCCCGCAAATCAAGGGTTGTTGATAATCCTGAAGAACGGGTACGAGATACACGGGTGTGAGCAACTGGTTGACTATCTACTGAATTATTTTTCTCTAGATCATTTTCAGCAATCTTCATTTTCAAAATACCGATTTGAACTTCCCAATCGTGGTGGCCAGCCTTACGAATTAAAGTTCCTGGTTGCCCATATGACTTAACTAAAACATCATCGCCTTCATGGAAATCATGCTTGGCTTTTTCTCGTCGAAGGACTTTGTTTTTCTTAAGTTTAGGAGCTACTTCCAATGCATTAATAGCCCCTTTAGCATCCATTAATTCGTTTTCTTTCACCAGACTACTATTGGCTCGTTCCTGCTTAGTATGAATATCAGCGATTATCTGATCAGCCTTATCTTTTGTTTGACTGACAATTTCATTAGCCTGTTCCCGAGCTTTTTCGACCAATTTATCCTTATTATTCAAATACTTTTGGTATTCATTACTTAGATCGCCATGAAGTTGTTGGGCTTCATTTAATTGAATCTCTAGTTCATCTGCTTCATTACGTGCTTTTCTAGTTTGAGAAGTTAATTCATCAATCATATTATTAATATCTTGACTATCTTCATCAGTTAAATTACGAGCAGCTAGTACAACATCACTAGGTAATCCTAATTTTTCGGCAATATTTAAGGCATTACTTTGACCAGGAATACCTAATAATAATCGATAAGTTGGTCTTAATTGATCAAAATCAAACTCCATTGAAGCATTAATTGTATCCGGACGATTATAGGCAAACGCCTTTAATTCTGGATAGTGGGTAGTAGTTAGTAACTCACTGCCAATTTGGCCAACTTTGTCGATAATAGCCATTGCCAAAGCCGCCCCTTCTTTAGGATCCGTCCCTGAACCTAACTCATCTAATAAAATCAAACTACGACTAGTAGCCTGTTTCAAAATGGTAATGATATTATCCATATGAGAAGAGAAGGTACTAAGATTGGCTTCAATTGACTGATCGTCACCAATATCAGCAAATATTTGGTCAAAAACACCGATTTGACTGCCTTCTTGAGCCGAAATAAATAATCCAGCTTGCCCCATTAATTGTAATAGCCCTAAAGTTTTAATGGTAATAGTTTTACCACCCGTATTAGGTCCGGTAATAATAATAGTTCGATAATCTTTGCCAAGACTAATATCATTAGTAACCACAATATCTGGATCGATTAGTGGATGGCGTGCCTGCCTTAAATTAACTTGATTTTGAGAAGAAACGGTCGGCTCTGTACTTTTAGTATCGTGAGCAAACTTAGCTTTTGCATTGATAAAATCTAGGCGTCCCATTATCTGACCATTTCTTAACAAATCAGAGCGTACTGGACGTAACTCGTCCGTTAATTCAGCTAATATTTTACGTTCTTCAGCCCGTTCGGCTAATTGATCGCGACGTAGTTGGTTATTTTTTTCGACCACGTTATTCGGTTCGATATACAGAGTTTGCCCTGAAGCACTTTGATCATGAATAATGCCACCAAAACTCCCCTTGTACTCTGCGCGAACAGGTAAAACAAACCGATCATCACGCATTGTAATAATGGGTTCACTTAAATATTTAGCCGATGATCCCTTAATAAAATGATTCATAACCGTTCGAATATCAGTCTGAGTATTAGTAATTTGACGCCGAATGGCACGTAAATTACTAGATGCCGAATCTAAAACTCGCCCATCATCAGCAATCGAATTAATTAGTTTAGTGGTTAATTCAGGTTGTAATACTAAAGAATCCACTACCGATGGTAATACTGTTAATTCTATCTGTTCTGCTGTTAATTGATCAAAAAAATCAGTCACCGTTCGTGTAGCTCGCAATAATTTAGTAATTATTGCTAATTCTGTTCCGCTTAATGAAGCGTTAGCAATTCTTAGTCGTTTCATCATTGGTTGAATATCGGCCAATTGTGGAATAGGAATTTCACCTTTTAGTCTGACTACAGTAGCCCCGTCTGCCGTTTCAGTAATTAAATGCTTAACTTCCTTACTGGTCGTACTAGGCACTAATTTAGTAACTATTTCTTGTCCCTGATCGGTTACAAGATAAGCTTTTAACAATTGTTTTATTTTAGGAAATTCTAGTAAATTTAAAACTTTTTCATTCATAGGTAAATATCACCTCCATAATTTGCCAAATGATTTAAACCATACCTAAAAATTTGTGGTGTCTTGTCTAAGATAAATTGCGCTACTTCTGAATGTCTAATTGCTGCTTGCCAAGTTTCAATCGGCATTTGTGCAAAAATAAATAACAATACAAAAATAACTAAGTAAACAATAACAAAATTTACTGCGCCACCTAATAGACCATTCACCGTATTAATTACTGGTAATTTAGTTACCGGTATAATAACCTGTTTGATTAGCCGAAATACTTGCCAAATTAAACCAAAAACCACAAAAAACATAATATTTCTTAAAAAGAAGTTTAATAATGGTTGTTGTAAATTACTCTGGGTGTCGAGCCAATGTTGGATGGCGATATTGATCGGATGAGATAAAAAAATCCCTCCAACTAAAGCCACTAAGTAACCGACTAAATTCAACAGTTCAATAACTAGTCCAACTTGCATTCCGCGTCTAATGGCTAATGCTAAGACAACTAGAATTAAAATATTAATAATCAAAACTATTTATTCTCGCTCCTACCTTGTGTGGCTTTTTGGGTTTCCATATCTAATTGATTAGAAATTGCATTAAAAGCTAACAAAATCGCCCGGTCATCATTACTGGCACCAGGAGTTGCTTTAGTTAATTGTTCGAGTTGCTCATTTAATAATTTAGAAACAGCTTGCATATGCTCTTCGGTGCCTTCACCTACTAAGACATAATTTTTTTTACCAATTTTAGTCTTAAAGCGACGCTTATTATTGCCTGTCATTTATTTTCCTCCTTGAATAAAAAAGGACTGAGCCAACGTAGTTAGTCTCAATCCCCAATCATTTTTTTCGATAAACCGAGAGCTATTTCTCAGAGTCATCAGAATCGTCGTCACCATTTAAGAAGGTGTTCAAAACTGATTCGATCATATCCCATTCTTCATCACTTTCAATGGCTTCTAATTCGCCACCCTTAGGGTCACTAGGATTATCACCTTCTGGAAGTGCAAAAGCTAGGATTTCGATTTCTTCATCTTCGTCTTTTCCAGTAGGATAAACTAAGATGTATGAACGGTTATAGTCTTCAGATTGAAAAGTAAATAAGACATCATATAAAGTTTCGTCACCGTTTTCGTCTGCGATGGTAATTTGTTGTTGTACTGGTTCATCTGCCATAATAATTCCTCACTATCCTTGTGTTAGTTTTCCATGTCGGTCCAAATAATTCTGCAAAATTAAGCTTGCAGCCAATTTATCAATAACTTTTTTACGCTTTTTCCGAGAAACATCAGCTTGCTCTACTAACATTCTCTCGGCTTCAACAGTTGTCAAACGTTCATCTTCAAAGTCCACTGGCAAATTAAATAATTTTGTCAATTTATCTGCATAAGCCTTTGAAGCTTCAGCCCGAGGTCCCAAACTATTATTCATATTTTTGGGGAGGCCAACAACGAATCCCTGAATACCATGTTCAATCACTAGCTCTTTAACTCGATCCAACCCAAACACTGCATTTTCTTCATCAATCGGAATGATTTCAATGCCCTGTGAGGTCCAACCGAACGCATCACTTACTGCAATGCCGACTGTTTTTGAACCGACATCCAATCCCATTAACTTCATTATTCGCCTTTCCGATTCTTATCAGGATGATTTTCAATATAGAAACGAACTAATTCTTCAATAATTTCGTCTCGTTCATGTCGTCTGATAAGATTACGAGCATCTAAATTACGTGGAATGTATGCTGGATCGCCTGAGATTAAATAACCCACGATTTGATTATATGGGTTATATCCCTTTTCCTCTAATGCCTGATAAACAGTCAAGAGTGTGTCACGAACGTCTTTAGGTTGGTCAGCACCAAAATCAAAAAACATTGTCTTATCTAACGAACTCATATCATTTCACCCCTCAAACATAATTATCCTTGCTCTAATTTTAACTTATTGGTTCCTAAACTACAATTGATAAAATCAATGTAATCGTTATTTAATACTAGCCAACCAAGTATGAGCCTCGCTCATTGCTGCATCCAAACCTGCCGGATTTTTACCGCCTGCTTGAGCCATATTTGGTCGACCACCACCGCCACCGTTAATCTTAGGGGCAATAGCTTTAATTAGATCACCGGCCTTGATTCCAGCTTTAATCGCACTATCTGAAACTGCCACAATTAAATTAGCCTTATCGCCTTTGCCGGTACCCAATACTAACACGTCTGAGTAATTTTTATTACGCCAAGTATCTGCTAATTGTCGAAGTTGATCCATTCCTGCATCTTTAACCACTCCGGTAATCAAGGTAAATTCGCCAACCTTTTGCTTGTTATTGAAAATATCAGCAGCTTGTTCTGTAGCTAATTTAGCTTCTAAACTGTCATTTTTTTGACGAAGTTCTTTAATTTCATTTTGTAATTGATCAACTCTAGTGGACAAATCTTTTAATTGGCTAACTTTTAATTGGTTAGCAATCGCTTTTAATGATTTATCAGATTGATTTAGCAACTCATATGCTTCACTGGAAGTAACCGCCTCAATTCGGCGAACCCCAGCACCTACACCAGATTCAGAAACAATTTTAAATAAACCAATTTCATTAGTATTTTTAACGTGATCACCACCACAGAACTCAATGGAGAAGTCGCCAATATTGACTACTCGAACAACATCACCATATTTTTCACTGAACAAAGCAATAGCACCCATCTTTCGTCCAGTATCAGGATCCGTTTCCGTTGTCGTAACTTCAAGTTCTCTAAAAATTTGTTCATTCACTAAAGTTTCAACTTTAGCCAAATCTTCATCAGTAACTTGACCAAAGTGATTAAAATCAAAACGTAAGTAGTTAGGTTCTACTAGAGATCCTGCTTGTTGCGTATGATCACCTAAAATATTACGAAGAGATTGATCTAACAAATGAGTAGCTGTATGATTTTTTTCAATTTTACTATGACGATGACGATCTACTCGCAAAATATACTCATCGTCTGTAACCAGTGGCTTAATAACTTCCACAGTATGCAAGTTTTGACCATTTGGTGCATGTTGAACATCTGTCACTTTAGCCACTAATTCACCATTAGCATTTAAAATTTGACCTTGATCAGCCACTTGACCACCCATTTCTGCAAAAAATGGAGTTCTATCAAAAATGACTTCAGCAGTGCCATTAGCAACCGTTTCAACACGTTGCTCATCGGCCACAATAACTTCTAATTTAGCGCCATCAACGTCTAAATCAGTATAGCCGACATATTCACTAGGGTCCTTAATTTCAAGTAATAGATCTCGCTGCACTCCCATAGATTTAGCCCCGCTTCTAGCATTGCGGGCCCGATCTTTTTGTTGTTGCATTTCAGTGGCGAAGCCATCTTTATCAACTATAACTCCAGCATCGGTTGCAGCTTCAATCGTTAGTTCAAGAGGAAAGCCATAAGTGTCATATAACTTAAACGCTTCTGCTCCAGCAATAACACTGTTGTTGTCTGCCTTAGCACGCTTAATAGCATCATTTAATAGCTTTAATCCATCAGTTAATGTAGCGTTAAATCGTTCTTCTTCTGATTTAATTACTGAGGCAATATACTCGCTTTGTTCCAAGACTTCTGGATAATATGATTTTAAAATCTCACCAACAATGGGAGCGAATTTGTACAAGAAATCCTGATCAATTCCTAATTGTTGACCATTAACAATCGCCCGTCTAATTAGTCGTCGAATAACGTAACCACGACCTTCATTAGAAGGAAGAGCGCCGTCTCCAATTGCTACTGTAATTGCCCGTGCGTGGTCAGCAATAATGCGAAAACTAATGTCGTCTTTAGCATTTTTGCCATATGTTTTACCACTTAATTTTTCAGTTGCCTTAATAATGGGTAAGAACAAATCTGTTTCAAAATTGGTCCGAGCATTTTGGAAAATAGAAACTACTCGCTCTAATCCCATTCCCGTATCAATATTTTTTCGTGGTAATGGTTCATAAGTATCATCAGGAGTGTGATTAAATTGTGAGAACACAATATTCCAAACCTCTAAATAACGTTCATTTTCACCACCAGGATAATTTTCTGGATCATCTGCAGCCACGTTATTAAATTCTTCACCACGATCATAGAAAATTTCAGAATCGGGGCCGGATGGTCCTTGACCAATATCCCAAAAATTATCTTCGACTTCAATAATATGATCAGGTGCAACTCCAGTATCCAACCAAATTTGCTTAGCATCTTGATCCTTAGGATAAACAGTCACATAAAGTTTTTCTTTGTCCCAACCAAACCAATCTGGAGACGTTAGTAATTCGAATGCCCAAGGAATCGCTTCCTTTTTGAAATAATCACCCACAGAGAAGTTACCAAGCATTTCAAATAATGTTTGGTGACGTGGAGTCTTTCCAACATTTTCAATGTCGTTAGTTCGAATGCTTTTTTGAGAGCTAGTCATTCGCGGATTCTTAGGTACTACACTACCGTCAAAATATTTTTTCATTGTTGCTACACCAGAGTTAATCCAAAGCAATGTTGGATCATTGACCGGTATTAAAGATGCACTCGGTTCAATAGTGTGTCCCTTCTCTTGAAAAAAATCCAAGAACATTTGACGCACTTGACCGCTGCTCAATTTCTTCATCGAAAAACTCCACTCCTTAATAAATAAAACACCGTTACATTGTTATCCAATTAAATCGAATGACTCCGTTGTAACGATGCTTTGTTTTTATAAATTTTAGATTTTTATTACAGTAAACACCGATTAGATCAATAAAAGTATACTTTTAAAGCGGTTCAGTGTCAATAAAGTGCCTATTGATAACGATTTGAACTGCGCTTCTTTTGCTTTCGCTTAGCTCGTGATTCTTCCCGTTTCTTGATTCGACGATCCATTTCATCTTTGCGGGCAATATTTTGCTTAATTTTTCGTTTATAACCTGGCTTAACATGCTTTTTCTTTTTCTTAACCATTCCAATCATGGTTGGATCAAGCTTGTCATGTTTTTTACGATGGGTTTGACGACGATTACGATCATATGAATCTACTATTTCATGATTTTTGTAATCTTTAGCTGCAAATTTAATGCCCATTGCTTCTAATTCAACAATTTTTTGATCCTTACCAGGTTCATACAAGGTAATGGAAGTACCACTCATACCATTACGGCCGGTCCGGCCTACTCGATGAATAAAATATTCGAGATCATCAGGAATATCATCATTGATAACCATTGACACACCTTCAATATCAATTCCACGAGCAGCTAAATCAGTTGCAACTACATATTGATATTCCAAGTTCTTAACTCGTCGCATCAATCGTTTACGTTCACGTGGTTGAATATCACCATGAATGGTTGCAACCGTCAATCCTTGGCCTTTTAAATAATCGCTAATTTCAATAACGCGTTTTTTAGTATTAGCAAAAACTAACACTAAGTATGGTTCTCCCATTGTCAAAAGGCGATAAATTAATTGGTTTTTATCTCGCCCACGCGTAGAAATCAACCAATTATCAACGTTAGGATTAATTACCGTTGCTACAGGAATTTCTTCAATTAATGGATTAGTTAGGTACTTACGTAAGAAAACCCGCAATTGCTGTGGAACTGTTGCAGAAAAAATCATCGTTTGAACTTCTTTACCCAAATGATTAGCAATCTTATCCACAATATCCATAAAGCCCATATCCATTGTCATATCAGCTTCATCAACAACGAATTGACGAGCTGAATGGACATCTAATGAGCCATCCTCAATTAAATCCCAAATTCTACCAGGTGTTCCAATTATAATTTGTGGTTGTTCTCGGTGAAGTCGTTCAATTTGCCGTTTTTTATCCGTACCACCAACCATAGTAGCGATTCTAATATCATTATCAATATTTTTACGTAATGCTTTAGCTGCTTCGGTTATTTGGTATGCTAATTCCCGGCTAGGAGTAGTAATAACTGCTTGAACTTCTTTCTCAGCCAAATTTAAATTATTAAAAATTGGAATTAAGAAAGTATGGGTCTTGCCACTCCCAGTTGCTGACTGGCCAACAACATCTCTACCAGCTAAAATTTCTGGAATTAATTTAGCTTGGACAGCTGTTGGTGTTGTAAAATTAATGGCCGTTACGGCATCTAATACCGTTGGCTTTAAATTAAATTCTTTAAAACTCGTCATAAATTCTCCTATAAATTGTCTTGATATCGATCAACAACTATATCTAAATCTTCAATAAAACTGTCGATATCTTGTGATGATTCTACAATAGCCCCACTAGCTAGTGGATGGCCACCACCACCATATTTTTTAGCTAACTCATTAATTTGAGGTCCTTTTGACCGTAGCCGAACACGGAAAGTTTCATCTTTTTGTTCAACCAAAATAGCCCAAGAAACCACTTCTTTTAGGTTTCCAGGTAATGGAACCACTGCCGAAGTACTTTCATCGCCCAAATTAAATGGTTCGAGTACTTCGTTTGATAATACCACATAAGCAGCACCATTTTCATGAATAGTCAGATTGTTATAGACATAAGCAGCTAAGTGAGCCAATGGTAAATCTATTTCATCTTCAATTTGATTAATTGCGCTAGCATCAAAATCATACTCTGTTAATTTAGCTGCAATTGCAAACGTTCTAGACGTAGTGGCTGGATACTTAAAACGACCAGTATCGCCCACAATACCTGCATATAATACGCGAGCTGCATTATCAGTCATCTTTAGCTGGTCTTCAAACAGTTCATAAAAAACTGTAATTAGCTCTGATGTGCTAGAAGCCTCATCATCCACCCACATTAAATCACCAAATTGGTCATCATTTGGATGATGATCAATTTTAATTAACATTTTTCCCTGATTGTAACGATCATCAGAAACTCTTGGTTGGTTAGCAGTATCAACAACAATGACCAGAGCATTTTTATAAACATCATCATCAATTTCATCAGTTACGCCGAGCCATTCAAAACTTTTATATTGTTTACCAACACAAAATATTTTTTTCTCCGGAAAGGATGCCTTTAAAATTGCAGCTAGTCCCATTTGAGAACCAATTGCATCTGGATCTGGGCGTTTATGCCGATGAATAATGATTGTATCGTACTCTTTGATTGCACTAAAAATTTGCTCTTGAATTGTCACGTTGTCTCACTCCATCCACATTTTATCGAACACTTAAGTATACCTGTCTTAATCGTTAATATCAAAGATTATCGTATCAAAAGAGTTTGAGAGATAAATTTTCATATTCAATTTCATCTAAATTAGTAATTGTAATACCTAGTAATCTAATTCCAGCTGTAACTGCTGGCAAATCTTCTAACATTTCAGTTGCAATCATAGCAAAGTCATTAGCAGTATTTTGGATATAGTCATCATAAGTGGAACGCCTAGTTAAGGTTGTAAAATCACTATACCTGATTTTGATTACTAACGTCTTGCCATGCTTACGTTGCTTAATGACATCTTTTACCGTCATTTCTGCAATATGCTTTAATGCAGTTTCTACTTCTGTCACTGAGGTTAAAGTAGTGCCAAAAGTACGTTCCCGTCCAATTGATTTTCGAATTCGATCTGCTTGAACCGGTCGTAAATCAACACCACGAACTCGTCGATGAAGATAGTAACCAAACTTACCAAAGTATTTAATCAAATCCAGTTCAGAAAAGGCTAACAAATCTTCGCCATTATGAATTCCTAGTTCATGCATTTTAGGAACTGTTTTTTTACCTACTCCCCGAAATTTTTCAATCGGTAGTCGTTTTAAAAAGGCCAAACTATCTTCATGATTAATTAGCGTGAAGCCATTAGGTTTAGCATAATCTGAAGCCTCTTTGGCTAAAAATTTATTATAAGAAATCCCAATTGAACAGGTCAATTTCGTTACTTGATATATTTTTTGTTGAATTTCGCGACCAATTTTTACTGGATCATTTATGTTTAACTTGTTATCAGTTACGTCCAAATATGCCTCATCCAAGGCGTAGTATTCTACTACATCCGTATAGTGATGAAAGATATTATGAATTTGTTGTGAAACAGCTCGGTATAACTTAAAACCAGTAAAACGAAAAATGGCCTTAGGACATAATCGTAAGGCTTCCATAGAACTCATAGCAGAATGAACTCCATACTGTCTGGCCAAATAATTAGCAGTAGAAACGACTCCGCGTCCCCCAGTTTTTCTGGGATCTTTAACAACGATAAGCGGTTTGCCCTTTAACGAGGGATCTTCTCGTTCTTCAATTGCAGCGTAAAAAGCATCCATGTCTACGTGAATAACTACTCTATCTTGCATAATATAATCACCATTTTACGAACGTATGTTTTTATCAATGTCTAAAAAAAGAGCTGGATTACTCCAAGCCCTTTTTACTTAGTTTCAGAATCATCAGTTTTATCTTCAGTTGCTGGTTTATCACTATCAACTGGTTCTGATTTTTCTTCGGTTGGTGTTGTTGGTTCTGTTGGTGCAACTGAACGTTCTTTAACAGTGGCAATGGCATTCATATCAAATGTTAAGAAAATACCGTCACAATCAAGTGTAACTGTTTTTTCAGCAGTATGAATTTCGTCAACTACACCGTGCAAACGACCAATTGTAACAACTTTATCACCAACTTGTAGCTTTGATAGTTGTTCTCGATGTTGCTTGTCTCGCTTTTGTTGTGGTCGAATCATTAAAAAGTACATTACCGCAAACAAAACCAAAACCATGAAAATTGAATAAATCGAACTGTTCATCTTCTCACCCACTCTTTCCGTATAAAAATACTTTAACAAACTAAACGACCAACGTCTAGTACCTAAAAGTTTTTCGCGTTAGGTTTATTGTAGCCGTACATTTCAAATACTTCTTCACGTAATTCTAATAAGTTATCATCCATAATCGCTTGACGTACCCGCTTCATTAAGTGTAATAAGTAATATAGGTTATGATAACTTGCTAACCGCATTCCAAACGCTTCATCCGCCTTAAATAAATGACGAATATAGGCTCTAGTATAATTACGACAAGTATAGCAATTGCAATTATCATCTAATGGAGCAAAATCACGAGCATATTTAGCATTTTTAACAACTAAACGACCATGGGAGGTCATAACCGTACCGTTTCGCGCAATTCTGGTTGGCAAGACACAATCAAACATATCCACCCCGCGGATAACTCCATCAATTAACGAGTCAGTAGTTCCAACTCCCATCAAATAACGAGGCTTATTTTCCGGTAACAAAGGCGTTGTAAACTCTAGTACCCGGTTCATTTCTGCTTTAGATTCACCCACAGACAATCCACCAATAGAATATCCTGGAAAATCCATACTAACTAAATCAGCTGCTGATTGCCGACGTAAATCTTCAAAACCGGCCCCTTGAACAATACCAAAAAGAGCTTGCCAATCAGGATTTTTGTGAGCTTTTAATCCTCGTTCAGCCCAACGACTAGTTCGTTCTACTGAATGTTTTACATAGTCATAGCTTTCAAAATAAGGCGGACATTCATCAAAGCTCATCATGATATCGGGTCCTAAGGCATTTTCAATTGCAATGGCTTTTTCTGGTGATAGAAACATTTTTGAACCATTGATTTCATTTTTAAAAGTAACGCCTTCTTCAGTAATATTTCGATTACTGGCTAAGGAAAATACTTGAAATCCACCTGAATCAGTTAAAATACCTTTGTCCCAATTCATAAATTTATGCAGGCCACCGGCTTCTTCAACCAGATCCTCTCCTGGTCGTAACCAAAGATGATAGGTGTTAGCTAAAATAATACCAGCTCCCATTTCATCTAGTTCTTCAGGAGCCAAAGTTTTAACTGTAGCCTGGGTACCTACTGGCATAAACATTGGTGTTGGGAACGTTCCATGAGGAGTGATAATTTCTCCTAAACGCGCTCCCGTATGTTTTTCGGTTTTAATCAAGCGATACTTAATCGCTGGTTCCATAAATCAATCCTCCGTATTAATAAATATACATAGCGTCGCCAAAACTAAAGAAACGATAACGTTCATCAATTGCATGTTGATAGGCATTTAAAATATTATCTCGACCAGTGAATGAAGCCACCAACATTACTAACGTTGATTTAGGTAAGTGAAAATTAGTAATAAAAGCATTTACGACTTTCCATTCATATCCTGGTTTAATAAAGATATCAGTCCAACCGGAGTCGGCTTTAATTTGACCATTAAATTTACTACCAATGGTTTCTAAAGTTCGAATAGACGTGGTTCCCGTGGCCACAATGCGGCCACCAGCGTCCTTGACTTCGTTTAACGTCTTGGCTGCATCTTCTGTAAGTTGATAAAATTCACTATGCATTTTATGATCTTCAATATTTTCTTCATCAACTGGTCTAAATGTTCCTAAACCAACGTGCAGAGTTAAATATACTAATTTAATTCCTTTATCTTGAACTCGTTTTAATAATTCTGGAGTCCAATGAAGCCCCGCCGTTGGAGCTGCCGCTGAACCCATTTCTTTAGCATAAACGGTTTGATATCGATCTGGATCATCTAGTTTTTCTTTAATGTACGGTGGCAATGGGGTTTCCCCTAATTTTTCAACAATTTCAATGAAAATACCATCATATTTAAATTCAATTTCTCGACCACCGTGTTCCAATTCTTTAGTAACAACTGCCTTTAATTGACCATCGCCAAAGCTGACTTCGGTACCAACCTTGGCCTTTTTGGCAGGTTTCATCAAGGTTTCCCACTTATCACCTTCAATATTATGAAGTAATAAGATCTCCATGTGAGCACCAGTATCTACCTTAGTTCCGTACGATCTGGCTGGCATAACTTTAGAATTATTCATAACCAAAGCATCCCCAGGATTAAGATAATCAATAATGTCATAGAAATGTTTATCCTGAGTTGCCCCAGTTTCATGATTCATCACCAATAGTCTTGATTCATCTCGTTGCTTAATTGGTGTCTGGGCAATTAATTCATGTGGCAAATCATAGTCAAAATCTTCCAATGTATATTTTTGAGTCAACGTCAAACATCCCTTCTTATTTAGCTAAATCACCAGAATAGCCTAAATGTTCGTATCCTTTGGCGGTCACCATTCTACCTCTAGCCGTTCGTTTAATCATTCCAATTTGTAGTAAATATGGTTCATACATTTCAGCAATGGTTTCGGTTTCTTCGCCAATATTAGCGGCTAATGTGTTCAAGCCTACCGGACCGCCATTATAATAGTCAATCATTGTGGACAACAACTTGATATCCGTATCATCCAAGCCTAAATTATCCACCTTTAGTAAATTCAATGCATAACGCACAATTTCTAAATCGACGGTATCTTTATTGGCTACCTGCGCAAAGTCTCTAATCCGTTTTAACAGTCGATTGGCTACTCGGGGGGTTCCTCGCGAGCGTAATCCCACTTCTTTGGCGCCATCATCGTCAATTTCAATGGTAAAAATCTTAGCTGTTCGCTGAACGATTTTTTCTAAATCAGCAATATTATAGTAGTTCATGTGTTCAATAATCCCGAACCGATCTCTTAATGGTGCTGAAAGCATTCCTGCTTGCGTAGTAGCTCCAATTAAAGTAAATGGTGGCAAGGGAAAATGAACTGGGTGAGCGCCCTCTCCCTGACCAATAATAATATCGACAAAAAAATCTTCCATAGCTGAGTAAAGCATTTCTTCCACAATTTTAGGTAATCGGTGGATTTCATCAATAAATAAGACATCACCGGGTTGTAATTCATTGAGTAATGACAGTAAGTCACCCGGTTTATCGATAGCAGGTCCACTCGTTGTTCTAATGTTAACCCCTAATTCATTGGCAATTACCATCGCTAAGGTAGTTTTACCTAGTCCAGGTGGTCCGTATAACAAAACATGATCTAGAGATTCTTCTCGTTGCTTGGCTGCGGTAATATAGACTCCTAGTTCATTTTTGATATCAGTTTGACCAATGTATTGGGTTAGCCTTTGGGGACGAATAGATTGTTCTAACTTTTCTTCACCATCATTTATATTATCAGGTGAAATAATTCGCTCATCAGTTTCTGACACGTAACTCACCTTTTCTTATTTCATCAACAGTTTTAAGCCTAAGCTCAAGTATTCATCGGTTGATAGTCCAGTCTGTTGAACCAAATCATCTTTAATTTTGTTAACTTGTTTTTCTGAATATCCTAGTGCCGTGAGGGCTGCTAAAGCGTCATCAACTTCAGAAGTCACCTCAGCTTGTTGAGAGATATGAGGACTAGAAAATAAATCAGTCTCGAGGCTTAATTCGCCCAATTTACCTTGCAGATCCAAAATAATTTGTTGAGCTGTTTTCTTGCCCACTCCCGGAAATTTCGTTAAAAATTTAACATCTTCATTAGTAATCGCAGTCACTAAGCCTTTACGGTCATTACCAGCTAAAATAGCCAGCGCACTCTTGGGTCCAATTCCCGAAACCGCAATTAGCTTTAAAAATAAGCGTTTATCCTCTGCATCATGAAAACCGTACAATAGATTGGAATTTTCACTAACCGCTTGATACACGTAGATTCGTTGAACGTCTGCGCCAATATCAAATTTATAAGGATCTGGTGTATATACTAAAAAGCCTAAACCATTTACATTAATTACGATGGAATCCGGTCTCACATCAGTAATCGTACCTTCAAGAAATTCAAACATTTTATTCCTCTTTCTAAACGTATGTTTGCATACTTGATTGTATCATAAAACTTCTCCGAATTAGACCTATATTTAGCGCTGCTTGGTATCGTGAGCATCCTGAATGCGTTTAAACATTTTTTCAATTTCTAAATTAGAAATCTCAACTAACACTGGGCGACCATGCGGACAATTATAAGGATTTTCGCATTGTGGTAATTTCTTTAATAACGCCTCGGCTTGTTGACGATCTAAGTGATGGTTCGCCTTAATGGCTCGCTTACAACTCATCATAATGGCAGCTTTCTCTCTAAAAGCCGCCACTGAAAGTTGGTGATCACTCAAAACCCAATCAATCATTTCCTTAATAGTATCTTCTTCTTGCCCGGCCTTAAACCACGTTGGATGTTCTCGAATCACAAAACTATTTTGACCGAATTCTTCTAAATAAATTCCTAATTGCTCCAATAAACCGCGTTTTTCAGAAATTAATAAAAAGTCAGATGTGGAATAATCTAACACAATCGGTACCATTAGTCGTTGTTGATCAGCACTAACTTGACCAATCTGTTCTCGATAAAACTCATAATTCACCCGTTCCTGGGCCGCATGTTGATCCACCATGTACATCCCAGCCTCAGTTTCAGTAATCAAATAAGTACCATGAAGTTGACCAATATAATGAAGTGCCGGAAAGCCAGCGGTTTCTTCAGGAACTAATTCAATTTTATTTTGTAAAACAACGGGTTCAGTCTGGGGGACTGGAATTGGTGGCGTAGGTCTTAAAGCATTCATATTGGTAAATAATGCAACATAGTCTTCAAATTTTTTAACTTTTTCACTATTCAGTTGATCAGCACGCTGAATAATTACTGGTTCATCAAATTTATTAGCAGCTAATACATCTGACTGCAACTTCAATACTAGCTGTTCATCTTTAGTGCTAGCTTGGGGTTGAATTTGACCGTAATTAGTCACTGGAGATTTAGGTACTACCTTAGGAATTCTAACTTGTGGCGCCAGTTTAGCTTGAATAGCCGCCGTAATTAACTTACTAATCGCTTGCTCGTTAGAAATACGTACTTCTTGTTTAGTAGGATGAACGTTAACATCCACTAAGGCTGGATCGATATTAATTTTAATTACCGCAATGGGATAACGACCAACCATCAGTTTGGAACCATAACCATCCACTATGGCTCTAGTTAATTGATAGTTTCTAATATAACGACCATTTAAAATAATAGAGATATACTTTCTGGCTGAGCGAGTCACTTCCGGCAGACTGATTAACCCACTCACCTCAACATCCATTTCTGAAGTATTGACAGCCAACATTTTATCCATGACCTTATTACCATAAACTGCCGCCACCACTTGTTCCATATTACCTCTACCTGAAGTTCGTAATAACTCCTTGCCATTAGAGTTTAAAGAAAAGGATATTTCAGGGTAACTAACTGCAATTCGATTCACGATATCCGTAATTCGTGCTAATTCAGTACTGGGTGACTTTAAATATTTCAGTCGAGCTGGTGTGTTATAGAACAAATTTTTTACCATCACATTAGTTCCCTGACGCGGTGGTGCTACTGTTTGTGATTGAAATTGTCCACCTTTAAAAACCAATTCAGTACCGGCCATTGCTGTTTTCGTGGCCGTTTGAATCGTTAAATCTGAGACAGAATTAATACTGGGCAAAGCTTCTCCGCGAAATCCCAAGGTCTTAACTCGAAAAAGATCTCGTTGTTCACTGATCTTACTAGTAGCATGTCGTAAAAAGGCGGTTTTAACTTGATCTTCAGCAATACCATCGCCGTTGTCAATTACTTGAATTAACTGCGAACCAGCATTCAAAATGTTAATGATAATTTCTGAACTGTTGGCATCAACCGCGTTTTCAACTAATTCTTTAACTACTGATGCCGGTCTCTCTACCACTTCACCGGCCGCAATTTGGTCAGCTAATAAGACTGGTAATTCGTGAATTTTGGTCATTTAATCACCTGATTCTTTGTTTAACTTTTGTTGCCAACGATAAACCTGATTCATAATTTGCATAGGAGTTTTTGACATTAAATCTAATTGTTGCACTTGTTGGACTATTTCTAAATCTACATCACTAATAGGATCATCTTCAAAAAGTGATAATTGGTCTTTACCATGATTGCTTAACTCTGGCGTCGTCCCAGTATTAAGCTTAGCATCATCGGCCATCACTGAGATTTTTGGCTGATTTTCATCAACTACAGTTCGCTCGTTTGATTTTGCACCATTTTCCAAAGTAATTAAAATATCATTAGCTCGATTTAACAGGCTATCTGGCAACCCAGCCAATTTAGCAACGTGAATCCCATACGACTTGTCTACTGGACCTGGTTCCACCTTATGCAAAAAAACCAGCTCACCATTTTGTTCTGCAGCGCCAACATGCACATTTTGTAAATGTTGTAGTTGTTGGTCTAACGCTGTTAATTCGTGGTAATGAGTTGAAAATAAAGTTTTAGCTCCAATGTTATTATGATCAAATTCGATGATAGCCTGTGCTAATGCCATACCATCGTAAGTAGCCGTTCCTCGACCGATTTCATCAAATAAAATCAAACTATTTTTCGTAGCGTGTTGCAAAGCATTATTAGCTTCCTTCATTTCTACCATAAAGGTACTTTCGCCCGAAATAAGATCATCAGCAGCCCCAATTCTGGTAAAAATTTGGTCAAACACGGGTAATTTAGCTGAATCTGCTGGCACAAAACAACCAATTTGATTCATAATCACCGTCAAAGCTAACTGACGCATGAAGGTACTTTTACCAGACATATTAGGACCAGTAATCAATAAAATATTCGTATCCTGGTTCATAACGATATCATTAGGCACATATTGCTGATGTCCCATGACTTTTTCAACCACTGGATGCCGGCCATTAATTACTTCAATTTCGTGCTGGTCAGTTAATTCTGGTTTAACAAAACGATATTCTTCGCTAACACTAGCAAAACTTTGTAAAACATCTATTTCGGCAATAACATCAGCCAGTTCTTGAATACGTTTAATCGCGTTTTTGATTACATCACGAACTTTAGTGAATAATTCATATTCTAGGGTTTGACTCTTATCTTGCGCTTCTAAAATAAGTTCTTCATGTTCTTTTAATTCAGGAGTTGAAAAACGTTCTGAATTCGTCAAAGTTTGTTTACGTTGATAACGATTTTCTGGCAATTTATTAATGTTAGCCTTAGTAACTTCAATATAATAGCCAAAAATCCGATTATAACCTATTTTTAAATTGTTAATACCAGTTAGTTCTCGTTCTTGTGCTTCTAAATTAGCCATCCAGGTTTTACCATTTTGAGTAGCATTTCGATATTTGTCTAACTGATCATTAAACCCAGGCTTAATGACCCCTCCATCGGTTACAGAAATGGGTGGCTCTTCTACAATAGCTTCTTCAATTACTGAAACAATATCGTCCATCAAGTTAATTCGAGCATTTAGTTCATCAAAATGAGGCGTTTCTAAGCTATTTAGCGTATGTTGGATCAAAGGTACTTGCTTGAGGGATGTTTTTAATTGAATCAGGTCTCTACCATTAACACTTCCAAAAGCAATACGACCAGCTAGCCGTTCTAAATCATAGACACTAACTAAATCATTTTGCAGTTGTCTTCGTTCAAAATAATGATCTAATAATTCATTGACCATTAATTGTCGTTTTTCAATAACGGTTTTATCCATCAAGGGTCGTTCAATCCATTGTTTTAACTTGCGTCCCCCCATGGCTGTCTTGGTTTGGTCTAACAACCACAATAAAGTACCACTTTTCTTGCTAGTTCTAATGTTTTTAATTAATTCTAAATTATATTGGGTATTATGATCAATCTCTAAGAAATTTTTAGGTTGATAAGCTACCGCTCGTTTTAAATGATCCAAACTACGTTTTTGAGTTTCTTCTACATAACTAATTAGTAAGGCTAGTACTTTTTGTTGTGGCTCAGATTCAATATCTTGAGTTAAATAACTCATTGTTGAATTAATTGGTTTTAACTCAATCGTTGAAGCTAAAATACCTAATTTATTTAACAATTCACTTAATTTAGTTGAATTATCTTTAAGTACAACCGTTTCTTTGGTTTGCAGATTAATTATTTCGTTCGTTAATTCATCAAAATTAGCTAACGTAGTCACTTTTAATTCACCGGTAGATAAATCCACATAGGCCAATTGAAAATTATCATCTGTCGCTAAAACAGCAGTTAAATAATTATTATCTTTGGCACCTTCAGAGCCAGTATCTACTTGAGTACCGGGAGTAATCAATTGAATAACTGCTCGTTTTACCATGCCTTTAGTTAGTGCTGGATCTTCCATCTGTTCACAGATAGCTACTTTATATCCTTGATCTACCAAGATATCAATATAGTTTTGAGCTGCTTTATGGGGGACACCACACATTGGAATTGGATTTTCAGCATTTTTATTTCGATTAGTTAACGTTAATTCCAGGATTTGAGATCCCTTAATGGCATCTTCATTGAACAATTCATAAAAATCACCCAACCGGTAAAATAAAAAAGCATCTGGATACTGATCTTTTATCTTTTGATATTGAACCATCATGGGTGTAGTTTCATTCTTCGCCAAAAATATTCCTCCTCCAAACTACATTCCTAATAAATCATCTTTTTTCACGATAATATTTTTTATTTTACGAGCTCGACCATTCTTGTCATCAATATCAATGACACATCCTGATAAAATCGCATTACCACTGTCAACCACACTATAACGAACTGGTCTAGCATTTAAAAATCGTTCAATAACGGTATCTGACTTCATGCCTAAAACACCGTCAATCGGACCAGTCATTCCTACATCACTTAAAAAGGCAGTTCCGTTAGGCAAAATTCGACCATCATTAGTTTGTACATGCGTATGAGTACCAACTAAAGCCGAGATTCGACCGTCTAAATAAAGTGCTAGTGCTAACTTTTCACTGGTAGCCTCGGCATGACAATCCACAAAAATTGCATCAACTTGATCGGTTAAATCAGTTACCAGTTGATCCAATTGAGAGAACGGGTCATCAATATTATCCATAAAGACTCTCCCCTGAATGTTAATTACCGCTAATTTTTTACCATTAACGTTAATAATGGTATAACCGTGACCAGGAACTACTTTACCAGGATAATTGGCTGGACGGACTAGCTTAGGAGTATCATCAATAAAATTATAGATATCCTCGTTATTCCAGGCATGATTACCTAAGGTTACAACGTCCACTCCACTTCTCATCATCGTTTTGAAAATATTTTCAGTAATACCACGTCCCATTGCAGTAGAGTTTTCTCCATTAACAATGGTTACTTGTGGCCGATACTCTTGTTTAATTGAAGCTAATTTAGAGGTAATCATCTCAACCCCCATGTTACCAACTACATCACCAATAAATAAAATTCGCATTTTTTAATTTCCAATTCTTTTTTGTTTTAATACAGGCTATTGTACCCGTATCTGAGAAAATAAAAAAGACCAGAAAATCTGATCTTTTTACTTAGCATATTCTACCGATCGTTTTTCCCGAATCACTGTCACTTTAATGTGACCAGGATATTTCATATCAGCTTCAATCTTCTTTTTTATCTTTCGAGCTAACACTATTGCTTCAGTGTCAGAAATCATACCAGGTTTTGCAATCACCCGAATTTCACGACCTGCTTGAATTGCGTAACTCTTTTCAACATCTTCGAAACTATCTGAAATTTTTTCAAGACTATCAAGTCGGTGAACATAACTTTCTAATGATTCACTATGTTCTCCCGGACGAGAGAAGGTAATTTTTTCTGCTACTGACACTAACTCAGAAATAATAAATTCTGGTTCATGCCCTGCATGATAAGCTTCAATTGCGTCAATAACAATCGAACTCTCATGGTACTTCTTAACAAGATCAACTCCTAATTCAACAGAAGAACCTTCTGTTCCATTAGTTACTGATTTGCCAATGTCGTGTAATAATCCCGCGCGTTTTGCTAATGTAACGTCCTCACCAAGCTCAGCAGCAAATGCCCCTGTTAGCTTAGCTACTTCAATAGAATGAGCCAATAGGTTTTGGCCGTGCCCGATCTTGAAGTTCAGCATTCCTACGTGCTTTGTCAATTCTGGACTCATTGAATGAATACCTAACTCAAACAATGTTTCTTCACCAATCTCTTGAATTCGTTGGTCGAGTTCTTTTTTACTTTTCTCAACCATTTCTTCAATTCGAGCTGGGTGAATTCTTCCATCCTTGATAAGCTTCTCTAGGGCCAGCTTTGCCACTTCTCTTCGAATGGGATCAAACCCACTTAATACTACGGCTTCAGGAGTATCGTCAATAATCAAATCAATACCAGTTAAGGTTTCAAAGGTTCTAATATTTCGGCCTTCACGACCAATAATACGCCCTTTCATATCTTCATTTGGTAAAGCTACAACAGAAACAGTGGTTTCAGAAACCACATCAGCTGAACTTTGTTGAATCGCCTGAACAATTAAGTTTTTGGCATTATCGTTAGCTTCTTCTTGAGCTTGTAAGTAACTTTGTTTAACCATCTTAGCTCGTTCGCTAGCCAATTTCTCACTAGTTTCTTGTAATAACAAGTCACGAGCCTCCTCTTGGGAAAGCGCAGCTACTCGTTGAATTTCTTCTTGACGCTCCTGAATAAGTGCATTGACACTGTCTTGTTGCTTAGAAAGATTTTGTTGTTCACGATTTAACTTTTGCTCTTTTCGATTCAATGAAGACTCCCGTTTTTGGTAAGCAGAATCCTTATTGTCTAAGGTTTCTTCTCTTTGAGCCAAACGGTTTTCTTGTTTTTGAATCTCGCTTCGACGTTGTTTTAATTCTGTTTCGACATCAGAACGATATTTATGAGCTTCCTCTTGAGCGGCTAATGATGCTTCTTTAACCGTATTTTGAGCCTTTTTATTAGCTTCGTTAATGATTCCTTCTGCAGAATCATGAGCAGCATTTATATTACGCTCAAAAGTCTTAGTTTGAACAGCTTTTCCAGCAACAAAACTCACAACAATAGCGATGATTGCGAGGATTATAATAACCATTTCCATGGTTTCACCTCCACATCATCAAAAAGATTAATTTCTTAATCGGTTCTTCAGATTTTTATTGATTATTGACACATTCCTTATTGTAATGTTTACGCGTTTAAGTGTCAATGATTGCGTAGCGCAAATCCGCAGATTTAAGCGGATTCTCCCTCATTTTAGTTAAAAGAAAACCAACAAAAAAAGAGGGCCAATTTAGTCCTCTTTTTTATCTGATTGAGCTTGTTTATTTTCCGCTGCATCATCACCATCAGCATCTGGAATGCCATAAGCTGTTCGCACTTTTTTAAGTACTTCACTATACATGTCTGGATGGTCTTCAACATATTTCTTGGCGTTTTCGCGACCTTGACCAATTCGATCCTCACCATATGAGTACCATGAACCGGATTTGTCAATAATATCCTTTTCCACAGCCATGTCTACTAATTCACCTGATTGTGAAATTCCTTTTCCATACATAATATCAACTTCGGCTTTTTTAAATGGTGGAGCAACCTTGTTCTTTACCACTTTAATGCGAGCACGATTACCAATAATATTTGTACCATCTTTGATTTGTTCAGCACGACGTACTTCTAAACGAATCGTTGAGTAAAATTTAAGTGCCCGACCACCTGGTGTGGTTTCAGGATTACCAAACATAACTCCCACTTTTTCACGAATTTGATTAATAAAAATTGCAATGGTTTTAGTTTTATTAATAGTTCCAGATAGTTTTCTGAGTGCTTGTGACATTAACCGGGCTTGTAAACCAACATGTTGGTCACCCATTTCGCCTTCAATTTCTGCTCGTGGAACTAAAGCAGCAACTGAATCAACAACCACAATATCGACGGCACCACTAGATACTAATGCATCCGTAATTTGCAGTCCTTGTTCACCAGTATCTGGTTGAGATAATAGCAAATCATCGATGCTAACCCCTAAATTAGTTGCGTAAGCAGGATCTAACGCATTTTCAGCATCAATATAAGCAGCCGTTCCACCACGACGTTGCACTTCAGCTACCGCATGAAGAGCTACCGTAGTTTTACCAGAACTTTCAGGTCCGTATACTTCAACAATTCGTCCTCGTGGATATCCACCAACTCCAAGTGCTTCATCTAACGCAAGTGAACCAGTTGGAATGGTTGAAATTTGAGTATCTACTTTATCGCCCATTCGCATAATGGACCCTTTACCAAATTCTTTTTCAATACTTTTGAGCGCTTTATCTAAAGCGGCTTTTCTTTCATCAGCCATTAAGTTCCTCCGTCTTCCTTATGGAAAAGTCTACAACAGCAACTATACAAATAAATTTAATAAAAAGCAAGAAAAAAGTCGAACTTTTGTTCGCCTTTTTTATTCGAGCATTTTCCGCTCTTATTATTTAATTACGTAAGATTTAATTCTTTTTTTCAAAAGAATCAGCAAAAACATTTCTGTTCTTAATGAAATAATCAGCACCTGAGTAAACCGTAAAGAATAGGCAAATATACAATAAAATTTGATCCATTGGAATATGAATTAAATTAAAGAAAATATTATTCATTAACAAGAAAAAGACTGCAAACATTTGTGAAACAGTTTTAATTTTACCTGGCATTTCAGCAGCCATCACTTCTCCATCACTTTGAACAATGATTAATCGTAATCCAGTTACCGCTAATTCACGACAAGCAATAATCGCAGCTACCCAAGCTGGTACCGTATGTGAAGCTACCAAGAAGAAAAAGGCAGTGGTCATCAACATCTTATCAGCTAGTGGATCAGCAAATTTACCAAAATTAGTAATTAAATGATTTTTTCTTGCAATTTTACCATCCAACACATCAGTTAATGAAGCTACTACAAAAATTATCGTTGCAACTAATCGTGCCACAGTAATTGTAGTACCTGCAATAGTGACACTTCCCCAATTAAAAGGTATTGCCAGAATAATAATAAAAACCGGAATTAATATAATTCGAAAAAAAGTTAATTTGTTTGGCAAATTCATAGCTCAAACTCCCCTTCACACATAAAATATTTTTATTTAAAATCAATAGTTACAGTTCGCACTTGATCACTTGATCCTGCAGCTGGGGCAGCTAACTTAAGTGCTTTACCATTGATGCTTAGTTTAGTACCTTTAGCATTTCCCATTTGAATAGACGCAGCTGTGGTATCTGCTGGCAACGAAATGGTCTTTTTTTGTCCCGTAGTTTGAGAACCTTGCCACTTGCTAGCACCATCGACAGTTACTGAAGTCCAGGCGCTTTCAGTTGCTGAAATTTTAATTAATTTCTTTTCTTTAGCAATGCCACTAACCGAATAAGTTAAGTTGCTACCAGAAACCGTTGTTTTCTTAAAACTAATTTCAGTATTTTTCTTAGCCTTAGTTTTTTTAGCAGCTTTTTTAGTTTTAGTATCAACAATTTCAGTTTTAGCCTTTTTGGTCTTGGCGGAGCTGGATGAAACGGTGACACTGCTACTATCAATTTTAGTTTGCGACGCATTATGCGTATTACGCGAAGCAGCGACCCAAATAGCAATCAAAATTAAAATTACAATCAAAGACACCGCAACGATTGGTATGTATCGTTTAAAATCAAAATCCCGTTCCTCAGTAAAAGGTCGTTGTTCCGAACGCTTTTCAGAACCCGCAACACCATTACTATCATTAGGTAGTTCTGCTGTTTTAGCGTTAGGAAGCTTATCGTTTGCTTGACTCAATAATTCATTGCCATCCAAACCTACTGAATCTGCATACTGTTTTACAAACGCCCGCACATAAAATTCACCAGGTAATTCATCAAACTTATCTTCTTCGATAGCAATAAGATAACGTTTTTGAATTTTAGTATTTTTTTGTAAGTCATCAAGTGTATAGCCATTGGCAACTCGCGCTTCCTTTAGCGTTTTACCAATTGAAGCCTTTGTCAAATTTTCATTCTCTTCGGTCATAGCTCTCTCCACACATTCACAATAGTCGTTAATTTCAGTATATCATATCCTACCAAGCTAAATAACATAAGGATTGTTTAAAAATTATTATGGTTCAACAATTGTTACCGTATAGCTCGCATTCTGCCAAAATGGCTGGGTGATAGTTACGAAATCGGTAAAATTAAGTTCATTAATTATACTTAATTCGTCAAAAATAGTTGAACTAAAATCATCATTATTATCAAATTGCGAAACAATCGCATTTTCAGAATCCATCATAGCTAAATAATTCCCAATTAATTCCTTTTTTTGCAATTCAAATTCATTTTTCATTTGCGGTAATTTTTGGTTAATTTCAGTCAAAACAGATTTTAGGGCAGTAATGGTTTGTTTAGGATCATCCGCATTCCCCATTAGTATCGCAAAATGAAATCCGACTTCATTTTCAAATTCATAGTTAAAGGAATCGTCTAACAGGTTTTGGTGAAATAACTGATTATACGTGGTTGCTGTTTCGGCAAAAAATAAATCCAATGCCATGGACACCGCAATCTCATATTTTAGACCTGTTCGTTTTGATTCAACTATATCATTTCCCCGAATGCCAATGGCAAATTTAGGATAAAAAATTGGTTTATGCATCGTAGTAATATTTGATTCTGGCATCAAATCAGCAATCTTTTTAGTATAAATATGTTGACCGACCTCATTTGCTACTTCGGAATTAAAATTTTGTGATACTACTTCAAAAACCTTTTCTGGCGCTAAGTT
This sequence comes from Lentilactobacillus kribbianus, assembly GCF_013184075.1. Taxonomy (GTDB): domain Bacteria; phylum Bacillota; class Bacilli; order Lactobacillales; family Lactobacillaceae; genus Lentilactobacillus; species Lentilactobacillus kribbianus. The sequence goes on along the minus strand of NZ_JABEQQ010000002.1, from coordinate 253,786 downwards.
GCCAGTAACAAATAAATTCATATTAGTTGGTCGATAAAAACTTGTATATGCCAACTTTAAATCATTTTTAGTAATTTGCTGAATAGATTCCACACTACCCGCTACATCATCTGCTAATGTCGTCTTTGAATACATATTTTGAATAGTTTTAACATACAACTGGTTTTCTGGATCATCTTGATACATTCCAATTTCTTGAGTAATAATCCCTTTTTCCTTTGAAATATTATCATCCGTAAAATATGGACTGGTAACAAAGGACACTAAAGTCGCTAAATTTTGGTACCCATTCACAGTTGTCGCCATGGTGTAGCTGGTTTTAGTATAGGAAGTAAAAGCATTAACGTCAGCACCATTATTTGCAAAGATTTGTGAAACATCATATCCCTTTTTATCAAATAATTGATGCTCCAAAAAATGAGCAATTCCAGCAGGTTGTTGAATTAATCGATCACCTAACATAAATTCCGAATCTAACGAACCAAAATGAACATTCATTGCCGCCGAAATTTTAGCAAATCCTGGCTTAGGTAGCACAAATATTTGAAATCCATTTGGGAGTGTCTGCGTATATAATACTTCATCATATTTTGAATATTTAATTTCTTTCATTATTACTTCCTTTAGTAGCCAAACCAACATAAATTGCTTGGATGGAAATCTTTTTAAAAGCGTCGGCAACGTCAGTCATCGTTACTTTGGCCAAATTACGTTGCCACTGTGCTTCTGACATTTCATTTTGCTTAAACTCATTTATAAGCGCACGATTAGTTAGTGTTCTAAGGTAATCAGTACCGGCGATTCTACCGCCTGCCAAACCTTTTTTGGTAGCTGTTAATAATTGCTTGTCATAATCTGCTGTTTGTAATTTTTTTAATTGCGCCTTAATCAATTGCGTAACTCGTTCTACGTTTTTAGCATCAATACCCGTTTGAATAGTAATTCTGCCTTCTAAAGCATCATAGGTACTATGAGCATCATATGCCAAACTTTCTTTTTCTCGAATATTAGTAAACAATAACGACTGCATCGAACCACCTAAAATACTGTTCCCCACTAAGGCCGCAAAATATTGCATATCATTTAAATAAATTGGTAAATAAGCCCCCATTGTTAAAATAGTCTGATCACCTTCATACTTTTTAACTTGTTTACGTGGACCATGAACTTGATATGGTACCTTTAAAGCCGGCCACTGAAACGAAGTATCCATATACTCAGCTAGTGGTGTCTCGAGAAATGCTTTACGAATCGTAGCCAATTCTAAATTACCGGCTGTTGTAATAATAACCGCATCATTTTCAATAACCGATTGATAATATTCAAATAAACTTTGACTGGACACCGCTTCGATTTGATTTTTACTTCCTAAAATATAATCACCATATTGACTCTGATTATCATAAAATAATTTGCGTAAAGCAATAATACTATCATACGCATGATCTTCTTGAATACTATTCACATATCTAATCATATTGTCTTGGTGAAGCCTAAAAAAGTGAGGTTCAAACTGACTATCAATAACTTGTGGGGCATAAAGCATTTCTATTAAAAAATCAATTATTTCTGGTAATAACTTAGTCTGATTGGGTAAATATTTATCATTAGGAAAGGTAATGTTTACTTGCAAAATACTTTGAGTACCTAAACGAATAACTGTAGCCCCATAGCTAGCCCCATATAAATTAGATAGTTTTTTTGCTACTGCCTGTTCGCTATCATATTTACGTGAACCATTCCCAATTAATTCAGCTAATAAAGCCCGCTTACTCAATTCATCAGCAACTAATGGGCGCACAAAATTAATTGTGATTTTATTATTTTTAAATTTATCATCCGAAATTACCTTAATGGTACGAAATTGCTGTTTTTTTATCTTCATTTTATATCCTATTACCTTTTAATTTACTAATGGTGATTCTTCTTGAGTGCCAAACCACTTTTGATTAATTCTTTTTAGTTTGCCGCTCTTCGCTAGTCTATTTAACCCCTTATTGACTTTTGTTGTCAATTCTTGATTACCTTTTTTAACACCAACTCCATAATATTCTTTAGGAAATGGGCTTGCTATGATTCGATATTGATTACGATTGGCCTGATGTTTAACGTAATAATTGGCATAAACACTATCAATTAACAATCCTTGAATTCGATTGGCCTTTAAATCCAAAAAACCATCCGTAAATGAATCATACAAAACTGGTTGTTGATCCTTAATTTTTTGCTTCAATATCTGGGGATATTTATCAATATCATTCGCTCCTGCTGATCCAGACTGAACCCCTAATCTTTGATTACTCATACCAGCGAAATCTTTAATGTGACTGCTAGTTTGGGTGACCAGAACCTGCTTATTTTGTAAATACGGCTCACTAAAATTAATTTTTTGTTGCCGCTGTTCGTTAATGGATAATCCATTCCAAATCAAATCGGTAGTTCCATTTCGTAATTCGGTAACGTTCATTGACCAATCAATCGGTTGAAAATCAACTTTAAGATGATACTGTTTAAAGACTGCTCTAGCTAAATCAACATCATAACCGGTAATTTTACCATTTTTTTGTTGAAATCCCATTGGAACAAAACTATCATCTAAACCAATTATAATTGTTCCTCGTTGTTTTATTTTTTGCCAATTTATTTGAGATTGAGTTAAATTAGATTGATTGTTTTTCGTACAACCTGTTAAGAAAATAACGCTGGCCATGAGTACCGTTATTATAAGTGTTAAATAATTAAATCTACGTTTAAATTTCATTGATCTACCTACCGTTTCAAAGCAGTAACTTGAATCATTTTATTAGCAATTTTTTGAGCAAAATCTATATCATGAGTAACAACAATTTGAGTCATACCACTCGTTTGCAGGTCTAAGATAACATCAGCTACCTCATCTCGTAATCCTGGGTCTAGTGCTGAAGTTGGTTCATCATAACAAAGAATTTTGGGATTCATCGCTAATGCCCTAACGATTGCCACTCGTTGTTTTTGACCGCCAGAAAGTTGATAAGGATAAAGATTTTTTTGTTCACCTAATCCTAATCTAATCAGTAGTCGTTCCGCCTTTTGAGTAACTAATTCAAGTGATTCATGGTGAACTAACGTAGGTGCCAAAGTAATATTTTTTAATACTGTTAAATTAGGAAATAGTTGAAAATCTTGAAATACTGATCCAATAATAGCGTTCTGACTGTGATGATCAGTAGGATCAAAAATCTGATTTTGCCATAAAAATTGACCACTATCGGGTTTTACTAAACCAGTAATACAGCGAAGTAATGTGGTTTTACCTGCTCCTGAAGGACCTACAATAGCCGTAATAGACTGATCAGGTACTATCATTGAAAAATCGTTAATAATCATCTGACCGTCAAATTGTTTAGTTAAATTTTTGATTTCTAACATTATTATTCCTTCCTAACGCCAAACTCGAAAGTGGTTTTCAATTTGTTTCAAGACAAAGGTACAAATGGCAGTTAATAACAAATAAATGATACCTACCAAGATCAGTGGCACTAACGTAACATCACGAGACGTGGCCACGTTACCAGCTCGTAATAAATCACCTAACCCAATAACATAAACTAATGATGAATCTTTAATTAAATTAATAATTTCGTTGCCTAATGATGGCAAAACTATTTTAAAAACTTGCGGAGCAATAATGTTTTTAATTGTTTGCCAATAACTAAGATGTAACATTTCAGCTGCTTCAAATTGACCAGCTGGTATTGCCTGAAAACCTCCTCTAAAAATTTCACCAAAATAAGCCGTGTAATTTAAAATAAAAGCCAATAAGGCTGCATCTAATCTAGGAAAAACAATACCAATTAGTGGTAAGCCGTAAAAAACAAAAATCAATTGTAATAATAGCGGTGTTCCTCGCATTAGCCAAACATAAACATTAAGTATCCCCACTAACGGCTTAAAGTGACTGATTAATCCCAGACCGACCAGAACACCCAATAAAATAGAACCAATACCCGTAATTATAAAAATAGTCAATGTCATCTTTGTTCCTGATAATAAAGCCGGTAAAATCGAAATAATGTAGTCCAAAATATTCATCTCCTTATAAAAAAAGTCCTCTTGAACTTTAACGTTCAAGAGGACGAGTCAACGTGGTGCCACCTCAATTTATAGTTAATTCACATTAACTATCTTAATAAGTTTAGTAATAAAAAAATCCTCTTGGTTAATCATGATTAACCAAGAGGACGATTTTGACATCGTGGTGCCACCCCAATTTATTGATTTGTTCATACAAATCAAACTCAATGAGTTTATTACTAAACTTCAACAATAACGTGTTCAACGATTTTTCCTACTAAATAACCATAGTTATACTTTCAGAAAAATTACTCCCGGATGTGCAAACTCAAGTGTAATTTTCCTCTTCTCACCCAACGAGGTTCTCTTTAAATCACCGCTTAAATCTATCCGATCATCGTAGATTATATATATAATTAAGATAGCAGAATTTTAAACTACTTTAATCAATCCGTCAAGTGGTTTAGCTTCGTTTAAACCAACCGGTAACTCGTTGCCAAAATCCTGGTTTTGCAGTTTCCGTTTCTAAATTCATTAGTGGTACTGATTCACCCTCTAATCGTCGAGCGATATCACGATAACCTTGACCAGCCAAACTATCTGTATCCAAAACTACCGGTTCACCATGATTAGATGTTGAAATAACTTCGTCATCATCAACAATAACTCCCAATAAATCTACTCCCAAATGATGAGTGATTTCATCAATATCCATCACTGAACCATCATCCATCATGTGTTTTCTAATTCTGTTAATGATAAGTTGAGGTTGTTCTTGTAATGGATTTTGTTCCAATAATCCGACTACTCGATCAGCATCACGAACGGCTGATATTTCCGGAGTTGTAACAATAATTGCACTATCTGCTCCAGCAATGGCATTCATAAATCCTTGTTCGATTCCAGCTGGGCAATCAATTAAAACATAATCAAATTCTGGTTTTAATTCTTCAACAATATCCATTACTTGATTTTCATTTAATGCATCTTTATCAGTATTTTGGGCTGCTGGTAAAAGATAAAGTAAATCATCAAATCGCTTATCTTTGACCAATGCTTGCGCCAACTTAGCTCGACCATCTGCGACATCGACAATATCGTACATAATTCGATTGTCCAAACCTAATACTACATCTAAGTTTCTTAACCCCAAATCCAAATCCATTAAACATACTTTTTTGCCCATCATTGCCAAGGCAGTACCAATATTTGCGGTCGAAGTTGTTTTACCAACTCCTCCTTTACCTGAAGTAATCACGTATGCTTTACCCATTGGTAATTCCTCCGATCTGATTAAAGAACTTTGGACTAATTTGTTTTAGTTCATTAAGTTCCCCAAATTCTAATGTATGTAAGTCATTAATATACATAATTGTTCTGCTATTTATTTTAGCACGCATATCGTCGTCCATAACGGCAAATTGCTCCCCAATTCTAACCTGTTGTGCACTTCTAACGTCACCAATAATAAATTTGTTTTCTACATTAGGAAAACCAGCTTGAATAATTCCCTCGACGTTTCCCATTACAAAGATATTGCCACTAACCAATAATTTGCCACCTTGGTGAATCTGGCCTAGAAATAACACATCACCTTCTACGGTAACATCTTGACCATTTCTAATAGTTCGAGCCATCACATGAACATTTTCTTGTTCCTTGATACTTTTGGCCTTTTCTTTTGTAATTGCGTCAGAAACGATTTTATGGATTGAAAAAGTATCATAATTAGCAAATACCGTTTCCAATCGTTGTCGATCATTAGCAGTAATAATTCGATTACCAGCCATAATATCAAAAGAAATTTGTTTATTTGAGGTGATAGTTTGTGTTTTGAGACTATCTAGTAATTTTTCTAAAGTACTAAATACATCCTCCATGGCTGCTCGATCATCAAAAATTAGTTCATATCCGTTTTGGGTACCCTTAAGAACCGCTGCTTCCATTCCAAAAACTCCTTCTTATCGGCTAACTGCTCGATACAATCCATCAACTGGAAAATATAGCAGTGCAAACAACACTAGGTTGAGTGCTAAAGTGGGCGCTAAAGTTTCAACTAAAAAATCAGCCATATTAACTGAAGCTGTGCCCACAATCACGTTAGCAAAACAGCTTAGCCCTTCTACTAACGTGATCATAATGAAGTAAACCAAAAAGCCACTTAAAAAATTGGCCGGTAATGCTTCGTAAATTATTCGACTTAAATAAATTACCAAAGGCAAAATGAAGACAAATACTCCAAGTAAGCCCATGTAATACATATCAAATATAAATCCTACTACAGCCGCCCAAAACATTAAATGTAATGATTTTCGGTCAGCAAAAATTAACGTTAACTCTAGCCATAACACCGTTAAGCACGGTACAGCAGAATTAGGAAAATTAAATAATTCTGGTGAAAAAACAAAACTAATGGAACCATCTAAGAAAAACATTAAAATCAAGCCAATTGCAAAGACCCAACCAGCCGAAATTTTTTTAAACACAGGCTAATTCACCCCCGTGTCTCTAACAGCAACCGATACAATTTCAATGTCATTCAGGTTAGCTGCTGGTTTAATATAAACTTTTTTAGCCAAGCCATAGTCATCAGCACTTACCTTAGAAACTTGTCCAACATAAATTCCCTTAGGCATAACGCCACCTAAACCACTAGTAGCAACCCTATCGCCTTTTTTAATTTTAGCTTTTGAAGTAATATTACCCATCGTAATCTCATTTTTTGAAGCATCATACGATGAAATAATACCATTAACCACTTTGTTTGATGAACTAACAATTTGAACAGCAAAACGATTAGAGTTTTGCGCAGTATTAGATACTAACACCACTTTACTATTAGTCTTATTAACTTCTGAAATAGTACCGATTAACCCTTTGCCAGCAATCACCGGCATATTCTTTTTAATACCGGCATTTTCACCTTTGTTAATTACTACTTGGCTATTCCAAGAAGATGGTGAACGTGTAATAACGGCTGCATTAATCTTACTGTAGCTAGTAAGCGTTTTACCAACTTTTAATTGACGTTTTAATTGCTTGTTTTCACGAGTCAAGGTTTCATCCTTAACTTTGGTTTGGGTTAAATCATTAACTTTTGATTTAAGCCGTTCATTTTCTTCATATGTGTTCAGTAAATTTTTAATAGAAACAAAACCATGTCGAACCCCATTCATTGGCATCGCCACTGCTCTATCAGCAAAGCCGACAATATCATTGCCGGCTTGTTGGATTACTGGTGGAGTATTACTTTTATCTCTAATGGCAACTGATACACCCATCAACCCACCGCTAATAATCAAGCAAACAATAACAATTACTAGTTTTCGGTTTGAGAAAAATTTTTGCATGGTTGCCTCCATCCATAAATAATCAAAATTTTTGCAAACGAAAAAGAAGCTTATCGTTGCTTCTTCTTCATTACCTCAATACTCTTTAATGATTCACCAGTACCGATTGCTACACAATCCATTGGTTCAGCAGCAATTGACGCTGGTACTTGAGTAGCATCAGAAATAACTTCAGCTAAGTTGCGTAACAAAGCACCACCACCAGTTAACACAATACCATGATCAATTACGTCAGCGGCAATTTCAGGCGAGGTTTCTTCTAGCGTATCCTTAACGGTTGCAATAATTTCAGCAACCCCTTCGCTGATAGCGTTATTGACATCTTCAGCAGTAACCTCAACTGTCGTTGGAAGTCCTGATACTAAATCACGTCCACGTACAGATACTGATTCAAGTTCTTTGGCAGCTTCCTTTGAAGCAGAGCCAATATCCCACTTTAACTGTTCTGATGTTCGTTCACCAATTAACAAGTTATAATGTTGCCGAACGTACTGAGCAATAGATTCATTTAACTTGTCACCAGCCATTCGTACTGAACGACTAGAAACAATGCCACCTAAAGAAATTGTAGCAACATCGGTAGTTCCACCACCAATATCAACCACCATACTTCCAGTTGGATCCATAACAGGTAGTCCAGCACCTACAGCAGCAGCAAAAGGTTCTTCAATAACATATGCATCTCTGGCTCCAGCCACTCTAGTAGCATCAATAACTGCCCGTTTTTCTACGGCAGTAATCCCGGTTGGTACACAAACCATAACGTATGGTTTACCATTACCGTGCCCAATCGCTTTTTCAATGAAATATTTCATCATTGACACAGTGGTATCATAATCAGCAATAACCCCATCTTTCATAGGTCTAACTGCTTCGATACTTTCTGGAGTTCTACCAATCATATCTCGTGCTTCTGTACCAACGGCAATTACTGCTCCGGTTTTTGTATTTTTGGCTACAACTGATGGTTCACGAAGAACAATTCCCTTCCCATCAACATAGACAATGGTATTGGCCGTCCCTAAGTCAATCCCAATATTTTTAGTCCCTAGTCCGAACAAAGTATTCATCCCTTCTTAAACACATTAATAACAACATTTTTTAATCTGATTTTTATTAGTTTAACGAAACAAGTATATCATAATGACGCGATAAATAAATAGAACAACCGAAAAGTCCCTGCTATTTAAGGTATTATTTAACTACTGCACGTCTAACATCCGAAATAAAATAAAGTGATCCCGTTACTAACACTAAATCTCCGTTTTTAGAATGATTCATTGCCGTTTTTAAAGCAGCCGACCAATTCTGAATAAAGCGAACTTGCGGGTGGGTCAAATCTATTAATTTTGACATATCAGCATTTTGTCGATTATGTGGTGTCCCAAAGGTAGTTAAATAAATCTCAACATCAGGAACCGTTAAAAGCAGCTCTATCATTTTTTGATATTGCTTATCAGCTAATGCTGCAAATACGATTCTAAATTTTTGGTGATTAAACTGTTTTTTTAAAGTAGTAACCAATTCAGTAACGGCCGGTACATTATGAGCACCGTCAATCACCACTGTGGGATTATTATGAATTCGTTCAAATCTCCCCGGCCACGTCGTTTGCAAAATACCTTGTTTAATTATGGAAGTATTAATCAATTCATGGGCTAGTTGCTTATAAACTAAATAAGCGGTTATGGCTGTGGCTGCATTTTGTGCTTGATAATCACCCAATAAAGTAGTACTTAAATCATTTATGTTTAATTGTTCACTACAATAATTGAAGTGTTCTTCCCAATTAAATTGCTTAATATTTTCCACTTTGAAATCTCGATTAAATATCAATGAGTCAGCGTGGTTTTTGTTGGCTGTATTTAAAATAACTTTTAAGGCAGCTGCATCAGAAACATTGCCAATCACTACTGGAACTGTTTGTTTAATAATTCCTGCCTTTTGTTGTGCTATTTCACTCAAAGTATTACCTAAAATTCTCATGTGATCATAACCAATTGTAGTAATCACTGATACTTGAGGTTTGACAACATTAGTAGAATCCCATAAACCGCCCAAACCAACTTCGATCAAAACAACATCAACAGGATTTTGAGCAAAATAAACGAACATCATTGCGGTTATGATTTCAAATTCAGTCGGGCCACCTTCAGCTAAAGTGGCATCCAAATGGTCCGCCTTAGGTTTAACTTGATTAACTAATTCCAAGATAGTTGCATCACTAATAGGATTACCGTTAACACTAATTCGTTCGTTAAAAGTGATTAAAAAGGGTGACGTAAACGTGCCCACCGTTTTTCCTTCTGCTTGAAATAAATTACGTAAATATGCTACCGTTGATCCCTTTCCATTGGTACCAGCCACATGAATTGCATTGATTTTATCCTGTGGGCTATCAAGTAATGCCAATAATTTTTGCATTCGTTGTAATGTGGGAATTTTTTTAAATTGACCACGATTATGAATATAACTTACTGCGGCTTCATAGGTTTCAATCATTATTAATTTCCTCCTAAAAAAGCTGTACGATGAGTAATCGTACAGCTTTTTGTGTGCAGATTATGAACGTTGTGCTTTAATCTCAGCCAATCGCTCATTAGTAGCACTTAATTTAGCTTCATAATCGGCTAATTTATTTTGTTGTTCAGTAACCACTGACTCAGGAGCATTATCGACAAACTTAGGATTGCCTAATTTCTTTTTAGCGCGAGTTACTTCACTTTCATACTTCTTAGCTTCTTTATCAAGTCGTTTCATTTCATCATCTAAATTAACTAATTCTTCCAATGGAATGTAAATTGTAGCGTCACTAATAACACTGGATAATGACAAAGTAGGAATAGTTAAATCATTACCAATTTCAATTTTTTCAGTATGACAGAATCGATCAACATAATCTCGATTTTCATTTAAAACAGTAACCACACTGTCACTATCAGTTTGAACCAATAAATTAATTGGTGATGACATTGGCGCATTAGCTTCAGAACGAATATTTCGCACGGCTTTAATCAATTCAATTAAAGTTTTCATATCCTTTTGAGCCACATCATCATTAAATTCTGGATGATCTACCGGATAATCTGCCACCACCAGTGATTTACCAACATGAGGCATACTTAACCAAACTTTTTCAGTAACAAACGGCATAATTGGGTGTAATAATCTCAGAGTTTGATCTAATACATATGCTAACACGTTTTGAGTATTACGCTTTTGTTGTTCATTATCACCAGTTAAAGTAGCCTTACTCATTTCGATATACCAATCACAGAAATCATTCCAAATGAAATCATAAAGAGCTCGACCAGCTTCACCAAAGTTATACTTATCAAATTCACGAGTAACGTGGTTAACTGTTTCGTTTAAACGACCCAAAATCCATTTGTCAGACAATTGCCATTCTGATTTTGCAGGTAATTCTGGTTTATCAATGCCATCTAAATTCATGATGACGTAACGACTAGCATTCCAAATTTTATTAATAAAATTCCATGCTGCATCCATTTTATCGTAACTAAAACGAAGATCTTGACCCGGAGTTGTACCAGTTGATAAGAACCAACGCAAAGCATCAGCACCATATTTTTCAATGACATCCATTGGATCAATTCCATTACCCAATGATTTAGACATCTTACGACCTTGTTCATCGCGAATTAGCCCATGCAATAAAACATCTTTAAATGGTCGTTCACCAGTAAAGTTTAAACTTTGGAAAATCATCCGAGAAACCCAGAAGAAAATAATATCGTAACCAGTTACTAAAGTGTTAGTTGGGAAATAACGCTTATAATCTTGTGACTCTACGTCTGGCCAACCCATTGTTGAAAATGGCCATAATGCTGATGAGAACCAGGTATCTAAAACATCTGGATCTTGTTCCCAGTTTTCAATATCTGCCGGTGCTTTCTCACCAACATAGGTTTCTCCCGTTTGTTTATTGTACCAAGCCGGGATTTGGTGTCCCCACCATAATTGCCGTGAAATTACCCAATCATGAATATTTTCCATCCAGTGATCAAAGGTACCTTCAAATCGTTCTGGAACAAAGTTTACTTTATCATCAGTTTCTTGATTTTTTAAAGCCATATCGGCTAGTGGCTTCATCTTAACAAACCATTGAGTTGAAAGACGTGATTCTACTTGAACTCCAGTTCGTTCAGAATGACCAACTGAATGAACGACTGGATCAATTTTAATCATGAGGTCTTGATCTTGAAGATCTTTAACAATGGCCTTTCGTGCTTCAAATCTATCCATTCCGTTATACTTACCGGCTTTTTCGTTCATAGTAGCATCATCATTCATTGTATTAATTCTTTCCAAATTATGACGATTACCTACTTGAAAATCGTTAGGATCATGAGCCGGTGTAATTTTAACCATCCCGGTTCCAAATTCCGGATCAACGTATTGATCAGCAATGATTGGTACTGCGCGATTAACTAGTGGCACAATTACTTCCTTACCAACTAATTCTTTATATCGTTCATCACTAGGATGTACGGCCACAGCCACGTCTCCCATCATGGTTTCTGGTCGCGTAGTGGCAATTTCAATATAGTGTTGGCCATTATAGGCAACATCCTTATCAGCAAACGGATATTTAACGTGATAAAAAGCACCTTGATCATCTTTATGAATCACTTCAATATCTGATAAAGCAGTTCTAGCTTGTGGATCCCAATTAATAATATATTCACCACGATAAATTAGACCCTTGTTATACATATCCACAAAAACCTTAGTGACTGCTTTTGATAGTCCTTCGTCTAAGGTAAAACGTTCATGACCATAATCTAATGAAAGTCCCATCTTGGCCCATTGAGCGTGAATGGTACGAGCGTATTCGTCCTTCCATTCCCAAACTGTATCTACAAACTTTTCGCGTCCTAAATCATAACGAGAAATTCCTTGTTCACGTAAACGAGCTTCTACTTTGGCTTGAGTAGCAATTCCTGCATGATCCATTCCGGGAACCCAAAGAGTATCAAATCCTTGCATTCTTTTTTGTCGAATAATCATATCTTGTAACGTCGTGTCCCAAGCATGTCCTAAATGTAGCTTACCAGTAACATTTGGTGGGGGTAATACAATTGAATACGGTTTAGCTTTTTTATCACCACTGGGTTTAAATAATCCTTCATCCAACCATTGTTGATATTGTCCTTTTTCAACGTCAGTTGGGTTGTACTTAGTTGACATTTCAATTTCTTTAGTCAAATTAGTCACTTCCCTTTCAAAAATAAAAAGCATTCCTCCTAAACTAATAGGACGAATGCTCGCGGTACCACCTAAATTGAGTTATTAAACTCCACTTAATATTTTATTCATATTGGCCCAAATAGGCCTAAAAGCTCTCAAGCAACCTTCAATGTTTTTCTAGAAAAACTTTCAGCAAATGTTTTTTCTCTTTAGCTAGAAAAGACCATCTAATCCTCTTGATCAACGCTTCATTACCTTACTATCTTATCTAATAAATAATTAATCGTCAACACGTCGTTGAGCAATTTTATTTAAAGCAGCTAAAGCTTTGGCATAATCGGGTTCATCACTTAAATCAGCAACAATTTCTCGATAAACAATTTTACCCGTTTGATCAATAATAAAAATTGTTCGAGCCAATTCACCATCGTTTGGTAAATAAACCTTCATGGCATATCCTAATGATAACTCTTCATCAGAAAGTAATTGCAAGTTAGCAACACCTTCAGCGGCACACCAATTCCGTTGTTGATCAACAGTATTATTTGAAACAGTAATAAAACGGGCATCAGGATACCTATCTGCTTCTTGATTAAACCGCTTAGTTTCGATATTGCAAGTGGGCGTATTGATATCAGGAACTGTAGTTAAAACAGTGATTCTACCAATAATATCAGCTGTTTTAACCCATTCATGTTTATCCGATTCCAATTTGAACTTTGGTAATTGATCCCCTACTTCAGGCGGATTGCCGTATAGGGATTCTTGTTTTCCATCAATTGTAATTTGCATCCAAGATCACTCCTTTGGCTATTCTTAACCATACAATATCCTAATTTAATCAGTTAAGCAAATAAGTAATCTTTATTTTTATAATAGTTCTGCGAACGCTTCTACATCAGTATTCATAAATTCATCACCGGGATGAATATCAGTAATTTTCATTCTCGCAATAGATTTTTCTACTAAATCATCCACATCGATATTTCCTTCAAAAAGTCTTGACTTTTCTAGGCTAGGCCGCGTTTTGGGCGAAGGTGGTGTAAAAATAGTACAGCAATCCTCATATGGCAAAATAGATAAATCATAAGTATCAATTTTTTCAGCAATTTTAATAATATCTGTTTTATCCATTGAAATTAGTGGTCGTAATACCGGCATATTAGTCACATCGTTAATAGCCATCATACTTTCCAAAGTTTGGGAAGCCACTTGACCTAATGCTTCACCGTTAAAAATCCCTGTGCAGTGCCGTCGTTTTGTGATTTCAGCGGCAATTCGTAACATCATTCGTCTTTGAATGGTCATCAAGTAACCCTCTGGAATCTGCTCTTTAATGGTTTCTTGGGCTTCAGTAAACGGCACTTGAATAAATTGGATGCTGCCACCGAATTTAGTTAATTTAGCTGTCAGTTCTTTGGCTTTGGCTAAAGCTTGTTCACTGGTATATGGTGGACTATAAAAATGAATCATATCAATTTTAACGCCCCGTTTCATAGCCATATAAGCAGCCACCGGTGAATCAATTCCCCCAGAAAGCATCATAGTTGCTCGACCACCAGTACCAACTGGAAGTCCACCGGCTCCATGAATGGTTTCTGACGATAAAAAGACCCCATTCAAGCGAACTTCGACCCGCATTTCGATGTCTGGATTATGAACTGAAACTGTAATTCCAGGAACATTATCTAAAACATAATCACCCAACATATTATTAATTTGATTAGTATTAAATTCAAAGTTTTTATCTTGCCGTTTAGTGGTAATTTTGAAAGTCATCCCTGGCCTAAATTGTTCTTTGATCATGGCCACAACCATTTCAGAAATGGTTGGCATATCCTTTTCCACTTGAATCGATGGTGAAAAATTCTCAATACCAAAGACATCTTTCAAGCGGTTCATTACTACTTTATCGTCAGCACCATTTAAATCAACGTGCATCCGATCGCGTTGTGCTTTAACTTCAACCATTGGAAAATCTTTTAATACCGCCTTAGTATTTCGTCCCAATTGGCGAATAAAGTCTTTTCGGTTTTTACCTTTAGTTGATAGTTCGCCATAGCGAACCATGATTTCTGAATATTGCATAAAAACTCCTTAACTTAACTTGTCAAATTCCGTATATAACTTATCAAACACTTCATTAAACCGTTTTGCTTCAGCTACTGTATTTTGATCTCCTAATGAAACCCGAATAGCACTCGTAGAAATATCACTAGGAACGTCCATAGCAGCTAACGTACTGGAAGCAAGGTGTTTTTTAGAAGAACAAGCGCTAGTAGTAGAAATGTAAATACTATATTCTTCAAATGCATGCACAATAGTTTCACCTCGGACTCCCTTAACGGCAAAACATAAAATATGTGGAGCGAAGTTATCAGTGTTTTTAGAAAACATCACCACTTTATCAAACTGGCTTACATGCTCTCCAATAATTTGCCGTACTTTGCGTTCATTATCGTTTGTGGCCTGCTCATTACTTAATAGCAATCTAAGCGCCTTGGCCATTGCCGCAATGGCTGGTACATTTTCAGTTCCACTTCTTTGATTTTTTTCTTGCCCGCCACCAGCCAATAATGGTGTTAACCGACGTCCCCGTCGACCATACATAAAGCCAATTCCTCTTGGTGCATGAAATTTATGACCAGAAAAAGTAACAAAATCTACTCGATCATTAAAAATACTGTCCATTATCCCTTTACCAATTCCTTGGACTGCATCAATATGAAAATGAATTTTAGGATATTGCTTCAATAATTCCGCTACTTCTTTTAATGGTTCAATAGTACCGATTTCATTATTGACTGCCATTACGGATACTAAGATAGTATCTGGACGAATAGCTTCCTTTAAATCAGCAATGGAAATTTGACCATTATCATCAACTGGTAAGTAGGTAACGTCAAATCCTAATTTTTTCAGTTGTTCCATGGAATTATGAACCGCTGGATGTTCCACGGCCGTTGTAATCAAATGCTTGCCATATTCTTGTTTTTCGAATGCGGTGCCTTTAATCACCCAATTATCGCCTTCAGTACCACCACTAGTAAAATAAATTTCATCGGGATTAACCCCAACTAGTTCGGCAATTTGTTTACGCGATTGTTCTAATAAATTAAAGGCTTGTCCACCAAAATTATGCAAACTTGAGGGATTGCCCCAAATCGATTGGCTTACCTTAGCGTAAGTATCCACCACTTCAGGTAATGCCTGAGTAGTAGCACTATTATCAAAATAAATCATTTTAGCAACCTCTTTTTAAATTATTGGTTCGACTCCAATAACTATATCAAAGTAGAATAATACACCAATTCTAACAAAATAAAAAGCCGATGCTTTTAATCATCGGCTTTAGGACTAGGATCATCAGTGGATTTTATTTTAGCTTGTGTTTCCTTATTAGTAAAATAATCTTGTTCGATTTTTTGATACGACCCTTTTTGAACTGTTTCTAGCGCAGTAGAAATGATTGCTAGGCTCCGGGCATAATCATAGTTATTAAACGCTTCATATGCATCCCGACGAGCCGTCGCCACTGCACTATCGATATTAATGTATCGATTGGCATATTGCATACTTTGTTCCGCTAATAATGCCTCATCAATTAATTGATCGGTAGCTTCCTCTAAGGTATCCATATCGGATTGAATCATTACCTGTTGCTTTGAAACTTCTTCAATATCTACTTTAGGTGATGTCATGGCCTGATTCATCCGTTCGATTTCTTTAACCACATCATTAAAAAGTGCCGTGTAGTCCTTAGGAGTTCCTGGTAAATTCAAATTATGAATTCGTCGTTTCTTATTTCGCATTTCAACGTCAAATTCTTTTAAAGCTTGATTGGCTAACCGCTCTTCTTCTGGAAAACCTTTTACCCGTTCATACAAATCCAATTGTAAGTTTTCAATTTGCTCTAAATTTTTTAAAATTTGTTTTTGTTGTACTTTGACTTGGCTATAAACCGCTTCTCCCCGTTGTACGGATTCTTTTTGACGGATTACTTCTGTTCCTAGGGATCTGATTTGTTCAGTATACTGCCGGTTATTTTCGATTTCTTGATGATCTAATACGTAATCGATATTCAACCGTTCTAAGCGTCTTGATAAATCAACGTTTTGTTTTTTCAAATGATCTAAATATTTATCAATTACCTTAGTATTCTTATCAACATCCTGTTTATCAGCCATTGCGTTTTCAAATACCTGATACATTCGATCGATTCGTCTGGAAATATCACCATTAACTTCAGTCGCTACATCTATTTTTAGGGTTTTGATATTATCATGATTTTGTTTGATTTGAGTTTCAACGTGCGAAATATTACTATCAAATTTATCATTAGGAAAATTAAAACCCCGTTGCGTAAATGATTGATAAGCCTTTTTTAATTCGCTCACCTGTTGTGGAAAAACCGTTTTTAGTTCATTGTAAAGTCCTGGGATAACTTCCATATAAGTTTCTAGCTGTTTTGTATCTTCATTTAATTCAGCCAAAACTGTTTCAGCGCTGTCATGGTCACCTTGTTTAGATAAATTATTAAAATCATCAAACTTCGCTTCAATTCCAGCTAACATTTTTTCTAAAGCATCTAAGCTATCGCCTAGTTCTTCGTTTTGTTTTAATAATTGCTGTCTTAATTGCCCATAGCGATCGTTTAATTCATCAGTAGCCAAACTGTGTTGTTTGTTTAAATCTTGCAAAGAAACTAATTCCGCTTGAATATTTTTAATGCGACTATCGACTGAACTGATGGCCTTTTTTAACTCAGTTCGATCTTGGTTAGTTTTAATAAAATTAATGCCCTTAGTATCTTCTTGTACTTTTTGAATTTGTTTATCAATATGTGGGATTTCTTCTTCACGAATATCACGATAGTCATCTAATAGTTGTTCATATCGTTTCTGTGATTCCCCCGTTAAGTTAAGTTTTTGCGACAGCTCGAACTCTTCATCTAAAGGGATGGAAAATAATTTTTTCTTATCTTCATAGGATTGAGTGACCTTTTTTCCTAATTGACGTTGATAAATAAAAAAGCCTAAAAATCCTAGTAAACAAACTGCAACTATAATTATTAAAAAAGTTAGCATCCTTGATTCCCATCCTTCAATCAAAAGTTTTTCTTGAAAGTTACTAATGAAAGCAACTATTATGTATGAATATCATATTTTCTCTTTAGCAGTATCTAAAAAGCATTATATCATAGGAAACCGTATTCTTCGTACCAAATTTAAGGGAGTGACCAGATATATGAAGAAACTTAATAATTTATTGAGCAAGCAATTGTCAGCACTATTGACTGGTGAAAATGACGTGATCGCAAACATGGCCAATACTAGTGCTTTAATTAAGGATGCATTAACAGACACAAACTGGGTTGGCTTTTATCGCTATCAAAAAGATAAGGACGAATTAATCTTAGGTCCCTTTCAAGGTAAAGTAGCTTGCATGCACATTAAAAATGGTGACGGTGTTTGTGGTACCGCATTAAAGCAAAATAAATCTCAACTGGTGGCTAATGTACACCAATTTCCCGGACATATTGCATGCGATGCTGCCAGTAATTCAGAATTGGTAGTACCTCTTTATCTCAATGGTCAACCATTTGGAGTAATCGACATTGACTCTCCTTTGCTTGATCGTTTTTCAGTAACAGATTTAGCTTTAGTTGAAGAATTAGCCGAGGTCTTTCTTGATTCTATTGACAATGTTGCTAAATACTAATACAATGCTCTATGTGTAAAATAATGCAGCAGTAAGCGGTAAGCTCGTCAACATGTTGTTGCCTGTTTAAAGGTTCAATTAGTAACTCAACGGCTGCTTGAGCGAACATTGCAAAGCAACATGCACGAATACTAAACTTACATTGGATTATTTTACTCCAACAAAATATTGGAGGAATTTATTTATGTCAAGATATACAGGTCCAAGTTGGCGTCTTTCACGTCGTTTAGGTATTTCTTTAACCGGTACTGGTAAAGAATTGGCTCGTCGCCCTTATGCACCAGGTGAACATGGTCAAGGTCGTCGTTCAAAGCTTTCTGAATATGGTATGCAACTTCGCGAAAAGCAAAAGTTACGTTTCATGTACGGTTTGACTGAACGCCAATTCTCAAACACTTTCGTTCGTGCCGGTAAGATTCGTCAAGGTAAACTTGGTGTTAACTTTATGATTCTTTTGGAACGTCGTTTGGACAATGTGGTTTACCGTTTAGGTTTGGCTACTACTCGTCGTCAAGCTCGTCAATTAGTAAACCATGGTCACATCACTGTTGATGGCAAACGTGTTGATATTCCTTCATACGAAGTGAAAATTGGCCAAGTTATCAGCGTTCGTGACAAATCAAAAGATATGCAAGTAATTAAGGATGCCGTTGATGCTGTTGTTGGTCGTCCTCAATACGTTAACTTTGATGCTGATAAGCTTGAAGGTTCACTTGTTCGTTTACCAGAACGTGATGAACTTGAAGCAGATATCGACGAATCATTAATCGTTGAATACTACAACAAGCTTTAATTTCAAGGTTTACAAAGCGTTTTGCTTTTTAGCAAAGCGCTTTTTTTGTATTTTGAAAATGATATAATTAAGCTATCAATTAGCAAACTAAGGAGGTGTTTTAGTGCAGCAACCATTAGCATTTAGAATGCGACCAACCAAAATTGAAGAGATAGTCGGTCAGCAACATCTGGTTGGACCGGGTAAAATCATTAACCGAATGGTTAAAGCAAAGCTACTCTCATCCATGATTTTATATGGACCACCAGGAACCGGTAAAACTAGTATCGCTAGTGCCATTGCTGGCTCTTCTAAATATGCTTTTAGAACTCTAAACGCAGCAACTGACAGTAAAAAAGATCTACAAATTGTGGCCGAAGAAGCCAAAATGAGCGGCACCGTAGTTTTGTTACTAGATGAAATTCATCGCTTAGATAAAACTAAACAAGATTTCTTATTACCATTACTAGAAAATGGCTCAATTATTTTAATCGGTGCCACTACTGAAAATCCTTACATCAGTATTAACCCCGCCATTCGTAGCAGAACCCAAATTTTTGAAGTATATCCCCTTTCTTCAGCTGATATCGCTGACGCAATTAATCGAGCATTAACTGATAAAAATAAGGGATTAGGTGAATATAATGTTCAACTAGCAGATAATGCTCTAGATTTTTTGAGTAGTGCCACTAACGGCGATTTACGGTCCTCGTTAAATGCCTTAGAATTAGCGGTTAAATCAACTGAACCAAGTAATAATGTAATAAAAATTGATCTCCCTATCGTTGAAGAGTGCTTACAACGCAAATCATTAAATCAAGACAAAAATGGCGACGCCCATTACGATGTTATTTCAGCTTTGCAAAAATCAATTCGTGGCTCTGATACTGATGCTGCTTTACATTATGCGGCTCGCTTAATTGAAGGCGGCGATTTAATTAGTCTAATGAGACGGTTATTAGTTATTGCGTATGAAGATGTTGGTTTAGCTAATCCAGCGGCCTGCCAACGCACTGTTGCTGCAGTAGATGCAGCTAAAAATTTGGGATTGCCGGAGGCTCGCATCCCTTTAGCTGATACAATTATCGAACTATGTTTAAGCCCCAAATCTAATTCGGGAATTAGTGCCATTGATAATGCCTTAACTGTTATTAAAAAAGGAAATTATGGTGATATTCCACTATCATTAAAAGACGCTCATTATAAAGGTGCCAAAGAATTAGGGCGCGGCATCACCTATCAATATCCTCATGACTTTCCTAATGATTGGGTTCAGCAACAATACTTACCAAATAAAATTAAACACGATCAATATTATTTTCCAAAGAATAATGGTAAATACGAAACTGCTTTAGGTAATCAATATCTAAAATTAAGACAAGCTCAACAAAAAAATAATTAAGGAGAATCAACGTGCTAATTAACATTTTAGTTTGTATTTTTATTATCATTACCCTCTTCATTGGTGGATATTTGCTGACGCATCGCAATAATATTTTCATGACCATGAATCCTAAAGAAAACCCCACTTTACACAACATCATGTTTTACGGTGGTATTTTATGTTTAATTATTGGCATTTTAGAAATCATTGCCTTAATCAGTCAAAATTCAATTTTCATCATTATTTCTTTAATCTTAGCGATGGTTTCAGTAACAATCATTCAATTTATAATCTTTAATCAGTTAAAAATTAAATAAAGAACGTAAAATTTTGTTTTTCATCAAAAGTAACTTATAATGGAGAAAACAAATACTATAGGGGTGAGTACTATGTTACAGAATTATAAACAAATTTTAGTACCAGTCGATGGATCTTATGAATCAGAATTGGCCTTTAAAAAAGCTACAGCCATTGCGATTCGGAACCATGCCTCACTACACTTAGTCCACGTTATTGATACCAGAGCCTATCAAAATATTTCTAGCTTCGATACTTCAATGGTTGAACAAGTTAGTGATACTGCTAAGGAGACTCTTGAAAACTATGTTCAAGAAGCTCATGCTGCCGGGTTGGAAGATATTGATTACTCGATTGAATATGGTGCTCCTAAGTCTGTTATCGCCAAAGATTTACCAATCAATCTCAAAATTGATCTAATCATTATTGGCGCCACCGGTTTAAATGCCGTCGAACGATTATTAATTGGCTCTGTTACTGAATACGTAACTCGTATCGCACCATGTGATGTATTAGTGGTTAGAACTAACTTAGATAATGAACCTGCTAAAGATCCTAACAAATAAATTTAATTAACCAAAAAGCACAGCCGTCATGGCTGTGCTTTTATTTTCATTTTATGAAATTAATAATGGCAAAATTTCTTGTTAAAAAGGATCATTTTTGGAAAAAGTTTCTACTGTTTCACAAGTAAACTCATCCATTTTGGCCAAAACGTTCCCAAAAATGTTCTTATAATCTAATTTTTGATCTTTCAAAATATTCAAATCAAAACTACCCTTTTTTTGTAATTCTGAAGCGCGAAAGAAGCTTTGAATTCCTATATTAAAATCTCCAATTTTAGTTGCTGAAAATCCATAGAATAAATACATTAAACAAATAGCCTTAGTTTTATCATTATCAATCAGTTTATTAATACAATGGTCGGCTACTGTTTTAGTTAACTCAAAGTTTTCTATGGAGAAAACTTCTAAAACTAACAAAATATATGTATCTGTTACTTTTTTAACATCATATTTTTTAAGTTCCATAATCGCTTTTAATTGGTCAAACGCCAATTCAAAAAATGTTTGAGCTCGTTTTATTTGATTTTTTTGACTATAGGCCATCCCCAAGCCAATCATCGTTAATGTCCGACGATAATCCAATTCATCAAAAAAATCACCATTTAAAATCGTGTTAAATGTATAAATAGCATCATCCGCATCCTTAGACAGACCAAAATCAGCAGTGGCGACACAAAGATCATACCAACCTTTCATTTTTCTACTTTCTAGGTTCAAAATATTTATTTTCTTTAATCGATCCAATGCCTGTTGCCATTCTTTGTTATGAATGTAATCTTCAACCTCAATCAAACTACGCTCACCATGACTTTTTAGATCCACAACTTCATCTAACTCTAAATTTAATTTAGAACAAATTTTTTCCATTATTTTAATATTAGAACAATGGTTAGAATTTTCAATCAAACTAATGGTAGCTTGAGTACACGCGCCTTTGGCGAGTTCACTTTGAGACATACCCTTTTTCAAGCGAGTTCTTCTAATCTTGTTACCAGTTATCTTCATGCATTGGTCTCCGTTATAGTTATTTCCCCCAAAGCTAATGAAACCGGTTTCTTAAGCTTGTAATGTTAAGACTACGTGATAAAGTTGCCCATGTCAACTATTTTTTATATTTAAATTCAGTTATATTTATAATCACAATAAATGAAATGATCATTAACCACACCAACTGCTTGTAAATAACTATAAACGGTAACGGGGCCCATTCTTTTAAAACCTATCTTTTTTAATGCTTGTACATACGGTATAACAAAATCATAGTAATCACTACTTAAGATAGGTTCATCAATAAAATGATCGATAACAGTTCGATTAGTCGGTTTCCAGGTAATTTCAAATAAATTTTGCTGACTATTTTGTAATTGCTTCGCATTATTAATAACTGCTTGCACTTTAGCCGCATTCCGGATAATTCTGTCATCTCGTAACCAGTTCTTCACTGTTGACTGACTTACCTGAGCTAACTTAGGATAATCATCTAGTAACATAATTTTAGTTAATGCCGGCTCAAACTTTAAAACGGTCTCCCAAGATAAACCTGCCTGAAAAACTTCTAAACTAAGAACTTGAAATAATTTCTTTTCATCAAATACCGGAATTCCCCAACAAGTATCATGATAATAAAGTAATGCTGGACTTCTTTCCGCCCATTGACACCTTGTCATATTCAATCACCTCTAAATAGTAATTACGGATTTCAAAGATAATTTATTCCGGTATTAATTAATAAAGCTACTCGATTAAGACGATAATCTTTTGTAAGATAACGGTTTTGGCCACCATAATCACTGATTTGTCCAGCAATAGCTGATGAATTTAAAATGGCCATTGTTAATTTACGTTTTGCAGTCCAAACGTAAACTGGTCTTTGAGTTCTTTTTGCTTGGGCCAAAAATGGTAATGTCGTGCCAAAATATTGAACTGAATAAAAATCAGTTGTAAATTTAGTTAAATCACCAATATTAACGGTCATGATAATACCAGCAGAAATATCATTTAAACCATATTTTACTTGCTTTACGTAGTCCGGATTCATAGATTCAATTACGCTTTTATTTTTCAATAATTCATTTTTATATCGCTGAACAAATAACCGACCAACTTGATTTAATTTACCAGGTTTTAATTCAATCATTAATTTTTGTCCTTGTTCATTAGCTACCTTTAAATAATCAGTAAATTTTATAATTCGATGCTGTAGTTGCAATTGCTTTAATGATTGATCTTCAATCGGTTTTTGTCCCAGCACATCATCATGAACAACAATG
Source organism: Lentilactobacillus kribbianus (assembly GCF_013184075.1). Taxonomy (GTDB): domain Bacteria; phylum Bacillota; class Bacilli; order Lactobacillales; family Lactobacillaceae; genus Lentilactobacillus; species Lentilactobacillus kribbianus. The sequence goes on along the minus strand of NZ_JABEQQ010000002.1, from coordinate 230,162 downwards.
AACTGATGATCTTTGGTTTCTCTAACATCCATTTCTACATAATCAAATTTTTTTAAAGCTGTTTGTTTTAAGGCCTTAATAGAATTAGGTTGTTGCTTAGCATTATATATACCTCGATGGGCAATAATTTCTTGCTTATTTTGATTATTTAACTGCCAAGTAGTTATTCCCCATGCCATATACCCACCAATACTAATAACTATTAATGTGCCTACGAATTGAATTGGAGTTACCTGAATCGGCAATTGCCATACTTTGGTTAAAAACAGTAGTTGCATGCCAGTTAAACCAACAATTAATAGTATATTTAAGGCCTTAATGAATACTAAATCATTCAATGACCAACCCACCAGTGCACTAATCAGTACTAATATCGTCTCACTAATTAACAGACCAAAATAATATTTTAGCAACCTAATAAGAGCCTGCTGATAACTAATAATTTGAACTTGGGCTAAAAGCCACGCCAGAAGACCTAATACCACAACTAATAGCATAATGCTGCCACAAATGATTAACTTAAAGTGTTCGTTCATAAATGTAATCATGACCGCGTTGACAGGTAGATGAATTAACATCACTGGTAAAGCACCAGCAATATTAAACCCAGTCCAAGATATAATTGCTAGCAACCAATAGATAATAATCATTATGGAACTTAGCTGCTTATGATAAATTTCAAATATTTGCTTCAAAGCTATTATCAGCCCGGTACCAATTAACATTAACCCCCACCATGTTAAGTGATATTTGTTATTGATTAATACATAATATTGACTACTTAAAAGACCAATAAACACCAAACTTAACCATATTAAACTATTTTTTCTTTCTACGTTCATATGCTCTCCAACTTCTCCTCAAAATAAAAAAGATTGAGGTTAATTACCTCAATCTTAACATATTATAAATCTTGATCTTTAGGGTCTAATGGTTTAAAATCATGTAAAATTTTAGCTTGATGATCGAATTCATCAATTCCTAATTGAATTAAGCGATCAATTAGTTCGGTATATGAAATACCTGATTTTTCCCACATTTGTGGATATAGACTAATATTAGTAAATCCTGGTAATGTGTTAACTTCACCAACATATGGAACACCGTCGTTTGATACTAAGAAGTCAATCCGGGCCATTCCTTTAAGTCCTAATGTCTTAAAAGTATCTAATCCCATTTTAGTGATTTCTTGAGCTAAAGCTTCGGGAATATCAACAGGAATATCAAACTTAACTTGGCTAGCGTCCACAAATTTGTTGTCATAGGTATAAAAGGCATCTTCAGCAGGTACCTTAATTGCTCCAACTACAGAAGCAATTGGATGGAAGTTACCCAAGATAGAAATTTCTAATTCTTCTGGACCGTTAATGGATTCTTCAACCAATACTTTATCATCATAACGAAAAGCATCTTCTAGGGCACTAATATATTCAGCAGTAGAAGAAACCTTATGAATACCAATAGAAGAACCTTGGTTAGCTGGTTTAACAAACAAAGTTGGTGTTAACTTTTCTGCTAAATCATCGTAAGTAAATCGTTCTGCAGTTTGTGGCGTCAACAATTCGTAACGGGTATTACGAATGCCGGCAAGGGTAAGCATTTTTTTAGTGATATCTTTATCAAAGCCCATAGCTGATCCAAGAACGGCACTACCAACATATGGCTTATTTAGCAAACGTAATAAGCCTTGGATAGTTCCGTCTTCCCCTAAGTTACCATGAACAATTGGGAAGAAAACATCAATAGAATCACTCTTAGCAATATTAATCACTGGTGCAAGCGGATTATTCATATCTAATTTTGGTAATTCTTCGGCAACTATTTTATCTTCTGGTTCACCATCAAATACTCGTTTAGAAGCTTCAGAAGTCAAGAAAATTCCGTTCTTAGTGATTAAAAACAAGGAAACATTATATTGATCCTTATCCATTGCATCATAAATATTATGTGCTGATCGCTTTGAAACATCATGTTCGGAAGAATTTCCCCCAAATATCAAACCAACATTTAACTTCTCTTTATTTTCCATAGATTGCTCATCCTATTCGTATATATTTCAGAAACTTAAGTATACCACGAAAGTAGCTACCAAGCCAATTTTAGGATTGAAATTTAATGTATGGTAAACTAAAGTTATTAAATTATTGGAGGGATTAAATGAACAACGTACCGTTTTCACAATTAAAAAATGAGGTTCGCCAACTATTCGAAAATCGTTGGTCAATCGCTATCAAAATTTGTCTGGGCTTTTATTTACTTAATATTTTATTTTCACTCATTAACACCCCTGGTCAAATCACCGATAATGATGTCACTGCTAACTTAATTAACCAATACACTGGCACTAATGGCGTAATTCTCTTCTTGTTTAATGCTATTATTACATTTGCCACCGTAGGAGTCCAATATTCCTTTTTAGATTGGTTACGTACTAATCAGCCAGTTAATAACCCCATCACCTCTGGATTACAAACTTTTTCACGTAAATATTTTACTTCTACTTTAGCAATTTATTTGATCAAAATGATTTTAACCTTTTTATGGGGACTTCTTTTTCTTATTCCTGGGATTATCAAAAGCTATTCATATTCGATGGCCTTTTTTATCTACAAGGATCGCATTCAGTCTAATCCTGATATTAGTTTTTTAGATTGTATTACTGAAAGCAGAAAATTAATGAACGGTCACAAAATGGATTTATTTCTTTTACAATTAAGTTTTATTGGTTGGTATTTACTCGGTCTTATTACTTTTGGCATTGGCTTAATTTGGGTAATTCCTTACAAGGACGCTGCTAACGCCAATTTTTACCGTCATTTAGTTAAATAGTTGGTGCTCAAATAAAAGTGCGTATCGTAATTAGCGATACGCACTTTTTTATTCTCGTTTTAATTGTTTTTTATTAAAGAAAATTTTAGTGATAAAAAGCATAAAGCCACTCCATAATACCTCGGTCACTACCAAAGGAATAGGATTGAATCGTCCGGCTTCTTTACTATAACCAATAATAAAAGTAAAGACATCTTCTAGCCAAGTTACTTGTAAATGAGTTGTTATAAATAATCTAATCATAAAAACTGCGCCTACCACTAAGATAATGGGAATGGCAATTAGTGTTATTCGTTGAGCTCGTTTAGAAAGTAAGGATAAGATACTGCCAAACGCCATTAATGAAACGATAACTGCTGTTGAAGTTAAAATTCTAAGTACAGTTTCAAAAAGACCGTTAAAAATTTGATTACTAATAAAATAACGGTACAAACTAGTGTAAATGCTATCTTGGCCTTTTATAGGAACAATAATTAACCAATAATCAATTTCATTAACTAGAGAACCAATTAAAATTAATAATCCCGTAGTCTGAATTTGACCTCTAAAAAAAGTATTACGAGAAATACCATTTTGGATTAAAAACTTATAATTTTCGTAAGTAGCTGAAGACAAATAAGCAATCGCAAAGGTCGTCACAAAAAAGAAGTATGACGTATTGCCCAATTCATTAGAAAGTGAATAGTATCGTAATGTACCACTTCCTAAAGCTAATAACAGCGGCCAGACCGTATTTACAATGAAGAAAATAGCATAAGCCATTAATAAGTATTGAAATTGTTTTTTAAATAAATATTTAGTTACCCGGTTAGTTTTCATCCTTAGCACCTCCCGTGTAATCAGTTAAATTAATAAATAATTTTTGTAAATCTAATGGTGTAATCGTTACTGTATCAGGTATTTGTCGATCATCTGGTAACTCATCAAAAACATAGCTAGCTTTTAATTGACCAATATTTTCATGCCCAATTACATGTAATCCCATTATGTATTGATCTACAGCACTTGTAGGACCAACCACAGCCACCGCCTTTGCCGTAACATTTTCCACAGAATCATTTAAGACCACTTCACCTTGATTAATGACAATGACATCACTAATGATATTAGTTATTTCTTCAATTAAATGGGTGGAAATTACAAATGTTCGTGGTCGTTGACTAAAGGATTCCAACAAAACTGAATAAAATAATTCGCGGTGGTTAGCATCTAGTCCCAACACCGGTTCATCTAACAAAACGTATTCTACTGGTAAAGACATTGCTATAATTAATTTAAAAATACTTCGATAACCCGTAGATAACTTACCAAATTTTTGTGCTAAATCCAAATTGAATTTAGTGGCTAAATCGTTTACTAATTCCCGATCAATATTGCCATAAAGCATTTCAGTATCATCAATAATTTTACTCAACCGATCACTATCACGATATAAATTAATTTCACTCATCAAGTACATCTTACTCAATTGAGCATCATTATTATCAACCGGTTCACCATCAATAGTAATTTTACCGTTAGAAGGAAAAATTCGATTGGTCATGATATTTAATAAGGTACTTTTACCAGCTCCGTTGCGCCCTAATACTCCATATATTTTATTTTCGGATAATCTTAAATTAATGTCTCTTAATACTACTTTGTCGCCAAATTTTTTACCAACGTGATTAATGTCTAATACACTCATTATTCATACCCCCGTTGAATCATTTGATTGAGATCTTCAGCAGAAATTCCCAAATTAATTGCTTCTTTGACTAATTTGGCTACTTTATCATCATAAAAATTATCTCGTTTTTGCTGCTTAATTCGGTTCTTTGCGCCAGCAGTCACGAACATTCCTAGTCCTCGTTTCTTTTCAATTAATCCTACATCCACCAATAAATTCATTCCTTTTAACACCGTTGCCGGATTAATATGAAATTGTTTGGACACCTCGGTGGTTGAAGGAATTTGAGTTTCTTCAGCAAAACTCCCCGTCAAAATGGCTTCTCTGATCTGATCTGCCACTTGCCGATAAATTGGTTCAGAACTATTAAAGTTAAACTCCAAGGCTGTTAAACCTCCCTTATCTATCAATCAATTCGCTACTGGTTAATCACTCATGTAACTAACTATATTAGTCGATAACATTTTTGTCAATAAAAAAAGGAAAAGAAGGAATTCTTTTCCTTTTTGCTTATTTATCAGATTTTACTGGAATCACTGCACCTTTATACTTGTTATTGATCCATTTTTGGGTTGATTTAGATTTCAATACTTGAACCAATTTCTTAATTGCTGGTTGATTGCGATCTGCTTTTCTAACCGCAATAATATTAGCATATGGAGAGGTATCTTTTTCTAACGAGATGGCGTCTTTACGAGGATCTAATCCAGCTTGAACAGCATAGTTAGAATTAATGACTACCGCATCACCCTCACCATTTTGATAAAATTGAGGCATTAATTTTGGCTCTAAATTATGTTTAAATTTCAAATATTTCGGATTAGTAGCAATATCATCAAAAGTGGCTGCGGTAATGTTAACACCCTTTTTAATGGTAATTAGGCCCGCATCTTTAAACAATTGCAAAACTCGACCATAATCGGCTGTATTATTACTTACTAAGACAGTTGAATTATTTTTAAGATCTTTTAGGTTTTTCACTTTTTTAGAGTAAATGCCAATTGGTTCTAAATGAATTTTACCTACGTTCACTAAATCACCATGATTAGCATGGTTCCAATTATCTAAAAAAGGAGCATGTTGAAAATAATTAGCATCTAATTCCTTGTTAGCTAACGCTTTATTAGGCATTACATAATCTTGAAAAGTAACAATTTTTAAATTGATACCTTCTTTTTTTAACTCCGGCTGAATATGCTTTAAAATTTGAGCATGTGGCACATTAGAAGCTCCTACCGTTAGAGTGTTTTCTTTACTATTTTTGGAATTACCACAACCAGCTAGTCCTATTGATAATGCTATTAAGCTCAAAATATCCCAAATTTGTTTTTTCATGTTTTTGTCCTCCATTATTTTTCTCGATGATCCACTAATTTGGACCACCAATCACCACTCAACTGAACTACAAAAACGATTAAAACGATCACAATAGTTGCTACTAAGGTCACCGTGTTATTGTTCGATTGAAAACCATCTTGATAGGCTAAGTTTCCTAATCCACCAGCCCCAATTGCTCCTGCCATTGCCGAATAAGAAATTAACGAAATTAACGTTACAGTGGCTCCAGAAATTAGCGCTGGTTTACTTTCTGGTAATAAAACTTTACCGATAATTTCTAATTTTGATGCTCCCATAGATTCCGCTGCTTCAATTACCCCAGTACTCACATCACGTAAATTAGACTCTACTATTCGAGCGTAAAACGGTGCGGCACTAATAACTAAAGAAGGAATGGCTGCCTTAGGACCAATAATGGTGCCAATAATATCTTTGGTCATTGGCAACAGTAAAACAATTAGAATAATAAATGGAATGGAACGAAAGACATTAACCAAAATACTGACCAACCAGTTTATCAATTTAACCAAAAAATTAGGTGAGTCCCTGGTTTCAAATAATAACAGACCTAAAATGATCCCCAGAATAATAACAAAAATGCCAGCAACAATTGTCATCCAAATTGTTTCACCAGTTGCCGACCAAATTGAATGCCAATCAACATTTTGAAACTGAAAATATGACTTAATACCAGTTGCGTCATACATGTCCTAACACCTCGCTTTCTACTTCTAGGCGACTAATTTCGTTAATAACACCAGCAACATCTTTATCGGATCCAATTAATTGAACGTCTAAAGAACCCATTGCCCCCTTTTGAGTCTGGTGAATACTTCCTTGTAAAATATTTAACTGTACTTCAGGAAACTGACGAATTACATCAGACACAATGGGCATTTCCGTTTTGGGACCATCAAACGTTAAGCGAACAATTTTACCGTTGGGATACTTGCTTAATAGATCTGGCACAGAAATTGAAGTCTACCCCACCTTACCATTGAGTTCATCAGCAACAAACTGTTTAGTAATTTGTTCTTTAGGATGTTTAAAAACTTCGGTTACACTTCCAGTTTCAACTATTTGACCATTTTCCATAACCGCAACTTGTGAGCCAACCTTCGCTACCGCGTGCATTTCATGAGTAATTAGTAAAATAGTAATATTAACTTCCTGGTTGATTTTTAAAAGTAAATCTAATATTTCATTAGTAGTTTCGGGATCCAAGGCACTCGTTGCTTCATCAGAAATTAAAATATCTGGATTATTGGCTAATGCTCTCGCGATACCTACTCGTTGCTTTTGCCCACCAGATAATTCAGCCGGGTAAGCATTTTCTTTTTCTGATAAGCCCACTAACTTAGCTAATTCATGTGCTCTAGTCATCCGTTGCGTTTTGTTTATTCCGGCAATTTCCAATGGTAATAAAATATTTTGTAACACTGTTCTGGACCATAATAAATTAAAATGTTGAAAAACCATTCCAATTTTTTGTCGTTTTTGGCGTAATTGATATCCTTTTAATGCTGAAAGATTAGTTCCATTAATCAAAATCTGGCCTGATGTGGGTGTCTCCAATCCAGCCAACATTCTTACCAATGTGCTTTTCCCAGCTCCTGAAAAGCCAATCAATCCAACAATTTGACCATCATTAATTGTCAAATTAACGTCCTTTACAGCTGTTAAAACACCATTTTTAGTTTTATATTTTTTAACTACATTTTCAAATTGGATCAATTAATCTACCTCTTTCTCAGGAAAACAAAAAGGTCTTTCGTCCCATAGTTGTTGCAACAACTAAAGGGCGAAAGACCTCGCGGTACCACCTTTATTTACTGATTAATTAAAATCAGCCTTAAGAGTAATTTCTCTATTAACGCAATAATGAGCGTCAACCATTATTAATTTACTTGCAAGTTCATTAATAAACAAAACATCAAAGACCATATTCGAAAATCTCTACCGGCTTGCTTTCACCTTACCAAGCTCTCTAAACAGTGTCTGACCTTCTACTCATCTTCTCATTTGTTTTTAATAATTATTGTGTCTTAGTCTACTGAAAAAAACAAATAACGTCAAGTCTTTTTAAGAGAATTCTTTATCTTGGCCAAACATGTAGCTCTTATTATGATATTGCATGGACATCACTAACCCTATACCAATCATATTACCGACTAGTGCCGAACCACCAGCACTGACAAATGGCAAAGGAATCCCCGTAAGAGGCAGAAGGCCAATACTCATACCGATATTTTCAAATACATGGAAAACAATCATCATAATAACACCGGTGGAAATATACGCATAAAACACATTTCTAGTTTCAAAGGTTACCTTAATCATTTGATAGATTAATAACAAATATAGAAAAATTAATACGGCACTACCAATAAAACCAAAATTTTCTCCAATAACAGAAAAAATCATATCAGATTCTCGAACCGGGACGTAAACATGTGATTTATCAAAACCAGTTCCGAAAATGCTCCCAGAACCGATCGCTTTCATACTTTGCCAAAGTTGATAACCCTGATTGGTCGTATCAGCTTGTGGCTTTAACCAGGTATCCACTCGATTAAATTGATATGCTTGAAAACCAACTTTTTCCAAAATTTTACGTCCACCATCGGTTGCTACCAATGATAAAGCTGTAATTCCGATTGTCGCTACCCCAATAAAAGCTGGTAAAATGATTTTCCAAGTTATGCCAGAAACCAAAATTAGACCAGCTAAAATAGCAAAGAAGACCAGCATAGTACCAAAATCATTTTGTAATTTTAATAATACAACTACTGGCAAAGTCCAAATTGCCATCTTCCCCAGTAACATCCAATCACTTTTAGTTGTTCGTTCTGGGTACAAATCATTATGCTCAACAATAACTTTAGCCATCATTAAGATAAATGCCGGCTTCATAACTTCTGATGGTTGAAAGGTAAATGGTCCTAATGCAAACCAACTCTTAGCTCCGGTATTAGCGAAATATGCACGACTATAAAAGATTAACACAGCCGCTAAAAGGAGAATACCTGCCCCATAAGCATAAGGCGCTATTTTCCATAACTGTTCAGAATCAAACTGCATAATAATCACTACTGCTACCGTCCCAATCGCATACCACATCAATTGCGAAATAACTGATTTAACCACACTTGTGGAACTAGAATCATGATTAGCGGCAACATAAATTGATCCTAAACCAATTAAGGCCAGCATCAAAACGCAAAAAATGATTCCCCAATCAATTCTAGATTCGGCATCATCTTTTCCTCTACGACTAACTTCCAAAATATTTCTCCTTTCAACTTAGTGATGTAAGTGAAAAGCTTTAATCAATTCTTGGATTCCTTCATCAAAATTAGCCACTTTGTAGGTTTCACCATTAGTGGTTTCAATGATAAACTTACCATCTTGTTCTTTGACACTGCCAATTGAATTACCCGAAATAACTACTTCAGAAATCGCTTGTCCAGTGGCATTTTTTGTTTCATTAATTTGAACCCCAATACTCTTTTTTGCCTTACTCATTATTTATCTCTACACCTCAACTATTATTTTAAATGCATATCCCGGCGATACTTGGCAGCTGCTTCTTTATTTCGATGAATCGAAAAATGGTCCGGTACTGGATCGTAACCACCCTTAACAAAGGGATGGCATCTTAAAATCCTAGCCGTCCCCATAATGATTCCCTTAATAGCCCCGTGTTTTTGAATGGCTTGAATCATATAATTACTGCACGTAGGATAGTACCGACAAGTTGGTGGAAACAGCGGAGAAATATACCTTTGATATCCTCTAACCCAAAAAATAAAAAATGATTTCACAAAAAACCTATTTTTCTTCCTTTGTCCCTGGTTTACCATGCTTATTGTATTGTTCTAACAAAACACCCGCACCCTTGGCAACGTTATCAAGTGGGTTTTCTGAAATAATAACTGGTACAGTTAATTCATCAGCCATAACCGTATCAATGCCAGTTAACAAGGCACCACCACCAGTAAGCATTATGCCTCGATCAACAATATCGGCTGCTAATTCTGGTGGAGTCACTTCCAATACTTCCTTAGCTCCATCGATAATCAATTGAATGGTGTCATGAATAGCACTAGCAATTTCATTACTGGTAATAGTGACAGATTTAGGCATTCCCGTCACCATATCACGACCACGAACTTCCATTTCCTGTGGATTGTCATCATTTAATTTGGCAGTACCAATTTCAATTTTAATTTTTTCAGCAGTATGTTCACCAATTTGAAGTGAGTGATTTTGTTTAATATAGGCCACAATTTCGCTATTCATCTTATCACCAGCAACTCGAATAGACTTACTAGAAACCACATCACCTAATGATAGAACAGCAATATCACTGGTACCGCCCCCCATATCAATGACCATGTTACCACGAGGTTGGAAAATATCCATTCCTGCACCAACAGCAGCCACTTTAGGTTCTTCTTCAAGATACACAGTACCACCACCAGCTTTTTCTGCTGCTTGAATAATGGCATTACGTTCGATTTCAGTCACGTTGGTTGGGGCACAAATCATAATTTTAGGACGTGACATAAATCCTTTAACATTTAATTTATTAATAAAATATGTGAGCATTTCTTCAGTAATATCAAAATCAGAAATAACCCCATCACGAAGTGGACGAATTGCGCGAATATTACTAGGAGTTCTCCCCACCATTTTGTAGGCTTCTTCTCCGACAGCAAGCACCTTACCGGTCTTAGTATCAATCGCAACAACCGATGGCTCGTTTAACACAATTCCTTTACCAGAAACGTAAATCAGTACGTTTGCTGTTCCCAAATCAATTCCAATATCTCTTGCCATCTACGAATTTCCTCCTAAAAGTACGTTAATCTCAATTTATAATTATAGCATATTCACATCTTAAACCAATTAAATCTTCAATAATAAAAAGGCCACGATGTTAAAATCTTGGCCTTAAATCGTTATTTTTCAACTTTATTTTCTTCTACTACTACTTCAGTTTCTTCTGGAACATCAATACGCTTAATTTCTGCTCCTAATGAAGCTAGTTTTTGGTGGAAATTATGATACCCACGATCTAAATATTTCAAATTGCGAACTTGAGTATAACCTTTGGCCACTAAACCGGCAAGTACTAACGCAGCTGCAGCTCTTAAATCTGTAGCAGCCACTTCAGCACCACTAAAATCGGTTGGACCTTCCATAACCACGGTTCTTCCTGAAATATTGTACTTAGCATTCATTCGGCGTAATTCTTCCAAATGCATAAACCGATTTTCAAATACCGTCTCAGTCATTGAGCTACTACCTTCAGCAGCTAATTGTAAAATAGTCATTTGTGGCTGCATATCAGTTGGAAATCCTGGATGAGGCATGGTTTTAACTGCTACTGGCTTGAGGTGTTCAGGGCCAATAATTCGAATACCCTCAGCAGTTTCGTTAACAATAACTCCCATTTCCTGCATTTTAGCAATTAAAGGTTGGTTATGTTCAGCGATAGCACCATCAATAAAAATATCACCTTTAGTTAAAGCACCAGCCACCATAAATGTCCCTGCTTCAATTCGATCCTGAACAACGCGATGTTCAGTCCCGTGCATACTTGGTACTCCCTCAATTCTTAATTGTTCAGTACCAGCACCCACGACTTTAGCGCCCATTTTATTTAACACATTAGCTAAATCAACAATTTCTGGTTCACGAGCAACATTTTGAATTGTAGTGGTTCCCTTAGCCAAGGTGGCCGCCATCATAATGTTTTGGGTAGCCCCTACACTTGGAAAATCAAGGTAAATATCAGCACCATAAAGACCATTTGGTGCGCTAGCTTCCACGTAACCAGCATGTTGTTCAATTTGAGCTCCCAAAGCGCGAAGTCCTTTTAAATGTAGGTCAATTGGCCGTGAACCAATCGCACATCCACCAGGTAAGGCCACTTTGGCATGTCCCAATCGAGCGACTAAAGGACCCATGACTACGATGGATGCTCTCATTTTAGAGACGTATTCAAATGGCGCTTCACTAGATAATTGTGATGTTGCATCAAAAGTAACAGTATTATTGGCTTCATCAAAATCAACGTCGACATTTAAGAATTTAAGAACATTATTCATGAGATATACGTCTGACAACAAAGGAACATTCGAAATCACACTTTTACCTTCGCTGCCTAAAATCATAGCCGCTTGAATCGGTAAAACTGCGTTCTTGGCACCATCAATATGTACAGTTCCAACTAATTTATTACCACCGTGAACCACAATCTTTTCCACAATCCGGACCTCCTACAATTGCAATTTAGTATTTTATTTAACTAAAAAAATTAAGTTTCTGATATTATCAATTAACGACATAAAAAATTCACTGGCATTATATCCCAGCAAAATCGACAAAAGAATAATAAGTAATTTCCCTTGTCTAGCTCTCATTGGAATGTATCTTTCAATATGTAATTCCTGAATACACCAAAAGGCCAAACTAATAAAAATAATATAAGCTAATAGTGTAATTAACGCAGTAACTCCAATTGATTTCAAGTAAACACCTCCAACGAGATAACTATAACATAGCCCGTTCAATATATCAGTCATTTTGGGAAGTCTTAATAAAAAAGTGAAAAGGACTAATCAGCTTTCTGCTGATTAGTCCTTTTTTGTAAATATTATTGATCTTTATCAATTTTAGCAACATTAATACGGTTAATAGCACGTCTCAAAGCAATTTGAGCTCGATCAAGTGATTGTTGATCACGCTTTGCTTTGGCCTTTTTAATCTCAGCTTCAGAACGTTCCTTGGCACTTTGAGCCCGAGCAACATCAATATCACTTTGATTTTCGGCACTATCAGCAACGATCATGGCTTTATTATCAATAAACTCAATAAATCCACCATTAACCGCAATTCTATCTTCCTGATCCCCATATTTGACACGAGTTTCAGCAATCTCCAAATTAGCAATTAATGGTAAATGGTTAAGCATAATACCAATTGGCCCAGTCTGTGTTGCGACTTCAAGTAAATTGGCATCATGTTCGTATACTTTACCGTCTGGAGTAACGATACTAACCTCAATCATTGGATGATCTGCCAATTAGTTTCCCTCCTAGCCTTTGGTGCTTTCTTCTAATTTCTCAGCATTCTTTAAAACGTCAGAAATTGGGCCACAATTACGGAAAGCTTGTTCAGGAATTTCATCATATTTACCATCCAAAATTTCCTTAAAGCCTTGAACTGTGTCTTCAACAGAAACATAACTACCAGGCATACCGGTAAATTGAGAAGCTACTGAGAAGTTTTGTGATAAGAAGAATTGAATCCGACGAGCACGACCAACAATGGTCTTTTCTTCATCAGAAAGTTCATCCATCCCAAGAATTGAGATAATATCTTGAAGTTCTCGGTAGCGTTGCAATACACGTTGAACCGCAGTAGCCACTTCATAATGTTCTTGACCAACGATATGTGGATCCAGGGCAGAAGAAGTTGAAGCAAGTGGATCAACGGCAGGATAAATACCTTGTTGAGTTAATGAACGTTCCAAGTTGGTTGTAGCATCCAAATGGGCGAATGTTGTTGCAGGAGCCGGATCAGTATAATCATCGGCAGGCACATAAACGGCCTGAATCGATGTAATGGCACCTTTATTAGTTGATGTAATCCGTTCTTGTAATTGTCCCATTTCGGTAGCTAACGTTGGTTGATACCCAACGGCAGAAGGAATTCGACCAAGTAAGGCAGAAACTTCAGAACCGGCTTGAGTGAATCGGAAAATGTTATCAATAAATAACAACACATCTTGTCCAGCAACATCACGGAAGTATTCCGCAATTGTCAAACCTGTCAAGGCAACTCGCATACGAGCTCCAGGGGGTTCGTTCATTTGACCATAAACCATGGCGGTTTTTTCCAAAACGCCTGATTCTTTCATTTCATAATACATATCGTTACCTTCACGGGTTCGTTCTCCGACACCTGTAAAGACAGAAATACCATTATGACCTTGTGCAATGTTATGAATTAATTCTTGAATTAAAACAGTTTTACCAACACCGGCACCACCGAACAACCCAACCTTACCACCACGAATATATGGTTCAAGTAGGTCGATAACTTTAATTCCTGTTTCCAAAATTTCAGTTGATGGAGTCAACTCATCGTATTTTGGTGCTTCACGATGAATTGGCCATCTTTCGGCATCGGGGCCGAAATCAGGGCCACCATCGATGGGATCCCCCAAGACGTTAAATACTCGACCTAAGGTATCATTACCTACAGGAACACTAATTGAAGCTCCAGTATTTTCAACCGACATTCCACGACGTAGTCCTTCAGTTCCGTCCATGGCAATAGTTCTAACAACCCCATCACCTAATTCCAACGCAACTTCGACTACTAATTCTTTATCGTCGTTTTCGTGAATTACTAAAGCATTATTAATTTCGGGTAATTTTTCGTCCAAGGAGAATTCAACATCGACAACTGGTCCAATAACTTGAATAACTTTACCAGTACTCGTACTCATGTTTGCTAACTCCTCTATCTTAAAGTTTAACTAATTTTTAAGTGCTTCTTGTCCACCAGTGATTTCAGTGATTTCAGTAGTAATCGCAGCCTGACGCGCACGGTTATACTGTAGTTCCAACTTATCAATTAAGTCGTCAGCATTATCAGAAGCAGACTTCATTGCAGTTGAACTTGACGCATGTTCAGATGTCTTAGCATCCAAGATAGCTCCGTAAACGAGGCTTTCTGAATACTGAGGCAAAATAGCAGCCAAAACAGCTTCATTAGATGGTTCTACATCAAAGTCAGTACTTAATTCATGTACTGGAATATCTTTGGATGCATTATTATCTAAGGTTTCACTATCAATTGGCAACATTTTTTCTGCTCGGAACGTTGACATAATCCGATTAACGTAATGTTCATAACAAACATATAATTCATCGAAATCACCATCATCAAACATTTCCGTTGCTGTTTTGACAATCTCACTAACTTCTTTAAATGTAGGAACGTCGCTGACTCCACGATATTCATAACTAACATTGGCACCACGTTTATGATAAAAATCAGAACCGGTACCACCAATAGCTAGAATTTGGTATTCTTGACCATTACTATGCTGATCGATAAACTGGTTAGTTTCTCGTAACACATTACTGTTATAACTTCCAACCATGCCTCGATCAGAGGTAATTACCAAGTATGCACTTCTTTTAGGTTTGTTTTCAGCTGTATCTTCTTGACTTGAGGACTCTGTTAGATTATCTAGCAAATGAGCCTGAGCTAGATGATAAACTAGTGATTTAACTTTACTAGCATATTCATCATAGTTCTTGGTATGCTTGAGAATCTGGTTTAGCTTTGATTGCGAAACCATTTCCATCGCATTAGTAATCTGCCGAGTTTTCTTGGTAGATGTAATCCGATGTTTTACATCGTTTAACGATGCTCCCATTACTATCGTCCTCCTTTACTAGTCACCTAATGCAGCTTCTTCTTCATCCTTTTTGTTTGGCTGAAAAGTCTTAGCAAATTCGTCAATGGCTGTATCAAGTTTATCAGTATCTGGTAACTTACCAGTCTTGGCGATTTCTTCTAAGAGATCAGCATGGTGTGTATCAAAGAAATCAAAAATGTCATTTTGATATTGTTCGATATCATCAAGCTGAATTTTATCTAAATATTTCCGAGTCAAGCAATAAAGAATTAAGACTTGTTTTTCGACTGGAAGTGGAGAATGTAATGGTTGCTTAAGAACTTCAACAGTTCTAGCACCACGATTCAATTTAGCTTGGGTAGCTGCATCCAAATCAGAACCAAATTGAGCAAATGATTCCAATTCTTTATATGAAGCCAAGTCCAAACGCAATGTCCCAGCAACTTTCTTCATGGCCTTAATTTGAGCATCCCCACCAACTCGAGAAACAGAAGTACCAGCATCAACGGCTGGACGAACACCTGAATAAAACATATCGGCATTCAAGAAAATCTGTCCATCGGTAATAGAAATTACGTTAGTTGGAATATAGGCAGAAACGTCACCAGCTCGAGTTTCAACAATTGGTAAGGCGGTCATTGAACCACCACCTAATTTATCGTTTAGCTTAGCGGCCCGTTCTAGCAACCGTGAATGAGTATAGAAAATATCACCAGGGTAAGCTTCACGTCCAGGAGGACGACGAAGAATAAGTGAAAGTTCACGATAAGCATCAGCTTGTTTTGAAAGATCATCATAGACAATCAAAACATGTTGGCCGTTGTTCATGAAATATTCACCCATTGTTGCACCAGCATAAGGAGCAATATATAGCAATGATGCTGGTTCAGATGGTCCGGCATTAACAACAATTGTGTAATCCATGGCCCCATATTGTTCTAGGGTTCTAACGGAAGAACGAACTGTTGATTCCTTTTGACCAATAGCAACATAAATACAAATCATATTTTGATCTTTTTGATTCAAAATAGTATCAATGGCAATTGAGGTTTTACCAGTCTTACGATCACCGATAATCAACTCACGTTGGCCTCGTCCAATTGGAACTAATGAATCAATGGCTTTGATACCTGTTTGTAATGGTTCAAAAACAGATTGACGAGCCATGATACCAGGAGCTTTATGTTCAATTGGCTTATGATCAGCAGCGGTAATACTTCCTTTACCATCAATTGGTTGACCCAAAGAGTTAACCACTCGTCCAACTAAATCATCGCCAACTGGTACTTCCATAATTCGGCCAGTTCGTTTAACAGTATCGCCTTCACGAATTCCTGTATCCTCACCCAAAATCATGATACCAACATCGTTGGTTTCCAAGTTTTGAGCCATTCCATAAACACCATTTGAAAATTCAAGCAATTCACTCGACAAAGCATTTTCGAGCCCGTGTGCACGAGCGATACCATCACCGACATATGTAACGATACCTGTTTCTTCAACATCGAGTTCATTATTATAGCCTTGCAGCTGTTGCTTGATTAGAGCACTGATTTCCTCAGCTTTAATGCTCATAAAATTCACCTCTTTAATAGATATCGTTAGTTCAATAACAGCTTTTTAACTCTGTCAATATTATTTTTAACACTACCATCAATCACAGTATCATTAGACTTAACAATTAAGCCACCCATAATACTAGGATCAATTGTAACGTTTATAAGAACTTTTTTGGCTCCAACTCGTTGGGCATATGCTGCCGCAATGCGATCTTGTTGATCTTGACTAAGTTCAACAGCAGAAGTAACTTCTGCTCTCACAATATTTTGATCAGCTTCATAAAACTTTTCAAACTCATCAACAATTGTAACAAAATCATCGAAGCGGTTATACTCACGAATTATCTCTAATAACCGTTTGGTAAACGCAGATGCGGAATCTAAAATTGGTGATAAAAGAGATTTTTTCGTATCAGAGTTAACAGTTCCATCACTAAGGATAGAACCCAACGTTGGGTTTTGAACGAAAATAGATTTAACATCGAAAAGCTCTTGTCGCTCTTCATCTAAATTACCATTTTCCTTTAAAACTTCTAAAATAGCTCTTGCATATTTTTTGGCAGTTTCAATTTTATCTTGACTCATTATGCTTCCCCAACCCTTCGATATAAGAATCAACGAGTGCCTTATGATCATCCGAATTTAGATCTTTTGAAATGATCTTGGAAGCAATTTCAATAGATAAGCTTGCAACGTCCTTTTTAGAGTTAGCCAAAGCTTCTTGTCGTTGTTGCTCGATATCTTTTTCAGCGGCAACTTTCATACTAGCAGCATTATTTTGTGCATCTTCAACAATCTTGTCACTTTGTTTTTGACCAGTTTGTTTAGCTTCACTAATAATGGTTGAGGCCTCTTGACGAGTACTTGCAAGTTCAGTTTGTCGTTGTTCAGCCAATTTTGTAGCATCCGCTCGTGATTTTTCAGCAGAATCAATATCATTTGCAATTTTATCAGAACGATCCTTCATCATTTTCGTTACCGGTTTCCAGGCAACAAGCTTGATAAGACACATTAAGATAATAAAGCTGACTGCAATATAGGCCATATCACCAACATAAAGTTGAGCTCCAACTACAGAAAACGAAAACATCTACTGGCACCTCCTTCATTAAATTTTCGATTTTATTACTTGTTCATAAGTAACAAGGCGATAACGAAGGAAAGGATTGGCATAGATTCAACCAAACCAACACCAATAAACATTGTAGTACGTAATTGTCCAGCCATTTCTGGTTGACGAGTCATACCTTCCAAAGTCTTAGAAATAACAATAGCATCACCGAAACATGCACCAATAGCAGCACCAATCATAACAATAGCAGTTGCAAAAACACCCATAATATAAAACCTCCTAAATTTTTTATTCCTCGATTTCAATTTTTCGAGAAATGTATACAGATGACAATGTAACAAACACATAAGCTTGAATACATCCAACAAAGACTGAGAAGCCTTGCCAAACCATTTCTACGGGTAACATGGCAATCGAAGTTCCTAGACCACCTTTAACGGCCGCACTAGTAATCATGCCCAAAAGCATTTCACCAGAATAAATATTCCCATACAAACGAAGTCCTAAGGTCAACAAGTTAGTAAATTCTTCAAAGAAGTTAATAACGAAAAATACCTTAAATGGCTTTAAAAAGTTTCCAAAATGATTACGATATCCTAATCGTTGTACTCCCAGGAACTGAGCGAGTAACAGCGTCATTGCTGCCAATGTCATTGTTACTAATGGATCAGCAGTTGGACTCTTTACATAAACAACTCCGCCAACATCCACATGGAATAACAAGCCTTGCAAGTTTGAAATCAAGATGAAAAAGAAAATTGTAAATGACCAAAGTCCTAACTGTCTTCCTTTACCATCCGGGATAGTTGATTTAATAATACCGTTAGTAAAATCAACCATATATTCTAGTACATTCTGAGCTTTACCAGGTTTAAGCGTAATATGTCTTGACAACGCGAATACTAAAATAAATACGAGTAAACACGCTAGCGTAATCGAAACCATGTTACTAACATTAAAAGTCATGCCCAAAAATGTAAACGTAGAAGTCGGTTCTCTCATAGGTTCTCACCCCTTTCAGTCTTAGATTCCGCAGAAAACGATTATTATTATTTCATCGTTTTAATGCGATCGTATTTGTCCAAAAGCCTGCGACCAATACAAGTTAAATAATACCACCATTACAATTAAATTTCAAAGCAAAATGAAATCC
This sequence comes from Lentilactobacillus kribbianus, assembly GCF_013184075.1. Lineage (GTDB taxonomy): Bacteria > Bacillota > Bacilli > Lactobacillales > Lactobacillaceae > Lentilactobacillus > Lentilactobacillus kribbianus. Next base: position 211,097 of record NZ_JABEQQ010000002.1, on the reverse strand, counting down.
TTTTCAAACATTATTATCTAAAGATTAAAAGCGCTTTCAAAATAGTCAAAAAAACGCTTTCGAAATTAACTAAAAAAGATAAACCCAATCTCATTATCAGGTTTATCTTTTCGAAATTATTTAGTTCCAAATAATCTGTCACCGGCGTCACCTAAACCAGGAATAATATAACCGTCCTCGTTTAAGCCTTCATCTAAAGCAGCCGTATAAATATCGACATCTGGATGAGCTTCTTGTAATGCTTTGACTCCTTCAGGAGCAGCAACTAAGCAAACAAATTTAATATTGTTACCACCGCGCTTTTTCAACGCGTCAATTGCCATAATGGCAGAACCACCAGTAGCTAGCATTGGATCAACAACAAAAATTTGGCGTTGATTAATGTCAGATGGTAACTTAACAAAATATTCGTGTGGTTCAAAAGTTTCTTCATCACGATACATTCCAATATGGCCAACCTTAGCAGCGGGGATAAGGTTTAAGATGCCATCTACCATTCCGATTCCAGCACGTAAAATTGGAACAATTGCCACTTTTTTACCGGAAATTTGCTTAGCATGGGCAATGCCTTCCGGTGTTTGAACATCAACATCTTCCAGAGGCATATCTCGTGAAACTTCAAATGCCATTAATGTTGCAATTTCATTAACAACTTCCCGGAATTCTTTAGTTCCACAATTTTTATCACGAATCATTGTTAATTTGTGTTGAATCAACGGATGATCCATAACTTGAAATTTACCCATTAAACTTCACTCCTTTTAATTTTCTTCATATATTGTATCACAATCATTCTTTATTTCATTGGTGATTTTAGTTAATTGGATGAAGTTCAACTAGTCGTTGTACTCCTTCACTGACCTTTTTCAAATTAGCCTTATCATCAGGTTGTGAAATAGCCATTAAAATCAATTCTGCTACTTGTTTTGCATCGGTTTCTTTAAAGCCCCGCGTAGTGATTGCGGGAGTTCCGATTCTTAGGCCACTAGTTTGCGAAGGTGGCAATGGATCTGCCGGAATCGCTTCTTTATTGGTTGTAATGTGTACTGTATCCAATAAATCTTGCACTTGTTTACCATTTAAGCCACTCTTAGTTAAATCTAGTGTCATCATGTGATTATCAGTACCACCAGTTAAAACAGAAACTAAATCAGATTCAGCAAAAACAGTTGCCATCGCTTGAGCATTTTTAATAATTTGGCGAGTATATTCTTTAAAATCTGGTTTTAGGTCTTCATAAAATGCAGCTGCTTTACCAGCAATCACGTGTTCTAATGGTCCCCCTTGATTACCAGGGAATACGGCTGATTTTATTTTTTTAGCTAATTCTTGCTTAGCTAGAATCATGCCACCACGAGGACCTCTTAAGGTTTTATGGGTTGTAGTAGTAACCACATCAGCAATTCCCACTGGACTAGGATGTAATCCAGTGGCCACTAGACCAGCAATGTGAGCCATATCCACCATAAGATAAGCACCCACTTCATCGGCTATTTCTCTAAAACGTTGCCAATCAATAATTCTACTGTAAGCAGAAGCTCCGGCAACAATAATTTGCGGCTTTACTTCTAGGGCCATCTGTTCTACTTGATCATAGTCGATTAATTGGGTTTGTGGATCCAAACCATATGAATATGAATCGTATATCTTACCAGATGAGCTAACTTTGGCGCCGTGAGTTAAATGACCACCAGCATCCAAGCTCATCCCTAAAATACGTTCGCCTGGCTTTAATAATGCAGCATAAACTGCTTGATTAGCCTGAGAACCTGAATGAGGTTGAACATTTACATATTCAGCATTAAATAGTTCCTTAGCTCGATTAATAGCTAAATTTTCAACAATATCAATATACTCACAACCGCCATAATAACGATGGCCAGGATAACCTTCAGCATATTTATTTGTTAGCACTGATCCTTGAGCGGCCATTACGGCATTAGAAACAATATTTTCAGAAGCAATTAATTCAATCGTGTTTTCTTGACGTTTTTCTTCATTACCAATTGCATCCCACAATTCTGGATCATCCATCTTATAATCGTAATTCATTGACAAAGACCTCCCTAATGGTTACTACTTGAGTAATTCACCAACATAGGTTTGACCAGCTGACTTATTCAAACGATTCATATAAGCAGCTCCTAGTCCAGTTGGTTCAAACCCTTTCACTATAATAGTATCGACATCATTTCGATTATCAAATTCACGTAACTCTTTAAATAACAAATGACTAGCGGAAATAACATCATTTCCTAAAGAAATCAGTTCCGCATTAGCCGGCCAATCCAACTGGTTTTTAATGTCATCAGTGGTCATAATTCCCACCGGTTTAGTCTGAGCAGCAACCCAATCACGTACAGCTGTCCAATCATTATCATCGTTAACAATATATACTTGAGCATTGGGAGCATAATGTTTGTATTTCATACCAGGAGCCTTAGGGACTTCTGTTACGCCAACATGATGGTGTTCATCATTCACCTTGGTACCTAAGATAGTCTCTAATTGTTCTTTAGCAATTCCACCCGGTCTTAATATAGTAGGAACGGTCACCGACATATCCAATACTGTCGATTCCACCCCTACTTTAGTTGGACCATCGTCAACAACTGCCGCAATTTTACCATCTAAATCATGAAGAACATGTTTCGCCGTAGTCGGACTGGGTTTTCCAGAGGTATTAGCAGAAGGTCCGACCAACGGAACCCCCGCTGTAATAATCAAATCCAAAGTGGCTTGATTAGCCGGAAACCGAAATGCAGCTGTATCTAATCCACCAGTCACGGACTTTGATAATGCATTGGGCTTTAACTTAAAAATTAAGGTTAATGGTCCAGGCCAAAATGTGTTCATTAATTTTAATGATGCATCATCTAATGGTTGTGCGTATTTTTGAACCGTTTCAATATCAGCTACGTGGACAATTAAGGGGTTATCACTAGGACGTCCCTTAGCAGCATAGACTTGCTTAACGGCTGCCTCATTGGTTGCATCAGCACCCAGGCCGTAGACCGTTTCAGTAGGAAAGGCTACTAACTGTCCCGCGTTAATCAATGCAGCGCCTTCTTTAATCGTAGCTTTATTTAATATTTTAGTTTTCATGTTCAGTTGTTACCCCCAAATCTAATCTTACCATTCGAGGCTTTTTGGCAACGTCTCGTTTTACTTCAACTAAGTTATTAGGAAATTGGTGTTTCATAATTTCAGTGATTGCTTGTCCCTGCTGAAAGCCAATTTCAAAAAATAATTGACCATGATCAGTTAAGTGCTGGTTAACCCCCGCAACGATTTTTTTATAGATTGCTAAGCCGTTGTCAGGGGCAAACAAAGCCAATGCAGGCTCAAACTCTAATACCCGTGTATCCATGAGTTCTCGTTCATTCTCAGCAATATACGGTGGGTTAGATACAATCAAATCATATTGCTGAGAAATATTATCAAACACATCACTTAACACAAAATCAACAGCAACTTGATTAACAGCTGCGTTATTTTGAGCTACGGCCAAGGCTGATGATGAAATATCACTACCTACCACGTGCCAATTAGGTCGTAGTTTTTTTAACGTAATCGCAATCGCTCCAGTACCAGTACCAATATCTAACACTGATAATGGTTGCTGTTGATCTGGATAAACTGAGAGAATCCAGTCAATTAATTCAGCCGTTTCAATACGGGGAATCAACGTGGCCTCGGTTACCTTAAATTCATTACCATAAAAATGAGTTTTACCAACAATATATTGTGGCGGTTTATTTTGCAATAATGCTTGAATATCTGATTGAAATTGTGCTTGCTGAGTGGCGGTCATTTTAACCCGAGAATTAATAATTAATTCCGTTGTCGAAAAGCCAAACCGTTCCCGCAATAAAAAATCAACATCGAAGCTATCGCCAACCGCTTGTTTCATCACCTGATTAGTCGCCCATTGACGAGCCTGACCAAAAGTCATTGCATCAGAACTATTCATTATTTAGTTGTTCCAACTTAGCTGCTTGATCTGATAGAACTAAGGCATCAATAATTTCTTCCATGTCACCATTCATAATCCGATCAAGTTTATTAAGGGTCAGGCCAATTCGATGATCAGTAACCCGGTTTTGTGGGTAATTATACGTTCTAATTCGTTCTGAACGATCCCCAGTTCCCACTGCTGATTTTCTTTCAGCATCATACTGATCTTTTTCTTGTTGTGAATAGTAATCATAAACCCGAGCCTTTAAAATTTTCATAGCTTTAGCACGGTTTTGTTGTTGTGAACGTTCATCTTGCATGGCTACTACAATTCCGGTTGGCAAATGTGTCATTCGAACTGCAGATGAGGTCTTGTTAATATGCTGGCCACCAGCACCAGAAGAACGATAAACATCGGTCCGAATATCTTTAGGATCAATTTCAATATCCACGTCTTCAGCTTCTGGCATTACCCCAACTGTGGCAGTAGAAGTATGAACTCGTCCTGCTGATTCAGTAGCTGGAATTCGTTGAACTCGATGAGCCCCATTTTCATACTTTAGCTTGGAATAAACATTTTCACCCGTAATCATCAAAACGATTTCTTTAAAACCGCCCACTTCAGTATCACTGTGATCCACGATTTCAATCTTCCAACCTTGTTTTTCAGCATAACGTGAATACATTTCAAATAAATCAGCAGCAAACAAGCTTCCTTCGTCACCACCAGCAGCGCCATGAATTTCCATAATGATGTTCTTGTCATCATTAGGGTCTTTAGGCAATAACATAATGGTTAATTGATGTTCTAGATCTTCCTTTTCATCTTTTAGATCAGCAATTTCGTCCTTAACCATGCTAGCCATATCATCATCGAGTTTTTCACGCATCATTTCTTCATCGTCAGATAAATTAGTGACCACTTCTTGATAATGTTTAAAAGTGGCTACGGTGTCACGTAAACTACCTTCTTCTTTAGATAATTTCATGAAGCGTTGGGTATCAGCAATCACTTCGGGATCACTAATTAATTCGTTTAATTCATCATAGCGATCAACGACCGCTTGAAGTTTTTCAAATATTTCGTCCATTCTATTGATTCCCTCTTTCTTTAAAGTAATGGGTGGTTATAATGCTTGCGGCAAACCGGATAATAAGACTCATTGCCTCCCATTTGAATCTGCTCACCTTCGTAAACTGGTCGACCATCATGAATTCTTAAATTCATTGTTGCTTTTTTACCACAGAACCAGCAAATGGTTTTCATTTCTTCTATTTTGTCAGCATACAACAATAAATATTTGGAACCTTCAAAAAGCTGATTTTGAAAATCATTTTTTAATCCGAACGCAATAACTGGAATTCCCAGTTCATCAACAATTTGAGCTAATTGCAAGACGTGTTCTTTTCTTAAAAATTGAGATTCATCAATCAAGATACAGCTAGCGTTTGAGTCAATTGCTTGAACCGCTTCAAAAATATTAGTATCATCATAAATCACATGTGCCTGGCGCTCCAAACCAATTCGTGATGAGACCATTCCCTTTTTTTCACGAGTATCCGTTGCACTGGTCATAATAATGACACTTTTATTTTGTTCTTCGTAATTATGGGCTACTTTGATTATTTCAATAGTTTTCCCACTGTTCATTGCTCCATACCGATAAAATAGTTGAGCCATAATCTCACCTTTTCCTAGACATATTCTTATCTATTATACAAAAAAACGAACTTCATTTCATTGTTTTATCAAATAATGATTTATTTGAATTTTGCAAAGAACAATGACAAAATAATACATTCCGCTCAAGATATGGTAAAATTTATCTTTAACGATTATGGATATAAATTAAGGAGTGTCAACAATGTCACTAAAAAGTTCAATTGCAACTGCTGCCGGCAAAAGCTCCTATTGGTTTTTACATACCTTTAGAAATGGTGGTAGTTCGTTACCAGGTAAAATAACTTTAAAACTAGATCCTAATATTTTAGACGAACTAGGTAAAAATTATGATGTAATTGTCATTACCGGTACTAACGGTAAAACGTTGACAACCGCTTTGACAGTTCAAGTTTTAAAAGAAAAATATAAAAATGTTTTAACCAATCCGTCTGGCTCCAATATGGAACAAGGCATCGTTACCACTTTCTTAACTGCTAAACGCAGCAAAAATCAACGACCATTAGCCGTCCTGGAAGTTGATGAAGCCAATGTAATTAAAGTTACTCAACATATTAAACCCAAAGCGTTTGTTTTCACTAATATTTTTCGAGACCAAATGGATCGATATGGTGAAATTTACACGACTTATAAAAAAATCATGGATGGGGTTGCATTAGCTCCTAATGCGACGATTATCGCTAACGGCGATGCTCCGATTTTTCACTCAGTTTCATTGCCTAATCCTATGATTTATTATGGATTCAATAATCAAGCTGATGGTGATATTAAGGCTGATCCCAATACTGATGGCGTCTTGTGTCCTCGTTGTCAACACATTTTACATTACCACTTCATTACTTATGCTAACTTAGGTAAGTACTTCTGTCCTAACTGTGGCTACAAACGACCTGAATTAAACTATCAAGTAAACAAACTAACTGAACTAACTCCTGTCTCCTCATCATTTGAAATCGACGGTGAACCAATGAAGATTGGTATCGGTGGTGTTTACAACATTTATAATGCTTTAGCCGCTTATGCCGTCGGCCGCTTCATGGGCGTTACACCTAAGCAAGCTCAAAATGCATTTCAACGAGATGAACGTATCTTTGGTCGCCAAGAAGAAATCAACGTGGATGGTAAAAAAGTTACCCTAATTCTAGTTAAAAATCCGGTGGGCTTAAATCAAGTAATTGATACCATCGCCAGTGATAAAGATCCGATTTCTTTTATGGCCTTTTTGAACGCTAATTACGCTGACGGGATAGATACTAGTTGGATTTGGGATGGCGACTTTGAACGTTTAAATGACTTAAATATTAAGCAATTTGTCACTGGTGGTGAACGCTACAAAGATATCACCTTCCGGCTACAAGTAGCTGGTGTGCCAGATGATCAACATATTATTGAACCAGATTTAACCAAAGTTCCTGAACTAATCAGTAAAATGCCAACTGAAAAGGTCTATATTTGCGCTACTTATACTGCAATGCTACAATTACGAAAAATGTTTGCTGATCAAGGCTTTATTAAGGGAGGAATGGAATAATGCAATATAGTTTAAATATTGCCCATTTATACGGCGACCTAATGAATACTTACGGTGATATTGGTAATATTTTAGTTTTACAATATTTCGGTAAGCAAATGGGCGTCGAAGTAACTTCTGAAGTAATCAGTTTAGGCGATAAATTTGATCCTGATAAATTTGATTTTGCTGTTTTTGGTGGTGGTCAAGATTTTGAACAAGCGATCATTTCACCAGACTTAATTGAAACTAAAAAAGCAGACTTGACCAACTTCATTGAAGATGGTGGTTCACTTTTAGCTATTTGTGGTGGTTACCAATTATTAGGTCACTACTACATCGGAGCTGACGGTGAAAAAATCCCTGGTATCGGCGCTTTGAATCACTACACTGAACAACAAAATGACAATCGTTTTATCGGTGACATTGTTATTCAAAATAGTGAGACCGGCGAAAAATATCATGGCTTTGAAAATCATCAGGGAATTACCTTCCTTGGTGATGGCGAAGCGCCTCTTGGTGAAGTAGTAGAAGGCCACGGTAATAATGGTGAAGATGGTACTGAAGGTGCCATTTATAAAAACGTTTATTGCTCATACTTTCATGGCCCTATTCTGGCTAGAAATAGTCAATTAGCCAAACGGATGTTATTAAATGCTTTAACCCGTAAGTATCCTGATGCTGATTTCAGTCAAATTAAAGAAATGACACTTCCAGCTACTTATTAATAATAAAAAAGACACCTAGCAAAATGTTAGGCGTCTTTTTTATTTGCAAAAATTTGAATTAATTTTTCTCTTTTTTGTTGATAAATTGCAGTGGTTTCATGCATATTTACCCGGTTAGTTAAAAAAGCCAGAGCTACTTGCCGGTGTCTATCCAAAATTAATACCGGACCAGTAAAACCAGTGTGTACCAAATATTCATGACCATCCTCATGATGACGTAAATCCCAACCAAAAGAACGATCATTAGTATGTTGGGGCGTTTGATCCCTAAATAACTGTAATTTCATTTGATTACTAAGTACCATTTCTTTGTTGTTCCAATTGAGTAACCATTGACTAACTTTAATTAAATCTTCTAAGGACGCAAATAGACCGGCCGCACCACTGTGTTCACCTAAAATGAAGGTTTTAGGATCATGAACTACCCCTTCAATAAGGCCTCGTTTCTCATCGACAGCAGTGGGCACTACCGTTAGTGTGCTGAACTGAGGTTCAAAAGTTGCATCTGGTAATTGTAACGGACGTATAACACGGTCAGTAGCCAATTGATGAATATTTTCTCCCGTAATTTGTTCAGCTATCCAGCCTAACATTAAAAAATTAATATCCTGATAACGAACCTGTTTTCCCAATTGATTACCACTGCTTAATCCTAATAAAGCCTGCTTTAATTCAGTAGCTGCTAATTGATTACGATTAGGGATATAACCAACCACATCACTAGTATGAGTTAGTAAATGGCGTACTGTGAGTCGTGAGTCACGCCATTGGGGTAAGTATTTACTGACTCGATCAGTTAGCTTCAATTGTTTTTTTTCAATCAATTGCAAGATAACCGGCGTGGTAGCAATAACTTTCGTTAATGAAGCAACATCGTATAACCCTCGCTTTGGATGGGGTTTTCGTTCAGGATATACTTGTAAATCACCATAAACTGCTTGTTTTACCTGATTAGGGGTAATAACCGCTATTTCTGCTCCCGGAATGATTTCTTGATCAATTAATTTATTAATATAATTCTTTAATTCAGCAATCATTCGATTCCCCTCCTCTTTTCCTGAATAAGTCTATTGTACAAAAAAAGACGTTACTTGACTAACTGTCAAATAACATCTTTTTATTATTCTAGGTTGTTGCCTAAGAATTGTGAATTATAAAGATCAGCATAGAAACCATTTTGAGCCATTAATTCATTATGATTTCCAGTTTCAATGATCTGACCATGATTCATGACCACAATATTTTGAGCACTTTGAATAGTCGACAAGCGGTGAGCAACCACAAAACTAGTTCTCCCTGCTGATAAGCTATCCATCGCATCTTGAATCATTTTTTCAGTACGAGTATCTACTGAAGAAGTAGCTTCATCTAGAATTAAAATTTCTGGATTAGCTAAGAACGCCCGCGCAATCGTTAATAATTGTCGCTGACCTTGTGAAATATTACTTGCATTTTCATTTAAAATGGTTTCATAACCATTAGGCAATTCTCGAATAAATGTATCGGCATGAGCTTCTTTAGCTGCTGCATAAACATCTTCTTCACTGGCCTGTTCGTTGCCATACTTAATGTTGTCGAAAATAGTTCCCGTAAATAGCCAAGTTTCTTGCAATACCATCGCCATGTGACTTCGTAGTTCAGATCTGGTTATTTCTCTGGTATCTTGTCCGGTTAATTTAATAGAACCGGAATTAATATCATAAAAACGTTCCAACAAATTGATAATGGTGGTCTTACCAGCCCCAGTTGGCCCCACAATTGCTACCATTTCACCGGGATCAACCTTCAGATTAAACTGTTTAATTAATGGTTTATCTGGCACATACGAGAAATCAACATCTTCAAAGTGAATCTTGCTCTTATCGTTTGGATCAACCGGAATATCAACTTCTTCACCAGTCATTTCAGGTTCATCTAAGATTTCAAAGATTCGTTCCGCAGAAGCAATTGTTGATTGGATGGTGTTAGTCAAGCTAGCTAGTTGAGTAATTGGTTGCGATAACATATTGGTATATTGTAGAAATGCTTGAATATTACCCAGTGATACCTGTCCCTTAGTTACTTGAATCCCACCAATAACCGCCACAAACACGTAATCTAGGTTTTTAACCAAGTTCATTAGTGGATAAAGAAAACTAGAAACAAATTGAGCCTTCCAAGAAGCTTGATAATATTTTTCATTTTGTTTCTTAAAATCATCAATCGTTTGTTCTTCACGATTAAAAGTCTTAATCACATTATGACCAGCATAACTTTCTTCGGTCATACCGTTTAAAGTTCCCAATTCTTTTTGTTGCGTACCGAAGAACTTCTGTGATTTAGGAGCCACAATACCAACAATCAATCCACTAACTGGCACCGTAACTAATGCTACCAAGGTTAATTGCCAACTAATGGTAAGCATCATGTACAATACCCCAAAGAACATGAAAAAACTAGTAATCATTTGGGTCAAACTAGATTGAAGCATGGTATTAATGTTATCCATATCATTAACGGCCCGTGACATTACATCCCCATTAGAGTGTTGATCATAAAATGAGATTGGTAATCGTTGCATTTTAGCCTTCATATCTTTTCGCATTTGATAAACGATACTTTGCGAAATTCGTGACATGATAATTTGTTGTACTAACTGAGCTAACCCAGCTAAAACATACAGAACAATGACCTTGATAATGATATCCATGATCTTAGTGAAATTAATGGGAAAAGCACTCATATGAATGCCGGCCTTTAATTGTGCCGTACCAGCCATTACTCCCTTAAAAATTTCGGTAGTAGCTTTTCCTAAGATTTTAGGGGTGACAATCTGTAGGTAAACTCCTAACAGCGCCATCACGATTGCAATAATAATTCCCGGCATCCATCGTTTGGTATAGCCAATTAGGCGCGCAGTCGCATGCCAAAAATTATTAGGCTTTTTTACTGCTTGGTTTGGTCTAGGCATCGACTACGTCCTCCTTTTTAATTTGTGAATTCAAAATATCACGATAAATTTGATTATTAGCCACTAATTCTTCATGCGTTCCTTGGCCAACCACTTTACCTTCATTCATTACTAAAATAATATCTGCATCGGCTACCGTTGAAATTCGTTGAGCCACAATAACACTAACAGCATTTTGAATCTGTTCATCATCACGTAAACTCATCCGCAATTGCGCATCGGTTTTAAAATCCAACGCTGAAAAAGAATCATCAAAAATATAAATAGATGCCTTTTTCAAGATAGTTCTAGCAATTACCAATCGTTGGCGTTGTCCACCGGAGAAGTTAGCACCATCTTGTTCAACAACATAATCCAAGCCACCCTTATCATCAGTTATGAATTCAGCAGCCTGAGCGACTTTTAAAGCATGCCAAATTTCATCATCGGTGGCGTCAGGTTTACCAAATTGCATATTTTCCCGCACTGTACCAGAGAAGAGCACCGCTTTTTGTTGGGTAATCGAAATCAATGAATGCAAATCATGTTGTGTCATTGCATTATTGGTTACCCCATTCACCAAGATTTGACCACTTTCTGGATCAAACAACCGCGGAATTAAGTTCACCAATGTTGATTTACCAGAACCAGTTCCTCCAATAATGGCTACTGTTTGTCCCGCCTTAGCGCTAAAGTTAACATCAATTAAGGATAGTCGTTCAGCACCTGTATAGCGAAAGTTAACGTGATCAAATACCAATGAACTATTCTTACTGATTTGAGCAAATGGGACTGGTTGCTTAGGATCTTTGATGGTGTCATCAACATCCAGCACTTCGTTGATTCGTTCTGCAGAAGCGGATGCTCTAGGAATGAAAACAAAAATCATTGATAACATCATAAAACTGATTAGGATTTGAGCGGAATAAGTCATAAATGAGATTAGATTTCCCACCTCTAAAGCTTGAACGCCAATTAGCTTACCACCATACCAAATAATGGCAGCATTAGTTAAACTAAGAATTAACGTCATTACCGGCATAATAAAGGAAACAATCGTAAAAACCTTCATTCCCGTTTTGGCAAAATCCTTGTTGGCCACATCAAAACGTTTTTGTTCAAATTCATCCTGGTTAAAAGAACGAATAACACGAACACCAGTTAAACCTTCTCGAAAAATCAAATTAATTTTATCGGTTTTCTTTTGCAGGCTCTTAAATAAAGGCACCGCAAAATACATAATAATTCCCACTAAAACTGCTAATAGTGGTAATGAAATTAAAAAGATAGTAGTTAATGATGGGCTCTTGATGTAAGCCATCACACCTGCACCAATCAACATAATCGGAGCCATTAACATCATTCGTAAAATTTGAACCATCACATTTTGAATCTGAACAACGTCATTTGTAGTTCTAGTATCTAATGATGATTCGCCAAACTTATTACCATCTTCATCCGAAAAATTCATTACTTTAGTAAAGAGATCATTTCGAATATTGCGACCCATCTTCATAGATTGAGTAGCCGCTAAGTAAATATTTCCACCAGCTGCTAATAAGCCCAAGAATGATACAAAAATCATTTGAAATCCTTGATGCCAAATGTAGCCAATATCATTGACTGCAATTCCTTTATCAACAATATTGGAGGTGACGGTTGGCAAAAATAAATCACAGGCAACTTGTAAAATCATAAATACAACTGCCCCAAATACTGCCCACCAAGACAGCCTTGACTTTGCTAATTTAAACAATTCCTTACCCCCATTAATGAGTTAAATAATACTAAAAGATAAAAGCTATTATACGCTTTTCAATTACCAATGACACGGATCATTTTACCTTGAAATGTCTAAATAAAGAAAAAAATTAACCTATTTTCTCAAGTTTTGTTAGAATGGGAATGAAAATAATCTCAGGGAGGTTCTCATGCTAAGTAATTCTGACACAATTTCTCAAGTTCTTGCATATATTAAAAATCATCCCGATAAAGCAGTCATTAATGCTGGTTATTATACTAATGCAATCGATGCTTTTATTGCTGATACCACTAAAATCAGTAACGCCGACCGTTTCTTTCCTGATCATAAAGTCGTAGTAAACAGAATGGCGCCAGAGTTTATTGATGCCAACGGAGATTTGCTCGATTATTTTTATGATAAAACCAAACAAGCGGATCAAAATTATCATGATTTATGGATTACTACTGGTCATATCGCTGAATCTAATAAGTATTTAATTGAACTTTCATTTGAATAAATTTAAAAAGGTAGTTCTCAAGCATTTTGAGAATTACCTTTTTTAAATATAATATTTAATGTTTTTTATCAAACTAGAAATGGCTTTATTAAGGCCTTTGTTTAATTTATCATAATCTGCTTTGTTCGATTTTTTATTATCCGTATTAAAATTTTTCCTAACCTAATTGTCCATTTAAGTAAGCTTTCACAATAATTATTCCCAAACCTATGATGATTAGTAGCGCTGAAATCCAAGCTAATCCTTTATTTCGACTTTGGTAATGAGTAAAAAAGCCATAACGAACTTTAGTATTTAAAACATATATAAGTATACCTATACCAAAAATAATTGAGCCGATTAAAATAATTATATCCATTGTGATTCCCCCTAAACTCCCAGCTTTTTTAGTCGTCAGAATTTGGACTTGGAAAGTAAAAAAGTACCTAACCAGAACTAAAACAGTTTCCTTTTTCATTAATCCCGTCAGCAGAATCGAACTGCTGTTAATCACCAAAACGGGACGCCCTTACTTTTAATTCCAGCGACTTCGCTTGGATGGTAATACCATTAATATAAAGAACCAGATGGTACCAATCAGTGGAATAATACTAATTAAAATCCACCAGCCTGAACGATTAGTATCGTGTAAACGACGTACTTTTAATGACCAAGTCCCTAACCAAACAATAAAAGCTACTATCTTAGAAATAATATTAAGATGAAAATCAGTTACATTATAGATGCTATCAATAGGATGACCAACCACTAATTGAATAATGGCAATAATAATTCCGCCCAAAATGTAGTTGATGATAATTGGCCACCAGTAATCAGATCGGTTAGCAACCCCTGAAAAATTAGTAATATTATGCCAGAAACGTTTGTATGATTCAACCATGTTATTCACCTCCTTTCGCAATTTTTAATTTACTCTTTATGTGGCTACATGGTCCTCATGAAAATTGCCGGGGCAAGTAACAAAAATTATTTACGGTACGTATGCCAATATGAATTTGATGTTAACTTGTGGCGACCAATATAATGAACATGAATAATCGATCCATTTTTGTCTTTCAAACTATATTTATTTTTTCCCAGATAACGCCATTTGACTTTCTTACTTGTTTTCTCACCAGAATATTTAAATGTATACTTGGTTATTTTAAACACGTAATGATAATTATCTTTAGCACGCCAACAACCACGCAATTTTTGAGGGATGGCTGATGTATGCCATTTAGCAGCATTGGCTGTGGATGCATTAACAATCATTCCTAAGGATAAAGCTGTAACACCAGTTAAGATAACATTAATTAATTTCATTTTGATAGACTCCCAATACATAAATTATTTAATTATCTGATGCCGGTTTTAAACCAATGGCCTTTGGTATTATAAACAGCATAAGTATAATAACTGTTGGTATTGAACAGTTTACTTTCCGATAGCCATAAAAAGCTAGATCCATGATGAATTTTTAAATGAGTCTCCTTTTTTACAGTGTAGTTTTTGACCTTGTAACTGTAAGCACGAGGAATAGTATTGTGAATTTTTGCGATCTTAACCCGCTTAGTAGTAGTTACCCAGTGTGGACGTAAACACCAAGTATAACTATGAGCGCTGGCGGTAATACTGGATGTGGCCATAATGCTACTAAATGTCAGAGCGGTTAATCCCGTTAATATGTATTGCTTAAACTTCATGGTAAATCATCCAAATCTTAGCCCCTCAACTAAGTTAATTGCCAGCTTTTAGAGTCGTCAGGATTTGGACGTAGCTTATTTGATTGTGTGGTTTTAAAAACGTATTTTAAATTTCATCATATAACTTTTAATTTACTTATTAGATTACATAAGAAAAGCCGGTACCAAGGCATTTAACTGCTAATGATAACGGCTGATATACACTAGTTGGGTATACTGGTTCTGACCCCCGTATCCTAACAATGCTTATATATCAGCATTTGCAGCCCTTTTAGGGGCTATTTTTTTATGTTTGACTACCCCTTTGACTACCCCTAAAAATTTACATACTTAGCTAGTCGGTTGCTCGTTTCATTTTTTACGGGCTTAGTGACTGCTGTATATATATCTAAAGTAGTGTTGTAACTAGAGTGTCCTAATTGTTCTTGAACTGCTTTGACGCTTGAACCTGACTCA
Source organism: Lentilactobacillus kribbianus (assembly GCF_013184075.1). GTDB lineage: Bacteria > Bacillota > Bacilli > Lactobacillales > Lactobacillaceae > Lentilactobacillus > Lentilactobacillus kribbianus. Next base: position 195,890 of record NZ_JABEQQ010000002.1, on the reverse strand, counting down.
AACGCCAGCGTTGCATAAGTGTGTCTAAAGGCATGAACCGTTACATGTTTTAAATCATATCGGTTTAAGGTATGCTCTAACCACTTACGGGGTTTAGACGGTTGCAACATCTCGCCCCGCTCGTTAGTAAACACATAACTTTCTTTTTGGTTCACATTGAAGCCTAGTTGTAACAGTAATTTTCGTTGTTCTATTTGCCAATGATGAAGTACCGAGACAGTTGTCGGGTCAATGGAAATATTTCGATTAGACCGCCTTGTTTTAGGCGATTGAATCACCAGTTTAGCATTGTCACCACGTGATTGAGTTTTATTAATAGAAATGGTGTTATCCCTAAAATTAATATCTTTCCACGTCAATGCCAAAGCTTCACCCTTACGCATCCCACTAAAGGCCAGTAACCTAAAGAATGGATATGCTTGCGGAGCATTGTCATCATCTTGTAAGCATTCAAAGAAGTGTTTAAGTTCATCTTTGCTATAATAATTTTCCAGATTATCCCTAGAGCGATCATTCTTATTCTTAGGAACAATCACTCGTTTAGCTGGATTATAACTAATCAGACCAATGTTAATAGCAAAGTCCAATACCTTACCCACATAGTTTAAAAAGGTATGATACTTTGACAGTCCAGCATTAAACCAGTCGTTAATAGCTTGCTGACAATGCCTAATAGTGATCTTAGAAATACGATAATCGCCAAACACTGGCGTAATGTGTAACCTGAATATTCTTTCAGTAGTCACCCATGTACTTTCTTTAACGGTTTGCTTGTATTGCGTAAACCATAAGTCGTATACTTCATTAAAAGTAGAATTTTGATTGGCCATACTATTAAGCTCACCTTTTTGTAGTTGAATCTCTAATCGAGATAACGCAAGGCGGGCTTCTTTTTGTGTCTTAAAACCACGGCGGGTTGTTCGCTTCTTCTTTCCAGTTAATGGATCAGTACCCAAATATAACTGAAATTGAAATAACGTGTTACCGTCTTTGTCTTGATACTCTTTAATATTTGTCATAATTTATCCCTCTCATATCGTACCGGCGCAAGGCATGTTATGTTACGGGATGACCAAGCTTTTAAAGTCATCAGGATTGGACTGGTATGTATGTATATATTAATTTTAAAAGTTTATAAAATACGTGGTATAACGTGGTATCGTGGTACATCCCTTATATACCAAGGGATTAGAGATTTGGTAACGTGGTACACTGGTGGTACAACGTGGTAACATTATCAAACTAAAGTGATTGGTGCAAATTTAGCATGAATCATTTTTTACTTGGTTTAATCCCTTTAACGGAATCGAACCGTTATTTAATCACCAGATAAGGGATGTTTACTTAATATTCAGAAACCCATTTACCATTATTCATTTTCCAACTATTGGTGTCTAAAGTCCCGCCTCGAAAATATTGTACTTTACTCCAATACTTAGCTTTAGAGTATTTTTCTCCATGTGGAAATACAATTTTTGATTTAGAACTAGGGCTATACGGAGAATATATTCTTTTTATGGAACTATCAAACCAACTATTATATGGCTGAAATTCGCCGTTAGCTTTTATAAAATAAGTTTTAGAGCCATATCTAATTCTTAGAACGTCGTCCTTACCCTCGTTGTCCCATTTAGCATAATATTTGTGGTAAATACTCTTTACAGTAATATGCTTTCCTGATTTCTTTTGGGCACTAGATGAAGAAGTATATAACTTTTGTGAACCATAATCTGCTTGTAGGTAAGCAGATGAATAGTCATCAAAATAGAAACCATTATATTTGGCAGTTTTATATTTTATTGGCTTTACATATTTTTTCCACTTAGCACGGGAATTCATAGCTCCAATATGATACAAATATGTATTTCCACCTTTTCTATACATCTTCCAACGACGGCTACTATTGGCTCCCATAGTCGCATATGCGTTTAGTGTATAGTACTTTTTGCTGACTTTAGCAAAAGCAAGTTTGCGCCAGCCTGACCAACTACTCTTATAGTCAGCCTGACCATTAGTATAAATAGAATACTTGTTTACTTTCATGGTATCGCCGTACGAATTATAGTAAGTCCCCCGCCAACTAGCAGGCATAGAGTATCGAACGTTTTTAAATGGTTGATAATACCTAGAACCTAATGCGGTATCAGGGGTTAATGTATTTACAACCATCCCGAATGATAGAGCTGTAACGCCTGCTAATATGTAATGCTTAAACTTCATGGTAAACCCTCCAAATCTTAGCCCCTCAACTAAGTTTAATTACCAGCTTTTAGAGTCTTCAGGATTTGGACGTATATAGTACTAGCTTATATGGCTAGTACTTTTTTGTTTGGTTAGAAAAAGATGAGGGGGTCGCATTTCACGACCCCAGAGTTTTAGCTAATTTACGAAAATACTATCTTGATTTTGTCATTGTATAGTTTATAAATTTTTGCCCTCTTACTTGAACGTGATTTTCTTGTTTAACTTGGTATCCCTTATGCTCAAAAAAGGCACGTGAAGTTATTGAAGCATGTACAAAAAGTAGCTTAGTACTTACTTCATATTCCAGTCTACTTAACAATACTGATCCAAGGCCTTTATTTTGATAATCAGCATGAATAAAAAACATATCTATATAGCCGGTATCGTCAACATTACCAAAACCTAGAATAGCGTTATCTTGAGTAATAACTTTAGAATGAGTAGAAAGTAAATTATTATTTAACTTGGTTGTATCTATATTTATCCATGCCTTAATTTGATTTTCAGAATAATCTTTTGAATTAACAACATGAACTGTATTTTGAAATAGATCATAGACCTTATTCAAATCATCAACTAAGTAATTACGTACTTTTATCATCTTATTCATTCCTTGTAAGTTAATCGATTTGTTGACGTTAAAGCACTATCCTATATGGTTAGTGTTTTTTAGTATGAAATTATTCATATATTCTAATTGCTTAGTTATTTTTACTATCCAGTACATCAAACAAATCATCGTTATTTAAAATAGCGCTCGCAATCTCGGCAGCTAAATAACTACCTCGTTCTTGTATAAATCCTTGAGAGTCTTCTTTAATGTAAAACTGGCTTAAATTATTTTTTTGAGATTGTTTAGGTTCTTTAGCAAATCTAATTATTGAATATGCTACTTCAATCTTCGTTACAAAACTTTTTTCTTGATTGGGAATAGTTAATTCAGATGATAGATTTTTAAAAAATGGAATTCTTAAAATTAAATTTAGAAAAGTATCAGCAGTTTTAGGAGAATAAACCGTGCGCTCATATAATTCTTTAGGTTCAGATGAATTTTTTAAATATAAGTTATCTTCCGTTAAAAATTTACCATCTAAAATTTCCATTGATCCTCCTATTGCCTCAATGGAAGAAGCAATTAATCTTCGATCCATTTTGGACAATAATTGAAACCTTAAATAATCTCCTTCAATACCTAAGTAAGCGGTAGGATAAATGCCTTGTTCACTTTTATAATCTTCGCTTTTTGCATCTTTTAAGAACGCTATGCCTAAGATAATTCTAGGTTCGGCGGAAACATTTTTTCTGCTATTTACTATTTTTTTTATATGCTTCGATTTGCTTGCTAAAAAGTTATCATCATAAATTCTAAAATTTTCTATTAATTCAAATCCAACTTCTTTAATCCCAAAGAAATTAACCATTGGAATATTAAGATATTCAGATATTTTAGTTAATGTTTCAATCCTAGTTTTATTCGGGATGTATTCTGATTTGCTCAAATCAGTTAATGTAGTTCTAGATAATCCCGTTCCCTTACTTAACTCGCTAACCGTAATACCTTTTTCCTTTAAGAACTCAGGAATATTTGATTTTATTTTGGAATCCATAAACTCACCTCCCTTTTATAATATATGCTTTTTTAGAGAACATCAATGATTTTTATTATTGACATATAGTGAACAATAAATTAAGATTTATTTGTCCATTAAAAATATATTTTTAATTAAATAGTGTTCACTAAAAAATCAGAAAGTGAAGGGGAGATAAAATTGTCAAATAATACTATTAGAACAAAAATTAAGCAAGCACGTTTAAGAAATTGGGAAGTTGCAGAAAAAGTAGGCATTTCGGATAGTCGCTTTTCAGTTTGGTTGCGGACACCGTTAAACGACGAACGCAAAGAACGAGTACTAAAGGCGATTGATGAACTTACCAAAGAATTACACGTTTAAACGCAAAAAAGCCCGCCAGCATAAGCCAGCGAGCTAGTAAATTATTGAAAGGATGGCTATATTATGGACTTTAATTTCATGACTGACAAACTAGTATTTCTAAATTCTAACGATGTGAACGCTGAACCATATACGACTAGCGATATTATTGCCGAGTATGCGGGAATCCAACATCGTTCAGTAAATAAAGTAATTAATAGAAAAATGAAAAAGCTACAAAGGTCAGCTCCAGTGCGATTTAAAATCGCAGACAATAAAGAAAAAACTTTCATATTAAACGAAAAACAGGCGATTTTGTTACTAACACTTTTAAGAAATACAGAACGTGTTGAGAATTTTAAAGTTGCCTTAGTAGACGCCTTTTGTGATATGCGGGATGAAATTGCTAGAATGCGAATCAGTTACGATCAAGGCAAAGTAGTTTCTAAGGATTTGGGAGATGCCATTAAGGCTAGTTCATTGGCTGATAATAAGTATATCTATTCTAATCTTAACAGGCTTATCTATAAGCAAGCCCTTGGCGTTAATGCTAATCAGTTAAGAAAAGAGCGAAACATCCCCCAATACCGGAGTTTAACTCAATACCTAAGTGTTAAAGAGCGGGATGCCGTCAATAAGGTTAAGAATCTAATAATTGCCCTGCTTACTCTAAATTATGATTATCAGCAGATTAAGCAGACCTTAAAGAACAAAGGCGTTATTTATCAAATCCAGTTATCTATGCCAGTCAATGCTTAAGGAGGTTTAAATTATGGCGATTTCAGTACCATTGGAGCTTTCAGAAAAAACATTAAAGCAACTACAACAACTTATGTTAGTTAGCGCCCAAGATGCTTTTAAGCAGGCTTCACAACAACAAAGTTTTAGACCATGGATGACATTATCGGAGACCGCTGAATATATGCACATCTCCCCCAATACCCTTAATAAATTCATCAAACAAGGATTACGTCCATCCCTAGTTAACGGAGTTCAACGAATTAGCCAAAAGGAAGCGGATAGATTTTACAACGAACACCAAATATAAATCAGTATGCCGGCGCAAGGCATTTGTTAAATGTTCATATGGTAACTACCCCATAAGAAAGAAGTGAACAACATGAATAATTTTAATGATGAGTTAAATCATTTATACAGAAGTGACCGTAATTTATTCGCCGTCAGTCAAGAACTAGACCAGCTAGTAACATGGGTAAATGAAGCCGTTAACCAAGGAAGATTAAAAGATAATCAGGTGGACAACATCACGACTTTGGCCAGAAGTATCCAGATTAATTTAAACGGCTCACGACGGGATCTGCAGACTACTTATTATGGTCTAAAAGATAAAATCATCCCGGTAATCGGTGAAACTAATTAGGAGGAAAAGGCTATGTTATATCTAATTTTAGGTAAGTTATTCGCTGGGATATTGCTGTTAGGAACTCCCCTAGTATTAGGCATTTTATTGGGACGTTACAGCAAGCAATTCCATAGCTAGGAGGACTTTATTAATGACTTCTTCAACTAATCAACTGACAGATTACATTTACCCTAACGAGGTGGTTAACGCCTTTGCACAACTGGACGACAAAATCTTTAAGTTAATGGTTCAGGCCAACGGATTAGCCAAAATGAACGCTGTTGCTAGTGATTATGTATTAAATGAATTACAGCCTCAAATTGAAGCCCAATTAAAGTATTTAGATGATTACCGTGGTCTTGAGGAATGGCAATTAAAGCAAACCACAAAGCGCCTAGTTGAACTTATTAATAAGAATGATGACATTGCCCAAAGTGCTGAAGAAAACTTAGCAGTAATCAAGTCAAACATCCGCAAAATCAACCGACGTTACAAATTACTACAAGTTAAGTAGCATTTTAATATTTTTAACTAAGGATAGGTAATTAACGATGACAAAAAGGCGCAAAAAAATAGACTGGTTTACTTTGGCGAGTACCAGCCTATCAACTGCATTGAGATATGCGTAATGCGCCTTTTATTGTAACCGAATAAGAGGAGAAAACACAATTATGACTAAAAACATTAATAAAATTGAATTAATTAGCAATTTGAAAGATACACAACGGAATTTGGAAAACTTTGTTCGCTACGAGGAGTTTATTACCTCATCATTTGATCTAGCTGGTAAAGGATTAGACCACTTTACAGATCCGGTTAACCCGTTAAAGTTATCTTCAGAAGACTTAGAAAGTCTATTAGATGAATGGTCAAATACTATTTATCAATGTAAGACAATGATTGTCGGTCTATCTGATCGGCTTTGGGATAATGACCGCTGGCTAAGAAGTTTACAAGAAACAATCAAAACTACCCTAGTCAGCTTAGAAAATGGCGGTGATTTAGATGAATAACATTATGGACTTAAAAATTACTAATCTTTCCGAGCAGGCAAAATCTTTAAGCGAATCGGTGAATGGTTCAGCCTATGTAATTGAGATGATTGACGATTTGTTAGATAAACGTGAAATTGTTGTAGACTACAGCGCTGTAAATGATGAACAAACTAAAAGAGTTATGCAAGCAAATGATTATTTGCTTCTTCAATTAGAAAACGTCTTGAAGTATTTACAATCTAATGCACGTCATACCAGTAGTGAATTAGATACTTTGAGTTGTGAACTTGAAACTTTGCACATGGATTAAATTAAATGAGGTAAATAAAATGAATCAATTACAGGAATTATTTAACCAAGGTTTTTCTGTTTTCCCACTAGCTACCAATAGTAAAACCCCTACTAACAAACAGCAGGGGTTCAAAAATGCTACTACTAGCCTAGAAACGTTTCAGCAGTTACAAACTAGTAATAACAATAATGTGGGCATTCTGTTACGAAATGCCGGCTTAATCGTGGTAGACATTGACCGACACGAGAACGGAACGAATGGGATTGAATTAATGGCCAAGTTATCCAAACAAGGTAAACATTTGCCAGAAGATACCTATATCGAAATGACTCCCAACAAGGGGCTTCATTACTTTTACAGCTTTAATTATACCAGTAGTAACTACCCCAACACTATTAAATTATTTGATGGTGTAGAAATAAAAACAAATGATATTATCGTAGCCCCTAGCAAATTATCCGGGATTAATTACACGCCTATTAATAACTGGACAGATGTAAAAGAAGCTCCTCAATGGCTTATCAATGAAATTAATCACCGTATTAACCCTACTTCATCCCGTGATTACAGTTATAAGTCCACCGTTAAAACGTGGACAGGTAAATTATTAGATGAAATTATTCAGCCTAATTTTAACAATGGCGAGCGGAATACGGAGCTAACTAAATTGGCCGGTAAAATATTAGCTACGGGATGCACTTCTCAAACCGCCTACACTTTCTTGTTAATGGCTAATAGTGCCCTAGCCGACCCATTGCCAGATAATGAAGTGAATACTGTCTTTAAATCTATTTTGAAGCGTGAAAGTAAAAAAGTAGGTGGCCTAGTTGGTTAAATTACCGGATGAAATAGCTGAATTAGGTGCTAAACGTGATGAAAAGATTAATACAGCTAATGATTGGCAAGACCAATTACGCCGAACTACTAACGGCGGTTTATATAAAAGCTCAATCACTAATGTAGAGCTGATTTTTAAGCATGATGAGCATTTAAGTGACTTAATCCAATATGATGAATTTTCAGGTCAATTAATTAAAACCCATAGCGATTCTTTAGTAGGACTAGAAAAAGGCTATCTAGTTGATTCAGATAATGCGGTTATTCGCTCTTACCTAGATCGAGTTTATCAAGTAACCTTTGCACAAGATATTATCATGGATGCCCTAGTGACCACTGCTCAATTAAATAAGATCAATCCTTTAAAGAGCCGAATTGAAGCCCAAAAATGGGACGGCAAGCCACGAGCCGAAACTTATTTTATAGACTACTTAGGCGCTAACAATAACCACTACACCCGTACCGTTACCCGCAAATGGTTAGCTGGAGCGGTTAGCCGAGTTTATCATCCCGGTTGCAAGTTCGACATCATCCCTATTCTAGAGGGTGGCCAAGGATTAGGAAAAAGCGCCAGTACCAGAATTCTAGCACCGGAATACTTCACCGATAGTATGAAGAACATGGGTAAAAGTAAAGATGATTATCAGCTATTAATTGGGAGTTGGATTGTTGAAATTGCTGAATTATCCGCTATGAAGAAAACAGATTTGGAAGGTATGAAGAACTTTACCAGTGCTGTTTCTGATCGTTATCGGGCTAGTTACGGTCGTTATAGTACCGATCATCCCCGCAAGAATGTTTTTATTGGAACGACTAACCAAACAGACTACTTAAAAGATGCCACGGGTGAAAGACGTTTCTACCCCATTAAATGCGGAGTAAATCGCCCCACTAAGAACCCACTTGAACCTAATGAAGATGACATTTTGCAAATACTAGCAGAAGTTAAGACTTGGGTGGACGCTGGCGAACCATTATATTTTGACGAGCAGACTATCCAAGAAGCTAAAGTTTATCAGCAAGAAGCCCAAGTAATTGATCCGGTTAAAGACGCTATTCTTGATTACATCAACATGGATGTACCGACTAACTGGAATGAACTAAATAACAACACCAAGCGTAGCTATTACCAACGTTATCAAAATGGTGACGATATGGACGACCTAGGAGAATGGTTAGACCAAAAACTAGATAACCAAAAAGAATCTATGCAAATGACTTCATCGGCTGAAATTATGGCGGTCGTTTTCGATAAGTCCGTGGATCGCTATTTAACCGGTCGAACCAACAGCGAGGCAAAGAAAATTAAGTTAATTATGGATAATGAAGATGATTGGAAAGCGTCTAGAAGAAAAATAAATAATCGTTTTCAACGGGTTTATGTAAGAAAAATTGATGCGGATATGATGAATCAGTTAAAGAGCCAACAATAATAATCATAATTATTGAAAAGATACCACATGTTACCACGTTATACCACGCTAATCGTTAATATGTTTAGTATGTAATTACTGATATACCAAGGAAAGTACCACGTTACCACGTGTTACCACGTATTTTTAAGTTTAAACTTTTAAAAAAACGGAGAAATTAAAAAGAGGTAGTCGCATGAGAGTAAAAACTTTTACAAAATCAATTAACGTAGCCCATTCTGTTTCTGATTTAGCTGACTTAGATGTATCAGTTAATGAATTTATTGAAAGAGCAGACGTGTTCAAAATCATACCCCATTTAATTAGTAGCGGAGTGAATTTAGTTTACATGGTTACCGTCTTGTATAAGATTTAAGGTTACTGATTGAGCTACTTTTTACCGTACTAGTTAAGCTACTTAGTACGCTAACTATACGCCAGACGGTAACGCATACTACGCAAAGGATACGGCCAGAAATGCCAGTATAATTTTATTGGAAATTAATGGAAATCAAAAAAGTAAAAATGTAGGAAAATGTTGGAAATAAAAAAGGTAAATATATGTAGTTATCGGTAGATTTTGAAGAATTTACCTCCTTGCTGTTAAGCTAAGTTAACATTTTTTATCAATGCGGAGATTTGGGAGTCCCTAAAAAGGTGTAACGATTCGTTATTCCCTCGTGGTTCAAGATTAAGCAGTGAAATCACCAGCGCCAAAAGTAGCGCCGTGAATTAAAGGGAGTCGCAAATTACGACCCCTTTTATCAGCAGATTAAGCAGACTTAAAAAGAACCTAATCAACTCATAATGGCAAAAAAAAGAACCCTATTAGCTATTTTGGATTCTAATTTGAGTAAATACATCAGGGGAACGTACGAGCGCTTAAAACGACTTAGATTGCTTTAAAGGTAATTGTTAATTTATGACTGCTAAAAAGCCATGACATTTGTAAAAAAACTCATTAGCTAAACAGTAAAAACGCTGGATATAACTGGCTTCAAGGGATGCTTTAATTTTTGACACTTTCAGGAGTTATTTAACGGAATGCATTGCCTTATATTTGTTACATTGCAAATCTAACAAGCAATTTAACAGCTATAACGGTTGTTATTAAACCAATTATAGTAATTAATGGTTACTACTTAACAAGCAACTAACAAGCAAAATATTATCGACCAACCTGTTAAAACCTGTTATCTGAACAGCAAAAAAACAACAGCCGAACTCCTAACTAACTGGTATGTATAAACTAGCGTATTTTAACTTTTTTCAAGTTAACTACGACCGAACAGCAAAAGAACGGCAAAACTTAACAGCCAAATATTGACGGGATACCCTTGTGGTAGTTGGCGTTGCCACTTTTTGCAATACCAAGCTAACAGTCACCTAACAGTCAGCTAACAGACACCTAACAGACGCCTAACAGTTAACATCAATGGAATAACCGAAAACCTGCAAAAACCCGCACTTAAATTTAAAGTATTAATGCCACAACCTATTAAAACCTATGGTTAATTTGCAGTAAGAACTTAACAAAACTTGATATTATTCTGCCCCTTTTGGCGTAAAACCTCATAAAACCTCAACTTAATTTTCCATTTTTAGTATTTAAGAACCTGACAAAACCTGACATTTTTTAGTGGATAACTTAATAAAACTTAATGTGTTTTTGCCATTAGCTTTGAACAACTGTAGCTATAACTACCCTTGTTAATTGAATAAGTATCCCGAGATTTCCGAGGCCTTAAAAAGATAGCTAGTTGTTGAAGAATGTTAAGGTTTCAAATTAATATGGTCAGATTGGGCAGACTATAAAAGACCGAAATAAAATCAATTCAAATTGAAAAGGAGTGAATAAAATGAACTTACCAGTAAACAGCAACTTAGAGCGGATATATAACTTATTGCCTCATGGCATGGAGCGACCTATTACCGCTAAAGAACTAGAAAAGATCACCGGCATTAGCATGCGAGACGTTTATAGCATTATTAACACGCTCATCATGAAGTATGATATTCCCGTGGCTGGCGTTAGAAGCGGTAATCAAGGCTATTTCATCGTTACTAATGAGGATGAACGCCAACTAGTATTAAAGCCCCTAATGAGTCATACGGCTAAAATGGAGCAACATATTAAGAAGCTGGCTAACATTCCTTTATAATTGACTACTTTTTCAATATGTATTACTATGTAATACAAGAAAGCGGGGCGATTTTATGGCAATGATTACAGTACGTGTTTCAGATGCTGAAAAAGAATGGCTACAGTATATGGCTGATTTTCACGGATTAACGTTATCTGACTTAGTTAAAAATTACTCTATGGAACAATTAGAAGATGAATACGATAATCAAACAGCAGAAATTGCTCATAAGCGTTTTATTGAAGATGGCAAGAAAACTGTACCTATGAGTGAGATCTTAGATGAATTTGGTGGTTTGGATTGAGTTATAAACTGAATTTCTCTCGGGATGCACAACGCTCATTAAGAAAGATGGATAAGCACCAGTCTAAACTAATAGTTCGGTGGCTATACCAGCATATAGATGGCATTGAAGATCCTCGTTCTATTGGTAAGGGATTAACTGCTAATCGTTCAGGACAATGGCGCTATCGAGTTGGTAATTACCGAGTTATTTGTATCATTGAAGATGATGAACTTGTAGTTGAAGCGATCAATATTGGTCATCGTCGTAGTATTTACGATTAATCAAACCAATATAAACAAAAAAGCCATTTCCACGGGTATGGAAACAGCTAAGTAGGTAAATAAACGTATTGTTTGGGTACTTACATTTTAGCATATTCTATTATACCTATGGAGGTGGCTTTTTTGACTGACAGCAGCATCTTGCCAGTAGTAGACAAACCAGCAACTATTAAGAACGTGGCTAACTTTTTAACTAAGACTTTGCCTAAAATGGCTAGAATTTGCGGTTACGGTATGGCGGGCATTAAGGATCTAAACGTTAATGATTTACCGACTGAACTACCGAACCGGGATGAGAATATCACCATTGTACGGTATAAAACGGCACAAATGATTGTTAAACAGACGCTTATCGCCATAGAAGCCGTTAGAAACATCCCTATCAAAGATAAGCACAATGAAACGTGTTACATAATACTAAAAAAGCGCTATGTTGAGGAATGTAGCGACGGTGAAGCCTGTGAGGCTACTGGCTATTCAAAAAGTACTTACTTTCATACGTGGAAACTAAGAGCCTTACTACAGTTTGCGGATTGCTATTTATTGACGGACTTACATGTATTTAAGTAGCTTGTTAGCTGAATCCAGCAATGATAAAATAAATTATAATGATATGATTAGATGTAACTTAATTGAAATATTAGCAACTACTTCAAGTCGCCTGCCGGGGTGACTTTTGTTTTATCTCGAGGGATACTATAGGAGGCTTAACCATGATAAAAAGTAATAACGATCTAAGTAACCTTAAAGACCTAGTGAAATCATCTCACTTCACCAAAGAGCAAAAGAAAGACCTAATTAAATGTATTAAAGACGAAAGTATGTGGCTACCGATTGAAGTTGGTTTTGACGATGATATTAATATAAATTGCGGTTAACACTGTCAGATAACTAAAACGGCTGTAAATATTGATAGTACTGAGATTAGCAAGAATATCTATCTTTTTTCGGACGATTGTTACTGCTATAAATGTTAATTTTGACTACCCCTACTGACTTCCTTAAAAGCTTCAAAGCATAAAAAAGACCGTTAACACTGAGTTAACGGCTCATGCCTTGCGCTGTTTTTGACTACCCTTTTGACTACCCCGGGATGAAAAACAATGAAATATAGTAAACACTGTATATATAAGAAAAGCCGGTATCACGGCATTTGACTGCTAATGATAACGGCTGATATATGCTTATTGGGTATACTGGGCTCGAACCAGTAAATTACGGATTCAGAGTCCGCTGCCTTACCAATTTGGCGAATACCCAATGATTGATTACAATTAATAATGTTATCTAAAATAATAAATTTTGTCAATGAAATCCAGTAAAAAATTCATTGACAAACCCTAATCAGTTCATATAGAATTATTAAGTAAGTTTGAAAGCATTGCCCGCTGGTCAAACTGGTTTAAGACGTCGCCCTCTCAAGGCGGAGTTACGGGTTCGAGCCCCGTGCGGGTGATAAGAGATTAAAGAGACTGCTAATTAGCAGTCTCTTTTTTGTTTTTCGGTTCTTTTCTTTTCATTATTTTGACTAACCTGTATTATAGTTACAATAACATTGGAGGTGATCAATTTGGAGGAAAAAACAAATCCCCCCCAACTTGCACGAGAATTAAAAAATCGCCACGTACAGTTAATTGCTTTAGGTGGAACAATTGGTACAGGACTATTTCTGGGTGCTGGTGAATCTATCAAACTTGCCGGGCCTAGCATTTTATTAGCTTATGGAATCGCTGGTATTGCCTGCTTTTTGTTAATACGCGCTTTAGGTGAATTACTAGTCTCAAATTTGGGAATAACCTCATTTGTTGATCTTATTAAAACCCATTTGGGACAACGAGCTGCATTTGTAGTCGGCTGGACTTATTGGTCATGTTGGATTGCCATTGCCATGGCCGAGCTAACTGCTGCTGGTCTTTATGTGCAAATGTGGTTTCCCAACATTCCGGTTATTGTGACTGCGCTTAGCTTATTGGTCATTTTATTTTGTTTAAATATTTTCACGGTATCAGCCTTTGGTGAGACTGAGTTTTGGTTTTCAGTCATTAAAATTGTGGCTATCGTTGGCTTAATCATTGTCGGTATTGTGATGGTAGTTGTTGGTTACAAAACGCCTTATGGTTACGCTAGTTTAACCAATTTAACTGGTAATAATTGGTTTGCTCATGGTGCTAAAGGGTTCTTCTTGTCATTTCAAATGGTTCTCTTTAGCTTTACCGGTGTCGAAATGATTGGGATGACCGCTTCAGAAACCAAAGATCCTGAAAAAAATTATCCCTAAAAGCATTAACGAAGTACCGCAACGAGTCATGATTTTTTACATTGGTTCTTTATTGGCTATCATGTGTATTTATCCTTGGCAATATTTATCGGCCAATACCAGCCCTTTTGTTCAAGTATTTTCGGCTATCGGTATCAAAACGGCTGCTGCCGTTATTAATTTTGTCGTTTTAACCGCCGCGGCTTCTTCTTGTAATAGTGCCATCTTTACTACCGGAAGAATGATTTTTTCAATGACCTATGGTTCTAAGTCTAAGTTAGGGCAACGATTGGGTTCTTTATCACTGCGACAAATACCTAAAAACGGTATTATATTTTCTACTATGACCATTGCTATTATCATGGTAATGGGACTCTTTTTACCAGGAGATTTATTTACTTTTATTGCTAGCGTTGCCACCACTTGTTTTCTATTTGTTTGGGGAATGATTATTTTAGCTCATTTGAAATATCGACATTTTGTCAAAGTTACCGATAAAGAAACTAGTTTAAAATTTAAGATGCCCCTTTATCCGATCTCAGATTATTTTGTTTTAATATTTTTTTTAATTGTAACAATTGTCTTATTTTTACGAACCAATACTCGAATTGCTTTAATCGCTTCAATCATTTGGTTAACTGGCCTCTGGATTGTTTCAAATCGCCAGAATCGACCATCATCCGAACTTGACCAATAATTTTTACCGTGATAATCTTAGCGCAAGCTTTAACGTTTATTCTAAGAGGAGAAAATCGATGAAAAAAATTAGTACTATTGCAATTCTGGCACTTATTCCACTAATGCTTGTTGGCTGTGGTAAACAAGCATCACACTCAAAACAAGCTGCTAGTGAAACTTCTAGTTCTAGCAAAAAAAGCGATTCAGCTAAAAAAAATTCAGCATCAGAAAGTTCTTCATCAGCAGATACAACCAATGAAGTAAATAACGATACTGAAAAGAATGAATCAAGTACTCAAAGTGACAAGCAAACTACTGAATCAAATAATAGTGACGCTAAATCAACTTCAGCTGATTCAGTTACTACCAAGAACAATAACCAAGAAAATAACAACCAATCAAAAACTACTGATACTGGTACCACTATTAACTTCAAAGGTGGTTCTTACAATAGTATCTACACGCTAGATCAAATGCGACAAAAGTTTAATTTACCCAGCTATGATACTAAGCAAAGTGACACTGTGACTGTTCATCATAATCAATATATGGGACTGGTTAAGGGAAATAACGTTGCTAGTCAAGCCGCGGGGGCAGATCAAACCCAAGGAAATGTTAATAATACAGATTATTATGCCGCCTTTTTTACTTATTCTAGCGACCAAAAAACTTCTGAAAAAAAATATGTTAATTTAAGTGACGGTAGTTTTTACGTTCAACGTTTTGGAACAGTTAAATAATAAATAAAAAAGAGTTAGTGAATAAACACTAACTCTTTTTTTATTTAGATTCGATCATTTAATTGTTTACCAATTTCTTCATAGCCTGGTTTACCAAGTAAGCCAAACATATTTGTTTTATAAGCTTCAACTCCTGGTTGGTTAAATGGATTAATGCCATTTAGGTAGCCGGAAATACCAACCGCAATTTCAAAGAAGTAAATCAAGTAACCCAGAGTATAGGCTGATTGATCAGGAATATGAACTGTCATCACAGGTACTCCCCCATCAGTATGAGCCAATACTACCCCTTCATAGGCTTTAGTGTTAACCCAATCTAATGATTTACCTTGAAGATATTCTAGACCATCTAAATTACCTTCTGCATAAGGAATATTAACGTCTTCTGTTGGTTTATCTACTTTAACTACCGTTTCAAATAAGTTCCGTAGCCCCTCTTGAATGTATTGGCCTAATGAATGCAAATCAGTAGTGAAGTTAGCTGATGAAGGATAAATTCCCTTTTGATCCTTCCCTTCTGATTCACCCATTAATTGTTTCCACCATTCTGAAAAGCTTCTCATATTTGGTTCGTAGTTTTCCAATAATTCAGTCGTAAAGCCTTTACGATACAAAATATTTCTTAAGGCTGCATATCGATAGGCTTCATTCTTAGTCAAATCGGCTGAAACATATTCATGTTGAGCATCAGCTGCACCCTTCATTAATTGATCAATATCAACCCCAGAGGTAGCGATTGGTAACAAACCAACTGCTGTTAATACTGAAAAACGTCCACCAACGCCATCAGGAATAATGAATGATTCCCAGTTATTAGCGTCAGCTTCTTGTTTTAATGCCCCTTTGTTAGCGTCAGTGGTAGCATAAATTCGTTTATTAGCCTCATCTTCACCATATTTATTAATAAGAATTTCCTTAAAAACTCGAAAGGCAACTGCTGGTTCAGTAGTAGTTCCTGATTTAGAAATAATATTAATTGAGAAATCATCGTCACCAATCATCTCAATCAATTGACTAAGATAAGTTGAACTTAAAGAATTACCAGCAAAGACTACCTTAGCCCCAGTTTGATCTTCGCCACTAGTATAAAAGTTATTATGCAGAAAATCTAAGGCCATTTGAGCGCCTAAATATGATCCACCAATGCCGATAGTCACCAAATATTTGGAATCTTGATTAATTTTTTGAGCTGCTGTCTTGATTCGAGCAAATTCAGCTTGGTCATAATTAGTTGGTAAATCAAGCCAATCTCTGAAGTCACTTCCAGCACCAGTACCGTTTCTTAATTCATCATCTGCTGCGTTAACCATTGCTTGCATTTCAGAAACTTCATTATCGTGAACAAATTTACTTAATTTTGAATCATCAAAATTTAAATATGACATCTCGTTGGACCCCCACCTAATAAAATTTATTTACATCTTTATTTTACTACAATCTTCTTAATTTTGGTATATACCTATTTCGGATAGTTATCTTCATTGGGGAAAGTAAGACTAAATGTTGTTCCCTTACCCAACTTAGAAACCACTTTAATCGTTCCACCATGTTGTTCAATTAGTTGATGAACAATTGCTAATCCCAATCCAGATTCGCCATACTTACCGCTTCTTCTGGAAGCATCAGCTTTATAGTAACGTTCAAAAATATTTTTCATTTGCTCTTCTGACATTCCAATACCAGTATCTGTAATATCAAAAACATCTAAATTATTTTCCCGTTTAGCGGTGACTGTAATTGTTCCATTATCAGTAAACTGAATACCATTAGTAATAATATTTACCAGTACTTGAACAAAACGATCATAATCAGCGTAAATTGGTAACTTATCCGGTGCCTTAATAATAATTTCATCATTTGATGCTTGTGCTTTGCCAGATAACTGTTCTTGCAATTGATATAAAACATCAGTGGCATTGAAATGAGTTCGATTCAGTTTAATGGATTTAGAGCGAATTTTTTCGTAATCCAAATTTTCATTCACCAATCGAATCAAACGTTGGGTTTCACTCATCATCAAATTTAAACTCTTATCCCGTGAGTCTTCAGGAATAACACCATACTTAAAGCCTTCTAAAATTCCATTTATGGTTGTTAATGGCGTTCGCATTTCATGGGCTGCATCCGCTAAAAACTCTTGCCGTCGTTCTTCTTGACGTTTAATTTCACTATCAGCATTTTCCAAAGTATCAGTCATGTGGTTAAAGTCATTAGTTAAATCATCAATTTCATCTCGATTACCAGACTGAAGTCGGATCTTATAGTGTCCTTGAATAACTTGATTAACCGCATCTCGCAAGACGCTAATCCGCCGGTTTAGCCGATGAGCAAAGGCAAAACTAATAATCAAAGAAACAATTAATGATAAAATCAAGGCTAAAATCAAGTTACTGTTGATTCTAGATAGGTTCGCTTCTAATTCGGATGTATAGGTTCCGACAGCTACTACCGCTACTAATTTTTTTTGATAGTAATACGGTTTTAGTATTTCCACCATTTCTGAACGTTTTTTAGATTGGTGTTTATCGATTTCATTACCTCGATTGACTTTACGTATCATTTGACCTTTTTTTAGTCGTTTCCAATCATTAGCAGCAATCGTAGAATTTTTATTACCTTGCGGATAAAAAGCTTTTTTAGAGGGCGCATACATCGTAAAATCACTATCTTGACCGTTAAGAATTCCCTCTGTTGTCGATAAACTGGTAGGATTAAAGGTCACTTTATTATTTTTAGTTTGAAGTGACTGCTCCACCACACTATCAGAGTAATTTTCAAGTCGTGACCAAGTTGTGTCATAAACAAATGACTTAGCCAAACGACTAAATGAGAAACCCAACAGTAGGATTGTGAGCGTGATCACCGCAAAAAACGCAATTACCTGTTGGTAGATTATCTTCATTATTATTTGACCTCTGTATCATCAAATTTATATCCAACGCCCCAAACCGTTTGAATTACTTGCGGACCAGCTTTTTCAACTTTTTGACGTAATTTTTTTACATGGGCGTCAACGGTTCGTTCGTCACCATAATATTCATAATCCCACACCAATTCTAATAATTGTTCACGAGAAAAGACTTGTCGTGGTTTTTGAGCCAAAGTTTTCAATAAATCAAACTCTTTAGGCGTCAAATCCGGAATTAAATTATCATTTAAGTAGGCTTCATGAGTATTGCTATTTAACTTAAAGTGATCTGTAGTAATATCAAAGCCATTGTTTTTATTTTGATCCTCATCATCACCATTAGCCATATGACTGCGCCGTTGTAAGGCTTTAATCCGAGCAATCAACGTAATTGGACTAAATGGCTTAGTAACATAGTCATCTGCGCCCATTTCAAAGCCCAATACTTGATCACTGTCTGAATCGCGAGCAGTAAGCATTAAAATGGGCACTGTTTTAGAAATTTCGCGAATCTCTTTGGCAACTTGCATTCCATCTTTTTTGGGTAGATTCAAGTCCAAAGTAATCATATCCCAACTTTCAGGATCAGATTTAAAAACGACTACCGCTTCATTACCATCGTAGGCGTAAGTAACGTCCCATTCTTCTTTTTGAAAAAACATGGCCATCATTTCTGACACTGACTTGTTATCTTCAACCATTAATAACTTCATAATATTACCTCTCAATAACTGATTGCTTCAAAATCACCATTTTTCCAAAATCTTTTTAAGTGTTTTTGAGACATCACTTCTAATTTTCCTGTCCATGGATTGTTATAATAATATGTTCTACGATTAAAACCGGTCAGCAAGACAACGCTGGACTTTAAATTATTCAAGTCATTCGTTCTAATCATGACCGGGCGTCCTCTTAATAATTGTCGGTTAAGTTGCCGAAAATCAGCATTATTTAGATCCTTAATAGAATTGGTTTTGGCAATAATTAACTCGCTTAAATCTAAGAAGCTGGACGATTGTTGATGCCACTGATCAACTCTTTGTTTAAGTTCTTGCGGTGTCACCGGGTGACCCGCGTAATCAAACATCATTTCCAATACTGCTGAATAATTATCTAAATCAGAAGCTGTCGCTTGTTTTATTGGCTTAACAGCCAATCGACGAAAAGTACGTCGAATATTATTTTTGACTAGCCAACCGTTAATACCACCATTATCAAAGTGATACCATACGTGATTGTTAAAAAAACTAATTTGATTAATGTTAAAGTCTTGCGTCAATAAATTTCTAGGTATCTTGGTTTTAGATTGATAATTGTTTTTTTCAGCCAAATACCAATGTTCTCCAGGTATTTTACGAAGCCGAACAAAAAATAACTGTGTATTTTCATCAGCAACGGTTGTTTTCTTCATTAACTCCACCCCACTTAGTACCATTTTAACAATAATCGAAGCAATTTGTTAAAAAAGGTTGTTATTTATTATGCTAAAATGAAATTAATCATATAAAAAGGATGGTTACACTTTTATGTACAAAGCTTTAGTCTTTTTTGATCTGGATAATACATTGTTAAACGCACAAACGCGAGTAGATCCAGAAGTTGCTGCAGCCATGGATTCTTTACGGCAAAACAATGTTCTTCCTGTTATTTCTACTGGTAGAAATATTTTTGAAATTCCTAATACCATGCGTAATACCAAAATCGATACGGTTGTTTCAGGTAATGGCGACTATGTTATTTATGAAGGCAAGCCGGTCTATGCTGTTGAATTTCCTAAAACACTTGTTGCTGAGATGGCTGCATATGCAGCTGACTTTGAAGACGCAGTCGCTGTCTTAAATAGCAAAGAATCTCATATGAATAAAGTGACTAAACTAACTCAGCAAGCCTATGATTCGGTAAATAGTACCGTGCCACCTTTAGGAGCCGAAGAGTTTTGGCAAAATAACCAAGTTAATATGATGATTGTTATGACACAAGGACATGACGCTGATTATCGTTTAAAGTTTGGTGACCAACTAACCTTTTATCGAAACACGCCTTTTAGTATGGATATTGTTCTTAAGGGAAACTCCAAGAGTGAAGGCATTAAACAACTCATTAAAAATGCTGGTTTAGAAGGTATCCCTACCTATGCCTTTGGTGATGGTAATAACGATATTCCAATGCTTGATTTCGTGGATCATCCAGTCGCTATGGGTAATGCCTTAGATAACGTTAAACCTTATGCTGAATTTATTACTACCAACAATACCGATCATGGTATTGTTAATGGTTTAAAACACTTTGATTTGATTTAATTCTTTATGTTTCAACGATTCTATGATATACTTTTCGTGTTTATGGGGTCGTTATGGATTCGACGGGTATAGGTCGAACCTGGACTGCGTTTCGTGCGGCGACACGTTAAAACGTCCAGTTTTTAAAATTATAACTGCAAAAAATAATTCTAACTCTTACGCATTAGCTGCCTAATAAGCGCTTAGCGTAGATCCTCCTACTTTTGTCTGTGGGGTAGATCTGGGTCCTATAATAAGCAGACTTACGTATCTAGCTCCCATCTGAAGTTAGGTAAAGAGACTAATCAGATTAGCTAGTAATGAGAGCCTCGATTTATGGCGTTTTTACTAGTGAATTTCAAATAATAAATCTATGAATGTAGATGTTTGGGTGGCGATATGCTCGGACGCGGGTTCAATTCCCGCCGACTCCATTTTAATAACAATGAGAACTATTTTAAAAAAGCCAAGATTCTTGATATTAGAGAATCTTGGCTTTTTATTATTTAAAATTTTTAGATATTTACAAAAACGGTATTGGGATCAGCCCTATTTTCCAAATATATTAACTAACATTTTAGAGTTAAAAAATGTGTAATTTAACCATAGTTAACCTATAATCAAAACAATCAATTATTAGGGCCCATTCACTTTGATATAACTAAAATGAATCATGGCACAGCCCAAAATATAAATAAGTAAACGAGGTGACAGCTATGCCGTTAATTGCAATCATTATTGATTTCATTACGCTAGGATTTTATTTTCTTCAACTAAGAACCCTTACCCCCTCAATGTTTGTACTGGGAATAATCGTTCAAATTTTAGCTGTTTTATTTTTATTAGCGTTAGTATTCATTTATCAGGGACAACGTCGGAGTAATTGGCATCCAGAAGGCTACCATTATTTAACCATTCGTTACGGAATTATTATTATTTCTTTCATTTTCAATGCTATAGCATTATTTTTATACATTTTAAATTTTACTGGCGACAACGATATTGTCTTCAGTGGTTTTAGTCAAGCGCTACCATTGTTACTAATAGCGTAAGTCTAATTACTTTACTCGGTAACTGATTATGTTAGAATACATTTAAAATAATGATATTGGGGGAACTATCATGGAAAAACTATTAGTGACAACAACTGAAAATATTCCAGGTAAAAATTACGAAGTTATCGGCGAAGTCTTTGGCCTTACTACCCAATCCAAAAACGTTTTTAAAAATATTGGTGCTGGTTTGAAGAATGTTATTGGTGGCGAAATCAAAGCATATACTGAATTACTTACTGAATCAAGAGATACTGCGGTAGATCGACTTAGAGATAATGCAACTGCCATGGGTGCTGATGCGGTCGTAATGATGCGTTATGATTCTGATTCTATCAGTCAGGATATGGAAACTGTTGCGGCTTATGGTACAGCGGTTAAATTTGTCGATTAATAGCATTTTAAGTTAATTTTAAGCAAAGATTTATATTATGAAGCTAAGCTAACCGATGTTAGTTATGGTAAACAATTGTAAACCGCTTATAATGACAAATTGCTTACGATACGCTTATTGAATACCTATCCTGACAATAAGTATTCAATAAAAAAGAGGTAACCCATAATGGGCTACCTCTTTTTTATATTAATCCTTAGTTTCATTATAACCACCCATTTGATGGTCAGCAAAATCACGAATAAAATCAATGATATCATGTGCACGATCTTCGCCATAATAATTAATCCAGTTATCAAAACGGTTAGCAACAACATCAGTCACTTGTTGTTCTACTTCTTTTCCTTCTGGGGTTAGTCGAAGATACAACCGCCGACGATCACTTTTAGCAGGTTCTTGTGAAATATAGTTATGGTTAAGCAACACTTTAATTTGTCGTGAAATTGCACTTCTAGTAACATGACGGTCATTAGCAATATCCATCAATGAAACTTGGTCGCTTGTAGCAATAGTATGTAAAATTAAATATTGTTCAAATGATAAGCCGTATTTTTTGGCCGGTTCCGAGACAAAGTTATCTAAATATTTTAACGAACTTAGATATACTTCAATTGCTTCATTCAGTAAAGCATTGTTCATATTACTCATTATAATCCACCATTCTAATAATTAATTAACTATCATGTACCAGTATAATAGTTTGCCGCATTTCTTACAAGCCAATTTTGGTTTGTCAATAAGCTGTTAAAGGCTTTCCTGTAGTATAATATGCTTAGATTATTACTACGGGAGATTGCAATGACCACCAAAATGATTAATTTAATCCATCAAACTGAATTAAGTACATTAAAAGCATTCATTAACATTTGTCAGCAACTGGAGATTCCATATATTGCTACTGGTGGTACTTTACTAGGTGCTATTAGACACCAAGGGTTTATTCCTTGGGACGATGATATGGATGTAGCCTTATTACGTCCAGATTACGAAAAGTTACTTAAATTAGCCCCAAACTTGCTTATTGATCAACCATTCTTTTTACAAACACCAGTATCTGATCCTAATTATGCGTTGAGCTACGCCAAGTTATTGAATCAAAATACGTATATCGAAGAAAAAAATAATTTTAATTTTGCACGAAAAGGAATTTTTATAGATATTTTTCCATTAGATATAATTCCCAATTCAACCGCTCAATTAAAAAAACAAATTAATGATATTAAAATAATAGATAGTCGTCTTTTTATAAAATTGCGCTACAATCTAATTGAGACCCCTATTAGACGGTTTAAGACTGACTTAACTACCGAACAGCAAGAGTCTGCTAGCATACTTAAAAAAAGACGTAAACTTCTCTTTAACGAATATAATCAGCAACCCATTGAAGACAATACGCATTTTAAAAATTTAGCTTCTCAGTATAATTATGATCAAGAAATTTTCACTTATCAACAAGTAACTGATACGATAAAAGTTCCATTTGAAGATACTGAAATCACCATTCCAGCTGACTATGATGCAATTCTAACACAATTATATGGCGATTATATGAAGCTACCACCGGAAAATCATCGGGTTGCTAAACATATTTCCAAATTAATTATGGACAACCAAGAATTTTTAGCCTAAATCGAAAGGAAACCTATCCATGTTTAATAAAAATGATGCTCGTTTTGCCAGTTATGGAATTGTCAATACATTACCTGATGACGCCATTGATTTTATTTGGCACATAATTGACAATGATTTACAGGGTATTTTTCCACTCTCTAATTTAGTAAAATTAGACCTAGTTAATTTTCAAAATAAATTATCCTATGACTACATTGATGGTGATAATTTAGTAGCCACTTTTGATTCACCATATCCATTCAGTAACGATTATCCTCAATCGATAGTTGTTTATGACAATGGTAACCAACAAATCATTGCTTTGCCTAATGAATTAAATCTATAAGGCCTATCCTAAATGATTTTCTTTTAAGATAGTATCCACTTCCGCTTGAGCTTCAGGAGTTTTAACCCACTCTTCAAAGTGATCCATAGATTCATCTGGCATGGTAAAATTTTGATTAACCCACTTCTCATATTTAATGACATGTGCAGAGTGAGGAATGTTTAACTGCAAAATGCGAACGCTTTTAATAAATCCTCGTTCTGCTGCTAATTCAGCACGACCATTTTGAACCATATTACTAATTTCGATGTATGAACTACCATCATTTCTGGTAATTTCTTCAATCAACGTTAGAACTTCATGACTTTTCATTATTCAACCTTCTTCCAAGTTAAAATATTAAACGAAAATAAGACGGTGGTCAATCGACCACCGTCTTATTTTTAGAGAGAAAGAGAATTGATTAAAAGGTATTATTTATTACCCTAGTAACAATATAACGAACTATGAAAGCGCTGTCAATAGTTAATGTTAAAAAATCGCTTTTCAGCGACTTTATTTAAACATCAAGTGTTGCAACGGATGCAGAATTAATGAAGGATCAGTAATTACATGTCCCAATGAGTAACCTGAAAAATTAACTAGACAGAAGAAAATTAAAGCAATCAATACTCCCCAAGTTAATATTTGAGAACTAACTGGCATCTTTTCACTAATCACTGAACCATAAAAGGTTTTATGAACCTCAGCCGGAACTTTTTTGTTACCGGGTTCCTCGGCCTGTAATTGCTCAGTAACCTGTTTTTCATATGCTTGAATACTGAAGTTTTTTTGAATATTTTTTTGTTCACGTTGAAATTTAGATTTTTCCTTCTTAGAAAGGCCTCTAAACATCTTAATAAACTTACGATATTCACCAGTAACTTCTTTAGTTTCACCAATCATCTTTAGTTGACCATAATTAATCCAAGCAACTCGATCACAAAGTAATTCAATTTGCTTTAATGAATGACTAACAAAAATGATGGTTTTACCTTTAGCTTTAAACTCATTGATTTTATCCACACATTTTTGATAAAAAGTATCATCACCCACCGACAAAGCTTCATCGATGATTAAAATATCGGGTTCAATATGAACCGCAATAGAAAATCCTAACCGTGACTTCATCCCACTAGAATAACTTTTTACTGGTTGATCCACAAAATCACCGATATCAGCAAAAGCAATGATGTCAGGCATCATTTCATCAATTTGCTCATTGGTTAATCCTTGCATCAATGATTTTAATCGAATGTTTTCTCTTCCCGTTAAGTTACCACGTAGCCCAGCATTGATAGCAACAATTGAAGTTTCTCCCCGAACGTCCACTGTTCCAGTTGTTTGAGGAATAATACCGGAAATAATGTTGGATAAGGTGGATTTACCAGATCCGTTCACCCCGATTAACCCAACGGCTTCACCAGGCATAATCGTCATAGTAACTCCCATTAAAGACCAGAAATTAGGAATTTCATGATTATTCAGTGAGAAAAAAGAACGTAGTTTTTCAGACTGAGTTTTAAATAATTGGTACTTTTTTGTTACATTTTCAACTTTTATTTTATAGTCAGTAGTTTCAGTTGTCATTTTTTCTTCCTATAATCATTTTTTGTCTTATTTTTTACTCTATTAGATTATACCAAACCTACTTAAATTAAAAGGTTTTCAGGTGATTTTTTAATCTTTTAATAACTTATTTTCCAGCTTGAATTCTTTACCTTGCTGATCAGCTTTTTTAGCACTATCCTCTTTAAATAGTTGCTCGGTTTTATCAATTTCTTTTAAATCATCTGGATTAGCAGTTATTCGGCGCATATTAGTTTGGACGGTTTTATTAGTTGTATCATCACCGATAGAATCATCCACTCCGGCAGCAATTTGTTGATTAATATCTAACGAACCGCTACTGGTGCTGGAATCTAACTTAGTTAAATCATACTTTTGAATCACCTTAGTTAATTTATTACCATAATTCATATCAGTTGCATATTTGGAAGATAATGCTGTGGCAGCATCAACGTAACTAACCGTATTTTCTGTCCAAGTTCCATCATAGTAATCCGGATCAGAATCAATGCCGTTACGCAATATTTTAGCATTATCCTCAATCGATTCCTTGACTGATGGATATTTCTTGAACTGTGCATTAACGGTATATCGTTTGCCTTTTCCAGTGTATTCTGCCGTATTCATCGTTACTGAATTACCTTCAAAGGCCCCTTTAATTCCAAAGTAATTATTACCATCAAGAGCTAATTCTGATTGCCCCCAATTACTCTCTAAAATAGCTTGAGCCATCATTACCGACGCATATAAGTGATTTTTATGACTAACAGTAACTACAGGTTCCTTTATGCTGTTAATAAAATCTGTTTCAGTACTAGCATGAGAAGCTACTGGCATAAAGGCTGCCAATATCATTCCAGCCATACCGGAGAAGCAGACTAATGTTTTAAATAAACGCTTTTTCATCAAATAAAAAAACCTCCGTTAAAAATCGTACGTTATGTTCACTAAACTATTATAGCATAACGTCAAATCGATAACTTTGGTTCTGTTTGATAAATTTCTTAATGGATATTTTGCAATTCACTGGCAGCAGCTTCATCTAAAATGACAGTCACATTAGGATGATTTTGCAATACACTAGCAGGTACATCTTCTGTTACTGGACCTTGAAGCGCCTCTTTAATAATATGTGCCTTTTCTGTTCCGTAGGCTTCTAATAAAATATGCTTAGCACCCATAATCGAAGCAATTCCCATAGAATATGCTTTTTGTGGCACATCTTCTTTTCGTTCAAAGAAACGTGCATTAGCTTCAATTGTTGATGGAGTTAAATTTACTTCGTGAGTTAGTGAATCAAATGGTGTACCAGGTTCATTAAAACCAATGTGTCCATTATGTCCAATCCCTAAAATTTGTAAATCAATTGGATGAGTTTCAATTAAATGATTGTAATCATTAATCACTTTAGTAGCATCGGGGTTGGTACCATCAGGAACATAGGAATGTTTGAAGGGTTTTTGATCAAATAAATGCTTTTGCATAAAATAACGATAGCTTTGATCATTATCTGGAGTTAAGCCAACATATTCATCTAAATTAATGGAAATTGCTTGACTAAAATCCACATCACTATTAACCAAGGCATCATAGGTAGTCATCGGGGTACTACCAGTAGCAAGTCCAAAAACTGTGGCTCCTTGTGCTAAAGCATCTTTAAATACTTTGGCTCCAACTTGACCACCTAACTGTGCATTTTTTTCAACAATGATTTTCATAAAGTCATCCGCCCCTCTTATTTCGGTATAGTCCAATAATAAAACATCTAGACCATTTTTGCAAATAAAAAAGAATCCAAAACGGATTCTTTTTTTTTTATTCAACGGTAACACTCTTAGCTAAGTTACGTGGACGATCAACATCCAAGCCCTTATTAAGACTAGTGTAGTATGCCAGTAATTGTGCTGGTACCACACTTAATAATGGCATGATTAACTCATCAACGTCAGCAATTACGATAGTATCGTCAGCATTGGCCACCCCTTGGCGAGCAATAGTCATCACCTTGGCACCACGAGACAATGTTTCCTGTAAATTACTGCGAGTTAAGCTAGCAGTATCATCTTGAGTAATAATACCCACAACTGGAGTATTTTCTTCAATTAAGGCAATTGTTCCATGCTTTAATTCCCCGGAAGCAAAACCTTCAGCTTGAACATAAGAAATTTCTTTAAGTTTAAGGGCTGCCTCAAGTGAAACAAAGTAATCAATTCCGCGACCAATATAAAAGGCTCTAGTAGCTGGTACAAAATATTCTTTAGCTAATTCTTCAACTTGATCTTTTTCATCGATAATAGCTTGCATCCCAGTAGCCACTAGTCCTAATTGTTGTCGTAAATCAAATTCTTCAGCAACAATTTGTTCCTTAGCCATACCAACCGCCTTAGCTAAAATAGCTTCAACTGCAATTTGAGCCGTATAAGCCTTAGTGGAAGCTACGGAGATTTCTGGACCAGCACCCAATAGCATAGTATAAGTTGCTTCTCGTGATAAGGTTGAATTTTGAACATTGGTAATAGTTAAACTCTTGTAGTCACCAGCATTAACGTTAACTAGTACTTCACGACTATCTGCCGTTTCACCACTTTGAGTCAAGAAAATAAAGAATGGATGTTCACTAAGCAATGGCTTTTCGTAAGCAAATTCTGAAGCAACGTGGACTTCAGTTGGAATATGGGTTAATTTTTCAAATAATTTTTTACCCACTAATCCAGCATGGTAACTAGTACCAGCACCAATAATGTACAAGCGATCAGCTTGATTAATATCTTCAATTAAAGCTGGATCAACGGTGGTTTTTCCAGATTCAAGTAGGTATGTTTGTGCTAACTTACGCATTACGTTTGGTTGTTCATCAATTTCTTTTAACATGTAGTATGGGTAAGTACCTTTATCAGTATCTTGAGCGTCCATTTCTACATGGAAACTATCACGATCAACTTGGTTACCAGCTTGATCAATAATTTCAACAGATTGTGGTTTGATAGTAACCACTTCGCCATCTTTTAATTCCAAAAATTCATGAGTAACGTTAATCATTGCTAAAGCATCGGAACAAACAACGTTGCAACCTTCGCCTAATCCAACTAATAATGGACTCTTATTTTTAGCTACGTATAAAGTATCTGGATCATTACTATCAATAAGCAAGAAAGCGTATGAAGATCCTTTCTTCAGTAGAGAAATTGATTTTAAGAAAGCTTCTTTAGTAGTTAAATTCTCTTCACGAACAAATTTATCAACTAATTGAACAAAGACTTCCGTATCAGTTTGGCTGGTAAAAGTTACGTCGCTTAAGTATTCTGCCTTAAGTTCCTTAAAGTTTTCAATCACACCATTGTGTACCAAATAAAAACGATGATCTTCAGAAACTTGGGGATGAGCATTAGCAACACTAACACCACCATGAGTGGCCCATCGAGTATGACCAATTCCTGTTGACCCGTGAACTTCTGGTCCAACGGCAGCAGTTAAATTAGCAATTCGACCTTTTTCTTTAACTAAATAATCTTCACCATGTAAATCATTAACATAAATACCAGCTGAATCATAACCCCGGTATTCCAATTTTTGTAATCCCTCTAATAAAATAGAAACTGCATTGTCATTTCCTGTAACTCCAACAATTCCACACATAATCAATTCTCCTAGTATTAAAGATTGGTATATACACTTATCATTAGTTAACTTTACTTCGATATGTTTAATTTAACCACATAAATAGCTTTTGTCAATCTTTATCATAATTATCATTATAGATCATCGTAAATTGGTCTACATCATGCAAAAATAGCATTAAAAAAAGCAATCGGTTTCAATTTGCTATAAAAAAAGATTAATCAATTACTTGATTAATCCTTTAAAATAATTTATTCAATGCCAATTTCTTTAGCAACTACATCGGCAATTCTTTGAGTATAACTGTCGACCAAGTCTTGGGTTGGAGCTTCAGTCATTACGCGCAATAATGGCTCAGTTCCACTAGGCCGTACCAGAACCCGTCCGTCACCGTTCATTTCTGTTTCAACATCGTTAATTACTTGTTTGATAGCTGGATTATCCAAGGCATGTTTTTTATCACTAACCTTAACGTTAATCAGGCGTTGTG
This sequence comes from Lentilactobacillus kribbianus, assembly GCF_013184075.1. Classification (GTDB taxonomy): domain Bacteria; phylum Bacillota; class Bacilli; order Lactobacillales; family Lactobacillaceae; genus Lentilactobacillus; species Lentilactobacillus kribbianus. The sequence goes on along the minus strand of NZ_JABEQQ010000002.1, from coordinate 166,184 downwards.
GATAAACTTTGACTTCACCAGCTAGTTCAGAAAGTGGTTTGCCAGTTTCTTTCAAAATAGCTAATAATTGAAGACTAGTTAACATGCCATCACCAGTGGTATTAAAATCTAGAAACACTATATGCCCTGATTGTTCGCCACCTAAGTTATAACCGTCTTCATTCATCTTTTCAACAACGTAACGATCACCAACTTGAGTTTTAACACCCTTTAGGCCTTCTCGTTCCATTGCTTTATACATTCCCAAATTACTCATAACCGTGGTAACAATTGTATCTTTTTTCAATCGACCACGTTCAGCCAGGTATTTACCACAAATGTACATAATGGTATCACCATTGATCAAATTACCTTTTTCATCCACTGCAATACAGCGATCACCATCACCATCAAAGGCAATTCCTACTTGAGCGCCTTCTTCAACTACCATTTTTTGCAGTTGCTCTGGATGAGTAGACCCCACTTGATCATTAATATTTAAACCATTAGGCGTGGTGGCCATGGTTTTAAAATCTAATTCCAAATCAGCATATAGATTGGTAACTAACTTGCTAGTAGCACCATTAGCTGCATCTACTGCTACTTTAAGACCAGTCAGATCAGTTGAAATAGTTTGTTCCAAAAAGTGAATATACTTCTGGCTACCTTCCCGATAATCATTAATAGTTCCTAAGCCTTCAGCAGCTGGCTTGGGTAAGTTATCTACTGGATTTTCTAAAATGGCTTCAATTTCTTCTTCCATAGCATCAGATAATTTATAACCATCACCACCAAAAAACTTAATTCCATTATATTCAACTGGATTATGAGAAGCGGTAATCATGACCCCGGCGTCTGCTTCTTGGTTTCTCACTAGATATGCCACCCCCGGAGTGGTGATTACCCCTAAATCTAGGACTTCGATACCAACCGATAGTAATCCGGCTACCAAAGATTCTTTTAACATTTGACCAGAAATACGAGTATCTCGAGCAACTAAAACTTGTGGTTGCTTACGTTCAGAGTGGCTAGTCAATACATAACCACCAGCTCTTCCACAACGATATGCTAGATCTGGCGTCAATTCTTGATTGGCGATCCCGCGAACACCATCAGTTCCAAAATATTTCATCTTTAATTCCTCAATTTCTTCATTAATTATTCAGTTGATTTTTCAATCTTAACTTGGATTGAGTCTGGTTCAAAACCAGCAACTTTATTTAGTTTAGCGTCCAATGTGACTCGCTTAGTTTTGGTCTGAGAAACATCACTAGTATTGACCTTAACTAATACTTCCTTTAGGTCAGCTAATTGACTATCAGTTCCAAAAACCTTTACCCGTTCAGTAGTGGTCGATAATTTTACTTTATCGCTAGAACCAGTTTGTCCTTTAGGCTCTAATTTAACTGGTACTTCCTTACTTTCACCAGACGCAATTGGTAATTTAATATTAGTCGTCGCTGGTGTAATGACTACATTGACGGTTTTTCCATTCGCGTCCAATGCTTCAATCACTGCTTGACTATCAACCGTTGTTTTAGCATTTTGCGGTATATTTAGTTTAGCAACCACTGAGGTCACTTTATTAATAGAATCTTGTGCCCCTGTCACCTTTACAGTTTTAGTATCAGTAGTAACCTTGCCAGCCGTGTAACCGGTAGCGATATTATTTTTATCATATTTTACTGTCAACGGATAGCTAACCGTCTTTCGCGGTTGCACATCAACATTAATCTTAGCTGGTTCAAAACGATAACGCAACTCACTATTGAGACCTTCTTGCTGAATCGAAACTGTATGATGCCCAATTCCCAGCTTTGACAAATCAGCATAAACCTTGAAATTTTGCGTATTAGCCGTTGTTGTCACCAATGCAGCTGGTCCCGTTAAATGAACTAAAACTTTTTCTGGATAACCAGTCACAAAATATTTGTTACTATTAACCGTCAATGATAATGGTACCGAAACGGTAGCACTCTTCGTGGAACTCAACTTAATAATTTGATTTTTTCTATTAGGATCTCTAGTGGAATTAACTTTTGAACTGTCGGCATAGACAAATAATAAAATGGCAAAAATTAAAGCTAAAATTCGCATAGACCACTTATTATTAAACATATTCTTCAAATTAATTCCCCCCTCTAAAATGAGTATCAATGTAATTCGAAATGGTTTCTAATAAATTTTTATGACCACTATCACTCGGTGCCTTAAGTAATTGCGTTCTAAAGTATTTCAAATAATCTTCTTGAGTCATGCCTCTAAACAACTCATTATTTTGGGTAATTGAAACCTCACCAGTTTCTTCAGACACCACCACCGTCATGGCGTCAGTCAATTCAGAAATGCCAACCGCTGCTCTATGTCTAGTCCCTAATTCTTTAGGAATTAAATTACTTTGTGATAAAGGCAAATAAGCTGCTGCTACGGCAATTCGATTTCCTTGAATAATAACTGCCCCATCGTGCAAAGGCGTGTTGGGAATAAAAATATTAATTAATAATTCGCCACTTACATCAGCGTCTAAAGTAATACCGGTCTCAATATAGTCTTCCAAACCAGTATTCATTTGGACTGTAATTAAAGCACCGATGCGTCGCTTAGACATATATTGAATCGCCTTATCCAAAGCCTCAATTAATTGATTAGCTGCCTCATTTTCTTTATTAGTTTTGGCAAATAAGGAGCCTCGACCTAAGTGTTCCAAGCCTCGTCTAATTTCCGGTTGAAAAATAATAACAATTGCAATAACACCCCAATTAATTACTTGGTCCATAATCCACGACACAGTGGTTAAGCCAACGTACCAACTAACTAATTTAAAAATGACAATAATAATGATACCTCGAAGTAATTGAACGGCCTTTGTCCCCTGAACCATTAAAATTAGTTCATAAAGTATAAACCACACCACTAAGATATCGATTAAGTTGATTAAATTTTGTAGGTTAAAAATACTGGACCAGTCCATGGCAACGCTCCTTTTATTTTCTTCAGATTTATTATATCATTGGAACGCTAGTCCACGAAATTTATCCATTGATTTTAATCGATTTATCAAGATTTTATAAAAAATAGTTATTATCGAACCAATCATTAGCAATTTAGTACCATATAGCGTTTAATAGGAGTTGCAGAGAGAAGGTCTACTTATGAATACACAATTGAAATGGTCAATCAGATTGTTTTACGTAATTTGGTTAATTATTTTATTTTTATTGGCTAAACCACCCTTTAATTTCTTAGTTTTGAATACCTTTTTGGCATATATACCAATTGAACTAAGTTTTCATATCGGCGTTAATAAACCCAAAAGCGGAATTCTCTTTTGGCCGTTAGTAATTATTTGGCTATTATTCTATCCCAACGCTCCTTATTTATTAACTGACTTATTTCACCTCTCCTTGTTACAACCATACGGGGCTAATGGTTTATTACGCTTAGATTTAAACATGTGGCTAAACTTTACCCTTTTAATCGTTAGTGCTATTCCGGCCACGATTATTGGCATGTGGGGAGTTAAACAAATTAACGACGGCGTCATTAGTAGATTACATATGAATCAAAAAATAGCTCCCTTAGGAATTACCATTATTTCTATATTGTCAGCTATTGGTATTTTTATTGGCCGCTTTTTAAGAATTCATACCGTTTACTTATTTATTACTCCGGAACTTTTTATTAAACCCATTTTAAATATGTGGAACCAAAGTTCTATTATTTTTATTGGATTATTAACTATTGTACAATTAGTAATTTATTGGGCCTTGTTTATCTTTAAAAATGGACAAATTAATCAACCTACCAAATAAAAAAGCCTCATATCAAATGATATGAGGCTTTTTTCTATTCAGAACTATCTTCAGACGAACTCATAATCAATACAGTTTCCGAGTAATTAATATATTGTCTTAACTTAGTAGCCATCGACCAGTTAATTCGGCCTTGTTCCAGCAAAATTTGAACCCCTTCTCGTTCAGCCGACAAAGCACGCACTCGTAAGGCTTGGTATAATTCCTCGCTTTGCACATTTTCAGCCTGTTGTCTCGGATTATCATCAGCACGTTCAATTTGATTTCGATAACGAACAATCAAATGATAAACTGATTGACTTTCAAAACGATGGTTATCAATATCTTCGCGGGCTAAGTATTTGGCCAAGCTTTTAATAGCTCCCTTAGCTTGTTCCCGTTGAGCTAGAGCTAATTCAGTTAGTTCGGCATCACTACGTTTTTTACGATAAAATCGAATTAACACCCATTTTCTTAATTGTCTAAACCAATAAAATAGATCACTCCGGCGATGATTACGACGTTGAATATAAGAATCCATCAACTTATTTTCCTGATGATTTAATTGTTTTGTAGCAATTTGAAAAGCTTTTTCTGAAATTCGTTTATCGTGCCACAGCTGTTCTAATGCTTGATGTTCACCAGCTAAGGCCACTCGACGTAAGGCCACCTCATCAGATAGCACGCGATTCATGGTTTCCTTATCTTTCATTTGTAATTGCAAATTTCTGATTAAAAATTGATAATCCAAGATCAAGTCAAAAACTTCACGAGAATTATAATCGCGACGTTCTTCTTCAATTCGTTGAACTGCCAATTGCATAATATAAATTCGGGCTTCATCTTCACTAATCAAGTTAGCAGTCTCAGCCGGATCAGCATCAGGATGATTAGCTTCATCATCTGCAGCAGACGCTCTAGTTAAAAAGCCGGTAGTTCCGGCTGATACTAATGGCAACGTAATCGTAGCTGCTACTAAACTAATAATGATTACACCAGCCGCGATGAATAGCATTAATGACCGTGATGGAAAATCTGCTCCGGAATTTAATACAATTGGTACTGATAAGACTCCGGCCATCGTTACGGCACCACGAACTCCAGATAATCCAGCCAACAAAGCCGTTCTAAAGCTATCCCGAACCGTCTGTTGCCCCTTAAAATTCTTTTTAGTGAAATGATTCCATAGTTGGTAAATAAAAATCCAAGCCACTCGAATTAATAAAATTACCAGCCACACTATGAATGATAAAAAGATCGCTCCAAAAGTGTTAATCTGATCATTTTTAATTAAATTAGTAGTAGCTAATGGTAATTCAACACCTAAAATTAGAAAAACTACTCCGTTTAACGTGTAAATAATAATATCCCAGGTCCGCTCTCTAACTAACGTTAATTCCGGTTCGTTTTTAATGCCACCATTATAAATATGAGAAATAATACCCGCCGTTACGACCGCAATGACCCCAGAAGCATGCGTTAATATTTCGGTTAGTAAGTAAATAACAAATGGGGTTGTAATTTGTAATACCGTGATAAAGATAACATCGTTAATGCCTTCTTGATAGAGCCACTCTTCTAGTAATAAAATAGCGATCATGATAACAGCACCCATGATGAACCCCATAATACTGATATAGCCAAAATCTAAAGTGGCGGCTTGTAACGAAAAGAACCCTGTCACTGTTGCCGCAATAGCATATTTAAACGCAATCAATCCACTTGCATCATTAATGAGACTTTCACCACTTACTAAATGCATAACGTTATCCGGTAATTTTACTCGTTGCGAAATAGATTGAACTGCCATCGGATCAGTTGGTGATAAAATAGCGGCCAAAGCAATAGTCACCGATAACGGCATCGTTGGAATTAACCAATGAAAAATAAATCCACCAGCGACCGTGGTTAAAAATACTAACCAAATAGCGTTAGCCATAATTGGCCCTCTTAGTTCCCAAAGTTCTTTTTTAGGAAATCGACGACCATCATTAAACAATAACGGCGCCACAAATAGCAGTAAGAACCAATCAGTATTCAGTTGAATATCTGTGTGGAAAAAAAGAGCCGCCAATAATCCTAATACTACTTGAATTAAACTAACTGGAATCATTGGAATGAAGTGATCCAAAATATTGGATAATAACACTAAACAAATTAGTAAAATTGCTCCTTCAATAATTTCCAATTTGGATTCCTCCCTTATTTTTTAGCAGGATCAGTTCCCAAAATCCGGACTTCTGTTTCCAAATGAACTTGAAATTTATCATAAACGGTTTCTTGAACGTGTTTAATAACATTCATATAATCTGTTGCGGTGGCACCACCAACATTAACAATAAAACCAGCATGTTTAGTAGATACCTGAGCACCACCAATTTGAAATCCTTGTAAGTCTGAATCATGAATCAACTTACCAGCATAGTATCCTTCTGGACGTTTAAACACACTACCACAAGATGGTAATTCTAATGGTTGGCGAGCTGCTCGACGAGCATTTAATTCATCCATTTCGGCTTGAATATCAATTGGATTACCTGGTTGTAACGCAAAAGTAGCGGTTAAAACAATTTCGTGGTCATCTTGGACGCTACTATGACGATATCCAAAATCTAGTTCTTGATTATTCAGCTCTCTTATTTCGCCAGTTTCAGTAATCACTTTGGCCGCACTAACGACATTTTTGATTTCACCACCATAAGCCCCGGCGTTCATAAAAGTTGCACCACCAACACTACCTGGAATTCCTGCGGCAAATTCTAATCCAGTTAATGAAAAACTTTGCGCAATTTTAGTAACCTCAATAATAGCAGCACCAGCTTGAGCGATTAATTGATTACCATCATGAATAACTTTAATCATTTTGGTTAAAATCATTACTAATCCGCGAATGCCACCATCTCTCACAATTAGATTACTGGCGTTACCAATAACCGTCACGGGAATAGCTTGATCTTTAGCTGCCTCTAAAATTTCCTGCACTTCTGTTTCAGTTTCGGGAAAAGCCACAATATCGGCGGGCCCTCCGGTTTTAGTATGGGTGTATTTGGATAATGGTTGGTCTAAATACATTTCGATATTAGAAAATTGGTCTTTAAATGATTGATAATTTTTCATTGCCTTCGTCCCTTATTTTATTATTATTCTATTTTACTTGATTTTAACTGCTAATCAAACTGTTCCTGTTTAAAACTTGCTTCTACTGCCAAAAATTACTATAATTTTTAAGATACGAGGTGATAATATTGAATTTTGTTGCACTAGATTTTGAAACCGCAGCTAGTAAACGTGCTAGTGCCTGTTCTATCGCTTTAACTGTGGTTGAAAATGATCAAATTGAGGCTAAATTTTACTCATTAATTAATCCGGAAATGGATTTTAACTGGCGTAATATTCAAGTACACGGAATTACAGCTAATGATGTAGCTGATGCCCCAACGTTTCCAGAGGTTTGGCAACACATCTCAGCATTATTTGAAACCCAACAATTAATTGTAGCCCACAACGCTACCTTTGATAATAGCGTTTTAAAACAAACACTGCTGCGTTATGATTTACCAACTTTTAGCTATCCAACCCTAGATACCGTTAAAACCTCTCGCAATTTATATCCGGGATTTAGTAATTATAAGTTAAATACCGTTTGTGATGAATTAAATATTGAGCTAACTCATCATCACAATGCCCTAGATGATAGTATCGCTTGTGCTAATATTTTAATTAATCAGGACCAAAAATTCGGTACCGATAGGCTGAAACCATTTATCAAAATGCAAAAAAACTAGTAATGATTTAATCATTGCTAGTTTTTTTTCGCAACATATTAAAAATCACTTGTTCATTTTTAGATTGCTTATTAATCATTTCAAAATCAAAACGTTTATATAAATTAACCGCCACCGTATTAGTCTCATATACTTGCAAACTTAGTTCATTTAATTGACTAAATGAATCAAACCAATCAACCGCCAAATCAACTAAAGCCGTCCCAATTCCATTGTGTTGGAAGTCAGCAAGAACCGCCACGCCTAATTCACCTTCAACGCAATTAACCTGATCTACTGTTACGATACCGATTAATTGGTTATCATATTCTGCTACTGCTAATAGATTGGTTTTGGTTTGATTAATTAAATCAATTTGACGTGCTTCCGTAGCAACATCAATTTGACGTAAATCCGTATCAACCATAAAAGTATCTGATTCTTGCGTTAACTGCTTTAATAATGTCAGCACTTGACTTGCATCAACTGCATCTGCTAATCGTAATTCAACCTCAGCCATTTTATTTATCCTCGATTAATTGATCAATTAAATCTTCATAGTGTTTGCCAAATGGTTCAATAATAAGTTGTCGATAATTTTCTCCTTGAGTATCATCCCGTCGAAATGATAATTTTAAATAATTATCTGGTAACTCCTCTTGGACAAATTGTGACCATTCAATAACAACTACCCCATCACCATTAATGTATTCTTCTAATCCCAGTTCATCACCACCACCATTTTCTAGGCGGTAAACATCCATATGATAAAGCGGCATTCTACCAGTTTGATATTCTCGAACAATGGTAAATGTGGGACTTTTAACCGGACGTTTAATCCCTAGTCCAACGGCTAAACCTTTAGTAAAGGTAGTCTTGCCGGCCCCCAAATCACCATCCAATAATAATAAGTCTCCTGGTTGTAATTTATCGGCTAATTGCTCACCCAAATGGGTAGTTTCTGCGGCCGAATTTAATTGTATTATTTTTTTCATTTAGTGTTCCTCGATTACTTATAAATAGTAAAATCCGAACCTCCCGAAATCGGGCTGTTCGGATTTTTATTTTACACGTTATTAAAGCGCTTGGGTAGCAGTAATGATTGCTACTTTATAAACGTCTTCTTCATTAGCACCACGTGACAAATCAGAAACTGGTTGGTTAAGACCTTGTAAGATAGGACCAATAGCTTCAAAGCCTCCCAAACGCTGAGCAATCTTATAACCAATGTTACCTGATTGAAGTTCTGGGAAAACAAAAACATTAGCGTGACCTGCTACCTTAGAACCAGGTGCTTTCTTTTCTCCGACAGATGGTACAAAAGCGGCATCAAATTGTAATTCACCATCTAATGGTAATTCTGGTGCCTTTTCTTGAGCAATCTTAGTGGCTTCTTGTACTTTAGTAACCATATCACCCTTAGCTGAACCCTTAGTAGAAAAGCTTAACATAGCAACCTTAGGATCAATATCAAATAATTTGGCAGTATTAGCACTTTCTATCGCTACTTCTGCCATTCCATTAGCATCTAAATCAATATTAATGGCACAATCAGCAAATAAATAGCGTTCCGCATCCCGTTGCATAATAAAGGCGCCACTAATGAGCTTAACTCCTGGCTTAGTTTTAATGATTTGAAGAGCTGGCCGAACGGTGTCTCCAGTGGGATGGTTAGCTCCTGAAACCATTCCATCTACCTTGCCCATATAAACCATAGTAGTTCCAAAATAATTAGGATCTTGAAGCCACTGACGAGCCTTAGCTTCATCAGTCTTTCCCTTACGACGTTCAACAATAGCATTCACCATTGTATCAATCACGTCACTAGGTTGGTGCAAATAATCAACTACTTCCAATTGAGTAGTATTAATTTTATTATCAGTCGCAATTTGGTTAATTTGATCAGGATTACCCAATACAACTGGAGTAACTAAATTATCACTTGCTAAACGTGCGGCGGCACCTAAAATTCTAACATCGTCGCCTTCTGGAAAAACAATTTTGATATTCTTGCCATAAATTTTGGCCTTCATACTCTCAAATAGTTCCATCGTAAATCCCTCCATGATAAATAGTAAGTTTTAAATTATTGGTTCACTCGTTCAGGTAATTGCCAATTAATTGGCGTTTCACCATAATTAATCAATGCTTGGTTAGTTTTAGAAAATGGTTTAGATCCAAAAAAACCGCGATATGCAGATAATGGGCTGGGATGAGCAGATTCAATAACCGTATTTTTAGTAGTATCGATTAATTTAATTTTATTACGGGCCGCTCTGCCCCATAAAATAAAGACAACTGGTTCTGATCGCTCGGAAAGCTTTTGAATGGCATAATCAGTAATTTGTTCCCAGCCTTTCCCCTGGTGGGAATATGCTTGCCCATCTCTTACCGTGAGTACCGAATTCATCATCAATACCCCTTGCTTGGCCCAATCTACTAAATAACCATCTTGAACCGGTTGAACCCCCACATCTGCTTGTAGTTCCTTGTAAATATTTAACAATGAGGGTGGAATTGCCACTCCTGGTTGCACTGAAAAGCTTAATCCGTGCGCTTGATGGTAACCGTGGTATGGATCTTGTCCTAAAATAACTACCTTAACCTGACTAAATGGAGTTAAATTAAAGGCTTCAAAAATATGATTCATATCGGGATGAATATTTTGAGTATTATATTCATGAACCAAAAACTTGCGTAACTGTTGATAATTATCTTTTTCAAATTCTGGTTCCAAAATTGGCCACCAATCATTATGAATAAACGGTTTCATCCTTAACACCTCGCCTTTTATTGTACCATAATCATAAATCATTTTCAGTCCAGAAATTATTTAGAGAACGTGTTAGAATTAAGCCCAAAAGGAGGACTAGCAAAAATGACGCGAGCGTTGACTTTTAACCAAACCGAATTGGATCAAACCCAATTTGCCAAAGTAGCTGATGGCTACCACGACACCAAATATTTCATTATGGGAACATGGGGATTAATTGGTGATGGCTTCATTGTTTACTCATTAACTGGTGATCCTCTGGCCGAAATTAAACAACTGACCATTGGTAATAATGCCAAATTCGAATTGAGCATTGAAAATCAAACCATCGCAATTGCTAGGCTACACATTACTGTTTTAAATCAAGAATTTATTTACCTGAAACACGAAAACATCTTGGTAACAGGTAATTCTGTCACCCAAAAATATAATTTTTTCAAAGGTCGACATCAAATAACTAAATTAGAGCGACTGGATAATGATGCTACTTTTATTCGTGAAATAACTACTGATCAAATTGAGACAGAGCCAACCACTATCTGTATTGCAGCAATGCTAGGTCATCCTAGAATGAAAATCTCTCCCCACCATAAAATGAATAATCAAGTTAATTATGGTATCTAAAAATAACATTCAATCAAAATCAAATCACGACTACATCACTGTTTTGTATATAAAATATAAAAAGGTTACGGCAAATTATCAGTTTTGCCGTAACCTTTTTAATAATGCTTCAACACTCGATCAATTTGTCGCTTTTGATCACGTTTTTTAATATCTTCTCGTTTGTCGTATTCGTGCTTTCCAGTAGCTACTCCAATTAATACTTTAGCAAAACCATCTTTAATGTACATTTTCAAAGGGACAATAGTAACACCTTTGTCCTTAGTATCATTGCCTAGCTGTTTAATTTGCTTTTTATGCAGAAGTAGTTTGCGATTTCGCAAAGGATCATGGTTAAACTGGTTACCTTGTGCATACTCACTGATATGCACATTCATCAACCAAGCTTCTCCATTTCTTACCTGCACAAAACCGTCTTTTAAGTTCACCCGTCGATCTCTAAGAGACTTGATTTCCGTACCAGTTAATACCATCCCAGCTTCATAAGTATCGCTAATGGCATAATCATGACGTGCTTTTTTATTTTGAGTAATTAAATTATCATCTTTAGGATTAGATTTATGTTTAACCATACACTCACATCCCTTCACTCATTAATGTTTAGAGCGATTATTTGATTGACGCTTATTGTTACTATTACGGTTACCATTATTATTGCGGTGTTGATTATGTCCATTGTGATTATTATGTCCACGATGGTCATTATTACGCCGTTGGTGGGTTCGTTTCGGCAAGATATCACTAACCGGCGTATCTTCTGGATTAACAATATCAAAATCAACTGCACTGTGTTCAACGTCAACATTAACCACTTTCACCCGAATTGGTTGTCCCATTTTATAAGTTCGGTGGGTATTACGACCAGACAAGGCCATAAATTGTTCAACGTATTCATAGTAATCGTCCTTCATACGACTGATGTGAACTAATCCTTCAACCGTGTTAGGTAATTCCACAAACATTCCGAATTTCAACACAGAGCTAATGACAGCATCAAATTCTTCGCCAACATGATCAGCCATGTATTCTGCTTTCTTCATCGCATCAGTATCTCGTTCGGCATCTATGGCTCGTCGTTCAGTTTCAGAAGTATGCACAGCAATTTCATCTAAAACATTGGCAAATTTTTGCTTGGTTTCATCGTTAATACCATTATCTTCGTAGTAATGAATCATCCGGTGAACCATAGTATCTGGGTAACGTCGAATTGGTGATGTAAAGTGGGTATAATATGGCGCTGCCAACCCAAAATGTCCTAACGACTGATCTGAGTACTTAGCTTGTTTTAGACTTCTTAACATCATAACTGAAACCATCGTTTCCTCAGGTTGACCAGCTACTTTTTTCAAAATATTTTGTAATGTTTTAGGCCGAATGTGTTCTGGATCACCTTTAACATTAATACCAAATGCCGTTAAGAACTCATAGAATTTTCTGATTCGATCAGCATCAGGAGTTTCATGTACTCGATAAATAAATGGTACATGAGCTTCGAAATAATGTTGAGCGACAGTTTCATTAGCAGCAAGCATGAATGATTCAATCATTCGTTCTGCCAAGCCCCGTACTCGAACCTTAATATCAATAGCATGTCCTTTTTCATCAACAATGATTTCTGCTTCTCGATCATCAAAGTCAATGGCACCATGCATTTTACGATTCTTGTAAAGAATACGGTGTAAATCAGCCATATCATCAAACATTGGGACGAGTTCTTCATATTTTTGTCTAGTTTTTTCGTCATGAGCTTCAATGATCTTATTCACATCAGTATAAGTCATCCGAGCTTTAGACTTCATTACACTAGGATGAATCCGTTCTTTAACTACGTTACCATTAGGGTCAATTTCCATTTCACAACTCATGCATAGTCGTAAAACCCCTTCATTAAGAGAACAAATACCATTAGAAAGTCGTCTTGGCAACATTGGAATTACTCGATCAGTTAGATAAACTGATGTTCCTCGGCGATAAGCTTCCTTATCAATGGGACTACCAGGAGTAACATAATGACTCACGTCAGCAATATGAACTCCTAAATGATAGTTACCATTTGGTAATTTCCAAACGGTAACGGCATCATCCAAATCTTTAGAAGATTCACCATCAATGGTCACTAAGTTTTGGTCGGTAATATCTTCTCGGCCTTCCATTTCTTCTGGTAAAACATGATCAGGAATTCGATCGGCAGCTTCCAAAACATCGGTAGGAAATTCTGCCGGAATATCGTGGGCATAAACGACCTGTAAAATATCAATACCGGGATCATCAACAGAGCCAATCACTTGATTAGCAATTCCGACCATATAATCAGGATGGTCAGCATTGGGATATTCTGTAATTTGGGCAGTAACGACTTCTCCCGGTGTTGGTTTAATTCCAATATCATTAATATAAAAATGATACTTAGAAATCTTTTTATCCGTTAATTTGACTTGACCATAGTAGCCATGATCATCATCAGTTTGATCAAAAGAACCCACTACCGTTTCATATTTATGTTCAGTAATCGCTACCACTTTACCTTCTGGGCCACGATCGGATCCCGCTGCAGCTGGACGAGTAATCTCGAACTGCACTGTATCACCATTTAAAGCGTACATTGTATTATCAGGTGCCACGTATGCATCTGGTTGGTTTTCATCATAAGCGATGAAACCAAAACCTTTATCATTTGCGTGAAAAACTCCTTCTAACTTACGTTGTTCTGGATTTAACTGGAAGCTACCATTATCGGTAACTACCACAATTTTTTCGCGTTCCATTGTAGCTAATTCTTGAATAATTAGCTTAAAAGCTGCCGAACCATGATACTTTAATACATCCGCAATTTTTTCTACGGAAAAAGTATTGTCCGGATAACTTCGGAGCACGTTTTCTATTTCTAATTTTAAATTATTATCTTGCAATCAATTATCCTCATTTACTTATAATTTTGATTAATAAATTCACTTAAATCGTTTTCTAATTGTTGATGAGCTGAATTTACAGTTAACATATGACCTGCAGGGTAGGTATGAAATGTAACTTGGTTTGCTGGTAATGCCTCAACAACCCGCTGTCCACTATTAGGGTTAATAACTTCATCTGCTAATCCCTGCCCCACAAAATAAGGTTGTTTCATTAAATCTAAGTCATTAGCTACTTGATGCGCAAATTGGGCAATTTCAGTCAAACGTTTATCAACATTTTCTTCTAACCACTTCAACTTTGTTGCTGCAATTTGTTCATTGACTTGATATTTTTGATAATTAGCTTTTGCCATACTCATAAAAAGATTATGAACGTTAAAATGATCATCACTAATGATTGGTGAACCAAATTCGCCACCCATTAATAAGTCCGGATTATGCTCTAAAGCCCAGGTAGCAAAAATACCACCTAATGATATTCCGAAAACACTAATAGAATCCATTTTTTCTGATTTCATAAATTCAATAGCTCGTTGTGTATCCTGACACCAGGATTTCACAGAACCATTGGCTAATATATCGATAAAATCGCCAGTTCCATGGCCAGTAAACATTGGAGCATAAACGGAATAATTTTGCCTTTCTAAGTGTCGTCCTAACATACGAACATCATTAGGATTACTAGCAAAAGCATGTAGTAAAATAATCCCTTTTGATCCATGTTTAAAATAAAATGAATTCGGTTTTTGAATCATCATTAAGCCCCCAGTCATCCAACACTTCTAATTATAATAAAAAACCTCCCGTATTGAAACAGGAGGCTTTCACTAATGTGATGATAACCAAGCTAGTCCTAATGCTAGGGCAAAGAAAAGAATTCCTAACACAAGAGTAACTTTTTGCATAAATGCTTCAAACCCACGCGGCTTTTGTTTAGCAAATAAATCATCTGCTCCACCTGTTAAAGCTGACATGGCATCATTAGTTTTTGAAGGTTGCATTAATACTGCAATTATGATCAACACGCAGTCAATCAACAATAATGTTAACAATAAATTATACAAATTGAAGCCTCCTAAAAATCACTCGGCCGTTCTCTACTCTGTTCAATTTACCACATTTCGGTTCTTTTAGCTACTATTTTATTCGATTAATGAATTAAAGCCATAATCGTTTTTCGTGCTTTAGAAACATCAGCATCTTGAATTTCAATGGTTAACAGGTCCCCTGCATGGATTTGAGAAGACCCAGTCGGCGCAAATTCTTTTTCACTTCGTTTCACTTTAGTAACTAAACAGTGCTCTGGCCAAGCAATATCTTTCATTAACTTACCATCAGCTAACGCCCCTACAAACACAGATTGTGAGATGGTAATGGTTTTGGTTCCTGGTAAACGTTTATTCAGTAATTGATGCAACAAAGAATAATAAATTGGGGCACCACTCAACAGGTCAACTACTAAGTAAGCTACTAGACTCACTAAAGCTAAACTAACTAAATGAGTTAATGATCCCACCATTTCAGTAATTAGTAATACTGCCGTAAACGGAGCCTTACTAACACCAGCAAAAAAGCCTACCATTCCTAAAATAATGAAGCTAGTAATTAAGCTGGCACTAATTAAATTAGCTCGAACTAACACCGTCGCAACGATTTCTCCAGTAATGGCACCAATACAAAGCATCGGCAAAAAGATGCCACCGGGCATTCCCGATCCATATGAAAAAACCGAAAAGATAAATCTAAGCACTAAAACGCCAAACAAGGTGGTTAAAGCTGGTATATGAACCTGGTTAGCCGATTGCAAAATAATTTGACTACCGCCACCTAACAAATAAGGGACATAAAAGCCAACTGGGATAACTAATATCAATGGAACGAGTCCCCAATATTGATTAGGTAAATGTTTTAAGCGCCGGTAAATCCAAGCGACATTTAATGTAGCCCATTGATATAATCGTCCTAATAAGCCTAAAACAATCCCTAAAGTAACCACCCAGCCTAGTTGACCTACAGCCAAGCTATGACTAGGCATTGCTAGTACTGGCTTTAAGCCAAATACTTTCAAAGCAACGCCATCAGCTACTACCGCTGATGTTAGTGACACCACCCAAATATTGGTCGAAAAATTAGTAAAGATTTCTTCCAAAACAAACATCACACTGGCTAAAGGAGCATTAAAAGCAGCACTTAACCCAGCAGCAGCCCCACTGGAAATCAGTACCTTGCGATCACTGTTTTTAACCTTTAAAGTTTCGGCAATTCCTTGCCCCACTGTTGATCCTAATTGAATAGAAGGCCCCTCTCGACCCAAAAACAGACCACTACCAATAGCTAAAATACCACCAATAAACTTTCGCCATAAAACTGACCACCAATGGTAATGATATTCATCCCGTAATTGTCCTTCTACTTGAGGAATACCAGAACCCTTAATTGCTGGTTCTTGTTTTTCCAAATTTCCCACAATAATAACAACAGCAACATTAATCATCCAAATAATTACCAGCCACCACCAATTATGATGAGCCCTTTGAAAAGCTTGGTGAAACCAGCTAAGATTGGTTTGAATAGTTAACCGAAATATAGAAACAATAATACCACTTATAATACCAATAATTATTCCTAGACAAACCAGTTTTAATTGATGAAATTTTTTCTCATTCAATTTGTCTTCATTCCTTCACTTAGGTTTCTAGAATATAATCATACCATAAAATTAACTAAACTTATGTCGAACTCCGCCTAATATCAATAATCCGATGAAAATTAATTTTATCCAACCGGGAACCACTCGCTCGTTTGTTTGCGGCAATTTTTGCTGATGTCCTTTATTAGAAATATTCTTTTTAAGTTGTTCATCTTTTTTGAGCGTTCGTTCTTTTCTAGCTTTTGCCAATTTATCCGTCCTTAAATTAATTTGGTGTGGCTTGATGTTTTTATTTGCTGCTTGTTTAAGCGTATTTTTGGATTTTATTTTAGTGTATTCAAATTCTACCGGTTTTGACTTTAACGAATTAAGTTGAATTTGTTGTTGAGGTTGTTTACAAAAATAACCATTTATTTTCTTCGCGGAAATTGTAATCAGATCATCAAAATTCCCCTTAACGGTTTGATAAAATAGTTCTTTGTCTTTATATCGACCAGTTACCACAACCGCCATCTGCTGTGGTTGATAAAATACTTGCAGTGTACTGGTTAAAGGCTGGTATTTACTATGATTAAACAAATAACCTTCAAAAGAGGTTACCATATTTTGTTGCAATTGTTTCATTTCTATCTTGGTAACCAGTTGCTGTTCTTGTTTTAATAATTTACCAGTCGTACTCAGATATTTAATAGTAATTAACAATCGTTTTGGTTCAACTGGCTGTTCTGGCAATGGTAATTCTGGTAATTGGGGTAATTCCGGATCAATGGGTCGCTCTGGAATTTCTGGTGTAATAGGTTCAACTGGTTTTTCCGGCTCAACCGGCGGAGTAATCGGCTCACTGTCACCATCTGTTATCTTATCTTTATGGTAGTTAATGTTTAATATCAAATTGGCGTTATCAATAACTCCAGTTAAGTGTTTAAAATCATCCAACTGATAACCCGTCACTTCTGGAGCCATAATTTTATACTGACCATCGATGGTTCCCAGCGTTAATACTTGCGGGGTAGCAATATCCGCTATTTCATCATTATTAAAGTGAGCCGTCACTGTAGCAGAATGCCCTCGATAGTGAGCATCTAAACGACCACTGGTTCCCGGTAACAAAAACGGTGGAAAATGATCTAGTAAATCGTAGCCTTCGATTTGAGGTACTGGAAATGGGTCCCCATAATGACACGAAACAGGCTTACTAAAACGCATATTGGTCTTTTCTTGACCATCGGTATCAGTGGTAGTTAAATATTCACGAAAAATCAAACGCACGTCTTTTTCTGAATTAGTGGCCGCCTGTACCGATAATCCAGAACTGGTCAATGATAAGAAAAAGATTAACCAAATAAATATTTTCTTCAAAATAAAAAACCTCCTTTTCGTCTTAAAGTTAAGTACGCAAAAGGAGGTTTAATGCTGCAAAAAAGAACGACCAAAAGTCGTTCTTTTAGATTAATTATTTGTTGATAATATCTTGACGAGCTTCTTCAGACAAGTTGTAGAATGCATTGATTCCCTTGTATTCAGAAACTGTACCAAGTTGATCTTCAATTCTCATCAATTGGTTGTACTTAGCGATACGTTCACCACGGCTCATTGAACCAGTCTTAATTTGACCAGCGTTAAGAGCAACAACCAAGTCAGAAATAGTAGTGTCTTCAGTTTCACCAGAACGGTGAGAAATGATAGCTGTGTAACCAGCTTCACGAGCCATTTCTACGGCATTAACAGTTTCAGTTAAAGTACCGATTTGGTTAAGCTTGATTAAGATAGAGTTGGCAACGCCACTCTTGATACCTTTTTTAAGGTAATCAGTGTTGGTAACAAACAAATCATCACCGACGATTTGAACTTTTTTACCAAGGCGTTCAGTAGCCATTTGCCAATCAGCCCATTCATTTTCATCCAATGGATCTTCGATAGAAATAACTGGGTACTTGTCAACGATGCTTTCAAGCAAGCCAACAAATTCATCAGCAGTGTATGACTTACCGTCACCAACAAGGTCATACTTCTTAGTTTCAGCATTGTAAAATTCTGATGCGGCACAGTCAAAGGCAATAGCAAAATCTTTACCCGGTTTGTAACCAGCACGTTGAATAGCTTCAACCAAGATTTCAAATGGTTCTTCGTTGTTCTTCAAGTCAGGAGCAAAGCCACCTTCATCACCAACAGCAGTTGAGTAACCGCGTTCGTTCAACAAGCTCTTCAAGTTGTGGAATACTTCTGAACTCCAACGAATTGCTTCAGTTACTGAAGGAGCACCAACAGGCATGATCATAAATTCTTGGAAATCAACCTTGTTGTTAGCGTGCTTACCACCATTAATAACGTTAAGCATTGGAGTTGGCAATACGTGAGCGTTGAAACCACCAAGGTAGTTGTATAAAGGCATGCCAAGTTCATCAGCAGCAGCACGAGCAGCAGCTAAAGAAACACCTAAAATGGCATTAGCACCTAACTTACCTTTGTTAGGAGTACCATCTAACTCAATCATAGCCTTATCAATAGCTAGTTGGTCAGTTACATCGTAGCCAATGATTTCTTTAGCAATGACGTTGTTAACATTATCAACTGCTTTAGAAACTCCCTTACCCATGTAACGATTCTTGTCGCCATCACGAAGTTCAACAGCTTCGTGTTCACCAGTAGAAGCACCGGATGGAACGATTCCTCGACCCATTGCACCTGCTTCAGTATAAAGTTCAACTTCAACAGTTGGATTACCGCGAGAGTCTAAGACTTCACGAGCATAAATATCAGAAATAATTGACATATTTTTTTCTCTCCTTAACCAAAGTCATGATCTTAAACAAGGTTCAGTTCAATTCTATTAGTTTGTGCAAAAAGTTTCAATACAAAAGTATTCAAATCCTAATTATTTTCTTGAAAATTAGCCAAACGGACGAATGAATCCGGTTTCAAACTAGCGCCACCGGCTAATACTCCATCAATATCTTTTTGAGCCAAGATCTTGTTAGCATTATCATCATTAACACTACCACCATAAAGTACCCGAACTTGATTGGCTACTTCGTCAGAATATAAATCAGCAATCGTTTGACGAATCAAATAACAACCTTCTTCGGCTTCTTCAGTACTGGCTGTTTTACCACTACCAATAGCCCAACTAGGTTCATAAGCAATAATTACTTGACGCGCTTGTTCAATATCAACACCTTTCAAAGCAGCAGTAACTTGACTAACTACCCAAGAAATATGATTAGAAGACTCACGTCGACCCATTGTTTCATCACAACAAACAATCGGAATCATATGATTTCTAAAAACTGCTTGAACTTTTTTGTTGATGACATCATCAGTTTCATTAAAATACTTGCGCCGTTCAGAATGACCCACAATTACATGGGTAATTCCCATTTCAGCTAATGCTTTAGGGCTAGTTTCACCAGTATAGGCCCCTTCATCTTCATAAAAACAATTTTCGGCACTGATAATCAGCGGTGAACCCTGATTATTTCGCAACATCGTCTCCAAAAATAACGGCGAGGCTGCAATGGCTGTTTGAACCTCATCGGGATTAGGTAACTTTCCCCGAATTGCATCCAAAAATTCAACCGATTCAGTAACCGAAAGATTCATCTTCCAGTTTCCAGCAATAAATGGTATTCGCATAATTTATCATCCTTAGTTTTAGACTATACAGCTAATTCTACCATAAATTACAAAAACTTATTTTTAGATGCACAAAAAGGCGCGGAAATACCGCGCCTTTTGTAGCTTAATTTAATTAATTATTTATTATCAATGGCTGCAATTCCTGGCAAGGTCTTACCTTCAAGGTATTCAAGAGAAGCACCACCACCAGTAGAGATATGAGTCAATTGACTAGCAACGCCTAATTGTTTAACTGCGGCAGTAGAATCACCACCACCAACAATTGTAGTTGCATTTGATAATGTACCAAGGTATTCTCCGATTTCAAGAGTTCCCTTAGCGTAGTTAGGCATTTCAAAGACACCCATTGGTCCGTTCCAAACAACAGTCTTAGCATCTTTAAGCACGTCCTTAAATTCAGCTACTGACTTAGGACCGATATCTAGAGCCATCCAACCATCAGGAATTTCGCCTTCTACAACCATGTGTTCAGCGTCATTACTAAAGCTCTTAGCTACAACACTATCAACGGGAAGCACAATCTTGTCGCCACCCTTTTCAAGAATGTTTTTAGCCATTTCGATCTTATCTTTTTCAACAAGTGAATCACCAATATTCATGCCCTTAGCAGCATAGAATGTGTAAGTCATTCCACCACCGATAATAATCTTATCAGCTTTTTCGATCAAGTTTTCGATAACACCGATCTTATCAGAAACCTTAGCACCACCCAAGATAGCAACAAATGGACGTTCAGGATTATTAACCGCATCACCTAAGAATTGGATTTCTTTTTCCATTAAGAAACCGGCAGCTACTGGCTTGCCGTCTTTACGCATAGCATCAGCGATACCAGCGTTTGATGCGTGAGAACGGTGAGCAGTACCAAACGCATCGTTAATGAATTCATCACCTAATGAAGCCCAGTATTCACCCAATTTAGGATCATTACCGGATTCACGTTTAACGTATTCACCGTTAACAACATCTTCATAACGAGTATTTTCTACTAATAAAATACTGCCATCAGTCAAATTATCAATGGCTGCTTCCAATTGAGGTCCTTCAGTAACTGGAACAAATGTTACTGGCTTATTCAAAAGGTTTGAAAGTCGTTCTGCTACTGGACGAAGTGACAAGGCTGGCTTATCATCTTCTTTTTTAATTCGGCCTAAGTGTGAAAATAAGATTGCTTTACCATTGTGGTCAAGCACATATTGAATAGTTGGTAAGGCTGCTTGGATTCGATTATCGTCACCAATTACCCCATCTTTAATAGGAACATTAAAATCAACACGCATTAACACTTTTTTGCCATTTAAGTCCAAATCGGACACAGTAAGTTTAGCCAAAACGTCAACCTCCTAGTTTTATATAATTGTTGTAATAAAACAAAAGACGAAGAAGATACCTCCCCGTCCTTTGCTCATTAATCAATATTATTAATTATTAAAGAGTTGCAAATTTCAATAAAGTACGAACCATGTTGCAAGTGAAGCCCCATTCGTTGTCGTACCAAGCAACAGTCTTAACTAATTGCTTGTCACCGGCAGTAGTAACTTCAGTTTGGGTTGGGTCAAATACTGAACCGTGATCATCATCAATAATATCAGTTGATACGATTTCATCTTCGTTCCAGCCAAATGCAGGGTTGTCAATTGTGTGCTTCTTGATTGCTTCGTTAACTTCGTCAGCAGTAACTTTCTTATCAAGAATTGAAACCAATTCAGTCAAAGAACCGTCAATAACGGCAACACGTTGTGCGTGACCTTGAAGTTTACCATCCAATTCAGGAATTACCAAGCCAATAGCCTTAGCAGCACCAGTTGAATGAGGAATAGTGTTTACACTAGCAGTACGGTTGTTACGCTTCTTCTTACCGCGAGGGCCATCAAGAATTTGTTGAGTAGCAGTGAAAGCGTGGATAGTAGTCATAGTACCAACTTCTAGGCCAAATTCTTTGTTCAAGAAGTAAGCCATTGGTGCAAGACAGTTAGTAGTACATGAACCAGCAGATACGATTACATCGTCTGAGTCCAAGATATCCAAGTTAACACCAGGAACAACAGTCTTAACAGGGCCAGCAGGAGCAGAAATCAATACCCGCTTTGCGCCGGCGTCGATATGAGCTTGTGCCTTTTCTTTTGAAGTGTAGAATCCAGTACATTCAAGTACGAAGTCAACGCCATCATTAGCAACCCAAGGAAGATTTGCTGCATCTTTTTCAGCGTAAACTGGGATTTCCTTACCATCAACAACGATACCCTTGTCAGTTGAAGAAACTTCACCAGGGAAAGTGCCGTGGGTTGAATCATACTTAAGTAAGTATGCAAGCATTGAAGGAGTTGTTAAATCGTTAATAGCAACAACTTCGATGTCGTTAGAGTTTAATTGGTGAATCCGCTTGTATGCCAAACGACCAATTCGACCAAAACCATTAATACCAATTTTTACAGTCATACTGTAATTTCCTCCTTTAGGAAAATAGATAAATGTCAAAGTGACTCCAACATTGCAGTCGCTTAAAATGAAACCAAAGTCAGCGAATTAATTCACAAACTATCTTAATCCGTCTCGAGTAATTGGAATCATTACCCAAGGAAAAGTATATCAGAACTAGCGATAAATGCAACGAAAAGCCATACTAGTAAGCGTTTTCAACTAATTATTTATTTAACAACTTGAAATTCATTCTGATTTCTTGTATATTGGTTGTTGTGCTCAAATAATATTTTATGCGTCTGTAGTGTAATGGATCGCACGTAAGATTCCGGTTCTTGAGATGAGGGTTCGATTCCCCCCAGACGCACTCTAGTAAATCAGCTAACTAATTTTTAGATAGCTGATTTTTTGTTATTCTTTAAAAAAGCAGACAAAGTGTTTGACCTTTTTTGACCAAACGAGTATTATATTCTCATAAACTTAGTAAAGCTAAGCTTTAAAACAAATGCAAGGAGGCATTCGGAATGAATTTAGTGCCAACCGTAATCGAACAATCATCTAACGGCGAACGAGCTTATGATATCTACTCACGCCTATTAAAAGATCGCATCATTATGTTATCAGGTCCTATTGAAGACGATATGGCAAATGCCATTATTGCCCAATTGCTCTTCTTAGATGCTCAAGATTCTGAAAAAGATATTTATCTTTACATTAACTCACCTGGTGGTGTGGTTACTTCTGGTATGGCCATTTATGATACCATGAATTTCATCAAATCTGATGTTCAAACCATTGTCATGGGAATGGCTGCCTCAATGGCTAGTGTTTTAGCTTCTTCGGGTACCAAAGGCAAGCGTTTTGCATTACCACACTCACAAATCTTGATTCACCAACCATCTGGTGGTGCACAAGGACAACAAACTGAAATTGAGATTGTTGCCGAAGAAATCTTGAAGACTAGAAAATTAATCAACCAAATTTTGGCTGACAACACTGGTCAATCAATTGAGACCATTAATCGAGATACTGAACGTGATAAATACTTATCTGCTCAAGAATCTGTTGACTATGGTTTGATTGATGCAATCATGACTAATAGCAGCGAACAAAAATAATCACCAAATAAAAAAGGATTGCCTTTCAGGCAATCCTTTTTTATTTGTCTACTATAATTTAGCAGCATATTCATTAATTTTACGTAACCGATGATTAACTCCTGATTTAGAAATTGGTCCTCCCGGAACTAATTCCCCCAATTCTTTTAAGCTCACTTCTGGATGAGTCAAGCGAACTCGGGCAATTGATTGTAATTTAGGTGGTAATTGATCCAAACCAACACTTTCATCAATTAATTTAATATTTTGAATTTGTTTAGACGCCGCATTTGCTACTTTATTCATATTAGCATTTTCACAATTAACTAACCGATTAACTGAATTTCTCATATCTCGGACAATTCTAACATCTTCAAATTTTAGCATTGAACTAGTGGCCCCAATTAATTGCAAGAAATCAGCTATTTTTTCGGCTTCTTTTAGATAAGTAATGAAGCCACTTCGCCGTTGGGTCGTTCGCGCTTTTAATCCATAGCGATTCATCATTTCAGCAATCATATGATTATGATTTTCATACAATGAATAAATCTCTAAGTGATACCGCGAGGTTTCTGGATTATTTACTGAACCACCGGCTAAAAAGGCTCCACGTAAATAGGAACGAATTTGAATATCATCGTCAAATAAGCTATCAGGGACTCGTTCTACAATCTGAGTACCATCAAAAATACCTAAATCATCTAATAACTCCGTTACGCGTTCATTGACTCGTAAAATATAGAGGTTATTTTTCTTTAATTTCATTTTTTTTCGAACGCTAAGTTCACCTGTAATACCGTAGAACTTAGATAATAATGAATACATTCTCCTAGCAATCGCCGGATTTTCTGATTGCACATTTAACACAAAATGGTGATCAGAAATTCCTAAAGCCCCATTCATTCTAATTAATGCCATTAACTCCGCTTTAGCATTTGCTTTGTGAACGGTTAATTCAGTTAGTTCTTTTTTTACTTCACTAGCGTAAGACATACCAGCCCTCCTAATTCATTTAGCAACCATCATTAGTACGGCCAATCAAGTTTAAGAGCTCATCAGCAACTTCACGGCCATTATGAAAAGCACCGTGATCACGTAATTCTAAATAATCAGCTGAAATCACTCGACATCCCATCGCCTGTAACCCAGCAAAGTCATGTTTCACTGGTTGCGCTACTTCGTCCCATTTTTGGTGGTCAATATAGGCGGCCGGAACTTCCTTATTATTAACCAATACCGTATTAATGAAGTTTTTACCTAAATGCTCATTTAATACTCGAACATGATCAGCTTCCGTGAAGTTTTCAGTTTCTCCCCGTTGGGTCATGATATTACAGATATAAACTACATCTGCGCTGGTTTCCATGACTGCTTCACCAACATTATCAATCATTAAGTTAGGTAAAATGCTGGTAAATAAACTTCCTGGTCCTAAGACAATTTGATCTGCGTTCATGATTGCATCAACTACTTCACTCACTGCTTCTGGTCGATGCGAACCATCAGTTGTTTCAACCCACACCCGTTTAATTAACTTACCAGCGGCGCTGATTTCTGATTCACCGCTTAAGAAGGTACCATCACTAAACTCAGCATTTAATTCTAACGGTTCATCAGCGGCCGGATAGATATGCCCATCGACTTGCATCATTTTGCTTAATTCTTGGACCGCAGTAAAAATACCGCCCCGCATTTCAGAGAGTGCAGCAATAATCAAATTACCTAATGCATGTCCCGCAAAAAATTGATCATCACTGCGAAACCGATATTGGAAAAGTTGTTTTTCAATGTCTGGTAAATCTGATAAAGCTACCATCACATTGCGAATATCTCCTGGTGGCACGACGTTAATATAATTACGTAGGGTTCCAGAAGAACCGCCATCATCGGCAACCGTGACCACTGCAGTAATATCTACATTTCTATTCTTTAAGTTATTTAAAATAACCGGCAATCCTGTTCCCCCGCCGATTACCACGATTCGTGGTCTGTGGGTTAAAATCTCATTCATAAGTTAACCTTCTTTATTGTTTGTGTCGTTCAATGTCTCGATGACTAACATTAACTGGATAATGATCAATCAAATCCTTAGCTAAGCGTTCAGTCATGGCCACTGATCGATGCTGTCCCCCAGTACAGCCAATCGCAATCGTCAAACTTGATTTTCCTTCCGCTTCATATGCTGGCAAAGTGGTTTTAATCAATTGACTAAATTGTTGATAAAAAGTTTCAGCGCCGTTAGATTCTATTACAAATTGATAGACATCGTGATCTAACCCGGTCTTATTTCTCATTTCTAAATCATAATATGGGTTAGGTAAAAAGCGAACATCCATGATAATATCGGCATCTAGTGGTGCGCCATATTTAAAACCAAATGACATCACTTCAATATGAAATGGATGAGTACTATTTTCAGATTCAAAGGTATGAGCCAATTCTTCTCGTAAATCTTTAGGTGATAGATTAGTAGTATCAATCACTAAATCAGCGGCTTCTTTCACATCCGCTAGTAATTTACGTTCAGTTTGAATTCCATCAATAACTCGACCATCACGAGCCAACGGATGTGATCGTCTGGACTCTTTATAACGTGATACTAACTTAGTATCAGACGATTCCAAGAAAATAATTTCCACATTATCTTCATCCTTGGCTTTTAAATCCGCATACATTTCAATTAAATCATCATAAAATGCACCTGAACGAAGATCCATGACCAACGCTACCCGATTTAAGTCCCGTTCGGATTGAACTAGATTTTTAAATCGTGGTAATAACGAAGGGGGCATATTATCAACGCAAAAATAGCCTAAATCTTCAAAGGTTTGCATGGCAACTGTTTTCCCAGCTCCACTCATTCCCGTTATAATCACAAATTGATTATTAGATTTCATTCAAAAGATCCTCTCTTGTCCAAAGTTCTTTCAGTATAACACACCGGGTGTGTCTTTTTCACCTATTTAATAAAATAAAAAGGAAGTCCTTATTATTGGGCTTCCAATTCTTGATCATGTTTTATTTTGGCTTTGAGATATTGACCAGTATAACTGTCGTTTACTTGGCAAATCTCCTCAGGAGTTCCAGTAGCTACTACTTGACCGCCACCAGCACCACCTTCTGGACCTAAATCAATTAAATAATCCGCTGACTTAATGACGTCTAAATTATGCTCAATAATTAAGACGGTGTTACCTTGATCAACCAACTTTTGTAACACAATTAATAGTTTACGAATATCTTCGGTATGAAGTCCAGTAGTGGGTTCATCCAAGATATAGAAATTATTTCCAGTAGAACGCTTATGCAATTCTGCTGCTAATTTCATTCGTTGAGCTTCACCACCAGACAAGGTAGTCGCTGGTTGACCTAAAGAAACGTAGCCTAAGCCAACATCTTGAATGGTTTGCAACTTTCTAGTAATTTTAGGAATGGCTTTAAAAAATTCTAGCGCTTCGTCAACCGTCATAGCTAAAACATCGGCAATATTTTTACCTTTGTATTCCACTTCCAAAGTTTCAGCATTGTAGCGTTTACCATGACAAACTTCACAAGGTACATAGACATCTGGCAAAAAATTCATTTCAATTTTTAAGATACCATCACCATGACAAGTTTCACAACGACCACCCTTGATATTAAAACTAAATCGCCCCTTTTGATAACCACGTAATTTAGCTTCATTAGTATTAGCAAATAAATCACGAATATCATCAAAAACACCGGTATAAGTGGCCGGATTACTACGTGGGGTTCTACCAATGGGAGTTTGATCGATACTAACTAACTTTTCAATATCCTTATAACCACTAATACTGCGGTATTTTCCTGGTTTTTCGGAATTATGATTGAGCTTTTGGGCTAAAGCTCTTTTTAAAATATCATTCACTAACGTTGATTTACCAGAACCAGAGACACCTGAAACCACTGTTAATGTGCCTAAAGGAAATTCAACCGTTAAATCCTTCAGATTATTTTCAGCAGCACCACTTACCTTCACTTTTTTACCAGTGATTTGGCGTCGTTTCGTAGGTAATGGGATAAACTTGGTACCAGCCAGATATTGCCCCGTAATAGAGTCCTTAGCTGCTGCCACTTGTTGGGGTGAACCAGTAGCCATGATTTGCCCCCCTTGTTGTCCCGCACCAGGGCCCACATCAATAATATAATCAGCTGCTCTAATTGTATCTTCATCATGTTCTACTACAACCAACGTATTACCAATATCACGCATTTTTTGTAGTGAGGCAATTAAGCGATCATTATCACGTTGATGTAAACCAATGGATGGTTCATCTAAAACATATAATACCCCAGTCAGATTGGAACCAATTTGAGTCGCTAACCGAATTCGTTGGGCTTCGCCACCAGAAAGGGTTCGTGCTGCCCGAGCCAGGGTTAAGTAATCCACCCCGACATTTCTAAGAAATGACAAGCGATCACTAATTTCTTTAATGATTGGTTTAGCAATCATCTTGTTTTGTTCACTGAACTCTAGTTTATTAAAGAAATCGAGTTCATGATTAATATCTAACGCCGAAATTGCAGCTATGTTTTGATTTCCTACCCGTACTGCTAATGCTTTTTCATTTAAGCGAGCCCCATGGCAAGTTTGACAAGTTAATTCCGTCATATAATTTTGCATTTGGTTACGGGTAAAGTCACTACTAGTATTGTGATAGCGCCGGTCAATATTATTAATAATACCTTCAAATGGCGCATCGGTTTCACGTACACCGCCAAAATCGCTTTCCAAATCAAAATGATATTCAGTAGTACCCGAACCGTATAATACTAGTTTTTGTTGTTCTTTACTTAGCTTATTAAATGGCGTGTCCATATCAATCCCAGCCGCCTTACAAAATTGTGCCAGCATGCTAGGGTAATATTTGGAACTACCTTGACTCCAGGGTTCTAAGGCTCCCTCATTAAGAGTTTTAGTTTTATCCGGAATTACTAAATCAACATCGACTTCTAATTTGGCCCCAATACCATCACATTCTGGACAAGCACCAATTGGTGAATTAAACGAAAATAGACGTGGTTCAATTTCTCCCACCGTAAACCCACAAATCGGACAAGCATAGTGTTCAGAAAAAATTAATGGTTCTTTTTCGCCTAAAAAGTCCGCCACGGCATAACCGCCACTCAGTCGTAATGCAGCTTCTAAGGAATCAGATAAGCGATTATTGATGCCATCCTTTACCACAATTCTGTCAATCACAATTTCAATATCGTGATTCTTATTTTTAGCCAAATCAATATCATCATCAATATCATAAAGCTCACCATCAACTCGAACTCGAACAAATCCTTCTCGTTTAATTTTTTCGAAGACCTTTTTATGCTGACCTCGTTTGCCTCGCACAACGGGAGAAAGAATTTGCAATTTTGTCCGTTCCGGCAATGCCAAAATTTGAGCAATCATTTGATCAATTGACTGACTAGAAATCACCGTACCATCATTAGGGCAGACTGGGACGCCAACTCGCGCCCACAGTAGCCGAAAATAATCATTGATTTCAGTAACGGTTCCCACCGTAGAACGGGGGTTTTTAGATGTCGTTTTTTGGTCAATCGAAATCGCCGGACTTAATCCATCAATTGAATCAACGTCTGGTTTATCCATTTGGCCTAAAAATTGACGGGCATATGAAGACAAGCTCTCGACATATCGTCGTTGGCCTTCTGCATATAAGGTGTCAAATGCTAGTGAACTCTTACCAGAACCTGATAAACCGGTCATCACCACTAACTTATCTTTAGGGATATCCACATTCACATTTTTTAAATTATGGGCTCTTGCCCCACGAATACTTATTTCTTCAATTGGCACTTATTTGCCTCCAATTACTTGCTGTCTGCTTTTAGTTCCATAATTGTATCACGTAAATTAGCTGCTTGTTCAAAATCAAGTTTCTTAGCCGCTTGACGCATTTCCTCACTAAGACGATCTAACATGGCTTGTTGATCCTTTTTAGACATAGCCTCAAAGTCACTTTCCACAAAGTCATCTTTTTCATTTTTATTAGTATTTTCGGTACCAGCACTAATTAACGCTCGAATTTCTTTTTTAATAGTATGTGGCGTAATACCATGTTCTTGATTGTAAGCAATTTGAATGCTTCGGCGTCGTGCTGTTTCATCAATTGCCGCTTTCATAGAATCGGTAGTTTGATCAGCATACATAATAACAGCACCATTTTCGTTACGAGAAGCTCGACCAATTGTTTGAATTAATGATCGTTCATTACGCAAGAAGCCTTCCTTGTCAGCATCTAAAATGGCTACTAAAGAAACTTCAGGCACATCTAATCCCTCTCGTAACAAGTTAATTCCAACTAAAACGTCAAATTTACCTAACCGAACGTCGCGAATAATTTGGGTCCGTTCCAAGGTTTTAATATCCGAATGCAGGTATTGGACTTTAATGCCCAAATCTTTTAGATAATCCGTTAAATCCTCTGCCATTTTTTTAGTTAAGGTTGTAACAAAAGTACGTTCATCTCTATCAATTCGTTTATTGATTTCTCCCACCAAATCATCCATTTGTCCCATAATCGGTCGGACTTCAATGGTTGGATCCAACAATCCCGTTGGTCTAATAACTTGTTGTACTACATCATCAGTTTCAGCCAACTCATATGGTCCTGGAGTGGCGGACATATAGATAACTTGGTTAACGTGTTTTTCAAATTCTGTTAATTGTAATGGTCGGTTGTCTAACGCACTAGGAAGGCGAAACCCATAATCAACTAATTGCTGTTTTCTGGCCCGATCCCCGTTGTACATCCCCCGAATTTGGGGCATAGTTTGATGAGATTCATCCACAACTAACAAAAAATCATCAGGAAAGAAATCTAAAAGTGTATATGGTGGTTCACCTGGTTTTCGTCGATCCATAAACCGCGAATAATTTTCAATCCCAGTGGTATATCCCATTTCTCGCATCATTTCAATATCATACGTAGTTCGTTGTTTTAATCGTTGAGCTTCTAATAACTTACCCTCTTTTTCAAATTTGGCTACTTGTTGATCGAGTTCAGCCTGAATTTCTGGCAAAGCGACGTCCATCACATCATCATCAGTTAAAAAGTGAGTTGCCGGAAAGATTGCAACGTGTTTACGATCGCCCAAAACTTCCCCAGTCAAGGTATCGATTTCTCGAATTCGATCAATTTCATCCCCAAAAAACTCTACCCGCAATGCATGATCATCCCGTGAAGCTGGGAAAATTTCAACGACATCACCATGAACCCGAAAACGACCACGTTGAAAATCAATATCATTACGTTCAAATTGAATGTTCACCAAATCTCGTAACAAGTGATCTCGCTCTAATGTTTGGCCGACACGAAGAGAAACCACATGATCTTGATATTCATGTGGATCACCTAAGCCAAAAATGGAAGAAACTGAAGCAACCACAATGACATCATTGCGTTCCAATAAAGAACTAGTAGCAGAATGGCGTAATTTATCGATCTCATCATTAATGGAA
This sequence comes from Lentilactobacillus kribbianus, assembly GCF_013184075.1. Taxonomy (GTDB): domain Bacteria; phylum Bacillota; class Bacilli; order Lactobacillales; family Lactobacillaceae; genus Lentilactobacillus; species Lentilactobacillus kribbianus. The sequence continues at coordinate 135,036 of NZ_JABEQQ010000002.1, read as the reverse complement.
GAATCTTTTTCAATGTAAGTATCACTCGAAGGAACGTAAGCTTCTGGTTGGTAGTAATCATAGTAACTGACAAAATACTCTACCGCATTATTGGGAAAAAACTCCTTAAACTCCCCATACAGCTGTCCCGCCAAGGTTTTATTATGAGACAACACTAGTGTTGGACGGTTGACTTCTTTAATCACATTAGAGATGGTAAAGGTTTTTCCGGTACCAGTGGCACCTAATAAGATTTGTGCTTTTTTACCATCCTCAACACCGGAGACTAGCTTACTAATAGCTTGAGGCTGATCACCAGTAGGTGTATAAGCAGACACCAAATCAAATGTTTTGTCATCTTGTCGTTCAATCATTCTATGTTACCCCCTTTTTATCGCTTGAAATCACACCGATAATTCTACCATACGAACATACTTTCGCCAACAATTTCTGCTTAAAAAAATAGGTGAATTAAACGGGCAAAAGCCTCCTTTAATTCACCTACTATATTCAAATTTATTTATGAGCTTCAATATATTTAAAAGCTTCTTGACCGGCTAAACCACCATCACCAATAGCGGTGGTAATTTGACGCAAATCTTTTTTACGAACATCACCAATAGCATAAATACCTGGAATACTAGTAGCCATATGATCATCGGTTACAATCCAGCCATCTTTATCGGTAATACCCAAGTTTTCAAACGACTTGGTCATTGGTAACAAACCAACATAAATGAAGACACCGGAAGCATCAATGATTTTTTCCGTGTTAGTTTGATTATTAACGACCCGAACACCAGTAACCTTGTTTTCATCACCCAAAACTTCGACAACATTTGAGTTCCATACAAAGTTCATTTTATCATTAGCAAAAGCCCGATCTTGTGAAACTTTTTGTGCTCGTAATTGATCACGACGGTGAATAACCGTCACTGAGTTAGTAATTTGAGAAAGGTAAATTCCTTCTTCAATGGCTGAGTCACCGCCACCAATTACCACTACATCCTTATTTTTAAAGAATGCACCATCACAGACAGCACAGTAAGAAACCCCACGGCCACCATATTCTTCTTCACCAGGAATTCCTAATTTTTTATATTCGGAACCCGTGGCAATAATGACCACTTTAGCCGTAATTTCTTCGCTATCAGTTTTAACTAGCTTAGTATCACCCAAATCTTCAATAGCTTCTACACTACCATAAACGTATTCTGCCCCAAAGTTGGTGGAGCTATTGTACATGGCTTTAGCTAGGTCTGGTCCTAAGATTGATTTAAATCCCGGGTAATTTTCAATTTCTGCGGTGTTATTCATTTGACCACCATAAATTCCGCGATCAATCATAGCCACCGAATAATTGGCCCGTGAAGCGTACAGCGCGGCAGTCATCCCACCGGGTCCTGCACCAATAACGACTACATCATAACTTTTAGCCATTTTAGGATCCTCCTTAACAGACTTTCTTAACGTCTGGAGATAGCTTACTATTAATAATCAAAATTGTCCAGTTTTTTACTTAGATTTCTTATCAGCATCGTTAGCTTCATCTTCAGCCGATAATTCAGCTCCCAATTGCTTAATATAACTACGTAGTCCGGTAGCAATTTCTGGGTGGCGTAGTCCAAAAATAACGTTAGTTTTTAACCAGCTCAACTTATTACCAGTATCATAACGTTTGCCCTTAAATTCATGTGCAAACACCCGTTGAGTTTTATTTAAGGTATCAATGGCTGTCGTTAATTGAATTTCACCACCAGCATCAGGTTGGGTCTCTTCCAAGATACTAAATATTTCTGGAGTTAATAAATAACGACCAATGATAGCCAAATCGCTAGGAGCATCTTCTGGCTTAGGCTTTTCTACGAATTGTTTAACGTTAAATAACCCTGGTTTAACTTCATGAGTAGGGTCAATAACTCCATACTTAGAAATGTCTTTATGCGGTACTCGTTTCACGGCTAATGTCGAAGCTCCAGTTTCTTCAAAGCTATCCATTAATTGCTTAGTCAACGGCACCTTATCTTCCATGACATCATCACCTAATAAAACAGCGAAGGGTTCATTACCAATGAAGCTCCGAGCAGTATAAATGGCATCGCCTAAACCACGTGGGTGTGATTGACGAATGAAGTAAATGTTTAAATCATTGGTCTTTCGAATTGATTCAAGCATCTTATCCTTATGCTTTTCTTCCAAATTCATTTCTAATTCCGGATTAGAATCAAAATGATCTTCAATAGAACGTTTACCTTTACCAATTACGATAATAATATCTTTGATACCCGCTTGTTTAGCTTCTTCCACGATAAATTGGATAGTAGGTGTATCAACGATTGGTAGCATTTCTTTAGGCAAAGCTTTAGTTTCTGGTAAGAAACGGGTCCCCAACCCAGCGGCCGGAATAATTGCTTTAGTTACTTTTTTAGTCATCGTTTGTAAAACTCCCTATTTTTATTCGATTTCAGCTTTACCATCACGAGTCATTGTTTCATCAATAGCTTCGCTAATGTTTAAGCCTTCATATAATACTTTGTAAATTGCGGCCACAATTGGCATTTCTACGCCTCGTTGTTGAGCCAATTCATATGCAGCCTTGGTTGTAGCAATTCCTTCAATTACCATTCCCATATTATCAACTACTTCATCAAGAGAATGACCTTCACCTAATGCATTACCAGCCCGCCAGTTTCTAGAATCAGTACTAGTTCCTGTGACAATAATATCACCAACTCCAGACAAGCCGATAAAGGTTAACGGATTGGCGCCAAATGATGTCCCTAGACGTGAAATTTCAGCTAATCCTCGCGTTAATAAAGCGGCTTTAGCATTATCACCATAGCCCAGGCCATGAAGAGCGCCGGCACCTAAGGCTACAATATTTTTTAAGGCAGCGCCAATTTCGACTCCAATCACATCCGAATTAGTGTAAACCCGGAAGTAATGGTTCATAAATAGTTGTTGTACGTGTTCTGCTGCCTCTTGATCTTCACTGGCAACAGTTACTAAGGTAATATCTTTACGAGCGACATCTTCAGCTTGACTTGGACCAGATAATACTGCAATGGCTTGCCGATTTTCTGGTGCAATTTCTTCAGCTAACACTTGTGACAAACGTTCATACGTGTTGGCCTCAATTCCTTTAGAAGCATGAATAATAATCGGTTTTTGTTGATGTTTCTTTAAAAATTCACCGACTTGGTGTGCCACTCCCCGAGTGACTTGAGTAGGCACTACAAATAAAATATCATCAGCGCCATCGATAGCCTCATCTAAATTATTATAAGCAACGATGCTATCCGAAAAGGTAAAATCTTTAATATATTTTTTATTTGTATGTTCTTCATTAAATTCTTGAACTTGCTTCTCATTGTATGACCATAGCCGAACTTCTGAGCCGTTTTCATCTAAGACACTTGCTAAAATGCTGCCCCAAGAGCCAGCCCCTAAAACTGCAACTTTATCTGTCATATCGTTTTCTCCTTGTTATCGTTAACGTTGCGACCATCAAGGTACCATGGATTTTGATCGTGAAGTCGCCGGTAAATGAAAATTGCTAATGCTCCGGTAAATAATAAGATAGATAGTCCTTGAGAAACTCGCAAACTACCAATCATTAAGCTATCTGTACGCATTCCTTCGACAAAGAAACGACCAAAAGAATACCACATCACGTAACTCAAAAAGATTTCACCTTGTTTAAATAATTTGGGATTATGACGAAGTGTCATCAGTACCAAAAAGCCTAACATACTCCAAACCGATTCATACAAAAAGGTTGGTTGACGGTATAGTCCGTTAACATGCATCTGATTAATAATCCAATTGGGCAAATGTAAACTTTGTAAAAAAGCTAGATTGGTAACCTGACCAAAGGCTTCTTGGTTCATAAAGTTACCCCAGCGACCAATAGCCTGACCTAAAATAACCGTTGGCGCTGCTACATCTAACATCAACCAAACTGAAATAAAATGAGAACGACAATACCAAATCACCATAATCATCGCCCCAATTAAGGAACCATAAATAGCAATTCCACCGTCCCAAATACGAACAATTTCATCTAAATGTTTAGAATAATAGCCCCATTCAAAAATTACATAATATGCTCTAGCGCAGATCAATGCCGCTGGCAATGCCCATAAAATCATATCATAAATATTATCTGGATTAATTCCTCGACGTTGGCCTTCACGAGTAGCCAATATGGTAGCTAATAAAACACCACTAGCAATAATAATACCATACCAATGAAGCGGAATTGGTCCCAAATTAAAAGCAATGGGGTTAAGTGCTAATTGCATGATCACTCTTTGGCCCCCTTAGTTTTTTCATCATGATCGTTTTTAAGGGCTGCTTCGTTGTCCTTAGTAATTTCAACATCATGTTTCAGTTCATTAGTATCTTCTTGACCATTTTTTTGGATTAACTTGTTCAAATTACGATCAAAGGTTTCCGTTGCGTCATACCCCATTGATTTGGCACGGAAATTCATTGCTGCCGCTTCAATAATAATAGCCAGATTCCGACCAGTTTTAACCGGAATTGTAATTTTAGGTACCTGAACATCAAAAATAGAAACATTTTCGGTATCATTGCCCAAACGATCATAAGCTTCTTCTTTAGAATAATTAGCTAAATGAATAATAAAGGACACCTTGGTCCGGCTACGTACCGCCCCGGTACCAAATAAGGTCATAACATCAATGATACCAATACCGCGAATTTCTAATAAATGTTGCAAAATAGTTGGGGCTGTTCCCATCAAGGTTTGCTCATCTTGTTGGTAAACTTCAACCCGATCATCAGCAATTAAACGATGGCCTCGTTTAACCAATTCCAATGCGGTTTCACTTTTACCAATACCACTGTCACCAGTAATTAAAATCCCAAGACCATAAACATCAACTAGCACACCATGGAGTGATTTTCTTTCTGCCAATTCATCATCTAAATAATTGGTCATATTAGATAATACTCGTGAAGTAGTTAATTTAGTACTCAATACTGGAATATGGGCTTCACTAGCCGCTTCGATTAACTCTTCTGGCGGATCTAATTGCGTAGAAATAACAAATGCGGGGGTTTCTGGTTGACACATCTCTCGCATGTAAGTCAATAACTGTTCGTGTTCTAACTTTTTAGCATATGAAATTTCGGTAATTCCTAATAATTGCACCCGTTTAGCCGGATAGTAGTTAAAGAATCCCGTTAATTCCAAGCCGGGACGTGAAATATCACTAGTTGAAATTTTACGTTCTTTCAGATATTCCTCTCCATAATACACGGTTAAGCGCGAGTTTTTTACAAGGTCGTATACGCTGACACTATCTGCCACAAAAAAACCTCCTCATGATGCTTAAATTCTTTCCAATTTTATCACTTTTCCTACTTTTAGTCCTTGGTACCAGCCATATTAATCACAATATCAATAATTGACATTGCAATTGCTACTAACATAGCCACCCCAAAAGACGAAAATGAAAATCCGGATCCTACAAAAAAGGACGTTAACTCCAGCATAAAACCATTAATGACTAAACTAAACAACCCTAACGTCAAAATATTAATTGGTAACGATAGCAGTTTAATCACCGGCTTTACTAATACGTTTAAAATGGCCAATACTAAAGCAGCCCCAACCGCTACCCAAATGCTAGAAACATAAAAGGCAGTCGGAAAGAAACCGGCTATTGCAATAAAAATAATGGCATTACCAATAATGGTAGTTAAAAATTTCAATTAAATTCCTCATTTCTTCACATCGTGTTCCTCACCGTGAATAATTTTTCGATCCTTGGATTGATTAGTTTTAGGTGAATTATTAAAAACAGAATTAAAGTTAGGCGAACCTTGATTATTGCCTTTATCTGCACCTTCTGGAAGCACAATCGCTAAAACAATATAGGCAATCAATGCCAACCAACCAATCCCAGGAGTTAAACAAATAACAATAAATAATAAGCGAACTAAATTAGCATTCCAACCTAACTGTTCTGAAATTCCTCCTAAAACGCCTGCTAACACATAGTTAGAGCGTGAACGGGTGAATTTATATTTTGTTTTCATTGAGAACTCCTCCGATCTTTAACTACTCTAAGATTATCCAAAAAAAGTACTGTAATCAAGTATACAGTACTAATTAAGCGTTTTTTTAAGGTTCTGTTTAGTAGTTATCTAATTCAATTAATTTACCAGTAGCTAGGTAAATACTCCACTCAGCAATATTAATCCCATAATCACTAATTCTACCAAGGTCTTGAGCAATTTTTAAATAACCGATACTCGTATTAATAAGGGTTGGATCATCTGCCACGGCTTGATAACTAGCACTGGCAATTTCATTATATAAATCATTAATAGGACCATTATAAGTAGTAGGAATGGTGCGAGCTTGGCTTAAGTCAGCTTGATTATATGCATCCATTGCGATACGTAATTCTGCACTTACTTCTTCTACCATTTGCCAAATATTACGCTCAATTTCTGGAATTCGCTGTAATTGCGCAAATTTAATGGTGCGGTGGGCAATATTTCTGGCATGATCACCAATTCTTTCAACGTCGGTAACGGCCTTTAATACCCCTACCACTTGTCGTAAATCGGTAGCAACGGGTTGATACAATGCCATAATTTCAAATGATTGTTTTTCTAGTTTCAATTGTAATTCATTAATTTGAGTATCATTAACAATAACTCGATTGGCTAATTCTACATCATGATTAACAAATGAACGGCCTGCATTCATTGTTGCTTCGATAGCTAGGGCCCCCATCTCAGCAAATTGTGAGGTTAACGTAGTTACTTTCTGTTCTAAAATTGTCATGGTTTTCCTCCTAACCAAATTTACCAGCCAAATAATCAGCAGTAGCTGTCTTTTCGGGATTTAAAAACATTTTCTTCGTAGCCGCAGCTTCTACTACTTGACCATCCATAAAGAAAACGGTTTTATCAGAAATACGAGAAGCTTGCGCTAAATTATGAGTCACCATAATAATGGTATATTCTTTTTTCAGATTAATTAATGTCTCTTCGATTTTGGCACTAGATATTGGATCTAAGGCACTAGTAGGTTCATCCAGTAAAATGATTTTGGGTGAGACAGCTAAAACCCGCGCGATACAAATTCGCTGTTGCTGTCCACCTGAAAATGATAATGCATTAGTATGCAATTTATCTTTTACTTCTTCCCAAACGGCTGCTTGTCGTAAGCTTTTTTCTACCTTTTCATCCAATAGCTTTTTATCTTTTACGCCGGCTAACCGCAGTCCAAAGGCGACGTTATCATACACTGAAAACGGAAATGGATTAGGTTGTTGAAAAACCATACCAATTTGCTTTCTTAATTCCACTAAATTGGTGTTAGGAGCATAGATATCTTGTTTTTCGTAAAGAACTTCGCCATCTATTTTGACGCCATCCACTAAGTCGTTCATTCGATTCAAGCAGCGTAAAAAGGTTGATTTACCACAACCAGATGGTCCGATTAACGCTGCAATTTGATTAGTTTCAAACTGTAGATTGATTTTTTTTAATGCTTGAAAATAACCATAAAATAAATCAAGTTGTTTTGATTCAATGATCACTTCTGCCATCCGTTGACCCTCCTAACCAAAATTGCCGGATAAATAATCGTCCGTTAGTTGTATCTTAGGTCTAGTAAATATCTTATTAGTCTTGTTGTATTCTACTACCTGACCGGCATTAAAGAAAACTGTGTAGTCACTAACTCGAGCTGCTTGTTGCATATTGTGAGTCACAATAATGATGGTATATTGTTCTCTTAATTGTTTCATTGTTTGCTCTAATTGCGCCGTTGAAACTGGATCCAAAGCACTAGTAGGTTCATCCATTAACAGAATTTCGGGTTTAACTGCTAAAGCTCGTGCAATACAAAGACGTTGTTGTTGTCCTCCCGATAAGGCTAGCGCACTTTGATGTAGTTTATCTTTTAACTGATCCCAAACAGCTGCTTGCTTTAACGATGTTTCTACAATTTCATCTAATGCTGCTTTCTTGGTAATACCACGACGCTTTAACGCAAAAGTAATATTGTCATAAATAGATTTAGCAAACGGATTGGGTTGTTGAAACACCATACCAATGCGCCGGCGAACTTCATAAACATCAATATCTGGTTGATTGATATCAACCCCATGATAATCAATCGTTCCCGTTACTTTGGCTACTTCGTCGTTCATACGATTCAATGATCGCAAATATGTCGATTTTCCTGACCCAGAGGCTCCAATTAAGGCTGTAATTTGATTTTGCTTGAACTGAAGTGAAGTATCATTAATTGCGTGATATTCATCATGGTAATAAACATTTAAAGCTTCAGTAGCTATAGCCATGGGTTCGTTGGCTTCAAATGGATAAAAATATTGTTCATCAGTATTAATGTTTTTCATCTTATCCTCCTATTTGGCCTTAGCCGAAGTCATCTTCATAAATAAACGACGGCCAATAAAACGAGCTAAGAAATTAAATAACAAGATGGCTAATAGTAGTACTGCAGCGGCACCTGCTGATTGTTGGGTTACATCAGGCATAATCCCTTCCGAATTAATTTTCCAAATATGCACAGCCAACGTTTCAGCTGGTCGCATCGGATTGAGTGGACTAGCTGCATTAAACGGATTCCAATCAGTAAAGTCCAGTTGAGGAGCACTTTGACCTGCAGTATAAATTAATGCGGCTGCTTCACCAAAAATACGGCCCGCAGAGAGAATCACCCCACTGATAATATTAGGTAAAGCGGCTGGTACCACAATATGGATAATCGTTTCAAATTTAGATAAACCAAGTCCTAAGCCACCTTGAAGTTGGGCCTTATCTACACCAGCTAACGAATCTTCAATACTACGAGTTAATAACGGTAAGTTGAACACGGTTAACGTTAAGGCCCCGGAGATAATGGAAAATCCATAACCAAATTGAATCACAAAAAGCAAGAAACCGAATAAACCTACCACTACTGAAGGTAATGAACTAAGGATTTCGATACTAGTTCTTAAAACACTAGTTACCCAATTTTGTTTAGCGTATTGGTTTAAGTAAATAGCCGCACCTAGAGCAATCGGAAAAGAAATAATCATCGTAAGAATTAAGAGATAAAAGGAGTTAAATAATTGCATCCCAATCCCCCCACCAGCTTGAAAGGGTTTGGAAGCGCCAGTAAGAAAATGCCAATTAACGTATGGTAATCCCCTGGAAAAGATATCAATTAGCAATAACGCTAAGATCAAAACTACTACTAAAGTAATAAAGTGAATCATCATTAACGCGATTTTATTTTTACGTTGATTATCAATCATTTCTTAAACGCCCCTTTCCGTCCAATCAGATGGATTAATAAATTAAAGAATAATGACATCAAGAGCAAGAGTAAGGCTAATGACCATAATGCGTTATTTTGTAGGGAGCCCATGACCGTATTTCCCATTCCAGCAGTTAAAACCGAGGTCAATGTTGCTGATGGTGATACCAAGTTATGCGGCATCAATGCGGCATTTCCGATCACCATTTGAACAGCTAGTGCCTCACCAAAGGCTCTTGCCATTCCAAATACCACTGCCGTTAGTATCCCTGGGGAGGCTGAACGCAGTACTACTTTCCAAATAGTTTGCCATTGAGTTGCTCCCAAAGCTAGCGAGGCTTGACGATAATGATTAGGGACTGATTTTAATGCATCCACTGTCATAGAAACAATGGTCGGTAAAATCATTACGAATAAAACAATGGTCCCTGCTAAAATGCCAAAGCCACTACCTCCAAACAAGTGTCTGACGGCCGGTACGACCACCGTTAAGCCGATAAATCCATAAACCACCGATGGAATTCCGACTAGTAATTCGGTAACTACTTGCAGTACTCCAGCTCCGCGTTTAGATGATAGTTCCGTCATATAAATGGCTGTTCCCACCGCAAAAGGCGTGGCTACTAACGCTGCTAGTAAAGTTACACTAAACGATCCCACGATCATCGGTAAGGCACCAACGGCTGGATTACCGGTCGGGGTTTTTCCACCGGGATTCCAAAACGTGGAAAATAAGAAATCACTGATTTTAATTTTGTCATTAAAAAACATACTAGTACCTTTAATTAAAATAAAGCCAATGATGCCTAGAACTACTACCATAATTAAAACTAACATCATGATACTAGCCAACTTCCCGCGTTGTTCATATTTAGCTGTTTTAGATTTGGTATGTAACTGCTGTTTTAATTTGTTGTCCATCAGTCATCACTCCTTACTTAATTGGCCTTGCCAATTTCGTTGATATTTCATCGAATCCACATCAATGTAACCCATCTTGGCAAATAAATGTGTTTGAATTTCTTTACTGTTAAGGTAGGTAATAAATTGTTTTGTTAATCCAGTGGCTGGACCATCAGTATAAACGTGTTCATAGGCCCAAATTGGCCAACTATTATTCTGAATATTTGTTTTGGTTGGTGCTACGTGATCCAGCTTTAATGGCTTTACAGAATCATTAACGTAACCTAATGCCAAGTAACTAATTGCTCCTGGCGTAGTCGATACAATTTGGCGAACCGTTCCAGAAGAATCTTGCTCTTGTGCGGTGGCACTGGTTTTACCCTTCAGGCCATATTTTTCAAATGTATTTCTAGTACCACTACCCATTGTCCGATTAATCAACGTAATTTTAATATTTTTACCACCAACTTGTTGCCAGTTAGTGATTTTGCCGGTAAAAATAGCTATTAACTGTTGTTGAGATAAATTATTGACGCCAGTGTCTTTATTAACCACTGGAGCAATTCCTTCTACTGCAATTAAGTGATCAACTAATTTGGTTGAGTTAATATCACTTTTTTCTTGTGCGAAAATATCAGAATTACCCATTTGAACAGCTCCGTCAGCAATTTGACTCAAGCCAGTGCCGGAACCACCACCTTGAACATTAATAGTGGCGTTGGGATGATGATTAGTATACTGCTCTGCTGCTGCTTCAACTAATGGTTGAAGTGCCGTAGAACCTACTGCCGTGATAGCTTCATTTTTTCCACTAGTCTGATCTCTGGTCTGATAAGCTGCAAATAATCCACCAAATCCTAATATTAAAATTATAATAGTTACTATTTTTTTACGACTCATCATAGCCCTCCTTTACTGTATTTATAATGTATCAAGGCTACGTAAAGATAATTTGGTATGAATGTAAATATTTGGTAACGAAAAAAGCGTCGACTATTGTCGAACGCTTTAATCATTAATATTCACATTAATAGTGGTGCCTTGATCCAACTGACTGCCTATGGTAACTGTACCACCAGCCGTTTTTACAATTTCGGCTACAATAGCTAAACCCAAGCCAGTACCACTAATTTCTTGCTTACTATGAGATTGATCTGCTCGGTAAAAACGTTCAAAGACCCGTTTTTGTTCAGTGGGTTTAATTCCAATGCCGGTATCACTCACGCTTAGTTGCCAACCATTAGTTGTTTTTTGTGCATTAACGGTGACTGACCCATTGGGACGATTATATTTGACCGCATTACTAACCAGATTACGAATTACCCTAGTCAAACCTTGTTCATTAGCATTCACCATGAACCCTAATGGCACCTTATTAATTAATTTAACCTGAATTTTATCAGCTACCGGCTGTCGTTTAATTAATTGCTGATGAACTAATTCGTGTAAATCAATCAATTTTTTTGTCACATTTTGCTGAGTTTGGACATGAGAAATAGTTAAAATGTCATTTACCAATTCAGTTAATTGCTGGCTCGAATCGTTAATCTCATTAAGAAAATCATTGAGAATTTCAGGATCGTCTTTAGCCCCATCTAGCAAGGTCTGGCTAAACCCAGCAATACTAGTTACCGGAGTTTTTAATTCATGACTGGCATTTCTTAAAAAATCAATCTGCGTCTGTTGGGCCCGTAAAATATCCGTAATATCATACAAAATGACTAAGATGGATAACAAATCGGTTTCGTTTCGATAAACCCGAACTTGTGCATCCCAAACTTGGTCTCTAGCCATAATTGAAATCAACTGATGACTATCCTGATTGAATTGAATGGCATGATTAATCATTGATAGTAATTCAGCACTTTCGATATCTTCCGTGAAATGGTGTTGATTATCAGCAATGTAATGACCTAACATTTCCGCCATTTTTTCATTGCTTAAAACTACTTCTTGTTGACTATTAATCACCAAAACTCCAGCGGGTAAATATTTTAATAACATCTGCCATTCACCATTACGTTCTGCGTGTTTTTGCTGTCGTTTAATTACCATTTCTTGTAATTGGTTCAAAGAATTGTGCAATGGCAAATACTCACTAGCATCAGTCCCTAATACCGCTGGGGCCGTCTTATGGTCAGTGAGCGCATTAATTCGTTCGTTAATAATTTGTAATTCTTTATTCGAATGAACTAGCAACAGTTCGCCTATTAAAATCTCTATTATGGTGATAATTAAAGTTACTCCACTGGCTACAAATAACTGGTGCATATTTAATGAAAGTAACTGCCAATAAAGAACTAATCCCAACAAATTACAAACCACTAACAGTCCCATAATTTTTAATCTTTTTTTATTCATTAAATTCACCAGTATTTAGTAAATAGCCGAAGCCGCGAACTGTTTTAATCAACTGGGGATGTTTCACGTCTAATTCAATTTTTTCACGTAAATGAGCAATTTGCATATCAACCATCCGACTATCGCCTACAAAATCAGTGCCCCAAATTTGCTTCAAAAGTTGTTCTCGGGAAAAAACTTGATTAGCATTTTTAAGCAAAAAGGTAAGTAACTTAAATTCTTTAGGCGTCAATGCCACTAACTTGCCTCTTATTGTGGCAGTAATGGTTGTTAAATTAAGTTTAATGGGACCACCGACCAATAAATTGTTGCTTGTATCTTCCGATAATAAATCATTCGGCTCTGAATTCAACCGTCGCAAAACTGCTTTAATTCTGGCTACTACTTCACGGGGACTAAACGGTTTAGTAATATAATCATCTGCGCCCATTTCTAAGCCAAATACCCGATCAAATTCCGCCGTTTTGGCCGTAATTACAATTACCGGTACATTGTTACCACGTTGCCGTATCTGCTTTAAAACCTCTTCCCCACTTATTTTGGGAAGCATTAAATCTAACAAAACAATATCGATTGGTTCATTGTCAACTAACACCAAGGCTTGTTGACCATCATTTGCAGTTAAAACATTAAAATTAGCCTGCGTTAAGTTATAACTCAATAATTTAACAATGGCCGGTTCATCATCAACAATTAAAACAGTTTGCATCCCGACGCCCCCTAATTACTTATTAGTTGGGAAAGTTTCAATACCAATTTCATGTGTCGCTCCAACAAAGATAGCAGTTTCGGTAATCTTTAATTGATCATTACGATCGCGAACCTTTAGATGACAGTAAGTGGCATTTTCAATTAATGCCCGATAAAATTCGGTTTCATTAGTTACCGAAATATTGTTAACTTCCAGAATGATATCGCCAACTTGTAAATTCATTTTAGCAGCTGGACTATTAGGTTGAATTCCAATAACTCGCATTCCGTTAACTACCTCACTATTAGTGAAGTCAGTGTGATTATCGTTCATTTTAGCCCTTAATTCAACTAACCAACAAATAATCACTAAAACAGCTAACATAATTGGCCACCAACGAGGTCGCCAAATGGTCACTCCAGTTAAAATGATCCCTACTCCTGCTACCAATTTTAATGAATGAGAAAGACGTTGAAAAAATTCAACTGGTAACATTTTTTTAACCGTCATTGATAGACCAATTAACAATGGCAAGGTCAAAAATGCAAATTGATGATTACCAATAGTCAGTAACGGCCAAAAATGTTGATTGGTAAACCAATCACCAGGTACCAATACAACTAAAGGGACTACCGTTAATTCCCGAAACTTATAACTGGCCACCATCGTGTTTCGTCGATTACGTTGAACCACTGGCGATAAATGCGCCGTATTTCTGTTAACTATCACACTTAACATGCCAATCGCCATGGTGGTTAATGCAACAATGCCAACACCACTGGAATTGATATTTTGCGTTGTTTGTCCCAGTAACCCCATTGTCGGTAACTCAAACCAACTAAATATTTGATTAGCTAACATAATCACCGTGGTTAGGGCAATTGGTAAAACAGTGGTTGCCGGTGCAATTACTAATAATACTGCCGTTACTATGCCATATAACAATACCCATTCTGTTGGTAAAGTTAGACCCAATATTAAACTAATTAGTGAACCTAAAATACCCAACACTATCATAGCTTGAAAAAAATGTTGTCCTTCGTAAAAATCGCTTTCTACAGCCGAGTGAAATAATTTTCGTTCACGTTTAATACGTTGTCGATAATTACCATAAACACGTAATGCAGCTAGCCACACGAGGGGTTGAATTAACCAAAAGATGATTCCAAATAAAAATTTCATTACTATTACCCTTACCTATTTTGTTTTATTGTCCTTATGCGGGATTACTATTCTTTAATTGCCATTGCAGGTAAGCGTTGATAAATGGATCTAGATCACCATCCATGACCCCATTAACATTAGCCGTTTCCTGATTGGTTCGATGATCTTTAACCATGGAGTATGGCTGAAAGACATAAGAGCGAATCTGAGAACCCCAACCAATATCTAGTTGCTCACCTTCTAGTTGGGCCTTTTCTTTAGCCTTCTTTTCTTCTTCTAACTCGTACAGTTTCGATTTCAACATATTCATCGCCGTTTGCCGGTTTTGCAATTGCGAACGTTGGGCCTGACTAGCTACCACAATGCCCGTTGGTAAATGCGTAATTCGAACTGCAGAAGAGGTTTTATTAACGTGCTGCCCCCCTGCACCACTAGCTCGATAAACATCTACTTTTAAATCGTCTGGATTAATTTCAATTTCCACATCATCGGCTAATTCTGGCATAACGTCAACGGACGCAAACGATGTGTGCCGCCGGTTAGCTGAATCAAAGGGTGAAATTCGAACTAATCGATGAACTCCTTTTTCAGAACGTAAATAACCGTAAGCATCTGCACCACTAATTAAAAGATAGGCACTTGAAAGTCCTGCGACTTCACCGGCTTGATAATCAAGCATTTCTACTTTGAAATCATGTTGTTCTGCCCAACGGGTGTACATTCGTAACAGCATTGAACCCCAATCTTGTGATTCAGTACCCCCAGCTCCTGGGTGAATTTCTAAAATGGCATTATTATGATCATATTTGCCATTTAATAATAAATGTAGCTGATAGCTCTTCACTTGTTCGGTAAGTTTCGTTAATTGCTCAGTGACTTCTTCTGCCAAACTATCATCTGGTTCTTCGGCATATAAGTCCACCATGATTTCTGTGTCTTCTAATAATGAATTTAGTTGAAAAAAACGATCAAATTTACTTTTGAGTTGATTAGTTTCATCAATAACTTTTTGAGCTGCTATATTATCATCCCAAAATCCGGGTTCGCCCATCTTAGCTTCATTAATCGAGATACTTTCACTTAAACGGTCTAAGTCAAAGTGACCCCCTAAAACCATTGATGGTTTCTTGCATTTTTGCCAATTGTTTTTTTAGTTCAGAAATTTCTAACATAATTATTGTCCCTTCTTTTTGAACTTTTCACAAAAAAAGGACCCAAACGATTAACTGGTAATCATTGAGATCCTTTCTTGTAAAAATATTAATTACCGTTGCATATTTTGGCGAATTTCGGCTTTCATAAACAAACGAGTAGTATCGTAATCGATATCTGCAACCATTTCTTCAAACATCTTATAACCTTCGCGTTGATATTCAACCAACGGATTTTGTTGACCATAACCACGAAGCCCAATTGATTGACGCAATTGGTCCATCGCATCAATATGATCGGTCCAATGAGAATCAACAACCCGTAAGACAACCACTTTTTCAAATTCTAACATTTGTGATTCATCATAAAGTTGTTCTTTCTTTTGTTGGTAGACCTTATCGGCTAAGCCCATCAAGAATTGTTTGATTTCATCGGCACTCTTATTTCTTAAATCATCCATACTAATTTGATCTGGACTGACCATAGCACTAATTGCAAAGTCCAAGATAGTTTGAAGTTCCCAGTCTTCTGGTTTGCCTTGAGTATGCAAATCAACAATTCTAGAAACGGTTCGCTCTACCATTGGTTTAACTACCCAATCAAGTGATTTGGATTCTTCGATAACTTCTTGACGTTCACCGTAAATAACTTCACGTTGTTGCAGCATAACATCATCATATTGCAACACGTTTTTTCTGGAATCATAGTTATTTCCTTCAACTCGTTTTTGAGCTGACTCAACTTGCTTAGTAATCATCTTAGAACGAATAACTGCATCGTCACCCTCAACCTTCATGCGATCCAAGAAGTTCTTAATTCGTTCTGAACCAAAACGAAGCATTAAATCATCTTCTAATGACAAATAGAATTGTGATAATCCTGGATCACCTTGACGACCGGAACGGCCTCGTAATTGGTTATCGATCCGCCGAGATTCATGACGTTCAGTCCCAATAACAGCTAAACCACCTAGTTCAACCACCCCAGGTCCAAGCTTAATATCAGTACCACGACCGGCCATGTTCGTAGCGATGGTAACCGCTCCTCGTTGTCCAGCGTTCATAACAATATCGGCTTCTTTGGCATGATTCTTAGCATTCAAAACTACGTGCGGAATATTAGCTTCGTCTAATTTTTGTGATAAATACTCGGAAGTTTCCACGGCAACCGTACCAATCAACATTGGCTGTCCCTTTTCATGCAACTCTTTGACTTTTTCAATTACTGCATGGAACTTAGATTCCAAGCTAGGGTAAAGTAAATCAGGTTCGTCAATTCGAGCGACCGGTTTGTTAGTTGGTACTGAAATGACTTCCATATTATAAATTTCACGGAATTCTTCTGCTTCTGTTTTAGCAGTACCCGTCATCCCGGCTAGTTTTTTATACATCCGGAATAAGTTTTGGTAAGTGATGTTAGCCATCGTTTTACTTTCTTCTTGAATCGTAACGCCTTCTTTAGCTTCAATAGCTTGGTGAAGACCATCAGAGAAACGGCGACCATCCATAATTCGTCCAGTAAAGGAATCAACGATTAAGACTTCATCATCTTTAACCACATAATCTTTATCAAGCATCATGATGTAATTAGCCCGTAAGGCTTGATCCAAATGATGCGTTAAAGCCGTATTATCAGTATCATAAAGATTTTCTAGATTAAAGTATTTTTCAGCCTTTTCGATTCCTCGATCGGTCAAAGAAACTGTTTTGGTTTCTAGATCCACCTTGTAATCGTCTTTATCAGTTAATGTTTTAGCGAACTGATCGGTACTCATATAAAGTTGTGAACTACCTTCAGATTGACCTGAAATAATCAATGGAGTACGGGCTTCATCAATTAAAATTGAATCCACTTCATCAACAATGGCAAAGTTTAATGGACGTTGAACCATGTCATCTTTATAAACCACCATGTTATCTCGAAGATAATCAAAACCAATTTCACTATTAGTAGAATAAGTAATGTCAGCCGCATAGGCTTCTCGTTTCTTATCTGGCGTCATTTCGTTAGCGTTAACCCCAACTGAAAGACCTAACCAATTATAAAGTTCACCCATTTCCTCTGCATCCCGGGCACTTAAGTACTCGTTAACAGTAACAACATGAACCCCTTTACCAGCAAGCGCGTTTAAATAAACGGGCATCGTTGCCGTTAAAGTCTTTCCTTCACCAGTCTTCATTTCAGCAATATTACCTTCATGAAGGACAATTCCCCCCATAATTTGAACGTGGAATGGATAAAGGCCTAAAACTCGCTTAGCTCCTTCACGCGCAACCGCAAATGCTTCTGGTAATAAATCATCAAGGGTTTCACCAGCTTGGTAACGTTGTTTAAATTCTGGCGTTTTCGCTTGAAGTTCTTCATCGCTTAGTTTTTCGTATTCGTCAGCGTAGCTCCCCACTTCGTCGGCTAATTTACTAAGTCGTTTAAGTTCGCGCTTATCACTTTCGACCCATTTTTTTAACAAATTTGCCATCAATAAATTCCCTTCTAAACTTGTTTTTATCATTTTAGTTTTTCATTTGATTACTACATACCTACTTATTGTATCATTGTCGTGTGTTGATGAAAACTAAAACAATGTTGTGTTTTGATTAAATCTAACTGTTATTTGTAAAATAAAAAAGGTTCTAGCAACTCGCTGTGAGTCACTAGAAAACCTTCTTTAATTAAACACCTATTCACCAGTCTCGATTAAGCCATAGCGACCATCGTTACGACGGTAAACAATATCAATGTTTTCAGAATTAGCGTCTTCGTAGATGAAGAAATCATGTCCAAGCATGTTCATTTGTAAAATCGCTTCTTCATTATCCATTGGCTTTAAGGATAAACGCTTAGTTCGAACCACTTCAAATTGTGATTCATTGGCTTCTGCTTCCGCCTCAGTTTCAGCTACTACGTTAGCATTAGCAAATTCGATATTCTTGTAGCCCTTTTCTCGAGCTTTTCGGTTAACCTTAGTCTTGTACTTTCTAATTTGGCGTTCCAACTTATCCGTAACCAAATCAATGCTTGCATATAGATCGTTAGAAACTTCTTCAGCTCGCAATGTTAGGTATGGTAAAGGAATAGTGACTTCCACCTTGGCTTGCTTATCTGGATAAACCTTTAGGTTAACATGGGCAGTCGCTTCAACATCGTTGCCAAGGAATTTTTCAATTTTACTAATTCTCTTTTCAACGTAATCCCGAATAGACTGGGTCACCTCAATATTTTCGCCTCTAATATTAAATGTAAGCATAAAAATCTCTCCCTTCACCATATTATTATGGTAACGATAGCTGCTTCCTATCGCTTTCTATGGTTCTAGTATAATTGAAAGCGTAATTATTAACAAACATATTGCCTAAATTATTAGCGACAAAGGGTTAAGCCGCTAACAGACCGGGCTCCTGCTGCCTGAATTAGATTAGCAGCATGGCGAATCGTAGTGCCAGTTGTATAAACATCATCAACAATCAATACATCTTGATTTAAAATTACCGATTGAGCTGATGCAATAATTTGAAACGGTTGTGGTGTTTGCAGTCGTTGCTGCCGATTTTTTTCCGATTGAGCAATAATTTTTTTCTTTTTAATTGGCATTAAAACATCATAATAATTTACCTTCTTGAACCAGCCGGTAACTTGATTAAATCCCCGGTGTTTTATGGTATCTACACTAACGGGAATGGGAATGATTACTTTACGACTTGCCCGAATAACTTGACTCAGTTCATTACGAAATACCTGACGTAATCGGTAATCTCCAATAAACTTATAGCGACTCATATATTCTTTCATGGCCGGATTATATTCGTATAAAGCTTTATTACTAAATTGATGGCCATGCTGACGCCAATAATGACAATCACTACAAACATCTACTTGTTTCAGCAATCGACCACAATCCAAACAAGTTTTTTGGTTAGTTAATGAGACAAAGGATTGAGTACAATTAGAACAAATCACTGGCATGACTATCGACCGAAACGAAAAAATCATATTTAAATCTGCTACCGCAGCAATTGTCTGGTCGCACAATAGACATTTATTCAACTGGGTGGGCCCTCCGATTCATCATCTTGATTTGAGCATTAGCACGTCTGATATTAGTAACTAAGTGAGCCCCGAAAAAAAGCACTTGTCCCGTTGGTCGACTCTTTTTTCGTCCCACTCGACCAGCCATTTGAACTAACGCTGCTGTAGAAAAAACTTCATCATCAGCGCCCAAGACCAATACATCAATACCGGCAAAGGTAACCCCGCGTTCTAAAATGGTAGTCGTAACTAAGAAGTTCAATTCATGATTGCGCATCTGTTGCACCTTAATCGCCCGATTTTTATCGGTGGCATGAACCGTTGCATACTTATCGACAAAGTGTAATTTTTCAAGGGCCTGCTTAACATCCGACAAATCCTTTACATGAGGGACAAATAATAAAAAAGGTCGCTTAATTTGCATTAGTCGTTTTATTTCCTTCACTAGTCTTTTTGGTAACTGATATTGCTGTAATTTTTGACGCCATTTAGCCGTTTTAATAAAAGTAATGGTGGGTAATGGATAACCATGAAAGCGCCTAGGTAAATAACTTACTGCTAATTGTTGCCGTTGTACTTTTTGAATTAATGCCGGACTGGGAGTTGCTGTTAAAAATATTTGCGCACACTTATCTTTAGCTGCTTGAGATAATGCAAAATGTAACTGTTCATTGCCAGCCAAGGGAAAAACATCCACTTCATCAACAATCAAAACATCAAAAGCATGGTAAAATCGATATAGTTGGTGCACTGTGGCCAATACCAATTGAGTGTATTGATAACTGGCAGCTGTATCACCATAGAGCGCAATAAATGATTGCTGGGGAAAAGCGGATTGAAGTCTAGGAGCTAATTCCAAAATAACGTCAATTCGGGGGGAAACGATCCCGACGCGTAGTTGGTTAGTTAAGGCCCAAGTCAGACCGGGAAATAACATTTCGGTTTTACCAGCTCCGGTAACTGCCCATAATAAACGGGAATTTTTAGATTGAATACTTAGTAACACTTCTTGGGCGGCTTGTTCTTGCTGAGATGTTAGTTTTCCTTGCCATTCACACTTTTTTGTTAAATCATGAAACATGTTCGGTTCAGGTAAAGAAACTAATTGGTCTGTAGTCGTTAAACGTCCTAACTGAATACAACTATGGCAATAATACTGGCCATTGGGGAGTGTCTGATAAACCAGACTATTACATCGTTGACATCGCCAACGATGACGATTTTTTTGAATTGCTTGACGTTTGCAAAGAGCATTATTATTGAGTAAATTCGACTTTATTTGATGCTGACTTACCTGACGTCCGTATAAATCCGATAGTGTTTTAATCATAAAAATTAACCTCTAATCTTACATACGTAAATAAGTTACAAAAACTAGGAGAAAATTCATGTCAAAACCATTTTTAACCATTGCTGATACCGGACAATATGAAACCAATATCAAAAAATCTAGATTTATTTGTAGTCTAGCCCCAGTTGCTACTGAAACAGCTGCTAAACAATTTATTGCTGATGTTGTGGCCGCTAATCCCAAGGCCAATCATAACTGCTTCGCCTATTTATTAGGTAATGACGATCATATTCAACGTGAAAGTGATAACGGTGAGCCTGCCGGCACGGCTGGTGTTCCTATTTTAGAAGTGTTAAAACGAAATGAACTACATAATACCGTTGCCGTGGTAACGCGCTATTTTGGTGGCATTAAATTAGGTGCCGGTGGCTTAATTCGCGCCTATAGTGGTACTACTGCAGCCGCCATTGAAAAAATTGGAATTGTGGCAATTGTGGAATATCAACTAATTGATATTCAAATCAACTACGCTCAATTAGATTCTTTAAATTATTTTTTGACCACTAATAATATTGTTATCAAAGATACCCAATATACTGACAAAATTATTGTCACTATTGCCGTTCCAGTTAGTCATCAAACAGTAATCACCGATCAAATTTTGGATTTACTTAGTGGCAATGTCACCTTTCAAAAGGGTGCCATTGAACCTACTGCTATTTCTTATGATAAATAAAAAAACTTCCAAATATTTGGAAGTTTTTTTAATGACTATTTTTACTAGTAGTACTCTTAACAATCTTATTAATCCAATTAAGTAGTGGTTGGCGATCTTTACCTACCAATCCAATGGTTTCGACAAATAATTCCAACCCAATCAATACTGCAATAGTTAGCAATAATGATCCCCACAGTGTTGAAATTGGATAAAGCAAGGAAATAAAAGAGAAGATTAATGCAATACCATATATTACTAACACCGTTTGGCGATGAGTTAAGCCTAAGCTCATCAATCGATGATGCAAATGCATCTTGTCAGCATGAGTAATGGGCTCTCGATTTAATAAGCGTCTGAAAATGGCGAAGATTGTATCGGTAATCGGCACCCCTAAAATCATTACCGGAATCAAAATAGCAATGAAGGTAGCATTTTTCAAACCAAAAAGAGAAAAAATTGAAATCATAAAACCGATAAACAAAGAACCAGTATCACCTAAATAAATTCGAGCTGGAAAAAAATTATATGGTAAAAAACCGATACAAGAAGCTACTAGTGCAAAAATCATCACTGAAACGAAAATATTACCGACATTAAGAAAAAACATCCCAGTAATCCCCATGGTACTTAAAGCAATAATTGCGACCCCAGTAGCCAGGCCATCTAAGCCATCTATTAAGTTAACCGCATTAGTAATCGCCAAAATCCAAATTAATGTAATTGGCAAGCTAAGCCAGCCTAAGTGATGAATGGTAATAAATGGCAGCGTAATCGCCCGCATTCTAACGCCAGCAAAGAAATATACCCAAAGAGCCGCCAACAAAATTCCTAGGATTTTTTGTTTGGGTTTTAACTCATAGATATCATCAATTAAGCCGGTCGCGATAATAATGACTTCTCCACCAAATACTCCCCAAAGAATTTTACTAGGAATTTGGTTACGCAACAGTACCATTGTCGAAAACGTGAAGGCAATAAAAATTGCGAGTCCCCCTATTGTAGGCATCGGAACCTTATTAACCCGGCGCTTATTGGGCACATCTACTGCCCCAATTTTAAAAGCGAATTTTCGAACAAATGGGGTCAAAACTGCTGAGATAATCATGGTTGCAACTAATGAAACAATGATTTCAAATCTCAAGATATTAACCTCAAATTCATTTTAGTATTTAGAATAATTATACAAAGCAAAATATGCAATTACAAGCTTCCAACCGTTTTACTACAATTACTTAAGAATTGTAAATAGCACAAAATAAATTTCTGAAATTTATTAAGCATAACTGGAAAAGATTTGAAAACGTTTTTTTAATAATTGTTTTTAAATAGTTTACTGATATAATTGAGCTATAGGGACATACTAATATGAAAGGTGGTCTTCTTATGAGTCAAAATTCGTCAACTGAACCAAAGGCAGCACCAGTTCTAATTCAAATGGGAATTTTTGCTGCTATTCTTTTTGTTTCCAGTCTTATTTCACCTCTGTTTCCAGCTAATTTTCCGGTTCCTACACCGGTAATTGGTTTAATTTTATTGTATGGGCTATTAGCCTTCAAGATTATTAAACTGGAATGGGTTGAAAAGTTCGCTGATTTCATGATCGGGTTAATTGCCTTCCTGTTTGTCCCTTCAGGAATTGCCCTTACAGCGAGCCTCGACGTTATGAAGGATCAAGGTATTCAACTTATTATCGTCATTATCCTTTCAACAATCATTTTACTTGTTGTAGTTTCATTTGTTACAGCCGGAATGATGTGGGTAGTGAAAAATGTCTTTCACCAAAATACTGACATTTCCGAATAAAGGAAAAAAGGAGTGTTATGGATAAATGCAAGCAGAAATAATTAAGTTCTTAGGAACCCCAATTTTTGGTATTTTTCTTTCAATCGCCGTTTTCTTAATCGGTAAATGGCTCTTTAAGATTTCTAATGGTTTCTTCTTATTTCAACCATTATTTGTCGGAATGGTATTAGGAATCTTAATTCTGGTCTTGATGGCTAAGATGTTGGGTGTAGGTACTACTTGGTTCTACACCAATGCATACTTACCGGGAGGATCGCTTATCATTTGGTTTTTACAACCAGCGACAATCGCCTTTGCGATTCCACTGTACCGCCGAAATGATATCGTTAAACGATTCTGGCCAGTTATTATTCTTTCATTAATTATTGGGCTATTTCTTTCTGAATTCGCTATTTATGGTGTTTCTAAGTTATTTGGGTTGGATAACGCAGGGATTGCCTCGATGTTACCACAAGCCGCTACTACAGCTGTGGCCATGCCAATCGCTGGTGCCATTAAAGGTATTCCAGCTGTTACTGCGATGGCCTGCATCGTCAATGCCGTTATCATCTATGCCTTGGCCGATTGGCTCATTAAGCTCTTCCACCTCACCGATCCAATTGGTGCTGGTTTAGGACTTGGAACTGCCGGACATACGGTTGGTTCCGCCAAAGCCTTGCAATTAGGTTCCATTCAAGGATCAATGGCTTCTATCGCTACAGTTATTATTTCAATTGTAGCTGATATCGTTGTTCCATTATTTGCAAAGCTGGTTGGTTTAATTTAATAAATAAATATTTAAAAAGCATCCTCATTCGAGGATGCTTTTTTAGTGCCTTTACTTAAAACTATTATTTTTTATCTTAATATTTTTAATTTCATGATCAGTAAAATTAATTTTATGATTAGTACCAATGAAAAGTGGCGCCACTTCATCGACAATATCGGCAAACTCTAAACCATACCAATCAGCTGGGTTAGTAGTGATGTTTTGTAACCCAATTCGTCCATCAATTAACAGCCGCTTCCAATTTGCAAGCTCTTCGGTTGGTAAGCCCTTGGCTCTGTCGCGAATAATAACAAATTTAAAGTCTCCCACCTTACGACCAGCAACTGTTGTGTATTTTGGTGTTTGAGGGTCAATTACTTTTTCAGCTAATAAATCAGCAATAATTTGTCGAAGATATTTATTAACATGTTGAGAACACCTAAAACCCAAATAAATTTGAACCGAAACTACATCTCGAGTGCCCATCATATCAACAACATAACGCTGTTCGTAAGGCTTATCAGTCTCATTAACCGTTATGAACCAGTAAACTTGAGCTCGTTTGGGTTGTTTATCAAAAATAGAATATAAAACCGTTCTCTTAATTAAATATCCTGGTTTTACTCGAGTTAAATAAACTAAATTGGCAGCAAAATAAGGAATACTTTCATCATGAGCCAATTCACTTAATTGATCCGTATAATCGGTTAAGTTAACGGATTCACTTTGATATTGATAATACTCTCGAATCTTATTACCAAAGTACCAAACCACCATTACTCCTAAAATAATCAGCATGATGATTAAAGTAATATATCCTCCATGCACAAACTTAACTAAACTAGCAATTAAGAAAATCGATTCAATCACGCCAAAGAAACCAGCTACTAAGAAAGCCCTAATTCGATTGGTGTGCATTGATAAGAACTCAAACAACAAGATGGTTGTCATTAACATTGTCACCGTAATTGCTAACCCATAAGCAGCCTCCATGGCTTTACTAGTTCTAAATAACCATACGACGCTTAAAGTCACAATACATAAAAACCAGTTAACAAAAGAAATATATATTTGACCGCGTTCATTAGACGGATGGGTGATGGCCATTCTAGGCAGAAATTTCAAATTAATGGCTTCATGAACCAACGTATACGACCCGGTAATTAACGCTTGTGACGCAATAATAGCTGCTAACGTTGCTAAAATAATGGCGATTGGTCGTAAATTATGATTCAACATTTCATAAAATGGATTAATGGTTGCTGCATTAGCAAATTGAGCATCCTTGTAATGTGCGAGTAACCAAGCTCCTTGACCAAAATAATTTAACATTAACATCGAATAAACAAACGGCCAGGTTAGATAAATATTAAATTTACCCACATGTCCCATATCTGAATATAATGCTTCGGCACCGGTAGTTGCCAAGAAGATACTGCCTAGTAAAAAAATACCTACCTTGTTAGTCGGTGAGAAAAGAATTTTAATTCCATAAATTGGTGAAAGGGCCTTGAGAATTTCTAAGTGTCCTCCCATATGTATCAATCCCACAATTCCTAAAAATGCAAACCAAAGCAACATGACGGGACCAAAAGCATTTCCAATCTTAGCGGTTCCAAATTGTTGAATCATAAATAGTAACAATAAAACCGTTGTCGTAATCAACAATACCACAATTTGTGCGTTACTAAATTGAATCCCCCAAAAATTTTGCCCTTTCAGTCCTTCTACGGCCGAGGTCACCGTCACCGCTGGTGTTAATGTACCATCAGCTAACAGCGCTGAGCCGCCAATTAAGGCCGGAATAACTAGCCAAGTACCACGATGATGCACTAACGCATATAATGCAAAGATGCCACCTTCACCGTTATTATCAGCTCGCATAGCCAAAACCACGTATTTAATGGTTGTTAGCAACATAAGTGTCCAAAAAATCAATGAGATGGAACCAATAATATATTCTGGCGATAAGGCCGATACTTTTCCAGCATCAGCAATAATCGCATTCATTACATACAACGGTGATGTTCCAATATCACCATAAACAATTCCTAATGTAATTAAAATACCAGCAATCGTTATCTTTTTCCTAGCTTCCATGATAATGTATCCTTCCACCAAGTATAGTTTTAAGTTTTTACTGATCGACAGCTATAATATTCCTCTAATTTGAAAGCGTCAATAACATTACTGATAAATTAAGCCGAAATCTTTAAAAAACTTTTTATTCCTGCCATAAAACGCCCACAATCAATAAAAAAACGACCCCTATCAAATTGATATGAGGTCGTCAAAATTATTAGTATGAACTTAATGAACTACTCTTTAAGGTGATAATTATAAGTAGCAATAATCATATTTTGTCGTGAATTTAAGGTTGCTCGTAAACGTAACCCGGTTTGGTTATGCAAGATTTGCTCCCAACGATGTTTAGGAACAAATTGTGGTACTAACACAGTAGTGGAGTAGTTACGATCTTCTGCCCGTTTAGCAATCACATCACAGAAACGCAAGGTTGGCTGTGCAATTGAACGATAAGACGAATGAATATCGACAAAACGCACATCTGGGAATTCTTTCTTAAATTCTTCAGAGGTTTCCTTTTCTTTTTCTGGATTAGAATCAAACGAAACATGCATTGCAATAACGTAATCACCGATTGATTGTGCGTAGCTAATCGCTTTTGAAGTTACCCTAGTAACACCGCTGACCAAAACAATGACGGTTGAACCGTCAAAATGATGAGTGTTGGCAATTTTATGGGCTTCTTCTTCCACTCGCAGTTGTTCAGCCACTCGAATATAGTGGCCATGAATTTTATAGAACATTCGCAAAATAATTGGCATCACAATTAGATATGGCCAAACATTTTCGAAACGAAGTAAGAATAAGAACACTACCAGTGCTAGTGAGATAAAAGCTCCCACAAAGTTAATTGTGGCCTTTAGCAACCAGTTTCTACCCTTATTCCGACGCCAATGAATGATCATTCCTGATTGTGACAAGGTAAATGGCACGAACACCCCAACCGCATATAGTGGAATCAATGAACTAGTCTTACCACCAAATAAAATGATTAAAGCAATGGCTCCAATGGCCAATGAAATAATCCCGTTAGAATAACCCAACCGATCACCCTTATCAAGATAAGCGTGAGGCAAGAATTTATCTTTAGCCAAATTATAAGCTAAAATTGGAAAGGCAGAGAAACCAGTATTTGCGGCCACAGCCAAAATCATCGCTGTTGAAAGTTGTAGGAGATAATAGATCGCTCCATGGCCAAAAACGCCTTCACCAATTTGGGAAAGAACCGTTTCATGACTACTTGGGACAATTCCCATGTAATAACTCAAATAAGTAATTCCACCAAAGAATACCGCTAAAATAGTCGCCATAATAGCTAACGTTGCTGAGGCATTATGACTTTTCGGTTTCTTAAAGTTAGGTACCGCATTACTAATCGCTTCCACCCCAGTTAAGGATGATGAGCCTGATGAAAAGGCCCTAAAGAAGAGCACTAATGTCATTCCTTGAACTTGTTGGTTAATTTGGGCAGCCGCATGATACTCAATATTACCAGTCAGAATGTTATATAAACCATAAACAATCATAAAAATGATCATAATAATAAATAAATAAACTGGTAATGTCAAAAAGCTAGCTGATTCTCGAATACCACGAAGATTTAACAACATAATACCAACAACAATCAAACAAGAAATTAAAACTTGATGACTATATAACGCCGGAATAGCAGACGTTATGGCTTCAGTTGCTGATGTCGTGGAAACAGCTACTGTCAGCATGTAATCCACTAATAAAGAGCCACCTGCAACCAAACCAGCCCCCTGGCCCCAGTTGGTACTTGCAACCACGTAGGCCCCTCCACCTGAAGGATAAGCATGAATGATTTGTTGATAAGATAACGTAATGGCTGCTAATAAAACTAGCACCAAAGCCGCTACCCAGACTTGATACATCAAGGCTGCCATTGATAATGTGATCAATACAGTCGTAATTTGCTCCGTCCCATATGCAACTGATGACAATGCATCAGAAGATAACAGTGCTAATGCCTTAAACTTAGTTAAAGCTTGACCACCTTCATCAGCGGTTTTTAAAGGCTTTCCAATTAAAACCCGCTTTAAATAATGCCACATAGCAAATAACTCCTTTAACCTCTGTTAAAATTTTAAAAACTCCACGGATCGTCTCCTATGCAGTGTCTCGAACCCTAGAATCATAATACTAAATAATTATAAACACAAGCTATTATTCTATTAAACCACAAATAATTAGAAACAACAAAAAAACGCCCATTCGGACGTTTTTTTGTTAAAGCTATTAATATTAAAACTACATACCCATTCCGCCAGGCATTCCAGCAGGAGCCATTGGACCATCATCAGTCTTTGGTTCATCAGCAACTACTGCTTCAGTGGTTAATAATAATGCGGAAACAGAGGCAGCATTTTGAAGAGCTGAACGAGTTACTTTGGTAGGATCAACGATTCCGTCATCAATCATGTTTTCAAACTTACCATTAGCGGCATTGTAACCAATACCTGGTTTTTCACCCTTAAGTTTTTCAACAATCACTGAACCTTCAACCCCAGCATTTTCAGCAATTTGACGTACTGGTTCTTCTAAAGCACGAAGCACAATCTTAACACCAGTACCTTCGTCACCGTCAGCTTCAATCTTGGCCACATCAGGAATAGCATTAATTAAGGCAGTACCACCACCAGATACGAAGCCCTCTTCAACCGCAGCACGAGTTGCGTTTAAGGCATCTTCAATCCGATATTTCTTTTCTTTTAATTCAGTTTCAGTAGCAGCACCCACACGAATAACTGCAACCCCACCGGTCATCTTAGCTAAACGTTCCTTTAACTTATCACGGTCAAAGTCTGAGCTAGTAGCTTCGATTTGATTTTTAATTTCATCAACACGAGCAGCGATTTGATCTTTGTTACCAGCACCTTCAACGATCATCGTATTATCTTTAGTAACGTTGACCTTACCGGCTTGGCCCAATTGATCAATAGTGGTGTCTTTTAAGTTAAGACCCAAATCGTCAGTAATGACAGTTCCACCAGTTAAAACAGCGATGTCTTGTAGTTGTTCCTTACGACGATCACCAAAACCAGGAGCTTTTACAGCTACGACGTTAAAGGTTCCACGCATTTTGTTAAGAACCAAGGTTGGAAGAGCTTCACCACCGATATCATCGGCAATGATTAACAATGAACGACCTTGTTCAACAATTTGTTGAAGTAATGGTAAAACATCTTGGATATTAGTAATCTTCTTATCAGTTAGCAAGATATATGGATTATCCAAATTTGCTTCCATTTTTTCGTTGTCAGTTACCATGTATTGTGACATGTAACCACGGTCAAATTGCATACCTTCTACAACGTCTAAGCTAGTATCAACTCCACGTGATTCTTCAATTGTAATTACGCCGTCATTACCAACTTTGTCCATTGCGTCCGCAATCAATTCACCAACTTCTTCGTTAGCTGAAGAAATTGAAGCGATTTGAGCAATGTCATCTTTTGATTTCACTTCATGTGACATCTTGTGAAGGGAATCAACGGCTGCCCGTGTAGCCTTTTCGATTCCGCGACGGATTCCCACTGGGTTAGCACCAGCAGTAACGTTTTTCATTCCTTCGTTTACAATGGCTTGAGTTAAAACAGTTGCCGTAGTGGTACCATCACCAGCGACATCATTAGTCTTAGAAGCCACTTCAGAAACTAACTTAGCCCCCATGTTTTCAAAATGATCTGGTAAATCAATTGCCTTGGCAATAGTGACACCATCATTAGTAATAGTTGGAGTTCCTGCAGTTTGTTCCAAAACTACGTTGCGGCCTTTAGGACCAATGGTAGTTTTAACGGTATTTGCTAATTTATCGACACCCTTAAGCATAGAATTACGGGCATCTTCTGAAAATTTAATTTCTTTTGCCATGTTTCTATTCACCTCAAAGTTTTCTTTTTATTATTAAAATGGATTAAAAACTATTCCACGATTGCTACAATGTCTTTTTCATGTAGTACTAAGTATGATGTTTCATCATAATTAACTTCTGTACCGGCATACTTATCAAACATAACAATATCACCGGTTTTAACTACTGGAGCGACCTTTTGGCCGTTATCCAAAACGCGACCATCACCAACAGCTACTACTTTACCTGTTTGTGGTTTTTCTTTAGCATTACTTGCTAAAACGATACCGCCAACGACGGTTTCTTCTTCTTCTTGCGTTTCAATGATTACGCGATCTCCTAATGGTTTTAACACGTTAACCCCTCCATCATTTTAAACATTATTAGCATTGTTAGCACTCTTTTGTTAGTAGTGCTAAACACTGTTTATAATATATAATCATTTGTCCGCAAATGCAAGTCTTTTTACCTGAAAAATAAAAAACCCAAGCGTTTTCAATGTTATCAAAACGCTTGGAAATTAATTATTCATAATTATCAATAAAGTAAATTAGAGTTTGTAATTCATTAGTTAAATCAACATTTTGTACTCGAACATTTTCAGGTACTGCTAATCGTAACGGTGTAAAGTTTAAAACTCCCTTAACGCCACTTTCAACAGCCTCGTCAGTCACTTCTTGAGCTACAGCCGTTGGTACTGTTAAAATAACCACTTGAATTTGTTGATCACGCAATTGTTGCTTTAATTCTGTCATGGGATAAATGGGCACCCCAGCTTGAATTGTATTAACGATTTTGTCGTTAACATCAAATGCAGCTGAAATACGAACATTGCTGTCTTTATGAAAATTAAAGTTTAACAAGGCGTGGCCTAAATTACCAACCCCTACTAAAGCAACGTTAGTTAAATGTCCTTGATTTAAAATTTCAGTGAAAAAGGCTAACAAATTATCAACATCGTAACCATATCCGCGTTTACCTAAAGCACCAAAATAGGAAAAATCACGTCTGATGGTAGCAGAATCAACCTGAACTGCATCAGCTAACTCCGTTGAAGAAATTCGTTTAGTACCAGCATCATGTAAAATATTTAAATAACGATAATAAATCGGCAACCGTTTGGCTGTTGCCTTAGGAATGTTTTCAGCAACCACTTGTGAATCCTCCTGCATATGTATTTATATTTTATACTTTGTGAAAATCTCTTTAGCGTCTATTTTACCATATTCGGCTATTTTGTGAAAATTAATTCAATTTTATTGTTCATTATTTCCGCCAGCAATATGATAAAATATAGAGATTAGCATAGTCAGAAAGGAATTTCATCGTGATAATTCTACAAGCACAAGATATCGCCAAACGTTTTGGCGCAGAAACTTTATTTGATAACGTCAATTTAACTGTACAAGATAATAGTCGAATTGCCCTAGTTGGGCGTAACGGAGCTGGAAAATCCACCTTGGTTAAAATGATAATGGGAGTTTCCAATATCGATAGTGGCCAAATTACTGAAAAAAAAGATTTAACCATCGGTTACCTAGCTCAAGATACTGGATTACAGTCTACTAAAACCATTTATGCCGAAATGGAATCGGTTTTTGAACCATTAAAACAAATAGAGCAACAAATTCACGAAATCGAGCAACAAATGGGTACTACCACCGATACCAAAGAATTAGAACAACTATCAACTAACTATGATCGCCTGCAGACGCAATTTAGTGACCAAAACGGTTATGGTTATCAAGCAGAAATTCGTGGTGTCTTACATGGCTTTGGGTTTGATAGCGATAGATATGATCACAAAATTAGCGAACTATCTGGTGGTCAAAAAACTCAATTGGCCTTAGCCAAATTACTTTTAGAACAGCCCGAATTACTGATCTTAGACGAACCAACCAACCATTTGGATGTGGAAACCATTACTTGGTTAGAAGGTTACGTTAAAAAATATAGTGGTGCGTTATTGATCATTTCTCATGATCGTTATTTCTTAGACCAATTAGTCAATGAAGTCTATGAAATGGCCCACCACACGCTTCATCATTATAAAGGTAACTATACTAGTTACGTGGAACAAAAAGCGGCGATTGAAGTTCAACAGACCAAGGCCTATGAAAAACAACAATCAGAAATCAATAAATTACAAACATTTGTGGACAAAAATATTGCTAGAGCTTCATCATCCAAGCAAGCCCAAGCTCGTCGTAAACAACTCGAAAAAATGGAACGATTAGAAAAGCCAACTGCCGATGATAAAGTAGCTCGTTTCGCCTTTACCGGCAGACGCCAAAGTGGCCATAATATCTTAAAAGTGACGGATGCAGCCGTGGGTTATGACCAGCACCCCCTCGCAGAACCTATTAATTTAGAAATTACTAACAACCAAGCGGTAGCTATTGTAGGCCCCAACGGTGTCGGTAAATCAACCCTTTTAAAGAGTATCTTAGGAAATATTCCGTTAATTCATGGAACGATTAATTGGGGCACTGGCGTGGATATTGGCTACTACGATCAAGAGCAACAAAATCTCCATCCGGCCAAAACCGTTTTAGCTGAATTATGGGATGATCATCCAACCACTCCTGAAAAAGATATTCGCAGCATCTTAGGCAGTTTTCTTTTTTCTGGTGATGATGTCGCTAAATTAGTGGGCGATCTTTCTGGTGGTGAAAAAGCCCGCTTACTTTTAACCAAGTTGGCGATGCGCCATGATAACTTTTTAATTCTCGATGAACCTACTAACCATTTAGATATCGATAGTCGAGAAGTCCTAGAAACAGCCTTAAACCAATTCACCGGTACTATTTTATTTGTATCTCATGATCGTTACTTTATTAACCGTGTAGCTACTTCCATCACCGAAATTAGTGCTACTGGTAGTACTAATTATCTAGGTAATTATGATTATTACGTTGAGAAAAAGGATGAACAATTAGCCCTTCAAGCCCACAATGAGGAATTAAATGCACCAACAGAAAAATCAGTGGCACAACCAACTACTAATTACGCTATTAATAAACAGGCTCAAAAAGAACGGCGTAAAATAGAACGACAAGTTAAGTCATTAGAACAACAAATGGAACAACTAGAGCAGCATAAAGCCGAATTAGCAGAACAAATGGCAGATACGGCTCAAACTGACTATCAAGAATTGGGCAGATTACAAGACGAAGTCGCAGCTACCCAAACTGAAATTGACGAAGTAGAACTCAATTGGACCGAAACAAGCCTAAAATTAGAAGAATTTGACCAATAAAAAAGCAATTCCATTTACTGGAATTGCTTTTTTATTCTGTTGGTTCCAACCATTCAAATTCTAGACTGGGAACTGCGTTCAAGCTGGCATCAGCAAAAACCTGATGACGATATAATTCTTCACCAACTGCTCCAATCATCGCCGCATTGTCACCACATAAATTAAGTGGTGCTAATACCAATTTAGTATTAGTAAACGCCTCTAATTCTTTTGTTAAACGACTCCGGATTCCTTTGTTAGCAGCCACTCCACCAGCCAAGATTAACTGCTTAACTGGAAATTTCGTTAATGCTTTAACCGTTTTATCGGCTAAAACATCTACTACTGCAGCTTGAAAACTAGTAGCTAAATCAGCCTTATTTAAGGTCTCACCAATTTGGTCAGCATGATGAACCGTGTTAATAAAAGCACTTTTTAGTCCACTAAAGCTAAAATCAAAGTTATCCTCATGATCCATGGCTCTTGGAAAATTAAACGTATCCTTTCCTTGATGAGCCAATTCATCAACTTCTTTACCAGCAGGGTAATTAATACCTAGAACCCGCCCAATTTTATCATAAGCCTCACCAGCAGCATCATCTCTAGTTTCACCAATAATTTTAAAATCATTTTCTGTGGCCATATAAACTAATTCCGTATGCCCACCAGAAACTACTAAGGCCAGCGCTGGAAATTCAATCGGTTCAACAAATCGAGCCGCATAAATATGGCCAGCAATATGATTAACCGGAATTAATGGTAAATTATGGGCCCAAGCTACTGTTTTAGCAGCAGTTACTCCAATAAGCAAAGCTCCCACTAATCCTGGACCATACGTCACGGCCACTGCATCTAGGTCGTCATAAGTGACCCCTGCCTCATTCAAGGCATCTTGAATACACAAGGTGATTTCTTCAATATGATGACGGCTAGCAACTTCTGGGACTACTCCCCCAAATCGTTGATGACTCTTAATTTGAGTTGCGACGATGTTAGATAAAATGCGATTACCATTTTCGATTACCGCCACTGACGTCTCATCACAACTCGTTTCAAATGCTAATATTAAATTTCGTGCCAAAAGAACTCTCCTCTATTCCTCAATCCCAGGTTCTTCGGTTAAATCCATGACCATATCAATGGCATCTTCATGGTCATCATTATAATAGCCTTTTTTAATACCGGCTTCTCTAAAACCTAGGTCCTTATAAAGACTACGAGCTTTTTCATTACTAACTCGAACCTCTAACGTAACTTTATTAAATTCTAATTCACGGGCTTTTTTAACAATTTTGGCAATCAAAAAATAACCTAATCCGTGATCTTGGAAATTAGGTGCTACTGCCACATTCGAAATATGGCAATCTTTTGTTTCAAAGTTCAAATTACAACCAATAAAGGCTACTAACCAATCATTTCGACGTAACACCAAGTAAAAGCGGTCCTGTTTACGAGAAATTTCATTTTGAAACGCCTTGTCATCCCATGGCGTTTGCCCCCCATAAACAGCTCGTTCAATGCCCAATATTTCCGGAATATCAGGAATCACCGCTTTGGCTAGAAAATAGTCTAGCCCATTAATCGTCACCTCGTGATTTTTAATATCTAGGTACCGATCTCGGAGCCGATCTTCCTTATTATCAAAATTTTGGTTCAGCCAATTTTTAAACTTTTTCCACATAATTACCATCACCCGCTTCAGGATGTTCCTTTCGCCAATCCGCTTCTGCTTTGGTTAATCTTAAATAATTAGGAACCACTGTGCCAACTACTTTGACTGGTTCCAGTTGCTGGCCATAAATTCCTAACTTTGCTGCATTAGGAATATTCATTAATTCTGATCTAAAAGAAATTCGTTCGCCTAATTGTTCCTTCATTATAGAAGTAAAATTATTAATTTCACCCAGCGCAATGATAGGTAACGTCTGCTGCTTTAACTTAGGCAACCAATCAACTAAATTAATATGTTGATCTTCAATCACCGGTATTAATTCGTTATCGTGCCACCGATACAACCCAGTAAACATATTTTGATTACGTCCATCAAAAATAGGATTAATCAAAACATCTGGGCGACTTTCGTTTAACGCTAGTGATAATAAGCTAGAAACGGTGACTATTTCGATATTTAAAGTGGAACTCAAGGTTTTAGCCAAAGTAACCGCCATACGAATTCCCGTATAAGAGCCAGGGCCATAAGCAACAACTATTCGTTGTAGGTCTGTAGGTGTTAATTCAGCTCTAGCGACTAATTCTTCCACAATCGGTAGTAAAAATTCCGCGTGTTTTCTGTGAGTGGTCAACGTGGTAGTGGCCAATAATTGTTTTCCATCCAAAACGGCCACGGTTAACGGCCGATTAGACGTATCGATTGCTAATGTAATCATTTTTTACCCTTTCTCGGTGGAACGCCATTTAATTTCTGCATTAGCAGACACAGTTTCACCATCTTTTATTTCATGACGGGAAATGGTCTGCTCTTCGTTCTTTATTAATTGAAGATGGCTATCAATCATTTCGCCATAGCGAACCTCATTTTCGAAACGAATATCAATATGTTCCGGCGTATGAGTCGCTAAAAAGGTTAATGGTAACGTGTCGGCCACCCATTCTAAGTAGTGAGCATTATTAACATGACCGTTAAAGTCAATATCGCTGTAGCGAACTTGATACCGTTTTTGTTTCGTAATTTCAGTTAAAGTAGTGGGTTTTGGTAACCGTGGTATCCGTTTTACCGCCTCAGATTCATAAGCTGCCACTATTTCAGTAGGAATTGAAACTAATTTTCGAGTTTTTTCATTGATCATGACCCAAATACTTTGTACTTGAACAATTCGATTACCGGCTTGATCATTGATCCAAAATTTTCTAAACGCAAAAAAACGATTGTAAGAAGTCCCTTCAGTCGTAATTGTAATATTTTCATCAACCTTAGGCATCCGGACCACATCGATAGAATAAGAAGTCACAACCCAACCGAGATCGTCTTGACCTAATACTTCGTGACCAACCCCCAAAAACCGACTTTGACCTTCCGAAGCCAATACTAACACGTTTAACAACATAGCCATTGTCATTTGGTTAGTGATGTCACCTTCATAATACAAAACTTGATGGTTTATTTGGTATTCTTTCGCCACTTTTTTCCCCTCTTAATCTATGTTATGAAATTGATTATACACGGATTGGCGCTTTAAGTTACGTTCTTTAGCTACCGTTTTAATGGCAGCATTTACTGCCATTCCTTGTTCGATATATTGTTGGATCTGTTCAGTAACTGGTAACAAAGAAGTTGGTTCATCTGCTAACACTTCAGGATGGTCATTACCAGCGACAATAATGACGAATTCTCCGCGAATTTGTTCTTCATTCGCCCATTGCAATAACTCAGCGAGCGTGCCCCGAATAAATTCTTCATGTTTTTTAGTTAATTCTCGACCCAAAGCAGCCTGCCGATTTGGTCCAAATTCACTAACGAAATTCTTCAATGTTTTTTTGATTCGATGCGGTGCTTCATAATAAATACTGGTAACTCTTACCTGAGCTAATTGTTTTAATTCCGCTCGTTGTTCTTTATCCTTACGCGGTAAAAAACCATAAAAATAAAACGGCTGAGGTTCAATGCCAGACGCAATGAGCGCAGTTAATCCAGCATTAGCTCCTGGTAGTGGTACAACTGGAATATTTTCACTAACACAAGCTTTTACTAATTCTTTACCAGGATCACTAATAGAGGGCATCCCGGCATCACTTACTTGAGCAATCGAAATACCGGCTTTTAGCTTGGCCACAAATTCAGGAATTCGTTCAGCCGTATTATGCTCATGAAAACTAATTTGGTGGGTTTCAATTTGAAAATGATTTAACAGTTTTTGCGTGTTACGGGTATCTTCAGCTGCAATTAAATCAACTGTTTGCAACGTTTCTACTGCTCTAAATGTCATATCCCCCAAATTACCAATCGGAGTGGGCACCAAATACAGTGTCCCTAATTGCCCATGATTATCAAAACTTTGTTGTGTTTCCAATTATTTTCTCCTAACTAACGCCGCCCGTAAATTATGTCCATACAAAAAATACAATCTTCGCCATCCTCACGGTGTTTACCATAAAATTGACTGCAAACATGAAAACCTTCATTATATAGGTTCTCCAGATTTTGCCGTGATTGGGATAAATGTTCTTCGCCATCATCATCTTTAGCTTCCATCTGGTTAATTCGCTCTCGTAAATGCTGATTTTCAATTTCTAGTTCGGCATTTTCTTCCAACACATTGGTTAGTGATTCATGCAAACTAACAAACTGACTAGTTACATGGGCCAGTTCTTCTTCCACATCTTGCAACGCCTGGTAAGCATCTTTTCTATTCAATTCTACCACCCTAACTTTTTCATTTACTGAATAATGTCAATATTTTTAAGGTTTTGGCTTCCAAGATATTTTGAAAGCCAACATTTACATCTAAAGCCGCGTTAATTGTCAACAACTCATCGATTGCTGCTAATAATTGACTGGTAGTAATTTGACTAGCCACCTTACTAATCACTGGTTTAGCGGATTGAAATCTAATCGAATCAAGTGCAGCCGAATTGTATTTACATAGTAAGGTATCTTGCCAAATAGTTACTATTAAATCAAGGGCTAACCGTTGCTGCGTGCGGTTAGTTAGTAACGGCATAATTTCCATTTGAACAATGGGTAGCGCTAACTTATTACCTGCTGTTAAATACTCAAACCACTTAATTAATTGATTACTAAGTTTATAAAACCAATCGTCTTGAACCCACTCTTCAATCTGGGGCAAACTATTAGTTAATGATAAAAGTAGATCACGTTGACTAGGTGGTACCCCTAAATTTGTTAATGATTGAATGAGTAACTGATTGTCTACTCCGTTAAAATCTACTACTTGAGTTCTAGAAACAATCGTTGGTAAAATCAGTTGTTTTTCCGGGCTAATCAAGAAAGTAGTGACAGTACCTATGGGTTCTTCGATGAATTTAAGTAAACTATTGGCCGCTCCGACTGTCATCTTTTCTGCATTTTCAATAATAAAAACTTTTTGGCTTCCTTCAACAGCACTGGTAGAAAATTCTGCTTTAATATGTCGAATTTGGTCCACCTTGATACTGAGACCATCTGGCTTGGTCATCACCACATCCGGATGCTCACGAGCCAAAATTCGACGACATTCGGTACACTCACCACACGGGCGATTATCAATCACATTAGTACAAAACAGTCGCATCGCAATGAGCATCGCTACTTCTAGTTCACCAGCACCGACCTCACCTGTAAATAAGTAAGCATGCGATAAGTGTTTTTGCTGCACTATTTCCATAAATTGCTTCACAATTTCTGGTTGGGTTTTACTGATTTCTTCAATCATTTTTGACTCCTAAAATTGGTGAAAAGAATCCAATGGGACCACCATCACCGTTGCACCACCCACTTGAACTTCAATTGGAAAAGGTTGATCAACTGGCTCATTACTTAAGGTGACTGGTGGGGTCATATAACTTTGTCGAGCCGAACAGGTTTCTTTGATTAAATCTAAAACTTTAGGAACCCGTTCTTCATCAATTGCTACAAAAAAGGTACTATTGCCCGCTCTTAAAAAACTACCGGCAGTAGCGAACTTTGTCGACATAATATCATGGGCAATAAAAACTGATCTTAATTTACCTGCATCTTTATCTTGAACAATTGCAATTACTAATTTCATCAAATTTCCTCCTCAGTAAAATACTCTGGAGCAACTAATTTTAGTTGATTCATGGTCGCTTCAACTACCAGCTTTAATGGCTGGGTAGCATCAATGATAATGTAACGGTTTGAATCAGCCAAGGCAAGGCGATCATAAGCAGCATGAACCCGTTCATAAAAATCAATTGTTTCCACGTCTAAGCGATCAATTTGCTCTTGACGATGAGCAGCAATACGTTTTAAGCCGACCTTCACCGGGATATCAAAATAGATAGTTTTAAACGGCAAGACCCCATCAGTAGCAAATAAGTTAATATCGGCCACCTTAGTTTCTCCAATTTTTCGACCGGCCCCTTGATAGGCAATAGAACTGTCAACGTAACGATCACATAGGACTAACTTGTCATCTGCTAACGCCGGCAAAATAGTACTAACTAAGTGTTGGCGACGAGAAGCCGCATATAACAAAGCTTCAGTTCTAATATCCATAGTGGTATTTTGGCGATTTAAAATTACTTCGCGAATCTGTTCTGAAATAAAATCGCCACCTGGTTCTCTTGTAATTAATAATTTTTGTTGCAGTTGTGGAGTTAGTCGTTTAGCAACCGCGTTGAGAACCGACGTTTTGCCAGCCCCATCGGTTCCCTCAAAACTGATAAATTTCCCCGTTTGCATAGTACTAATTCCTTTCATTTCCATAAAAAAAGAGCGATTATTCCCATCTTCAATACCAGCGGATATTTACATGTTCGCTTGCTCGGTACGGGATTATCACTCACCTTTATTTAATATTATTCAAACGTTTCTGAATCATGATTAATGACTGATGACTGAATAGTATGGTTACGCACCTGTCTTATTCGAGCTTCTTGGTAAATAAAAAAATATTTTTGCTTAGCCAGTTGCGTTTCCAGCTCTAAATCCTGGTCAACTTTGCCATCGGCCACAGCACGTTGAGTCTGTTGATCATGATCCCAATCTTCTTTTAAGTCATTAACTAATTCGAGTAACCGTTCATCATAATCAGTTTTGACATTATAACGATGAAAAAGTGATAAAAACATGGCTATCTCCTAAATTTCAGTCCGACCTTCAACGGCCTTAAATAACGTCATTTCATCAGCATATTCAATATCAGCTCCAACCGAGAGTCCATGAGCTAATCTAGTCACCTTAATTCCCGCCGGCTTAATCAAACGACTTAAATACATAGCAGTAGCTTCACCTTCTGGCGTAGCATTAGTAGCGACGATAACCTCTTTAACCGCTTGATTTTGTTGTAGTCGGGTAATCAAAGATTTTACGTTTAAGTCTTCTGGTCCCTTACCATCAATTGGTGAAAGCACCCCATTTAATACGTGATAAAGGCCATGGTACTCGTTCATTCTTTCCATCACCATTACATCTTTTGGTTGCTCAACTACTAAAATTTGAGATTGATCACGAGTTTTATCAGTGCAGATTTCACACGGATCGGCTTCGGTGATGTTACCACATATGGAACAGAAATGAAGATCATCCTTAGTCGCTACTAACGCTTTGGAAAAGTTCTTAACGTCAGTTTCATTCATATCAATAGTATAAAATGCCAAACGAGTGGCCGTTTTACTACCAATACCAGGCAGCTTCATATAACTATCAATCAACTTCGCGATTGGTTCTGGATATTGCATTTAATAACCTTCTTTATTATTACATTCCCGGGATACTGTTTTTATATTTACCATAAGTATCTTCAGTGGCTTTTTCAACTTGGCTTAATCCGTCATTAACTGCTGTTAATACTAAGTCAGCCAACATTTCTGGATCATCTGGGTCAATAGCTTCCGATTTAATGTCTAAATCAACTAATTTGCGTTGGCCATTAAAAGTAGCACTTACTAAATCACTAGGGGCTTTGCCAATAAAGGTTTGTTCGTTTAACTTAGCCTGTTCATCAGCCAATTGAGCTTGCATTTTTTTCATTTGCTTCATCATTTTGTTCATGTTCATACCGTTCATCATAGAAAATTTCCTCCATATTATTAATCATTTTTAATTTCTAAGACATCCATCCCAAACAAGTCTTTGGCCTTAGCCACGATAGGTTCTTCTTTGGGAGTCATCTCATCGCTTGGTTGGGATTTATCTGTTTTGGGTGTACCGGTTTGAGTTGCCGGTGCTTTGTGGTTAGCCAAATAATCTTTTCTAATTTGTGGCCATTCACTATCAGGGACAAATACTACCTTTAAAGATACCCCTAACAAACGATCTAAGCCATTTTCTAACGCATCCACTAATTCTTGATCAGATTGAGCTTTTTGAAATAAAAAGGAATAATCAAAAGCCACAATAACCCCACTATCACTCGCCGCAACTGGCTTTGATACGTGCATTACTGCTCGTTGCGTCACCGAAAGCATATTCATCAAATCTGTCCAGACACTTTGTTGTTGCTCTAAATCTTTTCTAGTAGCATGATCTAGAACCGGATAGACTTGTTTTAATGATACCGTTGGTCCTTTATTGCCTGCCACACGGGGCTTGGACTTAGTTTGAGGAGCAACTTTAGCGGTAGTTATCGGTGCCGATTGCACCTTAGCTAATTGTTGCTGTAAATCACTAATTTGTTGTTGCAAATCAGTCACTTGTTGTGCTAATTGAGAGTCGTTAACCGGTGTAGTCTCAACTGTATTATTAGGTTGCAGATGAGTTAATTTAACCGTTAAAACTTCCAAGTACACGTCTGGATGGGTCGTGTATCTCATTGAGTTTGCCACATCATTAAGTTCATCAATCATTTGATAAATCTTTTCGGCCGCAATTTTTTCACTCAACTGTTTGAAATCATCATCGATAATTCCTAATTCCATTTCAGTGACCATTTCAGCATCCTGTTGAAATAATAACAAATTTTGACAAT
This sequence comes from Lentilactobacillus kribbianus, assembly GCF_013184075.1. Classification (GTDB taxonomy): domain Bacteria; phylum Bacillota; class Bacilli; order Lactobacillales; family Lactobacillaceae; genus Lentilactobacillus; species Lentilactobacillus kribbianus. The sequence continues at coordinate 93,078 of NZ_JABEQQ010000002.1, read as the reverse complement.
AGGAGGTTAAATCTTCAATGAATCGTTGGGCATCTTTACCTTCATTTAAAACTGCTTGAACCGTTATTAGAGCCGCTTTGGTTTGTTGCTGCGTCACTTGTTTTAAATAATCCAATAATAATTGATTAGTGACACTCCCAGTAACTTGCAAAGCGTTCTCATAGGTCACCGTTCCATCACCATAAGACATCGTTTGATCCAAAATGCTTAACGCATCTCGCATTCCTCCCTCAGCTGCCTTAGCAATGACTTTAAGGGCCTGATCGTCGTAAGATACTGTTTTTTGCTGCAAAATAAATTGCATTCGTTGCAAAATATCAACGGCTTTAATTCGTTTAAAATCATAACGTTGGGTCCGCGAAATAATAGTGGCCGGAATTTTATGTGGTTCCGTAGTTGCTAAAATAAAAATTACATTAGCTGGTGGTTCTTCTAAAGTTTTTAATAATGCGTTAAAAGCTCCAGTCGATAGCATATGAACTTCATCGATAATATAAACCTTGTAATCAGCCTGAGTGGGAGCATATTTCACTTTATCTCTGATATCACGAATCTCCTCCACCCCATTATTTGAAGCGGCATCAATTTCAATGACATCATTTAAGCTACCTTCATTAATTGCCACACAGGTTTCGCATTCGTTACAAGGCTCACCATCTGTTAAATAATGGCAATTGACCGCTTTCGCAAAAATTTTAGCTGCAGAAGTTTTCCCGGTTCCCCTTGGACCAGTAAACAAGTAAGCGTGACTTACTTGTTTCGTAATGAGTGCATTTTTTAACGTTTTAGTAATTATCGTTTGTCCCACAATTTCGTCAAAACGTTGTGGCCGCCAAACTCGATACAAAGCTTGATAACTCATTACAATTAACTCCTTTTTTTAAACTCAATTCCATTAAAACATCTAAATAATTATAGTATGAAATAGTCATTTTGACCATGCTTTGAACCGAAATAAAAAAACTCCCAGCTAATAAGCTAGGAGCTAAATGGCAAAAAACAAGAGACACAAAGTCAAGAATACTTAGTGCTGCTTCCTTCCGGATCTGACACGGTTCGTAAATCAACTTTTGCCTCAAGGCCTTACGGCAAGAATAATCATAACTTATTTTCTGGAAAAATGCCAGTTTTTTTCTGTTTTTCTTGTTTATGCCGCTTTCGGGCAGCTTTAAAAAAGTTTTTCATTATTTGACCAGCTTCCTCTGCCATGATTCCTTCTTGCAGTCCTACTTGATGATTCAAACGATCATCTTCTAGTACCTCGTATAAGCTTTTAGCAGCCCCAGCCTTTTGGTTACGGGCACCAAAATAAACATTACTTAATTGGGCGTTAATAATTGCTCCCGCACACATGACACAAGGCTCAATAGTGACGTATAAATCACAATCAATAAGTCGCCAACTATTTAAATTTTGATTGGCTTCTTGAATAGCTAATACTTCAGCATGGGCAGTAGCATCTTGCAGGTGTTCACGTAAATTATGACCTCTGCCAATGATTTGATCATGATGAACCACTACCGCCCCAATTGGTACTTCTCCAATTAAAGCTGCTTTTTGGGCTTCTTGTAATGCTGCTATCATATACTTTTCGTTCACAGTTTAATCTTCCTTGATGCTTTCTAAAATATAATACCCTTTACTTCGTTTTAGAATGCGGCAATTGCCAAAGACCTGTTCCATCAACTTTTGAGCCGAAGGAGCACCTTGCTTTTTTTGCAACACCACTGTGAGCCGGCCACCTGTAGTTAAATGATCATAGGCTCCGGCAATCATAGCATCCACTACTTTTTTACCGGCTCTCACTGGTGGATTGGTAATAATTGCGGCAAATTGGGTATTTGGTACTTGATCGTAAATATCACTAACATGAATCTTAACGTTGTTTACTTGATTATTGGCGGCATTTTGTTGTGCTAATTCAACTGCTCGTTCGTTAATATCCACCATCTCAATTTGGCGATCCGGTAATTCCGTAGCTAAAGTGATCCCTAACGGACCATAGCCGGTTCCCAAATCCAAAAGATCACCACTAGGTAAATCAACTAGCTCAACGTTATCAATTAATACCCGACTACCATAGTCCACTCGATTTTTAGAAAACACTCCGTTGTCCGTAGTGAACGTAAAGTGGTGCCCTCTTAAGTCATAAGACCAAGAATTTAACTCGTGTTGAACGATCGGATTACTAGAATAATAGTGTTGCTGTTCGGTCATATTTTTATCTCTCCAAATTTTTAAAAATTAGTTTAACGGTTACAATCGCCATATATAGTGTTTTATTACAATTTAATCACAATATATGGTGTGCTTTGGAATTGCTTTTTACTTTATTTGGTGTAAACTGAATTCATAACAAACGTTTCGAAAAAGGATGGTGAATTCAAAATGGCAAAAGTAACATTGTACTCAAAAAATAACTGCATGCAATGTAAGATGACAAAGCGTTACCTTGCAGAACATAACGTTGATTTTGAAGAACACAACATTAACGAGCAACCTCAATTTATCGATTATCTAAAGGACCGGGGATTTCAATCCGTTCCCGTAGTTGAAATTGAAGGCACTCCTGCTTTTAGTGGTTTCCGTCCTGATCAACTTCAAGCCGTAGCTAACTAAAAACAGCTCAGTGATTTTAATTTTAACATAGATACGCTACTAGCAAACAGGCGAAACCAAAATTTGGGATCGCTTATTTTTTTTAATAAACGAAAGCGGGTTTTTCAATGTCATTAAGCAAATTAGAAAATGTTACTTACTTTGATTTAAATAACCAAATTAATATCCCTGTTAATGGTCAAATTCCATTACAAAAAGACCAAGAAGCCTTGGCTGCCTTTTTAAAAGAAAACGTTGCACCCAACATGGTACAGTTTGACTCGTTACAAGAACGATTCGACTACTTAATAGATAACCAATACTATGAGGCTGATTTTGTTAACAAATATCCGTTTGAGTTCATTGAAAAGCTATATGCTTACTTAAATGAAACGGATTTTCACTTCAAATCATTTATGGCTGCTTACAAGTTTTACGCACAATATGCGCTAAAAACTGATGATAATCAACACTATTTAGAAAGTTTTATCGATCGGGCTGCTGTTAACGCCCTTTACTTTGCTAATGGCGACCAACAGTTAGCAATGGATCTTGCCGCTGAAATCATTAATCAACGTTATCAACCAGCCACCCCTAGTTTTTTAAATGCTGGGCGCAAGCGACGTGGTGAGCTAGTTTCTTGTTTCTTAATTCAAACTACAGATAACATGAATACGATTGGCCGCACAATTAACTCAGCATTACAACTTTCCCGAATTGGTGGCGGGGTTGGCATTAATTTAACTAATCTACGGGCTGCTGGCGACCCTATTAAACATATTGAAAATGCCGCTTCTGGGGTTGTGCCAGTTATGAAGTTACTAGAAGATAGTTTTTCATACTCTAATCAATTGGGACAACGTCAAGGTGCCGGCGTAGTTTATTTAAATCTGTTTCATCCTGATATTATTTCCTTTTTGGGAGCTAAAAAGGAAAATGCCGACGAAAAAATTCGTTTAAAAACACTATCCTTAGGTGTCATTGTTCCGGATAAGTTTTATGAACTGGCCGAAAAAAATGCAGATATGTATCTATTTAGCCCATATGATGTTGAACGTGAGTATGGTCAGCCATTTGCTTACATTGATATCACTAAAGAATACGATCACTTAGTGGCTAATGACAAAATTAAAAAAACAAAAATTAAAGCCCGTGATTTAGAAAACGAAATTAGTAAATTACAACAGGAATCGGGTTATCCTTACGTAATTAATATTGATACGGCTAATCAAACTAACCCAATTAATGGTAAGATTACTATGAGTAATCTATGTTCTGAAATTTTACAGGTACAAACTCCTTCTACCGTTAACGATCGGCAAGAATATACTCAGTTAGGTAAAGATGTTTCTTGTAATTTAGGATCTACAAATATTAATAACCTAATGACTTCACCAGATTTTGGTCACTCGGTTGAAGCGATGGTCCGTGCCTTAACTTTTGTCACTGATAACTCAAATATTGACGTGGTACCTTCCATTCAAAAAGGTAACCGCGAAGCTCATTCAATTGGTTTAGGAGCCATGGGGCTTCATAGTTTCTTAGCTCATAATCATATTGATTATGGTTCTAAAGAGTCAATTGAATTTACTAATACTTATTTTATGTTATTAAATTACTGGACACTAAAAGCTTCTAATCAAATTGCCAAAGAACGAAACGAAACCTTTGTTGATTTTTCTAAGAGCAAATATGCCGATGGCAGTTACTTTACTAAGTACTTAAACCAGTCATACGCTCCAGTTTCTGATAAAATAAAAGCATTATTTGGTGATATCTTTATCCCTACCGAAAATGATTGGCGCGCTCTACAACAAGCAGTCATGCAAGATGGTCTTTATCACCAAAATCGATTGGCCGTGGCTCCCAACGGTTCTATTTCATATATCAATGATACTTCGGCTAGTCTACAACCGATTATTAATCGCATTGAAGAACGCCAGGAATCTAAGATCGGTAAAATCTATTATCCAGCTCCTTATCTTTCTAACGATACCTTGCCATATTATCAATCAGCTTATGATATTGACATGCGTAAAGTAATTGATATTTATGCCGCCGCTCAAGAACACGTTGATCAAGGAATGAGTATGACCCTATTCATGCGGTCAACCATTCCCGCTGGACTATATGAATGGAAAAATGGTCGAACCGATAAAATGACCACTCGGGATTTAAACATTTTAAGAAACTACGCCCATAATAAGGGTATTAAATCAATTTATTACATTCGAACGTTTACCGACAATAACGAAGAAGTCGGGGCTAATCAATGTGAAAGTTGTGTAATCTAAGGAGTAAATTATGACAGAAAATTATCGTGCAATTAATTGGAACGCAGTCGATGATGCCATTGACAAAGCCACTTGGGAAAAATTAACCGAACAATTTTGGTTAGATACCCGAATTCCATTGTCTAATGATCTTGGCGACTGGCGGACGTTGGATGATGATCATAAATGGGTAGTTGGTCATGTGTTTGGTGGATTAACCTTACTCGATACCCTCCAATCTCAAGAAGGTATGGCTTCTTTACGTAAAAACACCGTGACAATGCATGAAACTGCAGTCTTGAATAATATTCAATTCATGGAATCCGTTCATGCCAAAAGTTATTCATCCATTTTTTCCACCCTTAATTCACCAGAAGAAATTGATGAAATTTTTGATTGGACTGATACTGAAGAATTCTTACAAAATAAAACTATTAAAATTAAAGATATTTATCAAAACGAAACCAATCCCCTAAAGAAAAAGGTCGCCAGCGTTTTTCTAGAAACCTTCCTCTTTTACTCAGGCTTTTACACACCACTTTGGTATCTCGGTCACAATAAACTGGCTAATGTGGCTGAAATCATTAAATTAATTTTACGAGATGAATCTGTGCACGGTACCTATATTGGTTATAAATTTCAAATTGGTTTTAACCAATTATCAGAACAGGAACAAAGCGAAATGAAAGATTGGATGTACGACTTTATGTACCGCTTATACGGAAACGAAGAAAAATACACCCACTTACTTTACGACCAAGTTGGTTGGACTGAAGATGTTTTAACTTTCATCCGTTATAATGCTAATAAGGCCCTTATGAACCTTGGCCAAGATCCACTCTTTCCGGACACTAACGAAGACGTAAATCCAATTGTTATGAACGGTATTTCTACTACTACCGCTAACCACGACTTCTTTTCTCAAGTGGGTAATGGATACCTACTGGGACAAGTTGAATCAATGGAAGATGATGACTATAATTTTGGTAAAAAATAAATAAAAAACACCACTATCTTAAAGATAGCGGTGTTTTTTTAATCTTCATAACCATTAGGATGGGTTTGAGTCCATTGCCAAGCTGTCGCAATGATTGACTCGACGTCATCATATTGTGGTTGCCAATTTAAAATCTCTCGAGCAGCCTGACTAGCTGCCACTAGCGTACTAGGATCACCAGCTCGTCTTGGTCCCATTTCCGCTGGAATTGGTTGACCAGTTGCTTTACGAGCCGCTTGTAACATTTCCAAGTTAGAAAAACCGGTTGATGAGCCTAAATTAAACGCCTGACTATTATTACCTTCTCGCAAATAATTTAACGCTAAAATATGGGCATCTGCTAAGTCCATAACGTGCACGTAGTCACGAATACAAGTGCCATCAGCCGTATCGTAATCATTACCGTAAATAATTAATTTATCGCGTTTACCAGCAGCCACCTCTAAAATAATTGGTACCAGGTGCGTTTCTGGATGATGATCTTCACCAATGCTACCGTCTGCTTTAGCACCGGCCACATTGAAATAACGTAATGCTACAAACTTAATTCCATACGCAACGTCACACCAATGCATAATTTGTTCCATCATTAACTTGCTAGCACCATAGGGATTAGTGGGCTCTTGATCCGCATTTTCACTAATAGGAACTGATTTGGGCTCACCATAAGTAGCAGCTGTAGAAGAAAAAACAATTTTTTTAACATCGTGATCTTTCATTACTTCTAACAGAGTAATAACGCCACCAGTATTATTATCGAAATATTTTAACGGTTCTTGCATCGATTCTGGAACAATTGAAAAAGCGGCAAAATGAATCACCCCTTCAACATTTTCTTGATCAAAAACTTGATTCATAAATTCTTTATCTCGGACATCACCTTCATAAAAACGAGCTTTTGAATTAACGGATTGACGGTGACCAGTAATTAAGTTATCAACTACCGCTACATCTTCGCCGGCTTCCACTAAACGATCCACCGTATGAGAACCAATGTAACCAGCACCACCTAATACCAAAACTGACATTCTACTTCCTCCAATTATCTATGTATGAACCTATTTTGCACTTAATTGAATTTTTTGGCAAATAAAAAAAGCCTACCATAGTGGTAGACTTTTTTAGCGAAATTACTTAAGAGTAACTACGCCACCAACTTCTTCAAGTTTAGCCTTGATGTCGTTAGCTTCGTCTTCAGAAACGCCTTCTTTGATGATTGAAGGTACGCCATCAACAAGACCTTTAGCATCTTTCAAGCCAAGACCAGTGATTTCACGAACGGCCTTAATAGCCTTAACCTTTTGGTCACCAGATTCAGTCAATTCAACATCGTAAGAATCCTTAGCGCCATCATCAGCACCAGCAGCACCAGCAGCAGCTACAGGAGCAGCAGCTGAAACACCGAATTCTTCTTCGATTGAGCTAACTAAGTCGTTTAAGTCAGTAATTGAAGCTTCTTTTAATTGAGCAATAATGTTGTCTTTATCAAAAGCCATTGTATTTTCCTCCATATAATTGGAATTTATTGTTGACTAGGCAGCGTCGCCATCGTCAGATTCTTTTTTTTCTGCAACTGCCTTAACGGCGTATGCAACGTTACGTACAGGTGCTTGAAGAATATTTGCCAATGTAGACAATAGTTCTTCGCGACTTGGTAAAGTAGCGTAGGTAGCAATTTCTTCTACTGAAGCAACCTTGCCGTCGATAATACCACCTTTAAGTTCCAAGGCTTTAGCAGTCTTAGAGAAGTTGTGCATTACCTTAGCGGCAGCGATTGGATCGTCAGAACCAAATGCAATAGCAGTTGGTCCAACAAATGTATCCTTTAAATCATCAAAGCCAGCTTTTTCTGCAGCGCGTGTCAAAATCTTGTTTTTGATAACTTTCATTGAAACGCCAGATTCACGTAATTGCTTACGTAATTCAGTAACTTCGGCAACAGTAAGTCCCCGGTAGTCAACTACAACAACTGATGATGCGTTATTGAATTTTTCAACAACTTCATCAACTAATTTAGCTTTAGTAGCAATAGCTTGTTCACTCACGAATTTCACCTCCCAAAATTTTCGTTGGGATTTAATAAAAAAATCCCTATGCCGCCAAAAAGACATAGGAAAGAAACTTTTTCCTCGGCAGGAATAATTAAGGCTTGCGCCTCCTGAGTCTTAGGGCAGATATATAACAGATAGAATCATACCACATGGTTTGACTATCGTCAATATAGGGATTTTTTCGAGAATTAATTCCAACTAGTGCTAAGAATTACATTGCGTCGATATCAAGTTCGACACCAGGGCCGAATGTTGATGAAATCGAAACGTTTTGGATGTAAGTACCACGAACAGCAGCTGGACGGGCACGAACAATAACGTCAGCAATGGTCTTAATGTTACCAGCCAATTTGTCGGCATCAAATGATACCTTACCAACTGGGACAGCAACGTTTCCGTCACGGTCAGTCCGGTAAGTAACCTTACCAGCTTTAGAGTCTGAAACGGCCTTCGTTACATCCATAGTAACAGTACCAGTCTTAGGGTTTGGCATCAAACCTTTAGGTCCCAATACTCGACCAAGACGACCAACTTGAGCCATCATGTCTGGAGTAGCGATAGCAACGTCAAAGTCCAACCAGCCATCTTGAATTTTTTCAACTAAGTCAGCTTCACCAACAAAGTCTGCACCGGCTGCTTCGGCTTCTTTAGCCTTATCACCCTTTGCAAATACGACAACAGTTTGTTCTTTACCAGTACCATTAGGTAGAACAACTGCTCCCCGTAGTTGTTGATCAGCTTGTTTAGTATCAACGTTTAATTTAAATGCGATACTTACTGTATCGTCAAATTTAGCAAAGTCAATTTTTTTAACTAACTCAACTGCTTCTGACAAAGCGTATTTCTTATCTTGATCAATTTGCTTTACAGCATCTTGATATTGTTTTCCTCGTTTACGAGCCATGTGTGTTTTCCTCCTTGCATTGTGGTATAACGGTTAAACCTCCCACGTGACGCGTCAGCAACGCATCGTAGGTACATTTTTGGGTTAAATAAAATTAACCTTCAACAACGAAGCCCATGCTTCGTGCAGTACCTTCAATCATACGCATAGCTGCTTCAACGTCAGCTGCGTTAAGGTCTTGCATTTTAGTTTCAGCGATTTCTTTCACTTGATCCTTGGTTACAGTTGCAACCTTGTTAGTGTTAGGTTCGCCAGAACCATGTTCAACGCCAGCAGCTTTCTTGAGCAAAACAGCGGCAGGTGGGGTCTTAGTAATGAAATCAAACGAACGATCTTCATACACAGAAATAACAACTGGAATGATCATACCTGCTTGATCAGCAGTACGTGCGTTAAATTCCTTAGTAAAGCCCATGATGTTGATACCTGCTTGACCTAAAGCTGGTCCAACTGGAGGGGCAGGTGTTGCTTTGCCCGCAGGGATTTGTAATTTAACAATGTTAGCTACTTTTTTAGCCACGAGACATACCTCCTTAAGTCCGTGTGTGGTAATTGGAGATTAAAATTTCTCCTCCCACGTTTATCGTATGCAAAAAACATACTACATGAGTATACCATAACTTTTTAGTTTCGACAATTTTTATTAGATAATTGGATCGATTTGGTTAAATTTCAATTCAGTACTGGTTTCTCGACCAAACATATCAATATTAACCTTCAAACGCATCTTTTCATTATCAATTTCGGTTACTTGACCAGTTAAACCAGTAAAGGCGCCGTCAACCACTTTAACCGTATCGCCTTCTTCAACGTCCAATTGTTCATGACGGGCATTCATGCCGATCATCTTCAAAACGTGATCAATTTCATCTGGTAATAATGGAGTGGGCTTACTACCTTGACCATGAGAACCCACAAATCCAGTAACTCCTGGAGTATTACGAACCACATACCAAGCTTGATCTGTCATAACCATTTCTACTAGCACGTAGCCTGGGAAAGTTTTATCCATTTTAATTTTATCTTCCCCACTTTTAGTGGTTTCATGTTCTTCTTGTTCTGGCACAACTACGCGAAAAATATTGTCTTCCATTCCCATAGATTGTTTTCGACTATCTAGGTTCATTTTAACTTTATTTTCGTATCCAGAATATGTATGTAACACATACCATTGTTTTTCAGCTGATTCGACCATATTGTTCTCCTTTACTAAATGAAATCAAATAAAAAAACCTGTATGAATACAGGTTCGACAACTCATATTTATATTATAGCAAACATTTTTTAAGATGACTACGCCATAAACGAGATCAACCATTGAAACAACCAATCAAAGAAGCCTAAGAAGGCAGCCATAATAATAGATGTGCCCACAACAGTGGATGTATCTCGCCGTGTTTGAGCGGCATTTGGCCATGTTACTTCTTTCATTTCTTGAACAACGCTTTTAAAGAAATTAATTAATTTCAAGATGTCTCCTCCTTAGGTTACTTGGTCTCTCGATGCAGCGTATAACCGCCACAATGTTTACAAAACTTTTTTACTTCTAATCGACTTGTTCGCCCCGGTTTGGCAGGAATCGTATAATTTCTTGACCCGCAAACCGAACAAGCTAATGCTACTTTTTTGTGAGCCATTTAACTTCCTCCTGACAATCATTAAGTATTCTAGCATTGATTAGCAACAACGTCAATCAATGCTATCTCGATACTTGTGTTTACACCGTTCAAACGCGTTCACTACTGCTCTGGATTGCGGCGATACATTAGTTTGGGACAGCATTGCTAAAAATGCTTGTTGTTCTAATGGTGAAAACCGTCGATAGGCCATATTTAACGAGTCATGTAAAACAGTTGTGGCTTCTGGTGAAACACTATTTTTATCAATAACTAAATCATCGTAGTAATCAGGATGCGCTTCTAAAGACGCAATCGCCTCTTTAGGAGCTCTTTTTTGAGCCTGAGTGGCTCGGATTAAATCAATAATTCGATTTCGCAAATTTCGTTTATAAAAACTGCCAAAGGTAACTTGTTTGGTCGGATTGAAACGTTGAGCCGAATGAAACAATACTAAGCGTGCCTCTTGGTACCAATCATCTTTATCAAAACCAATAATAAAGAATTGACTGCGTAAACTATTAACGACCGGTTGGTACATTAAAAATAATTGTTTCAAGGCCAAACTGTCACCCTCAGCCACTAATTGGATTAAATCAATTTCGTCATTCGTCATTTTTAACGACTCCCTTTTCAAAAGTAGTCTCAGAGTAAATAACGAAACCGTTTTCAGCAAGCGAACGCTTGTTTTAACAGGTAGTACATGCTTTTCACAAACTACATTACTATTAATTAATCAATATCAGTCATTATCATGATGCCGTTGACTTAAATCTTCCCGTAATTTTTCCAACGCCAGTAATTGATTTTGGGTAAATGTAGTTCGACCAAAAACAATTCCCTGATCAAAAATTTCCTGAGTTTGTCGTTTAACTTCACTTCTTGCTCGTTTAACATCAGCCAGTAATTCTCGCGCCGGAATTCTTAAAGCTCCGGCCGCAAAAACCGTCCATTGCTCAGCCTGATCACTGGTGGCAACCGTTACTTGCACAAACCGGCTTTGTTTGCGGCGAGCTAACGCTTCGATATAACTATCTGCAGTTTCATCCTTGCTGGTCCAAATGATCTCCATGTCATATTTTTCAAAACTTTTAGAATTACCGGGAACATACATCGCATCAAAGACCACAATCATATTTAAATCTCGGTATTTTTTATATTCTGATAAAGTTTTAATTAATTGATCACGAGCATCGGCCAAGCGGTTAGCCTGTTTCAGTTTATTAAGTTCCGGCCAATTGCCAATCATATTATAGGCATCAACAATCAATAAATCTTCTTTCATCTTTTGACCCCCTAGCTTAACGGGTGACGAGTATTATACCCCTGATAAATTAAGACGCTAGCCGCCACACTGGCGTTTAGGCTTTGAATATCGCCAACCATTGGGATAGTTAGCATTTCATCTACTTGTTTTTTCACTAGTGGTGAAATTCCTTTGCCTTCATTACCAATAATTAGGGCTGAAGCGCCGCTAGCATTCCAACGGCGATAATCAGTCCCCTTCATATCAGTACCAAAAATCCAAACGCCACGATCTTTAAGCTCTTTAATCGTATTTGTCAAGTTAGTCACTCTGGCAACGGGTACTCGTTCAATCGCACCAGCCGAAGTTTTAGCTACCGTTGCCGTTAGCCCTACTGCTCGATGCTTAGGAATAATAATGCCATGAACGCCAGCGGCATCGGCAGTTCGAATAATAGATCCTAGATTATGGGGATCTTCAATATTATCCAAAATAATCAAGAATGGTGTTTCATTCTTAGCCGCAGCATTATCAAACAAATCATCAATCTCAGCGTACTTAAAAGCCGCTACGCCAAGGACTATGCCTTGGTGATTTTGATGATGGGTCATTTGATCTAGTTTTTGTTTAGGGACTTTCGAAATTACTAATCGTTTTTTATTAGCTAACTTAATTGCGGTTGCAATCACCGGTTCATTTTCATTAATTCCCGTCTGCAAAAATAATTTGTTAGCCTCTTGATCTGATTTTAATGCCGAGACCACCGGATGACGGCCAATAACGAAGTCGGTTTCATTAGTCGGTGTTGTTTCATTTGGTTTCATGGCTTAATTTGCCTCCTTCGACCTGTTCAATACACCATTGTGCTAGTTCAGCCAATCGTGTCGTCTGTTGACTAAGATATAAGTATCCCATTAATGCTTCAAAACCGGTGGAAATACGGTAAGTAACAACATCAGTATTCTTAGCATGAGTATAACTTTTGGCGTTTCTCCCTCGCTTAAAGTAATCCCACTCAGTTTCACTTAAAATATCTTGAGCTTCCATTTGTTTAATTAACGCCGCTTGGGCCTTAGCAGAAACATAATGAGTGGCAACATGCTGTAATTTATTAGGCTTGGTTAAGCCTTGTTCGATTAGGTGTGCTCTAATATAGACCTCATAAGCGCCATCGCCCATATAAGCCAAAGCTACCCCATTAAGTTGTTGATAGTTTTCCATTAAAGTTTAAGATTCCTTTCTGAATCGGGTTCCTTGCGGAGTATCTTCTAAGATAATGCCCTCAGCCTTTAATTGTTCACGAATTTCATCGCTACGAATAAAGTTCTTATCCTTACGTGCCTGATTTCGTTCAGCAATCAATGCCTCAATTTCACTATCGGCCAGAGCCACTGCCTGAAGTTGTACCCCAAAAATAATGCTTAAGTCTTGTAAATTATGAATTAAAAATTGCAAGGTATCAGCAAAAACCACTTCTCGACTAGTATAAACGTTTGCTAATTTGGCAAGTTCATATACTGCCGCAATCCCATTTTGAGCATTAAAATCATCATCCATCGCATCAGTAAAATCGGCCAATACCTGCCGAGCTTCTTGCTCGATTTTAGGATCGTTACCTGCTTCAGCTCCGGCCATTCGGTAGTTCAAATTGTTAAATGCTGTTTGCAATTTCTTTAAATTACTTTTAGCTTCTTGCAAACTAGCATCATTGTATTGAATTGGTCGACGATAGTGGGTAGTTGACATCAATAAGCGAATCACTTCGCCATCAACTTCTTTTAATAAATCATGTACCGTCACAAAGTTACCCAATGATTTACTCATCTTTTGATTATCATCACCAACCGTGACAAAACCATTATGCATCCAATATTTTACAAATTGTTGCTGAGTTTTCGCTTCACTTTGAGCTCGTTCATTTTCATGATGCGGAAAAATTAAATCTTCGCCACCGCCATGAATATCAATGGTGTTACCCAGATATTTAGTAGACATCACTGAGCATTCAATATGCCAGCCTGGTCGTCCATTTCCCCAAGGCGAAGGCCATGATACTTCTCCATCAGTAGCTTTTTTCCACAAAGCAAAGTCTACTGGATCTTCCTTAGCAGCAAACTCACTATCAACGTCAACGTGTTGACTAGCACCTACTTCTAGATCATCAATATTTTTGTGAGATAAAGCTCCATACGAAGGAAATTTTCTTACCCGATAATAAACATTACCGTCTTCGTTATAAGCATAACCGTTATCAATTAAGTTCGAAATAAACTCAATAATGCCATCAATATTGTCCGTAGCTCGTGGATTAGCAGTGGCCGTTTCGACATTTAACGCCTTAACATCTTCAAAAAAGGCCCCAATATATTTATCAGCAATCGCTTCTACCGTTGTGTTATTTTCCTTGGCTGCCTTAATCATTTTGTCGTCAACATCGGTAAAGTTAGATACATAATTAACTTGATAGCCTCGATATTGTAGGTACCGTCGAATCGTATCAAAAGCAATTACACTTCTAGCATTACCAATATGAATGTAATTGTAGACCGTGGGCCCACAGACATACATATTAACCACGCCGGGATTTAAGGGTTCAAATGGTTCTTTTTGCCGCGTTAAGGTATTAAAAATTTGTAACATGGCTGCTCCTCGTTTTTACTGTATTTATTAAAAATAATAGCACAAATTTTGGCAGACTCCCAATGGTGTCCTCGTTGAAACTAAAAAATCCCGTTAATTCAACGGGATTAATTAGTGAACCAATATTTTAAAATTAATTATTTATTATCAATTTGCTTTAAAGTTTGAGCAACATGTTGCAATGATTTTTCTTTACCAATCAATTCAATTGATTCTGGTAATTCAGGACCGTGCATTTCATGTGTAATGGCAATACGAATTGGCATCCACAATTTCCGACCTTTAATTCCAGTATCTTTTTGAATTTGTTTAATCATTTGGAAAATTTGAGTTTTATCAAAAATAGCAATTTGAGGCAATCGTTCTTGCAACTCATGCAAGACAACCGGTGCGGTTTCATTAGAAATTTCTTCTAAGGCTTCACCAGTAACTTCTTCTGGTTCATGGAAAAAGACGTCCGCCATCTCATTAATTTGGGCCATATAACTCATTTGTTGTTTATAAACATTAATTAATTTACGAGCCCATTCAATGGTCTTAGCATCAGGATCAGCTTCAATATTACCAGCCTTGATAAGTTGTTGTAAGGCTAAATCCATCACAACATCTTCATCACTAGATTTAACATATTGATTGTTAATCCATTCTAGCTTCTTGGAATCAAACTTAGCTGGTGACTTACTTAGACGAGTTTCGTCATACATCTTAATGAAGTCCTTAATTGAAAAGATTTCATCTTCACCAACTGGTGACCAACCAAGTAAAGTAATGAAGTTAAACATGGCTGCTGGTAAGTAGCCTAAATCACGATATTGTTCGATAAATTGGAGCACGGTTTCATCACGTTTACTTAATTTTTTACCGGTATCAGCACTAATAATAAGACTCATATGACCAAACTTAGGAGCATCCCAGCCAAATGCATCATAAATCATCAATTGTTTAGGCGTGTTAGCCACATGATCATCACCACGGAACACGTGGCTAATCTTCATCATATGATCATCAACGACAACGGCAAAGTTATAAGTTGGCATGCCATCTCGTTTAGCAATAACAAAATCGCCACCGATACTGTCGGAATTAAAGGAAACATTGCCTTTAACAATATCATCCCAAGCATAAGTATGATCAACTGGTACACGGAAACGAATAACAGGCTTAAGTCCCTTAGCCTTAGCTGCCTCAATTGCGGCTTGCTTTTCTTCTTCGTTCATTCCAGCATATTCATATTCGTAATGTGGCATTTCACCACGAGCTTTTTGCGCTTCTCGATCAGCTTCGAGTTCTTCTTCAGTTTTGTATGATTCGTAAGCTTTATCTTCATCCAATAATTGTTGAATTAATGGTTGGTAAATTCCTTGTCGTTCTGATTGACGATATGGTCCGTATTCACCTGGATTATCTGGACCTTCATCCCAATCCAATCCTAACCATTTCAAATTTTCTAATTGGCTGCGTTCACCATCAGCAACATTTCGTTTAGTATCCGTATCTTCAATCCGAATAATAAACTTTCCTTTATTGTGTCGTGCAAATAAATAGTTGAAGATGGCTGTTCTTGCGTTTCCAATATGCAAGTGTCCAGTAGGACTTGGAGCATACCGAACTCGAATTTTATCGTTTGCCATTATTAGCGCCTCTTTCTACATCATAATAATAATCAATGTTTCCAGTGTACAATGAAGTTTCCAAAAAATAAAGGTTGTTCAAGGATAAAGCCACTTAGATGCTAGATTATTTATGATTGTTATTCTTTTTAGTCTTGGTGGTAGATTTGTGATTGCTGTTTCCATTTTTGCTATTATTAGCAGGCTTATCAGTAATTCCCTTAATGGAGTGTTCCGGTTTGGCAAAAATCATTTTTCCAGCGTCAGTCTGAATGGCACTTGTAACAATAACGTCTAAGTGTTCATTCAAGAAGTAACGACCATCTTCCACCACAACCATAGTACCATCGTCTAAATAAGCTACCCCTTGTTGCCGCTCCGTCCCGTTTTTAACAACTAACACATTCAGTTTTTGTCCGGGCACAATTTTTTGGCGTAAGGCGTTAGCCAAAGCATTGATATTAAAGACTTGCACGTTTTGAAATTGAATAACCTTGTTTAAATTATAGTCATTAGTAACAATGACTCCATTAACGTCTTTAGCGAGTTGAATTAACTTACTATCAACTTCATCAATTTCTTCATAATCGCCTTCATAAGCCTCGATGGGCATCAAGTTTTCACTTTGCAATTTGTTTAAAATATCTAGCCCTCGACGACCCCGTACGCGTTTAACACTATCACTGGAATCAGCAATATATTGTAATTCATACAACACAAAATTAGGTACTAACAATGTTCCTTCTAAAAAACCAGTTTTGACGATGTCATAGATTCGCCCATCAATCAAAATATTAGTATCCAAAATTTTGTAATGATGGTAATTTTCATCCAGTGGCTTATCAATAATTTGTTCCCCATCTTTTTCAAAACTACCATCAGTCTTTTTCTTAGACGTGAACAAACGACGAAAACGGCCACTTTGAGTGGTTCCCAATCGTAGCCCCACATAGCCAAAAATCAGCATCAAGATCACCGGAATCATAGTATTGATAAAAAAGGTATGGGCTCTAAATAAAACAACGGAAATTAAAATAGCCACAATTAAACCAATAATCATCCCGATAGTTCCAAAAATCAAAGAAACCGGATTTTGTTTAGCTAAATCTGCTTCTAGTCGATCAACTACTTTTAAAACTTGGCCATCTAATAATAAGGAAATAATATAAAAAATAATTGCTCCCAAAATGGCGTTTGTAAAAGTATTATTAATCAAAGTACCAAAACGAACCTGAAGAATCATCCAAAAAATGGGGAAATAACTAGCCCCAATGGCGCCTCCGGCAATTGCAAAAATTATTCTGACAATATTTTTTCTTTTCAAGTGATCACCTTCTTTTTTCTATTTCCAGCTAGCCCAATGCTACTTTAATAGCTTGAGCTAAGGTGGCTACCCCAATAACTTCGATACCAGTTGGTGGGGTCCAACCTTTTAAATTATTGGATGGTACAATAATTCTTTCAAATCCTAACTTAGCTGCTTCAGCCACTCGTTGTTCAATTTGAGTAACTCGCCGCACTTCACCAGTTAACCCAATTTCACCTACGTAACATTCAGCAGGATTTGTCCCTCGATCTTTGTAAGATGAGGCAATACTAATAGCCATGGCTAAGTCAATCGCTGGCTCATTTAATTTTACACCACCAGCCGCTTTTAAATAAGCATCTTGATTTTGCAAAAGTAATCCTGCGCGCTTTTCCAAGACCGCCATAATTAATGAAACTCGATTACGATCTAGACCAGAAGCCGTTCGTTGGGCATTACCAAAAACTGATGGCGTAATTAAGGCTTGAATTTCCACTAAGATTGGACGAGTCCCTTCCATTGAAACCACAATGGCAGAACCATTAGCGTTTTTTAGTCGTTCTTCTAAGAAAATTTCAGACGGATTTGTTACTTCATAGAGACCACCTTCACGCATCTCAAAAATTCCCAGTTCATTAGTAGAACCAAAACGGTTCTTAACTGCTCGTAAAATGCGATATGAATGATTCAAGTCACCCTCAAAGTAAAGAACAGTATCTACCATATGCTCTAAAACTTTAGGTCCTGCAATGGTACCGCCCTTAGTCACGTGACCCACAACAAAAACTGTCACTCCCTGACCCTTGGCAATTTTCATCAGATCAGAGGTGACCTCTCTAATTTGGGCTACCGAACCAGTAGCCGATTGAATTTCTGGCTCCTGCATTGTTTGCACTGAATCAATAATAACTGCATCCGGTTTTAAGTCGTTAATAGTAGCCTTGATTTCGTCCATATCTGTCTGTGGATAAATATAAAGCTGTTCACTATTGATATCTAGTCGTTGAGCACGCATCTTAATTTGACTAGCACTTTCTTCACCAGATACATATAAAATCTTGCCATGACGACTTAATTGACTGGAAACTTGTAATAATAAAGTGGACTTGCCAATACCAGGGTCACCACCGATTAGTACTAGCGAACCCGGGACCACGCCCCCTCCTAGTACTCGATTTAGTTCTCCCAAATCAGTTTTAATACGTTGTTCATTAGTAAAAGAAACTTCTCCTAATAATTCCGGTTTAGTAGTCGCACCACCAATTCTTCTTAAAGTATTAGTACTACTGGACTTGCTTGGAGCCACTTTTTCTTCAACCAAAGTGTTCCATTCCCCACAGTTAGGGCAACGACCCAAATAACGGGGTGATATGTAGCCACAGTTTTGACAAACATATTGTGTTTTTACTTTTGCCACAAAAATCCTCCTGAATATCTGTTATTGTCCGGACGAACCAAAGCCGCCAGAACGTGATTGTTTTTGATCATTTGCATCACTATCAGCCAATAAATACGGCATAAAGATGCCTTGTCCAATGCGATCACCCTTTTGAATATGCATATCAGTGATACCCATATTCACCATTTGGACAAAAATTTCGCCTTCGTTACTTTCATTATCATAATAATCAGCATCAATTACCCCGATACCATTAGGCACCACCATGCCACGCTTAAGTGGATTACTAGAACGGTTAGCAATAATTAAAACCTCATTGTCTTGCATATATGCCTTAATCCCTGTAGGAATCAAAAATGGTTTTAAAACTTTTTTGGCAGCATCTAATTCAGCTGTGGTGGCTGTCTTTTCATGGCGAATAGCTGCTAAGATTTTTAAGAAATTTAATTTCCAAATTGATGGTAATACCATATCAACAGCACTTTCAAAATCATAGCCGGCAGCGTTTTTCGTTGCTCGTTTTGGCAAGTTAATTTTTTGATCTTGGTACTTGGTTACCACTTTAAATCCGCGGTTCATCAAATCACCCTTTCTTGTCGTTAGTTTTAATTATAAACTAAGTCCGGCAACTTTTATATTAATTGACAAATCTTAATAAAACTTGCAAAATGGCAATGAGTAAAACCTTTCAACCCAATTAAACTGGAGGAAATAACATGAATCAAGACGAACTAAAACAACTAGTTGGTGAAACTGCTGCTAAATATGTGGAAAATAATACCGTTGTCGGTCTAGGAACCGGCTCAACCGTTAAATACCTTGTCGACGCCCTTGGGAGACGAGTGGCTGATGAAGGTCTTTCGATTGTTGGGGTGCCAACTTCTGATCGGACCGCTGATCAAGCTCGTGCTTTAGGAATTACTATTAAAGATGTTGACGACGTTGATCACATTGATTTAACTATTGACGGTGCTGATCAAATTGATAAAAATTTCCAAGGTATCAAGGGTGGCGGAGCTGCTCACCTTTGGGAAAAAATTGTAGCAATCAACTCTGATAAAAATATGTGGATCGTTGATGAAAGTAAAATGGCTGATGAATTAGGTTCATTCCCACTTCCACTAGAAGTGATTCCTTATGGTAGTACCCAATTACTTAAGCGCCTTGAAGCAAAAGGTTACCATCCTGAATTTCGGATGAAAGATGGCCAACACGTCTTAACTGACTCTAAAAATTATGTGATTGATTTGCATATGGGCCACATCGATCATCCCCATGAATTGGCCAAAGATCTTGACAGTATGACTGGAATCGTTGAACATGGTCTCTTCTTAGACTTGGTAAATACCGTCATTGTTGGACATGAAGATGGTCCTGAAATCTTAGAAGCTAGATAATAACATTTTTAAAGTCGTTTATTTTTAAACGGCTTTTTTATATTGTCATTTCGCGGTACAATGTATTCCATTATCAAATAATCAAATCGGAGGAATTCTTATGACTAGTGAAATCAGTTTGGACCAAATTAATCAATTTCAAGCTAATTTAGATAACCGGGCCGACAGTAAGGTTTTAGAACGCGCTGTCACTCACCAAGGAATTTTAGCTACCAGCGCCGATTTTATTTCTGATGCAACCATGAACCCAGTATTTTCTATTGATCTATCCACTGGTGATGTTGCCGATCAAAAACAAAGTGGCCGTTGCTGGATGTTTGCCGCTTTAAATACCATGCGCCATCGTTTAATGACTCAATTCAAGGTTAGTGATGATTTTGAGCTCTCCCAAAATTATGTTAATTTTTGGGATAAATTTGAAAAAGCTAACTTTTTCTTAGAAAACGTCTTAAAAACAGCCAATGAACCGCTTGACTCACGTAAAGTAGCTTGGTTAATGGCTACACCACAGCAAGATGGTGGCCAATGGGATATGCTTTGCGCCATTATTGAAAAATACGGAATTGTTCCTAAGTATGCTATGCCAGAAACTTTTAGCAGTTCTAAATCTGCCCAACTCAACAAATATTTAAACCTTAAACTGCGTCATAATGCAGCCGTTCTTCGCGAATTAGTGGCTGGGAACGCTACCGATACAAAAATTGCTACTACTAAAACTCAAATGATGGAAGATATCTATCGAATGCTAGTTTATACTTTAGGCGAACCCACTCAAAGTTTTGATTTTGAGTACCGTGATAAAGAAAATAACTACCATATTGATCAACAAATGACCCCCAAAGACTTCTATAACAAGTACGTGGGAGTGGATTTAAGTGATTACGTATCTTTAATTAATTCCCCTACAGCCGATAAACCTTTCAACAAAACTTATACCATTGAAATGTTAGGTAACGTTGAAGGCGGACGTCAAGTTAAACATTTAAACTTAGAAATGGATGAACTCAAACAATTAGCCATCAAGCAATTACAAAATGGTGAAACAGTTTGGTTTGGTAGTGATGTTGGTCAAAGTTCTGATTCGAAAAAGGGCATTATGGATACTAAACTCTATGCCCCTGATCAATTATTTGATACTGATCTTTCATTATCTAAGGCAGCTCAACTAGATTATGGTGAAAGTCTAATGACTCATGCCATGGTTATCACCGGTGTGGACTTGGTTGATGGTCAACCAACTAAGTGGAAAGTAGAAAACAGTTGGGGTAAAAAAGTTGGTAACAAGGGTTATTTTGTAATGAGCGATGCTTGGATGGACCAATTTGTTTACCAAATTGTGGTTAACAAAAAGCTTCTTTCTAAAGAACAACAAGAAATTCAGGCTAGTGAACCAATTGTACTTGCTCCATGGGATCCAATGGGTGCTTTAGCTTAACTATAATAAAAAAGCTTGTGATTCAGTTAAAGACTGAGTCGCAAGCTTTTTTATTATTCGTTAATTTCTGGTTTTTTATCTACTTTAATACCCAATTCTTCCAATTGAGCATCACTAACTACTGATGGTGCTTGAGTCATTGGTTCAATAGCTTTAGAATTCTTTGGAAAGGCAATTACTTCTCGAATATTACCAGCACCGGTAAGTAAACGAGCAAATCGATCCAACCCAATAGCAATTCCGCCATGAGGTGGGAAACCTAGCTTCAAAGCGTTAAGGAAGTAACCAAATTGGGCATAAGCACTTTCCTTAGCGAAACCAAGGGCTTTAAACATTTTTTCCTGTAATTCGGCAGTGTGAATTCGAATTGAACCCCCACCTAATTCCAAACCGTTTAAGATGATGTCATAACTTTGGGCGTGAGCTTGATGAGGATCTTCACCATCATCTAAGAAATGTTCATCACCTTCATTAGGCGCTGTGAATGGATGGTGAGCAGCAACCCAGCGTTGATCACCTTCATCGTATTCAAACAATGGCCAATCAATTACCCAAAGGAATTTGTAAACATTTTCGGGAATTAAATCTAATTCAGCCGCAACGTTTAACCGTAACGCTCCTAAAACATCTGAAACTACTTTAAAGCGGTCAAAGACCATGAAGATAACGTCGCCTTCTTTAGCGCCTAAGCGGTTAGTTAATTCAGCAAAAATTGGATTAAGCATCTTACCAGAGCCACCACTAAATTTATCAGCACCAACCTTAGCCCAAACTAATCGTTGTACCCCATAACGATCAAGATATTGTTCTTTAGCATCAATGGCTTTACGTGAATACTTATCGGCAGCACCAGGAGCCACAATTGCCCGAGCTAAAACTTCATGATCAGTATTTTCAAAGACCGGCGTAGCAATATCATTTTCAGTAATTAATTCAGTAACATCTTGAATTTCCATACCAAAGCGTGCATCCGGTTGATCAGTACCGAATCGGTCCATTGATTCTTGCCAAGTAATTCGTGGAAATGGCAAAGTGACATCAATACCTAATGTTTTTTTCATCACATTTTGAATCATGCCTTCAGTAAAGTCCATGATATCGTGTTGATCCATGAATGAAGTTTCCACATCAATTTGGGTAAATTCCGGTTGACGGTCTCCCCGTAAATCTTCGTCTCGGAAACAACGAGCAATTTGGTAGTAACGATCAAAACCGGCGCCCATTAATAATTGTTTATATTGTTGTGGTGATTGTGGCAAAGCATAAAAATGACCTTTAGAAACTCGACTAGGTACCAGGTAATCTCTGGCCCCTTCTGGTGTTGATTTCGCCAAATCAGGCGTTTCGATATCTAAGAAACCATTGTTGTCAAAAAATTCACGGGTAGCTCGTGTAATTGTACTCCGCATTTTAATGTTTCGTTGCATACTTGGTCGACGCAATTCTAGATAACGATATTTCAATAATAAATCTTCGTTAACTTCAGTATTATCGCGAACTTCAAACGGTAGAGTTTCACTGGCATTTAGTACTTCCATACTAGTTACTTCAACTTCTACCTTACCACTTTTAATGTCGTGATTTTCTTGTCCTTGAGCCCGATTAACAACGGTTCCCACAACTTTAACCACGTATTCATTACGAACTTCTTTAGCAACAGCAAAAGCAGCTTGATCCTTATCTTCGTTAAAGGCTAATTGAACAATTCCTTCTCGATCTCTTAAATCAATAAAAATCAACTTTCCTAAATCCCGACGTCGGTCAACCCAACCAAATAAGGTTACCGTCTGGTTCAAATATTCTTCATTGACTAAGCCGGCATATGTAGTTCTTTGCATTACTGGTCCATCTCCTCTAAATTTGTTGGTGATCGCTTTTAAATAAAAAAGCCCAGTACGCCAAAATAGCGTACAAGGGCTCACGAGCGGTACCACCTTGAAAATAACTCATAAAATAACGCTCTTCGTATTTTGAGCGGGTCAAGTATCTCTACTCAACCTCCTGTTAAGATTGTCTTCGCGCGATTGGTCAAACGGGTTCTCACCATATTCCCGCTCTCTGAATGGACTTTTTCGGGCTACTAAATTCTCGTCACCGGATTCATATTCGTTTTTATATTACCATTTTTAACCATAATAATAAATAGTTTTCAATCGAGTTCTATTTTAGCAATCGTTTAGTCTTAATTTCAAGTTGAGCATCAAACTCATATACGATCGGTTCGCCATTGGGAACTTCGATACTGGCAATATCATCATCAGAAATATTTTCTAACAATTTAATTAGGGCTCGTAACGTACTGCCATGAGCCACCAGTAACTGGTTGTGCCCCGCCAATAAACGAGGGGCAATTTGATCCTGCCAATAAGGGATTAGTCGTTGCTGGGCCATTTGCAAACTTTCGCCTAACGGAATTTTAACCCCCAGTTGCTCATAGCGTCGATCTTGATCTGCAGTTGTCAATAATGGTGGTACCGTTGTAAAGCTACGGCGCCATTCATGTAACTGCGCTGCCCCCACTCGCTTTTTAACTTCGGCTTTATTTTGGCCCCGAAGTGCGCCATAATGCCGTTCGTTTAACCGCCACGACTTGTGTTCGGGTAACCATAGTTGATGGCTTTTCTCCATTACAATATTAGCCGTCATAATTGCTCGTTTAAGCATTGAAGTATGTACATCACTAAATTGAATTTGACTAGCAGCGATTAACTGACCCGCTTGTTGAGCTTGTTGAATTCCTTTAGAGGTCAAATTCACATCGCTCCAACCGGTGAAAACATTATCGCGGTTAGCTTGACTTTCACCGTGTCGCATAATCATAAGGGTTACCATTGAACTCACTTCCTAGCAATTAGTTTGTGTTTATTCTAACAAACTATTTACCTTTTGGAACCTTTTATGCTATCTTTTCTTGCCGCTGGTTATCTGTAAACGAAATTATGGACCCCACAATTAAAATGAGAATACCAACAATCATACTAGTGGTTAAGTGTTCATGAATCGAAATCATCGCTAAGATAGGTGCCAAAGCGGGTTTGATAAAGAAAACTAACGATGCCAACGCCACGCTCCCTTGTTCCATTGCTAGAAAATAAAAGGCAAATCCGCCACCAGTGATACAAACCCCGATGACAAATAATACTAAAAAGTGTTCTGGTGTAACGTTTTTGAATATAGGAATGTTGGCAAATGATTGCCCCCAAGAGCGCTGATTCAACCAGCGACTAATACCTTTCACATGGCTTAATAACACTAAAATTAATAACTCCACTGAACCAGCAATAAAGGTGTAAGCCATCATAGCTACCCCACCAAGATCACTTTTTAATCCCGCCCAACGGGCAATAATACTATAAAAACCAAAGGTTAACGCAGATAATATACCTAAACTAGTTCCAATCGGGTTCACCAAATTAGTAGGATTAACAATTACAACTAGGCCAATAATAGTAACAATTAACGAAATTACTTCTGCTCGATCTAAGTGTTCGTGAAGCAGTAAAAAAGCAAATAATAACGCAAAAACTGGATTACTACTAAATAAAACTGCTACCGTTGCTGGTTGATCATAAACAATTGCTAACTGATATAAAGTCATACTAACTACTACACATAAAAAGCCAGTTAAAGAGAACATTAGCCAGTCAAAAACAGTTAATTTATGATCAGTTACTTTTAAAGCATAATTAGCTAACGGCAACAAAACGATTCCACCAATAAAAAACCGTACTAAGTTAAGCTGAATGGGATTATATAAGCCAGCCACTGTCTTTAAGACGATTTCCATAGAACTAAATAAAATAGTGGAAATTAATATATAAATATACGTTTTTTTCACTAGACAAATTCTCCTTATTTTTTAGTAGATAAAAATTATAAATACATTAGAATTACAATAATAATTGTAGCACAATTACCATTGAACTTTTAACGCTATAATGAATCAAGTTAACCGCTTTCTATAAATAATGTTAAATAATCGTTAAAAAAAAGATATTATTCACCCTCCCTTCACAAATTTGCCATATAATTCTTTGTATAATTTCATAAACGAGGACTTACTATGCCAGAAAAAAATGATAAAGATTTCGACCAAGTCTACTCAAGAAGATCAGACCGAAAGCCTCATTATCAACAAAATAAAAAACAAAAACGGCGCAAAATTGGCTGGACTATTTTTGTTATCTTTTTGTTAATTATGGGGAGCGGTTTACTTTGGGGCTATGGTGCTTACAAGAAGGCTAAATCAACATTTCAAGGAACCTATGATTCAACTAATTTGAAGAAATCACGAAACGTTTCAGCGGTTATTAAAAAAGGCAAACCGATTAACATTTTGCTTTTAGGAACCGATACTGGAGCACTCGGTCGGCATGATACCGGTCGAACCGATACAATGATCTTAGCAACTTTGAATGCACAAAAGAAAACCGTTTACCTAACTAGTATCGCTCGTGACACTAGAGTAACGGTACCCGGTGATTCTATGCCATACGAAAAAGTCAACGCTGCATACACAATTGGTGGTGCTGGTACTGCGGTTGAAACAGTACAAGACATGTTGAACGTTCCCATTGATTTTTACGCTATCATCAATATGGGAGGCCTAAAGACGATGGTTGATTCCGTTGGTGGTGTTGAAGTTAAACCGCCACTAACCTTTAGTTATGGTTCAGTTAGCGTTACTAAGGGTAAAAAAGTCACCTTGGGTGGTAAAAAAGCATTGGATTACGCTCGGATGCGTGATGATGATCCTAAGGGAGACTATGGTCGCCAACAACGACAAAAACAAGTTATCCAAGCTTTAGTGATGAAAGATATGAATATTGCTTCCGTTACCCGCTATAAAGAAATTTTAGATTCCTTAAAAGGTAACTTTAAATCAGACTTAAGTTTTGATGACATGTTGGCCATTCGCGCTAAGTACGGCGATGCTACTCACCATATTAAATCCAACACTCTTCAAGGTAATGATGCAATGATTGATGGAATTGCTTACCAAGTTGTTTCAAGTGATGAATTGTTAAAAACTACCAACAAGATTCGTGAAGCCCTAAATATCTCTCAAAAGAACGAATTATCTGCTAAACAACAAGCTACCGTCGATACTACCTCTACCGGTAATGACACAATGGCTACGGCTACTAACTACGGTCAAACTAATAGTTACGCTACCGGATATTAAAACCAAAAGAGCCAATCAGAATATTCTGATTGGTTCTTTTTTATTTATGATAACGAACAATTAATTTAGGATCTAATTTACGATTTAAAACGTGGATAACCTTTTTAGTTTTATTAGTCAAAAAATTAAATTTTTTACCATCCTTAGTAATTACATAAAATCCTCGAAAAAAGCGGTTAAATGCAATTTGTACTTGAACCTGTTTAATTTGATTAAATGGAATTTGAATAAACCCATTCTTAAATTGCCGTTCATATTCCAAACCATTATTGCCAACCGTTAAAGTCCCAGCTTTATAATCTATCTGATCACTCGTATAGCTAACGTTAATGGTTAACTCATTAATTTCATTTAATGCTGAATGAGGTTGCATTCCTTTCAATTGATTCACTCCTTAAGGAAAGGAAAAAGTCTGGTCCAAAAGGGCACCAGACTTTTCTTTTTTAAAGACCTAAGATACCAGACCAGTATCCTAAAATACCAACAACGAACAATCCTAAGATAATCCAAATGGCATTGACCTTACGACGTAAGAGCCAAATACAAATAAATGTCAAAAGTAATGGCATTAAACCGGGTAACAACTGATTGAAAATATCTTGCAAAGTGGTTATTTTAACTTTTCCGTCAGTTTTAATTTTAGAAATTACCATTGGGAAATTCATGTTAGTCCAACGTGGTACCAAGACTCCCATGATAAACATCCCCAGGATAGAAGCCCCTTCAGTTAATTTCTGAAGTAAGTTACCACCAATACTAGAAGTAATATCGGTCCCTGAGCGATAACCCATTTGTTGAGTTCCCCATTGAAAGCCTAACCGTAATGCGTTCCACACTACGAAGAAGATGATTGGTCCTAATAAACCACTACCACTCAATGCTAAACTGGCAGCAAAAGAACCTAACACTGGTCGAGCGGTACCCCACCAGATTGGATCCCCAACCCCAGCAAGTGGTCCCATCATTCCGACCTTCACACTGGTAATGGCAGCATCATCAATATCAGCACCATTAGCCCGTTGTTCTTCCATGGCCAAAACAACCCCAGTAATAGCTGGTTGCATGTAAGGATGGGTATTAAAGAATTCCATGTGCCGTTTCATTGCGGCAATTCGATCATCCTTTTCGGGATATAATCGTTTAATTGCTGGGGCCATAATATACTCAAACCCTAGATTTTGCATACGTTCATAGTTCCATGATGCTTGTTCAAAACCAGCACGCCAGAAAGTACTAACAAGGTCACCATGGGTTAATTTTAATTTTTGATTGTCTGCGTTTGAAGCAGTTGCATTATCAGCCATTTTTTACCCTCCTTATAAGTCTTCTAGCTCACGATCTAGTTCATCTTCAAGAGAATCGCCAGAACCGCTGCCACCTTCAACAGCAGCATTTGAGTTATATTTTGGTGTTAATTGCATGTAGATTAAAGCAAAACATACCCCGATAATCCCCATTGCAATTAAGTTTAATTCGCTAACCGCAGCTAAGGCAAAGCCAATAAAGAACCATGGCCATAATTCATTAGTTGCCATCATATTAATAACCATGGCGTAACCAACGGCTACGATCATCCCACCACCAATGTTTAAACCATTGGTGATGACCTTAGGAATTGAATTCATTGCAGCTTGAACAGTAGTAGCACTAGCTAACATAAATAACCCTGTAGGTAAGGCAATTCGTAATCCTTGTAAACTTAAAGCAGTCAAATGAATTCGTTCCATTTTACCAATATTACCTTCAGCAGCAGCTCCATCGGCAGTGTGAACTAATCCCACCACGATAGTTCGTACTAAAATAGTCAATAATTGACCGGCAACTGCTAGTGGAATTGCGATGGCAATCCCATCATGAACAGAAAGATGAGATGGGCCACAAACTAGCCAAGCTGAAACTACTGAAGCCAAGGCTGCATCTGGAGCAATAGCGGCCCCAACGTTCATCCATCCTAAAGTAATTAATTGAAGAGAGCCTCCCAATGCGACCCCGGCAGCAATATTACCTGTTGCAATTCCAACTAAAGTACAAGCTACAATTGGTTGATGAAATTGCCATTGATCCAAAACACCTTCCATACCAGCTAAAAATGCAATTAATAAAACCAGTATGATTGTAATGACTGACATAAAATTTTCCCCTTTCTG
Source organism: Lentilactobacillus kribbianus (assembly GCF_013184075.1). Taxonomy (GTDB): domain Bacteria; phylum Bacillota; class Bacilli; order Lactobacillales; family Lactobacillaceae; genus Lentilactobacillus; species Lentilactobacillus kribbianus. The sequence goes on along the minus strand of NZ_JABEQQ010000002.1, from coordinate 64,274 downwards.
GGATAATTTTTTAAAATAATTTCTAAACCACTTATCAGTTTCCTGATAAGTAATAAAATAAATCTAAAATCCTTTTTTGGTTAATAGATCAACCATGTTTTGCTTTTTATCAGCTGGAACTTTTTGAGCAAAAACGTCTAGTCCATCGTCAGCCAATTGGCGAATTTGACTAGCAATTTCATCATTCACAGCAATGGAATCATTAACCATAGTCATGCCCTCAGAAAAAGCAATACTACCAATATCAATTCCAGTCTTAGAAAAATCGACCCCACCATCTACTAAACGAACCATATCAGCTACGTTTTCAGTTAGTAGTAACGCTTTGAATACATCAAATCGAGGATCTTTATTAATTTGAATCATTTTATCAACCGTAATCACATTAGCTTTTACTCCGGGAGGTGCTGCTTGAGTAATTAAGGTCTTACGTAATTTGTCTTTTGCCACCGTATCCGAAATAACTAAAATTCGGTTGGGTGTAACAGCTTTAGTCCAGGCAGTAGCCACTTGTCCATGCAAAAGACGACTATCTACTCGAGCTAAACGAATATCCATTGTCATAGTAAATCATCTCCATCATCTTCAGCTAAATCCAAGTGTTTAACCCCTTCTTTAGCGGTTTCTTCTAAGTGCGGTACGATTTCTGCCAAGCTCATTGTTCTGGAAGCATAGGCTTCAATTAACATTGGCAAGTTAAGACCAGTCATTAATGCCATTGAATCCATATGTTCTGCAACAATTCGACTAGCAGCATTAAATGGTGAGCCACCCCAAAGATCCACTAAAAATAAGACCTGAGCGTCTTCACCAAAGTCTGCTAAAGCAGCATTATACTTGTTCAACAAATCGTCTGGTCCCTCATCAGGCATAAATGAAACCCCAGCAACATTTTCTTGTTTGCCGAAAATCATTTCAGCCGATTGCATAATCCCGTCTGCAAACTTACCATGACTAGCTACAATAATTGATAACATCACATTCACCCCTCTCTAAAAAGTATGTAATACATCAAAAAACAGATACGATAATTTCTTTATAATTCATCTATTAAGAAACTTCGTACTCTAGTATTTTATCATAAAAAAGCGCTTTCAACTATCATTTTCAAAAAAGTTTTCACATTTCAACTGATTAGTTAGTTGAAAAATGCAAAAACTCAAATAATTACTACTGTTATTGGTTAAAAATTACAAATTCACCATATCTATTGGTTTTTGGAGCACAAAATCAGCCTGTTTAAAACGAGTATCAACAGGAGTACGCCAACCAGCCAACGCGAAATAAACCCCGGCATTATGTGCTGCTTTTAAATCATAAACTGTATCTCCTACATATACGGTTTCTTTAGGTTCGGCCGCTAATTTTTCTAAACCTTTTAAAATCATATCTGGAGCTGGTTTTCCCTTCTTAACTTCATCAGAAGTGACCACCTCATGAAAATATCGATTTAAACCAATTGGAGTAAAATCACGTTCAAATTCATTTTTGAGCTTTGAAGTTGCAATCGCTAATTTTTTAGTTTCATTTAATTGCGCTAAAGCTTCAGGAATGCCTTCAAAAATAGTCATTTCTTGTTGATAATCAGGAATTTTACGATTCCATTGTTCCAATACTTGTTGGGGATTAATAACATTTAATTGTTCTAATGCATCTTTAGCAGTAATACCAAAGGTAGCTTCAGCCTCAGCATAAGTAATCTGATACCCATTGGCAATCAAAACCTCATACAATGGTTTTATATACATTTTTTCCGTATCAATTAATGTTCCGTCAATATCAAAAATGAAATTTTGCATTTAGCTTCTCCTAATCTCTAATAATTAAATTTACTGTAGCATGAAATACCTGAAAATCCCAATTTAACTTTCACTCTACCTGCTAAATTTATTCTTTTCATTTTCAAGATTAAGTAGATATAAAAAAAGAGGCAGCCAAAGGCTGTCCCTTTTTTATCTTAATACCAGTTATGTGCTAACCAGAAGCTCTTAGCATTTTGCCAAGAGCCATAACGACCCATTACATAATTTTGAGCTACCTTTTCTTGGTTAGCTTTAGAAAGATCACCATTTAAGTAAGTCAATTGTAGTTGATATTTACCATAACATGAACCATTTCTAGCCGTATATGAACCACCAGATTCACGTTGTGCAATCCAATTTCTAGCAGCCGCTTCTGCTTTAGATAACGTTGGTACAACGCTCTTTGATTGTAAATAATTACTCAAAATCCAACCAGAAGCTGATCTACTGCCATTATGAACATAATAGTAAACATATTTCTTAGAACCCTTTAAAACATTAGCTTTTTTAGTCACAGTCCAAGTAGTATGTGGATAATTTTTTAAATAATGAGTTGCTTTACTAAACTTAAAAGTTTTAGTACCAGTCATAACAAAGTTATAAGTAGCCCCCTTACTACTCTTTCTTACGTACTTGGCATTTTTAACACTTGTAATTTTAGTAATAGATTTTTTAGTAGCAGCGGCAGACGCACTGTTATTGTTGGACATCAACATCATTGAAAATGTAGCTACTGCAGCTAAACCTAATTTTGTTAGTTTATTCAATGTATTCATTCCTTTTTTATTTTTTATATTATGGATTCGCTTAATCACCTTAACAATTTTATTATAAGCTTCTTTGATTAAGGAGAATTTGCAGAAATAATACAATTTGGTGACAATTAATAATTATAGTTATATAAAAAGCCAGAAATAGATTCCTAATACTGATACTTTTATTGAGCCAGAATTCTATTGTTATTACTTATTTTTTATTAGATAATTATATGGTGATGTTAAATATTTTGAATTAACTATAAAGCCAAGACCAATGCCACTGATTGTCGTTAAAAGCCGGGGAAATATCGATTGAAAGAGAAATAGAGCAAAGGAGTTTACCATGAATAGATTTATTGCACTTATATTTGTTATTTTATTTGGTTGGTTAACATATAGATTCTGGCAAAAAAGAAACGACCGTAAAAGAAAGACTAAGAATGTATTGTTGTCTATCTTATTTGCTGTTTTAACTTTAGGTTCATTTGGCAATGTTATGTCTGGCGACACCACCCAAGAGGCACAACCCAAGCAAGACAACGTATCTCAGCATGCCAGTTCCACTAAAGAACATAAAAAAGTAGACAGTAAAAAAGCAACGGCACCGAAAAAAGTTACTCAGTCGCGATCAAAAACAAATACTGAGCCAACTAAAGCAATTATTGATACCGATCATAAAGTGGTTCTTGCTAAGTTAATAAAATATACTGATAGCCAATCAGCTGGGCCTACCAAAAATTATTATTGGGTGAACGGTAAGTCTAAATTAACTGGTTTTAAAAATTTAAAAGCTGGCGATTATCATTTTGCTTCAGACAGTCAGGGGCGAGCAGCAACAGCTAAGGCCGTACTTACCTACTCTGAATATCAAGCATCTAAAGGTTCACGCCAAGGCGCACCTTTAGATCCACCAGCCTGGCCTAGTGCTAATCCCAAAGTAGCTATTAGTTATATTTTAACTGGCCGTACTTATCACGGTTATCTTTACAACCGTAGCCATTCTATTGGTGATAGTTTATTAGGTGAAAAATCTTATACATCTGAAAATAACTTCACTACCGGTACCCGACCTCAAAACGTTGGTGCTGACCAAAATGGCGGTATGAGATATGCCGAAGAAACGGCGGAAAATTATTGGGATACCCATACTAATACTAGTAATACCATTAATTACGAAACTACTCCTGTTTATAAAGATGATGAAACCATTCCTCGTGGATCTATTATTAACCTGAAATCATCTGATGGTAGTCTCAACACTGAAATAGTTGTGATTAATTCTGTTGAAGGTATTGATATAAACTATAGCGACGGCAGTAATAATGCCAAACCCCTTGTAACAACTCAGAAAAAAGCACCTCAATCTCATGCTCATGATACTAATCAGACTGATACTTCAGTAAAATCTGATACTGATAGTTCAGATAACACTAGCAGTAATGATACCAGTAACACTGATTCTAACGAAGATGGTTACACCACTAGTGGTTCTTGGTCAGTGGCAGAACCGGGAATGGTCTTTGTATCTGATACCCAAAAATATTATTCTCGAGTTAAAAATCCCGGGAATTATGAATATATTAGTGAGGATGCTGCATTAAGTAATGGTGCCCAACAAGCGCCTCGTGGTAATGAGTATGCTCGACCTTAAATAACCTATTTTCCGTATCTGGTGATCTCAACATGGTTCGATTCCGTGTACGGGATTAAATTGAACGTTGACTCTTAAATATTTTTGATTTAGAAATAGTTTCAAATCATTACATCGATTTTAAGTAAACAAAAAAGTCCGGAATAACAGGTATTTACCCGCTATCTCGGACTATTATCGTACACTTTTATGCGGCCAAGAGGGTTCGAACCTCCACCCGGGTAAATCCGGACAAGATCCTTAATCTTGCGCGTCTGCCAATTCCGCCATGGCCGCATCAACAAGAAATATTATACCAAAGTAAATTCTTGTTGGCAAATCTTTTTTATTCGCCGCGGACTGTTGCTCCCTCTTGATCCACTGTCAAAATGCGGAGACTTCCGTTTAAGTTGAGTTTTTGCAATGCCATTCTTAATTCCACTAATTTGGTATGTTCACCAAACGTGGCAATAGTAGGACCTGCTCCACTCAAATAAGTACCATAAATACCTAATTCATGAGCTTTTTCTCTAATGACATCTAATTCGGGCACTAAATCTTTACGATAAGGTTCATGTAGTTGATCATCTTCTACTAGTGGCACTGCTTCATCCCACTTACCCTGACAAACCAGCCCCACAAAAACATTGGTTAAGCTACTAGCTCGTACCGCCGTTTGATAATCAATGGTTTCTGGTAATTTTTTACGACTATCAACTTCACTAATTCCATCTGGACGAATGTAGAATAACGCTTCTACCTTAGGCATCTGGGCATTAACTACTTTGGCCTGTTCACCGTCAAAAGTGGAAATAGTCATATTACCTAATAACGCTGCCGAGACGTTTTCGGCATGCCCCTCTAACTTGGCCCCCAAGTTGATTTCATCGGCCACACTTAAATTCAATTCGCCTAAAGCATTGGCAATTAAAATCCCTGCCACCACTGCAGTGGTACTCGAACCTAATCCATGGGCAATGGGAACATCGGAAATAACCGTTAATTGGTGTGGATGAATAGTAGGATCCACTTTTAAAATAGTTTGTACCATTAAATTATTTTCGTCGTTAGGAATACCACTACCCAAGGCATGATTAACCTGCCATTTTTCGGTGGCTTCTTCTACGATCACGGTGTAGTAAAGATGAAATGCTATTCCAATTGAGTCCATTCCTGAGCCAACGTTAGCCGACGTTGCTGGAACTCTAATAATAATTTTTGCCATGGCATATCCTCCCTGCTCTTTATCTCTTTATTATAAGCTACTTAGCCACAGTTATTAAGTTTAATTTACCATGACATTTGCCACAACAATACTTAGCCAAGTTGATTTTTCGTTGGCGCTGATATTGTTGGCCACACTGAGTACAAACGTAACTCCATTTTTTAGTACGTACTTGCCGTCTAGAAGTCACCGGCGCATAACGACTACCACCCACCGCTTTTAATAACTGCTTGAACGCCATATCACGATGATTGCTAGGCTGACCGGTTAAATGCAAATGATAATGACATAGTTCGTGCTTAATCACGGCTACTAAATTATCCCGTGAAAACTCAGTTAACATTAAAGGATTAATATCGATATTATGCGTTTTTAAATTATAACGACCACCAGTAGTTTTTAAGCGTCGATTAAAATAAGCTTGGTGTTTGAATGGCAACGCAAAATATCGGGTAGAAATTTGTTCTACCAATGCTTGTAATTGTTGATCAGTCACACTTATTCCTTTCCAATTATCAATTTATGCTTTTAAAGCTGTTATATCAATGGTCAAAATCAAATGTACCACATATGTACCACAAAACACTTTAAAAATCATATTTTTTAGAATTATTTGCTGTTTTAATTCATCGTTTTTTACTTTTACGGTTTAGCTTTATTAGTGGTGCCAGTTGAGAAAACTTGGTACTTTAGTGCCAAGATGAATCAACGTCTTGGGCGACCACCCTTTAGTAAATAACCGTAACCTCTACACCTCATTCAACGAATGAAGTGCAAGTCAGCGATGTTCCTAGAAGCTTGTTACTTTAGTGACGAGTAGTTCACATAGTAGAAAAACAAAATAGTCCAAACTTGCCTCATTAAAAACGACAATGTAAAAAAGCCCCCAACCAATTAAGGTTGAGGGCTTTCTATATTTTCTATTTAACCATTTTAACTAGGTTTTTATTGGCTGTGAAGTGAGTTGTATGTCCAGCGTGAACAAACACTGGCGCACCACTGCCGTTCGTGCGATAACCTGATACCTTTAAAACACTACCTTTTTTAACGTGGTTTAATCGCTTACCAGTCTTGGAGTAAGTGTTAATTCCACCATTGGTAATGACTTTTACCTTTTTAACTTTGGAGCTTGAGTAATAGGCAGTCAAATCTTGAGCAAGCGCCCAACCGATTGGCGTGTTACCGTTGTAAACCAGCGCTGCTTGATTAGACTTACTAAATCGAACAGATTTAACTTGCTTGATTTTTAGATTTACCTTAGTCAAGCTATCGTCAATTCGAGTTCTTGGACTGTATAGGATAGAACGTTTAGAAATTCTAACCTTTTCCCCCACTTTTCTACCACCATTAGGATATTTACTGATAGAATTTTCAGCTGCTGCTCCACTACCGATAAACCAACTTAGCGGCTTGTCGTTGAGCAAACTTGCGTCAATACTTTGCCCAATGCTAGTGAAGTAGTGATTTGAAGAGTATTGCCATAGTACATGCTGACGTGCGGGGCGATAACTTTGATAAGCCGCAATCCAGTAACCATCATAGCTTGAAACAGCGGTTGAAGCGTAGGTTTGCATGAATCCTACATATGAATAAAAAAGGATTGGGCGGCTAGTCAACTTATTCATTTGGGTGTACCAAGCCTTGGTAGTTGCATTAGTTCCACCACTAGTAACAGTTTGCTCTTCATAATCATTGACGTAAAACTTGGCTTGTGGCGCTCGTTTATACAAGTCTTTGGCTTCTTGTTTAGCGTCATTCGGATTCAAATATTGACTAAACGAGTAAACCCCGTAAGGTACTTTATATTTTTTTAGTAAAGCAACGTTGTGATCAAAAGTGCGATCATAGTAATTACTACCATATTGAACCCGCAAGATTACAAACGGCGATTCTGACTTAAGTTTTTTAACTTGCCCTGCTGTCAAATTACCTTGCCATTCTGAAAGATCTGGCACTGATTGTGCCGCAAAAACGTTGGTATTTAAGGTAAATAAAAACGCCATAGCCAACGCCATGACGCCAACCACATATTTAATTTTATTTTTCATCTTTTTTCTTCATCTCCTGTTTTGGTAAATCCACTTTAGTTACATCACTTAAAACTCCAAGTGCGCCTAGGAAAGTAAGCACCGAATTTATTGTTCCAACAATTCCTTGCCAGTCAACGGGTACAGTAACCCCAAAAATAGATATTAGCTGCTGAATTAATACAATCCCCAAAGCTATAAGACTAGCCCATAATTTTCCATCTCGCCAATTAATTTTAGTCAATTCTCTATTCCTTTCGATCTTGGTCATTTTTTTCATTCAGTTGTTTCATAAGTTCGTCACGTTCGATCTTCATTTCAATATAAAGGTTTTGCCAGTTATCGAGTTCGTCTTGGTATTTTTGATGTTGCGATTTCTTGTTAGATAGTCGGTAGGCTAGGTAGGTCGTACATAGGGTGGGAATCAAAGCTATCAGTTGACTAACGATGTGATTCACTGAGTGTTGCTCCGATAACAGAGAATTAAAATGAACACCGTTAGCGCCATGTTTGAAATCCAAGGCATATCTATGCCTAAAACAAACCAATGGACTAACTGGTACATCGTTAACAATGAAGCTCCAAAAGTGGCCACAATTAATAAAAAGTGGTCTAGCCTTATGGACTGATATTTTGAAAGCACCCAATAAACCATGCCAACACCTACCAAAATGTATCCTACTCCAACATAGTTATTATTTACGAACGTAACTGCGGCCGGTGGCCATAAAAAATAGTGGTCATTGACCACTAAGAAAATACCAATGCCAATTAGCCAAAAACCAATAATTGAGTGAAACGGATTGCTTTTTAGTTGGCGCCAAATCAACATAAATAAATTCATGTCATTAGCCCCCTTTTATCTAGTGAGTGGTTCATTTAGTCACCTACTGTATTCTGATCAATGATTTTTCTTTGAAGCGTCAAAACAACCCCTTTAGTCATATCATCAACGGTACCTTTACCAATAGCGGTTAAATACTCCTCGTTTGTTAGATAAATTGTGCCGTTTTCACTATTTCCAGTAAGTGGATAATTAAACGCGTAAGAAACGTTCACACCTTTTTGATCACTATCAGGCATAACACTTCTAATATAGAAATTATTTTTCATTTTCCTTAACCTCCAATTTGGCTAATCGCAAATTCAGTTCTTCAATTTGTTTGGCTTGGTATTGATTTTGAGCGATTAAATAACCAACCAAGCTCCCTACGTCAATCGGACCTTCTCCATCATCTCGAACTAATTCGTTAGGCAATCCATACTTTTTTTGTCCGTGGTCGTTAATGTCATCAATGACCACACCGGTTTGCTTATTAATTTGATCAGCAGTGTTGATATAACGCCACTGCTGAATATCAGCTCCTAAAAGCACTTCGTTAGCGTGTTCAGGATCTAGCTTAGTAATGTCTTGCTTAGTACTTAATTTAGACGTGGAAATTAATGATTTCGCGTGAACACTAACTTGGTCGCTGCCAGTAGCACCACGAAAATAATAATCTTTGTTATTCATTTGGAAAAAAGCATTAGCTCCAGTACCGCCAATTTGCATACTAGTGCCACCAGAACCATTTACGTACGCATTTCCAAAATACAAATCAACGTTAGGATTTCCGGATCCAATCCCCTCTTCAAAATAAATAGCCCCGCCATCGTGTGAGTTAATGACGTGACCACTCATTTCTAGATTTCCACCAACAATTCTTGTATCGCTACCAATATCACCAGTTGAATACAGCGAACCATTAACTTGTGTAAATGGTAAAACCGCCTTGCCATTACTTATATAAATTTGATTACTGGCGGTGCTGGTATTAGGACGACCCGGTCCTTGAATAAAAGTAATTCTTCCACGACTAATCCAAACTGAATCATTTTGAATGCTTGCATTTTCCCCCATCGAATATTTCTCGTGAAAACCGTTAGGATCAATCCAGTATTCTTCATTCCACAAACGTCCGTTAGTCGGATTAGTTCCAGTAGCTTGAATGTACAAACTACCACCAGCAGTTGTTGGAGTGGCGTCAGGAGATTGCTCAACTGGCGGAGCAATCAGTTTCATAGTAGCGCCGTTAATATCGACAGCATTTAAAGTTCCAGCATTGATTTGACCTAAGTCAGCCGACAATGCGCTTAACGTTTTAACTGATAGTGCTTCTTGATCCCACTTATATAAGACCCATGCGCCATCAGTTAATTGATACATTCTGATAACTGTTCCATTGTCATCTACCACATACCACTGATCACCATCACTATAAGGCGTTAAATCATCAAGCGGTGGTTCGCTGGTGCTTTTATAAAGGCTACTCTTGTGCTTGACGGCTTCATTAGCATTATCAGCGCTATCTTGAGCTAATTCACCAGTCGCCTTGCTATCAGTAAAATTGGTATCTGTTGTTCCTGCTATCACGTTATCACCCCCTTTCTAGTAATCGAAGTGGCGATCTTCACCAGCGCCATAACGGATTAAATCCAGTTTTCTAGCTGCTGGATCTACCACAATAACGTCCCAGCAATCTTCTAATTCATTACCAATTTGACGCCCCTTAATGTTGCCACGATTGTAAATGGAGCAACACGTTTCGATGTTCCAAATACCATCTTTTTTAAGTGCCTTATCTTGATGGGTATGACCAGAAAAAACACCAATAATACGGTTAGAATTCTTGCCAGTAAAATCAACTGAAATTGAAGATTTGAAAAGGTGATTGGATTCAGCTTTTTCAGTCCATTGATTAGTTTTAGAATCGTAGGTAGAAAATCCGAAACCATCACCTTTATACTTTCCACCCGTTTGAAAGGCTTTTAGTATGCCCCAAATTTCGTTACCACCGTGTTGATCGTCCGCAAAAGATTCAAGGTTAGACGGATCACGGAAAACACCGCGAATTGAAGAATGACTAAAAAGCATAACTTGGCTGGTATCCGGAATGGATTTCAAGATAGCAGCTAACCAAGTAATTTGTTTTTGCATAAACGAAGAACGCCCATGAGTGATATAAAGCATAGTGCCATCGTCATGTGCGCCCTCTGGACCATCAAAAGAGTTCAAGAAAATAGCCACAATGTTTTTACCAGCGAAAGTATAAGATCCATAAGGATTTTGTGTTTCACCAGTATTCATTGAGGCGTGATTTACGAATTGTGATAGTCGAACGGGATAGGCTTCATGATGATTGATCTTTCCGGCATTTTGTTGGTTCATTATGTCACGTGCATAGCCCGAATTATCATCATGGTTACCATCAAGAATGAAATAAGGTGTTTGAGATAAATTCATCGCGCTTACAGCCGCCTTAACGTCTGCGATGGTATCTTCTTTGGGTTCTGTCCCATCATCAATATCACCGCCATGAACAATATAATCAAGTTTAGATAAAGCAGCGTAGTAACTAATAACTTTAATATGGCGCAACGCGTTAATAGTTCCGTCATTCTGTTGTAAATCTATATGCGTATCAGTAATAAAACCAACTGAAATAGTATCTTCATTTCTGACTTGTGCAACTCGATTTTCTAAATTATCTAGCAACTGAAGTTCCATTTCCGTAGGGGTTAATGACTCTAACGGATTATCAGGCTCAATAGTAACGTCTTGTCGCTCTATCATATCCATTTTATAAATTCCGTTGGTGCTATCCATTAAGAGATGTAAATTGTTTTTGAAATAAGAAATGGCAATCGCATCATTAATGCCAGTATTACCAGTTGTCATCGTGTAGGTAAAAATGGGACTTTGATTAATGATATTAATCCCCATCAACTTGCGTTCATCACCAATAATAAAAATATTGGGATACTTGCTAGTAATGGAATCTATGCTGCCTGAATAACCTAATTTTTTAACATCATAAATTTTATAGGTTGGAATAATACCATTGAAAATATCGCTACCATTTACAGCATAAATTGTTTTGCCGTCAGTAACGATAAACATGTCGGCACCCTCGTCATAGGTGAATAGGTAGTTGTCAGGCAAAGTGGTGATAACGCTAAGGGTATTAGCGTCAATCGTTGCTCCCGACTTAAAACCAGCAATGACAATCTGATTGTTGGCATTTAGTAGTAGCAAATTATTTTGACGGTAAGCGATTGACTTACCACCCAAATTATTAACCGTCATGACGTTTCCAGTTGATTGTTGGATAACTCGATTATCTGCTAACTTATACAATTCTTTGTTAATGGCTACTAGGTTTTCAGCTTTTACCGTGTCACCTGACTGGTTAGCACTGGATTGCGTTACTGATTGATGAGAATAAATTGATGGAGTAGTACTAATTTCATCAGTATCAATCGAAACCCGAAGCGTACCTTTAAAGTCATCATTCAAAGTTTGCATATACCCCACTTTTGATGTGTCAAAGCGATTAGAAAAGGCTTCATCTACTTTTCCGTTTTCGTCAATGTGTTGCCAAATAAAACCGTCTTTTTCGATGTAATTAGTTACATACTCCGAATTAATTAGCACCTGTGCGATTGCTCTTTTCTGTTGATCAGCCAACGCAAAATCTGTGCCATCTGGTGTTAAAACATTAACCTTTAACGCCCGACTATCTTTCTTAACAGCGTCAATCAAGGCTTCGATGTTTGATTGGTCTTTCATGTTTTTGATTAAGTTGGGAGTAGTTGGATTTAGCGTTCTAAATTCACCCAAAGTAATGACATTACTAGCAGGGTTATCATCATGAGTTTCACGGTCAACCACTTCTGCTAAGACTATCATTGCTGGCGTAATATCAAAATTAACGATCAACACTGTTTCACCACGATTAGGCATGTCTTCGGGAGCCATGTACTCCGTAGTGATTTCATAAGTGTAAGCCGGGTGATTATATTTATTCTTTTCGGTTTTAGCCCAATCTAGTAAGGCTTGGGGTTGTGCAATATCTTCACTGATCAGTTCGCCAACTGGATAGTTAGGACTACCACCGTTGTAGCGATCGTTAGCTTCTTCATCCACGATATAAGATTTACCGCCATTAACTGATGTGATTTGCGCGTCATTTAATCCAGATACATAAAACTTAGTATAAAATTGCGTCCAATCTTCGGTACGCGTAAAGCCAGCCAAACCATTATAGTATGACAATGTTCTACCGTTGTTTTCTGATACAAGTTCAGTAACATCGGAGTTTTCTAGTACCGTCCCCGTTTCAACGTCTACCACATTAGCAAAACCAGCATCAACTAGTGGATATAGATGATTGACCACATCAACGTTTTTAACCATGTTACCGAATTGGTCGAAGTCTATCCACGCGTCAACTTCGGCATTAAAAGCCGTCACTGCTGCCACAAAAGCATTCAACGCACCAGATTCATTAGCCCCCGCAACTTCATAACTGCTGGCACCATTATTCATAGTATCAACTTCATGCAAGTTCCAACCTGATCCAGCCATAATATATTCAAACACTTGTCTAGAAGTAGGTGTCATAAAAGTGTGTTCTTCAATCCTGCCTGCTAAATCAAACGAAAAAGCATTGACAGCGTTAATTGTTTCGGTTGGAGTTGGTCCAGCTCCAGATGTTGTTGACTTGCTTTGAATTCTGTAAAGGTACTCGCGATTATTACTATCAGACCAAATCAAATAAACGGCACTTGCTAAAACATCGTCAGTATCTTCATTAATTTTGACGTCAAAGCTAAAATTATCTTGCCACAAACGCCCGTTATCACTATCCGCAATTTGTACCTGTCTTGTGTGATTGAAATAAGGCGAACCTTTGCCAATCAGTGAGTAGGTATAAAGATAATTCATATTCACGTCATATAAATCAATTTGTTTCAAATTTTAGCCTCCTTAAATCCTAACTGGTCTGTGATCAATCAGCCAAGACGCATCCTTAATGCTTGGATAAAAACTATAAGTCTTGTCCGCTGCGTTATCTATCCCTAATCCTTGCAAGTTACTGCCGGGGGCTTTTAAAAGATGTCCATCAATAGAATTAAATGGCTTCCCGTTCTTATACACAATTCCGCTTGATGTATCAAACTTAATTTCATCACCCATTTTAACGATTGGCGTTGGGTTAATAACTTCGTTTTTACCGCCATTGATAATTTCAAAAACCTTAATATCTTCAAGTAACATACGGTCTTCTTTATATTCTACCTTTGGATTTACAAGGTCTTCTGTGATAGGCCATTTCCCAAAGAATACTGCTAAGCCACTTAATTTGTGGCCATCATAGTCACCTTTTTTGTCCGTCCAATTAGTAGTAATTGGAGTTTTCCAAGGCTTATCACCAAGTTTGGTAATTTCAGCTTTGTACTTGTGGCCAATCTTAGTAATGCTAATTTCGCCATAAAAGTTGGTAAATGTACCCGTTGCGGTGCTACTAGCTAATGATTTAGTGACGTAATCTACTTTGGTTTTGGTCTTACCTTTGGATTTATACTTAATAGTTTTCTTTTTATTATTGCGGTAATACTTAATTTTTTTATACCTGGTTTTCCCTTTGCGGACGGTTTTACCCGTAGAATAGTAAATATCATGGTGTTTAGCGTGATTACCCACTCGAGCCTGAGCATAAACTTTTTTGGATTTATCGCGATCTTTCAACATAGTTTTGACCATGGGGTTTTGGTTTTCATCAAGACCATAAACTTCAATTTTTCCCATAGCTCTAGGATCTCGGTTCTGAATTTCAAACCGAACAACTAATTGAAAGTCTTCATAAGATCCTGGTAGAGAAATGTGCATGGCACCCGGACCATTCCAATAACCCTTAGTTAAAGTATTACCAAATGAATAGTGACCGTCCTTTAACTTTGGTCTGACGGAATTAGATGTCGATTCTAGTTGTGCGCCAGTGTTAATCATGCCGTTTTCAATTTCAAACGGCGCTGGATAAGATGAACTAAAGGCGCGCCAGTTTGCCATAGTGTTGCAACGATCCCATAACCGCCTTGGCTTATTGTCAACAATTTCATGTGGTGCTTCTTCATCTATTTCAGTACCCATGTAAAAATAATCATCATCATCAGCTGCCGTAATAGCGATCTTAGTAAGTTCTGACGGGCAAATTAGTGTAAAAACGGGATAACTAGTTTCATTGCTTAGATCGTCATGCAAAGTAACGCTAGTATCGTCATTTACCGTAACTAACGTTTCGTCCACCTTGCCCGTGTGCGTATTAACTGCTTTTTCATTTGCTAATTGATCAGATTCGTAAATTCGTAAATTACTGATGGTTAATTGCCCGCTTGATGTGATTTGTGTGATCTGCAATTTGACCGCGGTTGTATCAGGTTGAATGCCTAAATTAACAGCACCTTCAAAATGACCATCAGCAGCGTTTAGAACGCCAGTTACATCATTAGAAGACATTTCCCCATCAAGGCTTTCTAAAATTGCTACAACCTTAAATGTGCCTGCATTTTGAGCAGTATAATCAAACGACAAAAAGTTAGGCTTGATTGTCGTTACGCTATTAAACAAGTCGTAAAGTTTAAAGTTGTCCGCCGTGCTACTAACTGATTCACCCGCTCCGATAGCTAAATTAAAGCCGTTAATTGCATACTGTTTTTGTTCACCATACATGTGTGGATCAGAACAGCTAAAAGGAATCACAAACGCAAAATCATAAACACCAACTGGTGTAATTTCAAAAGATGAACTTACATGGGCATAAAACATCCACCGCGGGATAATGTCTATTCGTAATTCATCTTCGTTATCATCAATGGGCTTTAACCAATCGGCAATCATGTGAATGCGTTCTTCTTTTTCTTGATTAGACTTAATACCAACAGTACGAAAGCCAATGTTGATTGCTTTGGATTGCATATTTACACCCTCGTAAACATCACCAATAATGGCTGGCACGTCTTGAATTTGTTCAGTCATTGTTCCAAATGGCTGGTCAGCAACGGTCTGGAGCTTCAGACCGAAGTTTCGGGAGTGAATGCCCCGAAACACAACCCCTAATTCGTTTGGAGAAATTAAAGGACTTAGCATAGTTAATTGTTCTGTCATTATTAGACCCCCTTATACTTTGCCAACTTGACCTGTCCAATACATAGACCGCGCAAGTTTTTCATTACTTCGATTATCCATAATCTTTCCGACTTTTTTGCCATCAAGGAATACATCGCCTTTGACCGCAACATTGCTAGTACCATTTGATAATTTATCAAGCAATTGACCCAGTTTAGATTCTGCTTCAGTATCAACAGAACTTCTTGCAGCTGCGTTAGGAACTGATGAAATGGTTGGTAATCCTTGTTTAACTTTGCCTGCTACCATTGCCATTTTTCCTGAAAAACTGTTAGGAGCTTCTTTGGCACGGGCTTGAATAGCTTCGGCAATATGACCGTCAGCAGTTGCCCGCTTAGGGTTAATTGCAAGTTCAGGTTCGCCCGGAACTTCTCCAAAGATATTAAGTAATCCGGGAACAGCCCAACCACCATTAGCAAATCGGCGATGACCAATAGGACCAGAATGTAGCCAATCAATCTTGTTGGTTCCCCAAATATTAGTGTGTCCAATTGAATTTTTCCAATCGCTATTATTAAAGAAAGCCAGCAACTGATCATATGGATCCATGATGTTTTTGTGACCTTTAACAGCGAAAGTATTAAAGGTACCCGGAGTAAATTGCAAGATCCCACGCGCTTCATTACCACCAGAGTTCACATCATGAATCTGTTGAACAATGTTTCGCCCACCTGATTCTGATTGAATAGTAGCTTGTAACATTTTAATAAATGCGTCAGTTGGATTAACGTGCATGGCGTGAGCTGCTTTTAAGATCATATCCTTGTTGTAGTTACCGCCACCAGACCCAAAGTCATCTTTAGGAGCGAATTTATCCGCTAACTTTTGAATGAACTTGAAGAATCTACCACCAACTTGACCTTTAATCTTCTTTTGAAGACCCTTATCAGACTTACCTTTATTCTTTTTAGAAACTCCGGAAGATCCACCACTCATCTTCATAAGGTCTTCCCAACCTCTGGTAGTCAATCCGTTGTTATTAAATGGTGGATTCTTTGAAACACCAATGTGGACATGCGGACCAGTTCCAAGACCAGAATTACCTAATCTCGCAATCTTTTGACCAGTTTTGACGGTGTCGCCCTTAGAAACAAAGGCGTCACTTGCATGACCGAACTCTTGGTAAATAACATATTGACCGTCATCGCCTTTAGTAACGATGTTATAGCCAACAGGACCCCAACCGCTAGGCGCGCCACCAACACGAGTGACTTTGCCACCGTGAACAGCGTGAATTGGAGTGCCTTGTGCAGCTGAAAAGTCATTACCATCATGCGTACCGTTAGCACGACCAGAACCAAAAGTATCCGTATGAGACCAACCAGACCCCGGACTATGTGACCAGTTTCCGCCAGCGGCTGATCCATCTAAGTCTGCCATTGACCAAAGATTTCCCCACCAGTTTTTGGCTTCTTTGCCTACCATTTTTGCGCTACCGGTTGCAATATTTTGAATAACACCGGGAATCTTTTTACCGCCAAACTTAAACGAACTAGCAAATGCTTTCATCGGATCATCAATGATCTTTTTAGCGGTGTTATAAAGATTCTTTAATCCGTTTAAACCAGATTTAACCCAACCACCAACGGTTGAAGCTGCTCCACCAACTGCCTTGCCAATGCTACTGGTGACATCACTTAAAAAGCCACGAGATTGTTTATCTTTCTTGTTATCACCTAGCAAGCTGTCTAATAGATCACCAAAAGCGCCAGTACCAGTTGCAAAATGTTCTATTCCAAGCATAGGAGCCATAATAGCCGATTCACTTGCGCTAGCAACTTCATCGCCCGGCATAAGCAACGTCTGCGCGTTCTTGTGGTTAAACATTTCAACAGCGCCAGAACTACGGAAAATTAATTCACGATTATCAGATTCCATACCATCATTAACAATGGCTGGTGTTGGCTTAGTAATTGCACGTCTAGGAGAGTTACCAAAGGCACCAGTACCAGTTGCAAAGTGAACAGTTGGAATAGTACCGATGGCATTACTTTTACCACCAAATGCTTTGATTACTTTGTCAATACCTTTAATGCCATCATTCAAGAACCCAATAACACCGTTGATTCCATCTTGAGCAGTCTTTTTAATGCCTTTCCAAATGTCACTAAAGAAACCAGCAACACCTTTCCACGTACTCTTCCAAGTTTTAGCGATAGAATTACCGATTGACTTCATCGAATCACGTAATTTACCAAAAATCTTTTTACCAGATTTATAGATTGAATTAGCAACATCTTCGATTGTGTCTTTAATCTTTTTCCAAATTTTTCTAATCCACTTAAGCAGCGGGTTGAAAATATCATGAATAGCGTTAGAAAGACGGTTAAACCATTTCTTAGTATTTTTCCAAATGGATTTAGCAAGATCAACAATGGTGCTTTCAATCTTTTTCCAAATCTTCTTAACCCACTTGGCTAATGAATTAAAGACATCATGAACGCCGTCAGCAACACGTTTAAACGCCTTTTTGACTGGCTTCCATAAACTCTTGGCAACATCAGTTACCGCATTACCAATTTTTTTCCACGTCTTTTTAACCCATTTCAAAAGACTATTAAAAACGTCACGAACAGCGGAAGCGATACGTTTAACTGTCTTAGTTACAGTTTTAACCGCGCTTTGAATTGGACTAATGATGTATTTAGAAATAGCTTTCCAAGTGGATTTGGTAAATGACTTAAGCCCTTTGAACGCTGACTTAATGACTTTAGTAATTGCATTAGTAACGGCAATAACTGGCTTTTTAATTTTGCCCCAAACGGCTACTACGGTAGCAGCAATCAAAACGATAGGAGCTAACAAAATAATTTTTAGCCCTTTAACAAAAGTGTTAATGCCAATTTCAATGCCTTTCCAAACCAAACTAAATGCTTTTCCAACGGGAACAAGAATTTTACCGATACTCTTACCCCAACCGCTAATGACTTTAGTTACCGACTTCCATCCTTTGCCAATGGCTTTGGGCGCACTCTTCAAGGCATTACTAAACCATTTAGAAACACTCTTACCTAACTTAGTGTCAGATAAAAACCATGTAGCTAATCCCGCAAAGGGGTTAATAAGTGTGGTGATAATCACTTTTTTGTTTTGACTAAACCACTTAGCAAGTCCTTTAAAGAATTTAAACGCTGCGTCAGCACCAGCACGAGCATAATAGCCCGCACTTTGTAGAATACCTTTAGGTGGTTTAGCGTCACGACCTTTTTTGTTCCAACCGTCAGTAAATGACTTAATAGCTTTACCGCCCCAACCGCCAATAACTTTTCCGAATGTGGCACCTAGCATGGCACCCATTGGACCACCAAAGAATAATCCAATGCCGCCACCGATAGCCGTTCCAATACCTTTACCAGCATTCTTGAATTTCCCTTCCGGGTTTTTAGCTTTAAACGCCTTATAAATATCAAGTCCAGCGTCAGCCGCTACACCAACACCAGCGGCGGCATTAACTGTTTTAGCCATGGTAGACGCACCACCAGCTTTGATTGCCTTCCCACTTGCGCCTTGATTGCCTTTCCATAAGGTTTTAGCACCGCCGCCAATACTTTGCACCGTTGAAGCAAGACTACTTAATCCACTCTTAACTTTAGTGTTGCCAATGGCTTTTAATAATCCCGGTAAATTTCTTAAACTTTTATAGCTTCCTACCATTCCTCTTAATAAAGAGTCAACAACATTTAACCCGTTCTTAGCAACTTTGTAAGCCATCATAGCAATAATAGCATCACTGATAACCTTAACAGCAGTCTTATTTTTAGCAATATGACCGATTATGTCACTTACTGTATCGAGAGCTTTATGTTTGCCGTCTCCAGCAATTCCAAAGAGATTCCCAAGTGTTTTAACAATGCTACTTAATATCTTAACCGCCGATTTAATAACCGTACCGCCGATAACACCAATAAGTTCACCCGTTGCTTTATTTAAGGGTCGAAGTGCAACATACCATTGATTAAAAGCAGCGGCAATCTTAGAAACTGATTTGCCCATTTCTTTACCATCAAAACTTTTCTTGACGCTTCCAAAACCATTAGCAATGCCTTTTAATAATCCAGCAAACGTTCTAAAAATGCCGGCACCAATAACCCCAGCTAACCCGCCTACGGCTACACCAACTGGTTTAACCTGTTTTGCTAACTTGGAGAAACCATTGGATATACCATCTAAAGTTTTGCCTAATGACTTACTACTTAATGGTGTAAAAAGATTTGCTTTAAATGATTTTCCAAACGTTTCTAATGTTTTGCCAATTATGCTAAAAGCAGAACCAAAAATTTTACCAAAATCATTAATAACTGGTTTACTAGATTTAACACCATTAGTTAACGACTTAAATAATTTTCCGGCCATTCCAGTAACGGAATTAATTGATCCGGTTAATTTGTTTTTTCCGAAAGCATCAATCATGCTACGAATTCCACCAGTTATTTCAGCTTGAAGGCTACCAAATGCCCCCTCAAATGTCTTGGTTGATTTAGCTGCTTTTACAGCACCTTGGTTCATACCTAATTGGGTAATAGCTTTATTGAACTCGTCAGAACTGATCTGACCTGCTTCCATTGCGTCACGAAAATTACCTGTATAAGCACCATTTTTTTTCATTGCTTTTTGCAGTACCCCAGATGCACCGGGAATGGCGTCGGCCATCTGATTCCAATTTTCAGTGGTTAGTTTACCAGCACCAGCAGTTTGAGTTAGCACCATGGCAACTGATTTGAAAGTGTCAGCAGTTCCACCGAAAACAGCGTTCATATTTCCAGCCGCTTCTGTAAGCTTCATGTAACCTTTAACACCGTTAGCAGCTAATTGTGCTGTCGTATTAGATACATCACCAAAATCATACACAGTTTCATCAGCATATTTTTGCACTTCTTTGCTAGCAGCCTGTATCTCTTTTTTACCAAATCCGCCTGCATTCATGGTAGCTTTAAATTTATCCATCGCATCAGAAGCATCTAACGTTTCAGAAATAAGATCACCAAAAGATCCCCCAACTGCTTGTATACCTTGAAGAACTGCTCCACCTAAGAAAGTGCCGGTAAAAACATCTTTCATTTTTAAACCGCTGTTCTTTGCTTCTTCGGTATTATCTTTTAACTTGGCAAGATATTCGTTGGCATTCCCCTCGCCATTAACTTCAACATCATGTTTACCGGTTAATTCAAAAAGATAATTTTTCATCTTTTTAAAGGCGCCAACCGAATCACCTTTGACGTCAATTTTAGAAACGTGGTCACCAGCGACTTCTTTAATTGCTTTTTCGCTTTCTTTGGTGGCTATTTTAAGTTCTCGATCGTCTAAGGTAACTTTAGCTTTGACGGGTTTGCCTAGGCTAGAATCGATGTTTTTAGCCGTTTTAGTTGCTTGCTCTTCTACTCTTTGGGCATTTGATTTCATGGATTTTTCCATTTCATCGCCAGCGCCTTTGCCTAGATCTTTAAAACGATCATTAATCTTATTGATTACGGAACTAACGTTATCTTCAACGTCTAGCGAAATTAAAACTGTACCATCTGCCTTATTCATTTACTCACCTCCCAAAATTTTCAACAGCTACATTACGATCGTAACGACTGTTTTTTAGTCCATAAAACTTCTTTTGTCGATTAAGAGAAACCATAAAATCAGCGTCCTTAATTTCTTCTTTAGACGGTTCACGTTGCCGAATTGACATAATTTGTTTGAACATGGATTGTTCCGGCATTGCCATAAGTAGCGATTGAAACTTATCCCAATGAAGTCTTTCACTTGGTGGCTTCATCAACTCTTTATAAAGGTCAATACCCGCATACATTTGAAATGCCGCATAAATAACGCCTGCGTCTTGTTCTAGATCGTAATACTTGCCGTTGTTATCACGGTGCATAACTTCGCCAGTAATATCTACATCGCTTTGGCTACTGCCATATGGCGTGTAATTGATGTAGTCCAGCAAATAATCCAGCAATTCAATAATTTCATCAGGCGAAAGTAAATCATGTGGCAATTTAGGGATCAAACTAAAAAATGCCCGAACGATAATTTCTTCGTTCAAGGTATCGGGATCAATCAAGTTATAAAAGCGAATAACATTATCGAAACTCAAATCAATAAAATACTTTTTGCCGTGGATAACTATGCTATCTAGCGGCGTTTCAATTAAAGAGTGTTGACTGGCAATGTCCATAACTATTCATCTTCTTGGGCTTTTTCATATGCGCTCTTAGTTAATTCAGATAATGAATCGTTGGCACTATCTGTAATGTTGTCTACCATATCGGCGATTTGATTAAAGAAACTAGCCAGTAAGGTATAATCATCAAAAAACGCTGCAATCTTTTCGCCAGCTTCACATGGTTGATCGTTTTCATCAAGCAACGCCTTGTCGAAGAAATCAATATAAACAGCTGGAGCTTCCTTTTCAATTTCTTTGGTAGCTTTAATCATTTCATCGCTATGATCATTAGCAAACTTAACGTATTTTGCCATAGTAGTAATGTTTTCAGCCTTATCAATTAAACTTACCTGCTTAGTGTGGCTACTAAGAATCTTAGCCTGTGCGCCACGTGCAATTTGAACAAGTTCAGTCAATTCAGAGTTATTAACTAAGTTGTAAGTTACTCCGTTAAATTGGATTTGGGTTTTTGGTGCTTTTTTAAAATTATCAAGATTAATTACAGTCATATTTTTCATTTCCTTTCGTATAACAGAAAAAAGGGTGAACAGCATTTTAACAGCTATTCACCCTTTCTTTTTATTTAACGTATTAAGTTAAGCTCCAGCTTTAGCAGTAATTTCGATTGGAATCATAGATACTTTAGATTCATCAGATTTAGCAAAGACTTGAACCACAGTCTTACCAGCAGCCACACCAGTCAAAAGACCATCAGCGCCAATAGTTGCGATAGTTTCATCTTGCACAGACCAATCAACGGCGTTGTTGGTTGCATATTCAGGCGCGATAGTTGCAACTAATTGAACAGTAGCACCAACTTCTGCTTTTGGTTCTTCTGGACTGACAGTTAATGAATCAATTTGGCATTCAACACTACCATCAGTATGAATAACGTAAGGTTGTCCATCGATGGTAAGAGTAAATGAAACTGGTGAGTTAGCATTAACAGCACCAGAATAACCCAATGGAGTTGTAATGGTTGCTGCACCAATTCGAACAGTGCCGTCAGGGTCAATAATAACTACCACAGTCTTTAATTCGTTACCTAATTTAGAAAACTTATCAAAGATGTAGTCTTGGGCAGGGTCACCAATGTAACGATTACCAGTAAATGCGTAAGTAATCGCTTTGGCTGAAACTTCGGAGCTTTGGAACCCAGCACTTAGCATATCGGATTCAGTATCAACAGTTTCAGCAGCGGCTGGAGTTAAGTCAGTAATGCCTTTCCCCAAACGCTTCATATTTGTTCCTTCTGGGAACTGTTCAGACATAATGTCTTGCAATTTTGAACCATAGAATTTAGTAACGTCAACATTACCATCTACGTCAATATAGGCACGAGCTTGGTAACCTCGTGAGTGTCGTTGTGTTAAAGCCATATTTTGTCACTCTCCTAATCTTTATTTTGAAATTCAACAAGTAAACTAATGTCAATGCTGAAATAACGATAGTTTTCGTCCCATGAAGTTAATTCAGGGTCGGTAATATCAGGATCTTCAACAATTTCAAAAGAACCATTACTTGATTGAACTTCGTTGATATTGTCAGAAATAAAAACCGCAACCTTTCTAAGCTGCGGGATCAAATTATCCTTGGATTTAACTGTTAGTTCATACGTTAGTTGTTTTCTTACGTTTCCTAACATGTCTTCGGATATTAAACGTTCATTTGGTAATTTTTCTAAGCCAACAAAATTTTGAGTAGCTGGGTAAATGTAACCAAACTTGCCATCAGGTAAATCAGGGCATTGCCTAATCACATTTCCCAAACTTTCAAGAATATCATTTGGCGTTCTAGCCATACTTACTCAACCCTTTCCTCATCGTATCAGTCCAACCAGAAATAAATAGTGGCTTGGCTTTTTCGTCCCAATGATCTCCAGTACCCGGAGTAGTCCAACCGATTTTAGGCTTTGATCCCGGTGAATATGGATGAATTGGATGTTTACCACCATGTCCGTCAATAATTTCTCCTTCATACATTCGTCGAGCATATTCAGTATTGTAAACAATGCCAGAATTATCACCTAAGATAGTGGCTGACCCACGCAAGTTAATACGATCATTGCGCCGTGAGTACGGAACAAACTTATTCATATCAGCTTTCATTTTTTCTAATACGCCATACTTTGCCTTATCAATACCACGTTTAGAGAAACGGGAATTAATGCCGTCCATTTTTACGGTAGTTTTGACTTTCATCTAAGCCACCTCAATTTCGTAAGCAAACACTTTGTTACTAAACGGCTGTCTAACAATGTTCACATTGACCACGGTTCGGGGTTCTCCGTTGACCTCAATTAACCAGTGGTCATTAGTTGCCAATGATGTTAAATCGATGTTAAGCGGCTCGCCATTGAACAGTGAGTAGTCAGCGTAAACAAGGTATAACGATGAGTAACGCACGTTTTCAGATTTTCCAGTAGTGAAACCAGCCGTTGGATCAAGACGCACCTTAGTAACGTCATAGGCAGTCTTTTCACTAGCATTACCCCAATCATCGTTTTCGCCTGTATGAATCAGCGTAAAAGAATCAACTAGCATTTTCTGCATTAGCAAAGGTAGCTTAATATCTTGCATATTAAAGCCCCCTATACAATAATCCAGTGCCAATTAACACTGATCGCGCTTCGGGTGCTAACATTTCTTGGAGCGGTGAGCTATTGCTGTAAGTTACCGTAGTATCTTTCTGATAGCTAATAGTTGTTCGCCCCATAGAAATCGATTGTGGTTGCTGGCTAGATTCCAAACTAGAATCAGTACCAAGCTCGTTAAAATACGATATTTGTAGCGCTAACGCCTGTTTAAAACGTCCAGACCTAATTGTATCTGGATCGTCATTTAAAGCGTGTAGCTGATAAAAATTGCGGGTTAATTCATCAAGTACCAGCGAAGACTTACCAATAAACTTCTTGAAAGTCGTTTCGTCTACCGTTTCATCGTGAATTGGTAGTGATTGATATTCTTCAAAGGTCAAATATCCCATTATCCCGCCCCCTTTAGTCTAATCGTGATAGTAACTGCGCTTTAGTATCACTGGAATTCCAGTCAACATTGTTTTGGGTTAAATACTCTTGAATTTTGCTCTTGTTCCAAGTTATATCGGGAGTTTCGCCCACGTAAGCAGCAGGCGCTACTATTTTCCCGCTGTTTCACTTGGAGTTGTTGGCTTTGATGGAATAAATTGA
The DNA here is from genome assembly GCF_013184075.1 of Lentilactobacillus kribbianus. Lineage (GTDB taxonomy): Bacteria > Bacillota > Bacilli > Lactobacillales > Lactobacillaceae > Lentilactobacillus > Lentilactobacillus kribbianus. Next base: position 39,480 of record NZ_JABEQQ010000002.1, on the reverse strand, counting down.
TCAGCTAATTTAGCCTTGTACCCGACGACCTTGATGTTACGTGGGTCAGTAATTGAAGCCCATGTTTTACCATTACTCAATTCTTCAACGGTTACTGTTTGACCAGCTGGCACAAAGTCTTTAGCAACACTTGTACCATTTACGTGCATTGATACTACTCGGCGGTTAATAACGTTAGTCATACCACCTTTAGAACGTGCTTCACGTTCAGTTTCAGAAGCATTAGTTGGTAATGCAACTGCGTATTGAACAGCACCAGTCATGGCAATATATGAAGTAGTAGTTCCGTCTTCATTTACTGGAATTTCGTCATCAACCACAATTTGCATTCCGTTATAAACGTTGATTGGAGTTACTGCGTTACTTGGTTGAATAGTGTCAATCATGTTGAGTAACTTCATGTTTGCGTAAGTTGCGGAGTTGACAAGGATCTTGTTGAATGAAGTGTCTTGCAAGTCACCCATGAGTGAGATTGCGCCTAAGAAACCGGCTGCGCCAAAGGTATTGCTTGGAGCCTTAACGGTTTCGTCATACATCTTAGTTGTTGCAATATCAGTATTTGACAATACACCTTGCAAAAGAATAAGAAGCTGATGTTCGTCAACAGTATTCCAGTAGTTGGAGAAACGCTGACCAATAGTGTTTAATGCACCAGCACCCGATACCATGTCAGAAATATCAGTTGCACCAAATGCTTGTGCTTGGCGGAACTTGAACATGCGTTGTGTGCCAGTAGTAAGTCCATTAACATCAATATCTTTGGTGTCGTCCCAAGTTTGGGGATCGCCAGTAAGATCATTGATATATGGAGCAGTAACGTAATCGCCTGGTTGTAATAGTTGAATGTTTAATTCGTCTGATGAACTAGGGGTAATGATTCCACTTTGAATAAGACGGTTTGTCTTTGTTGATTCATTTAAAACATAGTTAGAAAAAATCTCTGGGACGAATGTGTCCGCTAGCGTAAATTGTGCCATGTGATAGCCTCCTATTTATTTGACAATTCCTTATATTTGGTTGGGTCATTTCGGTACAATTCCATTTGTTCCGCTAAGGTTAGATCATCAAGGCTTTTAGCTGATGAAAGATGACCATCAGGATTGCCGCCAGTCGTGATTTTGACTTTGGTTTTATCTTCCTTAGTTTGAAACAAATAGGCGTCTGATTCTTGTAACGCCTTTAATTGATCGTCCAACCCAATCAAGTTTTCTCCGTCAACACTGATCGCGTCTGAATTTAGTAACGCCTTAACAGCCTTTGGGTTACGTGCGCCAGCTTGAATCAAAGCCATTTCTAGCTTGCTGTTCTTGGTAATTGCTTGAATTTTATCTTCATAAGCATTCTTAGCAGCGGCATTATCATCTTGTAACTTTTGAAGTTGGTTCTTTAATTCTTCGTTATCACCAGCCGACTTCTTAAGCGTGGTTAATTGCTTATCACGATCAGTAATTTGATCATTCAAATCTTTAACTTGTGCCTGAGCAGCTTCTAATTGGGCTTGTACTTCGTCCAACTTTTGACCTTTGGTGATGTCTTTGCCAACTTCTGTCATAATTTTGTTGATAACATCTTCGCTAATTCCTTGTTCAGATAAAAATTCTCTAGTTAATGCCATTATTTGTACTTCCTTTCGATATTTTTACGTGGCGACGACCACGATGTAGGTACAAAAAAAGAACAGTTTAACGACTTATTCAGGTCGAATATTTAATTTATAACTTTTTCACGTCTATAATCACGGGCTAAAACTTCCGAATGATCATCGATTAAACTTCTCAAAGATCCTTGTTTGATACGAATGTCAGACTTAAATTTATTAATTCCCTTTTTATCGCCCAACGCTTCGGCAGCTTTGAGCTTAGACTTACTTTGACGAATACCAGCTTCTAGTCTTCGTTGTTGCTGCGTAAGTTCGTAATTTTTAACTGCTTGTTTGGGGTCAACGGGATCAAGATTATTAGTCATCGTATCGGGATCAAACACCGTATAGTGCCAATGACTACAATTAATGCCTAACGTTCCACCAGCTTCACCATATCCGTGATCATAAACCGTGGGGTAACGTTTGTCATAGCCTTTAGCACCTTTGGGCAATAGATTAACTACCTTACCTTGTAACGGCGCACAAGCTGGACGTGATGAAGCATGAGCGGGATATAAAACTAAATGGTAATCGTAATCGTCCATACGCTGCTTAACTACTTCACCATAGATACGTGGTATAGTCGATTGAATGACGGTGTTTGCGTAACCTTGTGCCGTCCAATGATGACCACCTTTGTCAATTAAACCCGATTCTAACCCGCGATCTTGCCATTTATAAACTGTTTCGGCAAGTGCTTGTTCAGGCGACTTCATACCAGTAGCAACTTTGGCAACGGTGTTATTAACGATGTCAGTATAAGCCTGCGCTTGTGCCGTATCGCTAAAATTATCGCTAATCAGCTGCTGATTAACAAAGTTATTTAATTGCTTTTGAGTTTGACCCAAAAAGGCGTTCATCATCATATCTATATGGTTTGTCGGCTGATGAGTTTTACCAGTAACGCGCTGTAGCTTGCTATCAGTATCGCTTAAAGCCAGCTTGCCAATACTGTTTAATAATTCTTTCAACTGCGTGTTAGCTCTACCCACTTGTTGAGTAATGTAGTTGATTGTATCGCGGTTAAGCAGATTCAATTCAGATAATTTTTTCATCTGCCATTCCAATACATTATCACTGGTTAAATTGCTAAAATCAGCCGTTTTAAGGCGCTTAATGATTTGTTTGAGTATTTCATCTTGCAAGTCTGTATAAACACTAGAAAGAGTGGCTTGTTGGATTGTGAGCTGATGTTCACTAATCTTCTTCGCCATCGTCATCACCGCCTAAATTAAACGGGTTATCAGCACTTTGTTGTTCTTGAAATGACGTAGGCATAGCGTCAGCTTTTGATTGCTTGATTTCTTCCGCCCATTTTCTGGCTTCTGATTCAGGCAGATCATTAACTTTCATGATTGCGTACCAATCTGGTACCAAGCCATTATTAGTTAGCTCGATCATTAAGTCCGCTTGGCTCTTCTTATCAACAAAAACACCATCATCAAATTGAACAGTAATGTCCAAGTCATCAAAATCAACGTTACTTGTATCGATTGGAGTGTCATCAGTAAATAAATCAGGAGTGATTGCCAACTCTAAAATGGCTCTAACCATTTCTTTAATAACTTGTTCAACCTTAGTTAAGTAACTGGAACGAGTTTGATACGTCATTGAGTTATCAGAAACAACTTGAGTAGCTGTTACTGTGCCTAAACTATCAGCTTGACTGAAAGTGCCAGTAGATAAACCAATTTGAATTTCAAATTCTTTAATCAATCGATCCATAGCAGTGTTATAGGTATCCACTCGAATATCGTTAGTGATGTCTGTAGGTTTAAAGCCCGGTTCATCACTACCAACACCAACATAACCCTCTTCATAAGAATCAAAAATTGGGCGATGTTTGTCATCATAACGAACCATTTCTTCCGGAATGATTTGACGGCGTTTGCCCAACTCGATTTCACGAACAAAATTATCGTGGGTTTCATTGATTGCGTCTAATACTTCTTTAGAGTTATCAACTAGCCCAACACCTAATGGACTTTCTAAACTCTTGTTATTAGCGCCAGGAGTTTTAAAGTAAGCAAACAACGGATAGTTTAACCCGTGCAAGGTAACCGTTTCTTCCAGATCTGGATATTGTTCAGCTAATGAAACACGATCGCCAACAATAGCAGGATCAGTAGATTTATAAAGCTCGTTAGTAATGATGTAATCATCACCTTGCCACTCATGAAACTCTAACAAAGTATAATAAACGTTCTGATGATTTTCGATAATGGTTAAACGGCTGCTGATACATGCTTCGGTAACCGCATTGGTGTTAGATCGTAATGGATAAAACTGATCTGCTCTAATCCATGCAAGTTTAATCTTGTCATGGTCAGTTGAATCAACATAAGGACGGATAGCAAAATCACCAATCGCAATTCCTTTTTCTAGCTCTTCTTCAAAGCGGTTTTTAAAATCATTGTCTTCAAGCACGGCTTCAATAAAATCTTGAACCGCTTCGGATTTATCAGTCGTATTCACTGAATCGTCATCGCTCGCGGCAGCCGTTAAGCTACCGATATTAACTTCACACTTTTCATTAAAGATAATGCTAGCTAAACGTCTGGCAGCTGTTTTAGTCATATTTAATGGCTTAAATTCTCTTTGTTGCCGTTCTTTATAAACGTTAATAAAACTTACCATTGGGTACTGATCAGCGTAATAATGAATATTATCTTCAATACGTTGATACTCCCTTGGGTCAATACTAACTCTTGGATCATCTGTAACCTTAGTTAATGAATTTCCTTGCACTTTGTTCACCACCTTGTAAATATAATTTCTAATATTTGTAAATAATCCCAATTTAATCACCTACCACTTCAACCCAAAGTCTACTAGGTTATCCATAATTAGGTACATAAAAGCATCACATGTATGGTCGTTTTCTTTGATAACTTTTGGCTTATCAGACTGGATTGTTTTATCGTCCCAACGGTATTGTTGGTGTTCTTTGATAAATATTTCATTCTCTGGAATATCTAAATAATAAAAACGCCCAGTACCTAAAAGGTTCTGAACGTTATCAATCATTTTAGTTTTTTCAGTTTTAGCAACATGGTGATAACGCCCATCTTCTGGATATTCTTTAAACATTTCATGGTCCAAAGCAAAATCAGAAGTAGCACTATCAGCAGTTTTCTTCCAAGGGTTCATACCCCACTGTCTTATCCATTGATGTTCCACTTCGTGTAAGTCCTTAGCAATATCGCTAGGGGCTTTTTTGTTAGATTTACCAACTGGAGAATAGTAATAAGTGTTTAACAGAATTACCTTGCCAGCGTTAGTTAATCCGTAACAACTTTCAGTGGTTGCTGATACTTGTTGACCGCTATCTTGAGAAAAATAAATATTAACAAGATATTCGTCATCAGGTAGTGACTTCAATGGGTGAAATAGTGTCATGTTGTAAATATTAGTACCTAAGCCAACAGCTTCACCAAGATACAAATAGCGGTAAAGTTCTCTATCGTTATTCTTATACGCTTCAATCAACTTTAGTTGTTGCTTGTTAGTGATGTTTAACTCGTCATCGAGGTAAGTAGAATGGTCTATCAAGTAATCATCATCATTACGAACAGTTTCCACCCACTTGTTGATCCAACTATACGGATTACGTGGTGGGTTGTAAGAATAAAATATTTGAACCTGATTAACGAATGGTGACTGTTGCCGAATAAATGTCGGGTTAGTTTGGTCAAATACTTCAGCGGACTTAAAGTTAGCCGCTTCTTCGTACCACACAGCAATTACATTTCTAACAGTATTTGACTTAAGTTTTTCAGGTTTATCACCACCATAGAAATAAAACGTGCTGCCAGATGATTTATGAGTAATGCGCATTGGACTGACTGCGTAACTAAATTCATTAGTCATATGGAGCATATCCAACGCCCAAACAATTTGACCGTAAACAGAATCACGTAAATTGACTGTGTTCTCACGAATACAAATCACGTTAGCTTTATGACCAAGTTGTGCCTGCTTTTTCATCATCATAACCAGTTTCAAACTAATGGTTGATGACTTAAAACTACCACGGCCACCCTTAGCAACAACATATGGTTTCTTAGTACGCCATAACTTGTAAAAGTGTGGATTGATCATGCTAGTGATGTTTAATTGAGTTTCACTCATTTAAATCACCATCACCTTCACTTGGTACATCATCAACAATTAACGTGCTATCTTCAACGCTGTTAGCCCTGTTAATAGCTTTAGCCTTACCCTCGGCGATGGCAGCTTCAGCACTAGCTTTTCTAATTTGGGCTTGTCGCAACGCTGGGTCTGTTTGGTCATCAGTGTACTTTTCACGATAGTTGTTCTTTAAAAAGAATATCATTGCGGTAACATTGCCACTTTTAGCTTTCTTGTACAACTCATTTTCAATAACAAAGTTAGCTACTTCCTTACCGCCCTTTATAGCCTGTCGAATCTGACTATGTTCTTTCTTCCAGCGTTCGAACGTACGCGGTGCCACGCCTATATTTTCGGCTATCTGTTCATCAGTCAGCCCCTGCATTTTCCAGCCATGAAGAAGTACAATGCTTTCAGGTTCTAGCCATTTTTTATATTTAGCTTCTGCCATAACACACTCTGCACTCCTCCTTTAAATAACGAAAATTAAATCATGCTAGTTTAACTTCTCCTTAATTCCAATTAAGATACCGCCAAACATAACTAAAGGTAACCAACCTATTACAATGATTTTTAATAATTTAGCAATGAATAAAATCACAAGGAACACCCACGAATAATTATTGATTATTTTTAGGGCTTCTTTTTCGGTTTTGTTTAATTTTATTTTCTTCACGTTCCTTTTTCTCTCTCAACCACTTTTCTAATTCAGCATCAGCGTTGGCCCACTCTTGAGTTTCATAGCCGAACTTTGTATGGATCATTTTAGACATGGTAAATCTCCAGCTTCTCACTATTAAACTTGGCGATGTCGCCACTATGTACTCGGTGACCATTAATCAATAGCGGTGCGTGCTTTTTACTGTAATCAATATCAATTTTCACGCTAGCCATTGCTCGGTCTGAAACATGCCCTAGAAGCTCACAAAGCATGGCGTGACCATCATCTACTGAACTATATAATTCTAGGTGTCTCATATTTAAACCTCCTGTCTTAATGAGCGAATTGCTTCAATATTAACTATCAGGTCCTCGCCATCGTTGATAATGAATTTAACGAAAGCACCTAACTTGTTAGACGTTAACTTTTTATAAGTAGTAATTGGTACTAAAACATCACATGAATGTACAACACATATGCCGTCTTCCCAGGTATAGTAGAGTAATTCATACTGGCCTTTCATCATTATCATCAATTCACCTTCCTGATTTTTAAGCAATCAAAAAAGGACTGTCCCCAGTCCCTTAACCCGCATTTTGAATATGTCTGTTAATTTAGTTTTTATGCGGTGACCGCAAGTTGTTAATTTTGACCAAAAGAGGAGTAATCCTCCTAAGTCTTTATTTGGATAAATGCGATCTATGAGGTAGCAAGGAATCGAACCTTACAAGTGGGATATAGGCACTAGTAACCCTTTTTACGCACGTAGCAAACCTATGGCCACGCATCAACCAACTATGTAACCGATATTCCATGACGTCCATAGAAACCAGCTCATACGTCTAACCTTTCCGCTATACCTCAAAATTGCCCCATAGAGTTGTTGTTTTATTTCACTTGGTTTATTTTTGTTTGGGGCAAATAACTCATTGCGGAGTTGAACCGCACCTTGAGGCAAATCAATCCTTAACCGTAAGATGAGTTACGGGGTCATCGCTTGCTCACCGCTCCTAGGTGGCCGCTCTCCCAATTTCAGGTGTGAGTTATCCTGAACAATCACTACCAGGCGTGATAGTGATAATAACTTAGCAGTGGAATCGAACCACTCTTCTGCGTCCTACACGTCTAAGTTAGCTGACTAGATGAAATTGGTATTTGGTTTTGAACACATTGCAAATGTATTTATACTTTAGAAAGGAGTTTTATCAATGGAATTACTTTCTAGTCAGCAAATGTTGCCAGCTGGAATCGAACCAGCTTGAAGCTCCTAGCGACAACTTCGAGGCGTTCCTAATTATTTCACGGTATCATAATACCGCTTTATTACTATCATTTGCCTATCATGTTTCTATCAATTTACTATCATCTGAAAGCAAGTAGTTCGAATGTTTTCTGCATATCATTGTCGATGTAAACCGGAGGACAAACCTCAGCGAAACAAATTAACGCCTCATTTTTAATGCGATAAAATTGTGCTTCTTCAATTCGGTTACCGCTACTTGCAATATGGTCCATTACGCTACGATTACCTTGAAAGTTTGAAACCAAATATGTATCTTGCAAAATAATTCGGTAAACTTCATTTTCAATGACTTCAATAGCATTTCTAACCGTGCTACAGTACGATTTCGCTTGAACAAACCTGATAGCCTTATCTTCACTTGAATTATTAACATTTTGCGCTTTAGGTTCATCACTCATAATTGGTGATTGAAGCGAAACCAATTCTCTCAACTCTATATTGTGCATGTATTCATATTTTTCTAAAACTCGTCTGGAATTTTCTATTGTTTTATCTTTATTAATTCTTCCAAAATACACTAATAGCGCCTCTTTCCTCTATTTCAATTAGTTATTGTGAATGATATAATTAGGTATTGGCTAATTGAAATAAGAAGCTCTATTAAGTCGCCTGCCGGGGCGGCTTTTTTGTTATCTGCAATGCTATTGTGAATGTAATTCTTTCTGTTTAGGTTGATGACTAATTAAGAAATCAATATCTCCTGGTGATAAAATATCATCAAGAAAAATATAGTCGCCGTTTTGCTCCAATTTTTCAGCTACATGTTTTAGTAAGCGAAACTGGCTATAAAATGCCTTTTTGACATCTTCAATGCCGTTCTTCTCTGGAAACCGTAAGTTATATTTCCCAATGTTTCCCACTAAAAAACTTTCTTCAGGATCCAACTTTGGACTGGCTAACTTGCCAAAGGCGTCATACCAATCCAAATCACTATTGCGATAATAGCTTGGCTTAATGGTTGTCATTGCTACTCTCCCTTTTTAATGCCTTGTCAATTTCTTCATCACTAGCTCCCATCATAGATAGAAACGCCGCATACTTCTTTTGATCTTCCGTTAATTCATCGCTATTCATAATTTTCTCCAATAAAATTGTTATTTTAATGCCATCGCTTCACTTAGCAACGTTATAAACACATCGTCAGACTTAGATTTAAACACCCAATCACTGAAACTATACTCAAGAATATGAGTTCCTAAATTTTTAGCTGTATATCCAAGTAAAGTTTCACTCGGACCGAATTTTTGGATAATATCGTCCATTGAGTAAAGTTCAGCTTTGTTAGGATCGCTTGTATATCCGCCAAATGAACGTTTTTCATTATCTTTAGTGCGACTACCCCAAAACAAAGGGTGTTCTACCGACGCATGCTTAGAAGTCATAAGTACATATTTTCGTTCTGAATTTTCCATCGTTATTCCTCCACTTCAACCGGTGTTACGGTGTAAATTAACCCTTGGGCGTTATTTGAAATAAAATCTTCAATGATGTTGCCAGATTTAAACTTCATAGAGTGATCAATTTGAGATAGATCTTGAATAACGCTAACAGCCTTTTTTCTTGTTTTAAAAACTCCTATCGGATTAGTAGCACCGACTTCGTTGTTTTCACTGGAATACTCGGTTGAATATGCTAAATACATAATCATGGTTTCACCTCACTGAATGTAGTTACATAACCGTTGACATCTTCAGCCACGTCTTTAGCTTCGTCATAATTATCAAAGAAATAAATATCAGATATATCACTTGTGATCATGACCTCGTCAACCATATACTTGTATTTTTTCAAATAAACAGCGTCATTAAATTTCACAGCATAAATTTCCATATTGGCTCTCCTAGTTCATTCTTATCACTCGGTAAGAGTGATTTTTGTTATTCCTTTGGGCATAGTGAGCAACTTGACTTGGCTTGCAATGCAAATACCTAGCAATCTTCATGGTTGCTCCATATGCAATTAAATGGTGATTTTTATAAACTGCGTAATCAGTCATCTTCACCGACCCCTTTCAGTAAATCCTTGCTAACAACAATTTTTCTACATAATTGAATTTTGATATTGTCTGGCATACTATCGGTTTCGGAAATATCCAAACAGACGCTGTTCTCATAAACTTTAATGATGGTGCCAGCTATATTGCTTATTTTTAGCCATTAGCTACCTCCTTATCTATTTCGTTCATCCATTCTAACCATTTTGGCAAACAACATACTTGTGAAACCATTTCTTTCTATTTACTGCAGATTTTCTGCAGATAATAGCTATAAAAGTCGATATAACAGCACTTTTTTCTGCAGGTTTACTACACCTCTGTCATATCTTTTAGAATTATTTTCTCTGGCAAAATATTGTGACAAATGTAGTTGGATTGATAAGTTGGCGAATTTAATTCCAAATTGTCTGGATTAATAAATTTAACTCTTGGATACATCACTAAAATTTCGTATTCGTGTTCTTGAAACAATTTTAATCGTTTCTTCGCATCAAACAATCCGGCCATGTTACCAATCATTGCGAACGGTTTTCCTAATTCAAATAGTCGTTTATAAATTTCATTTTTCTTGCTGAAAGGCGGGTTACTCACAATAGCGTCACAATCTTTATATGTGCTAAAGAAGTCCCCACCCTCAGAAATATGGCTGTAAACAACTTCATGGTTTTTCGACAACACTTTAACAAACTCACTTTTTGAAGTGTCAAACGGGCACCAGATTTTTTTGAAGTCTTTAACGTAAGGTTCGATAACCTTAACGGCACTTGCGGGTGTGTACCATTCATCACTCTTTGCTTTTTGTCTTTGCATTTATTTTCTCCAATCAAATTATTATTTCAATAGCCTTAACAGTCGCTTACTAACGACAATCCGGCGACATAATTGCGCTTTAATCTCATCCGGTATGTTCTCAGCATCCGAAATATCCAAACAGACGCTGTTCTCATAAACTTTAATAACCGTACCAGCTATATTGCGGTAGGTTATCCTATCCCAGCGGAAATTATCAGCAACGACATTTTGACCAATCTTATAGTTAGCATGATTAGCAAACTTGTCGCCGTCCTTTAAAAAATAGCATTGGGTTTGCTTGTTAAAATGCTCTTTGGAATAAATGTTTGTTCCTATGGTTCCTAAAGATAATCCAGTATGAAGTGCCGCTTGCCGAACACTATAGTAAATGTGTAGCAAATGCTTATTTTTGTCGTACTGCCTAATTTTTATGTTTGCCACAATGCTCTCCAATCTGGCAACAATCGCCAATCTTCATGATGACAATGCCCTTAGGATTTTTATTATTTCTTCTCGAGCGATATCCTTCAGCTAACGTTGAAGAAACTTCTAAAGCTTTGGCAATATCGGATACTGTTGAACCGTCCGCAATAACCGTAGTACCAACAACCGCTTCATAATGCGAATAAGTATCTTTTCTAGGATTTCTTGGAGTATATGTTTCCTTTGGTTGAAACAGTGACTGTAATTTAGCCAACTTGGAACTATCTTTATTTCTTTTTGCCCAGTCCTTATCTTCGTCTTCTAGTTGATACAGCAACTGATACATTTGCTTTTGTTTGGGCTTTAATCGTTTTTCAGCTGCCTTGCTAAAAGTGATTGGCAATTTAACTCACTCCTTCATCAATTTCATCCATTCGTTTTCTGGTCATGATGTGTAACCTAATCAGGTCATCGTTCTGGCATAAATCATTAATTTCATTTTTATAATATCTTCCTCTTAAAACATCACTTATGGTGTTCTGAGAAACACCTATTTCTTTACTGATTTCTCTTTGAGTAATTCCTTTGAAACTCAGATGAAAAATATTTTGAATATCATCTATATTCAATTTTGAATCCCAATGCTTAACACCACTTCCGATTAAGCCTTTTTTATAAGCATGAGTAATGTTCCCTTTACGATCAGTCCACTCTAAATTTTCAGATTTATTATTGCTTTTATCTCCGTCTTTATGATTTATTTCTTTTAAGCCTTTAGGATTTTCAATAAAAGCCTCTGCCACAAGTCTGTGGACATATCCTAATCGATTTTGATTATCACCGTGAACATATAGATATCCTTTACCGTTATTTCCTGGGATTAATAATTTCCAATCAGTATAGGAGTTATTAGAGTAGTCAAATACCCTTCGATTAGATCGAATACGCCCCATATTAGATACTTGATACATAGAATTAATGCTTTTCCAAACTTCGCCTTTCAAACTTGGAAACGGAACATATCTATTGAAAGTTTCCGCTACTAGAACGTGTAAAAAATGTGTATGTGTTTTTCCTCTTTTATCAGTCAATCCGTAGGTGAAAGTTCCGGGACATCTCTTGTTAACACTCGGTTTCAATATACGTTCCTTAACATGGTTTATAGTTCCCCCTCTGTTAGTGAACTCCCTATATAAGCTTTTGACCTGGCCCCTTTCATTAACTTCATACAACCCTTCATATCCTTTTATTGGTTTCCAAATCATACTAAGACCCCTCCATCTCGTATCGCTTATTCCAATAAATAATCTGCTTTCTAGTCATAATTCCCAGCATTACAAGATCATCCTCGGGTATTTTGATACCTCTAACTTGATATTTTTGTGCAAATTCTAATGCTGGAATATTTTCGGCTTCTTGATGATGAATTCTACATAATGGTAAAAATCTAAATTTACGGTGATCTGTAAAATTACGTTTACGATTCCCTAATACATCTACATGATGTAAGTCAGCGTGCTTACCACAAATAACACACTTTCTATGGATGATACATTGAAGTGTAAGATGATAATCAACAATAATTGAATCCCACAATTTAGTTCTAAAAGGAATATCCCACTCAAAGCAGAAGTCCAATATAAACGTTAAGAACTGATTAGCCGTAGTTACATCACAGTTAGACATTGAGAAGCTATCAGCGCCCGTTTTAGCGTAGTAGCGATACTTTAATACCATCTCGGCATCTCTTTCGTCATATCCGGTAAACTGGCTCACATCGTGAATTAGAGCGAATATCTTCTTACGTTGATCTGGACTAATCATCCGTTCATCTTGGATCGTTAACTCAGCGGTTGGTTGCTTGCCATTGGCGAATCGCTGGAGCTGATCCATATTCAATTCGTCATCTAGCTGCAAGGTTACTTGGTTGCCCTGCAGGCTAATTATTTTGGCAAACAACACTTAACCTCCTATTACACGGGAACATTTAGAAATTTATCGATAAAATATTGCTGCCCTTTACCGGTGACTTTAGGCGTCTTACTGATCGATGTATGCCCATCAGAATGATTAACCACCGTTTCCTTGACTTTAAATAACCCTAAATCCATCGCTCGCTGAGTTGGCATATTGCGATCGGTTCGATTACCGCTGATCAGATAACCGTTCTTTCTCATCCACTCAAACAATCGGTTGGCACCGATATTTACTCCGTTACCACGCAAAATCTTTGCAAGATCGCCAACTAAAATTGATGTATGACTAGTGGCTACTGAATCAGCAAATAATACTTTTGGCTTCTGCAACTCAATTTGCTCCGCTTGATCAGCTGCTAATTTTAATGCTTCGGCATAACTGCCCGGAATTGAATAACCCGTTTGAATTTGTTTTTCCATTGAATTAAAGGCTTCAATGTATTTTAGTTTGAAAGTTAATGCTTTCTTACCTGTGAAGCCCATGGCTAACAATGTGAATCCGTCTCGGTTCATGTAGATAACACGATATTGTTGTTTATTTTGGGGGTGAATGTAAGCATCTTCATAAAATAGGTCTGTCCAATTTTGGACACCCTCTTTTAAATTATCCAAATCTCGTAAAACATGTTGATGACTTTTCCCAAATGTTTCTGCTACTTGCAAGCTACTCGTTACCGCTTGCTGGTTTTTCATAATTACTAAGTCGTTCATTAAAATTCCCCATTTCATTTTTAAAATATTTTGATTTACTTTTAGCCTAAGTCTTTAGCCTGTTTCCAAAAACCTTTGCTACCAGCATTTTTATGTTTTCGATATTCCATGGCGTTTTGGTATCCATATAGCCCCAATTCCAATAATTGTTGCTTTCTTAATTGCAAAATCCTAATACATAAATCATTTAAATCATCGGGATTTAAGTCATAAAACTCGCGTTTCCAACCATATTTCGAAGCCATATACCTTGGGCCTTGGTAGTTTCTAATTACATTAAATCTGTAATTTAAGTGCTGCTTACCTTTGTGGTCACTCAAACGAATGCTGTACAACAGTCCATAATCAAGTTTTAAGTAGATGCTGTTGGTTGAGTAAGCGTCATATCTCATGACCTTAATTCCTTTACTTTGAAAAAAACTAATTAAAGTTTGAGTCACCTTTTTTAATTTCATAAAATTACTCCTTAAGCGATTCTCGCCAATCATAATTTGTATTTCTGACGATTAACGCTTCGCATGGATTACTAGTTTTGCGAGTTTTAGTTGTCCCAAATCCAATCACTTTGAAGTCATGCGTTCTAACTACCACAGCTTCCACAGGAATGCCATATTGGCTCGCAAATAAAGTGAACCGTAACTTTACCACTGGATCAATCGAATACACCGTAAAGCCGTTTTTAACGTCATAGACGTGTTCAATATTTCCTTGATTGTCGTAGGTTACTACATCTGGTTTATAGCTAATAGCTGGGGAATTAAATTCATCTTGCTTAACTAATGGCTTCAGCATAAATTTGGGGTGAACTTTAAAGCTTTCAACCTTGCCTTCAATAAATCGTTTGAAGAATTTGTATTCTTTTTCGCTATCAAAGACCCAATCTTTGTAGTAAACCTTGTTTCCATGCTTATTTAAGGCTGTTGGACTAACCACAATGCACCTCGTTATTTGTAATAATGGCTTCACAAGCATTTAAAATTTGGTCGAAAACTCCATCTGATTCTTTAAAACGTCCATCAGTAATTGCTATAAAATGTTCTAATTTTTGCAAAGAATCATCGTTACCATCGTTTTTAACTGTTAACCAGGCGTCTAAAATACGATCGTCATTAATTGTTAACTCAGTCATGGACCACCTCATATGTTACTTTCTTGACCACATACCAACCCCTGGATTTATCGCCTTTATTAAGTGCTTCTGCCTGCATTTAGGCTTCCCACTTTCGTTCGAATTCGGTGTTCATTGATTTACCATCTCCATATGAAAAATGTGTTGTCGCTTAACAAGTACACGCCAATTACTATCTGGATCATTAGCATTTAACAGTTTGCAACGTTCTTTAACTTTGAGCAGATTATCAAAATAATATTTATCAGATTTAATCATTAGATTTTTGTCAATTAGTAGTCCGCAATAATAAACATATGGGTAATCATTCATTAACTACACCTCCAGATTGAAGCGCTGCTAATCTTTGATTTAATTGATCCTGTTGTTCAGAAGTTAAAGGCGTTGGCTTAGCGGGTTCGTTAGATTTAGACTTGCTAGCCCAATCAGGTAAAGTTTCTTTAACTTGGGTACTACCTTTTCTTCCTTTTTTATTTTGGAAATTTTCAATTGATCTTTTAGCTTTATCAATCGTATTAACATTGTGATTTCGCCAATTTTCTAGCATTCGTTTTGCATATGAAAATCCTGCGCCGTTATTAGCAGCATACATAAAAGCTAAATTAACAATATCGTTGCCAAACTCATTTGCTAAATCACTGATTGTATTCACTAAAACTCCTTTTGCTGATATTCCAAATGCCTCTTGATAAGTTGATAATGGATGTTGATCTTCTTTTTTTGTTTTCGAAGAATGCAAATCAATATCAGGCAATTCATCTGGACTATTTTTCTGAATATCAAAAGAATGTTTACTTTTATTTACTTTACTTTTATTTACTTTACTTTGTGCATTAATGTTTACATTAATGTCACTTTTACTGGGGTTAATGTTTGCATTAACTCTTTTAGGCTTAGTTTCAGTTGGAATTAACCAATATTCAGTTGGTTTCTTACCTTTTCTTCGTTTGATAGCTTCAATATAAGTTTCTTGAATGCGAAGGCTTGTTAATACCTTAGCCGAGTTGAACAGATCTTTATCAAAAGTTCCGTAAACAACTAAGCGGTTAACAACTTGATCAACTAATTCAGGTTTTGCATTGACCCGATTAGCTAACTGCATCTTAGATAGTTCATTCCACTGCAAGAAGTATCCTTTGGAGTAAACCGCCGGCAGCAGATAAACCATGACTAAAACACCTTTAGCACCAAACTCACCCATAATGGCTTCAGTTTTTTCATTGGTAGGAAAATCAACATCAAATGGAAAGTAATCCAGCCCTTGCTTAATTGGTCGGGCCAATTATCATCACCTCCCTTAATTCATCAGAATGGGATATCGTCATCTGAAATATCTATCGAATCGCCGGTACCACCGAACGGATCAGCAACGCCGTTTGATGAGTTCCCCGATTGATTGCCGTAACCTGCAGGAGGCGGCGTCTGTGAAGCACCGTTTTGACTGTCATTGCGACTTTGAAGTAAGGCAAAGTTATCAACTACTAATTCCGTGACATAAACGCGAGTTCCTTGGTTGTTTTCGTAGTTACGGGTTTGAATACGTCCGTCAAGCCCAACTAGTGAACCTTTATGAACGAAGTTAGCGAAGTTCTCTGCTGACTTACGCCAAATGACGCAGTTAACGAAGTCCGCTTCTCGTTCCCCTTGCTGGTTTTTAAAACTGCGGTCAACAGCTAGAATGAAGCTTCCTACTGCTGTTCCAGATTTGGTGTAACGAAGATCAACGTCTTTAGTCAATCTTCCAGTTAAAACTGCTCGATTTAACATAGATACCTCCTAATAGAATTCAATATTATCAATACTAGTAATGCTTTCTAGTTGCTTAGTAGCACGACAGTAGTCGCAATGCTCACAGCGTTTAGGCTTCTCTTGACCATTCTTAATAGCTTCAATACGAGGCTGTTTTTCATTAATTTCTTTCATGCGATAGTCCATCAAATAATCAGGAATACTAAGAACTGCTTTGTCTGGAATATCTTGCTTAGATACAGCGATAATATAAGGAGTACATTCAACCCCTAAGGTCTGCTTGATGAGTTCTTGATAAATTGCCATTTGCATATCATAGCCACGAACTTCAGCAAAACTAACATAAGCATGCTGTTCTGCGCTCCAATGTTTCTTATGGATATCATCAACTGTTTTTAAATCTAGAAAAATGTGTCGATCAAGATCAAGGCAATCGATTTTGCCTTTCCACTTAACTCCAAATAGTTCACCTTCAACCGGAACTTCTTTATTTCCTTGATACAATGCGCGGAATTTTTCATCTTCATCAAGTGCCGTAATCATTTTATTGGCTTTAATAAAATCGCTCTTTAAACCTTTTTCAGGATTACCGTACTTAAATAGTTCTTCTGGGTGTTCGTCAAGAAATGACTGATGAGCTTTGCTATTCTCAAAGTAGCTATGAAGATAATTACCAACTAACAATGGGGTCAAGCTTCCATTAGGTTCCCAATCACCTTTAAGCTCTGCTAATGCTTCAGCTTCACAATTTATAAATTTGGTAAACCAAGTTTTAGATTGATATTCCCAGTCACTTTCATTGGAATAGTAATTATCACTATTCAGTAAGGTCTCCGATGTTTCTAAAGAGTTCTCCTTGGTTGCTGTTTCCATTTGGTTCTGCCTCCTTATCAACTGAATTACCAACTTCATCCAGAGGATCATCATCGATAATGATTTCATCATTGGTTTCTGGCTCTGGCTCTGGTTCTGGTTGTTTACTAAGCAAATCATCAACCGTTTGTGCTGGTTCAGTTACATCTTTACGTTCATCTTCATATTCACTGTTAACAGTATCGTTTAATGAAGCAGCTAATAAATCTGAGTCATCTGATGTATTAATGAAATTCTTAGCAATTCTATTGATAACAGTTCTCTTTGCCATTTCTTCAGGAAATTCTTGTTGCACTTTTCCTTTGTTTTCACGATGGCTCCATGATTGTTCAATCATTTTTTTAGTCATTACTTCATATACTTTTTCATCATCTGTTTTTTCAACAATCGCATAAGCACCAACGATTGGTTTATCCATATTTTCAAATTTGGGCTCAAACTTCTGAACAACTACTCGTCCATTTTCATAACCAATTTCGAAAATGTCATTTTCGTGAACTGTGTTTGCCCAAACATCTTTAACGTTATCTAATCGTTTAAGCGCTGCTTGTTTACCGAAATAGGATACTTGAAGTTGTAATTGATTGCCTCTAACAATGAAATAGCATTGAGTTTTTGCTGGAGTTAATCCTTGGACAACCATGTCCAAAAGTGCCTTGCTTACTGAACTAGCCGTAACAACCTGCCAAGCAGGCCGTTTGTTTCGATCAACAACTTTATCAATAGTTAGTAATGCACTTTTCAAAGCGTTAGATGGACTATAATTAATCGGAACATGCAATCCTTCTGTTCGCATTTTTTCAACTTGCTTTTGAACGTCTGAAACGATTTCAGATGGTTTTTTTGTCGATACTTCATTAGCCATTATTCAAGCACCCCGCTTCTTTCTTTAATTCGAACTTCGTTATTCCGAAAATTAATCAATTCAGATAACGTGTCCTCATACTCTTTGACTTTAATGTCATGTAGCAACATTTCTCGGTCATAATCGTGATTTATCTTATCGATAACTTTATTAATGCTTGCAATTCTTCGATCAGAATCATTTATCATGTTTTCACTAATTACCATCCGTAACGATCCTCCTCGTACAATTCTTTTTCCTGGGCTTTTTTATCAAAATCTATCGGATCTTCGTATTCATCAGCTTTACGGTCGTAAAATTCATCTTCTGGATCTATATTCTTAATCATGACTACGACCTCCTAATAACCGTTGCGTCCAAGTTTTTTTCGGTTTAGAATAGGTGTATAAAACATTTGAAATATCAATCAACTTTTCATTTGTGGTCTTAGACAGTGCCAGCTGTTTAAGACTATTTTTTTGCTCATTTTTCGAATCCGAAAAAGTCATGAGTTAGCTCCTTCCATACATACTTAAGTCTTGGTAAGTCAAATAATGTTTTACGATGTTCAATCGCAAGCATGATTCCCCCATAAAAGCCTAGACATAAAACAAAATTGAAGATTCGTTCCAGCATACTGTTCACCTCCTTAAACTGGTTGGCTGCTGTTCAACATCCACCGTTCAACAGCTAGCCGTGAAAATACTTTCTGTTTTCCTTTGTGATTAACTGGAAAGCCCGGTTGATACAAATAAAAATTTGTAATCATTTCTGGCGAACAGTGAAAGACTTCTTCAGCCAGCTGTTGAGCAGTTAAAAATTCATCGTTCTTAGTTTTTTCGTTGATCTTTTCAGTTACGATTGGCAACAACTTTTCAACCACTCGATCGGCTAGCATTTCAAGAAACACATCGTTGCTAACATCTACATCAACTGCGATAGCCATTTTCTCATCTCCTTTTAAATTGCCCGTTGCGGAAACTTATTAACCTGCCTATCACGCTTATAAGCCATTTCCTGCCAATTTTCATCTGGATAAGTGCTATACAAACTAGCAAAAAAATTAGTTAGAAATTTGAAAACGTCATACGCTTGCTTGAAAGCTTCAACAACATCACGCCTATCAGTTACCACGCTAGGCATTGACCTTAGTTCGTCTGCGGCGTCATTAAAGGCGATAATCATTTGTTTAATCTCGTCTTCAACACGACCAGTTAAATCATAAGGATCAACCCTTATTAGCTCACCGCTAACAGTTGACGGGATTATGTGACCTGTTATTTCAGAAGCAAAGTTAAACGATAGTAGCGCCGCTTCTCCCGGCTTCAGCTCCTTCATTAACCTTGGGAAATCCTCAATTTTTAACTTCATATTTCCTGACTTCATTTTGGAAATAGAAGATTGATCATACCCTAAAACCTTTCCGGCTTTAACTGTGGTTAAATGTGAACGCTCCATAGCATCCGCTAACACTCTGCTAACATCAGCTTGATCCGATATTTTAATTGTGTTCATCGGTACCATCTTCTTTCATAAAATTATGTTCAGTAGGCTCATTTATGGCACTACAATTGAGTTAAGCAAACATAGCTCTTCGTTTCCTTACCTCCTAGCTGGGTTTCACCTCTGTTAAAATGGAACAAAGGAGGTGAAAAATAATGCCCAAACGTATAAAAACAACTAGTGAAAGTGCTTCTGGTAGAAACGAGCAATTTCACGACAACTTTACTGGTAAAGATATGTCCCGTTCACAGTTCGTTAAAGAAATTAAAAATGGGAACTACGATAATTATTCGGTCAAAAAGATTAATGGTTTAGATACCCCAGTATCAAAACCAGATAAGACAAAGAATAATAATCTCGATTAATTATCTTCACCAATGTTGAATAAAACATGGTAGCCATTCAACTCAACGATTTCTTCTGGATCAATAACTGCAACGGGCTGGTTATCGGAATCTACTACCGTGATGTTTTTATAGATGGCATTGCCAATTACGATTTGGCTTTTGCTATCTATTTTTTCTTCATTCACATAATCACCTCCTAGCTGGGTTGTTTTGAATCAAAGTTCGATTATCGCACGTTTGAAGTGAAAAATTTTTCAATCGGTGTTTCTAATACTTCTGAAAGAATAGGAAGTTCATCGCTTTGAAATTTGTACTCACCATTTTCTCTTCTCGTGTATTTTTCAACAGACTTAAATCCAAGTTGATTAGCCATATAAGATTGAGAAAAGTGTTTATCTTCTCTAAGCTTCTTAATATAGGAAACGTCAATAGTTTTTCTTTTTATTGGAGTCAAAGTAACAGATCACCTCTTTTGTGTTCTAATATCGCAACCTATGTACATAGTATACTGTGCGCTTATCGCACTGTCAATAGTTTTGTGCGAAAAAAGCACAAAATATTTTCTTTTATCGCACCTATGCTAGAATGATAGTGCGTAAAACGCAAATAATTAAGGATGTGTTTTAATTTGGATGAGAAAACTCAAAAATTCGTAATAAGATTAGAAGACTTAAAAGAACAGTCTGGATTAACGCAGACCGAAATTGCTAAACGTATCGGTATCGATAGGACTGCTTACAGTAAAATAAAAAACGGAACTAGAAAGTTATCCAGTTCTGAAGCTAAAAAGCTAGCCAACTTATTTAATGTTTCGACAGATTATTTATTAGGAGAATCTTCAAAAACATCTGACAGCACTCCCGATTGGGCAACAGAAAAAGATATTAGCGATTTGCATGATTTCTTAGCAACTAATGGTCAAATGACATATAAAGGTATGGATTTAACCCAAGAGCAACGCGAACGTGTAGATCAAATTATTACCCAAGTTTTCTGGGAAGAACTTGAAAAGGATAAAAGAAAGAATGAACGATAATCAAGTAAAAAGTTTGGTGGAACTATTGGGACACCGGTATAGTACGTTTAATCCCTTCACTATTGCTGAAAAACTTAATATCGACATTCAGTATCGTCCCTTTCTAAAAGCTCCTCTGGGTGACACTATTGACTATTTAGGACGACCTATTATTTTGCTAGCTGATAGCTTGAAATATTCTAATCAAAAATATTTTGTTTGCGCTCACGAGTTAGGTCACGCTATCGAGCATGCAGATATGCAGGCTTACTACATATCAAGCAAATTTGCATCAACTCATTACGAAATTCAGGCTGATAAATTCGCTGTTAGCCTACTAGGACAATTTTATATGGAAGAACATGGACACGTTCCAGATAATTGGATGGATCTTGTTCATACATACGGGTACCCTAGTTTATAAATTAAAACGACTAATAAATCGTTTTTTTATTTAGTTAAGCATGTGAACATTCGCACTATATCTTATTAAGAATATAAGAATTACGACCAACAATCTGATTGTCGTTAAAAGCTGTTTAGTTTGGAGGAGTTTTATTATGTCAAAGAAGACAGTGACTGGTGAAGATGGAAAAACATATACCGTTCAGGAGAAGAAGCCATGGTATAAAAGATTTTGGGTTTGGGCTTTAATAGTTTTAGCTATTATTATTATTGGAGGTTCAATGGGAGGAAGCAGTGATGATTCAAGCTCATCAAGCGACAGTGATACTAAAACAGAATCATCCAGCAAAACGGAAGCTTCACCACTTGATAAGACTTATAAAGTCGGTCAAACAGTCACATATAAAGGATATTCATTTAAAGTTAATAAAGTAAGCTATTATGATGGTGACGGCGACATGAATACTCCTGATAAGAGCGGTGATCAATTCGTTATTGCTAACGTTACAATCACTAATAAAGGTGACGAAAAGCAAGACTATAATTCATATGATTTTCAGTTAAATGCTGATGGTAATTCTACTGATTTTGATGGAATAATCACGGATGGAGAATATGCCGACAACGATTTAGACAGCGGTACATTGGATAAAGGTGCCAACGTTTCTGGTAATTTAATTGGTGAAGCAAAACCAAATGCAAAACTCAAACTAGAATATAAGCCTTCATTCTGGGACGATAAAACTGTAGATGTAAATCTCAACTAAGCATCATCCCCCACTCTGGTGACTAGCAGCGGTTCGATTCCGCTGGTGGGTATTATTTTAATAATTAAGGAGATAATATATGGCACTAGAAATTGTAAATAACGAAAAATTAATTGAATTAGATGGAAGTACTCATCTTAATGCTAACCATGAGCTGGATTGGTTTAATTTGAATTTGGAAATTGAAAAGAATAGACAGGCTTTCAATTTAATTAAAATTAACACCAAAATACGGTTTAGTGGGAATGAATATTTGGTCATAGATTTAAAACATGAAAAAGATAATACCAATCTATATACAATAACTGTGAAACCTAATTTTGCACCATATGAAATGGTTCAAGAATAAAAATATATCCCCTTTTGGGGTTTTATTTTTAAAGCAAAAAGAACATATGTACCCCTATTTTTTAATCATAGTCAAGATAGTTTTATGAATTTGGAGATGAAAACGATGAGAGCTTGGGAACCGATGAAAAAACACCCTAATATTTATGTTTACGAAACTAAGAAAGGCAAACGCTATGGCGTTAGAAGCCGCTATAAGAAATCAAATGGTAAATTTTCAGAGTGGACTAAATCCGGATTTTTAAGTTGGCGTGACGCTGATGTTGCTCTAAAACGTTTTGAAGTTGATCTTGCTAATGGCTTAGTTGGCAAAATCGATAGCAGAAATGTTTCTTTAGACGCCTACTT
This sequence comes from Lentilactobacillus kribbianus, assembly GCF_013184075.1. Taxonomy (GTDB): domain Bacteria; phylum Bacillota; class Bacilli; order Lactobacillales; family Lactobacillaceae; genus Lentilactobacillus; species Lentilactobacillus kribbianus. Next base: position 16,517 of record NZ_JABEQQ010000002.1, on the reverse strand, counting down.
TACTAATATCTATGAACGCAAAGTAAGACTAAAGATTTGGCGCCCCATCACTGCTAGAAGTATGAAAAACTACTATAATGAGTGGTTTAAACAGCCGTTTGGTAAAAGCAACTTGCAAGATATTAATCGTATAAGTTATCAGGCGTTTCTAGATGATATTAGTGCCAAGGGTCTTGCTGAACTTACTATCAAGAGAATTGATTCAGTTATGCAAATGATTATGAATGACGCTGAAACTAATGACATCATTTTTAAAAATAAGCTGCGGCACATGAATATTAATGGCAAAGCTCCCAAAAGCCAATCTCTATCCAAAGAAGACTACGAGAAATTTATGAATTATGCAAAGGAACATCTTACTAGGTACAACTATTGTATGATCTACATGCTTACACTAGGTGAACGGCGCTCTGAATTAATGGGGCTTAAAAAATCTTCATTTAAATTTGAGTATGACAAACAAACAGAAAGAGAAATATGTGGTATCACTTTTGACACTGGTAGAACACAAGACGCAAAAAAAGGCGGTCCACTAAAGACCCCCTCGGCTTACAGAACTATTTGGGTTTATGGTGAAATTGTTGACCTAATTAAGGAAGCCATTGAATATTCTGACAACATACTAAAAAACAAAGGTATGGAAGTTACACCCGATCACTTTCTGTGGCTTAATCCAGCAACCGCCAAACCATACCACCCTACTCAACCATCTGCTTTAATGAAACGTTTATCAGAACGATCTGGAATTCAGGTTCACCCACATTTGTTGCGTCACTATTTTGCCACCCGTGCTATGGCTAACCGAATGTCTAGCACCGAAACTATGCACTGGTTGGGTCATGCTAATATCCAGCAAACGGCTGACTATACCCGGGCTTCCAAAGACGGAGCTTTAAACTTATTTGGCGGAGTAGAAGAAGACGTGAAGAATTAAGCTGTTTTTGTGGTACATTTTCTAATTTTTTGTACCACAAAATGTACCACAATTTCATCGAGTTTTATCAAATTTAAATAGATTATTGCAAATAAAAAAAGACTGACAAATCAATGTCAGCCTTTGATATAATCCCATCCGATTCGATAGAATTTTTTGGGGAGCTATTCCTTTCCAATTGTTGGATCTATCATAGTCAGTTGAATACGATTCCGATTAGTATCCACTGCATCAATCCAAACCGTAACAATGTCGCCCACTGCGGCAATTTTAGCCGGTGAATCAACATAATGATCACTCATTTTAGAAATATGAACTAATCCGTCTTGCTTAACACCAACATCGACAAAAATACCGAAATCAACGACGTTTCTAACGGCTCCTTGTAATTTCATTCCTGGAACTAAATCACTCATTTTCAACACATCTTGCCGCAATAATGGTGCTGGCATGGTATCTCGTAGGTCACGACCAGGTGTTTTCATACCATTTAAAATGTCAATTAACGTGGGTTCACCAATGGCTAAGGCTTGACTAGTCTGTGATAAGTTAAGTTGATTCAATCGTTGTGCTAATTCTTGGCTACCCAACTTATCTATGTCTACCCCTAGTTTTTTTAATACTTTTTCAGCCACTGAATAACTTTCTGGATGGATATCAGTATTATCTAGTGGATTGTTACCACCAATAATGCGCAAAAAGCCCACGGACTGTTCAAAAGCTTTCGGTCCCAATCGAGGAACTGACTTAAGCTGTTGTCGATTATTAAAGGGACCATTTTCATTTCTGAATTGAACAATGTTATTAGCGGTGGTTTTAGTCAGACCAGCAATATGTTCTAATAATTCAGCACTGGCCGTATTAACATTGACCCCCACTTGGTTAACCGCCGTTTCTACCACTTGATCCAACTTAGTAGCCAAATTCTTTTGGGATACATCATGTTGATATTGTCCCACTCCGATAGCTTGCGGATCTATTTTTACCAATTCAGCTAATGGATCTTGCACCCGACGACCAATGCTGACCGCTGAGCGTTCTTCAACATTAAAATCGGGAAACTCATCTCTAGCCACTTGACTAGCTGAATAAACGGACGCCCCAGCTTCGTTAGTAATTACGTAATAAACTGGCCGTTGCATTTTTTTAATAATGGTGGCAACAAATTGCTCCGATTCGCGACTAGCCGTTCCGTTACCAATTACAATCATTTCGACTTGATACTGCTCTATTAAATCAATTAATTCACCCTCAGCAGCTTTTCTTTTAGATTCACTGGCTGGCTTATGAGGATAAATGACTTTTTTAGCTAAAAACTTACCATTAGCATCTAAAACCGCTAACTTACAGCCCGTTCGATAAGCGGGATCAAAACCTAATACTACCCGTCCCTTCATCGGTGCTTGCATTAATAAATGATACAAATTGCTACCGAAAACGTTAATAGCATGCTCATCAGCTACTTCAGTAAGTTCCGCTCGAATTTCTCGTTCGGTCGCTGGACCAATAAACCGCTTGTATGCATCTACGGCCGCATCAGTTAAGAGATCAGCAGCCAAGCCTTGATGTTTACCCACCAATTTAAAGTGCAAATAATTCAAAATTTCGGTTTGATCCGTTTCGATCTTAACTGATAAAACTCCCGCTTTTTCACCCCGATTAATTGCTAAAGTACGAAAAGTGGGTAGCTGTTTAATAGCTTGATCAAATTCATAATATTGCTCATATTTACCTTCAGGATCTTTATCCTTACCCCCTCGTTTGGTATTAGTCACTATTCGACCTTTGTTCTTAGTCGCAGTTAAAATCCAATCACGAAATTGGGCATGGTCACCAATGGTTTCAGCAATAATTTCATGAACGCCAGCTAAAACGGCTTCACGATTAGCCAACTCTTCTTTGGAACCGATCATGGCTTCAATTTGAGCATTTAAGTTAGGAGCAAAAGCAAAAACGGCTTGAGCAATTGGTGTTAAACCCAACTCCTTGGCAATAGTTGCCTTCGTCCGGCGCTTTTGTTTGTATGGTAAGTATAAATTATCGACTTGTTGAATTTTTTGAGCCGCTTTAATCGCACTAGCCAATTTGGGGGTCAAGGCCCCTTGCTCGTCAATCTTTTTTAATACATCATTCTTTTTCTTATCTAATTGCTCTACCTGCTTGGCGGTAGCTTCAATCGCTCTAATTTGAACTTCATCTAAGTTTTGGGTGCGTTCTTTACGATAACGCGCAATAAATGGTACCGTATCGCCTTCAGTTAACATCGTTAAAGTTGCTTTGATTTGCGTTACCTTAATTTCTGGTAACTGCTGGTGAATTGCTGCTGCTAAACTGGTTTCTTCCACGATTTCACCTCATATTTTTGTATTGAATCATTAGTATCACAAAAAAATATCAACTACCATTTCGATAGCTGATATTAATTGTACTAGCTTTTAGAGCATATTCATAATTCTGGTAGTGTAATCAGATACTTTAGCGATCGCAGCTTCTTGATCTTTTTCTGATTGGTTAAAAGCGTCAACGTCAATTGTGTTTTCATCTGGCAAAATGCTGTTAGTCATAATTTGGCAAGCTTGAGCATATGAACGATAGGCACTAATCATTTGTTTTTGCCGACCAATTAACTTTACTGGCGTTGCCACTGCTTCGAGTTTTTGTAAGTTATTTTGGTAAACGTCGGTTCCTGATTGAAAATGTTGTTTAATGGCTAATAGTTTTTCACTACCAATTTCTGCCACTTTATCATTATCAATAGCGTTACGTACCAATTCAAAGTCATCATTTAAATCGGAACCATTTTTAGAAGTGGAATCAATGACTTGTGATAACACCCCAGTATATACTTGCACGTTTGCTTGTTTCATAATCTTCTCCTTAGTCTAAATGAAATCCTCGTCGTTGAATGAACTTAACCGTCTCAACAATCAATACCATTAGGATACCACCTAATACAACAATTAACCATTGAAAAGCGGTAAGTTCAGTCACATGAAATAGTTGATTAAAACCAGGCACCGCAATTGTAGCAATTAATAGAATTGCTGAAATTAAAGTCGCCCAGTTAAAGAATTTGTTCTTAAATAATCCATTGGTAAAGATAGATTGGTGAATAGTTTTGGAATTAAATGCATGAAATAACTGCAGCAATCCCAGCGTTGCATACGCCATCGTTAAGGCGTCCGCATGGGCTAGTTCCGCGCTGGTATGCACTGGAAAAGTGATGGCAATCGCATAAACTCCCAACGTAATGAGGCCTTCTAAAATACCCTGATAGATGATGTTTGACATGACCCCACCAGATAAGAAGTTAGACTGCCGACCACGAGGTTGACGATCCATCAACCCTTTTTCAGCTGGTTCTACTCCCAAAGCAATGGCTGGAAAAGTATCGGTTACGAGGTTAATCCACAAAATTTGTACTGGCGCTAAAATTTGCCACCCCATAAAAGTCATTACAAACAAGGTTAATACTTCTCCCAAATTAGCTGACAGTAAATATTGTAACGCTTTTTGGATATTAGCAAATACTTTTCGTCCCGCTTGAACCGCCTTCACAATAGTAGCAAAGTTATCATCGGCTAAAACCATGTCACTGGCTTCCTTGGATACCTCAGTCCCGGTAATTCCCATCCCAATACCAATATCAGCAGCTTTTAGAGCCGGGGCATCATTAACCCCATCTCCCGTCATCGCAACTACTTTTCCTTGTTTTTGCCAAGCATTTACAATCCGCACTTTATGTTCTGGAGCCACTCTAGCATAAACTGAATATTTGGTTACATTTTGGTCAAATTGCTTGTCCGTTTGTTGGTCCAATTCTGATCCAGTAATCACTTGATTTTGGTCATCACTGTCAGCCAATATTCCCAACCGCAATGCAATTGCACTAGCGGTATCACTATGATCACCCGTAATCATAATCGGCTTAATACCAGCAGCCTTAGCGTCGGCCACAGCTTGAGCCGCTTCTGGTCTTTCTGGATCAATCATTCCGATTAAACCTACAAAAATGAGCTCTTGTTCCTGCTGGTCAGCTGTTAATGCTGCAGGTGATGGCAATTCATTAACTTTTCGATAAGCTAAGGCTAAGACCCGTAAGGCTTGGGCCGCCATTTCATGATTAGCCGTCATGATTTCTTGTCGATCTTCAGCGGTAATGGCTCGAACCTGTCCATTTATTTCAATGCGATTAACTCGCTGTAGTAATTGATCCGGGGCCCCTTTCATTGTAACCAGAATATCGCCGGCTGGTGTTTTATTAAAGGTCGTCATTAATTTACGTTCTGAATCAAATGGTAACTCAGCCACACGTGGATAATCCTTTAAAATGGTAACAACGTCGACACCTTGCTCTAAATAGTACTGTTGTAAAGCCGTTTCAGTAGGATCACCAACTAGTTTGTCGTCCACCATTTTGCCGTCATTATTTAAAATCATGATAGATCGAACCACTTCTGGAACTGCTAGTTGTTCAATTTGATCTTCTAACTGTTGATTTACAAATAATTTTTCGACCGTCATTTTATTTTGTGTTAACGTTCCCGTTTTATCTGAAGCAATAATATCAGTACTACCAAGTGTTTCAACTGCGGGTAATTTACGAATCAGCGCTTTTTGCTTAGCCATTTGTTGAGTACCCAACGCCAAGGTAATAGTAACAATTGCCGGTAGGCCTTCAGGAATGGCTGCTACTGCTAACGAAATAGCGGTTAAAATCATATCAATCAGGGATTCTTGGCCGCGCCACATGCCAATGCCAAAAACAATCACCGCAATAATTAATATTAAAACCGTTAGGATCTTACCCAACTGTTTTAAATTTTCTTGTAATGGTGTCGTGGTTTCACTAGCCGCATCTAACATAGTGGCTATTTTCCCCACTTCAGTTTGCATCCCGGTACCAACTACGACCCCCACCCCACGACCAGTAGTGACGTTACTATTCATAAATCCCATATCCGTCCGATCCCCTAATGGTAAATCAGGATCAGTAATTTTTTCAGTTTGCTTCATGACCGGCACCGATTCCCCGGTTAAAGCGGCTTCTTCTACCTTTAGGGTACTGGTACTAATCAACCGCATATCGGCGGGCATGATATCCCCGGCCGCTAATAAGACAATATCTCCTGGTACTATATTGGTACTTTTAATTTGGATTTCATTGCCATCCCGCAGGACCGTAGCCATTGGTGACGCCATTTGTTTTAGTGAATCAATGGCGTTTTCCGCCTTTGCTTCCTGAAATACACCAAACACCGCATTTAAGACCACCACCAATAAAATAATGATGGCATCGGTGCGTTCTCCAGCTAGCCCTGCAACTAGAGCGGCCACCAATAAAATAATAATCATTAGATCCTTAAATTGACTAATAAACTTTTCCAACAATGTCGATTTACGTTTCGCCACTAATTGATTCGGTCCCATTTGTGCTAGTCGCTGCTTAGCTGCTTCAGTTGTTAAACCTTGTCTAGTGGTATTCAGCTCTGTTAAAACGGTGTCGCTATCTTGCTGATAATACTGTTTAGAATTGGGCATAATGGTTCCTCCTGTATTTATTAGGGGTTAAAAAAAGAGACTTATAAACCTAACTAAATAGGTTCATAAGTCTCACCGTTTAAGATCTCCCGGAAACATAACATTTCTGGCTGTCGAGATAAATCGTGGCTAAGTGGCCACCGGTTACTCCCTTTTGATTATCATTAGTATAACTGTTAACTATATTTTTGTCACGTTTGATCAACGCCAAAAGGTATCAAAAATAGTTACTGGTAAATGCCGCTTATGTTCGGTGCGGCTATACCATCCTTCAATCACTTCGGCCGCATGAGTGGAAACTTCACGGCCTTCTAGATAGTCATCAATTTCTGCATAAGTCACCCCTAGAGCCTGTTCATCAGGTAAGGATGGCCGCTCATCTTCTAGGTCAGCGGTGGGAACTTTTTCATACAAAGATTGGGGGGCCTTTAAAGCAGCCAGTATTTGTCGACCTTGCCGCTTATCAAGCCGCCAAAGTGGGGTTATATCAGCCGCACCATCCCCAAATTTGGTGTAAAAACCCGTTACCGATTCAGCCGCATGATCTGTTCCAATTACCGCACCTTTTTTTTCGCCGGCAATGCCATATTGCGCAATCATTCGTTGTCGCGCTTTAATATTGCCCTTATTGAAGTCACTAACTATTAAACCATTCGCTTCCAGCGCGGATACTGTAGCATCAGTAGCCGCTTTGATATCCACTCGAACGGTTTGATCGGCCTGCATAAATTGAATCGCAGCTAGCGCATCAGATTCATCGGCTTGCACTCCATATGGTAAGCGGACGGCAATAAACTGATATTTGTCATTTTGCGTTTCTTGTCGCAACTCGGTAACTGCCATTTCCGCTAATTTGCCGGCCAAGGTGGAATCTTGCCCGCCGGAAATACCGAGGACATATGTTTCTAAGCCCGTTGTCGTTAGATAATCCTTTAAGAAATTTATGGTTCGACGAATTTCAGTTTGTTGATCAATTTCTGGTTTTACTTTTAAAGCTGCTATGATTTCGGCCTGTTTTGCTCGCACTTTTATCCCTCTTTTGTGTCGTGGTTAAACTTTAACGATTTGATGTATTCATGAGTTTTATTAATAATCGCATGCTTGTTATCCCAACATTTTTTAGATAAATCTACTGGATAGACTTGAGGATTTAATTCCCGTTTGTATTCTGGCCATAATGACTGTCGATTAGCTTTCGCATATTGGGCCACATCTTGTAGGCTAGGAATAGTGTAAACTAACTCACCATTTTCAAAAATGGTTTGCATTACTGGTCGAGCATTAAAGTGTACCAATGTTCGATTAAGATATGGATAGCGCGGATTAAACATGTACAAACTATCTTCTTCACGCGGATCTTCATCAGCTAAAGCGACGTAATCCCCCTCACTTTTACCATCCAAAGTATTAGTAATTCGCCAAGTTTGTTTTTTACCTGGTGTCGAAATTTTTTCGGCATTACTAGAAATCTTAATAGTATCTTCCATTTGACCGTTTTCATTTTCTACGGAAACCATTTTATAAACAGCTCCCAATGCTGGTTGATCAAAAGCCGTAATAACTTTTGTTCCCACACCCCAGATATCTACTTTAGCGCCTTGCATCTTCAAACTACTAATAGTTTTTTCATCTAAATCATTAGAGGCATAAATTTTAGCATCCGGATATCCGGCTTCATCTAACATTTCTCGTACCCGTTTAGAAATGTAGGCCATATCACCCGAATCAATACGCACTCCTTGGAAATTAATTTTATCCCCAAATTCATCGGCCACTCTAATGGCACTAGGAACCCCACTTTGTAAAGTATCGTAGTTATCAACTAAAAAAACACAATCGTGATGGGTAAGGGCATACGCCTTAAAGGCATCATAGTCGTTACCATAGGCTTCCACCATGGAATGCGCATGGGTTCCACTAATAGGAATACCAAATTTTTTACCAGCTAAAACATTAGAAGTAGCGTCAAAGCCACCAATAATGGTAGCCCGAGTTCCCCAAATAGCCGCTGCCGTTTCTTGAGCTCGTCGACTACCAAATTCAAGTAACGGATCGTCGCCGGCAACATTACGAATTCTCGCTGCTTTAGTTGCTACCAATGTTTGATAGTTTAAAATATTAAGGATAGCAGTTTCTACCAATTGACATTCGGCAATGTTACCTTCAACCTGTAAGATAGGTTCATTGTTAAACACCAAGTCCCCCTCTAATGCCGAGCGAATAGTGCCTTTAAATTCAAAGTTTCTTAAATATTCCAAAAAAGCTGGTGAATAATCTGACACCGACGCTAAATAATTGATATCATCTTCAGTGAAGTGCAAATTTTTAATATAATCAATAATATGTTCTAAGCCAGCAAAGACCGCGTAGCCATTACCAAATGGTAGTTTGCGAAAATACGCTTCAAAGACCGCGTGACGTTGCCAAATTCCTTGTTCAAAGTACGTATCCATCATATTGATTTCATACGCATCAGTATGTAACGTTAAATTTTCATTCTCAGGCATGATTTCAAGAACCCTCCTTGCCAACTTATATGATTAATGTTCATTCTAACATTTTCAAAAATGAAAATACTAGCTTTAGAGCAATAAATTGAAAGGAAATTCCTATGAAAGCTAATACCGTTTCAATCCTTGGGGTTTCATTTACTAAAACTACCCTTCATAATTTTACCACCAAATTACATAAAGATATCAACGAACATCGTAATGAGTTTGTGGTAACTGCTAATCCAGAAATTGTTATGTATGCTAAAAAACACCCTCAATATTTAGAAACCATTCGTTCTGCTGATGCTATTGTTGCTGATGGCATTGGTATTATTATTGGGGCCAAAATTTTAGGTACTCCTTTGCCCCAACGAGTTACTGGTTATGATATTTTTACCGAGTTACTAGCTTGGGGCCATCAAAATCATAAATCAGCTTATTTTATTGGAGCTAAGCCAGAGGTCAGTCAAAAATTAAAACAAGTACTCCGTGAAAAATATCCTAATTTGCGAGTGGCCGGTGTTCAAGACGGTTATTTTGACGATGAGCAACCAATTGTCGCTGATATTCAAAATACTAGTCCAGATATGGTTTTTGTGGCCACTGGTTATCCTAAACAAGAAACCTTTATCGCCAAGTATCGTCACGTTACTAACGCTGTTTGGATTGGCTTAGGTGGCTCCTTTGATGTTTTAACCGGAACCGTTAAACGGGCCCCTAAACTTTGGCAACAATTACATCTAGAATGGCTTTATCGGGCAGTTAAAGAACCCAGTCGTTTTGGCCGGTTAATGGTATTGCCTCAATACTTGCTTGCTGTTATACATGAGCGCCAACAACATAAATAAAAAAGCTCCCTCAATGAGGAAGCTTTTTTATTAGCCTTTTTCAAGGAAAAATTCAAATCGATCACCTACATATTGGGTCCGAACGTATTCAAATGGTCGGCCATCTTGTAAGTAAGTAGTTTGGCGAAGTCGCAAAATAGCCTCGCCTCGTTTGATATCTAAAAATTCTGCAATTCTTTCCGAAGCTAACATTGCTGAAACGGTCTGTTCGGCTCGTCCTGGTTGCAGATTCTTTTTTTGTTCTAGTGCATGATATAGCGAGCTTGTTACTTCGGTTTTTTCTAACCCCGTAACAATTTTTTCTGGGACCGTTGCCACTTCAAAACAAATCGGAATATCATCCCCATAACGAATTCGTTCCATTCGCAAAACTGGTTCGTCTTGATCTAACTTTAACCGTTCCATTTCACTCAGTGACGGTTCCATCGTATGATATGAAATGGTTTTGCTAGATGGTTTCTTACCCGAAGCCAACATTAAGTCGGTAAAACTAGTTACCCCGGTCATTTTTTCTTGAACTTTTTGATTAGCTACATAAGTTCCTGAGCCAACCCGTCGTTCCAAAATACCTTCATCCACTAAGGTTTGAATCGCTTGTCGTAAAGTCATTCGACTCACCCCAAAGTTTAAAGATAACTCACGTTCCGACGGAATTCGATCACCAACTTGCCATTTTCCGGCTTCAATATCTCGTCTAATTTCATTATGAATTTGAATATAAATTGGCAATCCCAAAACGCTCACTCCTTTAAATTAGTCGTTAACCGACTTTCCATAACTATAAGTATCTACAATTTGCATTTGATTATCAAAAATATTTAAATCAGCATCAAAGCCAACTTCTAGCTGCCCTTTATCCACCAAGTTAAACTCAGTAGCTTGGTTGGTAGAACTCATCCAAACGGCTTCTTCCATACTGCAGCCCGTGAAATCCATGATATTTCTAAAAGCGTCATCAAAACGGAGTACCGAACCGGCTAAATTACCAGATTCTAAGCGCGCCTGCTTATCTTTAACAATCACTTTTTGACCACCAAGTTCACTAATTCCTTCGGGCATGCCCTTAGCTCGCATGGAGTCCGTTACTAATTCGATTTTCTTAGGCCCTTTTTGTTCATAAGCTAATTTAATCATATCTGGAACAATGTGGAAACCATCACAGATTAATTCGGCATAAATATTATCTTCTAACATCACGTGCCCAGTTACGCCTGGTTCCCTGTGCTTAAATTCACGTTGTGCATTGTAGAGATGAGTAGCATGACTAGCTTTACTATCTAATAATTGCTCTCTAGTAGCGTTACTATGTCCCACAGAAGGTACCACATTGTGAGCTAGACACCAAGCTTCAAATTCTTTAGCCCCTGGATCTTCAGGTGCGTAGGTAATTAATCGTACTCGATCTCCCGATAATTCATCCCAGTTAGCTAATAGATCAACATTTGGATCTTGAATATATTCTTCTGGTTGAGCCCCTTTAAACATTGCTGCAATAAATGGTCCTTCCAAATGAATACCTTGAATCAATCGATTATGTTGAGCTACTTCATTAATAGCTTGCATCGATTTATCAATATTGGCTACTGATTGGGTCATTGTGGTAGGAAAAACACTGGTGACTCCTTCTTTAGCCATTGAATTAACCATTTGATCAATTTCATCTGGGTTACCATCCATAGTATCAAAGCCGTAACCACCGTGGGTGTGGACATCGATAAATCCTGGAGTAACCACTTTATCACGTAGATAATGAATCTCATCATCAGGAAGTGCAACATATTCACTCATTGGATCAACGGCTTCAACCTTTTCACTGAAACGAATGTAGCCATCATTAATTACTCGATCACCGGTATAGATTTTTACGTGCTTTAACACAATACTCATTGGAAGACCCTCCTAAAATTTTTCCATTTTAATATGGAAGTACACCTCTTAGTATATCCGGTCTATACCAAAGTTTCAAATGGTTTTATTATTTCCGGTTGATTTTTCAATTGTGGCATCAATTCCTTTAATCACCGCATTTAGTAACCCATTTTGCTCCATAGCTAGTAACCCGGCAATGGTATCTCCACCAGGTGAACATACCTGATCAATTAAATTAGCCGGCGTATCTTTCGACTCAATTAAAGAATTAGCCGATCCTAAAGTGGTTTGAGCAGCAATTTGAGTGGCTATCTGCTTGTTCAAACCATACTTAACACCCGCTCGGCTCAAAACATCTATAAAGTAATCAATATAGGCCACCGCACTGCCAGAAATGGCCGAGAAAACAGGAAATTGTTCTTCTGGTAAATCAATAATAGTTCCTGTAGCAGTAAAGACAGTTTTAGCCTGACTCAGTAAGCTACCATTCAAATTAGAATTAGCTACCACCGCTGTCATGCCTTGACCATATTCAGCATTAATATTAGGTAAAGTTCTTAAAATCGGTTGATCATAGCTAGATAACTCTTCCAACCGTTGTAAGGATACACCGGAAACAATCGAAATTAACGCTTTTTTAGTAGTTAAACTGTCAGCAATTTCTTTCATTACTGCTTCTAATTGCTGCGGCACCACTGCTAAAACCACCAAATCACTTTGACTGACTAATTCCTGATTACTGGCGATTGGAGTTAAGCCATATTTTTGCGCATACGGTTCATAATTGGCCTGATGAGCACTATGGACCAATATATCGCTGGCTGGTCCAATTTGAGCCTTTAAGAGTCCTTGAATAATGGCTTTGGCCATCGCCCCTACTCCGACAAATCCTATTTTCATGGTCATTCCTCCGTATCCTACAATTAATTAAATAATTCTATTGGTTCTTATAAATTCCATTATACCAATTTATCGTCTAAAAGATTTAGAAAATAAAAAAAAGATGCTAATCGAAATTAGCATCTTTTTATTTAGTTGGGCTAGCTGGGATCGAACCAGCGCATGACGGGATCAAAACCCGTTGCCTTACCGCTTGGCTATAGCCCAATAATAAGATGGAGAGGAGTGGATTCGAACCACTGAACCCGAAGGAACGGATTTACAGTCCGTCGCGTTTAGCCAGACTTCGCTACCCCTCCATGATGTTTGCTGGTAACTGATATCTCTTAACCAACGAATATAATAATACAAAATATATTGATATTCGTCAATAGTTTTTCTAAAAAAAATTAATTATTTTTGTCTGCTGTTGCCATTCCCTTATAAAATCAGGGTTTTGCCACTCATTATGTCGTCGATTATGATATCCTACCGCCACATTATAGTAACGAGTATCTTTAATTGTGATGGGAGTAAACCGTCGATGTAAGTGACCAAATACCACCAGCGGCACATGGTATTGATTAATTAATCGTTCAAGGCCAATCCCGCCTAACATTCCATTAGCCATATTAAAAAAACGATCATCAGCCGTATAGTGAATGAAATGTTGATTAGGTACAAAATGAGTCAATAAAACCGTTTTTCGGCCGTGTTGTTTGGCCTGGAGTAAATTGGTATTGACTTGGGTTAATGCACGCTGAAATCGGCTTATATCGCTTTCTGGTTGCTCAATTATACGATCAGCCCAATAGGCTTGTTTCCAATGGTAAAACCGATCAGCACTTCGTTGTAAGTGTGCCGCGTATGAGTAATCATACCACCCATTATTACCAATAATACGCCAATTTGTCTTGGGCAAATCCACAAATTGATTATGAAAATAATTAGCATCTACTTCATTTTCTAAGTCTTCATAATTAATTCCGTTGAACATATCGTGGTTGCCGGCTAAAAATTTGATGATTACCTTAGGTAAGGCCTGTTGAAGTGAATGAACGTAATTTAATGTTTTTTGAAAGTCATTAAAGCTGTCTCCAATAATAAAGTAATAATCTACCGCCTGGCGCTTTAAATAATTGGCTTGTAGTGACACCACTTGATTCACGTCTAAATGATTAATATCTAAATGAATATCACTAGAAAAAGCTACTTTCATCAATTTCACCCCACAAAAAAAGCGTTACCCATAGGATAACACTTTTCAACAAATATTATTTTAGTTAACGCCTTCCATTAACTTCTTAACTGGTTTGACCATTAAGGCTAAGATAATTCCGGCGATAATGGCAACTGCCCCAATAACACTGAAGTACATGATTTCATTGTCTGGAGTGTAGAAGTGAACAATTTGGGAGTTAACCGCTTGACCAGCAGCATCAGCCAAGAACCACATACTCATCATTTGAGATTCAAAGGCTTTTGGTGCCAACTTAGTAGTTACTGACAAGCCGATTGGTGAAATCAACATTTCCGCAATTTCAATGATGGCCCAACTACCAACTAACCAAAGTGGACTAACTTTAGCGTGAGCGCCAAATAATGAAACTGGGATAACCATGAAGAGGTATGATGCTCCGGCAAAGAACATCCCAGTAGAGAATTTAGCAGGAGAACTTGGTTGTCGTTTTCCTAACTTAGCCCAAAGGGTTGCGAAGATTGGCGTGTAAATCATGATAAACAATGGGTTTAATGATTGATACCAAGAAGCAGGAATATTAAAGCCCATCAAATTGTTTTGAGTTTGGTTTTCAGCAAACAACGCCATAACCACTGAACCTTGTTCTGAGATTGCCCAGAAAATAGCTGCAGCAATAAACAATGGAATGTATGCCATAACCCGTGAACGTTCAACTTTAGTAACTTTTTTACTTGATAAAATCACAATAAAGTAAACAACTGGAGTTAACACAGCAATGATACTCAAGAGTGAAATAATGCTGTTAATATTTAGCTTACCAATCATAGCCAAGAGAACCAAGATAAGAGCAAAAACTGCAATGCCGCTACCAACGTAAATTGATAGTTTCTTAGCATCTTCTGGTTCTAATGGATCTGACGGGAACAAACTATTACTTGGTAAGTGTTTTTTACCACCAAGATAGTATTGCAAGAGACCAAAGAACATACCTACAGCGGCCAATGAGAAACCTAAGTGGAAGTTAATGTTAAGACCAACGTAACCAACTAGCAATGGAGCTACGAAGGAACCTAAGTTAATCCCGAAAACGAAAATAGTAAAACCAGAATCGCGTCGGTCATCAGTTTCGGTATATAATCCCCCAACCATTTCAGAAACGTTAGGTTTTAACAACCCAGTACCTAAAACAATTAAAGCGATTGATGAGAACAGTGCTACAGATCCCATTGGTAAAGCCAAAACAATATGACCAAACATAATCAAGACCCCGCCATAAAAGACAGTTTTACGACTTCCCCACAAGCGATCACTTAAGTAACCACCGATAACAGATGATAAATAAACTAAGGAACCATAAATGGCCATAACAGAGGCTGCGTCGGTTTGTGAAAATCCTAAACCACCCTTTGAAACACTGAAGTACATGTAGTACAACAGAATGGCACGCATGCCGTAGTAACTGAACCGTTCCCACATTTCTGTAAAGAACAGTGTGGATAATCCTCGAGGTTGTCCGAAGAATGATGCATCTTGCCGTTTTTCCATATCTAAACGTGCTGTCGTCTTATCTTGCAAATTAATACCTCCATGTTAAATTCAAATTCCCCGTAGGTTATTCGAAAGTGGTTTTTAGCCTACTTCTGAATTTCGAAGTAAATCATATTTAGTATTATAAACTTATAAAACTTTAAATACAATAAAAAATGAGAGAAATTCAAATTTTTCTCTCATTTCTAATGTTAAATATTCTAATTTAACTTGGTTTTGATCTCACTTAGGAATCAACTTAACCAAATGCTTAGTGATAAATAACAACTCTTCTGTATTCATCAGCGTATCTTGAGCATGGGTGAATAGTAATGAATAAGTTATCCGATCACTAAGAGCAATTACTTTATTTTGTTCCTTATGAGCCATAGTAAGCTCCTGATGCGCCTCTGCTAATTTTTCAGATAGTTTAGCTTCTGTTAAACGATGATTCTCTAAATCAATGAGAATTTCGTTAATAATGTTCTTAGCATGACCGGCTTTAGCAATCATGGTCATCGAAATTTGATTTAATTCAGCTTCATTCATGATTTATACAACTTGTGACATTGGAAGTGAAAGTTCATTCATAGTGAATTTAACTAGTTTTTCACCATTAGCCCAACCATATACATCATCAGGAATTTTACTTACTGGCACATTTTTACTCATTAGTTCATCCACTTCTTCATGATATTGAGCTTGTGGAGCTACTAAGATTAAGTCAAGATCATTTTTGTCATATGTACTAGCATCACTAAAATCAGTGGTTACATAGTTAATTGGTGCATGATAGTGTTCAACAAACAGTTTAGCTGATTTAGCTAAAAAATCACTGGAAATACCGGCTTCACATACTAATAATACTTTTTTCATTTTATAGGTTCTCCTTTATTAACATCTAATCTTTTCATTAGATGTATAGTAACACTTTATTTGATATACCACAAGTTAATTATATTACAAAAAAGCCTATTTAATGCATTTAAAACAGTTTAATTAATATATACCAATTTTAAAATGTCACTGATTATATTAAATTGGTATATATAATTACGTTTATTAATTATCATATTAACAGTAAATTAATAGCAAAAAAAGAGATTAGACATTATGTCTAATCTCTTTAATAGTGCCGGCTGCAGGACTTGAACCTGTGACCCTCGGTTTACGATACCGATGCTCTACCAACTGAGCTAAGCCGGCAAGGAAACAAAGGTCATTCA
>NZ_JABEQQ010000001.1:849548-914922 GCF_013184075.1 Lentilactobacillus kribbianus | reverse complement strand
TTTGTTTAATCGAAATTTTGTTCAGTTTTCAAAGGTCTACCTTGTTGTCTCAAACGCTTTGCAACGCCTTTTGACAACTATTTAAATATATCATTTTGTTAGCCATTCGTCAACAACTTTTTTAAATTTTTCATTTAGCAAAACTTGTTTAACTCGTTGGCGCATTTACTAATATACCAACTCAATATACATATGTCAACAAACAATTTAAAACATTTTACTTTTGTGTTCTATCAATCAGTTGATCACGACTATTATAGAACCCTTTATAGGCCCAATAACACGCCATCACTGATCCAAGACTAGTAGCTGCTAATAACATGAACGTAATCATAATTTGATATTTAATTGCATAAACCGGGTCAATACCAGCAAAAATTAAACCACTCATCATTCCTGGTAGGGTTACAATTCCCATCGTTTTGGTGGAATCAACAGTGGGCTGCATTCCCGTCTTAATACTTTCACGCAAAATGTTACTCGATGATTGTTTAATAGTTCCGCCTAAAGAGAGTTTTTCTAATACTTGTTGTCTTTCATCCCTAAAATTAGTATTCAGGTTTCGATAACACAAACCAATCGCGACCATTGATTGTGAAGCCATCATTCCTGTAATTGGAATCATTTGCATCGGAATAAACTTTAGTGCACCGGTGATAACCATAGAAAAAACAGTCACTCCCGTACTAACAAATATCGACACAATCGAAATCATTAAAGTATTAGGAATTCCATTACTACGTTTCATAGCATTGTAACCAGCATTAAAAACGATAATTAACATCATTACAATCGTTAAAATAACATTATCAATTTTAAAAATATACTTTAACAAATACCCTACTGCAAATAACTGAATAACCGCCCGCAAAACACCAATGATCATATCGCGATCGATACCTAACTTTTCGTGATAACCAATATAAAGCGCAATAAGAACTAATCCAGCGGCCAAAACTAATGAACTATTAGTAACTGCTAAATTATGCATGACTAACATCTCCTTTTAATTCACCATTTTCAATAGTAATTAATCGACTAGCATGATCCATTTCCTGTTGATCATGAGTAATAATAATCAACGTAATTTTATTATCCACATTAAAGTGTTCAATCATTTTATGAACTATTTGCTTACTGTCCTCATCTAAACCAGCAGTCACCTCATCTAGAATTAATACCTCGGGTAAAAACATCACATTTCTAAGCATAGCTACTCGTTGTTTTTCACCACCTGATAATTCAGTAATTGCCTTATCAAGATAGTTAGCATTTAAATCTACCAATTCCAAGGATTGTTTAGCATGCTGTTCATCAAATGGTTGATTGCGAATATCATAAGGAAATTGGAGATTATCTCTTACTGTATTACCAAACAAACTAGGCTGTTGAAAGCAATATGACACATGGCGCCGATATTCAATCGGATCATATGAATCAATTTCTTTATCTTTATATGTAACTGTCCCACTAGTTTTAGACAATAACGTTGCCAAAATTCTAGCTAAAGTGGACTTACCACTACCAGATGGGCCCGAAATAGTCAGCACTTCTTGTTCGTTTAATGAGAAACTAATATCCTTTAATATTTGTTGCTGACCGACTTGATACCCCAATCCATTAACCTCAAGCAAACTCATAATAAGCCCTCCTTTTATTAGAATCATTATAAACTAAATCTTTTATTATTGTATTCTCTTTTACTCTAAAATAACAGATATTTGCATTTAGAACAGTAAAAAAGGCTGGTATTCACCAACCTCTAATTAAATTATTCTATTATGCTGTAATTCCTTTAGCGATTAATTTGTCCACAAAATCATCCAATAGTGTATTAATTTCCGCTGCAGTCTGTGCATTCACAATGGCTACCTTAGTTCGTGCAGAACGTGAAATCCCCTTGAGATAGTAACCAATTTGGCTACGATAATCGACCACAGCCGCATGTTCTCCCTTTAACTCTACTAACCGATTTAAATGTGTTCGAGCGATCTTGATTTTTTCAAATGCCGTTGGTTCTGGTAATAATTCTCCAGTAGCTAAATAATGATTAGTGCGTTCTAACATCCAGGGATTGCCTTCGACCGCTCGACCAATCATGGCCGCATCAGCTCCCACTTCAGTAATCATTTTTTTAGCATCTTGTGGTGTTTTAACATCACCATTACCCATGAACGGAATGGTTAATTCATTGGCAACAGTCGCTAAAATATCCCAATCAGACTGTCCTGTATACATTTGTTTTCTGGTTCGACCGTGCATCGCAATTGCGGCAGCACCGGCTCGTTGAGCTGCCAAAGCATTTTCTACTGCATAAATATGCTCTTCATCCCATCCAGTTCGCATTTTAACCGTCACCGGCTTAGTTACCGCATCCGTGACATAAGAAACCATTTCGTAGACCTTATTAGGATCTAGTAACCACCGTGCCCCAGCCTCAGTTTTAACCACCTTATTGACCGGGCATCCCATGTTGATATCAATAATATCGGCTGCCGTGTGTTGATCAACAAATTTGGCAGCATTAACTAAGGTCTCTTTATCGCCGCCATAAATCTGAATGCTCATCGGATGTTCTTTAGCATCAACAAACATCATCTCCAGAGTTTTCTTATTTTGATACATAATTCCCTTATCAGATATCATTTCACAAACAACTAGTCCCGCACCAAATTCCTTGCAAATAACTCGAAACGCTGAATTGGTAACTCCGGCCATCGGTGCCACCACCACTTGATTGGGAATTGTTACATCACCGATTTTCCACTCCATAATTACTTCTCCTGTTGACTTTGGCTGGCTAAATCGATAATAGCGTTTAGTTGTTCTTCACTATATTCATACTTATTGTGGCAAAAATTGCAAACAATTTCCATGCCGTGTTGTTCATCCCGAATAGCGGTTAATTGATCTACTGGAATGCCCACTAAGTCGTTAGCAAACCGCTCTTTAGAGCAATTGCAGTAAAACTCAACTGGCATAGTAGTCAATAGTTGGAGTTGCTTCTCGCCAAAAATTTGGTTCAATATTTCTTCTGGGGTCTTGTTAGCTATTAACATTTCAGACAATGCTGGCAGTGTTTTTAATTTTTCTTCTAATTGACTAATGGCTTCTTCGCTAGCACCCGGAAGAACTTGAATCAGGTATCCCCCAGCCACTTGGATAGAATTATCACTATTTATCAATACGGAAACTGCCAACGCAGATGGAATTTGTTCTGATTGTGCCAAGTAGAAGGTAAAATCATCACCAATTTCGCCAGAAGTCAACGGTACACTACTGGTATAAGGTTCTTTATCCATCACATTTTTAGTCACTTCTAAATAACCATTAACCCCTACGACCTGACCAACATCAATTTCATTTTTATCGTTTAAGGTCAACTCAGTGTGGGGATTGGCCACATAGCCTTTGGCATAACCATTAGAATCTGCTTCAACCACAATGCCGCCAACCGGACCACCACCATTAATCTTGACAGTAATAGACTTACCAGACTTATCAGTAGATGTTGCTAGTAGTGTAGCGGCGACTAACGTCCGCCCTAAAGCAGTAGAAGCCGCACTCCAAGTATCATGCTTAACTTGTGCTGTCGTTACCATTTGAGTGGCATTAATGGCGTATGCTCGAAACATGCCGTCATTTGTAATTGCTTTTGCTAAATAATCTTTCATTATTTTCTCCTTTAATAAAGTAAAAAACGAGTCTAGGGAAAAATCCCTAAGCTCGCCTTACTTAATACTAAAATCTGTTTGGATTGTCATCATCATGGTTATCATGTGATTTAGGATCGACAATCTCATCAGGTCGTTCAACGTCTTCATTTGGATCTTCAATTCCGTCGTCATTAAGTGCTTTTTTACTCATCTTATCTTGACGTTCAGCTTCTCGGCGCTCTAATTCCCGTTTAGATTCTTCAAATGTAGCAGCATGTTCACTTGGGAACTGGTTACTGTCATCATCTTCAGGCATCTTACCGGTATTGTAAAGTGAGAGAATTTGTTTTTCATCCAAGGTTTCATACTTCAACAAAGCTTCGGCAATAATCTTATGTTGCTCTCTGTGAGCTTCAATGATTTTCTTAGCTTCTTGATGACCTTCATCAGTAAAACGACGAACTTCAGCATCAATAGTAGCTGCCGTTTCCTGTGAATAAGTAGGACCATATGATTCTTGAGCTGGATTTTCTAATTGAACATTACCAAGCTTTTCACTCATTCCGTATTGAGTAACCATAGCTCGAGCCATGTTAGTAGCTTGTTCAAAGTCATTAGAAGCCCCAGATGATTGTGAGTCGAAAATGATTTCTTCGGCAGCACGACCACCCATTAAACCAGCAATTTGTTCCATTGCGTCCTTTTTAGATAACAATTGTTGATCTTCTCTTGGCAACATGATGGCATAACCACCGGCGCGGCCACGAGGGACAATGGTAACTTTATGAACCACACGAGCATCATTTAGAACTAAACCGACAATGGTATGACCAGCTTCGTGATAAGCCACTGTTTGTCGTTCTTTGTCAGAAATAACTCGATTACGTTTAGCTGGACCAGCAATTACGCGATCCTCAGCTTCATCGACATCGGTTGCATCGATTTCTCGCTTATTACGACGAGCAGCTAACAAAGCAGCTTCATTCAGTAAGTTAGCCAAATCTGCCCCGACAAATCCGGGAGTTTGTTGTGCCACTTCTCGTAAATCAACATCACTAGATAATGGCTTATTTTTAGCATGAACTTTCAAAATAGCTTCTCGACCATTAACATCTGGACGACCAACCAAAATCTTCCGGTCAAATCGACCAGGACGAGTCAAGGCTGGATCTAAGACGTCCGAACGGTTAGTAGCTGCAATAACAATAACGCCTTCATTACCACTAAATCCATCCATTTCAACCAATAATTGGTTCAATGTTTGTTCCCGTTCATCATGGCCGCCGCCCATACCGTTACCACGTTTTCGTCCAACCGCATCAATTTCATCAATAAAGATGATTGCAGGTGCTGCTTTCTTAGCTTGATCAAACAAATCACGTACTCGACTAGCCCCGACCCCGACAAACATTTCCACGAAATCAGAACCAGAAATTGAGTAAAACGGTACATCAGCTTCACCGGCTACGGCTTTAGCTAATAAAGTTTTACCAGTTCCGGGAGGTCCTTCAAGTAAAACACCATGAGGGATTTTAGCTCCTAAACTAGTAAATTTACGAGGATCTTTTAAGAATTCAACAACTTCAACTAATTCTTGTTTTTCCTCTTCTTCCCCAGCAACATCAGAGAAACGAACCTTGTTTTCTTTGCTATCAGCTGGCTTGGCCTTTGATTTACCAAAGCGCATAACGTTGTTATTGCCACCGCCTTGGCCACCACCGGCCCGACCCATCATCATGTAGAAGAACCACACGAATAATAGTAATGGTAGAACAGTCATTAGCATGTTAACCCAGAATCCACTGGATTCTTCTTGCTTAGCGTTCATCTTCACATTATTGTCTTGAGCCGCCTTGGTGATTTCAGAAATTGATGAATTATTCTCTAACACAGTTGTAGTGAACTTGGTAACTGGTTTTTTCACCGTTGAATTGCTCAAAAAGCCATTATCAACCTTGACTTCTTGAACCTTCCGATATGTACCAGAAACTTTATAAACACCACCACTTGGCTGAATCGAGAAACTTTGAATCTGATCATCCTTCAATTTCTTCACAAATTGACTGGATTGGATTTCTTGTGTTTGAGTATTGGTGTTGCTACCGCTAAACCAGTAGATCACGCCCATAATCAGCAAGAAAACAACAATGTAAAATAGACTATTTCTAAAAAGCCCATTTTTCTTTGAGTTCATCGATGTCCTCCTAAAATGTTTTTTTCATGTTAATACCCAAGATATTAACACATTTGACCTTATTTGACTATTAATTAGTTGAATAAATTTCAGGTTTTAATACCCCAACATACGGTAGGTTACGATACTGTTCCTTATAATCAAGTCCATAACCCACAACGAATTCATTAGGGACCACAAAACCAACAAAATCTGAAGTTGCTTCAACCACGCGACCACTAGGTTTATCTAATAAAGTACAAACCTTAACATCACTGGCTCCACGTTGCTTCAAAAGGTCGATTAAATATTTTAACGTTCGCCCAGTATCTACGATGTCTTCAATCAAAAGAACTTCTCTACCACTGATATCAGTAGAAATATCAGTTACTAAATCAATGGTACCACTCGATGCTAATCCACCGTGATAACTAGAAACGTCAATAAAGTCGGTTTCCATATAAGTGTCCGCATTACGCAAAACATCAGCCATAAAGAACACTGCTCCACGTAGTACCCCAATTGCAACTGGAACCCGGTCTTTATATTCTGCTTGAATTTCTGCTCCCAATCGTTGGCAAGCGTCCGCAATATCTTGTTCACTATACAGGGTCTTTAAAATATCATTGTTCATCTACTAGAAATTCCTCTCTGTTTGCGTATGACTTATTGGTCTTTTCTTTGGTGATATAGATAATATGGATGGGTATTTGAATCAATAATTGTTACCGCCGTTTTCACTCCTGGTACCGCCACGACTTGATCATCATTAGTCACTAGCACCTGAACGTTGGACCGCTCATCTCTAGCCACTTTTTGATTAATTAATAGGCGCCGCAGTGATTGGTGTCCGGTTTTTAGAGCTAACTTATCTTGTTTAGCAGCTAAACGTAGCCATAATGGCAACTGGTTGGCCTTTAGGTTTATTTGACCCGCATAAGTTAATTGTGCACCGGATTGTGGGGTTTCAAAAACGCCAAATAATTCTCCCGACCAAATTGGAAACCACTGATTCAATTTTACCATAAAATCAGAGACAGGTTTATCTTCACTCCTGCTTTGTTTGGTCATCTTAGTAATTTTTAAATAATCATATTCACGAACCGCTTGCCAGTCGTCCGTTAACTGAATATATCCTGTCGTTTTATTATCATTAACCACTAGTTGCCAAATGGCTAAAACCTGAATTTCCTTCACATCCGGTACCTGAGCCATTTTTTCTAATAAATAACGAATCCACGAACTAGTGGCTGCCAGCGGACTTTTAGTTAACTCAGTTAAGGACACTCGCCATTGGTTGTCGTCAATTTTAGTAGTAATTTGCGCCATGATCGGTTGCATTAATCCTTCTAAATCACTTAACGTTCGTTCCAATTGAGCAGCGTAGTCAGTAATGTGATCTAACGCACGCGGATTTTGTTGTTGTAGCCATGGAAGTGCTTGATGCCGATAACGATTTCTAGTAATACTCAAATCATTATTAGTTACATCCTCAAACCAAGTCAATTGATGGGTGGTGGCATAATGACGTAATTGTTGCTTACTAGTGCTTAAGAACGGCCGAATTAATTGATGTGATTTAAAAGAACGATCAAACTGAATTCCCGTTAATTCTGCCAGGGCCCCACCACGAGTCAATTTCATCAAAATAGTTTCAGCCTGATCGTTTTGATGATGAGCTGTTAAAATTTTATCAATTCCCAACCGATTGGCCTCCTGGTTGAAAAAAGCATAACGAAACTCCCGGCCAGCATTCTCCACCCCAGTATCGGGATGATCGGCTAGTTTCCAATTGATTTTAATTAGATCAATTTGATGTTCGTCACAGTACTTAGTTAAAAAAGCAGCCTCGTGAATACTTTCATCCCTTAATTCATGATTAACGTGTAGAACCGTTAGTTTGGGACGGGGGATAACTTTTTGTAACACATCGAGTAATACCATCGAGTCTACTCCCGTAGAAACGGCTACTAATAGTGGTTCTTGCTCTTGCCACCACTGAAATTGTTGATTTAATTTTTCTAATCGATTCACTAAATTCACATTATCACCTGTAATTTCAATATCTATGTTTAAAATAAAAAAGACGGGAGTTCTCATCCCGACTTTACTGGCAATATTAACTTCGGCGACCGCCACGACCACCACGCTTACCTTCAGTGTTATGCTTTAAGGTTGCTAGTCGGTCTTCGCTTTCCTTCAAGAATCCTGACATCATGTCATCAAAGCTCATTGCTTTTTTCTTAGGTGCATGAGAGCTATTACTATGACCACCACGACTGTTGTGTTGCCCATAGCTTGAATGTTCATGATGATCGTGATGCTGTGAATGGTTACGGTCTCGGTCTGAATGTTCGCTAGATTGCGGTTTATCAACCGCTTTTCTGATTGAGAGCCCAATTTTATGATTTTCATCAATCTTGAGAACCTTGACGGTGACTTCATCGCCAACTTTCAATATATCATGAATATCCTTCACATAGCTGTCAGATATTTCACTGATATGAACTAATCCGGTTTGGTGGTTCCCTAAGTCAATGAACGCACCAAAATTAGTAATGCCCGAAACTTTGCCGGTTACTTTTTCCCCAACTTCAATTGCCATTTAACCAAGTTTTCCTCCTAAATATAATGTCATCAGTATATCATACTTTAGTTTTAGACTTAAAGGGGTCTTTCCAAGATAAATCGCTGATTTGACTTTTTTAGCAAACGGTTTCAATGACTCCAACAAAAAAAAGCAGTTGGTTTAACCAACTGCTTACTTGTCATTAACGTCTTTAGAAACATCACTTGGAAAAGTATAAACTGTTTCGCCAGATTTAGTGTAGTAATAACGATTACGAATAATTTTTTCACAATAATCGGGATCATTTAATTGCTTAACTTTAGTGTTAAGCTGTTTTTGTTTTGTGGTTTTTTGCTTAATCTTACTTTTTTGTTTGGTAACTTGAACCTGAGTTTGAGCCAAGTTAGCTTTAGCATGAATAATTTGATAAGTAAATAACAGCACAAACGCGGCAAAGACCCCTAAAATCACCATTGCTCGATTACGGCGTTTTTGTTTAACTACGGCTGCTTGAGCAGCTAGTTGTCCTTGTTCTTTAACATAACTATTATTTAGTCGATGAATCTTGTTTTGCTGTTTGTCCACCATTATTCCCCTCACTAATGCCAAAATATTGCAAGTAAAAAGCTCTATAAGTGGAGTATATCAACTATCAATAGCCTTGTCTAGGTGATTTGAATGCCTTTACAAAAACATTAAATTTATTCTTGATCAAAATTTTTGGCATAATCTTCACTAATAATTTCGTACATCATGGCTGCATCATCTTTTTTAGTGGTATCTAGTAACTGTTTTACTTGCACCGTTAAGGTCTTGTTTCCAAAACTAATTACTAGCTTATCCCCAACATGCACTTCAGAAGATGATTTCGCTGGACGATCATTAATAGTAATTCGTCCTTTATCAGCAATTTCT
The DNA here is from genome assembly GCF_013184075.1 of Lentilactobacillus kribbianus. GTDB lineage: Bacteria > Bacillota > Bacilli > Lactobacillales > Lactobacillaceae > Lentilactobacillus > Lentilactobacillus kribbianus. The sequence goes on along the minus strand of NZ_JABEQQ010000001.1, from coordinate 905,609 downwards.
TTGGCGACTGCTCGTCGCTTAACAATTCGTGAAACCTTTAAAAATTTATCTAATCGCATATTAGTTTCTCCTCATTCGTTTCATTATTCGCTTCATAAACGGAATACTAAACCATTCGCGAACCGTTAAAACGTGCCAACGGTTGATCAATCGCAAAAAAGTTATCGCTCCCAGTGGAATGGTTACTATTAAAATTAAAATGGCTTTAATTCGTGAAAAGCCAATCAGTTCTGTAATAATGATTGACGTAATGCGCACTACTACTGCCATAATCACTGCTGCCATTAGGGTTTGACGAACTGGTTTAGCATGCCAAATTGGCACTAGCTGTCTAGCCATTAGTGGTAACAATCCCACCATAACAATCAAACTCAATACCGTACTAATACTAGCCCCTAAGGTACTTGTATACGCCACTAACGGTTGTGTAATGAATATCTTAACTACGATACCAACTAAAATCGTGATAATCACTGGTAAATAGCTCCCGGTACTTTGTAAAATACTATTTTCACTTAACAAGATGGTTGCAAAAACAATGCTAAAACAATAAGTTGCTAAAGTGCCATCTAGTTGAGTACTGGAAAATAATACCGTATTAATTTCAGGCATTAAGGCAGCTAAGCCAGCACTAATAGCTACTGCCAAAACCAAATTAACGTGCGCACTAGTCTTACTCAATCGATGGAAGTTCACCAATTCTTGTTTTCTATGAACCGCCGTTAAACGTGGTAGCACTGCGGTAGTCATTGCCGTACCGATAACTAATCCAAATTGAACTAACGTCTGCCCCCGATCAAAAATTCCTTTTAAATTCACGGCATCGCTAGCTAAAAAGCCATAGTCAACTAATCCTTTGGTTACCGTAAATGAATCCACCAATTGCATTAAAATCATCACCGCGGTAACAAGGCAAACAGCGCCACCCTCTAAAATAATTTGACGCAGTAAATGATTAGATCGCAATGCCACAGATTTATGTTGTAATTGTACTCGCCAAATTGAACGATGATAAAAAGCTCCCCCAATAATTAACAGAGATGCCACTCCAGCTACCGGAGCGGCAGCCATAGCCCATTTTCCCATCACATATGCATTAATATGATTATTATAGGCCCAGACCGCTACTAAGATAATCAGGGTTACTCGCACCAACTGTTCAATAACCTGCGAGTAAGCCGTCGGCCGCATATCCCCAATTCCTTGAAAATAACCACGACCTACTGCCAAAGATGGCGATAGTAAAAATAACCAACTAACCACTTTAATTTCCGGTGCTAATCGCGGATCCCCCATCATTGTCGCTAACCAATTGGCCTTCCATTGTAAAAAGACAAAAAAGATTAGTGATAAAACAGTTAACCACTGCCAAAGAGAACGCAATAAGCGCCAACGAACAGCATCATCATCGTGTTCAGCCATAAGGCGAGAAATAAATACCGGTAGCCCGTTTAAAGCAATAGTCATGGCAATCCCATAGAGTGGATAGACCTGTTGGTAAACATAAAAACCAACGTTCCCCACTAAATTTTGAAACGGAATTCTATAAACGGCACTTAAAATTTTAGCAATAATGCCAGTAACCGCCAAAATAGTCGTTCCTTGGACCATTTTAATACTAGATTTACTCATGTTCTTAATCCCCGTCAGTCAACTTTTCCCGTCGATAATCTGCCAAAATGGTCATTAGTTTGGTCAATTGTTCAAACCAATCCGTTAACTTAGGCTGAATAATCAAAGAAATAACGTAGTGATCGTCTACTTTACTAGCTTTGGGGCGAAAGTCGGTCATGCTAATGGCCTTAAACAATTCTTCGCCATCATAAACGGTGTTAGCCCGCTTATCAAAATTAATGGTCAGTTGTTTATCTCGTTGCCGAATATTAGTGACTAAAGCTGCATCGGCACTTAACTTTAATTTTTCGACTGCTAACAAGTTAGCTACTGCCGGCGGGTATTCTCCAAACCGATCAATCAAATCGTCTACCACTTCGTCTAGTTGTTCCTGATTTTGCACCTGTCTAATTCGTTTATACAACTCAATTTTGTGTTGCTTATCTTCAATATATTCATCTGGTAAATAAGCTTCCACTGCTAATTCCAGGGCGGCGTCCGTGTTATGAACCACCTTTTTCCCTTGTTTTTTGGCAACAGCATCTGACAACATTTGGGTATATAAATCATAACCAACTGAATCAACAAATCCATGTTGTTGCTTACCTAGTAAGTTACCGGCACCACGAATAGATAAATCACGCATCGCAATTTTAAAGCCTGAACCTAATTCCGTAAAATCTCGAATGGCTTCTAATCGTTTCTCACCCACTTCGGTTAATACCTTATTAGGTTGGTACATAAAGTAAGCATAAGCCACTCGACTGCTGCGACCAATTCGACCACGTAATTGATAAAGTTGAGATAATCCCATCTTGTCCGCATTTTCCACAAATAATGTATTGACGTTGGGGATATCCACTCCGGTTTCGATAATTGTAGTGGTAACCAAAACATCATATTCACCATTAACAAAATCATAGAGAATATTTTCCATCTGAACTTCCGTCATTTGACCATGGATGTATCCCACCCGAGCATCTGGAACTAGTTCTTCTAGATTCGCCACAACTTGTTCAATATCTTCTACTCGATTGTGCAAGTAAAATACTTGACCACCTCGCTGCATTTCCCGTTGAATACCATCAATAATGGCTCCCGGATTTTGTTCCATAACATAGGTTTGGATAGGATAACGATTAGCTGGCGGTGTTTCAATCAACGATAAATCTCGAACCCCCATCATTGACATATTTAATGTTCTAGGAATTGGGGTGGCTGTTAAGGTTAAAACATCTACATCTGAACGTAGTTGCTTAATTCGTTCTTTATGTTTGACCCCAAAACGTTGTTCTTCATCGATAATTAACATTCCTAGATCTTTAAACTTCACGTCTTTAGACAATAAGCGGTGAGTTCCGACCACGATATCTACACTACCATCAGCTAATCCCGCTAAGGTGTCCTTTACTTCTGCTCGCGTTTGGAATCGGGATAATACCCGTACTTCCACCGCAAAATTATTGAACCGACTCACCATAGTTTCATAGTGTTGTTGTGCCAAAATAGTGGTAGGTACCAAAAAGGCGACTTGTTTGCCCACTTCGATAGCCTTAAAAGCAGCTCGTAATGCGACCTCAGTCTTACCGTAGCCCACATCCCCCACTAATAAACGATCCATGGGCCGGGATTGTTCCATATCATGCTTAATTTCGGCAGTACTTCTTAATTGATCACCGGTTTCGGAATATGGAAAGGCTGCTTCAAATTCATTTTGTAACGCATCATCTTTAGGATAAGCGTAACCTTTTTCCGCGCTTCTGGCCGCATATAATTCAATTAAATCATCGGCGATATCTTCAATTTTAGCCGCCACTTTTTGTTTAGTTTTAGCCCACTCACTACCACCTAATTTATTGATTTTGGGCGTTTTATCATCAGCTGAGACGTACTTTTGAATTAAATTAAGTTGAGTGACGGGAATAAAGATTTGGGCATTATCCCGGTAAGTAATCGTTAAGTAATCTTGGTGCTTACCGTCTACTTCCATCGTCTTCATGCCTTCATAGCGACCAATTCCGTGATTAACGTGCACCACGTAGTCACCAGGCTTTAAGTCAGTATAGCTTTTAATTCTTTCGGCATTGTTAAAAGTTTGGTGGCTAGGTCGTTTCTTAGTTACTTGACCAAATAATTCTTTTTCAGTGATGATAGCTAAATTAGCTTCCGGCAATTCAAATCCATTGTGCAATTGACCAGAAATGATTTGAACCGTTTCCGGAATAATATTATCCGCCGTCGTTTGCGTCACAGCAATTTCAAAATCAGCCATGGTTTTGGCGACCTTTTGAACCCTGAGTTCATCGTCAACTAACATAATGACGGTTTGTTTTTGTTTCTGCCACCGACCGACCTCAGTTTTTAACATCGGCATTTGCGAAAAGAATTGTTGCATGGGACGAGTGGTTAAATCAACCACGTCATCTAATCTCATTTTGCCTAGTCCCTTTTGAAAAAGTGACAATAATATCTGAGCGTGTTGATCGGCTTTAAAAACTGTCGCTAAATCGGTAGTGTAATGTGTTGCTTGAAAGGCCTTACCAGCTTTAACTTCATCGGCTAACCAATTTTGTTGGCTACCAGCCAAGTCCCGATCAGCATCTTGTAGCCGTGAATAATCATCAAAAATCGTAATACCATCCGTGCTTAAATAATCCAATAAAGTAGTGGGTTGCTCATATAACCACTGACTATATAACACCAGTGAAGTATCGGCTAACCCAGCCTGAATATCGGTGATTTGGGACTCAACATGATCAGTTAATAAAGCCGCTTGTTCAGCATTAGCCTGGCTAGTTTCTTTTTTTAAAACATCCGTTAGTTTTTTAACTAATATTTGTCGTTGAACATCCGTAATTAAAATATCGGAGGCTGGTAGGATTTCTACTTCAGCAATATTTTCGATACTGCGTTGATCGGCTGAATCGAAAATTCGCATGGAATCGACTTCTGTATCAAAAAAATCCAGTCTGACTGGATAATCATTGTTTAACGGATAAACGTCCACGATGGAACCGCGAATCGAATATTCCCCAGGTGCCGCAACCATTTTTTGGTTAACGTAACCCATTTGGTGTAAGTTTAAACGTAATTGAGTTAAATCCACTTCATCACCAATGGTTAACTTCAACTTAGCTGCCTTAAACTGTTCCGGCGATGGTAACAGCCGTCTTAATCCTGACACTGCCGTCACGATAACTGCAGGCTGACCACTTAATAATTGATTCAACGCTAAGACTCGTTGAGAACGAAAAGCTGGTGAACTAGTGGCTAGTTCGGCAGCAATCATTTCTTCCACCGGAAATTCATACACCATATCTGGTGGTAAAACGTTCACTAAATCACTTACCAATTGGTCAGCGTGATATAAAGTATCACAAATCACGATGATGGGTTGGTGCTGATTTTTAACAATTGTAGCTAACAGCAGCGTCGTTGCTGAGCCATTACTACCCGTAACTAATTGTCGACTATTAGATGCCACATTCCGCATTAAAGTTTGATACTGCGGAATCTGGGTCAGTAACTGATCAAATTCCAACGCAACTCCTCCTACTAATTCAAATTACTAATTATATTTATTTTCTAATTCAGTCATACTCATTCCAGTAATCCAATCATCTAAACCAGCGACTGCCGTATCGAGTGCTTGGTTAATCATGGGTTGTTGATCGGCCGTAAATCGACCTAAAACGTAATCTACTACTTTAGTTTGCTTAGGATGTTCAATCCCCACTTTTAAGCGGGCAAATTCTTTAGTACCTAAATGCTCAATAATACTCTTGATACCATTATGACCCCCGGCAGAACCCTTGTCACGAAAACGCACTTTACCCACTGGTAAATCCATATCATCATGAACAATGATGACGTCATCAATAGAAACATCAAAGTATTTCATCAAGGGATGGACTGCCCGACCGGATTCATTCATAAAAGTGGTTGGCTCAACAACCATAACTTTGGTGCCGTTGACTACACCAGTACCATATTTAGCATCCATTTTACGGGTATTAATCAAAATACCATGCTCACTAGCAAACGCTTCTACGGCCATAAAACCAGTATTATGACGCGTACGGTCATATTGGGGACCGATATTTCCTAATCCAACAATCATTTTCATTTTAAAGCTTCCTCACTGACTGCCAACACAAACAGCCGAACGGGCTTTGCGTTCAGCTAATTGGCACAATTTTTATCGGTTCATTATACCATACAATATTTAACAATTTTTTCACTAAATCCATGCTTCCCTACTGCTCCCATGCTATACTAGGTTTGTTCAATAAATTAAGGTCGTAAAGATCACATTTGAAAGGATATTTTTATATGGCATTAGGTCGTCAAAAAGTTGCCCTTGTAGGTGACGGTGCGGTTGGTTCATCATACGCTTTTGCAATGATGCAACAAGGAATCGCTGAAGAATTCGTAATTATCGATGTTGTCAAAGAACGAACTGAAGGAGACGCGTTAGATCTTGAAGATGCTCAAGTATACACTTCACCAAAACACGTTTATTCAGGTGATTACGACGACTGCTCCGATGCAGACGTTGTAGTAATTACTGCTGGTGCCCCACAAAAGCCCGGCGAAACTCGTCTTGACCTTGTTAACAAGAACTTGAAGATTATGCAATCAATCATCAAGCCTATTGTAGCATCAGGTTTTGATGGCATTATCGTAGTTGCAGCTAACCCAGTTGATATTTTGACTTACGCTGCTCAAAAATTCTCTGGCTTCCCTAAGAACCGTGTCTTCGGTAGTGGTACTTCACTTGATACTACCCGTCTACAAGTTGCTTTGGGTAAGAAATTAAACATTGACCCTCGTTCAATCGATGCTTACATTATGGGTGAACATGGGGATTCAGAATTTGCTGCTTTGGATGAAGCTACAGTTGGTTCTGTACCATTGGTTTCTCTTGCTGAAAAAGCTGGTCTTTCAAAAGATGACTTACTTCAAATCGAAGATGATACTCGTAACAAAGCTTACGAAATCATTAACCGTAAGGGAGCTACTTTCTACGGTATCGGTACTGCCTTGATGCGCATCACTAAGGCTATCTTAAACGATGAAAATGCTGTGTTACCTGTTGGTGCTCCACTTGATGGCCAATATGGTTTAGATGACATTTACATCGGTACTCCAGCTATTATCAACGCTTCTGGTGTTGCTAATGTCTTGGAAGTTCCATTGAGTGATGATGAAATGAAGAAAATGCAAGCTTCAGCTGAAACACTTAAGAAAACTACTGCTGATGGAATGAGCAAACTTTAATTCCTAGCAATAAAAAAACGGCCATCATGGCCGTTTTTTTGTACCCATAGTAAAAATTCAATGGTAAAATAATTTTAATCATTGGTAAAAGCTATTCAAGTTGATCAGAATAATCTTTTTAGATGATGATATGTTATTATATAGGTAGTATCTATCACAGTTTGATTGGAGGAATTGGTTATGTTAATGAAATCATTGATTAAGCCCAAAGACCGGCTCACCACTGTTTCTGAAAGCACCACCATTGAAGATGCATTAAAAGTTTTGGAAAATTCTAATTTCCGTTGTGTTCCTATTTTAGACGAAACTGGAACTATTTTTCGAGGTAACATTTATCGAATGCACATTTATCAACACAAAGCGAACGGTGGCGACATGTCTCTTCCCGTTACAACTCTGTTGAGAAATGCGACCAAATTCATTAATATCAATTCAGCCTTTTTCCATGTTTTCTTCTCTATTAAAGACTTACCATACATTGCAGTTTTAGATGAACAAAACAACTTCTATGGTATTTTGACACATACTCGTTTATTAGATATGTTGTCTCAATCTTGGAACGTTAATGTGGGTAGTTACGTTTTAACGGTTATCGTTCCTGGTGGTCGTGGTGATTTAGAAGACGTTACTAAGATTATCACTAAATACACTGGCATCGCTAGTGTTATCACTTTAGATGATCAAGAAGGCGACGAAATTCACCGCATCATGTTTACTTTACCAGCATCAGTGGATAAAGACCGGGTTAACCGTATTATTGCCGCTCTTGAACGAAAAGAATTTAAGGTTCCAGAAGTAGAAGACTTAAAATCAGAAAATCAATAATTTAAACATAAAAAAACCAGTTGCTAAGTAAGCAGCTGGTTTTTTTATTAAGTTATTACCGCTAATAAAAGCAGCATGATAGTTGCCAAATTATGTACTACTCAGCGAGCCGCAACCTCAACAGGAATTTCTAAGCTGATTTGTAACGCTTTGTCGACTCGCTTCATGATAGAACTGCGTAGATGAGTTACTTGATCCTTTAAGCGTTGTTTATCAATAGTGCGAATTTGTTCTAATAAAATAACTGAATCTCGATCTACCCCATCCTTTGTGGTTATACCGACATGCGTAGGCATTTTGGGCTTAGAGATTCTAGCAGTAATAGCTGCCACAATCACCGTGGGACTGTAATGATTTCCCACATCATTTTGAATAATTAACACCGGTCGCATCCCGCCTTGTTCGGAACCCACCACCGGGGATAAATCAGCAAAAAAGACATCACCACGTTTGAATGTCTTCTTATCACTCATTAAACATCCCTCCTATTTAATTATTAATCAGTTTTCATAAAATCTTGGTGCGGGCCCTAGTTAAGACCGTCTCAGCATCTTCTTCACAACAAGTAAATTCACTGGTAATCTCCCGATTTAAGCGCGCCATTTCAACATAGCCTTCCATTAATTGTTGGGCTACATTGGGATCCTTCACAAACTTATCAATTGCAATAGACGCCAGTTTGGTTTGAGCTAAGCTGACTTCTTTACAAACTCGCTTCATTCGTTGTACTTTTTCAGCACTAATTGCTACGGAATAAGACCGCGTAAAATGTGTTGTCATTGTGATTTCCCCACTTTATCACTAACTTTTTTATTTCTTACCAACGTTAGATTATTCCTAAATGTATTTTCTAGGTAGTCGTTGACTAAAACCACATAATATTTCATAACTGATAGTTCCAGTATACTCCGCAATGTCGTCTGCGGAAATCATTTTATCTCCAGACTGCCCCATAACCGTCACTTTAGTTCCAACTGGAAGCTCGTGCGGTAACTTAATCATAAACTGATCCATACAAACCCGACCAACAATTTCGCATTTTTGGCCATCAATTAAAACATAAAATCCCTGTAAATTACGAGGAATTCCGTCCGCGTAACCAATTGGAACTGTCCCAATCCATTCCGGCTGTGTAGTGGTATAAGTAGCGCCATACCCGATAGATTTGCCAGCTGTCACTTGTTTGCAATAACTAATCTGTGTCTCCAAACTCATTGCAGGTTCAAGTGAATAAGGTAATTGTTCAATTTCTCGACCCGAAGGATTATAACCATAACCGGAAATACCATAGCGAACCATATTGCTACCAGTATAATCATGCCACAAACTTGTTGCAGAATTAGCCACGTGGACGTATTTGGGTTGGGGGTTAACTACCGTCATTAAGTTTTTAAAATTAGTTAATTGATATTGAAAATATGCATCATCAGCACTATCCGCCGTGGAAAAATGAGTGAAAATTCCATCAAAATTAAAATAATTAGCATTAGCTTGTAATGTTGTCAGTGCCTGAGTTAACTCCATTTTATTTTGAAAACCAATTCGCCCCATACCAGTATCCAATCCAAAATGAACACTTAGTGGTTTAATCTCCGCCAAATCATTAAACATAACGGCCACTTGAGTTAACCATTGAGCTGATGAAACCGTTAATGAGATGTTATTTTCAGCAGCCACGGCGGCATCAGCCGGATCAGTTAATCCTAATACCAAAATGGGATAATCAACAATACCAGCAGCTCGTAATTCCAGCGCTTCGTCTAAAACTGCCACACAAAAGCCACTTGCTCCTGCTTTAATAGCTACTTGGGCTACTTGAACAGCCCCATGGCCATAGCCATCTGCTTTGACTACCATAAATAATTCAGTTCCAGCATTTAACCTTTCAGTGGCCATCTTAATATTGTGGTAGAGATGTTTTTGGTTGATTATTAGTTGAGCATTTCGATGATTAGCAACTACCATTTGAACAATTATCCTTTCTCTTCCAACAAAACTTGCGTCATAACCAAAGTATCCGTATGAGAAATGGAAATCAATGCCGTTCCTTCATATGGTTGATACAAAAAATATGGCTGCCCGTTTTCGTTATTTAAAATACAAATATCTAAAAAATTAACCGCGCGACCGATTCCGGTCCCAAACGCTTTACTGTATGCTTCCTTAGCAGAAAAACGACCAGCTGCAAATTCTAGTCGATGCTGCCCCGTTCGTTTTTGGTAACTAGCTAACTCTTCTGGTGTCAAAACCTTTGACAAAAAATGTTGGTGCGTGGCAATCAACGTCTCAATTCTATTTATTTCAGTAATATCGATTCCAATTCCCGTTACCATCACGTTAGCGCTCCTCAAACCGTAAAAGTATTAATCTATATCATACCATGGTATATCTTTTTCATCAAAAAAATACCACAAAAAAACGCCCACCTAGTGGACGTTTTTTAATAACTAGTCACCATTTTTAATGGTGAAACGACGTTTACTACCGCCATTATTTTTATTGTGGCTACTATTGTTATCTTTATTGTTACGACGACGATCGCGATCGCGGTCTCGATCACGACTGTGACCACCATGACCGTTACCACGGCCACCGCCATTGCGACCATGACCACCACCGCTACGACGATTACGATCATAGTGACGATTACCACCACGACCATTATTACGACCACGACCACCATGGCCATGACGAGGAAGTGGACGTTCTGGTGTAATCTTAACCTTCACGTTGTCTCGAGTAGTATCGTTTAGCAAAGCGGCTACCAAATCAGTAGCATCATATTCACTAAGTAACTTATTAGCCATATCAGCAAAACGTTCTGTCTTGGTTTGACTAATTAATTTACCAATTTGAATTTCAGCAACTGATAGTTGGCCCTTGAAAGCTTCTTCTTCCGAAGGTGGCTTCAATGGTAACATCCGTACTTTGGTTAACTTTTCAATTTCACGCAAGTAATCCATTTCATTTGGTGTTGCAAAGGTAATAGAAACACCATGCTTGCCGGCCCGACCTGTTCGGCCTACCCGGTGAACATAACTTTCTGGATCTTGAGGAATATCATAGTTATAAACGTGAGTAACACCAGTAATATCAATACCACGAGCAGCCACATCTGTTGCTACTAAAATATCAATCTTACCTTGTTTAAATTCACGCATAATTTGAGTCCGACGTGATTGAGTTAAGTCACCGTGCAAGCCAGCTGCTTTGTAACCACGGGCAACTAATCCCTTAGACACTTCATCAACTCGACGTTTAGTCCGACCAAAGACGATGGTAACTTCTGGTGATTGAACATCGAAGAAGCGAGTCATTACGTCAAATTTTTCATGTTCTTTAATCTTAACGTAGTATTGATCAATTAAATCAGTGGTCAATTCTTTGGCTTTGATTTTAACATGATGTGGTTCTTTCATAAATTGAACCCCAACCCGTTTAATTTCAGGTGGCATTGTTGCAGAGAACAACAATGTTTGGCGTTCTTCTGGTGTTTCCTTGATGATAGATTCAATATCATCTAAAAAGCCCATGTTAAGCATTTCGTCAGCTTCATCAAGCACTAAGAACTTCAAATGTTCTAACTTTAATGTATGCCGGCGAATATGGTCCAAAATACGACCAGGAGTTCCTACCACGATTTGTGGATGGCTCTTTAATGAGTTGATCTGACGGCGAATATCTGCACCACCATAAACTACTTGTACCTTAGCATGTTCATCTTTACCAAGACGATAAATTTCTTCTTGCGTTTGAATAGCAAGTTCTCGAGTTGGTGAAATGATTAAAGCCTGAACGTTTGGGTTCTTCAGGTCAATATTTTGTAAAATAGGTAGACCAAATGCTGCGGTCTTACCAGTACCTGTTTGGGCTTGACCAATGACGTCTTTACCTGCTAACACCATTGGAATTGTTTCTGCTTGGATGGGAGTGGCTTCTTCAAAACCACTTGATTCAACAGCTGATAAAAGGCTGTCTGATAGTCCTAATTCGTTAAACTTCAAAAATGTTTCCTCCTAAAATATGAAACAATCAGTGATTCCGTTGCTAACTAGCAAAAAATCCGTTTTGCCGGGAAGCGTTAACAGCTTGATCAAATAATTATGCCATTTAAATAACCTTATTAATGTACTACTTTAACGATACTTTGGCAAGCAATTGCTTCGCCAATAAAAAACGATATAACCTATGTAAATGGTTACACCGCCAACTATTTTATTCAGCTGTAAGAGCTGCTACCACTTGCTCTAGGTGAATTCCATGACTCGCCTTTAGCATGATTGCATCTGTTGCTAATAAATTATTTTTTAAATCATTGGTCAGCTCAGTTAATTGGTCTCGATGGTAATAATGAACTCGTTGACCGAAGGCTGGTTGAACTTTTTTAGCTAGTGCCTCAATGTCTTCACCAATTAAATAAAGTTGATCAATTTGAGCAGCTGGCAGTTCCGTAGCTAATCCTGCATGCATTGATTTGGATTGCTTCCCTAATTCCAGCATGTCACCTAACACAACTAGCTTACGTCCCTCGGTTGGTGTAGCCAAAAAGGCTCGTAAAACTTCTTTAGACGCCGTGGGATTAGAATTATAAACATCAGAAAGAATCGCTTCTCCTTGATTACCAGTCAACCATTCGGTCCGATTTTTGGTAACTTCAAAGTCCTTCAAAGCGCTATTAATCACTTGATCCGGAATCTGGAATAAACGGCCCACTTCAATAGCTGCTAGCGCATTGTTAACGTTATATTCCCCTAATAATGGGATTGCGTAAGTACGCTCTGGATCCACATTAATCTTGAATTCAGTCTTATCACGACTTGGATAAATAGCCAATGAGTAAATATCGTTGTCCGTATTTTTACCAAATGTACGCTTCATAGCATCAACATCAGTAGCCCGTTCTTTTAATAATGGTTCATCCCCATTATATACAAAATAACCGTCTGATTTTAAGCCATGCGTAATTTCCATTTTGGCGTCAGCAATTTTATCTCGTGTTTCAAAAAATTCAATATGAGCTTCACCAATCATTGTAATAACCGCCACATCGGGTGAGACTAATTTACTTAAGAAATCTAGTTGTCCCGGACGATCCATGCCTAACTCAATTACTAAAAATTCAGTATTGGCTTCCATTTGAAGAACCGTGTATGGTACCCCAATTTCGTTATTAAAATTATCAAACGTTTTAGTAACGTTGAAGTTTTGGCCTAAAATAGCCGCAATCATATCCTTCGTAGTGGTTTTACCGTTACTACCAGTAACTGCTACCACCCGGGGATTAATTTTATCTAAATAATGCTTACTAAGTTCTTGATAAGCTTCTAGAGGATCTTCTACCACTAACACTGCAATCTCACTAGGAACACTATCAACATGATCTCTAGCCCAAAAAGTAGCAACTGCGCCGTGGTCAATGGCACTTTGGACGTATGTATGACCATCGTGGGCCCCTGCTAACGGGATAAACAAATCACCCACTTCTAACTGGCGACTATCAAAATTAGTACCAGTAACGGTAGTGTCTAAATATTTTGAATTTAAATACGTTTGATCAGCGTTAACTGCTTTCGCAATTTCTGCGACAGTCATCTTCATTGTCTAATCGCTCCAATAATTCTTATTTTTGATTCAGCCTTTTTAATGAGAATCGTTCCATTTCAAGTCCCATTTCGATGTTTGAATATTATACATCAAATAACCCACAATTTCAGCATTTTCTGTTACCGAATTAGTTTTTAAAATGATACTAGCTTGTTCTGGTTTTTTGGGAACCAGTAGTGGAATTTGATAAACTTTATGCCGTTCTACTAACGAATCAAATAAAATAAATAAACCATCATTGCCCCTCGTAATCAAATCAATCAATATCGGTCTATCAATGTCGGTGATGGCTAATGGTCGTAAAAAGACCCGGCGGTAATTATGATTTTCTCGCAAATTACGTTTAATACTGATTTCTAAAATATGGTTAAATGATGAAAAACGACGATAAAAAGTCCGTAAGGTGCCATCATCTTGTTCCAAATAAATATATTGATTAAGTAATTTAGAAGAAAATGGGCGCCCAATGGGATTTCCCATATGCGCCAAATAAAGTAAATCGGCAATTTCATTTGCCATTAAACTATTTAAACTATCGTCATTGCGATAATCGATGAACTTTTTGGTTGCTAAATTGCGGTTGAGTAGATAACGTCTCACTTCATTAGTTCCCCGGATCATGCTAAACCGTGAGTGTGAATTATAGCCGTTAGCTGCCTCAACGTTATTTTGCAATAAAATAATGTCCTCTGGTAATTGTTCCAAGCCGTTCACATAATCTGCCGCTGAGATTCCCGCCGACAAAACCATGTTTGTAAGTGGATTTGTATTTATAAAAACGTAACTAGCCGGCATAAAAACTTCCCCCAACCTAAATATTTTCTAATCTTCATTGTACTCTTAATCGACCAAATTGTCCGTACTTACCTATAATTATTAGTCCCATTTGTTTATAACTAAATTTGCCCTTTTACTAAATAACTGATAGCATGTTTTTATTAATGGATTTTGAGGATGAAAAAATGGTAAAAGTATTATTTGTTTGTCTAGGAAATATTTGTCGCTCCCCAATGGCCGAAGCCATGTTTACCAAGATGGTAGCTGATGCTGGCTTAAGTAGTCAAATTACCGTTGCTTCAGCGGCCACTAGTACCGAAGAGCAAGGAAATCCTGCTCATCCTGGCGCTCAAGCCGAAATGAGAAAACACGGCTTAGATCCTAGTCAATTAATTTCCACCCCAATTACTAGAGCCGATTTTGATAATGCTGATCTAATCATCACCATGGATGCTCAAAACGTTCGGAATTTAAAGCGCATGGCTCCTGCCGATGATACAGCAAAAATCAAATTAGCATATGACATTTTACCAGGTCATCAAGGTGAAGAAATTCCTGATCCTTGGTATGATCACCGCTTTGACCGCACTTACCGGCAACTAAGCGAAACACTGCCAGCCTGGTTAGATGCCATTAAAGCACAATATCAGCTTTAAGCTGCACTATTAACGGGCCCGTTAAAGGCTCGTTTTATTTTTGAATCAGCCTGATTAAGTGCGTACTGATCTACTAAAGCCCCCCGAACCATTAATCTACCAGCTCCAGTAGCGTCACAAGTAATTAAGGTAACAATTTTTTGTTTAGTTTGATCGACTACTTTAACATCTGTCGCCGCAATGAATTTACGCTGGTATACTTTGTAGACATAGACTTTTTTCATATCAGTTAAATAGACCTTGGCACCAACCGCAGTCTTATAATAAAGAGGACCAAATAACACATCTTTAGCAACCATATGGTGACCTGCTAGAGGGTAATTACCTTCGCCCATTTTTTGATCAGCTCTCATAGTACCAGCCGCTAAAGCTAAAGTTTCGTTAGAAACTCCCAGCCCAATAGGAAGATGTAGGCCCGCGCTTGGTATTAATATTTGGCCACCTAACTGAATGTCATCACTAGAAAAACGGGCCTTCATGGCTGACTGTAAGTCTAAACTTTTCACCTGTTTAAAATCATAGTTAGCTTTTTTAGTATTCGCTTTTTTAACCGTTTTTTGGGTAACCTTAGGCTTGTAGGATTCAATTACCGTATCTTTAATTTGTCGATTAAAAATCAAAGTTAACGAAAGTGCTAATAATAACGTGAAGCCGATGATTTTAATCGCTTTTAACCATTTTTTGTTCAATTATTTTGCCCCGTTTCTTATTTTTGTCACTTAGCTTTTAAGCAAAGGAAGTCGTTTATTTTGTCAAAAGATTCAAATTCCGCTAATAGTTGGCGGGAAAATTTAGCCATTCTTTGGTTTGGTACCTTCATGACCGGGATTGGCTTTAGTGAAGTTATGCCCTTTCTCTCCCTTTACGTTGATACTTTAGGTCATTTTACCCACGCTCAATTGAGTTTGTACAGTGGGCTTGCTTTTTCAGCCACTTACCTAGTTTCCGCTGTGGTTTCACCACTATGGGGCCAATTAGCTGATCGGACTGGCCGCAAAGCCATGTTGTTACGAGCCTCCCTGGGAATGGCCTTCGTATTTGCTTCCATGGGTCTAGTCACTAACGTCTGGCAATTAATCATTGCTCGTTTAATTCAAGGAGTCTTTTCCGGTTACATCAGTAATGCTAATGCCTTAATTGCTACTCAAGTTCCTAAACAAAAAAGTGGGCAGGCCTTAGGCACTTTAACAACCGGCATTGTTTCCGGTACTTTGTTAGGACCGTTGTTAGGTGGGACTTTGGCTTCTGTTTTCACTTATCGGGTCACTTTCTTTATTACCGGTGCCATTTTATTGTTGGTCTTCATTTTAACTCTCTTTTTCATTCACGAAGATTTCACTCCTGTTAAAAAAGCCGAAATGCTTGACACAAAAGGCGTGATTGCTGATTTAAAAGCTCCCAAATTAGTATTTGGCATGTTTATTACCACTATGATTATTCAAGCATCCAATAACTCGATTTCACCTATTTTATCATTATACGTTCGACAAATCATGCATAACAGCGCTCAAGCTACTTTCTTCAGTGGGGTTGTGGCCTCCATTCCTGGTATTTCTACCTTAATTGCCGCTCCTCGTTTAGGAAAACTCGGAGATCGTATTGGTGCCGAAAAATTATTAATGGCGGGCTTTTGTTTAGCAGTAGTCATCTATATTCCGATGGCCTTTGTTACTAACGTTTGGCAGTTAATCGCCTTACGATTCATTATGGGAATCGGTAATGCCGCTATGTTACCTTCCGTTCAATCCCTACTAGCCAAAAACACTCCGCCAGAAGTTACTGGGCGAATTTTCAGTTGGAATCAATCATTTCAATCAATGGGAAATGTTATCGGTCCCCTAATTGGTTCAATGGTTTCAACTCAATTTGGTTATTCTGGCGTCTTTATTTCTACGTCACTGTTAGTTATCTTAAACCTAGTATTAGTTACCGGCGAAACCCATGAATTACGTAAATCAACTCGTTCATAATATATTATAGTTTCCATTTTCGGTCTAGTTTAACGAATGGAAACTTTTTTATTACCCATTTTTAAATTTAACCCAACAAAAAAACGGACCTCAATTGAATGAGATCCGTTTTTTTTAAAATTATTTGTTGAAACCGTATTTCTTGTTGAAACGGTCCACTGCACCATCGGCTTGAGTGAACTTTTGCTTACCAGTGTAGAATGGGTGAGAATCTGATGTGATTTCAACCCGAATCAATGGGTAAGTCTTACCTTCATATTCAGTAGTTTCGTCAGAGTTCTTAGTTGAACCAGCTAAAAACTTGAAACCAGTACTTGAATCTTGAAATACAACTTCGTGGTAATCTGGATGAATTCCTTTTTTCATTATATATCGCTCCTTTGCCCTGAATCATTTGCTGACCCAGAGATTATCGTTTAGTCAACTTTATTAGTCTATCACACCAAATTGGTGCTGACAAGTTGGATTATTGAGATTAGTCTTGAATCAATTCGACATCAGCGCCAATTCCTCGCAATTTATCGATAATACTACCGTAACCTCGTAAAATGTTATCGGCACCTTGAATCTCCGTAGTACCTTGCGTCATTAAGCCTGTGATCAGAAGTGACGCACCAGCTCTAATTTCACCGGCATCAACAACCGCGCCATGCAAATCAGAGGAAGGATCAACTACAATCAAGCCCTCTTCAATATCTTCGGACTTAACTTTGGCTCCCATTTTATTAAGTTCAGCAATATGTTTTACCCGTTGAGGATAAATGGTATCAACAATCGTACTACGCCCCGTCGTCTTTAATAGTAACGGCGTAATTGGTTGTTGCAAGTCAGTCGCAAAGCCTGGAAATGGCATTACTTTAATATCTACCGGTGAAAGCATCTTTGATGGTCCAACATAGACGCTGTCTTCATACATCGTCAAGTCACAACCCATTTCTTCAAGCTTAGCGGTAAATGATTCCAAATGTTCTGGAATAATGTTATTAATGCGAATACCGTCCCCTGCAGCAGCGGCCAAACTCAAATACGTGCCGGCTTCAATTCTATCCGGAATAATAGTGTGAGTATTTTTAGCCTCTAAACGCGAAACTCCTTCAATACGAATCACATCTGTCCCGGCGCCACGAATATTACCACCCATATTATTTAAGAAGGTAGCAATATCAATAATTTCCGGTTCCTTAGCGGCGTTACCAATAATAGTAGTTCCGGGTGCTTTTACCGCAGCCAAAATGGTGTTGATAGTAGCTCCCACCGAAACCATATCCAAAAAGATTTGAGCTCCATGCAAACCATTTTCTGATGTTCGCATTCTAACGGTCCCATTTTCTTCTGTAACTTCTGCCCCTAGTGCTCTAAACGCTTTAATATGTTGATCAATTGGTCGAGGGCCAATATTGTCTCCCCCCGGGAAGGTTACCGTGGCTCGATGAAAACGACCTAACAAGGCACCCATGAAATAATATGATGCTCGCAAGCTTTTAATTGCTTTACTTGGTAGCGCTCCTTCAACAATATTTGAAGGATCAATCGTTAAAACATTGCCATTAAAATCGGATTTGACGTTCATTGATTCTAAAATTAGCATCAAGTTATGAACATCTAAAATATCCGGCACTGAATCGAACCGGACCGGTGTATCTGCCAAAATGGCAGCAGGAATTAGGGCAACCGTACTATTCTTGGCGCCACCAATTGTAATTTCACCGGAAAGCCGATTTCCTCCCTTAACTATTAGTTTACTCATCGATAACTTTCCTCACTTCACTACATTCGTTAACTATATTAACCGTGTCACTAGATATATTAAAGAATATAGGGCCAAAATACAACACTTTGCTGATAATTCACTATAATTTGTAACATTTGTCTCAAAGTTTAATTAAATGAACTATTTTTCGCTCTTTTGTTCAGCTGCTGCTACGAAATCTCTAAACAAACCTTCAGGTCGGTTAGGACGAGAGATAAATTCAGGATGATATTGTGCGGCAACAAAGAAATCGTTAGCTGGTACTTCTACAATTTCTACCAAATGATTATCAGGTGATGTTCCTGAAATAGTCATACCATTAGCTTCGAATTCTTCTCGATAAGCATTGTTAAATTCGTAACGATGACGGTGACGTTCTGAAATTTCAACTTGATTGTCATATGCGGCAGCAGCCTTAGTACCTGGCTTCAAGACACAAGGATAAGCACCAAGTCGTTGAGTTCCACCTAAATCATGAACGTCTTCTTGATCAGCCATTAGATCAATAATATTGTGTTCAGTAGTTGGGTTCATTTCAGTTGAGTTAGCATCTGTGTAACCTAAAACATCACGAGCAAATTCAACTGATGCCATTTGCATTCCTAAACAAATTCCTAGGAATGGTACGTTGTTTTCTCGAGCATAACGAATTGATTGAATCATCCCTTCGATACCACGATCACCAAAACCACCAGGAACAATGATGCCATCAATGTCTTTGAAGATTTCAGCTGCATTTTCTTCAGTTACCTTTTCAGAATCAATTTTTACCAAATCAATATCAGAGTCGACTACATAACCAGCAGCTTTAAGTGCTTCAGTAACCGAAATGTAAGCATCTTGTAAGGCAACATATTTACCAACCAAAGCAATCTTAGTAGTATGGCTAAGATTTTGCACGTGCTCTTCTAATTGACGCCATTCATTCATATCGGCAGCAGGTACATCCAAACCAAAGTGATCTACTACTTGTTGGTCCATACCTTGTTCTTGTAAACGCAATGGGATAGTGTAAAGAGTTGGTGCATCCAATGATTCCACAACTGCTTGTGGTTCCACGTCACAAAATAGCGCGATTTTATTTCTCATGGCTTTAGTAACTGGTTGTTCAGAACGGACTACCAACATGTTTGGTTGAATTCCTAAACCACGAAGTTCTTTAACACTGTGTTGAGTTGGCTTAGTCTTCATTTCACCAGCAGCTCGCAAATATGGAATTAAAGTAGTGTGAATATAGAAAGTATTCTCATCACCATATTCAGATTTCATTTGGCGAATTGCTTCAAGAAATGGTAGTGATTCAATATCACCAACTGTTCCACCAATTTCAGTAATAACGATGTCAGCATTTAATGTTTTAGCTGCTCGAGTAATTTTTTCCTTAATCATACCAGTGATGTGGGGGATCACTTGAACAGTAGAACCAAGGTAGTCACCATGGCGTTCCTTAGTGATGACTTCATTATAAATTTTGCCAGTCGTTACGTTAGAATACTGGTTCAAATTATTATCAATAAAGCGTTCATAATGGCCAAGATCCAAGTCAGTCTCTGTACCATCATCGGTTACAAAGACCTCACCATGTTGGTAAGGACTCATTGTACCGGGATCCACGTTAATATATGGATCAAATTTTTGAATAGTTACGTTTAACCCCCGATTTTTCAATAAACGGCCTAAAGATGCAGCCACGATTCCTTTACCTAGTGAAGATACAACGCCACCAGTAACAAAAATATATTTGGTCATTATTTATCCACTCCTCTGTTAAATTCCGGGGTAGTCGCTTAAAAAAACAAAAAGCTCCCTATTCAAATCGAATAGGGAACCACTTTTAAAAATTCGCTCAAAGAGCCCAAATGCTATACTACATACTTTCTAACCATACGTCAAGCATTTGTTTTATTATTCGTTGTTACCGTTGACGTTAAAGTCGTCAGAATCATCGTCAGCTAAATCATCATCACTTAATTCAGATAATTCACCTTCAATACCATCTGGCATTTCGTCTTCATCATCATCATCATCGGTATCAGTATCAACATCTTCCATGTCCTTGCCATACTTACCAAGGTCATCAGGATTGTCTTCAGCAACCCCTTCGTTGTCAACGAACTCTTCATCTTCTTGATCTTCAGGATCATCATCATCGTAATCGATAACATCATCATCGTCAGAAGCATCCGCCAAGAAGGCATTAACCTTCCGACGCTTTTTCTTCTTTGGTCGATCGTCTTCTTCGTCATCTGTATGCACAGTGGCTTCATCGATCGATTCGTATGGGTACCAAGTTCTTAAGCCCCAGGTATTATCTCCCAGCGAAATGAAACTGCCATCAACGTTTAAATCAGTATAAAATTGGGCAAGACGTTCTCTAATTTCTTTATTGCTATCACCCAAATATTCTTGTACGTCATTAGCCAAATCAGCGAAGGGCATAGTATCCCCGCGTTTTGCGAGAATCGCATGTGCCACTTCAATCATTGACAATTCACTTTTATTTTGGCCTTCAAAGACTTCTAATTCCAAACTGGTACACGTCCTTTCAACAGTCTAAGGATAACTATACTCGTCTAAATTGTAAATTGCAATCTAATATTATATTTACCAAGTAACTGATCACCACCGTACAACAAGTAGTCAATTTTCAGTTCGCCTCTAAGGGGGCGTTCGGCAATTTTAACATTTAACAACGGCGTCACGGTATCAATATTCATCAAACCATAAGGGGTCTTGTATTGAGCTGACAACCGATGACCACGTCTAAAATTTAATTGTAAGCGATTCTGACCAGAACGAGTTAATTTTACATCCCCGTTCGGCATAATTTTAATTGTAACCGGTACTCGTCCTTGCTCTACCGTTTCTTCAATGTAGCGAAGATAAAGTGTCTTCCCCATTTGAACCAATTGTCCTTCAATATCAAAAACAAAATCGTCGTGTTGATCTTCTTGATCAATGGCGGTGGTTAAATGAATCTGGACCGGCACACTATCGGTTAATCCTGGCATAATTTCCCCTCTTTTCCTTCACATATTATTTTACATTATAAAGCCAAACGCAGTTTGTTGCACCTATCTAAACCAAGCAATTTTCCCTCAAAGCGTTGTCTGGTATAATAAAAAATGATTCCGACTTTAATTTAAAGAGGAAATGATATGATGACAAATAATTATGAAACTGTTATTCCACTTGATTCAACTTATGCACCGGCCAAGCAACTATTATCATTTGCTGATACCAATGCATTACTAGAATTAAGTGACCAAAATCAGCAAAGTTTTCTACAATTTTGGACAACCAGTGAACCGACGGTCATTTTAGGACTTAATGATAAACGACTACCAGATTTAACGGCCGGATTACAGGCAGTAATCGCCCAAGATTATCATTATTTTCTTCGTAATTCTGGTGGATTAGCGGTTATTAGCGACCCAGGTATTTTAAATGTATCTTACTTTTTACCTGGTCAAGGACAACAATTAAATACCAGTGAAGCCTATGAAATTATGAAATTATTGATTGCTAGTGCACTACCAGAATTAGCCATTCAGAACTATGAAATTAAACATTCTTACTGTCCTGGTAGTTATGATTTGAGTGTTAACGGTAAAAAGATCGCCGGAATTGCTCAAAGACGACATAAAGACGCTATTGCTTTAATGATTTATATTAGTATTAATGGCGATCAAAATCATCGGGGGCAAGTTATTCGCCAATTTTATGATCATGGTAAGGCCGACTACCAGGTTGATGATTTTCCACTAGTGCATGCCGATTCCATGACCACTTTAGCGGCGTTAAATCCCAAATTAGCAGATATTAATTTAATTAAGCAACGCATTTTAGGCGTATTAGATTTAACCACTGCTAACATTGATCATTCCGTCATGAAAACGGCCAGTTACCAAGCTATCCAGCAAAAAGCTTTAAAAAATATGCAGCGGCGTAACGAAGTATTGCCGACGTTAAAGGAGGTAAAATAGTGGTTAATAATATCGTTTCACTGAATAAAGAAAAAGTCTTTCGCGATCCGGTTCATAATTACGTCTACGTTAAATACCAATTTATTTTAGACTTAATTAATACCACTGAATTTCAACGATTACGTCGGATTAAGCAGTTAGGAACGACTTCATTTACCTTTCACGGTGCCGAACATTCTCGTTTTTCTCATTCATTAGGTGTTTACGAAATTGCTCGCCGAATTAGTGAACGTTTTACTAGAAGTTATGCTACCAAGGCAACGGGTGATGGACTTTGGAATCCCGCTGAAGAACCAGTCGCTTTAGCGGCAGCATTACTGCATGACGTGGGTCATGGTGCTTATTCACACACATTTGAACATATCTTTCATACCAATCATGAACAAATTACCCAAGAAATTATCACTTCTCCTACTACCGAAGTGAATCAGGTATTAACTCAAGTAGCGCCAGACTTTCCGGCAAAAGTCGCTAGCGTAATTAATAAAACTTATCCCAATAAACAAGTTGTTGCCATGATTTCTAGTCAATTAGATGCTGATCGCATGGATTATTTATTACGGGATGCATACTATACCGGCGTCAAATACGGTACTTTTGATTTAAACCGTATTTTGGAAGTAATGCGCCCTATTGAAGATGGTATTGGGTTTGAAATGAACGGTATGCACGCCGTAGAAGATTATGTGATGAGCCGGTTTCAAATGTATCAACAAGTTTATTTTCATCCTGTATCGCGTTCTATGGAAGTTATTTTGGATCGGTTATTATTACGGGCCCAAGAAATTTTTGCCAAGCAAACTGAAACTACCCCAGATACCCCCTACCTCTTATTACCATTTCTTAATCATGAATTTAATTTAGCTGATTACTTACAATTAGATGATGGGGTCTTAAATACTTATTTCATTCACTGGAAACAACACGGTGATAGCGATTTAAGTGACCTAGCTCACCGATTTATCGACCGTAAACCCTTGAAATCAGTTAAATTTGATGACAACACCCAGGACTTATTGCCTAAATTAAGGGGACTGGTTGAACAATCCGGTTTCAATCCGCGTTATTATACCGCCACTGATAATAGTTTTGACATGCCTTACGATGCCGAAAAACCAAATGAGAAACAAATTCAACTTATTAATCCTGATGGTAGTTTACAAGGATTAGCCGATGTCAGTCCGATCGTGCGGGCGATTGCTGATAGATTTAGTGGTGATAACCGTTTCTTTTTCCCCCGTGAAATTTTACAATCATCTGCTAACGTTGATTTATTTCAACCAGAGTACGACGAGTTCAACCACTATATTAAAAATAATCAATTAATTCATCCCAAGGAGTAACTAAACTATGACTATTAAATTAATCGCTATTGATATTGACGGCACCCTATTAAATGAAAAACACCAACTAGCACCAGCTACCATTGAGGCGATTACTGCTGCCAGAAATAAAGGAGTTAAAGTCGTCTTAACTACGGGCCGACCTTTAAGTGGTGTGAGTCCCTATTTAAAGCAATTAAATATCAGTGGCAACGAAGAATATGCTATTACTTTTAATGGTGCTATGGTTCAAACCTTAAATGGCAAAGTAATTTTAAACCATACCCTGAGCTTTGATGACTTTTTGCAAACCGAAATGTTATCTAGAAAGTTAAAAGTTCACTACCAAATCGAAACCACCGATAAAATTTACGTTACTAATAAAGACCAAAGTCCCTATACCACAGCTGAAGGTTATCTAGTGAGACTACCAATCGAATATAAAACCCCGGAAGAATTTAACGAGCAAATGTTAATGTCTAAGGCCATGTATGTTGACTATCCAGAGGTTATTGAACGAATTAAGGAACAAATTCCGGCCACCTTAAAAGATTCCCTCTACGTCGTTCAAAGTGAACCTTACTTCATTGAAATCATGAATAAGGCCGCTAGTAAAGGGAACGCATTAAAAGGCCTGGCAGAATCATTACACCTCACCGCTGATCAGGTCATGGCTATCGGCGATAACAATAATGATTTAACCATGATTAAATATGCTGGTACTGGCGTAGCAATGGGTAACGGCATGGATGATGTTAAAAAGGCTGCTCAATTTGTTACTAAAACTAACAAAGAAGACGGCGTCGCCTATGCGATTCAAAAATACGTTTTAGCTTAATTAATACTAAAAAATGATGGAAGAAGTCGACTGACTTTTCCATCATTTTTTATTGATAATAATTTTTATTACGCTGATAAATAGCGATACCATAGCCAACTGCAATCAAGGCCACTAAAGCACTAGCCCACCAAATCGTAGCTTCAGCATAAATATTTTGCAACAACGCCGAAATCATGGCCCCAAAGGCAAATCCTAATACTAGTTCTAAATACGTTAGGCTAGTTCGCAATTGTTTCCGTCGACCGGTCACTAGGTAAGTGGCTAAAGTTACCATCGATTTTTTAATATTACCGGTGGTAAATACGTTGTTATACCCCATACCTTGAATATCGCTAAAAGCTGTTGTTTGCATCGCCATCACAAAAGCAAGTGCTGGTCCCACAATCATATTAGGGGTAGATTTAGGCAACCAACCCACTACGAAAAAGACCAACATTTCCACTAGCAAAGCGGAAATACGCCAGTAATGATAACGATGCGTTTCTTTTAAAATTTGTTCAATAAAACAACCTAAAGCAAACGCCAACATCGTTGCTAACTTAGTTTTTACACCTAAAAAATCATGATTGACTACGTTAACACTCATGAAAATGATATTTCCGGTCTGGCCAGCAGCTAAAACGCCACCACGTTGAATAAAAGTATAGGCGTTAACAAAGCCCCCCACTGCCATCAATGCCACCGCCATAAATTTGGTCGAATGAATGCGGGGCAGGTTCTCATCTGCTTCGTCTCTAATCAATCTATTCTCTCCATTTCAAAATAAAAAGCCACCTGGTAAAATTCATCACCAGGTGGACTTAATTACTAATCTTCGTTCATCTCACTATTGAAACGAGTACTAAATAATGGGCTAAGAGCTCTATTTTCGTTAATCCGTTTAATAGCGGCCCCAATCAAAGGACCAACTGAGATTTGATGAATCTTATCAATTTGTTTGTCTCTAGGTAATTGAATAGTATCAGTTACCACTAATTCTTTAATTGGTGATTCTTCGATACGCTTAATAGCTGGGCCTGATAAGACCGGATGAGTTCCACAAGCATATACTTCAGTGGCTCCGGCATCTACAAGGGCTTTGGCACCTAATGTCAAGGTCCCAGCAGTATCAATCATATCATCAATCATCAAACAACGTTTACCTTTCACATCACCAATGATGTTCATAATTTCAGCCACGTTAGCTCGAGGACGACGCTTATCAATAATGGCAATTGGCGCCTTTAAGAAGTTAGCCAATGCGCGAGCTCGAGTAACCCCACCATGATCAGGTGACACAACAACGGTATTATCGCCATTAAAGCCTTCGTTCAAGAAGAAATCAGCTAATAGAGGTGCTCCGGTTAAATGATCCACCGGAATATCAAAGAATCCTTGGATTTGAGCCGCATGGAGGTCCATAGTAATAACTCGATCAGCACCATCAATTTGAAGCATATTAGCTACTAATTTAGCCGTGATTGGTTCGCGAGAACGCGCCTTTCGATCTTGTCGAGCGTATCCATAATATGGAATTACCACATTAATAGTCCCCGCACTAGCACGACGTAATGCATCAATCATAATCAATAATTCCATCAAATTATCGTTAACCGGTGCAGAAGTCGATTGGATGATATAAATATTATCCCCCCGAATACTTTCTTCAATGTTAATTCGGATTTCACCGTCACTAAAACGATCAACCGAAGTTTGACCAAGTGGTACCCCGACAACAGCAGCAATTTTTTCTGCTAAGGGTTTATTTGAGTTAAGTGCAAAGATTTTTAATTTGGGATCAAAATATTGCTGAGACATACGTTCCTCCGTTTGTATTAAGTGTTTAGCATGCAGTCATCTAACTACCCTAATTATATAATTAATCTACTTTATAAGAAAGTTTTTTAAAGTAACCTGGTTTATTTGTTTGGCGTTGCCGGGCAATAGCCATATCATATTGGTGAACGTCATCAGTAATCGTTGAACCAGCCGCAATAAAGGTATGATCAGCGACATTTAGTGGCGCTACCAGATTGGAATTACTACCAATAAATGAATCATCGCCAACGACTGTTTCATGCTTATTAGCACCATCATAATTAACAAAAACCACGCCACAACCAACATTGATATTTTTACCTAACTTAGCGTTACCAACATAGGTTAAATGCCCTACCTTGGTTCCAGCACCAATCGTGGCCTTTTTAATTTCAACAAAGTTACCTAAATGCACATTTTCTTCGATAACTGATTCTGGCCGTAAATGACTATTAGGACCAATGTTTGAGCCACTCTTCATTTCGGAATCTTCAATCATAGAAGAAGTAACCGTGACATGATCATGCAAAATAGAATTGCGGATTTCAGAATGTGCACCTAAATAACAATCATCACCAATAACCGTTTGCCCTTTTAGTTGAACTCCTGGTTCAATAATTGTATCTGAACCAATTTTAACGTCGACATCGATATAAGTATCATCAGGGTTAACCATTGAGACACCATTTCTCATATGACCTTCGTTAATGCGAGCTTGCATAATCTTAGTAGCTTTAGCTAATGCCACTCGATCATTGACTCCCATTGATTCATAGAAATCAGCCATTTGGTAAGCAGCGACCGTTTCGCCTTGATTCTTCAAGATTTCAATCACATCTGTGAGGTAATATTCGCCCTGGGCATTTTGATTGTTAGTTTGATGAAGTGCCGTGAACAAAGCACGATTATCAAAAACATAAACCCCAGTATTAATTTCGTGAATTTCGGCTTCTGCTGGCGTAGCATCTTTTTGTTCCACGATCTTGGTCACAATTCCTAATTCATTACGAACTATGCGACCATAGCCGGTTGGATCTGGTGCTTTGGAAGTCAAAATAGTTACTTTGGCTTTTTTATCCTCATGATATTTAAATAAATTATCAAAAGTTTGCGCCGTAAATAGCGGCGTATCACCACTCACTACCATAGTCATTCCATCTAGATCAGCTAATAAATCTTCAGCTTGTAAGACCGCATGTCCAGTTCCTAATTGTTCGCCTTGAACTACATATTTGGTCCGATCGCCTAACTCTTTTTCCACGGCCTCAGCACCGTAACCAACTACGGTCACAATATTGTCCATTTTGGTTTGTTCTACTTGCGTCAAAACGTGGTCCACCATAGTTTTACCACAAAGACGATGCAAAACTTTATATAGTTTAGATTTCATCCGGGTGCCTTTCCCGGCTGCTAAAATAATTGTATTTCTAGTTGCCATCTAAGTTACTCCTTATTTTATCTAATTCTATTGATAAATTTGCTCAGAATAATTGCCTGGGCGGGCTTTAATCATGTCATCTTCAGCATCAACACGCATTAATGAAGTATATTCACCAACCCGACGATTAGGATGATCGGAACTTTCGGCAACTACCCCGATACCAACTAAGTTAGCATCAAATTCTTTGACCATCGACATCATACCGCCGATAGTGCCTCCGCCACGCATGTAATCATCAACGATTAAGACGTTAGCACCGGCTTTTAAACTACGTTTTGATAATGACATCTTCTCAATTCTTGTTGAAGAACCGGAAGCATAATTAACGTTAACCGTAGAACCTTCGGTAATTTCAGTATCGTGGCGAACGATGACAAACGGCACGTTGAGCATTTGCGCCACGCTTTGGGCAATGGGAACCCCTTTAGTGGCAATCGTCATCACTGCATCCACTTGTTGATTTAAGTATTGGGTAGCAAAAATTCGACCGATTTCTCGTAAAACGGCAGGATTGCCTAACAAATCAGACATATAAACGTAGCCACCTGGTAAATAACGATCAGCAGAAGTCATTTGTTGAACTAAATCAGCAACCACTTCATCAGCCTCTTCTTTTAGCATGTAAGGTAAGAACCGTGTTCCCCCTGCAGCACCAGGAATGGTTTCTAATAGTCCAGTTCCCCGGTCTTGAAACGTTCTTTTTAAAATTGTTAAATCTTCACTGATTGACGATTTTGCTGAATCATAACGATCAGCAAAAAAAGTCAACGGAACGAGAGTATGTGGTCGTTCCAATAAATAACGCGTCATGTCAACTAACCTGTCGCTTCTCCTAGCTTTCACGGGTTTCACCTCTAGTTTCATGTAATATCCTTTCAAATTCTACCATAAATGTTCGTCTTTTAGTATATCAATTGGCGAACAACTACTAAAATTTTAAGAAAATAGTTTCTTTTCCTAAATTGATAATAAAAAAGCCCTTCACCATCAGTGAAAGACTAATTAATTAGTAGTTTGAGATTGATAATGATCCTTCAAGAGCGCTCCAATATAAATCAAGGCTTCAATGGTTGCAATAAAAAACGTTACTGGCAAATTAGTGACGTAACCTAAGTAAAGTCCTAACCAAACTCCAAGTAGCGAAAAAGCAACTGCCACAAACATCATTGAAGCTACAGAATGTGCAAAATATTTGGCACTAGCTGCTGGTAAGGTTAATAAAATAAAAATTAACAACGATCCCACGATTTGGGCGGCAACACTAACACTTAACGCTAGTAATACCAAAAAAATAACGCCGTACCAATTAACTGCTAATCCTTTGGCCTTAGCTCCAATGGGATCAAAAGATGCATCTTTTAAGTTTCGATAAATTAAAGCAATTACTAATAGGACCGCTAGCGATAATACCGACATTTGAATCACGTCATTATGACTGATCCCAATCACACTCCCAAATAAAATACTGGTAGCGTAACTAGAACTCTTGTCAGATAAAGCTAAAAATAAAATTCCCAATCCGATAAAGAGTCCCGAAATGGCACTAATGACCGATTCTCGTCTAGATTCATTTTGACCACTTAACCGCCCCACTAATACCGAGCTAATAATCGTAAATGAAAGCATCCCGTTTAACGGCGTCCAACCAATGAACATACCAAACGAAGCTCCCGCAAACCCAATTTCTGACAAGGTATGCGTCATAAAAGACATATTCCGGGCAATTACAAAAACACCCATAATACCACTAACAATGGCAATCAACGTTCCTGCTAAGTACGCGTTACGCATAAATTCAAAACTAAACATTGACGATGCCCTCCTTCATTTGTGCCGCTAATTCATTAATAGGACCACTAGTGGAAGCATCTGGTTGCAGCCATAAGTAATGATCAGGGTATTGCGTAACTAATTCCATATCGTGAGAAACAAAAATTACCGTTAAATGTTGCTCTTGATTAATTTTCTTAACCACCTTCAGTAATTCCTCTTTCGTATTGGGATCTAAACTAGCTGTTGATTCATCTAAAATTAATAAATTAGGTCGATCAACTAACGCTTGCGCCAAATAGGTTTTTTGCTTTTCACCACCGGAAGCTTTGCCTAGAGGTCGATTAGCAATTTTGCTTAAACCGACCTCAGCAATCACTTCTTGAATTCGTTGTTTCTCTGTTTTAGACATCCAAGGCCATTTCAAGCCAGTAAAGTTCAGTCCAATAAAATCACTAACCGACAACGGATAGTCACTATCAATGTTTCTAAATTGGGGAACATAGCCGATTTTTAAGTCAGAGTCCGTAATAATCGTCCCGTGCTTAGGTTTTAACTGCCCTAAAATAGTTCGAATTAATGTTGTTTTTCCCGCGCCATTCATCCCCACAACGGCCAAAAACTCACCCTGATTAATGGTGACATTTAAATTTTGAAACACTGGTTGTTTGCCAAAAGCAACGCTTAAGTCATTAACCTTGATCATTTCTTTGCTCAAATTAAATACCTCTTTATGTAAAAAGTAATGATTACTGTTTTAGTTTACCGAATATTTTCAACTTGTCAACTAGGCAAGTAAAAAAACAGTCCATGAAATTTTTCATAAACTGTTTTCCCTAATTATTAATCAAGGGGTCTTACCAAGTAAACCTCGCGGCAAAATCCTGATAAACTGTTGAAAATACGTTTAGCCTTTGAAGCTTGCTGACAAATGCCAAATACCGTTGGTCCCGTGCCACTCATTTGGGCCCCATCAGCACCGTATTTTAACATGCGTTCCTTTAAAATAGTGATTTGAGGATAAAGATTGGCCGTAACTGGTTCTAAAGTATTGCCCAAATTAGCTACGATTTGCAAATAATTCTGGTGGTTAACCGCTTGAATTAAAGGCGCCATATTTTGATGTTGGAGTTTTTCGTGCTTAATTAACGCTAAAATTTTAGGAGTAGAAACACTTACTCGCGGCTTAGCCACTACTAACCAACATTTTGGGAGTGGCTTTAAAGGCGTAATAATTTCACCACGTCCACTGACTGCTGCGGTTTTGCCATAAACACAATATGGTACATCAGCATCAATTTCTAATCCTAATTGCCCTAATTGTGCCAATGAAAGGTGAGTGTCAAACATCTGATTCAATCCCCGTAATACCGCTGCGGCATCCGAAGAGCCCCCCCCTAAACCTGCGGCAACCGGAATATGTTTTTGAATACTAATACTTAATCCTGTTTGAATACCAGTGGTTTGGCGAAAAACATTAGCCGCTTTATAAGCCAAATTATGATGATTTTCTGGCAATGATCCACCATCCGTAATAATTTCTAATTGTCGGTTAGTGGTAGTCGTTTCAATTTGAACGTAATCCATAAGCCCGATGGAAGTCATTACCATGTCCCACTCTAAGGATCCATCTGCATGGATAAAGGGGGTGTCCAAGCCTAAATTCAATTTAGCTGGGGCTTTTTCTAAATGTTTCATTTATCCTCCCTCCACTTATAGGTATATTTAATAAAATTATACCCCAAAATGGTTGCAAAATAGAATTTAACAACTAAAAAAGCCAAACAAAAAAGGGCTACGATTGGTAGCCCCCCACAATTTTCAATTATTCAAAATCAACTGCAATATTTTCCGTTAAAATATCCGTATAACTGTAAGATACGCGATCAAACTTAGCAGTTTCCCCTTCAAGCTCAACAACAAACACAGCCGGATATGTTTCACGCAAAATTCCACGACGTTCGGTGACCTTTCGTCGACCTGCTTGGGCTGTCACCAAAACAGATTGACCAATATGATCATCTAACTTGTTTTTTATTACTGACAAACTAACTGGCATGCTATTCACCTCACGATAAATGATTATACCATGTTTGGTAATAAAAAGCTATAAAATTTTAAATTTTATCATAAGTCAATTTCAAATGCAAGCAATTTTGTTAGGTGAAATTATTTTAATAAACCTAGTTCATGGTACTTATCAGTTAAGGCCACAAACTGAGCCACAGTAAGTTCTTCTGGTCGAACACCAGCATCAATATTGAGCTGTTCTAAACCTTGTTTGATGACTGCCTTAGTCGTAGCGTCTTTTCCAAAAACTCCTTGTAAATTATTCCAAATACTTTTACGTCGATGCATAAAACAGCCCCGAACAAATCCAATAAACCGTTTTTGACTATATGGTTGTGGTTTGCTAGGATCTGCTGGCAATAACCGGACAATAGCCGAATCTACTTTTGGTGAAGGAATAAAAGCCGTATTTGGTACCGTAAAGGCAATTTCTGGAACCGTCAATTGTTGCACAATAACTGATAGTGAACCATAAGCCTTTTGCCGCGGCGTAGCCGTTAGACGTTCAGCCACTTCTTTTTGCATCATTACGACAATGTTAGCAAATTGAACCGGATTTTGAATTAAATCCATCACAATGGGAGTGGTAATGTAGTACGGCAAGTTGGCTACCACTTTAAGGCCTTCATCTGTTCCAAAAATTTCTTTGGTGGTATCCGGTAAATTAGCTTGTAAAATATCTTGGTTTAAAACCGTTACGTTATCGTATGGTGCCAAGGTTTCAGCTAATACCGGAATCAAATTTTGATCGATTTCAAATGCTAATACATGCCCAGCACGTTGGGCAAGTTGTTCAGTTAATCCCCCAATTCCGGGACCAATTTCGATAACGTTATCGTTACTGGTTAACTCTGCCGCTTCAGTAATTTGTGTCAAAATATTGAGATCAGTTAAAAAGTTTTGCCCCAAACTTTTTTTAGCCGATAAATTGTACCGATTTAAAATGGCCTGGGTTCTGGCTGGCGTTGCAATTGCTGGATTATTATTCATGTTGTTCCTCTCTAATGATATCTTTCATTGTCCGTTCAAATTCGGTTTGCGATATACCAAACATCCGTAAACGATGTTGCAATTGCTTGCCATTTACGTAACCAATGTTTAGTCGTTCACCAAGAGCTTGACGCCTTTTTTTAGCAGTAGCGGTGCCAATTAAACCAGCAGCAATTAATTCAGCTTGCGAAATCAATTCAGGACTACTCTGGTCTTCTGTGTATACATGAGATAATGCCTCTCGAATGGAAGCTGGACTAGCATGCTCCACTCCCAAAGATCCCTTATGATCTGGTACTCCTTGATCTTTTCTAATAAAAGCATGTTTCGCATTGGGCACTACTTCAGCCACTGTTTTACGGATTTTTTCACCGGAAAAGTCCGGATCAGTAAAAATAATAATTCCCCGCTGAGCTGCTACTCGTTCGATTAAATCAAGAGTTTCTTCTGGAACCGCTGAGCCTCTAGTTTCAATTGTATCAGCGTCGACCGCTTGTTGAATGCGTTTAGTATCATCCTTGCCTTCTACGACAATGACTTCTTTAATTCTTTTCATTATTCCTCTATTCCAAATAAACGTAACGTATTTTGATAAGTTGCTGCCGCGATTTCGTCCGGGTTAGTATCACGAAAACGAGCCACCGCTTCTACCGTATATAGGGTATAAGCTGGTTCATTTTGCTTTCCTCTAAATGGTTCTGGAGCCAAATAAGGTGCATCTGTTTCTACTAGTAGGCGTTCAAGGGGGGTATGTTTTACTGCTTCGTGAACTTCTTTAGTCTTCTTAAAACTAGCCACACCACTATAAGATACGTGCATCCCTAACTCCAGGAATTTATCCAACCACTCTACGTCACCATTAAAGCTATGCAAAATGCCACCAACTTGCTCTATATGCGCCTCTTTTAAAATGCGATAGGTATCTTCAAACGCATCTCGATTATGCACCGAAATCGGCAATTTAAGCTGTTTGGCAATTTCGATTTGTTCGCGAAACACCCGTTCCTGGATTCTTTTAGGTGATTGTTGTTGGTAAAAGTCCATCCCAATTTCGCCCAATGCGACCACTTTATCGTCGGCTAGTT
The DNA here is from genome assembly GCF_013184075.1 of Lentilactobacillus kribbianus. Classification (GTDB taxonomy): domain Bacteria; phylum Bacillota; class Bacilli; order Lactobacillales; family Lactobacillaceae; genus Lentilactobacillus; species Lentilactobacillus kribbianus. Next base: position 871,831 of record NZ_JABEQQ010000001.1, on the reverse strand, counting down.
GTTGTATCAATTCATCTGCTTCTTTTTGATGAAAGTAGATGGAATCTTCTGGATGCCAGCCAATAATTGAATACATATTATCAAATTGATGAGCCAATGCCAAACTAGCATTGTTTAGTTTAGTATTGGAGCCAACATTAGCTAATTTAACCACGCCTAATTGCTGAGCATGTTGATTATATTTAGCTGCATCTGGCATTAATTGATCATCATTTAAATGGGTATGCGAATCAAAAATTTTCATAAACTCTTTCCTCCGCAAAAAGGCTGGGACTTCCGTCACCAGCCTTTATTTTTATTCTAGGGTTGCTCCATTTTCCATGTTTTCAGGAACCGTTACTAATTCAACAGTGCCATCATCATGTTCTACGGATAGTAACATTCCTTGACTTAATTGCCCTCGCATTTTACGTGGTTTCAAGTTAGTTACCGCGATTACTTTTTTACCCACTAATTTTTCATAGTCAGGATACCACTTAGCAATACCAGACAAGATTTGACGATCGCCATCATCTCCTGCATCTAAGCGGAATTGTAGTAGTTTATCAGCGCCTTCTACCGGTTGGACAGCCTTCACTTGGGCCACTTTTAATTCAACTTTTTCAAACGCATCAAATCGAATTTCTTTTTTATCTTCGCTTAATTTAAGCTCCGTCTTACTAGGATCAAAATCAGCATCGCTAGCGACTGCATCAGCCTTAGCTTTCATGGCAGCTCGGCCCTTAACTTTTTCTGATTTGGTCATTTGTGCTTGAACAAATGCTACCTCTTCTTCAACGTCAAGGCGTGGGAAAATTGGAGTTCCCTTAGCAACCACTTTATTGCCGGTAGTTAGGTCAAAGAAATCTAATTGGTTAAGATTAATTTCTTCCGCTAATCCTAATTGGTTAAAGATTTCTACCGGTGCGTTAGTCATTACCGGGCTAATTAATTCAGCAATTACCCGTAATGATGCCGCCAAATGGGCCATGACTGAGGCCAATTGATCACTCAAAGCTTCATCTTTGGCCAATACCCAAGGGGCTGTTTGGTCAATATATTTATTCGTCAAACCAATAAATTTCCAGACCGCTTGTAATGCATCCGCCGTATGGTAGTCATCCATAGCAGCTTTATATTCGGCAATTGCCGTTGCTGCCGCTTGTTCTAAGGCCGTATCGAATTCAGTTACCCCGGTTGTCAAAGTAGGAATGACGCCGGCTTCATACTTATTAATCATAGAGATAGTTCGATTCAAGAGATTACCTAAATCATTAGCTAAATCATAGTTAATTCGATTAATAAAATCTTCAGGTGTAAAGACCCCGTCATTACCATAAGGCATTGAACGAATTAAGTAATAACGGACTGCATCTAAGCCATAACGTTCCGCTAATTCTTCTGGGTAAACAACGTTACCCTTAGATTTAGACATTTTACCGTCCTTCATCAACAACCAACCGTGACCATAGACTTCCTTGGGTAAGGGTAGGCCCAAAGCATGTAACAAGATGGGCCAGTAAATCGTATGGAAACGTACTATTTCCTTACCAACGAGCTGAACGTCAGCCGGCCAGAATTTGTTGAATAATTCATCGTTATCACTGGCATAACCCAAGGCCGTAATATAGTTGGTTAAAGCATCAATCCATACATATACCACGTGCTTAGGATCAGACTTCACTGGCACTCCCCAGCTAAAAGTAGTTCGAGAAACCGCAAGATCTTCTAGTCCGGGTTCAATAAAGTTTTTGATCATTTCATTCATTCGAGTAGCTGGTTGAATAAAAGTTGGATGATCTTGATAATATTGCAGCAACCAATCAGCGTACTTACTCATTTTAAAGAAGTAAGATTCTTCTTGTACCAATTGCACTTCATGACCACTAGGAGCCTTACCACCAGTGACATTACCATTTTCATCTCGATAAACTTCAGCCAATTGGCTTTCGGTAAAATACTCTTCATCAGAAACTGAGTACCATCCCGTATATTCACCTAAGTAAATATCGCCTTGGTCTAATAGTTTTTGGAAAATCTTTTCGACGGCCTCTTCGTGTTGCTTATCGGTTGTGCGAATAAATTTGTCGTTAGAAATATCAAGTTTTTGCCACAATTCCTTGATGTTAGCAGCCATTCCGTCCACATATGCTTGCGGCGTGGTATTTAATTCTGCGGCTTTTTGTTCGATTTTTTGACCGTGTTCATCCGTTCCAGTTAGGAAGAAAACATCAAAGTCCATGGACCGTTTATATCGCGCAATTGCATCCGCCAAAATAGTAGTGTATGAATTACCGATGTGTAGTCGGCCTGATGGGTAATAAATCGGAGTAGTAATATAAAATGTTGGTTTATCTGTATCCATAAGCAACCTCTCTTCTCATGGTTCTTTCGAGTAATTTTAATAATCAGAATAAGTATAGCAAAATTTAACCTGGTCTGCTTAGTAAACTTAAAACAAATCCAGTTGTGTCGGGGACAAATGATTGAATTCTAGCCCCAACAAATCTCGTAATAAAAGGGCATTACTGGCCGCATCATGGCCGGCATTATTGTTAAAAATAATCACTAGATCCGCTACTTGTTGGTCTAGTTGTTTAGCCACTTCGGCCAACTCTTGTAATTCAGCCGGTGAATAATCGTATAGCGTTCGAACACTGCGAGCATCTTTGCCCACTTTGCTCCAACCAGCCAAATTTCTACCGTGCAAACGCATCATCACCCGTTTAGAATTAGTTGCAGTAGCTAATAACGGCACCCCTAAATTAGCCGTGCGGGGTTCGTCAACAACGACTAACGATAAATTCAATTCACGCATAAATTGCGTCATTTCCGGAACCATCACCGGTGCATACCAACTAGGATCCCGAAATTCGACAAAAATGGTCACGTCCGGTAATAAGTGACGAACCCGCTGCAAATAATTCAATGATTCCACTTGGCATCGAAACGATGGTGGAAACTGAAACAAAACTCCTTTGAGCTGATTAGTGACCACTAGTGGTTTAATTAATTTACGGTAATCGCGAAACATTTGCTTACGTTCTGCACCACTAGCTGGTTGACCAACCACTTGATCATGTAGCGTCATTAAACGATTGGCCTTTAAAATAAATTGAAATTCAGCTGGTACTTGTGCTTGCCAATTAGTAATTGTTTCGATCGTAGGTAAAGCGTAAAAAGGCGTGTCCAACTCTACCACTGGAAAATAACCACTATATTCAGATAGCCGGACTTTTCGCTTAGCATCTTCAATTAATGCGGGATGATCAGAAAAAGTAGTCAAGCCAATTGAAATCATACTACTCACTTCCTACCATTAATGACGCAAATACCTGACTAGCATCGGCTTGTAACATGGTGTAATTCAGTGGTAAATCTAACGGTTCTTGGTTAATCACCACTAATTTGGCTGCAGCATTAAGGTAATCAACCAAGCTCGCAAACGGATAAACCCGCATGGAGGTCCCAACAATCACAACCAAATCAGCTGTATTCACTGCCGCAATACTTTGACTCACCACGGATTGGTTTAACCCTTCCCCATATAACACGATATTAGGCCGTAAAGTACCTCCACAATTATTATGAATGGAACTGGTTAGATATTGATGATAGTCAACGTGTTGCCCACATTTTAAGCAATAAACATCATACAAAGTACCATGAAACGATAATAAGTCCTTAGTTTGGGCCTTTTCATATAACCCATCAATATTTTGAGTGATCACTTTAGCCTTGTTCATTCGTGTTAGTGCGGCCTGTTTTTCATGAATTACGTTGGGAATAGCCTTCGGATAGTACATGTTTTTCATCATATATTCATAAAACAAAGCAGGCTCATCCCGCAAGCAATCAATACTTAAATAATATTCTGCTGAATGCTGACTATTATCATTAGTATACAGCCCGTTTTTGGAGCGATAATCCGGAATGCCCGACGGTGTCGATACTCCAGCACCCGTCAAAAACACAATTTTTTGAGCATTTGTAACGGCCGTTTGTAATTCATCAATTTGCATGTTCACTCAATTCGCCTACTTTCGAATAATGTATGGCATTTCTAAGTAATCAAACAATTCTTTAACCGTTTTTTGATACATTTCCTTAAAGAACACGGGATCGTCTTCGGTATTAGATTGCGTAGTAGTCACAAATGAATTTTGATCATCTACTTTGCTAAAGCCAACGTACCCTCGTTTACCAGTGTTAACTTCCTTCATATCAGAATGGAAAATTTCAAACATTTGGTTTACTTTCAAACCTAATTGACGTTCTGATAAAACTGAAGTCATCGTTACAAACTCGGTACTATGAAGTGCTGATAAATGCCAATCAGTTAATTGAGCATCAAAGGCTTTAAATAACTTCACGACATTCCGTCGTAAATTAAACGGTGAATCGGTTGGTTTAGCGGTAATTAGTGCATACAACTTTTCGGCAGCTGCCATTGCCACTGGAAAATCAGTAGTCAATTGATCCTTAACGGCCACAATGCGATCACCATAAAAGACCAATGCATCTAGTAACGTCAACAACCGCAAAGTCATTTGGCTGTCACCATCAGTGGGCTCTGGCTTAATGGTAGCGTAAATACCTTTGAAGTATTTAGCTTCGATTTCATCATCAATCAAGTGATGTTTACGCTGTTCAGCCACCACTACAAAATGGCTAACAATATCATATAATTCAGTTGCCATAATTTTAATTTGTTCATCAACTTGGTCATTATCAGTAGTCAAAGAGAAAAAGATTTGTGGAAAACCACGTAAAATCATTAATAAATGAATTAATTCGTGAGAGGCCGTGTAATCTGGCGCAGATAGGTCGGCAATTTGAATATCAACGTCTTTTCCAGTTTGAACCACTTGTGCTTGATCGTGACGCACGTAGCCCGCTTGAATTTGGCCAATAAAAGTTACCTTGACCGTTCCTGGATAAAAAGCATTTACAGTGTTAATTAAATCTTGAACATTGTCATTTAATTCGATGTAGTTTTCAGGCATATTATTCTCCTTTAGAATTTCTAATTGCTGTAATTATCATTTTGATTTCAGTAGCATCGGGTTGTTGGCTACCTATCTTGGTTAAAATAACCGGAATTTCAGCTGGAGTCGCCCCATTAGCTAATGCGAGCGACTTTACTTGTAAACTCATATGACCCCGTTGAATTCCTTCAGTTACTAACGCCACTAAGGCGGCTAAATTTTGAGCTAGACCCAAGGCGGCCCCTACTTGCATGGCCTCGTTAACCGTAGTTACATTAGCGATTTGACGATTAATTCTAGCCAGAGGCAACACCTTGGTGGCCCCGCCAACCATGCCTAGTGGCAAAGGGATAGTCATCGTCCCTACTAATTTGTCACCTTGAACTTGCCACTGACTAAGTCCGCGATACTGATTATCCACTACAGCCGCTAAATGAATAGCACTTTCGACCGCCCGCCAATCGTTGCCTAATGCCATAACCAAAGCATCAATGCCATTCATGATGCCTTTATTATGCGTAACTGCCCGTTTACTATCAATTTGAGCAATGTGGCTAGCGGTGGCAATTTTATTTGCCACTTGAGAACCACTTAACCCTTTTTTGGCTAACTTGGTAACGGCCACTTGACCAGTTACCGTAACCATCTGGTACGTGCCGGCATTCGACAAAATACTCATTACCACTTGGTACTTATGTTGTTCCAGCCAGTTTGCCACAGCTTCCGCCATTGTATTAACAATGTTGGCACCCATTGCTTCACCAACGGCCACTTGGATTTCAACGCTACTTAGGCTTTCATCTAATTGTCGACAAACTACTTTTTTAGCGCCACCACCATATTTTTTCAGACTGGGATGACTTTGATCAGCCACCGCCAAGATACTTATTTGTTGTTGCCTAATTAATTGATCAAGCTGGGTAAAGGCGGTTGTTTGAACAATAACTTGTCCTTCCACCAACCTTTGTCCCGCTTGCGCCTCAATACCATTGTCCGCTGACAACAACTTAGCGCCGTGACTAGCAGCTGCAATCACAGAGGGTTCTTCTGTCACCAACGGCAACCAATAATTTTTACCATTGACCCGTAAGTTGGGTACGATTCCTTCAGGCAATTGGTAATTAGTTAAATAATTTTCAATTAAGACCGCTCCGGTTTCATCAAAGTGCGATTTCAGTAAATCAACCTGGTCTAAGCTTAACCCCGTCTGTTGCTTTAGCTTTTCTAACCGTTCTTCGTAACTCAGCTGGTAAAAATGTTTACTATCAGGTTTCATTAGTCCCCCCCCGTTTCAAAAAGATGAAGACCGACTAAGCCTTGCCTAGCCGGCCTTTAATCAATTATTTATGTTTTTTACTATAATGGTTGTTTAAATATTCGGTAATGATACCTTCTCTAACACCACTTTCGGAAAAATACATCTTTTTAACATCAGTTAATCCCATTACGGTAATTAATGGTAACATTCCGCCAACAATGATATCAGCTCGATCGGCTTCTAGACCTGGGATTTCTTTGCGACGGTGCTCATTACCGCGTAATAAATTTAAAAAAGTTCGATTCACTTGTTCTGCTGACAAATGGTACCCATGAATCGCATCTACTCGACTCATATGTTGCCGTCGCCGATTGATTCGGGCCAATGTACGACTAGCGCCACCTAAAAGTACCAATGGTTCATGATGAGCTCTATGAAGCCATTTAATGCGACCAAATAATTTGCGTAACCCAAACTCAGCATTAAAAAGATTGGCTCCACTAATGGTGCCATTTAACCGGTATTTTTCGGTAATGTTAACTGCCCCCACCGGAACACTCGTTAAATGAACAGCTTGGCCATTATCCACTTGAATTAATTCACAGCTCGCTCCGCCTATATCTAAAATCAAACAATTTTGAATTCCTAACCGGTTCATTACCCCTAAATAATCGTAATAGGCTTCTTGTTGACCGGTTAAAACTTTTACATCGACCCCAATTCGTTGTTTAACTTCTTGAAGAAATGCACTTTGATTTTTAGCCTGACGCACGGCAGCCGTGGCAATAGCTATCACACTAGTATGGGTAAATTGCGTATAAACCGCTTGAAAATCTGCTAACGCATCAATGGTTCGCTCAATTGCTTTTTTTTGAAGGACTTTTTGCTGACCCATCTTTTCAGAAAGTCGACTAGCATTTTTCATACGTTTAACTTCCCGATAACTTCCATCAGCTTGAATCTGGTTAATCGCCATTCGCACGGAATTAGAACCAATATCCAAGATTACTAGGTTTTCCATCCCAGCCACCCTTTCTGACTCTTAATTTAGTCAAAATAATTGATTCCAATTGCGTCACGAACTTCTTGCAAGGTTTGATTAGCAACGACATTGGCTGCTGCACTACCTTGTTTCAAAATATCATATAATCCCGCAACATCTTTAGCATATTGTTCACGTCGTTCTCTAATTGGCGCTAATTCAGCTTGTAAAACATCATTTAAGTAACGTTTGATTTTAACGTCACCAAGGCCACCATGTTGGTATTGTTCCTTTAAATTGGCCACTTGTTGCTTATCTGGATCAAAAATATCTAAATAAGTAAAGACGACGTTGCCCTCAACTTGACCAGGATCTTCAACGTGAATATGATTTGGATCAGTGTACATCGACATGACTTTTTTAGTAACCGTATCTGCATCATCAGAAAGATAAATCGCATTACCTAAAGACTTGCTCATCTTAGCATTACCATCTAATCCCGGAATTCGTCCTTGACCTTTGACTGGGAAATAGCCTTCTGGTTCCACCAATACGTCTTGGTTATAAACGGAGTTAAATGTCCGCACGATTTCTCGCGTTTGTTCTAACATAGGTTCTTGGTCATCACCAACTGGCACCGTAGTCGCCTTAAAGGCCGTGATATCAGCTGCTTGACTCACTGGATACATGACAAAACCAGCTGGAACACTTTGGCCGAATTTCTTTTGTTTGATTTCATTTTTAACAGTTGGGTTTCTTTCCAACCGCGCCAATGAAACTAAGTTAGAATAATGTTGGGTTAATTCACTTAGTGCTGGAATTTGTGATTGAACTAAAATTGTGGATTTTTGGGGATCGATTCCAACTGCTAAATAATCTAGAGTAACTTCTAACAGACTGTTACGAATTTTTTCTGGATCACGAGCATTATCAGTTAATGCTTGCATATCCGCAATCATAATATAAGTATCGTATTTGCCGGAATTTTGAAGTTCTACCCGGTTTTTCAATGAACCCACGTAATGACCAATGTGAAGCTTGCCAGTTGGTCGATCACCTGTTAAAATAACTTTCTTTCCCATTTTTATTTCTCCCTTTCAAAAAACGCCCTATTGAATAAACCAATAGGACGTCTTAACGTGGTACCACCTAAATTGCAGCCCAAAATAGACTGCCACTCTAAACAATAAGGCGTTACCCAATCTTTTTTACCCATTTCGCAACGCTAAATTGCTTTCAGCCATGGCAATTTTCTCTGATTATTGGTTGCTACTTTTCATATTATTAACATTTTTAATTTTACTGATTTACTAGGCAAAAGTCAAAGGTTGAGGGAATTGACACTCAGAAAATTTGCAACTAAAATTGGCTAGTATTATTTGATGATAAGTTCGACTAAGGAGGTCCCTTTTGAAATCAAACGAAGAAATCAAGGAACAAAAACGTGTTGATTTGGTGGTCGATAAACTCACCGACCAAGTAGAACGTACCCAGGCTGAGTTTAATCGGTCTCATGCCGAAACCAAGCGAGTACAGGAAAACTATTCTACCAACACTTCCGTTAACTATTTTGAAGTGGATGACCGAATTGAAACCAGTGCTGAATTGCAACAACAAAGAGGTCTGGTGACTCGTTTAACTGAAAATGAAACTATTTTAAAACGACAATTAAGCACTTATAAACAATTAAAAAAATCACCTTACTTTGGCCGCATTGATATTTTAGACGATGATAGTAGTGAGGTGGAATCTCTTTATATTGGAACAGCATCCTTTGTCGATGAAAATGGGGAATTTTTAATTTACGATTGGCGGGCCCCCATCTCTAGTATTTATTACAATGGGACTCTAGGTCAGGTCAGTTACGAAACGCCCGCTGGTAAGCAAACCACTGATCTACAAAAAAAGCGCCAATTTCAAATTAACGATGGACAAATCATTAATATGTTCGACACCAATGAAACCGTGGGTGACGAAATGTTGCAAACCGTGTTAGGTCAACAAAATGATGAACAAATGCAAAACATTGTTGCTACCATCCAGCGCGAACAAAACGATATTATCCGCGATACTACAAGTGATTTATTAGTAGTTCAAGGGGTAGCTGGTTCAGGGAAAACTTCGGCCATCTTACAACGAATTGCCTTTTTGCTTTACCATAGTCGCGATACGCTCGAAGCGGATCAGATTATTTTATTTTCACCGAATAAATTATTTAGCCACTATATCGCGGATGTTTTACCCAGTTTAGGAGAACGCAATATGCGTCAAGTAACCCTAGCTGAGTTCTTTGATAATCGATTGAAAGGCTTAAAAGTCCAAACCCTATTTGAACGCTACGAAGCAGATAGTGATTTAACTAAGCAAGAACTCAATATTCGTACTATTAAAGAAAGTGCTACCTACATGGATGATATTACTAATTATTGTGACCACTTAGATAGCGAGCATATAGCCTTTGATCACTTAATGTTTAATGGCGAAATTTTCTTTAACAAACAGGAAATTAAAGATATTTTTGCTAGTTGGCCTAAGGCCTTAAAACTTAGTGACAAAATGCTAAAAACGAAAAACGAATTAATTAAACGTTTGAAACACCGTATTCACCAAGAAATTACCGCTGATTGGGTTAATGATGCCATCGATGAGTTAAGCGACGAACGCTATCATGATTTGATGGGTTCTAAACGTTTAGGTGATTTTCAAGATGAAACTACTGAAAGAAATTATATTGCCGTTCAAATCGTTTCCCAACGTCTTAACCAAGTTTATGATGGTATTTTCAATAATAATTTCTTTGACCCGTACGTTCAATACAGTCAATATCTTCGTCAATGTCCCTTATTTACTCAACTTGGTGCCGATCAGGTTAAGCAATTAGTGACAGATTTTAACCAACGCCTTGAATTACATCAAATTAATTTAACTGATGTAGCTCCACTTCTTTATCTTCGTGATTATACTTGTGGTGGTGCTCAAAATCAGACGATGAAATATTTATTTGTTGATGAAATGCAAGATTACTCTTTGGCCCAACTGAAATACCTTCGTTATGCTTTTCCTAAAACCAAATGGACATTACTGGGAGATAGTGAACAGGCTTTATTTAAAGAAGTAGAAACACCTGCTGAACTACTAAATAAGTTCAAAAATGCCTTTCAGGCCAAGCGCGCCCGCTTAATTAGTTTAATGCGTTCTTATCGTTCTACGTATCCGATTACCACTTTTGCTAAATCTATTTTACCTAATGGAAAAGATATCGAGGCCTTCAATCGGCCGGGGGATTTACCCGAAATCATTTTAACTCCAGATGAACCAGAAGCAATTCAAGCAGTTATAGCTAGCGTTAAAACGGCATTAACAACATCCGGCACGGTAGCTATTTTAACGAAAAATATGCCAGAGGCGCAGGCTCTTCAACGAGCTGTTTCCCATCAGTTGCATAGTACTTTGCTCCAAGATGCTGATCGAACTTTACCTACTGGCTGCGTTATTTTACCGATTTATTTAGCCAAGGGCTTAGAATTTGACGCCGTAGTGGCTTGGAATGTCTCAGCTCAAAACTATCCTGACGATAAGTTACTGGGGACCATTTATACAATTATTTCGCGAGCCATGCATTCATTGACCTTAATTAGTGTAGGAAAATTAACCCCGCTAATTGCGAATAATCATTTAGCTTTAGATCAATTAAAAATTGCCCGCTCCTTAAATCTAAAATAAAAAAGTCTTCGTCAATATTGGCGAAGACTTTTTTATTAATATTTAGCCGTTTCCGGGATTTGAACCCGGGACCTCTGCCTTACCATGGCAACGCTCTACCTTCTGAGCTAAAACGGCAGTGTAACTCGTTTCTTATTATACAAAAAAAGAACCGCAATAGTCAGCGGTTCTGCAATATTTTTAATAATTATCACCATTCATGATGGAATTTTTAACCACCACGTAATCAACGGTTTTCAAGCCAGCTAAATCTTTACCGCCAGAGTAGGAAATAGCAGATTGTAAATCCTCTTTCATTTCTTGATAAGTGTCAAATAATGATCCCCTAAAAGGTACTAACATTTGTTTACCTTCAACATTACGGTAGGCTCCTTTTTGCTTTTCAGAAGCGGAACCCCAGTATTGCTTATAAACTTTACCATCAATAGAAATGGAATTACCGGGAGTTTCTTCGTGACCAGCCAACATGGAACCGACCATAACCATTGATGCTCCAAACCGAATTGATTTTGCAATATCGCCATTGTAGCGAATACCACCATCGGCAATTAATGGTTTGCTAGCCGCTTTAGAGCAAAGACGCAATGCCGCTAATTGCCAACCACCAGTTCCAAAACCAGTTTTTAGTTTAGTAATACATGCCTTACCAGGACCAACCCCCACTTTAACCGCGTCAGCACCCGCATTTTCCAAATCACGAACACCAGCAGGAGTAGCCACATTACCGGCGATTACAAAGGCTCCTGGTAAATTGTTTTTGATAAACTGAATCATTTCAATCACAGCGTCACAATGACCATGAGCAACGTCAATAGTAATGTATTCAGGGGTTTGTTGAATTTCTTTGAGTTTTAAAATAAGATCTTGTTCACTTGGTTTGACCCCGACACTGATGGAAGCATATAAATCATTGTCATGCATTTGTTCTACAAAAGCCAAGCGTCGTTCCGGTTTAAAACGATGCATCACATAAAAGTATCCACGGCGAGCTAATTCAGCTGCCAACGTTTCATCGATTACCGTTTCCATATTAGCTGGTACCACCGGTAACTTAAAGGTCCGTGGTCCAAATTCAATACTAGTATCGGCCTCGCTTCGGCTTTTCAAAATTCCTTTGTTCGGAATTAGTTGAATATCATCATAGTCAAATACTGGGGTATTATTCATGGTTAATCTCCTCAATAATTACAATTTGTAGCAACCAATTGGTCTCATCTACTGCTTAAGAATAACAAAGCTCATTGATTTCGTCAAGGAAATATACGAATGATAAAATGGATACGTTTTGAAATCGTTCGTCGTATTGAACGAATCACATTTTTCAATTCTTTTACATTGCTATTGATTGGCAAATTACGAACTTTAAATAAAAAGCATTCCTAACCAATGATTAGGAATGCTTTTTATTATTTTAGTAGATTGCTTTTACTAATTCTATCCCAAGTAGCCTAAATCACTAGCCACCGTTGGATATAAAAGAATTTCTTGCTGGACTTGTTTCATGGTTAACTGTTGATCAATAATTTGGGTCAAATAGTTAATTAATTCATCGGCTTCGTTACTAATTACAAAAGCGCCCATAATACGATCGGTAGTTTTATCCACAATCGTGGTGGCCTTCGCCACGGCTTCGTTTAAATGACGATAAGTAAACCACTGCGTCATATCCAGTGGTTTCACCACATAGGCATCATTTGCTTTGGCCTCCGTCAATGAAACTCCCACCTGAGCTAATCGTGGCATTCCATAAATAACTGATGGAATCATCGGATAGGCAATGGCTGCACCGCTATGAAGTAGTTCTCGACTTAAATATTGAGCCTCAAAACTGGCTACCGGCGTTAATTTAGGTTGCCGTCTAGAAACAACATCCCCCATCGCATAGATATTAGCTGTATTCGTCTGCAAATGATCATTTACTTTAATTCCGTGACTATCCGTTGCAACCCCAATGGCAGTTAAATTTAACGTATCACAGTTAGGAATACGGCCACTGGTAGCAAAGCCAGCATTAACCGTTAATTGCTGTAATTTCCCAGCATCACTGCCGCTAATCATAATTCCCGTTTCAGTAGGTTGAATGGTTTGCGTTTCAAAATTCAAATGAAATTCTACTCCCTGAGCAATTAATTGATGCATTAATTCAGCCACTCCAGCTTGAGGAAATTGTTTTAATGGTCGATCATTATGTTGAATAATGTGCACCTTAGCTCCTGCAGCACTGGCAATGGCAGCAAATTCAAATGCTTCAAAGCCAGCACCTAAAAACGCAATTTCAGCGGGTAACTGGGGCAACTGCATGAAGGTAGTGCTAGTGCCTAATAATTCACCACCAGTGATTGCTAATTGCCGTGGGCGTTGACCGGTCGCAATGACAAATCTATCAGCCGTAATAGTTTCACCATCAATATCAAGAGTATGGTTGTCCTTAAAACTAGCATGACCGTCAAATACCGTAATGCCAGCAGCCACTAAGCCCGCTCTAGAATTAGTTGAAACTGGATCGGTGAAGGTATTTTTAAATGCCATCAAATCCGCCCAATTAATTTGCACTTGATTAACAATTCCTTTGCCTAGTAAATCTTGATTGCGTCGCAGGATCTCCACTGGTCCTAATAGAACTTTTTTGGGATCACAACCGCGGTTCGGACAGGTTCCACCCCATTTATTTTCTTCCACTACTGCTACCTTTTGTCCGGCTGCTTGTAGTGGATAAGCGAGACCTAATCCGGCTGGACCGCCTCCGATAATCACCGTTTCAAATTGACTCATATTGCACCTCCACTAATGTTTTACTTCACTTAAATAACGCATAATGGATTGCCGGTCTAACCAACCGACTGGATTAGTAGATTCATCGTGAACCTCAACTACCGCCTCATTAGCTAAAATGGCAAAGACCTCTTCTAAAGTGGCTTCACGACTCACTGTCGGTATATTCTCGGTCTGGGTTGGTTGCTTAATCTGATAACCGGTCTTAATAATTTTATCCACAGGTGTATCATACAAGTTTTTGCCAACTGTTGCTGCAAAGAAGTCTTCCACAAATTTATTCACCGGATGTTGGGCAATGTCAGTAGGCGTTCCCACTTGTAATAACTCACCGTGACTCATTACCCCAATTCGGTCTCCCAACTTTAAGGCTTCATCCATATCGTGGGTCACAAAAACAATCGTGGTTTGGTAACGTTGATGTAGTCGCCGCACCAAATCCTGTAATTGATTTCTAACGATCGGATCCAAAGCACTAAATGGTTCATCAAATAAAATTACTGGTGGATTAGCGGCCATTGCTCGGATAATGCCGATTCGTTGCTGTTCTCCGCCAGATAACTCGCGAGGATAACGATCTCGGTATTGTTCGGGATCTAAATCCACCCCTCTTAATAATTCATCTACTCTCTGGTCAATATCTTTTTTAGCAACATGTTTAAGTTCTAAAATCACCGCTACATTTTGCTTAACCGTCATAGTCGGAAATAAGGCAATCTGTTGAAGGACGTAACCAATATTTAGTCTTAGTTGTCGTAAATCATAGTCTTTGGCTCGTTTATCATCGATCAAAATATCCCCACTAGTTTGAACAATTAGTTGATTAATCATTTTTAAAGTGGTGGTTTTACCACTTCCAGAAGTTCCTACCAACACAAATAATTCTCCGCGAGGCACAATAAAGCTCAAATCTTTAACTGCTTGCGTATTATCAAACTCTTTTTTAACGTGCCGAAATTCAATCATTGGAGTTGTCATTTAGTCACTTCCTTTCATCATTTTTTGTTGTCGTAAATATCTCTTAGCCACATCAGCAGCAGACTGTTTTTGGACATTAACTTCATAATTCATTTGGCGCATTTGTTCAGCTGAAATGCGACCTCTTAATTGATTTAATGCTGTGACTACTTGAGGATGTTGTTTAGCAAACTGATCCTTCATTAATGGCGCTCCTTGGTACGGTGGAAAAACATGTTTCGGATCGCTTAATACCGTCAAGTGGTATTGTTTAATTTGACTATCGGTTGTATAAACGTCACAAATATTAATATCATTTCTAGCAATCGCTTCATAGCGTAAGGATGGTTGCATTTGCTTGACCGGAAAATCAATTTGATATTTCTTTTGAATTCCTAACCAACCATCATCTCGATTAGCGAATTCTTGGGAAAAGCCCGCCTGTAACTTAGACTGAACTCGTTTTAAATCTGCAATAGATTGGAGATGGTATTTCTTAGCAAAGCTCGTTTTTACCGCTACCGCAAAAGTATTTTCATATTTCATAGGTGCTAGATACTTCATCTGATATTGTTGTTTTACTAAACTGGCAGCCCGATTATAGGTTTGTTTTTCTGTTAACGGTTGGTTTGTAGCACCGTTTTTTACCAAGGTTGTCAAAACTGTTCCGCTAAATTCAGGATAAACATCAATCTCACCACTTTTTAGGGCACTAAATAAAAAGGAAGTTTCACCAAAATTATTTTTTAATTCCACTTGAGCATTTGAATCTTCTTGTTCAATCAAATCTTTATACATATTAATCAAAATATCCGGTTCTGACCCTAATTTGCCAGCTACCACAATTTTTTCTGGTTTGGGGGTTAAAGTATTAATTCCTACCCCACCCGCTACTAAGACTAAAAGGCCTCCTAATAAAATGGCAATCTGCTTCGGTGGCAATTTCTGCGTTAATTTAATTAAACTACTTAAAATGATAGCTAATACGGCTGAACTAATCGCTCCTAATAAAATTAAAGAAGGATTATCTCGATTGATACCTAATAAAATAAAGTTACCTAATCCGCCTGCTCCAATTAATGCCGCTAAGGTCGCCGTTCCCACAATTAATACCATCGCGGTTCTAATACCAGAAATGATTACCGGCATGGCAATTGGCAGTTCAACTTTAAACAACTTTTGCAGTGGTCGCATCCCAAAAGCATCGGCAGCCTCTTCTAATGAGGGATCAATTTCAGCGATCCCCACATATGTATTTTGAAAAATGGGCAGTAACGCGTAGATTGTCAGCGCAATAATTGCTGGCAGGGTTCCAATTCCCACAATGGGGATTAATAGTCCCAGTAAAGCTAGTGAGGGAATCGTTTGAAACACACTATTAATCTGAAGCAATAATTCAGCTACCCGTTTATGACGCGTAGCCCAAATAGCTAGTGGCATAGCTAAAACGAGTGCAATCACCAAGGCAATTAAGGAAATTTTCAAATGTTGCCCTAGTGCTAACCATAGTTCGTGTCGTTGCGTTATAAATGTTTTTATTAATTCGTTCATTGAAACTCCCTTCTTACTTAATTAAGCTTGGTAATGCTGTTTTAAAAAAGTTAGCATATCTGTTGGTTGTTGTCCGGTAATAGTCGCAAAATCATTAGTAACAATATTAAATAAACCCATACCACCTGCTCGATACATCGAAGCTAACTCTACTCCATCACCTTCTGCTGCGTATATTTCAGCAAATCCCGTAACACTTACAGGTTGATAGCCGATCTTATGACCGGTCACAGTAGTCATTAACCTCCCTAAAGTATTCATATCTAATGCTTGCGTTTGAGTTAGTGTATAAATTTGTCCATTCTCACGTAATTGGGGCGTAGTTGCTACCTTGGCAATGGCTTTAGCACTATCAGCATAACTAATAAAACTCATTTTTTGATGACCAGATGACCAACTGGATAAATCAAAGCTTGCCGTTTAATCAATTCTGGTAGATATGGAATTAAGGGATCGGCATACAGCGCATTTTTTAATACGGCATAATTTATACCGGCTGCCGCTAATCGACGTGGAGCGTAGCCATAATAACCAGACATGGTAAATGGATTATTTTCTTGATCAGCATAAAAGCTAACAAACACCATTTGATTAATATTGGCTGATTTCATTGCGCTAAGTACATTTTCTAGTTCCTGTACCCGTTGGACATTATTATAGGTTTTACTGGGAATATACACCAAAACATCTATCGGCTCAAACACTGGCACCATCGTTTGTGGATTCAAATAATCAATCGCTTGAATGTTTACTCACAATTTGGTCATTGAGCTAGCTTTAGTTAAACTGTGAACCGCTGCTGTAATGTCGCTTGCTTTATTCGAATTTAGTAGTTCATTAATTACTCGTTTTCCAAGGTTACCAGCAGCCCCGGTCACAGCATATTTAGTCATTTTAATTCCCACTTTCCTTGATTGATTGTTTTACCAAAATATTATTGATTATACTGGCTAAAGTAATGGATTGTAATTTTTGTTGAACAGCTAATTGTGCTTCATCATAGCATTCCGTTAAAACCTGCTGAATATTAACACCAACAACACATTCTGGATTAGTTTGGCGATCAATATTAAATAAATCTGTCTGCTCCTCCACTGCCAAATAAACATCCCATAATGAAATTTGATCAGTTTCTTTTGCTAATCTGGGTGTTGGCATTCCAGCCACTGTTTGAATTAATTCAGCTTTTTTTAATTTACCCATTAACCGTCTAACCACTACTGGAGAGGTTACAATACTGGCAGCAATTTCTTCGCTTGATAGTTTAGTATTTTGATATATTTTTAAATACGCTAAAATATGAATAGAATCACTAAAACTTGTTGATAATTTCATATAGTTTTTCAATCCTTTTGTTTTATTTGTAACCGCATTAGTTACAGATGTGATATTATTTTAACATTATTTTGTCAAATGTTCATTGTAGATACAAAAAAAGGTTGATGAATAATTCATCAACCTTTTCATATTTGCGTGGCAACGTCCTACCCTCGCAGGGGGCGATCCCCCAACTACTCTTGGCGTGCAGAAGCTTAACTTCTGTGTTCGGCATGGGAACAGGTGTATCCTTCTGGCTATCGCCACCACACTTATGTTACTGAAAGAACTTCGTTCTCTCAAAACTAGCTAATATTAATTTCTGTATCTTTGAACACCATTTTCTACTTGGTTAAGTCCTCGACCGATTAGTATTGGTCCGCTCCACACATCACTGTGCTTCCACTTCCAACCTATCTACCTGATCATCTTTCAGGGGTCTTACTTCCATATAGGAATGGGAAATCTCATCTTGAGGCGAGTTTCATACTTAGATGCTTTCAGCATTTATCTCATCCATACATAGCTACCCAGCGATGCGCCTGGCGGCACAACTGGTACACCAGCGGTATGTCCATCCCGGTCCTCTCGTACTAAGGACAGCTCCTCTCAAATTTCCTGCGCCCGCGACGGATAGGGACCGAACTGTCTCACGACGTTCTGAACCCAGCTCGCGTACCGCTTTAATGGGCGAACAGCCCAACCCTTGGGACCGACTACAGCCCCAGGATGCGATGAGCCGACATCGAGGTGCCAAACCTCCCCGTCGATGTGGACTCTTGGGGGAGATAAGCCTGTTATCCCCAGGGTAGCTTTTATCCGTTGAGCGATGGCCCTTCCATACGGTACCACCGGATCACTAAGCCCGACTTTCGTCCCTGCTCGACCTGTCTGTCTCGCAGTCAAGCTCCCTTCTGCCTTTACACTCTGCGAATGATTTCCAACCATTCTGAGGGAACCTTTGGGCGCCTCCGTTATTATTTGGGAGGCGACCGCCCCAGTCAAACTGCCCACCTGACACTGTCTCCCGCCACGCTTAGTGGCGCGGGTTAGAGTGTTCACACAGCGAGGGTCGTATCCCACTAACGCCTCCACCGAAACTAGCGTTCCGGTTTCTACGGCTCCGACCTATTCTGTACAAGCTATGCCAACACCCAATATCAAGCTACAGTAAAGCTCCATGGGGTCTTTCCGTCCTGTCGCGGGTAACCTGCTTCTTCACAGGTATCTTAATTTCACCGAGTCTCTCGTTGAGACAGTGCCCAGATCGTTACGCCTTTCGTGCGGGTCGGAACTTACCCGACAAGGAATTTCGCTACCTTAGGACCGTTATAGTTACGGCCGCCGTTTACTGGGGCTTCATTTCTGGGCTTCGCCGAAGCTAACTCATCCACTTAACCTTCCAGCACCGGGCAGGCGTCAGCCCCTATACGTCATCTTACGATTTTGCAGAAACCTGTGTTTTTGATAAACAGTCGCCTGGGCCTTTTCACTGCGGCTGATCTTGCGATCAGCACCCCTTCTCCCGAAGTTACGGGGTCATTTTGCCGAGTTCCTTAACGAGAGTTCACTCGCTCACCTTAGGATTCTCTCCTCGACTACCTGTGTCGGTTTGCGGTACGGGTAGTAGTTAATTCGCTAGAAGCTTTTCTCGGCAGTGTGACGTCAGTCGCTTCCCTACTAAATTTCGGTCCTCATCACTACTTGTCAACACGTAAGTAAGCCTTTCACTCCCTTACTGACTTATAGCTTGAACGCACATTTCCAATCGTGCGCACAACTTAGCCTCCTGCGTCCCTCCATCACTCAAACATCAACTACTAGTACAGGAATCTCAACCTGTTATCCATCGCCTACGCCTCTCGGCCTCGGCTTAGGTCCCGACTAACCCTGGGAGGACGAGCCTTCCCCAGGAAACCTTAGTCATTCGGTGGATCAGATTCTCACTGATCTTTCGCTACTCATACCGGCATTCTCACTTCTAAGCGCTCCACCAGTCCTTACGGTCTGACTTCTTCGCCCTTAGAACGCTCTCCTATCACTTGACCATAGGTCAAGTCCACAATCTCGGTAATATGCTTAGCCCCGGTAAATTTTCGGCGCAGAATCACTCGACTAGTGAGCTATTACGCACTCTTTAAATGGTGGCTGCTTCTGAGCCAACATCCTAGTTGTCTATGCAACTCCACTTCCTTTTCCACTTAGCATATATTTAGGGACCTTAATTGGTGGTCTGGGCTGTTCCCCTTTCGACGATGGATCTTATCACTCACCGTCTGACTCCCGGACATAAATCAATGGTATTCGGAGTTTATCTGAACTTAGTAACCCATGACGGGCCCCTTGTCCAAACAGTGGCTCTACCTCCATGATTCTAATTCCGAGGCTAGCCCTAAAGCTATTTCGGAGAGAACCAGCTATCTCCAAGTTCGTTTGGAATTTCACCGCTACCCACACCTCATCCCAGCACTTTTCAACGTACACGGGTTCGGTCCTCCAGTGCGTTTTACCGCACCTTCAACCTGGACATGGGTAGATCACCTGGTTTCGGGTCTACAGCTACATACTTAAACGCCCATTTCAGACTCGCTTTCGCTACGGCTCCGGCTTTTCACCTTAACCTTGCATGCAACCGTAACTCGCCGGTTCATTCTACAAAAGGCACGCTATCACCCGTTAATGGGCTCTAACTGCTTGTAGGCACATGGTTTCAGGAACTGTTTCACTCCCCTCCCGGGGTGCTTTTCACCTTTCCCTCACGGTACTGGTTCACTATCGGTCACTAGGGAGTATTTAGCCTTGGGAGATGGTCCTCCCGGATTCCGACGGAGTTTCACGTGTTCCGCCGTACTCAGGATCCTGAACTGAGAGATATCGATTTCATCTACGGGGCTATCACCCTGTCTCGCTGACCTTCCCAGGTCATTCAATTATCAATATCTTTGGTAACTCAAATGTTCAGTCCTACAACCCCAACAAGCAAGCTCGTTGGTTTGGGCTGTTCCCCGTTCGCTCGCCGCTACTGAGGGAATCGAATTTTCTTTCTCTTCCTGTGGGTACTGAGATGTTTCAGTTCCCCACGTCTACCTCTAATCAGCTATGTATTCACTGAAAAGTAACAATCGACTAAGATTGCTGGGTTTCCCCATTCGGAAATCTCCGGATCAAAGCTTACGTACAGCTCCCCGAAGCATATCGGTGTTAGTCCCGTCCTTCATCGGCTCCTAGTGCCAAGGCATCCACCATGCGCCCTTGATAACTTAACCTCACAGCACTTTCGTGCTGCGTTAAAGTTATTGAGTATTGCGATACTTCTTTTAAAAAACTCAATTTAATACGCGGTGTTCTCGGTTGAAATTATATTTAAAATATAATTCACTACAGAAATTAATATTATCTAGTTTTCAAAGAACCAAGTCAAAGTACCAATGTACTTTGGGTTTGAGGGTAGACCCCTCAAAACTAAACAAAACTTCGATTAATGTGCTGGCTTCCTTTATTCCTTAGAAAGGAGGTGATCCAGCCGCAGGTTCTCCTACGGCTACCTTGTTACGACTTCACCCTAATCATCTGTCCCACCTTAGACGGCTGGCTCCTAAAAGGTTACCCCACCGGCTTTGGGTGTTACAAACTCTCATGGTGTGACGGGCGGTGTGTACAAGGCCCGGGAACGTATTCACCGTGGCATGCTGATCCACGATTACTAGCGATTCCGACTTCATGCAGGCGAGTTGCAGCCTGCAATCCGAACTGAGAACGGCTTTAAGAGATTAGCTTGACCTCGCGGTTTCGCGACTCGTTGTACCGTCCATTGTAGCACGTGTGTAGCCCAGGTCATAAGGGGCATGAGGACTTGACGTCATCCCCACCTTCCTCCGGTTTGTCACCGGCAGTCTTGCTAGAGTGCCCAACTAAATGCTGGCAACTAACAATAAGGGTTGCGCTCGTTGCGGGACTTAACCCAACATCTCACGACACGAGCTGACGACAGCCATGCACCACCTGTCATTCTGTCCCCGAAGGGAACGTCTTATCTCTAAGATTGGCAGAAGATGTCAAGACCTGGTAAGGTTCTTCGCGTTGCATCGAATTAAACCACATGCTCCACCGCTTGTGCGGGCCCCCGTCAATTCCTTTGAGTTTCAACCTTGCGGTCGTACTCCCCAGGCGGAGTGCTTAATGCGTTAGCTGCGGCACTGAAGGGCGGAAACCCTCCAACACCTAGCACTCATCGTTTACGGCATGGACTACCAGGGTATCTAATCCTGTTCGCTACCCATGCTTTCGAGCCTCAGCGTCAGTTACAGACCAGACAGCCGCCTTCGCCACTGGTGTTCTTCCATATATCTACGCATTTCACCGCTACACATGGAGTTCCACTGTCCTTTTCTGCACTCAAGCCCCCCAGTTTCCGATGCTCTTCTCCGGTTAAGCCGAAGGCTTTCACATCAGACTTAAGAAACCGCCTGCGCTCTCTTTACGCCCAATAAATCCGGACAACGCTTGCCACCTACGTATTACCGCGGCTGCTGGCACGTAGTTAGCCGTGGCTTTCTGGTTGAATACCGTCACTGGATGAACAGTTACTCTCACCCACGTTCTTCTTCAACAACAGAGTTTTACGAGCCGAAACCCTTCTTCACTCACGCGGCGTTGCTCCATCAGACTTTCGTCCATTGTGGAAGATTCCCTACTGCTGCCTCCCGTAGGAGTTTGGGCCGTGTCTCAGTCCCAATGTGGCCGATTACCCTCTCAG
>NZ_JABEQQ010000001.1:0-849538 GCF_013184075.1 Lentilactobacillus kribbianus | reverse complement strand
TCCCAATGTGGCCGATTACCCTCTCAGGTCGGCTACGTATCATTGCCTTGGTGAGCCGTTACCTCACCAACTAGCTAATACGCCGCGGGTCCATCCATAAGTGATAGCCGAAACCATCTTTCAAACTCAAACCATGCGGTTTGAGTTGTTATACGGTATTAGCACCTGTTTCCAAGTGTTATCCCCTGCTTATGGGCAGGTTACCCACGTGTTACTCACCAGTTCGCCACTCGTCTCAATGTGAAATCTCTTTGGTGCAAGCACCGCCAATCATTCACCAAGACGCGTTCGACTTGCATGTATTAGGCACGCCGCCAGCGTTCGTCCTGAGCCAGGATCAAACTCTCAGTTTTAAACTGAGCTGTTTGTAAGCTCATTATTTTTTGATTCATTTACTAGCGAATTGACTTCGCAAATGTTTTGGTCTTGATTTAAAATCAAGACGCCCAGCACATTTGTTTAATCGAAATTTTGTTCAGTTT
Source organism: Lentilactobacillus kribbianus (assembly GCF_013184075.1). GTDB lineage: Bacteria > Bacillota > Bacilli > Lactobacillales > Lactobacillaceae > Lentilactobacillus > Lentilactobacillus kribbianus. Next base: position 849,056 of record NZ_JABEQQ010000001.1, on the reverse strand, counting down.
TCAAAGGTCTACCTTGTTGATCGGAACTTGTTAGCTCCTTGCGACAACTACTTAATAATATCACCAATCAAGTAATCCGTCAACTACTTTTTTTAAATTCTTTTTTTCGTTGATGGCTTTTTGTTTCTCTCAATCAGCAACGTATACAAATATACCAAGGATTCTTCATCCTGTCAACAAAAAAAGCAAATCAATTTAATGATTTGCTTTTTTTCTTTATTTAACACGTGCTAAGAAGTATTTTTTCTTACCACGACGCACAATTACGAACTTACCATCAAAGTGGTCTAGTGGGTTAATCACTGCATCTGTATCAGTTACTTTTTCCCCATTAATCCGAACAGCTCCATTATTAATGTCTTCTCTAGCTTGGCGACGTGACTTCTCAATACCGGTCACATCCACCAACCATTCAACGATATTAACTTCATCACTAGAAACTTCAACTGTTGGCATGTTCTTAAAACCTTGTTCAATTTCAGTGGCTGTTAGTTTAGAAACGTCTCCTGAAAATAAAGCGGCCGAAATATGCTCTGCTTCAGCCACTGCCTGTTCACCATGAACAAACTTGGTAACTTCTTCAGCTAAGCGGCGTTGTGCAGCTCGTTTTTCTGGTTCATTCTTTACTTGTTCTTCTAAATCATCAATTTCAGCTTGAGTTAAGAAAGTAAAGTACTTGAGATACTTAATGACATCTCGATCATCTTGATTCAACCAGAATTGATAGAATTCGTAGGGAGTTGTCTTTTCAGGATCCAACCAAACTGCTCCACCAGCAGTCTTACCAAACTTAGTACCATCCGCTTTAAGCATCAATGGAATAGTTAATCCATAAACGCTAGCATTGGGGCCTTCAATTTTATGGATTAAATCGATACCAGCGGTAATATTGCCCCATTGATCGGCGCCACCTAATTGAACTTGAACATCATTTGCCCGATATAGATGAAGAAAATCAATTGATTGCAAAATTTGATAAGTAAATTCGGTAAAGGAAATCCCTACTTCTAATCGACTAGCAACCACTTCTTTGTTAAGCATAGTATTAACATTAAAGAACTTACCGTAATCACGCAAGAAATCTAACAATGAAAGTTTAGATAGCCAATCATAGTTATTTACAATTTCAAAATCACCATCAGCGCCAAATAATTCAGTTAACTGCTTAGTTAAAGCCTGTTCATTGTGATGCACTTGATCCATAGTTTGAAGTACTCGTTCTGACTTCTTACCACTAGGATCACCAATTGAACCAGTTCCGCCACCAATAACAATCACTGGTTTATTACCGGCCAATTGAAATCTCTTTAAAATCATAAATGGAATCAAGTGCCCAATATGCATACTATCTCCCGTAGGATCAATTCCCACGTAAATACCGACTGATTTGTCGTTAACTAATTCATTCAAGCCATCATGATCAGTTTCTTGGTTAATGGCGCCACGCCATTTTAGATCGTCCAAAATGTTCATCTATGTTTCCTCCTAAATTAAAAAAGTCCCCAACATCAAAATGATGTTAGGGACGAAATTTTCCGCGTTACCACCCAGGTTATTATCAATTAATTAATAGATAATCTCTTAGTTCATTGATAACGAAATGACCCGAATGTGATTGCTCCCAAACTGTAATTTCACTGACTACTTCGGTTAACTCGCAGTTACCGTTAACTTTCTTTTTCCCATAGTTAGTTACTGAATTTGTTCATCGCAATCTGATGGTTTTATCTTACCGAGTGCCACCACAAAAGTCAATCAAGTTTCAAGTCATTTTCGTTGTTACTAATTAATAGTTAGACTAAAATGAAATCACATTTGAAAGCAGTTTCTATTATTAAATTAGAGGGGGAATTTTTGATGACCGAAACAATTAATTCAGGAGTTGCAATGTTACAAACTATGGAAAGTTGGGGGATTGATCATCTATACGGCTTACCTGGTGGGACGGTTAATAATATTATGTACGCCTTAGATGCTGAAAAAGATCGCATCAAATTCATCCATGTGCGTCACGAAGAAGTTGGGGCTATGGCTGCTAGTGCCGATTATAAAATCGGGGGACAAATTGGTGTGGCAATCGGTTCAGCCGGGCCGGGTGCTACTCATTTAATGCAAGGAATCTACGACGCCAAGATGGATAAGGTGCCGGCTTTATTTCTCGTGGGTCAATCACCTCAAGCCGACATGAACATGGACGCCTTTCAAGAACTAGACGAAGATCCAATGTTTCAAGATGGTGCCGTCTACGCTCGCACGGTTACTACCGCTGAGAGTCTTCCCCATGTTATTGACGAGGCCATCCGCCGCGCTTATGCCTATCACGGTCCAGCCGTCATTATCATTCCTAACGACTTGGCCGGTAAAGAAATTCCTGCTGACGGTTACTACAGTGCCGCTAATGCTCATCGTTTCAATCAGTTACAAGCACCAGAAGATGATCAAATTATTGCGGCCCTCGATTTAATTAAGCAGGCTCAACATCCCGTTATCTTTGCAGGTATCGGCATTCAAGACCATGCTGATCAAACAATGGAATTAGCTCAAAAATTGCAGATGCCCATCGTGCATTCAGCTATTGCCCGTGATATTATTCCAACTGATTTTGAAGCCAACCTAGGTTCATCTATGCGAGTAGCCACGAAACCAGCTAATGAAGCAATGGCCCAAACTGATTTAATTTTAATGCTGGGTTCCAACATGCCATTCAGTCATAAAGAGTTCCCTAAAAACGCAAAGGTTATCCAAATCGATACTAATTCTGCTAACCTAGGCAAACGTCATCACGTGGATGTCGCTATTTTAAGTGACGCTGGCGAAGCACTAGCTAAACTATTAAAGCTAAGTGAACCACAACCTGATAGTGACTGGTATCAAGCTAATGTCGCAAATAATAAGAACTGGTGGCAATACTTAGATTCATTAATGAACCGGACCACTAATCCGATGCGAGTAGAACCAGCCTTTAAACAAATTAATCGAATTGCTCAACCAGATGCTATTTTCTCAGTGGATGTAGGTCAAGTAGATCAAAATTCAGTACGAATGCTTCATATGAATGGTCAAAAACGTTGGTTTACTTCCGGTTTATTTGCCACCATGGGCTTTGGGCTTCCCGGTGCTATTGCCGCTAGCTTACAATATCCCGGTCGCCAAGTATTTAATCTAGCTGGTGACGGTGCCCTTTCAATGGTTATGCAAGACCTTGATACCGAAAAGCGTTACCATTTACCAATTATCAACGTTGTATTTAGCAACGATGTTTTGGGCTTTATCCAAGATGAGCAAGAAGACGAAAACCATGAATTCTTTGGAATTAGCTTAGATAGTATGGATTTTGCCAAAATCGCTGAAGCACAGGGGGTCACCGGAATTGATGTGACCGATGTTAAAGATTTGGTTGCTGCTTTTGACAAAGCCAACGAAATTGCTGCAATGGGCGAACCCGTTTTGATCAATATTCATGCCGTTGATCAACGACCAATTCCAGTAGAACACTTGCAATTAGATCCAGCACAGTTCAGTAACGAGCAAATCCAAGCCTTCAAGCAACGTTATTTGGCAGAAGACCTTCAGCCATTAAGTTATTTCTTGAATCAATCTAAGTAGGATTAACGTCATCAGCTCAATCTGCTATAATAACGCAGAAAGGACTGAAAAATATGGGATTCTCACCAAAATTAATTTTTGCTGATATTTGCTTAATTTTATCAATTGCCATCGCTTGGTATATTCAATCGCAAAATCCAGCTGAAAACGTACAAATCGGTTTAATCATTTTAGCTAGTATTTTTCTAGCTATTTCACTAATAATTAACCTCGTTAATGCTCACCAAAAGAAAAAGGAAAATCAAAATCGTTAGTTAAAATAAAAAAGATCACCTTGATTGATTTCAAGGTGATCTTTTTTATTGATTATCCAATTACGTCAACTGAACCTTTGTAAATCCAGCCCACTAATTTACCTTTGTAGTAACAACGATAATATGGTGTCTTCCAGCCGTATTTAACTCCTTGACTGTTAACAGTTAAGGTCTTGCCAGCATATGCTGAACCTTTGCTAGTTCGTTTAACCGTATATTTACTGTCAGTCACATGGTTGTAGAAGTTAGAAGCAGGGTTAGCTTTTACCTTCACTTTTAAATTAACGTCTTTGTAATTAATCTTAGTGGCTAAAGCATTGCTGTTAATCCAGCCAATGTTCTTGCCTTTATAATATGATCGGTAATACGTCACTCCTGAGCCGTCTTTAGCCGTACTCATTGAGTTAACTGTAATATTTTTACCGGCATATGCACTACCATTATTCTTTCGAGTATAAGCATAAACGCCGTTACCAGGAACGTGATTAAAGAAATCGTAGCCTGGTTTGTTCTTAATAGTAAATTCCTTTTTAACCGTTGTGTAATTAACGTTAGCGGTTGGCTTAGGCTTAGATTCATTGTTTGAGTTTGAGTTTGAACCAGAATTAGATGAGCCATTATCATTACCAGAATTAGTTGAACCACTTAAGAACCAAGAACTGTCCTTGCTGCTAGAAATACTTGCATCAACTGATTGACCAAGCGCATTGGAGTAATAAGAATCAGTATATTGCCAAAGCACATGCGATGCGTTGGTTGGTTCATTATTTTGATAAGCAGCTAACCAAAAACCATCATAATCATTCACCGCTTTAGAAGCGTGTAACGTCATGAAATAGTAGTAAGAGTAAAGCAATACTTTACGATTACCAGCTAGTGGCTTAATGGTGTTATACCAATTAGTGGCTGCCGTATTGGTGTTACCACTAGAAGTTTGATCTTCGTAATCATTAACGTAAAACTTAGCTTCTGGTGCTCGTTTATACAAGTCTCTGGCTTCAGTCTTAGCATCACTTGGTGAGCTATATTGACTAAATGAGTAAACACCATAAGGGACGTTATACTTCTTCATCAAAGCCACGTTGTGATCAAAAGTGCGATCATAGTAATCACTACCATATTGAACTCGTAAGATTACAAACGGTGTTTGGCCCTTTAATTTCTTAACTTGGCTATCGGTAAAATTACCTTGCCATTCTGAAAGATCAGGCACTGAGTTAGCATACTTAATGCTAGAGCGACTTTTGGCAAAAGCATTGTACTGTTTAACTGGGTAACTAGAACCCATCGTCCCTGCTGGTTTTTCGCTAAGAGTCGTAGCGGCATCAGCACTCATTTGTACTCCCGCTACCATCCCGGTCACTGCAGCTAAACCAAAAACAACTTTTCCTAAACTAATTCTCATTATTTATTTTTATCCCCCAATTAGGTCTATTGAACAAGGTTAGTTGGTCGTGAATAACCAACTTTATTCCACCAAGGTGCATTAATTTTTTCAATAATAACCCCGTAGTTTTGAGCATCAATCATATTACCATTACCAATGTTGATTCCAACGTGAGTAATGTTATTTTTACTGGTACCAAAGTATACTAAATCGCCTTTTTGCGTATCGGCGGTAGCAACCTTTTCAGTACTATTGTACTGGGCTTGAGCAGTTCTAGCAAGGTTTTGCTTAATTGAGTGCTTATAAACGTATTGAGTATAACCAGAGCAATCAAAACCAGCTGGCGTAGTTCCCCCATATACGTAAGGAGTACCAATATATTTTTTAGCAGTTTCATAAACCTTGTCAAAGCTATTTGAAGCTGGAGATGATGGTACTGATGGTGTAACGGCAGTGCCTTTAGCCTTCAAATAACCGCTCCAAATCCAACCACTAACATCGCCATGACCGTTAGTTACAAAATAGTAAAGACCGCTACCTTTACCTGCAGGTGTGATAACCGCTGATTTAGTTGCTACCCAAGTGGTGTTTGGGTAGTTCTTCAAGTAATGGGTCTTTTTACCCCAACTAGTAAACGTTGCTTTAGTAGTATCAATGTTATAAGTCCAGCCTTTAGTAGCCTTCTTAACATATTCTGTTCTAGTAATATCTTTTAAATTTGAGATTGTCATAGTAGTGCTGGCGTCAGCATCTAACGCTGCAAATGAAGCACCGATAGCCAAGCCTGAGATTGCGAGTCCGAGAAGTGTTAGTTTATGTAAACGATTTTTCAAAATATTTCCTCCAAAACCTAACTTTAATATTTCTTTAAGTATATAGGCCATTTACTACGGGAACAGTTCAAAAAAATGTCAAAAAGGTAAAGAATTATTACATAACTTCCGTCTTATTAATAGCTTCAACATCTGGTATTAAGCCAAACACTGTTTAAAATTATTACAAGTGTTACAAAATCATCTTTGATTGTAATGTTTTTCTGGAGCTTTATAATTCTTAAAATTATTTTTATAACTTTTTAATTCTAATCGCTTAAACTTTATTCTTTTCACTACGATAAGCAATACCGACTACTCCCAAATTAATTAGTACCAACATAGTCGTCATTAAAAAGACATATCGGTAATCTAAAATGCCGGCAACCGCTGAAGCTAGCATCGGTCCAATCACTGAACCTACTGCTTGAGCCGACTGATTGTAACTAAAGATACGACTAATCGCATCCGCTGGTGTATTTAACATCGTCACTGTTTGGGTAATTGGCAGTAATGCAGCATCAGCAATGCCGACAAAGAAACGTAAAATACCTAAAACCACCACGGAGGTCGTAAAGAACATTGGGAAAAAGACCGCCGCAGATAATACTAAACCACTGACTAATACTTTTTCCGGACCGATATGATCCCCCAAAGCACCTAAGCGAGAAGCAGTTAATAACGTAGCAATTCCTGGCAAAGCAGCAATCACCCCACTAACAAAAGCAATATTTCCCTGATTATGCATCAATTCCCTAACAAATAAGCTCAGAATTGGATTAATTGAATTGGTCGCCGCTTGAATAAGCATGGATGAAATGATCATCGCCCATACAATAGCCACATTTTGAATACCGGCAAACGCACTTTGATGTTCTTTAGTGTTAGTTTCAACTGGTTGAAAGTTTTCTTTAACCCCAAAGTAAGTAACTACCGTGGCCACAAACATTAAAAAGCCAAAAATAAAGAACGGTACCCGATAGCCCCATACACCGGCAATCACCCCACCAAAGATTGGTCCAATCAACTGACCACCAACGGCGCCGGTGGTTAATTGGCCCATCGTTTTGCCACTTTCATCACTGGGAACTTCACTAGCAATTAAGGCATAGGCGTTATTGATGTATCCAGAAAACATCCCTTGAATTAAGCGTAACGCAATCAACATCCAAACCGTGGTGGAAAATCCTGTCAAAGTAGCTGTCACGGTCATGCCTAAACTGGCCCGTAGTAACATTGGTTTTCTACCAGTTCTGTCGGCCAAACGTCCCCACATCGGTGATACAATGGCTTGACTCAAAAAGGTCACCGCATACGCCAACCCTGCATAAAGAGTCAGCTCCCACTTAGGATAATGTCCCATCGTACTAATAAATAGCGGTAAAAATGGCATACTCATACTAAAGCCCGAACCAGTCGCAAAATTACCAATCCACAACGATACCAGATTTTTTTGCCACTGGGGTTTTTGCTTTTTTGTTTTACCCGTCAATTTTAATCGCCTCTCAATTTTCTCTTCTATATAAATATTATAAAACCTAGTGTCAAGTTCGCCAGTACTAGTCAGCATTTACTGGATTTAATGGTAACAGGTATAATATTAGTAACAAATCAGAATTAGGGAGAAGAAATTATGAACACGACTTTTTTCGTATTATTTCTATTATTAGTAGTGGTAGCATCCAACGTTATCAGTAACCATTTAAAATGGCTACCATTACCCATGCTCTACATTATTGGTGGGGCTTTACTAGCTCTAATTCCACTCTATCGAAATTATTTGTTTAATCCTACTATTTTTATGTTCTTAGTGGTTACCCCCATTCTTTATAATGATGCGCAAAATGCATCACGTTATTGGATTGGTCGGGGAGCCATTAATATTTTTTCACTATCGATTATGCTAGTAGTAACCACTGTTTTAGTGGTGGGAGGATTACTACACAGTATTTTTTCGGTCCTACCACTAGCTTTAGCCTTTGCATTATGCGCTATTGTAACCCCGACCGATGCTTCGGCCGTTAGTGCCTTTTCGAATCCCAATCCTAAATTTCAAATTCCTTTTATCATCTTAAACAACGAATCACTATTTAATGATGCCACCGGTTTTGTGGCCTTTGATTTAGCAATTGGTTTGTTTTTAGCCGGTGCGGTGACCATTCACCACGCGTTAGCGTTGTTTTTACTAGAGTTTGTCGGTGGTCTTTTACTGGGCTCTTTCATCGGTTGGATTTTTCATCGAATTCGCTCCCTATTAATTCGTAGTCAAGACGATGAACCCTTAGTAATGATGGTGCTTGAATTAACGGTTCCCTTCATAGTTTATTATTTAGCTGAACGCTTAGAACTATCCGGAATTTTAGCCGTAGTAGCTGCGGGCTTAGTTCAAGGTGTTGAAAACGATAATTTGCGGTTTGTGTCGAGTCGGATGCAAATAGTGCGTACTAGTGTTTGGGAAATCATCGATAATTCCTTAACCGGTATTATCTTTGTTCTATTAGGGATTTCACTTCCTACAATTGCTTATCAAATCGGCAATGCTAACCATTTAACCTTGTTAATTGCCATTGCCATCAGCTTATACGTCCTCAAATTCATAATTCGTTTGTTTTGGAGTCGTTACCTTGTGTGGATGCATATTAAAAGTCAGCATCGCTGGCAAGATAGTTGGTTAATGGCCGTTAGTGGTGCTAGTGGAACGATTTCTTTATCCTTAGCATTTTTAATTCCTAATCAAATTCATCCTAATCAGTGGATTACCCGCAACTCTTTGATTTTTATCGTTGGCGTAACTATTTTGATTAGTTTAATTGTGGCAGCCATCGTGGTTCCTATCCTGACTAAACCAGAATCCAGTAGTAGCTTCAAGCCTAAACATAATTGGCGTCGTGAAATGATCATGGTAGCCATTAATCAACTAAAACAGCAAGCGGCTAACCATCCGGCTGAAGTTCAAGTTGTCACGGACGCACTCAGTCAACAATTACACCAGCATCGGCGCATTGCTCACCGTAAGCTACAACAGATTTACCGTTATGCTTATGAAGCTGAAATTCAAGCCATCCAAGAGTTAGAGGCCAACCACCAAATTACTGCCGATGAATCTTATTACTATCAGGAATTTTTAACCCTGAGTCTTTATACCTTAAACAACAATCCCTTTAAAAACCTCTGGCTAAGACTTAAATTTGGCATTCACGTTGGTCATTTATTTAAGAGTCTGGCTGAAACTCAAAACACCTTCTTAACTTCACCCATTATTGCGGAACAATATTATTGGCAACGCGCCTTTGAGCATCATCACGAACAAATTATTCCCCTGGAAACGGCAGGATATCAGGCCGTTAATCAGGCACTCAAAAAATATCGACATCAATATCATGATTCAGTAGAATTACATGAAGCTAGACGTTACTATCACCAAAGGCACCGACGAATGGCTCTAGCAGCTCCCGATGCTAAAGTCTTATACGAACTGTTTTTAAGTGCTTTTCACAGTGAATATGAATTTCTGCAACAAAATCTTCAAAATGATAAATTAAACATTAACGTTGCTCAGCAATTGCAACAAAAAATTGTATTTGATGAATTAGCTTACTTGCAAAATAGCGATGCTTTCGCTCCCCATTAAATGGCAGCTTTAGTAATTTGTGCTATACTATAGGCTACAGAATTTCGAAATGGAGATGGAAAAATGTCTGATAATCGTCCAATTGGAGTCTTTGATTCCGGTATCGGGGGTCTATCGACCACTCGTACAATGGCTACCATCATGCCACATGAATCATTTGTTTTCTTAGGAGATTCTAAAAACGCCCCTTATGGCGACCAAGAACAACCAACAATCCTCAACTATTCCCGAAATAACGTGGAGTTCTTGTTAAAGAAAAACGTCAAAGCAATCGTTATTGCCTGTAATACTGCTACCAGTGCTGCTAAAGCACAACTGGTTAATGAGTTTCCCGAAATTCCAATTATCGGGATTGAACCAGCCTTAAAACCAGCCGTAGTCCAAGGTAATCAACATATTTTAGTGTTAAGTACCGCTTTGACCATGAAATTACCGAAATTTCAAACTCAATACCAAAAATACCAAGCTCATACTGATATCTTATTGAGACCACTACCTGGTTTAGTCGATATCATCGAAACCGGCGTCATTGAAGGTCCCCAAATTGATCAATTTGCAGTTGATAATTTACTATCCTTTGAGGACAAAGGTGTAGATAGTATTGTGTTAGGCTGTACTCATTATCCATTTGTTCGTAATAGTTTTGCCAAATTATTCCCTAACGTTCAATTTTATGATGGCTTTGATGGCGTTTCTAAGCGCGTTATTAGCTTATTATCTCAAGCAGATTTGTTGGCTGAAAATACTCATAAACAAACCATTGATTTTTACAGTACCGAAGATACTCCTACAGAAATCAATCGTTACCAAAGTTTATTCGATCGTTATCAAGTATTACCATCTGATCTAGTTATTTAAATAAAAAGGCTAACAGTCTATGACTGTTAGCCTTTTTTTGTTTAAAATAATTTACCAATACCATAGTGAATAATCATGGTTACAATACCGACAATCACGTTTCGAATGACCGCAGTTTTAACGTTTCCTTTACCTAACTTGGCACTTAAATAACCAGTTAAAGCTACTGACACCGTTACTGCTAAAATAGTGCTCAACCATTTATATGGGTCCGGCGCAAAGGTCATGGCTAACAATGGAAACAAGCCCCCGGCAGCGGCCGCAAACATTGATGAAAAGGCCGCATCCCATGGGTTCATATAATGTCCCAATTTAATGTCATACTTCACATCTACAATCGTTTCTAGTGGCTTTTTAGCCATCAAATCTTGAGCAATGGCGAGTGCGGTGGCCGCAGTCACTCCTCGCTCTTGATAATATTGTTGCACTGCCTCAATTTCACCATCATAATCACTACGCAGCAATTGGGCTTCTTTATCAACGGCTGAAACTTCTGAATCCTTTTGGGTACTAACCGAAGCATATTCCCCTGCTGCCATTGAAAAAGCGCAAGCTAACAAATCCGACAATCCCGCAATAAATATCGTGAAATCATTCGTGGTAGCGGCGGCAACACTAAACAACACCCCAACCACCGTTAAAATACCATCGTTAGAGCCTAAGACTCCAGCTCGCAAGGAATTTAATTTTTCTTCCATTGTTAGATGTTGTTTATGATCTTCTTTTTTTAAGGTTTCCATTGATTAATTCCTTTCTTAGGCAAATAATGAACCAATATAGTAGGTTACTAACATTGTTAGCAGTCCCGACACAACATTTCGAATAACACCACGTAACCGGTTAGACTTACTTAATACTGCTGCAAAATAACCGGTAAGCACTAGCGCTAATAAGACTGACACAATCGTGGCCACTACCCGCACGTTTTGAGGGAATAACCAAATTGCCAATAAAGGAAAAAACGAACCCGTAGGAAAAGCAATCATGGATGCAATCGCCGCGTCATAAGGACTAGTATACTCATGAGAATTAAAGCCGTAACGTTCACGCACTCCCGCTCCCAAAGCGTCCCCGGTCATCATTTCTTGTGTGGCTTTATGTGCTAAATTAGCATCCATGCCAGTACTTATGTATTTTTGTTCAATAAAATCAAACTCACCCTGATAATTATCTTTTAACGCTTGTTCCTCATTTTCCACCGCTTGTCTTTGAGCATCCTTTTGGGTATTAACGGAAACGTATTCCCCCATTGCCATCGATACTGTTCCAGCTAACATCCCTGCTAATCCCGAAACCAAAATGGCGAAACTGTTTGAGGTCGCCCCCGCTACCCCAACAACGATACCAGCAATGGAAATAATCCCATCATTGGCCCCCATAACTGCAGCTCGTAGGATATTAACTTTTTGTGCCAAGCTTTGTTTTTTCTTCATTAATTTAACTCCTCAATCTAGTTTAGAACGATTATCATCAAATAAAGATTACACTTTTTTATGTTTAATTGCAAATGTGATTTGGTTACTAAAAAAGCGCTGCCGAGTGGCAGTGCTTTTTATTTAATCCATTTGATTTAATTTGGTCAAAAATCTAGCCACAACACTTAAATCGTTAACTGAAAAATCGTTAAAAGCCGCTATCATTTTTTCTTTGTTCTGTTGATGAAATTCATTATGAAGTTGTACCAATTCCATCCCGTTTTCCGTTAATTTTACATAGGTATTCTTTCGATTATTATCTCGATGATATTTTTCAGCTAAATGCAAACGGACAAATTTAGTAATGACTTTAGAAATTGTGCCTTGTCGTAAATTTACAAAATTAGTTAGGTCACTCACCCGACTATCAGGATGCAAATCAATTAAGGTTAACAAATCCAAATCACTAATACTGAGCTTCTTAATAATAGCGGCATTATTCGTTGAAACTTGTTGTTGGTACCAATCAATGGTTTGTTGATCGATTTCTCGATTACGAAAACTTTGTAATTGCTGACTGATTGTCGTTGTTAGTGCATTAATTTGATCATTCATTTTATATTCCTCCGAATATATATTGACATTCTTTTTCTTACTGTTATTATATTCCGTGGAATATAAATAAACAAGCGAGGTCCTTAATTCATGAAAACCGTTATTGTTTTTGATCATCCTTATACTATTGCCGCTAGTCATAATCAACCTCATTTCCGAAGTTATAGTGCCGCCATCGCACAACACGCAGTTGATACTTTAACCCATCGAGGAGAAATTGTTGACGTGATTGATTTACATGCGGACCATTTTAACCCGGTGCTGACTGCAACTGAACTAACGAATTGGCGTACCAAACAAGTCGTAGATACCCAAGCCGAAAATTATTATCAACGCTTGGCGGCTGCCGATCAGATTATCTTTATCTTCCCGCTTTGGTGGGAAGTTACTCCAGCTATGACCAATGGTTTCTTAGATAAGGTCTTAAGTAAGCGTCACTATCAAGCTACCAGACCTAGATTATTGCCTAAAAAGCCACGGATCGTAGCCCTTACCACCGCTGGCACTCCCACGTCTCTTTATAAATGGATTTTTGGTAATCCAGTCACTAAAATGCTAAAACGTGGAACTTTTAACAAACTTGGTCTATACAATTATCACTGGTTAAACTCCACTCCCGAAAAGCAATCCGAAGCAAGTCGTACCAAGTCTTTAGCTAAAATAGATCGTATTATAAAATAGTTAATACCTTGTCATTAAAAGCCCTTTCATAAAAATGACTACCCTGGTATTGCATATTGCTTGTGAATTAATTATAATTAACCTTGTAAGTTGATTTAATTAAATTTTCTAGCCGTACAGGCAGAAAGAAGGATAATTCATGAGCGAACGTAGTTATGATTTTTTAATGCCTAGTGTCAATTTCTTTGGTCCTGGTGTCATTGCTCAAATTGGTGATCGTGCCAAAATGTTGGGAATGAAGAAGCCAGTAATTGTTACCGACAAATTCCTGGAGGGACTTAAAGATGGTGCTGTTCAACAAACATTGAAATCCCTTGATGCTGCAGGTGTTGATTATGTTGTTTACAACAATGTCGAACCCAATCCTAAAGTAAGAAATATCAAGGAAGTTAAAAAACTTTATGAAGAAAGCGGTGCTGATTCAATCATCACTGTTGGTGGTGGTTCTGCTCACGATACTGGTAAAGGGGCCGGAATTATCCTAACTAACGGCGACAATATTACTCAATTAGCCGGGATTGAAACTTTAGACAATCCCCTACCACCACTAATTGCCGTTAATACTACTGCCGGTACTGGTTCAGAATTAACTCGTCATGCGGTGATTACTAATGAAGAAACTCATCTTAAATTCGTGGTGGTTTCATGGAGAAACATTCCATTAGTATCATTTAACGATCCAACCTTGATGCTAGACGTGCCAGCTTCATTAACTGCTGCTACGGGAATGGATGCTTTCGTTCAAGCTATCGAACCTTACGTTTCAGTCGATCACAATCCAATCACTGATTCTCAATGTATTGAAGCCATTAAGTTAATCGAAAATAATCTTCGTGAAGCCTACGCTAATGGTCATAACTTAGAAGCCAGAACTCACATGGTGGAAGCTGAAATGCTAGCTGGGATGGCCTTTAACAACGCCAACTTAGGTTACGTTCACGCCATGGCTCACCAATTAGGTGGCCAATATGATGCTCCTCATGGTGTTTGTTGTGCCCTCTTGCTCCCTTACGTTGAACAATACAACTTGGTAGCTGATCCTAAACGATTTGCTGAATTAGCTGAATTCATGGGCGAAGATACCACTGGTCTTTCTACTCGTGATGCTGCTGAACTTTCAATTAAAGCAATGAAACAAATGTCACAAGACGTTGGTATTCCTAAGTCCATCAAAGAAATTGGTGCTAAGCCAGAAGATTTCCGCATGATGGCTGAAAATGCACTTAAAGATGGTAACGCTGCTTCTAACCCTCGTAAAGGTACTGTGGACGATATCGTTAATATTTTCCAAGCAGCTTATGACGCTAAATAATCATTAATTAAATAAATATCAGACCTAAAACAAAAAACTGTAATTCTGACTTTAATGTCAAAATTACAGTTTTTTTATTGTTAAAGTGAATTTATATTTGTTTCACTGATCAGCAATTTAATTATAATTAATTCTTCCGACGCTTAGTTGAGATACCAAAGACTCCCAATAATGACGCAATTGCTAATCCGATTACTGATAAAACAGAAACGTTAGCTTCATCTTCACCAGTTTGAGGTAAGGTGGCTTGAGCAGCATTAGCACTAGTTTCTTGAGCGTTACTTGTACCATTACCAGTTGCATTCATAGTACTACCATTACCGGTTGTAGTTTCATTAGAGCCAGTTTCAGTAGTATTACCACCGTTAGCATCAGAACCTGAGCCGGTATTAGTGCCACCATTATTGGTAGAACCATTACCAGTGTTACCAGAACCTTGGTTATCCGAACCACTACCAGTATTGTTGTTATCATCAGTACCAGTTCCGGGTTGGTTACCGTGGTTATTATCGCCACCGTTGTCACCAGGGTTAGTGGTATCATCAGTTGCTTTTACGGTTACAGTAACTGTTACTGACTTGTCGCCGTAAGTATAAGTAACATGATACTCACCTGGTTTACTAGTATCAACCGAGCCAGTTACCGTAACGTCACCAAAGGCAATGTCCTTGCCATCTGCATCCTTAGCTCCATCAAAGTTATCTGCCGGGTTCCAAGTGTCACCTTCTTTGATGGTACTGTCATGACCGCTGATGGACGATTGGTTGTTGTCACCGGGATTAGATGGATTAGTTGGGTCGGTAGGGTCGGTACCAGGGTTGGATGGATCGGTACCGGGGTTACTTGGAGTTTCTGTAGAATCATCACCCACTAGCTGAATATCTAAGTGATAAAATGAGCCATCATTTTCATGATTAGCATTTTGAAAATCAGCGTCAATGGCATCTAAAAGTTGTTGTAATGATGCTAAATCATCAACTCCAGTAATAATTCCATCGGGATACTTGGTTTTTAGTGTCTGAATTGCATCATATAATGGACTATCACTGGTAACAGTATTCATTAAATCAGCTAAACTACCCATATTTTCGCCATTATGGTAAATAATACTATTATTTAAATTAACCCCATATTTACCATTTTCAGTCACTTCTTGAGCCGATTCCCCAGTAACATCCTTAGTAGTTCCATCCGGATACTTAGCCGTTTTATCAATCGTAACCTCAGACTCGGCGGCAACTTCTGAATTTTTAGAATCCGTTGCCGGTTTATCATTATCAACCGCATTAGTATTGTTATTCACCGGTGTTTTAACTGAACTATTATCAGTTGCGACGCTATGAGTCTTGTCAGTAGTGCTTTGTTCTGCAACTTTATCAGTGGTATCCATTGCCGTGGTTGTATTTGTATCTTCATTAGAGGTTTCATCATCACTAGTCGTTGGTGTTACTTCTTTTGAAGCTTGATCTGTGATTGTTTTTGACGTTGATGCAGCCGTATCCGTATTATTACTGATAGCATTATCATTAATTGTTACCTTATTGCTATTTTCAGCATTAGCAGTGTTTGCCGCAGTAACTTCTGTGCTGGTTGAAGTATCGACTGCTGTGGTTGTTTGATTATCATCGTTATCCTCACTAGCCGTTACTGCCTTTGAAGTAACACTAGTAATAGTTGTCGTAGAGGTACTAGCATGGGCAGCACCCGTACTTAATGCCATTCCCCCACCTAATGCCATTACTGAAAGTCCCGCTACTAACCATGTTTTACCAGCCTTATACATTTTGAAGTGTACTTTGGTTGTATTAGGCATATTTTTCTTATTCATTAAAAATCCCCCATTTGATTTTAGCTAGACACTATTATATTTACTAGATTGTACATCACGTTAACAAAGATTACTAGATTTATTGATCGAAAAATTCATATAAAAAACTAAAATGGTTCATACTTTATCAATATTTTATTCATAATATCATCAGTCATTTTAAAATGCATTTTTAAAGATTCACTACCTTAATTATTCAAATTATACACAAAAAGACAACAGTTAAGTTGTCTTTTTTAATCATTAACTCAAATCAGCTAATTTAGTATTCTTTACATCTTCAATAGTTTGGGTACCAGCCAATTGCATCACAATTTGAAATTCTCGGTTAATCTCTGCCAAAGCATCTTCAACGCCAAGTTGCCCACCCAAAGCTAAAGCATATACGAATGGTCGCCCGATAGCTACTAAATCCGCACCGGTCGCTAGGGCCTTAAAGACATCTGAGCCATGGCGAATACCACTATCAAAAATAATCGGTACTCTTTTAGCAACTGCAACAGCAATTTCTGGTAAAACATCAAAGGATCCAGGGCCACCATTGAGTTGACGGCCACCATGATTGGAAACATAAATAGCAGCGGCGCCTGCGTCAATGGCTAATTCAGCATCTACTGGATTTTGAATTCCCTTAACAATAACTGGTAAATCCGTGTAATCAGCAATTTTTTTAATTTCATCTGGGCCAATTTTTTGTGCTGCGGCTGCATAAATAGCGGCAATTCCTTGTCCTTTACCCGCACCCTGACTCAATTTTTCTAAGTTGGCCATGGGAATTGGGAACTGAAAATTGTTAATAACATCAGCTTCTCGATAGCCGCCTAAAGTAGAATCTGCCGTTAAAATAATGGCTTTCATACCGTTTCGTTTAGCTTCATCTAATAATGATTTATTAAAATCATCATTTTTACTCATATATGGTTGGAAAAATTGTGGCGCTCCGTTACCAGCTTTCGCAAAATCAGCAATTGTAGCTGAGCCATAAGTACTAAGTGCCATCAAACCACCTGCCGCAGCAAAGGCTCGCGCGGTATCTTTTTCACTTTGTGAATTAGCCAATCCTTGCGCAGCTAATGGTGGCATCATGATCGGGGTTTTTAAGTCAATTCCCATAAAGTTGGTACTTATCTCTGGTTTTTCCACATCCGTTAATACTCGAGGATAAATTTGTTTATGCGTGAATGATTTACGATTTTGGCGTAAAGTCCATTCATCTTCCGAACCACCACTAATGTAGCCAAAGGCACCGGTAGGAATAATTTTTTGTGCTTCTGCTTCTAGTGATTCCAAATCCACTACTTTAATGTGCTTTTCGCGGTCACTTTGTTCATAACCATTCACCATTGTCATCGTATCATCATCTTCCTTTTGCTTATTATTTTTTATGCTATCACGGTTGAAACAAAATGATGACAATTAACACCTAGATTTATTTCCTACATGTCATTAATTATTGATAATAAAAAATCATTTTACTAACCGGTATATCGGGGTTAACAAAATGATTTCTTTTTAATATGTAATTTTATTATTAATCAGCCACTTAGCGCCATTAATATCTTCTCGTTGTATGGTTTGCTTGCGCGCCGCATAGTACATTACCGACTGATAATTGTTATTATGCGGCAAGCCAATGACGTGGCCTAATTCATGGACCATGACGTTGCGACGCTCTTGATATGAATAGTGGAGCTTTTTGACTTGTTTAATATTAAGCCGTACCTGATCATGAGAGATACCACGGCGATTGAAAAATCTTCTAGTCGTCCCCGTTACGTTTTTAGCTGACCAATTATACTTATTGACTGCTGATAATGTAATATCAGGCGTTTGATGTTTTTTTACCGGAACAAACACGTTACTTTTCTGCCCTTTGGTTTTCAATTCTTTATTCCAGGTATTAATCGCTTCTCGCCACATTTTCGTATAGTAGGGACTCTTTTGCTGAATTTCATAAGTAATCGGCATGGACTGAAATGTCAGTGCCATTCGTAAACTTTTTCTACTATAACTAGCACTAGCTACTATTGGATTAATGCCCATTAAAATCGTTACTACTAAAAATACCAATTGTTTTCCACGTCTCATCAACATAAACTCCCAACTATATTTTAAAACTATATATAGTAGCAATATAATTTAAATAAAATGAACATTAATCATGAATATTTTAAGAATAATTGCAATTTTCATTCGAAACATCTGCTAATCACAATCACTTGGTTATTTATGGTAAAAACGCTAATATTAACTTATTGAAAGGAGCGTTTTAAATGCCAACTTATCTGGGAACTAAACAACTAGCATTGGCCCAACAAATCTGTGATAACGATGATCGCCTGGAAGGCATTGTTTCTAGCAACGGTAACTTAGCCGCTAAAGTAGTCCTAGTAGCGGAGGCGCCCGGAGCAACTGAAATTAAAACTGGTTTGCCATTTACCGGCCGCAGTGGTCAGGAGTTAGACGCATGGTTGCAGGAGCTCCAACTCACACGCGCAGATATTTATATTACTAAAACGGTTTTTTCACGCCCGTTTAACCTAAAAAATAATCGTAAAAGTGATCGTAAACCCTCCCAAAAAGAAATTAATCAATCTGCTCCCATTTTGGATTTTGATTTATCTCACTTTCCCGATAGCCTCATCGTGCCTTTAGGCGGTACTGCTTTGAATCGTTTACTGGGTAAAAAGGACACTATTTCAACCATTCATGGTCAACTAATAACTACCCCACTGCAGGTATATGATGAAGCAACCCAACGTTACCATTCCGGTGACCACGCTTATCAGGTATTTCCCTTATTTCATCCTTCTTATATCAAACGCTTCCCTAGTAAACGGCCATTGGCTCTGGCTGACTTGAGCAAACTCAAACAGATTATTCAGACAAAATAAAAAGATTCAACCATTAAAGTTTGGTTGAATCTTTTTTCGTAATTAACTATACTTAGTTATTTTTTTCAGCGTCTTTTCTAGCTCGGTATTTACCGTAATAATACATAGCAATCAGCAATAGTAAAATTAACAGAATTAACAAGAGAATCCACAACCAGGACCAATCACGTTTTAAGTTAACTCCCTTATCGTTAACTCGTTTAGCCTGAGTTGC
This sequence comes from Lentilactobacillus kribbianus, assembly GCF_013184075.1. GTDB lineage: Bacteria > Bacillota > Bacilli > Lactobacillales > Lactobacillaceae > Lentilactobacillus > Lentilactobacillus kribbianus. The sequence continues at coordinate 829,549 of NZ_JABEQQ010000001.1, read as the reverse complement.
AGTAATCGTAAACGGTTCGTCAAAGTTCCAATGCTTGGTCCCTGAAGTAGCTTTTAAATGCAAGGTATACTTACCAGGCTTAAAGGCTTCGTGATTCCAATCCATTTGATAATTAAAGGTAGAAGCTGGTGCCATCGACAAATTCTTTCGCTTTAATTTGTGCAATACCTCAGTTTGACCACGCTTAGTAACCGTAGCGTTAATGTTTAGTTGTCCAAACATGTCGGTACTTGGTTACTGATTTGGGTCGATAAGGTGGTTGCTCCTCGCACAACTGTCGGCGTTATTTTACCCAAGGATAATTCAGGCATATGCAATTGTTTCGTCTCTTGGACTGTTGCTCCCATTAACATCGCGTAACGATTATTGATGGTAAAGCCTTTCTGGTCAGCTTGATCATTTTTAGCTTGATTGATGTCAGCGGCCCTAAAGCCCCCGACCATAATTCCCGCGAATTTATCTTGAGGCACACTTAGTGAAAAGCTGACTTCTTTAGTGGCATTACCAGCAACAGTCACAGTTTGCGCTTCCGAGGTCATATCAGTAAATTGATATTTAGCTTGTGACTGCGCGGTATTAACCTGCGCCTTGTAGTCAACGTAACCATTGTTATTCGTATAAGCTGACACGGGGGTCACTTTAAATTGGCGCGTTTGCTTTCGCAAGTTTTGCAGCTGCAGGGTCAGAGTCTCTGAATCGCCCGGTTGTACCAATAAATTAAAGTAACTTTGCTCTGGATCCAATGACTTAGCTGGTGTTTTAATTTTCATCGTAAAACCCGTTCCCGATTGCGCGGATTCGGCAGCCTGCGTCGTAGCTGGCTGCAACATTCCTACACTGAAAGCCACCATCATCAAGAAACTGATTACTCGTTTTTTAAACATGTTAATCCTCCACTAATAAAATAGACTGGAGCGTGTCCAGTCTATTGAAACGTTGATTATTTGAAGCTACTTGCTGATTTGGTTGCTTCAGTATTAGATAGTGTCCAATCAATATTAGCTGTGTAAGTTTCAGCTTTAACCTTATCTTTATCTAAGCCATTTAAATCTAATTTAGCTGTAACATCTGATTCATTAGATTCTAAATGTCCACCAGTCAAAACAGTAGCCCCATCACCAGAAATAATTTTATCCTCATTTAAAGTTATTTTGGTGCCAGTTAACACATTACTTCCATCATTTTGATTAACAAAATCCCCTGCTTTTGCTGTCAATTCCCAGTTATTCACATTAACATCATAATTGCTAATTTTGATTTTAGTTGAAGGATTACCAGAAAGTACTTTATCCTCACTACTACCGTCAACTAAACTTTTAACAGAAATTGTACCAAAATCTAAGTCGGGTGCTTGCAAAAGAGTCAATTTACCATTCTCCACGTTGAACTTGGCTGTAGTATCCAAATCACGATTGCCATCAGCAACAGCTGCATTAACCTTCACGCCTACCCCCGTTGCTAACAAAGCTGCGACAAATGCTACACTAATCATTTTTTTCATAATATATCACTCCTATATTGATATTTGGGTTTTATAGTTGGTACATCATTTTAGGATTGGGGCTCTTACTCAGATCCCCAATCAAATTGCCACTTTAATCCGGCAGTGGCCGCCACGAAGCGCTGATTATTAGTATTTAACTGAAACCCAGTCAAATCATAAGTTTTACCAGCTTCTTCTAATGGTGTTGTTGCCATATCCTTGATAAATTGATCTGCACTCGCTTGATTCATTCCGAATATGGAAGTCAAATTGTTCAGATCCGTATTATTAAAAGTAAATTGCCTTGCTCCTAAAAATATATTCGATGAATCAGTAGGACTATTACCACTACTTTGAGCATCCACAATCAGCTTTAAATTAAACGGCACATCTAAGGCGTTATTGACTTTTATTTGGGGCGTTATCGTGGGCTTGATAACACCCTTGTCATCGGCATCAAGATTAGAAAAGTTAATGGTCGCTGGTACTGTTAGCGAGAATTTAGCCATGTTTAATTCTGTATCTCCGAACCAAATTTTATCGGCTCCATCAGTATTAGGACTCTCAGTTGCTAACTCAAAGCGAATATTTTTAGTAGCTTGTGCAGTTAAAGTTTTCTGATCAGCAGAAACATTCCAACTTAATCTTTGTGCTGGTCGATAATCATTTATTGAACTATAACTGCCGCTGCCATCAGCTGATGAATTACTAACTTTTTCCCATGTAGCACCATAATCATCACTACGGTAAAGTTGCGTATTTTTAGCATTACTCCATTCAATATTAAAAACTGCTTTATCCTTATACATAAAATAACCTAATTGCTTAGCATCTTCTAAGGCTGCAGAGCTTTTTTGACCGGTAGTGTCAATTCGATCTACAGTAGCAGTTACTTTACTTTCTGGTTTATCATCACCGTCACCATGATTATTGGGATCTGCAAAATCTGGTGGATTAAAGATTCCATCTGGTCCCGCTGTATTTACTGAAGAATGAACTTCAATATCTTTGGCCATCATGGAAGTGAGCACCGAATTTAAACTATTAATGATAATCTTACCTTTAGGCGCCATAATCGTGCCTAAAAACTGTTGATCAAATGCTAACGGGGTCGTTTCGTCTAAACTAGGAAAATTTAACAGTAAGTGTTGTTTATCACTAATTCGCGTTTGATTATCTGCTGTCCCATAAGTAACATTTAAAGCATCATCATTACTGTATAATTCAAATCCATTTGTTAGATTTGGAAAATTTAAAACTACAATCGGTGTTTCAGTAAGTTTAGTTTGGTATTCAATATTTAAACTAAGGGTATTAAGTCTAAGTTGATCAATGTTGGTAATCGGAATATTAATAACTAAGAATTTTTTCTTTGCGTTATCATCTTTAATTACAATTTTTTTACCATCATGTAAAGTTTTAATTTGATCCTGATCTAATGTAGTGTAATTTAAGAAATCAGCTGAAAATGCCTTAGTTAGTGCATCCTTAGAATTATAAAAATCACTAACTTCTTGACTTTGTTTAGTGGCATCACTAAACGAAGTCACGCCATTATCAGTAAAATCTGAAACATCGCTTAACGCATCTGGTTTAACACTATAACTATTATCATTCGGTTGGTCTTTAGTGTTTTTCATTGGTAAAGCGTCACTGTCTTCGGCTGCATAAATTCCGCTACTTTGATCAGTATTGAGAAAAGTAGAATTAGTGTTTGCATCATCAGCTCGTTTTTTGACGACTAACATATGACTATCAAAACGATCATCGTTTTTTGTCCAGCCAATAGATTGCTGCCACCCCTTAGATTGAAAGTAGCCTGCAGCCAGTCTGACATTACTAACACTACTAGACTGCATGTAATTATTAGTCGCAAATATATTAAAATTAGAAGCAACTCCCAAGGCATGACCATGAGTAACTAGATACGGAATATTATCTTTTAATGCCGTATCCGCTGTAACCGACGTGGATAATAGCAATCCGTTAAATATTAACGGCATTAACATTATGAAAATTCTACTAATTATCTTTTTCAACAACCTTCACACCTCTAAACGAGTATCTCAATAATTGCGAACATACAAAAAGGGACTCATCCCCTAATTCAAAGCATTCACTGCTAGCCTAGTCCCCAATACTGCGATGTTTCCCCAAACACCTAACGACTAGATTTGCAATAAATGCGTTTTTTATTTTCATAAAAAAATCATATTTTACATTGATTACAATAACACATCAAGTCTTTTTTGTAACATAACACTTCCTTTCATTCAAATAACATTTAGGCTATATAACTTAAATGGCATTTACAAACAACGCTATCATTACAAAAAAACAACCAAAATTTATTTTGGCTGCTTTTTATATCCATATTAATATGTTAATTCATCAATTCATTATCACCATTGTTATTTAACAATTGTAAAAATGGTTGCTTGTTTTCATTTTTAACTAATGGTCGCTCTGATTCGACATCATTATATTCATTTTTACCGTTCTTAGTAATTAACTTGTAGCCTTTAAAGTTAACTCCCGTCACTTCATTATTTCCATTTTGATTATTCACTTTTAGGTACTTACGTACTTGTCCGGAATTCATTTCAAAATCGCCATTTTCATTGGTAATATTACCGGCCGTGATATTAGTTTCATCTAAATTAATATCACCACTACTGGTTTTCACGATTATATTTTCTAAATCACTATTGGAAATATTAGAATCACCAAAGCCTTGCTTAATGATCATATTTTTAGCTTTTAACTGGCTAATATCAATATTGCCAGAACCAGCCAGATTAACAGTTGTAAGCCTGGCATTTTCTGGTACCGTGATAATTACCTTGCTGTCTAAATTATCATCAAAATTAAAGCCAGATGAGCCAATACCATTTTGATTACTAATGGTTAAATTATCACTGTTATTAACCGCCTTAAGTTGATCAGTACTATTGCCGTGAATAGTAACATGAAATTGTTCGCCAGAACGTAATTGGATTTCCGTGTTAATGACATCGACATTAATCCCTTTAACTTTTTTGAAATCCTTATCAATTGTGATTGGTTGTACCACTATCGGCTTTAATTGTTTATCTAATGTTACTGGCTTAAAACCATTGGTGCGCCACCCAATTAAAGTGGCTACGAGGCCTGCCACAAATAAAATAATTCCAATTTTAATCGACCTTTTCATGATGATCCTCCTTTTTTACTGTCGGTTGAATTTTAGTAATTTTACGATAGAGCCAGCTAATAGCTAATGCCGTCATCTTAATTAACCAACTCAAAATTGATAGTGCCAATGGTACCCCAATTAATAGGGCTCCAATTGCGGCCACCCCGGCCCCTAAATAAAATAAAGCCACAGCCAGATGACCAGGAATCATCATAATACCCACATAGATCGCAAATAAAGCGATGGCTCCCACGCCTAATACGCCCACAATCGCCGCAAATAATACCCCTAATACTGCCAAAATTGCTCCAGCTAAAACTAATAAAACACCCAATGCCAAGGGAATAGTCACTGGTGAGGAAGCGATGGCTAGGATCACCATCCAAATCATGGTCACGTTGGACTTGTTGGTTGCTTTTTGATCCTTGATGGTACTCTTATTTTCTCTAGCTTGTTTTTGACTATCTTTAATTGAATAATCGGCCAACACCTTACGTGCTAACTGCTTGTGTGTTCCTAACCGACTTTCAACTTCACTTCTAGTGACGACCCCAGCATCTTGTAAGTATTCACTATAAAATTCCATTACATCGTCTTGTTCCTGAGTGGTTAACGAGCCTAACAGCCCTTTTAACTCAGCTAAATATTCGGTGACATCGTTAGCCATTAATCTGCTCCTCCTAAAGTTAGTGGTGGTATTTGAGTTTGGTCAAAAATCGCATCAATATTGAGTTTGTATTTTCGCCAAGCCCCTAAAAGCTCTTGCAAATGTTCCGTTCCTGCTGGCGTAATTTGGTAATACCGCCGATTTCGTCCTTGATAAGGGTGATCGTAGGTAGTTAACCAATCGTTTTTTTTCAGCCGCTTGAGAACTGGATACATGGTTGAATCCGAAATGTTAATCGACTTTTGAATTTCTTGAGTAATTGCATAACCATAGTAGTCTTCTCTGGTTAATAGCGATAAAACCAAGCCATCCAAAAGTTCAGAGTTCACTTGAATTTCCATTTTCTACCTCATCTCTTATTTAATACAATTCAATATTATACACGATATAATATGCTCGTCAATATATTATCGATTGTATTTTGATTATTGCCCAGCACCCACTTAACTATTTTTCTTTTAAAGCAGCCATCACAGTGCTATTATTTATTCAAATAGTTTTTACAATAACTTATTTAATTCAGAGGAATAACTATGAAAAAAAATAATACCTACCGATTAAATCTGCTGGCGGTATTTACTGCTATCATTATTTTGCAGACTTCCATTCCCATTTTGGGTCTCATTCCGATTGGGCCCCTTTCAATTACCATTATTCCGGTCACCATTGCCATTGTTGCAATTATCATGAGCCCCATGGATGGGGCCATTATCGGCGGAGTCTGGGGATTAATTACTTTTATTCGCGCTTACGTCTGGCCCACTAGCCCCATGGCTACGATTGTTTTTGTCAATCCGCTGGTATCGGTCTTTCCGCGGATTATGGTCGGAGTAGTTGCTGGCATTGTTTATCAACAACTTAAGCACCGAATTAAATCCAGTAATATTACCATTTCGCTGGCCGCGATTGCTGGTTCTTTGACTAATACTATTTTGGTCTTAGGTCTTATTTATCTCCTCTATCGCGGCAATGCTCCTCAACTTTATGCGATTAATGTTAAAAACCTCTTACCTTATTTACTAGGTGTGATTGGTACCAACGGTGTACCAGAAGCCATTTTCGCTGGCATTGTTACTCCTATTATTGCCAAACCACTTTTAAAAGCCACTAGCCATCGTTCCAAATAAAAAGGTAGTTACCAGTAACTGGTAACTACCTTTTTATTTTTTATGATAACGATATTTACGAGGTCCTAATCCAAAAATAGTCATAAACAATAGTAAAGCATAGCGAAAACCCGAAATTTTTTGGTTATTTTGAGAAGTCGGTTTTTTCGTCATAACAGCACCTCCGTTCATCACTACCACCATTAATAAATGGTAGCAATAATCTCTTGTAGTAACTCAAATACGTTTCCTAGTAAATGTTTATCCGTATCGGCCGCCGACATAAAGTATAAAGACCGTTGAAAATGAGGATTCAATTCCGTGAAGTCCCATGATTTAGGGAGTACACTACGCGAAATAATCGTTTCTCCTACACCTGCCGTTACCAAATTCAAAATTAAATCATTACGATTTAAAACAATGGTATGAGCCGGAATTAAATCATACTCACTAAAAAACAAATTAGTGTAATGTTCAATACCAGAACCGGGTTCGCGAATAATCCAAGTCCCGGTTGGTTGACCAATTCGAACTAGTTGATCAGTAGCAATACTTTTACGCTTCACCACGCTCGTATCGGTCACAATTGGCTTCTCTACTAGTCCCATTTCTAACTTACGATTAGCAATCAAATGAGAAATGGCTTCGGAATTGGCCACCGTTACTTCCCAATCATCAGTAGGATACTTGGCTCTGGCTTGTACCAAAAAATCAGTCACTGTTGTCATCGCTAAGGTTTGTGAAAAACCAATTCGGATTAATCGCCGATTACTAGCTTCAGCATAACGCATTTCCGTTTGGGTTTCTTGCCATAACTCCCGAATTTGAATGGCTTTTTTATATAATAATTCTCCTGCCTTAGTGGGCACAATTTCTTGGCGATACTTTCTAACAAATAGTGGTGTAGCTAATTCTTTTTCCAGTTGTTCAATTCTAACTGACACCGTTGGTTGGGTCACAAATAGTTCTTTAGCAGCAATAGAAAAATTGCGGCTTTCATAAACGCTGATAAACGTCTCTAAATTAGTATTCATTATTCACCTCAGTCGCATTTCTTTATTTCTTTATTTCATTATACCAGTTAGTTTCGCACATTTAATTCTTCGGATTTTAAAAATGCAATTTTGTTACCATTACTCGATAATAAAAGTAGAAGACAATCACGGAAAGGTGGAATTTCTAATGACATTAGGTACTCGCTTAATGAAACAACGCCAACAAGACAAACTATCGCGTGAAGAAGTAGCTAACGCTTTAACCGTTACTACTCCCCTGATTGTTGCTTGGGAATCAGACACTGAACTTCCTGATTACAACCAACTAATTCAACTGAGTCGCTTATTTGAGGTTACTACGGATTATTTATTAACTGGCCAACCTGTGGTAGTTAAGACTACTAATCGGCAGCATATTAGTTATTTTATCCAAAATTTTTGGTGGCTCTTTTTTTGCCATCGCTGGCTGGTTAGCGTTGTTTATTTTAATGTTAATCAATGCCTTAAAAGCATAAAAAGCCGGAACTATTTCTGTTCCAGCTTTTTTAGTACGTGAATTTAGTTATTAAAGTCTTCGATGGCTTTTTCATAATCTTTCATGAAGCGGTTATATTCATCTTCATCAAACTTATCGTATTTACCAATTTCATGAAGGGCTTTTTTAACTTCGTGAATTGCACGATGCTCTTCAAACCAGGCTCGAGTTTTGTGATTATTTTCCAAATCAGTATCTTCTTTAGCTAAAGCATCATCTAAATTATTAAATGTGTTGCTAATCTTATCTAAAGTCTTGTCTTCTTTTTTTTCATAATCTTCTGCCATAATAAATATCCCCTTTCTTATTTACCGTTTCATCCTAGCACAAAAAATGGATGGCATTGGTTAATTTGCTTAGGTAATTTGAAAATGCCTGCGGTTTACTATTTAAGCTGCCACTATCAAATGATATTTGACGGGAATTTAAGACTCGTTCATAATTATGATAGCGCATACTTTTGGAATTACTTAATTAAGAGGTAGTCGAAAATTTGGAGGTCACAACTATGGTAGATGAACCGAACAATTCCCAGTTATTCGTACAAATGTATTTAACTTTAACCAGAACTATTATTCAAAATCATTTCTTCGAAGAATTTGGCTTGAGTAGACTCCAAGCCGTTACCCTGGCCAATGTTTACCAACATTCTGGCATCTCCATGAGTGACTTAGCTGACTTAATCGGCAACACCCGGCCCCAAATAACTAGGATTGTGGATAATTTAGAACAACAAGGCTTGGTCCAGCGCCAAAAAAATAGTAATAATCACCGGATTTATAACGTAATCCGCACTCCTAAAGGAATTGATGTCGCCCAAAAACACCTCCGACATGTCCAAAAGCAAATGGAAACGCGGCTTAATCAATTAAGTTCGACTGAAAAACAAGAACTAGTGACTGACCTTAACCGTAGCATTCAACTGTTAACTAAAGCGGGGGTCATTAAGGCGGCTCCCATTAATCATTTAGATATTTTTTAACAATCTGGCCGCTTTCCTTGGCCTGATGTCAAAAACTGCTATACTTAAAGAAGTACTTGTTAGCGACGAAGGGAGCGACAAATAATGAATGTTACTGAAGAAATGAAGAACATGTTACAAAAGAAATTAGCTTATATTGCCACGGTGGATGGCGAAGGTAATCCCGACATTGGCCCGAAAATGACCATGCAACTCTATGATGATTCGCATTTATACTATAATGAATTTACCGCTGGACAAACCATGAAAAATATTCAGCAAACGGGCAAAGCCGCCGTTGCCGTTGTAGATGCTAAAGCTATGAAGGGATTTCGTTTTACTGGAAAGGCCGAAATCGTGACTGACGGCCCATACTTTGACCAAATGGTTGCCACCGAAACTGCTGGCGGTAATCCAGCTCCTAAGTATGTTGGCGTAATTGCAATTGATCAAGTTTACTGGCTCGATATCGGTCCCAAAGCCGGAACAGCTGTAAAATAAATTACTAAGTGATTGCCGATTAGGGCAATCACTTTTTTGTTACCATCGAATTTATAAGTCGTTTTAATAGAAATCTCTTATGGCTTGCGAGACAATATTTTTAAAAGGTGGTGAGCTTAATGAATATGGAATTAAATGACGCCGATCAATTTGCTTTAAAATACTTAGATCAACTAAATAGTCTTAATGATTTGGATTTACCTAAATTCGAAGACGCAATCGATCACATATTAGATTCTGACGAAGCAATGATTGTGTTGAAAAAATTATTTGACTTGGGCTTGACTAATTTACAAGTTACCAAAGATGGTAACCGCGAATTTATTACCAAGATTTTAAATCCAACACCATTAACGGCCGAAGGAAAAGCGATTGTGGCTAAACTTTAATTAACAGCTAGGGGGAATTGAAAATGGAAATGAATGCTGAAGCTAGAAATCAATTTGTTAATTCTGTTAAAAAAATTACATCAGAAAAAATTGATAATGCGAAAGAAGTTGGCGATCGCCGCTTTGAAACTCACGATGAAGCCATTGAAGCTATGGAATTAGCTAAAACAGTGGCACCTGATAAACATTTTGAAATTAATAAGGCTAACGGTAAATTCTTTGTCGAAGTTAAATAATTTTATACTAGAGATTGATTAAGGGTAATGATTTCGGTCAATACCGGCTAATCAAAAAGCACGTAACCTAATGGCTACGTGCTTTTGTTTTAGCTTAATAACTAGCATGATTTAATCCTCGGTAAATAAAACTACCATGAGCATACCAACGACCATTTAAACGAACTGGATATGGTGCCATCTGATAATTTTGAGTAAAGGTCAAGCTAATCGGTTGTGGCATTGAGGTGGGATTAGTAGCCTCAATTTGGTAGCGACCAGCAATTAATTTGCCCGTATACTTGGCAATAGTGGTTTGTTGTTGCAATGAATATGCTTGACGAGTGTCGATATTTACTAATTTGTATTTCAATTTAGTGTGTTCCATCGTTTGTACCTGAAAGTGGTTACTAGCATGATTTAAGTCGACACGTTGAGTGGCTGTAGTATTACCATCGAGTAGCTTGCTTTTTACGCCATACTGAACGGACAGTTGCCCACGTTGAATAGCCACCGTTTGGGTCTTTTGAGCTAAGGCTAACCCATTTAAATTAGGAATGATATTACCCAAAACGCCCACCACAATTGTAATTCCGGCCAACCAAAGTTGCCGCGTTTTATTAGTAAAGGTTTCAATTGGGGCCAATGGCCAGCTTTCCAGCACTAATAATAATGGAAAAATGGCTTGTCCATAACGACATTCAGATTCCCAAACTAAAGTATGAAAACTAATATAACCTAATGCCAAAACAATGGCTGTTCCCACTACAATATTAATCGATTGAGAGCTCTTCATTAATTGCCAACAACGGATAATACCCACCAAGTAAATAAGTGCAAAGCCCGCTTGCAATAGGCTATTACCAAAAATGGTGATTATTCGCTCAAATCGTTGATACAATTTCGGGGCATTCACGTATCCTCTATTGTACCTAGACGATACTTGACCACCATTTAATAATATAACCGCCTTGGTTCCCCACTGTTTAACAATCCCCAGAGGGCCTAATTGCTTCAGACGCTTTGGTAACGCTGTTTTTAAATAACGTTGCCGAGCCTTCATGTTAGGCAACGTATTCATAAATTGCACATCTTTAGAGTTATAGATACCGTGACTGTGCGAATTGTAGCTCATATAAATCCAATTAGCCACCGGCATTTGGTAACGTTCGTTAGGAGTAAATTGAGACTGTTTGGTAATTAACTTACCAGTAGGAACTGCTAATAAAATCCCCAGCGTAATAATGGCAAATGGCAATGCCACTTTTTTCAACGCCTGCTTATCACTAAAGCCCCAGATTACGGCTACAATGGCCATCGCAATCACCATCAAAATCAAAGTGGGCTTCAACAGTTGTGAAAATAAGACTACCACTAAAAGACCAATACCACTCAAGCTCTTAGTTAGTTTGGACCAATTACTCCAATTAATTAATACCCAAAAGGCTATCATCAACGCCAATAAAGTCGGTAAATCAGAATAAAAAACTTGTAAGTAGTAAGTGTAGGCAAACGGACTTACTAAGTAAAATAGTAATAATGCCATGGTGGCAAAAGCTCGTTGATTCAACTTTTGGACCGTTTTTAAACTAATTAAAATGAAAGTATCCAAAGAGAAAATAGTTAAAATATGAACCGCTGTATTGGTGGACAAATGAAACATGTTCGTTAATACCAACCACCGCGATAAAATATAGGCAATGTTAACGTTGTTAGGATAACGCCAGAAATAAGTATATTCGGCCCAATTGTGATGACCATGACTTAATTCTTCTGCTTTGTATAATACCCGAAAAGGATCATTATAGACGGTAGTTTGGAGATTATTTAATACCCATAGTTGGACTATAAAAATTATTATTAAGCCCACTCCAATTAAATAACTAACTTGTCGTTGACTTAACTGATTAACCTTGGGATGAGCCCACTTGCCCACAATCATCAAAATAGCGGTCATTGCCACACTTATTAAGCCTGACATACCACTAGTAATATTAACCAAATTACTAATAACGCCCAATATTAACGGTAATATCAAAATCGCCGGAAATATTTTTTGAATTTTATTTGCCATTTTCATAGATAATTACTCCAACACTTTTTCAATCGTGAAGCGGGGGCGGTGCTTAACTTCAGTTGTTACTTTACCAATGTATTCACCAACCACCCCGAGACTAATCATTTGTAAACCACCGACGATCCAAATAGAAATCATCAAAGAAGTCCAGCCATGAACGGTGGCGCCAAAACATTTAGCAAATAAAGCGTAAAACATCATACAGATTCCAGTAATAAAGGCCAGAATACCTAATACCAAGATTAATCGCACTGGCGCAATCGTTAAGGAAGTAATGCCCTCCCAAGCAAATGCGAGCATCTTCTTCAGCGGATACTTACTATCACCAGCCATTCTAGGCGTACGCTTGTAATAAACTTTAGCTGTCTTAAAGCCCAGCATGGGAATCACGCCTCGAATAAACATGTTTCGTTCTTGATACTGCATTAAGGTAACGACCGCTTTTTGTGACATTAACCGAAAATCAGCATGATTAACTATTAATCGCACTCCTAATAAATTCAAGAATTTATAAAAGCCATTGGCAGTAGTTCGCTTAAACCAGGTATCAGACTCCCGATTATTTCTAACACCATACACAATATCGGCGCCTTCATGATAATCTTTTACCATTTCAATAATTGCATTCGGATCATCTTGCAAATCAGCATCAATTGTTACGATCATTTCCGCACTCTTGACTGCTTCTTGCATTCCTGCCAATAATGCATTTTGATGCCCAAAATTACGACTAAATTTTAATCCCTTTACAGAAGGTTGTTGGCGGTGTTGTTCTTCAATTGCCGCCCAGGTGCCATCTGCCGAACCATCATCAACAACCAAAATATCAGAATTTTCAGCAATTTGATTTTGTTCAATTAAATCATGTTCAATTTTTGTCAGTGTTGCAATCGTACTGGGTAATACCGCTTCCTCATTGAAAGCTGGAACTACAATCGTTAATTTCCCCATGGTATCCTCCAAAAAATTTCTCAAAAATGTAGCCATACGCCTTATTTAATATATCATCTCTGAGCCACTTCATCACCGTTTTATTGACTTTATTAATAAAACCACAAAAAAACGCCCGAAATGGGCGTTTTTTAAATTATTTAGTTGTCACTGTTCCTACAGCTTGATCGTTTTTAACCGTGGTTAATGACTCAAAATGCAAATCACTAACTTCAGCCATATTAGTAATCACAATTTCAATTGTGTTTTGCTTACCGGCTGCTTGAATTTGGGCTAAATCCATCGTAGCAATCGGGTCACCGTGATTAATTTGATCATTTTCTTGGACCTTAACTTCAAATGGTTCACCGTTTAATTCAACCGTATCTAAGCCCATATGAATCAAGATTTCTAATCCACTAGCAGTTTTAAGCCCTAGGGCGTGTTTCGTTGGGAAAATGGTAGTAACCACTCCATCCACTGGTGAAACGATATTACCATCACTAGGTTCGATCGCAAAACCATCGCCAATCAATTTCTGAGCAAAAGTATCATCAGCAACATCACTGATATCTACAAACTCACCATTAGCCACACTATACAGGCTTTCGGTAATGGCTGGTTTATTGCCAATCGCTTCACTAACTAATTTTTCTTCTTCGATAGCGGGATTATCAGTTGAGACCGTCAAATCAGACAACGGTACCCCAGCACGATATAACTTGGCTAAGGCCTCATCAACAAATTGTACTTCTGTTCCGATAATGATCTGTAAATTAGTTTTATCCACTGCATTGACACCAGCCACTCCGGCTTTTTTCAACGCTTTTTCATTAATTTGAGCAGTATCTTTTACTTGTAATCGTAATCGCGTAGCACAACTATCGACATACGTTAAGTTTTCTTTACCACCAATAGCAATGTAAATTTTCTTGGCCTTGGTCATATACTTGTCGTCGTTTTCATCGCTTTCAAGTTCCATCATGCCATCATTGTCATCTGCTTCCACCGGTTCTCTACCTGGGGTTAACAAATTAAATTTTTTAATTGCAAAATCAAACGTGAAATAATAAATAACGGCCATCACTAAACCTTGTACAATCAGCATGTATGGTCGGACCGATAATGGTTGGCTGTAACTTAGTATAAAATCAACCAACCCACCGGAAAATGAAAATCCAGCAATCCAATGCATTGCCGCAGCAATAATCATGGAAACCCCAGTTAAAGCTGCATGCAAAACGTATAGTGGGCAAGCCACGAACATAAATGAAAATTCAAGCGGTTCGGTTACTCCAGTAAAGAAAGAAGCAAAGGCTGCCCCAATCATTAACGAAGCCACTTCTTTTTTACGTTCTGGTCGTGCATTTTTGTAAATAGCAAAAGCTCCCGCAGGAAGACCAAACATCATAATTGGGAAGAATCCTGCTTGATACATTCCGGTTACACCACGAACCCCGGTTCCTGACCAGAACTTACCAATATCATTAATCCCCGAAACATTGAACCAAAAGACCGAATTCAATGCTTGATGAAGACCTGTAGGAATTAATAAGCGATCAAAGAAGCCATATAAGCCTGCTCCCCATGGCCCTAAGCCAACCATGAATTTACCAAAACCAACTAAGGCTTCGTATACTGGTGGCCAGATAAATAATAAAATCGCTGATAAGACTAACATCACTACTGATGATAGGATAGGTACTAAACGTTTACCACTGAAAAAGGACAGTGCCATTGGTAGCTTAACTTCATGGAAGCGATTATATAATCCTGCGGCAATTAAACCAGCAATAATTCCAATCAAAACATTACTCTTAATGGCCGCAAAAGCTGGATCCACCTTAGTGGCAGCAATATGAAAATATGTAGCTACTTGTGCTGGATCTAAAACAAACATTGGTACCATAACGGCTACCAAACCAGCTAAGGCTGCGGCACCAGATTTATCTACTGACATTCCCAAAGCCAGCCCGACTGCAAATAAAATCGGTAAGTTAGTTAAGATTGCATTGGCTCCCGCTTGTAAAAAGAGCGCTAATGCCCAATTAGATGGTAGTGCATGCCCAATTCCCATCAATAGGGCTGCCGCTGGTAAAGTTGCCACAGGCAACATCAACGATCGTCCCATCCGTTGTAAATAGGTCTTCATCAGTTTTTCTTCCTCCTAAGAATGAAAAATAAAAGTTTCATATTTATTACTATTCATGAAAATACCAATGTAAATGTTATATCATGAAAAACGGTCAAAAGCTACCCTTTTAGTGATTTTTCAGGACTATACCAATTAACGAATGTAATAACAATTAACAAGCAATCATTCTATTTTTCAAAAAATGTAACCATTACCAACATTTCAAAAATTTTTGTTAATTGACAAAATAATAAGTTCCATAAAAAAATTTATAATCACGAATAACAATGTTAAAATAGATTCAAATTAAAGAAGCGGGGATAACGTTATGGAGATTGTTTTTCATATTGATGATTTAGCTAATTGGCCCATTGCGATGAGCAATATTGAAAATACTGTCGATCACATTTTGACGAGAATTGTTGTGGTAGTAAACGGACCGGCAATTACTGGATACCTTACTGATGACGTAAAACAGTTTATTACTAAATACCATGGTAGAATTACTTTTCATGCCTGTCATAATGCCATGCAGTCCCACGATGTCACCGATAACCAACTACCAGACCAAGTGGTTGTGGTGCCTAATGGCATCATTGACTTGGCCAAGTTACAAAATTCTGGCTATCGCTATATTAAACCGTAACTTCCAAAAAAGAGATTAGTCTAAATTAGACTAATCTCTTTTAAATTGGTGAATATTATCTTAATAAAAAAGTCCCCGTTACTAACGAGGACTTCTGAATTATTCTTGTTGATCTTTAGCAATACTATTTGCAACCAAACCGGCGAAGTGTTCCACCCCAGTATTATTAGGATGAATACCATCACTAGTGAACCAGCCTGGATGATTCTTGGCTAAGCTGTACCAATCAATAATGTGCAAATTCTTGTATTTTTTGGCTCCAGCAGCTAACGTATCGTTAACTTGATTTTGCCAACTCCGATTAGGTACGTAAGCCGTAGTCCAGTATACTTGGCGCTTAGAACCAATGGCCTTCATGATATCGTCCAGTTGATCAGTTTCAACCGTTCCGTTCGTTCCGATATTTAAGAAGACGTTGTCACTTAAATGACCACTGCTCTTCATTTGATTAATTACTGGTAAAACTTCAACCGCTTGTCGACCCACTTTACCGTCAACTACGGCACCTGGGAACAATTGTTGTAATCCACCAGAAACATCTAACATAACAGAATCTCCGATTGAAGATAATGGTGTATGTTGTAACGTTACCATGTTAGCTGCACTAACACCATAGGTTTGCATAGTAGCTTTTTGTTTCTTGCTTAAATTCTTAATAGCTTCTGCTTGCAACTTTTTGTTTTTCTCAAATTCAGCTTTTTGTGCTTTTTGCTTCTTTTGTAGCTTAATAGCTTCTTGGTTCTTCTTTTTGGCTTCCGCACTACGCTTAGTAATTGTATGCTTTAATGCCGATTCTTGTGGATGAGCTGGTTGTTTGACCATCCCAAAGGCAGTAATACCAATCATCACCATCATCACCATTGCTGGAATGATTCGTGATAATTGTGGTTGTTTGAAACCTTCTTTGACCTTTTGCCAATCCAAATGATTTAATGGTTTTTCAATATAGCGATAACTTAATTCACTAATCGCTAAAATAATAGCCACTTCAATCAAGGCATTAATAACCGGATGATTACCAATACTAGTAACTGCATTTTCATAAAAGACCATAACTGGAAATTGGTAAACGTAAATGCCATAACTGCGCTTACCAATATAAGTAAAGACCGGATTGGTCATCCATTGGTTCCAATGACTACCGGGATGAACTAAGACGGCAATGAAAACCGTAGCAATGGCTGAGAATAAAAGCATCCCACCATGATAAGCCCAAGCATCAGAGCCTGAAGTAGTGACATACATGTAAACCATCATGGCCATTGCAGCCAATCCTACCAAATCTAAGGCAAATTTATTACTGCGATTAATATTATCGGGTAACCGATGAATTGGCCAAATGAATGCTAAAGAAGCTCCTAATAGCAATGCAAAGGCCCGAGTATCAGTCCCGTAATAAACTCGGTTAACAGTTGCTGGGTTATACAACACTGCCATTTCTACTGCTGATAAAATGGCTCCAATAAATAAAATAATAGCTGATTGCCAACGTTTTTTAGTTAATTTTAATAGCAATAAAATCACAAATGGCCATAAAATATAAAACTGACCCTCTAAAGATAGTGTCCATAAATGAGTGAATGGCGATTCCCCCATCGCCCGGTCAAAGTAAGATTGACCATGACCAATTTCAAACCAGTTATAAACAAAGGTCAGGTTAGTTGCGATCGTGGCACGAATATTGGTTAATAAGGAACGATTAAATAACGTAATATACGCGGTGGTCCCCACTAGCACCGTGATTAAAGTTGGATACAATCGTAGAATTCGTCGTTTTAAAAACGAACCAGTATGTAATGACTTTGACTTTTCCCAATCTAACAACATGAAATAAGTTACTAAGTAACCAGCCAAAACTAGGAAAATCGGTACCCCTAAAAATCCCCCTGGTAAGAATGATGGAGATAAATGAAATACAATTACCCCAATCACCGCAAGGGTTCTTAACCCATCAATTCCGGTAATGTAACGTCTTTTGCCAATTTTCTTTTGATATTGTTGTGATTGCCACTGTGTTCGGTTCATTGCTTTATTCTCTCCCGACGACTGACTCATTAAAAAAATCCCCTAACAAATAATAATTATTTTTTGATTCTACCATAGTAATTGCAGTTATTGACTGCAAACGGTCTTATTTTTATACAATTGTAATAATTAACCGCCTAAACATGATTGTGATGGCATTAATTAGCGCTAGCTTCTTGATTAAATTCATCCACTGCTGTCGCTTGACCAATAACGGTCAACCGATCATCATAGGCCAAAACAAAATCGGGACTAGGAGAAACCATCACTTCATTCTGATGTGTAACTGCGATAACGGTAATTCGATATCGTTCTGCTAAGCTTAATTCTCGTAATGATTTTCCCACCATCGTTTGGTTTTCTACTCGGACATCAGACAGGGAAACATTCTTATTAAGCATCAAATAATGCAAAATATTTGGTTCTAAAACTCTCTCAACTACCCGATAACCCATATCAACTTCTGGTTGAATAACTTGATCACTACCTACTTTTTTCAGCACTTTAGCATGTAATGGCGACTCTGCTCGACAAATCACATCTTTTGCCCCTAATTCTTTCATTATTAAGGTAGCCATCGTACTGGCTTGCATATTTTGTCCAATACAAATAAAAACATGGTCAAACTTGCCCAATGCCAAATTGCGCATAGCATCCTCGTCAGTCGCATCTGCAATCACGGCTTGAGTAACGATGGGGGCGAATTTATTAACCTGGTTCTCATTGATATCAATTGCTAATACTTCTTGCCCTTTTTCCGCTAGCGCTTTACAAATACTTCCGCCAAACAGACCCAAGCCAATGACAGCATAATTTTTGGTTTCTTTTTTAGCCAATTAAGACACTCTCCTCTGGATAACGATAACCATCGTCTGGATGATTGGAATTTAAAATTGAATACATCACCGTAAAAATTCCGACCCGGCCGACAAACATCATAAAAATAATAATTAATTGACCCACAACGGTCAGATGCGGAGTCAGTCCTAACGTTGCCCCGGTAGTCCCAAATGCAGTTAACACTTCAAACATTATATATTCTAATCCCTCGTTTTTCGGAACTACTTCCGTAGCCGCCATAATCATAACGGCTACCATTACCATCACTAAGGAAATGAAAAATAAAGTCATTGCATGGGCAATATTTTGATTGGTAAAACGCCGATGAGCAAAGGTCGCATCAGCCTTACCACGAAGTGTGGCCATCCCCTTAATCAATAACACGCCCATCGTGGTGGTTTTAATTCCACCAGCTGTTGACCCCGGTGTACCCCCGATAAACATTAATACCATGGTAAATACAATCCCCGCCATAGAAATATGGGCATAAGAAATTGTATCAAAGCCCGCCGTTCTAGGTGTAACTGCTAAAAATAAAGTGTTAATAAAACGTTGATAAGGGGTTAAATGGGAAAGTTGTGCCACATTTTGCTCAGTTAAAAAATACACAACGGTACTTAATAACAACAAAAATCCCGATGTGGTTAATGCTAATTTAGTATGTAACGTTAAACGGTGACGCCGATGGTAAGCTAACAGATCTGAGAGCACCAAAAAACCAAAAGAGCCACTAATAATTAACAGCATCATGATAATCAACACGTATGGATCAGTTTGAAAGCCTTCTAAACTATTACCAAATAAATCAAAGCCGGCGTTACAAAAAGCCGAAATCGCATGAAAAAAGCTGTACCAAAGGCCTCTAATCAAACCATAGCGCGGAATAAAATCAAATGATAAAAAGGCCGCACCGGTTAATTGAACCCCAAATGATACCGCCACAATCCACCGAATTAACGTAATTTGTGAAAGACTTTCTAAGTTTAATGACTGTTGCGCCATTAATTGGGTTGTTAAATCAATATGACGTTTAGTAGAAGCAAACAACAATACTACAAAGGTCATAAAGCCCAAGCCACCGACTTCAATCAACCCTAAAATAACAATCTTGCCAAACAGGGTCCAATGAGCAGCGGTGTTGACTACAGTCAGTCCAGTCACGCAGGTTGCCGAAGTTGCGGTAAATAGCGCGTGAATTAAACTGGTGTGCCCATGAGCAGCAATAGGCAATAATAATAAGGCTGTTCCTAACAAAATAACGCCAGTAAAACCCAAGGTCAGCCCCTGCACCAATGAAAATCGATGCGTTTTTACACTTCTCTGCATGAACTAAAACTCCTCTCTACCATATTAATTTTACCAAATAATAACCACAACGACTAACTGAAGTCGCTTTTTAGGTACTTTTATTGAGATATGCTACAATTTACTTAATATGTTCATAATTTTTTTAATATGGATGGAGGATGAAGATGGATAATCAGATGTATTATTTTTCTCCCTACTTATACCTATTCTGGGTAATTCCCATTTGTTCATTTTTGATATTTTATCTGCGCTATCGCCATAATAAGGTCAAATTAGTCGATGGCATTTGGTTTAATTTGTTTTTTTATTCTTTACTATTTTGTCTGGCCATTACTATCATCGGCACTCATAATTCCGTCTTAATTTACGGTAGTATCGGCATTTTCTTTCTAATCCTCGGAGTTATCCTGATTTTCTTTGGGCTGCAAGCCTTCTTTTGGATTTGGAATGGTATTTTAATGTGGCGACGAGAAAGTCATACATTAGCTAATACACTGACTTTAATTATTGGAATTGCCATTATTTTAATACCATTTATCAATAATATTTTACAGCCAATTTTACCGCATGCTCTTTATCTTTTTGGAATTTATCTATGGCGATTATGCTTACTCTATGTTTTAGGTTGGGGCTATAATTTCTTAACCGTTGCCCTACTTTATCAATTCAATAAGCCCACCTTTGATCAAGACTATATTATTGTTTTAGGTGCTGGTTTGATGCATGGTGATCAAGTGACACCCCTGCTCGCTGCTCGAATTCAACGCGCCATGACTTTTCATTTTCAACAAATTCAACAAACCGGTAAGGCGGCCACTATTATCTTTTCCGGTGGCCAGGGTCGTGACGAAACCGTTCCTGAGGGTCAAGCCATGTTAGACTACGCTGTGGCACACGGCATGCCCAGCCAATACGGTATTGCTGAAGTCAAATCCTTAAACACCTATCAAAATATGCGTAATTCTAAGGAAATTATTGAACAGCGACCTGGTTCACATAACGTGATCTTTGTAACCAATAATTATCACACCTACCGAGCTGCTAGAATGGCTCGAGAGGTTGGGTTAAATGCTGATGGCATTGGTGCTAAGACTTCTTGGTTCTTCGTTCCCGATGCTCTAATTCGTGAATACGTTGCTATTTTCTTAAAGTATAAAAAATGGCACATAGCCTTTTTAATCGTGGCAATTATCTATTCTGCTTGGTTAGCTTGGCCTAGATAAACCAGTACTAATTATTCCATAATTATTAGAAAATAAATCTAATAATTATGGTTTTTTTATAGAATTATTCATCACAAATAAAAAAGACCTGCTTTTTAATCTAATAAAGTCAGGTCTTTTTATATTAATGCTTGTTTTTAGCTGGTAACACCAGCATTTGATACAACCAAATAGTTAATAAATAATACCCTAAGTAAATCACACCAAAGCCAGCAATAATCCAACCAATATGATTATATGGGTCAGCCATTAACGGCTTAAATAATTTCAGTCCAAATAAAACATCCACAATTCCCAGTGCTCCTGGTAAGGCAAATAATACCAGAATCTCACTATCGATACTGCGTTTTAATAATGAACGTCGAGTTCCAATTTTAGCTAACATCCGGTAACGAATTTGGTCTTGCGTAGCGCCGGCTAAAATCTTGAACATTAAGCAACTAGCCAACATTGCCAAAAAGGCGATTCCCAAGAAGTAACCCACAAATTCCAAACCACCGAAAATACTAATACTTAATAGATAAGTATTAAAGGAACCAAAGGTAATTTCTGGCATGGCACTTGGGTGTTTACTGTTTTGACTTTTATTTAATTTATTCAAGACTTGATAATTGGCCGGAATACTTTTCACTTTAACCAAGATTACTCGTTGTACTGGTGCCTTAATTGGACTAAATTCGCCCGTACTTAAAAATTGAGCTTTAAGAGTTTGTTTTTTACCACTTAGCATCGCAAATTCATATTGTTGATTTTGGGTTAACTTATCAACACTTACATTGCGGTAATGCGCCTTTGCTTGGGGTTTATTGCTAGGAATAGCTTCCTTAAACGGATTTTTTTGCAATTCTGATTGCAGGTAGTAAACCTTATTATCAGCAAATTTTTGTTGATAAGTAATTTGATTAGCATCCGTTAATTGCTTCAATTGTTTAGTTTGAGTGGCATCAGGGTCATTAATCGCTAACGTATAGGCTGATGTATTATTAGCAATTAGTGGAATATCACGCCGAAAGCCCGCCCCCACGGTAATGGCACCTAAAGCCATCGCAAACAATAAGGAAGTAATCGTTAATATTTTGGTGTAATCTCGTACCCGAAACATAATTTGCGAAATCGTGAAGTCATTTAGTCCTTTGGTTGCCCAATTGGTCTTCTTAATAAGGTTCAGAATTAATAAAATGACTGCCCGAAAAATCAGGTAACTACCGATGGTAATGGTAACAATAGCAATTGGTACCGATAATAATTGCAAGGTAGTGATAGAATCCATCGCCCAGTAACCAACCGCCAATAATCCAATTCCCAAGATGGCTTGGACAACTAAACGCACAGGTTTAAAGTTTACCCGATCAACTGTATCTGCTTGTTTTAATAGCTTCAAAACAGGAGTTTTAATCATCCGTTGTAAGTTAAGCATTGCGGCAATAAAAAACAAAGCTAAAAATAATGCCAAAGTAACTAAAATAGCCTTAGGATATACCGGATTGAAATGGTGAATAGTTAAGCCCAAATTACCTAACAACCATCCTGATAACCCACCGGTAGCCAAAATACCAATAATGATGCCAATAACGGTGGCACCTAATCCAATTACCATCGTTTCTAGAACCAAAAGTTGACTAACACGACTTTTCTTGGCTCCCAGCATCATAAACAAACCATAATCGTGTTGACGCATATTTAGTAAAAATTGATTAGCATACATAACGTATACCAACGTAATAATGGCTAACAAAATTAAACCAAAAATGAAAACTACTGAAGCAAACTTAAAGTTTAAATCAGATTTAATCAATGCCTCATTAGTAGCTAGGTTAGCAAACATATAAAAAATGGCTGAAGACATCACTAACCCCGTCAATAAGACAATGTAATCTCTTAAATGGCTTTTAATATTAGCCATCGTAAGTTTCATTAACATGTCATTTCCTCCTATTGTTCAAATGTGCCTAATTGTTCTAAGATCTCTTGGTAAAATTCGGTCCGACTTCGACCATCGCGCTTGATTTCTTGACCGATTACCCCATCTTTAATGAACAAAATGCGGTCGCAGTAACTAGCAGAAAATGGGTCATGCGTTACCAATAAAATTGAAATTAATTGTTCATAATTAATTCGTTTTAATAATTCTAGTAATTCTCGGGCACTGTTAGAATCCAATGCTCCGGTAGGTTCATCCCCAAATAACAACGCTGGTTTAGCAATAATTCCTCGCGCAGCAGCCACCCGTTGTTTCTGTCCTCCAGATAGTTCAGCAGGATACTTATCTAGTAAATCTTCAATCGATAAGGTTTGGGCGATTTGAGCCACTGCTGTACCAATTTCCTTGCGGTTAACCCCTTGAAGTGACAAAGGTAACGCAATATTTTCATAAGCGGTTAGCGTTTCTAGTAAATTAAAATCTTGAAAGATGAAACCAATTTGATGAGCACGAAAATCAGAAATCTTATTACCGTTTAACTTAGTAACATCTTGACCATTAATTTCTACGGTACCACTAGTAGGTTTATCCAAAGTAGCCAGCATGTTTAGCAGGGTTGTTTTCCCTGATCCAGAAGCTCCCATGATACCAACAAATTCGCCAGATTCCATTTTAAAGTTGATTCCTTTTAAGGCTTCGTATTGTTTCTCGCCTTTTTTACCGTACGTTTTATGCAAATCAGTTACGTTAATGATGGGTGTATTTGTCATAGTAAATTCTCCTCTTAGTTTGTGCGTTGGTTAATTACTTGTGTAGCTAACTATACTAACTTCAATTTCAAAAGTCAATTACTACCTTGCTATTTAGTTGGCCTAATTATCTCACGATCCTATCAGAAGCAATAATAATTAACCCTTAAGAAACTCTAATGACAGTAAAAAAGTGAGTTAAAAATCACTAGGATTTCTAACTCACTTTTTCGCAGCCTGTCGAATATTATTAACCAGGTATTGGCCGTTATTATCTTTCACTAATTCCCATACTTCAGTAAAGCGTTGAATCATCGCATTGTCTTGCAAGTATTGGTTGTACTCGTCCGCTCGATCCGGATATTGAAAGTAATCACGAGCTTGCGCGGTTACTACTACGTGTAGTTCATCAGTTTTTACGTACTCACGTTGCAATTTAACAATCACTAAGTTATCTAAATTATTGACTTTACCTTCTTGCCGCCAATTATTTAAAATAATCTGCTGCTGCTTAAAATATTTGGGAGTCATTAATCGTTTCAACTCTGCTTTATTACCGCTGACCCAAGCATTTTCCACTGCGTAAAATAGTGGCTCAAATTCATTGGCTAGTTCGGCACCTAATTCTCCTACATCATGAGGTTGTTGATCCGCCACTAACTGTTGCTTAGTTCGTCTTCGTAACCCATATCCTAAAAAGACAATGAGCACTAAGACGCCGAGCCAGTTAAACATCCCGCCATGACCATAGCCCCAACCGGGACGACCAAAATAAATGCCCCGATTGTAAAAAGCATTGCCAGTACTAGTACTGCCCCCACCCGTGGAGTGAGAGCCACCAAAGCTGACCGTGCCACCGCCAACTGCACCACCCGCTCTAGCAAATGTTGATATTGTGGGACTTACTCCCAACATAATGGCAATACTTAGCCCGATTAACCATTTCTTCATAATTTTTCTCCATTCTCTTTAAACGAGAAATATTATCTCATCTTATGTAATAAATTAATAGCGACCGCAATCAAAAATTAAGAAACTCATTACGCAATGATTAATCATAAAGAATTGATTAATTAGGCTTGCTTTTTTAAGTAGAAATAGTAAAATCATCTTTCAAATAAATGAACTTGGAGGAACCTTAATTGACCCTTAACCTGTTTGATCGCAGTCCGTTACGATTTGTCTTGTCGGCCCTCATTCTTGTAGTGGGGATGATTTTGGCATGGCGGATAATTTTGTTTGTCGCCGTCGTTGCTGCAATCATTGGTTTGTTTTTATTTGTTAGAAGTCAGATTAGAAAGTATCAAACGGCTCGTACCCGTACTCGTCAAAAAACCCGTGGACCGGAAGTAGAAATCTTTCGAGATTCCAAGCCTCATCCAGAACGACGAGTTTTAATGGATGTGGAAGAAGTCGATCAATAAAAGCTGGTGCGCACTTGATTTGCGAACTGGTTTGCAATTAAAAAAGTATGAATAACAATCACAACGCTTGATATAATCAGTTTTTACTGCTATTAAAAATAATGTAGTTAACCCTAGGTTTTCATTAGAAAACGCGGTGGTTATCGTTAAAAATAAAAAGGACCCTACTCAATTGAGTGGGGTCCTTTTTATTTTTAACTTGCTTTACCATAAATTTGCCGTAGACCAGCAATATCCGCGTCACTTAACCGTGATCGTCCTTGCGTGACTGGATACATAATCGACTTGGGACTGCTACTGTGATCAAGCCCCAGTGCGTGCCCAAGCTCATGAATTGTAACGGAATCACTAAAGGCAGCATTATAATCACCGTTTAATTTGGCAGATGCCTGATTGATACTAGTAGTACCGGTAATCCCGGTGCGAGTGATAATTTTCGGCCCCCCGATACCGAGTTCAATGTTGCCCTGATTGGCTGGCATTTTTTTATGATACATCGAAAAAGTAATGGTGTTGCTAGCTTTGCCAGATGCTTGTAACTTTACAATGCCCGTTTTATTGTACACACGAACCGCATCTAAGAAGACCTTCCGGGCGGCCTTTGGAACGTCTTTATCAAACCGATAACGATATTTATTACTCAAGTTAATATTATTCATAATGGGTTCAATGGGCGTTCCAGTATAATTTTCGGCTCCCTTCACCTTCGAAGTGGTTGATGATGACGATTGAGAACTGAATAAATCTACAGCTTTCATGTTCAAAAATTGCATCGTTTTTTGGGTAAACTGACTAATGTCATCGGTGTGGTTAAATCCCCACCAACCACCTAAAATTAGAATTACTACAACTATGGTTGATTTAATTTTCTTCAAGTCCTCATCCCCTTTTGTGATCCATCCAGTATACTCACTGAACCTTAAAATTAGATTTAAAAATAAAACGACAATGTGGACAACGATTGAGACCGTAATGAATGGTCATTTGGCGATGACAATTAGGACAGATACCGTCAACGCTACGCTCATGTAGCTGCTCAGTTGCTGATCGCTTTTCGGTCATATTAGTTGTTCTCCTCTTAATTAGTTGTCCTTATTGTACTGCTAATTGGTTTCATTATTCATTAATAAACCTTAAAAAAACCAAGCTCCTTTAGAGCTTGGTTTTTGGCTAATATTCTTGAGCTTCAGCACTAATTTCTAAACAAGAATTAGTTTCGTGACAGTGTGGACACTTCAGCTTACGAGTGGCAAAGGTATGAGCAGAAAAGAAGAAGTCTTTCTTAGTCGGCCGGAAAATGAAGCCACAATTAGGGCACACGTAGGCTACCCGTCGATACATAAAGTTCACCAACCAGATAGCTCCGACAATCGCAAACCCGATTGCTCCAATAAACCACCACCATTGTCCGGTTCGCAAACTTAGTACAAACGCCGCTATTTCAACAATATCGATGATAATTCCTGCTGTAAACAAGGTAATTCTAGTATTGCGTAATGCTTTTTTATTTTCCATAATATCCCCCATCGCTCCAATCTGTGTAATCGGCAAATCATTGAGATGACTCAAATATGGCTGCAGCGCCTTAATGGTCGCAATAGATTGATGAGCTTCATCAATTTCTGTTTTAAATGATTGCAATTGCTCATCCAAGTTTGCCTGAATAAAATCATTTGGATTTTCTTGCTTTAAAATTTGGCGAATATCAGTTAAATGAAAACCGAGTACTTTTAATAAGGAGATGGTTTTTAATACCGTAATCGCTCGATCATTGTAAATTCTACGGCCATTAAGGGTTGAAGCCGGGTGCAACAAATCCTGTTGATCATAATATCGAATCGTCCGAATAGAAACACCGGTTATCTTGGCTAATTCTCCCGATGTATATTGCGTCATTGTCTCACCTCCATGCTTTATTTATACCTCCTGACGTTGCGTCACCTGCAAGGCTTTTGTTTAATTAATTTAATGAGTAGCTATTATGTCCTTAATTATCGCATAAAAAAAGCGGCCCTGAATAGGACTGCTTTTTAATATCACTCTTTAATTTTCCCATCCACCACCGTATACACTCGATCCGCTTCCGCCAACAAATCGTCATCGTGGGTCACCATAATCACGGCCACGTTGTGTTCTTTAGCTTGGGATTTCAAGGTTTGCACAACTTGAAAGGCTCGCTTAGAATCCAGTGCCGCGGTCGGTTCATCCGCAAAAATAACGGCCGGATGGTTGTATAACGCTCTGGCAATGGCCACTCGTTGACGCTGTCCTCCCGATAATTTAGCGGGTAGACTGGTCTTTTCATCAGCCACTCCCAACGCCGTTAATAGCTGGTCGGCGTATCCATCATGATTTTGTTTGCTAAGCCGATCGACCAATTCAAACTGTTCGGCTACCGTTAGAAATGGAATTAGATTGGAAGATTGCAAGATAAAGCCGTACTGATCAAAACGCACTCGGCTTCGTTGTTTTTCCGTCATTTGGCCTAAGTCCTGTCCATTAAGCAAAACTTGACCACTCGTCGGCGTCAATAAGCCGCCCATCATGGTTAACAAGGTGGTTTTACCGGAACCAGAAGGCCCCGTCAAAATGATAAACTCCCCCGCATCAATCGCTAGATCTAAAGGTGCTACCGCCGTCATTTCAGTATTACCACTACCAAACGTTTTACTAACTTGTTTTAACTCTAACACTGCCATTATGCTGCCCCTCCGATCGCTTTGATTGGGTCAATTTTGAGAATTTGGCGAATGGAAAAGACTGATCCCAAAATAACCATTAGTAACAGTCCCATTGAAAAGCCACCTACTAACATCCCATTATTAGCATACGGCATCGCCGCTGGTAAAATTAAGACGGTCAGTTGATTAGCAATTAAGCCTAATCCCACTCCGATCACACCAAGAATCAATGCTTGAACGACAATACTATTGACCAAAGTTTTACTACTAATTCCTTGAGCCCGCATGATACCGTAAACACTAATTTTTTGTACCGTCAAAATATACATAAAAATGGCAACGATAAACAAGACAATGATGAATAAGGCCCCAATCATCAGACTAAAAGTAGAATTTTGGGCACTATAACCAGGAATATTTTCAATTAACGTTTTGGGCGTAATGATTTTAGCATTTTCCACATTTTTAACGTCTTTTTTATGCTTGTAAACAATGCCACTAATATTGCCGGCATTGGCATTCGTGTACTTCAGTTGGTTGTAAGTTTTTAAAGTAGTAAACACTACCGGTAATGTCCCGTATAAATTTGATTGCGTGAGACCAACCACCTGATATTTTTGGTGACTGCCATTAATTTTCAAACGATCCCCGATTTTAACCTTACCGGCATTGAACTGTTCGTCAACAACTACCTGCTCGTCAGCTTTAACCTGATGCCCCTTAGTTAACTGCGGTTTAATAAAGCTTTGAAACTTAATCCCAAAAATCGTAGCATCAATGTTATCATCACCACCATTTAAGGTAGCCACCGCGTTCATTTCTCCGACTGGTGCTTGGTTGGAGTTCAACTGTTTTAAGTTGACTCCTGACAAGGTAGAAGCCGCTAAGTTACCATCAGCATATTTACTGATGCTAATCCGACTCGCATCCCACTGATCGACTGCCAACCGATTATTAGAAGCCAAGCCATAAGCTAACCCCGTCAGAAAATAAATCAAGTAAGCAATTAAAAATAGCATCAAAATCACTAAGCCGTAGCGGCCTTTATTAGCTTTTAGTTCGTGTGTCGCTAAGTACATAGTAGTATTTCCTTTCTGATTCAAAAATGAAGTTGAAACAATTGTACACCATTGAAATCGGTTTCTAAAGCCGTTAGCAGTTTATCAACGCCCAAAATAAAAACACCTCCGCATCAGTTTCAATTCGGAAATGTTTTTTAAAGTGATTCATTAATCGCTTAGATTTTTTCCTCAGCTAACTTATCAACCCTAGTTCGCTTCGGCATCATTAAGTTTAACAAAATGGCCGCAATGGCTGCCACCGCAATTGGCGACCCCAGTAAGTATTGCACCGTTTGAGGAGTTTCTGCTAATACTTTAGCTGGTAATAATACTAGTGCTAACGTCAAAATGATTGGAATGCCAATAACATAAAGATCGCCTTCACTAGTATCTAAACTACGAATAACGTTTAAGCCATTTAACATAATGATGACACAGATAATGGCAAAGACTCCGCCAATTACGGCTGCTGGAATCGCAGCGAGAAACGCTGAAATTTTACTACAAAAGCCCAGTAAAATAAACCAAATACCAGCTCCAATGAAGACACGTTTACTAGCAATTCCCGTAATGGAAATCACCCCCGCATTGGTGGAATAACCAGTTACCGGCGTAGTGCCAACTAACGCTGCGATTAAACAACTGACACCTTCACCAATGATTCCTTGGTTCCATTGTTTTTTACTAATGTCACGGTTAATGACTGCTCCCATCGCAAACCAAGTTCCCGTGGTTTCCGTAGTCAAGATGGCGTAAATCAAAACAAACGTTAAAATAGCGGGAATAGAAAAATGAATACCATAGTGAAATACCGTTTGATTAGGCAAGCTAACCCATGGTGCCTTAGCCACTGCCTGCCAGTCAAAGCGCCCCATCACGGCTGCCAAGCTCGATCCCACTAACAGCGCTAAAATGATGGAACTAGTCTTAAAAATGCGTTGTAGTTTAGGAAATCTCATACTAATCATCACTGATATTAACAATGTAGTTGCCGTGACCGCAGCCAATAATATATTTTGATTAACGTTACCACTCGCTTGAAAAATATTAGAATTCAGGGCCGTCGGAATCAGTGATAGTCCCACACAGGTGATAATGGTGCCCCCTACTAAAGCCGGTACCAAAGCCGAAATAATTTTATGAAAAACGCCGGTGATTCCTAATAATATCAAAATTAACGCCCCAATTAAGGAAGCCCCAATCAGATTAGCCATCCCGCCGTTAAGGCTACCTGCTCCCAAGATAATTCCAGCCGCAGCTCCAAGGGGGACAAACGAGGGGCCTTGCGACACTGGCATTTTCATAAAGAACCAGGTTTGTAAGATCGTCCCAATGCCAGCCGCTAAGAAAGTGGATTGTAGCAATCCCGAAGTAGCTTCGCTGCCCATTGCTACCGCCCCAGCTAAAACAATAGGTGGCACGTAAACATCCATCGCTAATACGTGCTGTAAGCCGAGCAATCCGGCTTGGGTGTTACTAATCTTATCATCTGGGCCAATTAAGATTCCGTGATCATCCTTCATTTATTTGTGTCCTTTCTGATTTTGATATACTCGTTTGCCGCCCACCATTACCCAGCTAATATCCTTGCTTTCGGTTTGGTAGAGAAGCCGTTCCAACTCATCATCGGTACTTTCTGTAGTTAATGCTGGTGCCAATTTCACTACTTGAAAATCAGCCTGCTTGCCGACTTCAATGGCACCAACTGGTAAGTTCAGTGCCTGAGCCCCTCCTTTAGTCGCTAAGTAAAATGCCGTTTTCATCGAAATTCGAGAATCAGGTACCCCTCGTTGACCAGTAGCTAGTTCACTATTAACTCCGTCAGTGAGCATTTGTGACGACATTACTGCTTGCTGCATATTGCGATACAGACTGGGTGAAAAACCACCAGAAATGTCGCTTCCTAATCCAACTTGGTTACCAGCTTGCAAAGCCTTTCGGGTAGGAAATACTGCATTACCAAAGTACACGTTAGAAATAGGACAATGAGCAACCGCCGTTTGGCGTTGACGAAACAAGGATAGATCCTCATCGGTTAATTGGGTACCATGAGCCATCACTGCTTGCTCAGTCAGTAAACCAAACTGATCCAGCACGTCTGCATCCCGTTTACCAAAACGGTCTTGCACGTACTGATCTTCCCAATCACTTTCACTACAGTGAGATTGAATCGGTAAGTCATACCGTTTAGCCAACTCACCCAGCCCGTGCAGTAATTCATTCGTGCAGCTAGGAATGAAACGAGGCGTAATGACCGGTAACAAGGTAGTTTGCGTTTGCTGTTGTAAGTTAAACATAGCTTCAATAAATTCTTGGGTAGCTTGAAGTGCTGCCGTAGCTGATTCATCCCGATAATATTCTGGCGTTTGGGTGGGATCATCCATCGCTACTTTGCCGATTAACGCCCGTAACCCAAATTTGGCTGCTTGCTGGGCTAGGATTAAATTACTGGAATTATAAATGGTTCCAAACATCAACGCCGTGGTAGTGCCGTTGGCTAATAGTGTTTGCACTAAACTAGCATAGACTTTTAACGCAAACTGATCATCAGCAAACCGGGACTCCAATGGAAAAGTGTAGGTATTTAACCAGTCGTTAAGTGAGCGATCTAAGGCCAATCCGGCTTGTGCCCACTGGGGAGCATGTATATGTACGTCCACAAACCCTGGTAGTAATCGTTCATTACCTGCTAATTCAAGTAAGTGGTGTTGCTCTGCTGCAGCTTGTCGTACTTGCTGAAACTCTGGTTCAGAATGAGCAATAATTCGAACTATCTTGCCCTGTTCATCAATACAAATCAGCATATTTTCACCAACTTGGACCGTCTGATCATCCTTTGAAGTAAAATACGTCCCTGCAATTACTTGTGAGTACATTTCAGTTGCTCCCTTCGAATTTCAATTAATTCCTTAAGAATGTTTTTAGTATATCACAAACTATTTCAAAAACAACACAATTATTGTTCGTGTTTTAATGCTTATAATTCTTAAAATGATTTTCTATAGATTTTATAGTTCGTCTTTAAACGTAAAAAGGAGACCCTCTCATATTAAGAAGGTCTCCTTTGTTGTAATCAATTCAATGAATCCAGCTTGTCTTCAGTAATTACTAATTAGTTTCACAGGGAATCAAATTTATAAACCTAATTCTTCATAATCTTGGCTACCCGTTGTTGCAAATCCGGCACTACCTGTTCTTCAAACCACGGATTCTTCTTAAACCACCCGTAATTCAACGGTGACGGGTGTACAATGGGAAAATATTGTGGTAAGTATTCTTGATAATGTCGAACCGTTTCGGTTAGATTTCTTTGGGCTCGTTGCTGCAAGTAAAATTTTTGAGCATATGCGCCAATTAATAAAGTGAGTTGGATGTTAGGCATCAATTCTAGCAAAGGTGCATGCCATTTTTCTGCAAAACCTCGCCTAGGTGGTAAATCACCATGAAGTCCCTTCCCAGGAAAGTAAAAATCCAGCGGTAAAACAGCAATCTTATCGGTATGGTAAAATTCCTCTCGGCTGAGATTCATCCATTTTCGTAGCCGGTCACCACTTTGATCGTTCCAAAAAATTTGGGTTTCTTGAACCTTTTTGCTCGGGGCTTGACTAATAATCAATATTTCCGCTTGAGGATTAACTTGATAAATAGGTGGGATATTTCGGGAAGTATATTCTGCGTTCTGAGAATCGGCTTTGATTGCCGCAAAAATTTCTGCATCTGTCATTTAAGTTCTCCTACCGTTTTTATAATTAAGTTACTGATGCTGTGCAAACATTATACCAACCCTTAAATTAACCTCTTATTAAGATTTATGCAAGTTGTGACCAGCTATTTCAGTTCCATTTGAGTTGCCTAATTGAATAGTTTACACTCAATGGTGAGCTATTAATTCTGAAAGGATGATCATCATGGGAAAAGGAGCCCGGAAACGAAAAGAACGACAGGCAGCCATGGATAAATCAGGAGATAATAACACTCTTACCTGGCAAGCCCAGCCAATTCATACCACCAATACTAATGATCCCATCAGCTTTACCGCCTTTTTATCTGAACGAAAATCACGCGGGCAACAACTGCTCCTAGCCGAATTCGATAATGGCGATATTTATGGTGGCTACAACTTACATCCCGTTGGTAATTACACTAAGTTTAATCAGGCTTTCTTGAACGGAATCGAAGATGTTTTTCACCAACCCATTACCTATAAAAACGACACAATGTTTTTCGGTGATGATGAACTAGTTGTCATGGACTACCCCGTGCCAGGCAAAAAGCAGAAAGATATTGCCGTCTTCTGTCTAAATGCAGAGCGAATTTATTCCCGGTTTAAGCAAGGGACAGAATTAAAACGCTACTTGGATAAACTCTATAATGTCATGGTTAAACAGGCGGAACAGCAAGTGAAATAACGCTATTGGCAACCATAATTATTAAAAAGAGACCCTCTCCCATCGAGACGGTCTCTTTTCTTTTAATCAATTTAATTAGTCAAGCTTAGTCTTTGATACTACGTTCAACTTGTCATCGAAGTCGTAAACCACTGGTTCACCAGTAGCCATTTCCAGGTTGATGATATCTTCATCAGAAATGCCTTCGATGTACTTGCTCAAGGCACGAAGTGAGTTACCGTGGGCTGCGATGATAACGTTCTTGCCATCTAACAACTTAGGAGCAATTTCGTCTTCCCATAGTGGGTAGACATAGTAGTTACAGAACGTGATGATATCAGTAGTTCATGGCGGTTTAGCATGGTTCATTGGTGACATTTAGTGACCGGCCGAGATATCAAAATATACTTTTATACTAATTAATCATATATTATGTACAATATTATTTTTAATTACATATAGAAATAAAAATGGCAATAGTCACTTTCTCTAAATAATAGTTTTTTCTAAAGACCTAGCCATATCTTCATACCCTTGAAATGATTCATCATCAGATATTACCTGAATCGCCGCTATGCATCCTCTAACTTGCTGAATCAACGTCTTTTTTTCTTCATTACTAATAGACACATCGCCACTCAGAACTGATCTAAGTCGTTGGACATATTCATAAAGCCCTTTATATAATTTTTTAGGAACATAAAGACCATCCTTTTGAAGAAGTACTCCTGTAATTTTTATTTTTGAATGTACCTTAGATACCTTAACCAGCTTAGTTTTTTGCGGATGGGCGTCAAATCCATACTTTTTAATAATGTGTTCAATCATTCTAAGATGGGATTTATTAATAAAAGTTTCTGACGATAACGTTAAATCATCATAATACGCTGTAAAAGTAAATTTATGTTCATCAGCATAATCTGAAATTTCATTAAATAAGTCCAAGTACGATAAAAGACTAAGTACCGGGCTGGTTGGATAGCCTTGTGCTAATGAACGATAGCTTGCATTAACAGCAACATTAGTTGTTAATAACGTAAGTATAGTCGCACAATCTATTGACATATTTAACTTATTTCTGAAGAGATCAAATACATTATCATATTTCGTGTTTGGAAAAAAATGTCTAATATCTGTTCTAAGTATAAAGCCATGGCCCACATGGCGTTGTACATTTTGAATTGCATTCCGTCCCTTTATTCCTCCGTATTCGTATGGAGGAATTCTAAGCATAAACAAGTAACCCAAAATCCGTTCCAAAACTTTCTTTAATTTATCTGATGGATTTGTAAGTTCCCTACCATCATAAACAAAGTTTTCTGATATGTAATTTTCATCAATATTCTTCAATGACTCTAATGGGACTTTTAGAAGATATGATAATTCACGCTTTGATTTCACCCCATAAAGGCGACAACTTTTCCAGTACATTTTTACATTCCCTCTCTGAAAGCAACAAAAAAGAGATGTAACTTGAGAAAGGAAATTATAAATTATTTCAAGATACGGAATCACCCATGAAATAATTTTTACGATTACTTGCAACGTAAAAAATATAATAGCAATTATAATCTTTAATATTGTTAAATACTGGATTGCTTTAACAACATACACTAAATTTTTTACAATCGTAATTTCCTTTAGTGCTTGATAGTAATCATTCAAACACTGCTTTTTCCTATGCTTAGCATGCTTCATAATGAAGCCTCCTTTCAATAATCCCTGACAAAATTGTCAGACTGCCTAATAAATTATTGATCATGAAGGAAAAAGCTCTGATAACGTTACATCTCTTAATTAACCACTGCCTAAAAAATCGAAAAGAATTTTATTATTACTAAACTCACACTTGATAACCATACAACCAATTGACCGTAACCGGAAAGCCACGCACGTAAGACGTGCAAACAACGGGCCACGGGAAAATAAGCCATATATAGTTACACATGAAATCCGTTAATACCTTTCATCCGTGTTCCATAGAACCCAGATTGCCGCGTCCTACTAGCAGGATATATGGAATTTTTATATGTGGGCTTCGCAATCCAAGGCAGGGAGTAAAACTAGCACTCTTTCGAGCAAAATTAGCAGTAGATACCATTGGAACCAACTAAGCATAACTACATAATACACCACTAGATCTTTTTTTATATGTATTTACCGAATAGCTCAAATATTTTTATAAACCAAGTTAATTGCATATAATAAATATCTGACGAAAAAAAAGAAGCAGTTTTCCTACTTCTTCCGCATTTTACATACTTATAACTTTCACCGCCTTATCACCTTCGATATCCTCTTGCTCCGGCAGTAGTCCTACATAATACCTTTGAGTTATCCCCACATTGGCATGACCCAAGTATCTTGATACATAATTAATCGAAACCTTTGAATCTCCTAGCATTAGACTAGCAATCGTATGCCTAAATGTATGGGTACTAAATTTGGGATCGTAACCTAGGCGCTTTTGAATTTGATGGTAAGAAGCGTTAATATTTCTAACCTGTGAATTGACCATCCTTATTCAGGAAAGCAAACTGTTGTGGATTAGTTATCCCCCGTTTAAACAGTTATTGACGGTGATAAGTTATCCACCTGTGAATAACTATCATTGCTCTATCTAATTGTTAATAACTACTGTTTTTTATACATTTATACCCCATCAATTTCCATAAAAAAAGATTCTCTCACATTGAAAGAACCTTTTTGTGGCAAAGTTAATTAATTCCACGGAATTACCATTTTATTATATGAATGTTTTACCTTAGTTTTAAAAAGACGGTAATACATCGTACCTTCCCTAAATTGTAACGAGCGATGACGTTTGCCTTTAATTTTTATTGATGAATACCGATAATATGCTGTAGGGCCCGCTGTCTTATTCTTAGGACTAATACTTACCCATTTACCATGAACATAAGGAGAAACATTAACTTTATAATGGTATTTATGACCTGAATCCCAATTAGTCATAGTATGTTTGGTGAATTTATATTTAGAAAAACTATGATGCCCATTATAGGAGCTATACACATACCAATTTCCACGCATATTTTTAGGAACACTTCGTGAACTTGCATGTGCCTGTACATTATTATTAATTAATACAAAACTCAAAAATCCAAACATGATACTAAGAAAAGTAGTAGTAACGAACTTTTTTAGCATGATAGTTCCTCCTAAAATTTATGTAATTAAAATCATTATATTATAAATAATAATAACATAAAATTTTAGTTATTAAAACAACACAAAAAAGAGACCCTCTCACATCGAGACGGTCTCTTTTATTTTCATCAATTTAATTAGTCAAGCTTAGTCTTTGATACTACGTTCAACTTGTCATCAAAGTCGTAAACTACGGGTTCACCAGTAGCCATTTCAAGGTTGATGATGTCTTCATCAGAAATGCCTTCGATGTACTTGCTTAAGGCACGAAGTGAGTTACCGTGGGCTGCGATGATAACGTTTTTGCCATCTAATAACTTAGGAGCAATTTCGTCTTCCCATAGTGGCATAACTCGTTCCAAAGTAACCTTAAGGTTTTCACCACCAGGAACGATGTGTGGATCAAGGTTAGCGTAACGACGATCGTTAGCTGCTGAGCCTTCATCATCAGCGCTCAAAAGTGGAGGCAATACATCGTAAGAACGACGCCAAATATGAACTTGGTCTTCACCGAACTTTTCAGCGGCTTCTTTTTTGTTTTGGCCTTGCAAAGCGCCATAATGACGTTCGTTCAAACGCCAAGTTTTAGTTTCTGGGATCCAGAGTTGGTCTGAACCTTCAAGTGCATAATGCAAAGTCTTGATAGCCCGAGTCAATACTGAAGTGTAGGCAAAGTCAAATTCAATGCCAGCTTCTTTGATAAGCTTACCAGCGTTTTGAGCTTGCTTAACTCCTTCTTCACTAAGGTCAACATCAACCCAACCGGTAAATTGGTTAGAAAGGTTCCATTCACTTTGTCCGTGACGAATCAATACTAATTTTGCCATGATTATT
Source organism: Lentilactobacillus kribbianus (assembly GCF_013184075.1). GTDB lineage: Bacteria > Bacillota > Bacilli > Lactobacillales > Lactobacillaceae > Lentilactobacillus > Lentilactobacillus kribbianus. Next base: position 792,113 of record NZ_JABEQQ010000001.1, on the reverse strand, counting down.
ACCCCTTTTCAATTTCTCTTAATCACCTTATTTTACATCATTTGGTGAGACAATTCAGCCTTTTTATTTAGGAATATCGTCAGTAATCCCCTTAGTAGGACTCTGACCGGTCGTTTGCACTCCGGTAATATCTAAGAAGAACGTAAATATGGGCACCCCACAAATCAAGCCCCAAGTACCAAAGAAGTGTTCGGCTACAAGTAATACCACAAAGGTATAAAAGATGGGCAAGTTAGTTCGAGATGACATGAATTTAGGGTTCAAAACATAGGCCTCTAATGTATGCACCGCTAAAATCATCAACCAGATATATAAAACATCGGTAAAACCGCCCACCGAGTATGCCACCAATGATAGCGGAATGAGGGAAATGATCACTCCGGCTACCGGCACCAAACTCAAAATAAAAATCATGATGGATAAAACAGCCAGTTCAGGTAAGTGCATAAAATACATCACAATCGTGGTAATAACCGTGTTCACAATGGCGATGAAAAATTGGGCTTCAATCACTACCCCAAAGCTACCCACAAATTTCTTACCAAAGAAATAAATATCACTGAAGAACCAACTAATATCACTAGTTAAAAATTCCTTGGAAAAATCAGCCATTGTTTTTTGTTCAATAGCATAAAAGAAACTCAAGATCAAAGATAAGAATAAGGTTAATCCCATCGCACCCACGCTGGTAACGTAGTGCCACACAATCGAGACCCCATTTTGAACTTGATCCATCAAATGAGCTTTTTGAATGGCATAATTAATCCACCCCATCGTTTTACCATCTGGTAAATTTTTCGGATTGGAATAAAAAGTAACCATATCCTTAGTAGAACTGATAGTTTGATCCAACAATTGTGGTAAATAATCGGTAATGGTAATAAACAAACCAACTAAAATCAAAACGTATACCACTACCACCACCAAGGTCCGGGGAATGGGGGTCTTGCTACTAACCAAGTTAGATAATTTAACCACAATTAAGGTAAAAATAAAGGTTAACAAGATCATACTCATCATACCTTTAAATGCCACCAAAATCGCAATGATAAGCGCCAAAACAACTATGCGCCTCAACTGAACGTTATTAATAAATTTTTCCCAAATACTCACAGTGCCCTCCGTACTGATTTTTTAAAAACCGTTATTTTTAGCATATTCTTGTAATGACTGATGGTTTTGAGCAGCGCCTTTAATAGCATTTCGAATATCTTGATCACTCATAGCATCAGCATCCATCCCGGCACTCTTAAATAAGTTACGGGCATCAGTAATTTGGCTATCAGTAATTGTTTTACCATTAACTTCTTTATCTGACTGTGACACGGTGTATTCATTTTTACCCTTATAATTATCAGCCGCTTTATTTTCTGCCGGCGTCAAGGTTGTGTCACTATTGGCCTTAGGAGTATCGGTAGAACTAGAACTGTCGGATTCACTATTGTTAGTGGCTGGATCAGTTGGCCGTGTTGTTGGTTGCTCTGGCTTGGAATCCTTTTTAGGTTCAATTAATTTAGTACCATTTAACACTGCCACATTGGAATTGTGAAGTTGTTGAGCCTTTTTAACAATATCCTTATAATATTTTTGCTTAGTGGTTGGACTAGTTAATATCAAGTCTAAAGTTTCATTAGAGGTCGTATATTTACCTTCTTTAGACTGTTTTTTAGCTGTCTTGTAAATATCGTTAAAGCCTTTGCGATTACTAATCACTGACTTCAATAATTTAACCTTTTTTTGCGCTCTTTGGGTCAAAGTTTTTTGCCCATTTTTCATGTTAGCGGCCCGCTTATAGTGAATTTGGGCTGCTTGATAATTAGCCCCACCAAAACGACTTTCGGCGGTAGCAAAATTTTGAGTTTGTTTTAGGTAGCGGGTTGCCTTGGGATCATTTGCTTTTTTCATCAATGCATCTTGAAAAGCCACTTCGGCTTCACTATAGTTTTTATCGGCAATCTCTGAATTACCACGTTGCATTGCTTCTGCATATAATTGCATTTCTTTATTGTGCCGCGCGTAAGAATAGCCCCCCACTGATACGCCAATAATAACGGCAAGTACTAACCAAATCCATTTTTTCAAGGTAACGACCTCCTTATTAGTTTCAATATCGCCTAATTATAACATCATCAAGGATATACATCTAACAACTAACACAGTTAATTCGCTTAAAAAAATGAGCCAAAAGAGTTATAATACAGAGTGTTCATTATTTAGAGAAAGAAGGATATATTTGATGTTGGAGAAAAAATTTTATCGAGCTTTTTTCAAAAATGGTTTTAATATTCCCATCAGGGTCACCTACTGGGATAACAAAACTGAAATCTATGGCGAAGGTACTCCGCAAATATCCATTACTTTTCATAAAGAAGTTCCGATCCGCTCAATTGTTAAGAACGCTTCGATTGCTTTAGGGGAAGCATACATGGATGGCACCATTGAAGTTGATGGTAGCCTAGAAGATTTACTCACTTCAGCATACGATACTGCTGGTAGTTTCTTTCACAATAAGAAATTTATTCACTACCTACCAAAAATTTCACATGATGAAGCTGAAAGTAAAAAGGATATTCAAGAACACTACGACATTGGTAATGACTTTTACCGCTTGTGGTTAGATGACACAATGACCTATTCTTGTGCTTACTTTGAAACACCCAAAGATGATCTTAAAACTGCGCAACTTAATAAAGTTCATCACATTTTAAAGAAATTAAATCCACAGGCTGGCCGAACTTTTCTAGATATCGGTTGTGGCTGGGGTACTTTAATGCTCACGGCTGCCGAAGAATACCATTTGAAGGTTACCGGCATTACTTTGAGCCAAGAACAATACGACTATGTCCACGATCAAATCAGAGACCGGGGCTTACAAGATGTGGCTACGGTCAAATTAGTGGATTACCGCGAACTAGGTGACGTCCAATTCGACTACATCACTTCTGTCGGCATGTTTGAACACGTTGGCAAAGAAAACCTAGGTGAATACTTCAAATGTGTTGCTAACTACCTCACAGACGACGGTGTGGCTCTTATTCATGGGATTACTCGTCAACAAGGTGGGGCTACTAACGGTTGGTTAAACAAATGGATTTTCCCTGGTGGTTATGTTCCCGGCCTAGTAGAGAACATTAGTCATATTGAAGAAAACGGTTTGCAGATTTATGACTTAGAATCACTTCGCCGACACTATCAACGAACCACAGAAATGTGGGATGAAAACTTCAATCAAGTTCGGCCACAAGTTGCTGAAATGTTTGATGAACAATTTGTGCGCATGTGGGATTTATACCTGCAAGCCTGCGCAGCTTCATTTAAATCAGGTAACATCGATGTTATGCAATATTTGATTTCTAAAGGGGCCTCTGGGCGCGACTTACCAATGACTCGTGAATATATGTATAAATAAAAAAGATTCCCAATATCATTAAGATATTGGGAATCTTTTAGTTTTAGTGCTTATTTTTCATCAGGTAAAGTATCCAATACTCGTTGGGCCACTACTGGGTCACTTGGGTATGGCGTATCAACACCGTTAATCTTTTGGTATTTATCTTCACCCTTACCAGCAATTACCACTAAATCATCGTTAGTAGCCATCTTAATGGCGGCAGCAATCGCTTCTTCACGATCAATCACAATATGAGTTTGAACCTTATTATGATCAATGTGACTATCGATTTCTTTAGCAATATCTTCTGGATCTTCATGACCAGGATCGTCCGCCGTCAAAAAGGCAATATCTGCATAGTCATTTAAGGCTTGTGCGAAACCTTCACGGCGATCTTCACCCTTATCACCAGTACTACCGAGAACAGCGATGATTCGCTTATCAGTGAATTGAGAACTTAAGAAGTTCATCAAAGCATTCATACTACCCCAATCATGAGCATAATCAATATAGATTGTTCCATGATTTTTAGAGGTAATAAACTGCATTCGACCAGGTACAGTAGTATTAGCTAAACCGTAGTGAATATCTTCAGAAGCTGCGCCCGCCAAAGTGGCTGCAATAATGGCCGCCGTAGAGTTGGCCTCATTGAAATCACCAGGAAGAGAAACAGCGTAATCATCAGCTAAATCACCTACGATTGGGTTTTCATGACCAGGTAAGATAGAGAAGACACTATCAGTTAAGGTCATCTCTTTACTAACAATGGTGTAGTCTGATTTTTCACGATCAGTACCATAAGTGATGATGTGATCAGGTGCAGAAGAAACCTTAGCAGCTGATAAAACATCTTCAAAATTGTTAGTATCTGAGCAAATCACGTTGAAATCAGAATTAAGCATCAATTGTTGCTTGCAGAAGAGATAGTTAGCATAACTAGTATGTTCATTAACCCCGATATGATCAGGAGTAATATCTAAAAAGATGCCGACATTAAACTTTAAGCCGTAAACTCGGTTTAACAAGTAAGCTTGAGAAGCTACTTCCATCACCAAATATTTCATACCATTATCGACTGTTTCCCGCATTTCCTTAAATAAATCCAAGGATTCAGCAGTAGTCAAATGTGCTTTGAATTGGTCAGTTGGCTTGGGTCCAACAATTCGATCAATCGTTGAAAACATTGCCGCTTTACCAGGAAAAGCATGGGCCAAAATATTTCTGGTTAGGTAAGTTGTCGTAGTCTTTCCCTTTGTACCAGTAATTCCAACAATGAATAAGTGGTTTTGTGGAAAGTCGAAAAAGAGCTGAGCTGCCAATGACATCGCTTTTCGAATATCGGAAACAATAATACCGGGTACGGCTACATCGTACTCTTTTTCAGCTAAGTAAGCTGTGGCACCATTTTTAATAGCAGCATCTAAGTATTCCGGTTTAAAAGTTTTCCCTTTACAAATAAAGAGTCCATTAGCGGTCATTTGTCGAGAATCGTACTCCAATGAGTCAAAGCTCATGGAAGCAACGTCACCCGAACTAACAACTAAATTGTGTTCTTCTAAAAGAGTTAATAGTTCATCAGCCTTCATTCAATCAAGCTCCCTTTCTTTAAGATGTCGTTTATTCGTTAGGACGCATCGTTGGGAATAAGATAACGTCACGAATTGATGGTGCATCAGTAAGGAGCATTGTCAAACGATCAATTCCGATACCCAATCCGCCTGTAGGTGGCATACCATATTCCATAGCTTCTAGGTAATCTTCATCAATACCGTGCGCTTCTTCGTTACCAGCAGCACGCTCAGCATCTTGAGCTTCAAAACGTTGACGTTGATCAATTGGATCGTTTAATTCAGTAAAGGCATTACCGTATTCATTACCATTAATGTAAAGTTCGAAACGATCAGTGAAACGACCATCTTCGGCATTCTTCTTAGCTAATGGTGAAATTTCAACTGGATGACCATAAATGAAAGTTGGTTGGATTAATGTGTCTTCAACCTTGTCTTCAAAGAAAGCATTAATAATGTGACCAATTGTCCAGTAATCTTCATAGGCAACATGATTTTCGTCAGCAAGGGCACGCGCTTCTTCAATAGTCATGTGCTTCCAGAAGTCAATTCCAGTGGCTTCTTTAACAGCGTCAACCATGTGAAGACGACGGAATGGTGATTCAAGATCAATAGCCTTACCTTGATAAGTAATGTGGCCATCACCATTTACCTTGTGTGCTGCATGACGGAAGATATTTTCAGTTAAGTCCATTACGTCGTTGTAGTCAGTATAAGCAGTATATACTTCGACCATGTTGAATTCAGGGTTATGCTTAGTATCAATTCCTTCGTTTCGGAAATCCTTACCTAGTTCATAAACCTTTTCAAAACCACCAACGATTAAACGCTTGAGGTATAATTCGGTTGCGATTCGAAGATACAAAGGAATATCCAAAGCATTTGAGCTAGTAATAAATGGACGGGCTTCAGCACCACCAGATTGTGTTGCTAAAACGGGAGTATCAACTTCGATGTATCCTTGACCGTCAAGATATTCACGGATAGCCTTCTTAACTAACGTAACCTTCTTGAAACGTTCGAAGCTATCGCGGTTAGCAATTAAGTCTAAGTAACGCTTTCTGTAAATAGCTTCTTTGTTAGTCAAACCATGATATTTGTCAGGAAGTGGACGTAAAGCTTTTGACAAGAATTCAAGGTGTGTAATGCGGATAGTTAATTCGCCTGAGTCGGTTTTAATAACGTATCCTTCTACCCCGATGAAATCACCTAAATCAAGTGACTTCCATAAGTCATATTCTTCTTCTCCAAGTTCATCTTGACGAGCATAAATTTGAATTGTTGCGGATCTATCCATCAAATCCAAGAAGCCGGCTTTACCGCTTCCACGTTTAGCAACAACACGTCCTGCAATAGCTACTGAGTGTTTATTTTCAGCTAACTCTTCTTTAGTTTGTTTATCATACTTTTCGACGATTTCTTCATTTTCGTTGGTGCGATCAAAACGGTGGCCAAATGGTGCAATTCCTTCTTTAGATAATTTGTCCATCTTTTCACGTCGAATTTGCATTTGATCATTTAAGTCAGCTGAGCTATTTTCGTTCTTATTACCCATGTTGTTGCCTCCTAATAAATATTTTGATTCAAACTATTAATCTAATTTAAATCTAATATAAATTTAATCGTTTTTTACTAATTTAGCAACCCATTAACCCTAAAAAATTAAATTTTTTTCTGATAATGACGAACGTAGCATGATTTAAGCACAAAAAAACACTCCCAGATTATATCTGAGAGTGTTTCTCATTTTACAAAGTAGAGATTAGAAAGTTTCTAATCTTTGCTCATTGGCATACCATTATCATCTTTGTTGTATTTGTAAGCAATGAAACCGTAGAAAGTCCAGCCGGCAAAGGCTACAAGTGAACCTAATACCATGGCTTCGCTACCACTTGAGTACATTGAGTACAAGCTGTAGAAACCAGCAACAACAGCGATAAAGTTAGCAAGTGCAAAACCTTTTGATCCTTTACGCAAGCCAGCAGCCATTTGAATGGTCTTAACTGAAGCCATTGAAAGAACGTAAGGTACCAAGTTGGTAACAACAGCCAAGTTAACAAGAACGTTAAATTGAGAGTTCAAGTCAGGGCTGATAGTCATCAATGAAAGAATTAATTGAACGATCATCAAGATGGTCATACCAACTACTGGAGCTTCACGCTTGGTAACCTTCTTAAATACTGAAGGGAAGTAACCTTCCATTGCTGAACTACGGAAAACTTCAGCAACAGTAAATTGCCAACCAAGAAGTGAACCAACACAGGCCAAGGCCATCAAGATCATAACAATCTTACCAACTAATGGAGTAAACATAGTTGCGAAAACAAGACCGAATGGAGCACTTGATGTAACTAAGTCTTTGTTGTTAACGATTCCGGCCATAACGTTGGTAGAAAGGATGTAGACAATACCTGCACCAATCGTACCACCTAAAACGGCGATAGGAACGTTCTTTTGTGGATTTTCAACAGCGTCAGAGTTGGCAGCTGCTGATTCCAAACCTAAGAATGCCCACAAAGTAATAGGAATTGATTCACTAATACCTTTGAAGATACCCATGTGGTGTGGATTCCATGAAGATGCATACATGTGAGGGCTGAACCAGAACCATCCAATGATTGAAAGAACGGCAACTGGTAGGATAACACCCCAAACAGTAACAGTACCGATGTTACCAGTGATCCGAGGACCCCAGAAGTTAGCAACAGTAGTAATAACGATAAGAATCATTAACCACATTGTAACTTGGATTGGTTTCAAAGTAACACCGAAGACAACTTGACCATAACCAACGGCAGAAACACCGATGGCAACGTTCGCAATAACTAATGAAATTGCGTACGTAAAGTTGGCCATGAAACTACCATCTTTACCGAATGCATATTCAGCATAACCACCCATACCACTTGAGGTGTTCTTACTGAACATACCTGCGCGGGCAAAACTGTACGCTAAACATAGCGCACCAGTTAAAGTAACCAGCCATGAAAGAACTGACATGGTACCAACTTGGGCAAGTTTTGATGGCAACATAATGATACCTGAGCCAAGCATGTTAACCGCAGTGATGATGGTTAACTGCATAACGCTCATTTTTTTCTTTTCAGCCATAATAAACCTTCCACTCTAATACTAGATTTGTTTGTTATTTTTTGTTAATAACTGATTCGTCTTTCAAAACATAACCGTAGGCCTTAACAGTACCATCTGGTTGTGGTTCGTTGTAGACACCTTGGATTTCTGGTGAGAAACCAGGGAAGTTATTAATACCATCTTGCAAGATCAAGAAGTACTTTTGTACACTCTCAGTCCAACGTTCACCTGGAGCAATAACAAAGATTCCAGGAGGATAAGGTAAACCACCTTCCAATGCGACACGACCAACAATTTCAGCCAATGGAACTAATTCCGCATTGTTACGGATCAATTCTTTATCAGCGTCAAATGGAGTCATTGCCATTTCTGGAAGAGTGTCTTCCATGAATAATTCACGTTGGAAAGTCTTTGCATCAGCATGCTTGTAGAAGTCATGCATTTCTTGGCAAAGTTGACGAATAGTGTAGCCCTTGTAACGAGCAGCATTTTCGTTGTAGATAGCTGGCAATACATCTTGCAATGGAGCATCAGCATCAACTAACTTTTCAAAGTTCAAAATCATGTTAACAAGGTTATCTAACTTGGTTTGCGTTTCTGCAGGAGTAAGTAGGAACAAGATTGAGTTCAAATCACTCTTTTCAGGAACGATACCGTGTTCACGTAGGTAACTTGAAAGGATGGTTGCAGGAACACCAAAGTCTTGGTATTCACCAGTTTCCATGTCGATACCAGGGGTCTTGAACATAACCTTCAATGGATCAACAAAGTATTGGTTGTCTGCGTAGCCTTCAAATGAGTGCCACTTTTCACCCTTCTTGAAACGCCAGTAATCAAGATTATCAGCCATTTCATCGGTGTCACCATCTTGCCACTTCTTACCATTAACTACAGGTGGGATAAATGGAGTAAACATTGATGATTCGTTCATCATACGCTTACGAGCATTGATACCCAACTTAACGGTATTCTTCCACATTTCGGCACCAGCAGGGCCTTCCATCAAGTAAGCATTCACGTCAAGTGAAGCGTACATTGGGTAGAATGGAGAAGTTGAAGTGAACTTCATGTAAGCATTATTAAAGCGCTTGTGAGTGATGTAACGATCTTGGCCCTTAATATGCTTATCTTTCTTATGAATTTGTGATCCTTGTGATAAAGCAGCCATTTGCTTGTGAACTGATTGGGTAACGAAGATACCTGGATCTTCTGGTCCCAAGTCAAGCATCAATGGTGAGCTTGGTTCCATCATTGGGATGAATTGTTCATAACCTACCCAAGCTGAATCAAATTGGATGTAATCACAAAGTTTACCAATGCGATCAACAACTTGACGAGCGTTGTAGATTGAACCATCGTAAGTACCCAATTCGATAATAGCTAAACGGAATGGACGTTCTTCATCAGCACGTTCTGGAGCTACCTTGCGGATTTGTTCACGGATGTGTTCTTCATTGAAGACAGAATCACTAATACCACCAATAAATCCAAATGGGTTACGTTCAGTTTGTAGGTATACAGGAATACCACCAGCATCTTCTAATGCTGAGATATAACTTGACTTGTGGTTGTTACGATCAAACAATACAAGATCACCAGGTGCAACTGTTGCAGAAGTAACAATTGAGTTAGATGTTGAAGTACCGTTCATAACAAAGTAAGTCTTATCAGCGTTAAACACTTTAGCAGCGTGTTGTTCAGCTGACAAAGGTGCACCGTCATGAGTCAATAAGTCCCCAACGGAAACGTCAGAACTGCTCAAGTCAGATCTGAACAAGTTTTCACCATAAAAGTCTACAAGCCAACGACCAGCAGGGTGACGTTTGAAGAATTTACCAGCGTGGTGACCTGGAGTAGTAAAACTCAAGTTACCTTCTTCAGCATATTCTTGTAAATGGCCGAAGAATGGTGGCATCATTTTCTTTTCGTAAGCCTTTGCTGCGGCTTCAATTTCACCATCATACATGTTGGCGTATTTAGAATCGCCATCGATGAAGTGATATACATTGGCACGAACAGCTGGGTCAAGATTGACAGAGTTGTCAGTAACCATAAATACAGGGATACCAAAATAAGTGTCAGCAACCTTTTGCACAAGGTCTGCTTCATTTTCAGTCAATACGACTGCAGCAACATCAGTAAAGTCTGAATCTTGTGATGCGTCCACAACATTACGAGTTGTTTTGAAGTAGTTACGTGCTTCTTGGGAGCTAGCGATACTTAGTAGTTCCATTATTTACCTCCATAAAAATGTATTAAACAATTAAAATCACAAATTCTAATTGACAATTAACAAGTATACAACGTTTTTAATTATTTGTCTTCTTTTTCTGGATCATAAACATAACCGTAAGCAACGGTCTTGCCATTTTCGTTTTCGAAGTAGACACCTTGGATTTCTGGAGCGAAGCCAGGGAAGCGATTAATACTTTCTTCAAGAATCATGAAGTAAGTTTGAGCAGTCTTAGACCACTTTTCACCTGGAACAACACAGAAGATTCCTGGAGGGTATGGTAAAGCACCTTCCACAGCGATTCGACCTTCGATTTGACTCAATGGAACAAGTTCAACGTTGTTCTTAAGAAGTTCAACGTTGGCATCGTATGCTGACATACCTTGTTCTGGTAAGTAATCAGTTAAGAACATCTTCTTTTGATATTCTTTGGCATTGTTTGACTTGTAGAAGTCATGAACTTCTTGGCAAAGTTGACGAATTGTGTAACCTTGGTAACGTTCTTGGTTCTTAGCGTAAAGGTTAGGCAATACTTGTGAAAGTGGAGCGTCATTTTTAACAAGAGTTTCAAAGTTAACAATTTGAGTAACCAAGTTGTTCATCTTGGCAGGTGTTTCAGCAGGAGTCATCAAGAATAAGATTGAGTTCAAGTCATTCTTTTCTGGGATAATTCCGTGTTCACGCAAGTAGTTAGCTAAGATAACAGCTGGAATACCAAAGTCTTCATATTCACCAGTTTCCACGTCAATACCAGGAGTAGTTAACATGAACTTGTTAGGATCAACGAAGTATTGGTTATCTTCATAGCCTTCAAAGCCATGCCACTTAGCACCCTTTTCAAACTTCCAGTAATCAATATCGTTGGCGATTTCTTCAGTGTCGCCTTCTTCCCAAGGCTTGCCGTGAACCATTGGTGGCAAGAATGGTTTGATCATGGTAGCATTCTTAATCAAGTTCTTACGAGCATTGATAGTAGTTACCAAAGTATCGTGCCATAACTTCTTACCAGCTTCGCCTTCTTGCATACTTGCATTAACATCAAGTGATGAGAACAATGCATAGAATGGTGAAGTTGATGAGAACTTCATGTAAGCATTATTGAAACGTTTGTGGTCGATGTAACGTTTTTGACCTTTAATATGCTTATCTTTTTTGTGGATTTGTGATGATTGTGAGAAACCAGCTTGTTGTTTATGAGTTGATTGGGTAACAAAGATACCTGGATCTTCTGGTCCCAAGTCAAGCAATAATGGTGATGAATCTTTCATCATAGGAATGAATTGTTCATAACCAACCCAAGCTGAGTCAAACAAGATGTAATCACAAAGATGACCAATTCGTTCCACAACTTGTTTAGCGTTATAAATAGTACCATCATAAGTACCTAATTGAATAACAGCTAAACGAATTGGACGTTCTGCCTTAGCTTTTTCAGGATCAACTTTAGCGATTTTTTCACGAATTGAAGCTTCATCAAAGTCTTTTGAGTAGATACCACCGATGAAACCGTAAGCATCACGTGAAGTTTCCAAGTAAATTGGAACACCACCAGATTGAACTAATGCTGAGTTATAAACTGATTTGTGGTTGTTACGGTCAAATAATACTAAGTCGCCAGGAGCAACAGCTGAAGTAACAGTAATGTTATTTGAAGTAGTAGTACCATTCATAACGAAGTAAGTCTTATCAGCGTTGAAGACCTTAGCAGCGTGCTTTTCAGCATCCATTGCAGGACCTTCATGAATCAAAAGATCACCAAGATCTACGTCGGCATTACAAATATCTGAACGGAAGATATTTTCGCCAAAGAAATCATAGAATTCACGACCAGCTGGATGTTTACTAAAGTAAGCACCGCCTTGGTGTCCTGGACAATCAAATTGAATATTTCCGCGTTCAACATATGACTTCAAAGCCTTGAAGAATGGAGGTAATACACCATCTTGGTACTTCTTAGCATTTGATTCGATTTCACGATCGACCAATTGACGATCAATGGAACGATCTGCATCAATAATATGGAAGATTTTTGCCATCATATCAGCATCAATCTTTGAGCTATCTTCACTAACTACGAAAACTGGAATGTTAAACTTAGTGTCGTAAGCCTTATCAATAATTGCTTTGTCACTATCCATTACTACAACTGCAGCAACGTCAACGAAATCTGTATTGTTAGCATCAACAATTTCCCGAGTAGTATCGAAATATTCCCGTGCTGAGTCAGTTGAAGCAATCTTTAATTCCGAATTCTGATATTTGCGAGAATCATCAGTTTGTGGAGTTAAAGCATCTGTACTTGTGCTGTCCATAATAAAAGCCTCCTGAAAACATTATTTTTGTGGTACACCGTACATCTACTAATCTAAACTATTATGGCGCCTAAATCAAGAGATTTTTTAAGCGTTTTCATTTGCATATGATAAAATACCGCACAAGTTGATCTATCAGCACCGTAGAACCTATTTAAAGGCATAAATTCGCTTTCAGAAAAATTAATATTTAAACATTTTATAGCTAGTATGTGATTATTTTATCAAGGCCATAAAATCAATTGGTATAGCCTTTTACTTTGCCAAAATAGCATTTTTATATTATACAAAAATAATTCATATATTATTTTAAAATTATTAAACAAAATTAATCCACAAAAAAACCAGCCATCATTGGCTGGTTTTCGTATTTAAATTATAATACCATCGTTAAAATAAAGACGGCTGCTAACCCTGACAATACCGAGATGGTCATTGAACGAGTCCAATAAGCAATCGCAATCACCAATACTGCCGCAATAATTTGGGGAATGCGGTCACCCATTGAAAAAGCATAGCTTTCATTAATGAAAATATCCTTCACTACCAATGCCGTAAACAACGAAACTGGCACATATTTCATCCATTCGTTGAACCAAGTGGGAATTTTACGAGTGCGGAAAAATAGCAATGGTAAAAAACGTGGTAAAAAGGCGACGGCAAAGCACGCCAAAATTAACCATACATGTTGCATCGTATTCCATTTCATTAAATAATACCCCTACTCTTCATTAATATCTACATCGTCGCTTTCTTCTACTGGCGATCCGGCTGGATTCTTCATCGGATGAATCAAGCTACTATTAGGATTATACTTACGAATAGTTGCTTCAATTAAGAAACCAATGAATGAGGCTACCAGTGTAGAAATCACCAATCCTAACGTGGACTTAGTCAACACTAGGAAAAAGATTGCTAAAAATGCGGATAGGATACAAATAAAAATCAGTAACCATTCTTTTAACTGCATCACAATCATATATAAGAAGAGTGCGGTTAACGCAAAATGCACTACCGTCAAATCAATATGAACTGCTTTGCCAATTAAACTACCTACTAAGTTACTTACGGTCCAAAATAGTAAGGTCATATGCTCAACTTTTAAAGCATCGTCGGGCGTAAATTTTTTATCAGTTGAAAATTTCAAATAGTTCAACGCATAGTTTTCATCGTTCATCGAGGCGGCAAACAACGCCGTAAACCCTAATGATCTACCATGCAAATACTTAGATAAACTGGCTCCCAAAAGAGCGTAACGCAACTCCAGGAAAAATAACATCAAAACAATTGAATACATTGGCGAATTGGTTGCCAACAATGAGGCAATCAAAAATTGGGCACCTCCGGAAAACACCATCACGGACACTAATAACGTTGTCCAAAAGTTGAATCCAGAAGCATTTAATAAAATACCACATGCCAGTCCAATCGGAATATAACTTAAATCAACCGGCATCGAAACATCTAAGATTCGACGCCAAACCGGCATGTCCTTTGTATCCACTACTTTGTTAGCCAAAAGGAATCCTCCATCTAATTAAAGCCTATCTGATTCTAAAATAAGTTCACTATCAATTATATGTGAAACCACTGAAATAATAAACACTTTTTCCCAGCAAAATCTCTTAAAAGCTCTCCGTTATTTTTCGCCAAAACGCTTCCAATACATTCAGCTTGGTAACTGAGCGGTTTGATATAACAGGTAGTTGTGCATCAGAATTGTCTAAATATTTAACCGGTTTTTGCTTCACAAGCAAATTAACGGTCCCAACTTTTTGATTGGCTTCAATCGGTGCGGCGATTTGTTTTTTATTATTAGCTAGCTTAAGCCGCCCACTAATTGCACTCGTGGTAGCCGTTTGATCAATCCACACCTGAGTTTTATTAACCAATTGAGCTTTTACAAATCGCTGCTTTCCATTAACTACAGCAACCCGACTAGCATGTTTAACTAGCGAATTAGCTGCAAGAGTCACCGGTTTCATATTTTGATAAACGTATTTCATTATCTTAGCCGTTTGCTGATAACGGGCCGGGTCATCACCAGATTTATTGCTAGCATGCAAAATAACCGTCACAATCCGATGATGATCTTTATTAGCGGTTCCGACAAAAGAACCACCAGCCGCATCAGATGTCCCCGACTTCAGTCCATCCACCAATAATTTAGGCTCCGCTTCTTCTTGGCCCTTTAATAGCTTATTATGCCCTGGATAACTATCACCATGAAATTTTAAATTAGCTTGGGAACTAATCTTAGTAATTCCCGGAAATTGTTTAATTAAAGCCACAGCAACGGTAGCCACATTCGCCGCACTCATTTGGTTTTCAGCATTTTTAGCCACTTGGGGTAACTTAAGCGAGCCTGCTTGTTGATTTGTGATGCCAGCTGCGTTGTACAACTGCGCGTGTTTAATTCCTAATTGTTGCGCCGTTTGTTGCATTTTCTTTTGAAATTTAACCGGTGAACCAGCTACTTGATTGCCTAACGCAATGGCGGCCGCATTCGCCGAAGCCACCATGGTCGCATTCATCAATTCGCTGACTGAGTAAGACTGGCCCTCATTTAGGGGCACATTGGTTAATTCACTAGCCGTACTCAAACGAGCAATTGCCGGTGAGATTTTAATACGATCAGACCACTTTAACTTACCAGCTTCAATTTGTTGATGAACTATGTAAACCGTCAATAGCTTAGAAATCGAAGCGATGGGCAGTGTTTGTTGCTCGTTTTTTTGGTATAAAATTTGCCCCGTTTGGCTATCAACTGCAATCGCCGCTTTCGCCGCTACGTCCGGTTGTGAAGCCGCCTGACTAACAATGGGTAAACTCAGTAAAAAGGTCATTGCTAAACCGCTCAGCAATAACCAATGTTTACTTTTTTTCATTTGAATCCTCCGTGTGCTTTGGCGTTTTTTTAGCATTCGGGTTGGTAATTTTATCAGTTCGTCGAACCGGTAAATGAATTGCAAACGTTGTTGCCTCATCATCAGATGACACTTCAATATAGCCACCATGCAGTTGGACGATGCTAAGCGCAATGGCCAGACCTAAACCAGCCCCGCCAGTATCGATATTTCGGGAACCTTCAACTCGATAAAAACGTTCAAAAATTTTATTTAGAGATTCTTCGGGAATTTTAGGACCATCATCACTGACCTCAACGACTACTTCATGTTGATCAATCACTTGGGATCGTAAGAAGATGTTTTTACCACCTTCACCATATTTAATAGCGTTAGAAATCAGGTTGTTAAAAACTCGTCCTAACTTTTCAGCGTCTGCTTGAATATAAAAAGGTTCATCGGCCCCAATGGCGCTAATTTCTAAACCATGTTTATTGGCTTCTAGTTCAAAACTGGCTACCAATTGTTCTAGCATTTGATTAACATCTAAGCGGTTAAACGATAATTGAGTCCCCCCAGTTTGTTGCACCTTGGTGTACTCAAATAAATTATCCACTAATGATTTCATCTGCTTGGCTTTAAGATAAGCAATTCCCGTATATTTCAGCAAGTCCTCTTCGCTATGGTATTGTTTGTCCTCAATCAAACCTAAATAACCAATAATGGAAGTCAACGGTGTGCGTAAATCATGACTAACGTTAGTAATTAACTCATCTTTGGAGTGTTCAATAGCCCGTTCTTCATCCATCGAATCAATCACACTATCAACTAACGCATTGATGCTTTGAATCACACTCTCGGTATTCCCGCTTAAATGAAAATCAATGCGGTGATCCAAATGACCATTGGCAATGTAATGTAGTTCATTGATAATATGGCGCAATTCAATTTGGTGATAACGCCGAATTAATCGCCAGTACAAAATAAACACATCAAAGATGGCCATGAAAGTCACAAAGACGTTCTCCCAACTCCATAGCCGGTAATTACCAATGACAATCGAACGCTTAATAATAAAAATTCCTTCACGTAAGCCGGGATTAGCATATAGTGCCTGATTGATTAAAACCACAACGGCCAAATTTAATAATAATAGCAAAACCACCGTGACGATGGCTTCCAGAATCAATCCGGTTTTTTCACGGCCTGTTAACTTCACAAAAAACTACCTCTTTCTAATGTGATTCGATTTTGTAACCAACGCCCCAAACCGTTTGAATCACTTTTTCGCCATTAGTGGCTTCTTCAATTTTATCTCGTAAATGGCTAACGTGAACCATTACTGTTTTAGCGGATACGATACTTTCTTGCCGCCAAACTCGTTCGAAAATTTCGTCAGCAGAAAAGACCCGGTTAGGATGGCTAGCGAGTAAGTACAAAATTCCAAATTCTAAGGCCGTCAATTGAATTGGCGTCCCAGTGATGGTTTTAACTTCATGAGAATCTTTGTTAATGGTAAGTGGGCCAATGTCTAACACGTCAGGGGTATCATCGGTCACATGTTCTTCTGCTCGACGAAGAAGTGACTTAACCCGAGCCATAACTTCTAGTGGATTAAATGGCTTAGTAACGTAATCATCAGCTCCACTAATTAAGCCTTGAATCTTGTCCATGTCTTCTGTTTTAGCAGACAACACAATGATTGGAATTTGAGAATCCTTACGAACTTCCTTAATAACTTCAATACCATTCATTTTTGGCATCATAATATCTAAAATCATTAAGCCAATGTCTGATTCTGTTCGTAGCTTAGTGAGTGCTTCTTCACCACTGTAAGCTGAAACTGGTTCGTAGCCTTCATTTCGAATATAAATTTCTAATAATTGAGCGATTTCTTTGTCATCATCAACAACTAAAATTTTCATATTAATAACCCCATATAATCTCTTATAATTTTGGTTTAGCAATTTCTACATTAATTTTACACTTTTCCGATTATACTACCAACTGTATGCTCTTAAGCTTAACTAAAACTAAAGTACAATAAAACCCCCACTAACCATTTTAATGAGGGTTTTTGTTTAATGATTAGAGTAATTAGGGGCGTCTTTCGTAATTTGGACGTCATGTGGATGTGACTCTAACAAGCCTGCGTTAGAAATCTCAACAAACTGAGCGTTGTCGTTTAAGGTAGCGATGTTCTTGCAACCCGTGTAGCCCATCCCCGAACGTAAGCCACCAACCATTTGAAAGACAATATCATTAACCGAACCTTTGTATTCGATTTGACCTTCGATGCCTTCTGGCACTAACTTATTGGCTTCGTTAACTCCACTTTGGAAATAACGATCTTTAGAGCCATGAGCCTGTTCCATCGCAGCCATACTCCCCATACCTCGGTAAGTTTTAAATTTACGACCATTTTGTTCGTAAACTTCACCGGGAGCTTCGCTAGTTCCCGCCAACATACTACCAAGCATTACGGCATTACCACCAGCAGCTAAGGCCTTTACAATATCACCGGAGTACTTGATACCACCGTCCGCAATGATCGGCTTGCCCCATTTACGTGCTACAGCGGCACTATCATAAATCGCCGTTAGTTGTGGCACACCGACACCAGCGACAACTCGAGTGGTACAAATAGAACCCGGACCGATTCCTACCTTAACCACGTCCACGCCGGCAGCAAACAAGGCATCAGTACCTTCGCCAGTAGCAACGTTACCAGCAATTAAAGTAACCGCTGGAAATTGTTCTCTAATTTCAGCAATTTTTCGCAACACCCCAGCAGAATGACCATGGGCCGTGTCAATCACAATGGCATCCGTCCCCGCATCGATTAAAGCTTGAGCGCGATCAAAAGTATCGGAAGTAACTCCTACCGCAGCTGCTACTACTAAGCGGCCCTTAGCGTCAACAGCAGCATCTTCACCGGCAGAAGCTGCCTTTACCAGCGCTACTTCTTTAGCTTGTGCCTCAATACTTAAATTTTTATGAATTACGCCAAGACCACCTAATTGAGCCATTGCAATAGCCATACCAGATTCAGTAACTGTGTCCATTCCGGCACTAATAAAGGGTACCTTTAGCTTTAAGTTACTTGCTAAATGAGTGCTTAAATCAACTTCATTAGGTAATACATCACTAGCGGCTGGAACTAATAAAACATCGTCAAAAGTATAGCCCTTCTTTTGAAATTTAGTTTCCCATTTTCCCATAATATGAACCTCCATAGTTTATCAAGTTTTGGATACAAAAATGGATTGGCACCTGGCCAACCCCATTTAATTGTTAACAGCTTAAAATAGTGTACTTCTAACATTAAAGCGACTGCGGACGAACCACATTAATCCAAATGAAAGCACGCCTAATCCAATATAAACGTTAGCGTCTAAGATTGGGTTTAATCCACGTGGGATCATAGCAGCGAGGTAGAAGGCTTCCATCCATAATAAGAAGATTCCAGCTACAAAT
Source organism: Lentilactobacillus kribbianus (assembly GCF_013184075.1). Classification (GTDB taxonomy): domain Bacteria; phylum Bacillota; class Bacilli; order Lactobacillales; family Lactobacillaceae; genus Lentilactobacillus; species Lentilactobacillus kribbianus. The sequence continues at coordinate 773,193 of NZ_JABEQQ010000001.1, read as the reverse complement.
AAAATGCGAATCCAAACGTTATATTTATGTTTAACGTTTGGAGCAAACATATCGCTGACAAATGGAATCGTTAACGCAGCAACGGCTGAACTGATGAAGATACCAGTGATACCCATAGCGGCGTTAGCGTTATTCTTACTGATGTAGTGAGTAATTCCATACAACAGTGAAAAGATCATCAAGAACATGAAGAAGTTATATAAGACGTTAGGCCAGTAATCCGGACCAATCAATTGGCCTTCTTTACGTGGTGGGTGGACGGTCGTTTCGATTTTTTCATCAACCGTTCCCCACAAATTTCGAGCCGTCTTTCCTGACTTTTGGCCTTCTTTTAATTCATTTAACATCGTGTCCATAGTGTTGGTGCGCACTTCATCTGACAAGTTAGTCTTTGAAAGTGCTTGACTAAACCGATACATATAATCAGCGTTACGCTTGGTCAAACCAATGTTATCAAAGCGACGCCGTCCTTCTTTGGCACTGTGATTGCGATCTTGGTGAACGTTTGCGTTACGCTTTTGGTTTGCGTTTGCGTTGCGTTTTGGTTGTTCTTCACTCACAATAATGGGCTCCTTTTATTAAACGTTAAATCTAAATTCGACAATGTCGCCATCTTCCATGACGTATTCTTTACCTTCGGAACGTAACTTACCAGCTTCTTTAACAGCAGTTGGAGTTTCTAATTGATCCAAGTCATCAAATGACATTACTTCAGCGCGGATAAAGCCCCGTTCAAAGTCGGAATGAATAATACCGGCAGCTTGTGGTGCCTTAGTACCATCTCTAAAGGTCCAGGCTTTGGTTTCTTTACCACCAGCGGTGAAGAAGGTTTTTAACCCCAATAATTGGTATGAGGCACGGATTAAACGATTCAATCCGGGTTCTTCCACCCCTTCGGCTTCCAAGAAATCAGCTTTATCAGCATCATCTAATTGAGCAATTTCTTCTTCAGCTTCGGCCGCTACAGCGATGACTTGTGCCCCTTCTTTTCCCGCATATTCCTTGATTTCATCAAAGTACTTCGAGTTTTCAGGATCAGCCATATCATCTTCGGCAATGTTAGCTACGTACAACACAGGCTTAGAAGTCAAAAGAAATAGTCCCTTAACAATCTTTTGTTCATCTTCATCAAATGCAATTGTCCGAACAGCGCCACCTGCTTCTAATACCGGTTGAATTTTTTCTAGGACACTTAATTCTTCCTTAGCTTCCTTATCGTTACCCTTAGCAGCTCGCTGAACTTTAGCTAGGCGTTTCTCAACAGCTTCTAAGTCAGCCATGCCTAGTTCTAAATTAATCGTTTCAATATCTTCGATTGGATCGATTTTACCAGAAACGTGAGTGATATTATCATCGTCAAATGCTCGAACCACGTGAACAATGGCGTCTACTTGGCGAATATTTTCTAAGAACTTATTTCCCAATCCTTCACCTTTGCTGGCACCTTTAACGATTCCGGCAATATCGGTAAATTCAAAAGTAGTTGGAACCACTTTATCAGCGGGGATTAGTTCTTGAATACGGTCGAGGCGGGCATCGGGAACTTCTACCATCCCGACGTTTGGATCAATCGTGGCAAACGGGTAGTTCGCCATTTCGGCTCCCGCTTTAGTAATAGCGTTAAATAACGTTGACTTGCCGACGTTTGGTAAGCCAACAATTCCTGCAGTAAGTGACATTATCAGGTCCTCTTTCCGTTAATCTGTAGCTTTTTCTAAAATCTTTTTGAGTTTCTTTTCAAACTCGCGTCTAGAGAGCATTACAATATGCTGACAACCAGTACATTGAATCTTAATATCGGCGCCTAAGCGAATAATTTCCCAGCGGTTCACACCACAAGGATGAGGCTTTTTCATTTCCACAATATCATGAATTTCGTACATTTTTAACCCTCCTAGTCTAAATCAACGTCCAGAAGTGCCAAAATTCGATTGAGGTCGTCTACTGACATGTAGTTAATCTCAATTTTGCCCTGACCTTTTTTGCGTCCAGTTGTCTTAATAGCGACTTGAGTACCAAATTTGTCTTGCAATTGACTTTCTGAAGCCTTTACAAACGGTGATTTACGTACTGGTGTGTGATCAACCGTTTTTTTAACGCCGTTGAGACGATTAGCTTCTTGTTCCAATTGTCGCACGGTCATTTTTTCTTTGGCAGCCTTCTTGGCTAATTCCACCATTTTACGCTTATCCTTTACGGATAACACGGTTCTGGCCTGTCCCATAGAAATTTCACCATCTTGAAGCATATCCTTAACCTCAGTTGGTAATCCTAGAATGCGCAAATAATTGGCAATATATGGGCGACTCTTCCCTAACCGATTAGCAACCTGAGCCTGAGTTAAATCCAAGCGGGTCATTAAGGTATCGTAGGCTTCGGCTTCTTCCAACGGGGTTAAATCCTCTCGTTGTAAGTTTTCCAATACGGCAATTTCCATCATTTCTTCTTCGGTAGCGGGACGAATGATGGCAGGGATCGTGGCCAATTCAGCCATTCTAGAAGCTCGTAGTCGTCTCTCTCCAGTTAATAATTGATAGGACTCAATGCCGGGCTTAGGTTGTCTCACAATAATTGGCTGAAAGACCCCCGAGTTCTTAATGGAAGTGGCCAGGTCTTTTAAGGCTTGTTCATCGAACTTATGCCGGGGTTGATACGGATTAGGCACAATATTTTCAACTGCTACCTCCACCACGGTTTCCTTACTGGTATCGACTGCATTATCAGCAAATAATGCTTCAATACCACGACCTAACCCACCGTTTTTTTTCTTATTCTCCATGAGCAGCTAGCACCTCTTTGGCTAAATCTAAATAAAACTGAGCTCCCTTAGATTTGGGATCGTAATCAATAATTGGTAATCCGTAACTAGGTGCTTCTGAGAGCTTAACGTTACGGGGGATAACAGTATCATAAACGTCATCCTTAAAGTACTTACGGACTTCTTCGTTAACCTGTGCCCCTAAATTAGTCCGGGCATCAAACATGGTTAATAAGACTCCTTCAATTTTTAGGTCCGGGTTGAAATGCTTGCGAACCAACGCAATCGTGTTTAATAACTGACTTAATCCCTCTAAAGCATAATACTCGCTTTGAACCGGAATTAAAATCGAATCACTAGCGGTAAAAGCATTAATCGTAATCAATCCTAACGATGGTGGGCAATCAATTAATACAAAATCATAATCACCTTGCACCGGTGTTAGAGCTTGTTTCAGTCGAGTTTCTCGTGCCATTTGGGGCGTTAACTCGATTTCGGCGCCTGATAATTGAATCGTTGCTGGGACAATGTCTAAGCCTTCATGAGCTGTTTGCATAATTGTGTCAGCTAAAGCTTCTTCATTCAATAAAACATCGTAAATATCATTTTGAATATCAGCTTTAGAAATTCCAACACCACTAGTTGCATTGCCTTGTGCATCCGCATCAATTAATAATACTTTCTTACCAAGAGTTGCCAAGTCAGCCCCTAAATTGACGGCGGTAGTAGTTTTACCAACACCACCCTTTTGGTTAGCTAACGCAATTACTTTGGTCATTTCGGCGCCTCCTTTCCGTTATTCAATCGGTTCTTTTGCTGGGGTTCCTGGTTTACGAGGATATTTTTTAGGCGTATTTTTAATTTTATTAATCACCACAATGTGACGTTCATCATTTGATTGAGGTAATTTAAATTCATAATCCGCTTCTAAAACACCACCCATGGTTTGGATGGCTTTAGCACCAGCGGCTAGTTCATCATTGGTTTTAGCGGCTTTTAAGGCAATCATTTTACCGCCCACTTTAACCATTGGTAAACATAGTTCTACCAAAACACTCATTCGAGCCACCGCACGAGCGGTAACAATATCAAACTGGCCTCGTGCCGTTTTATCTTGACCAAACTCCTCGGCGCGGGCATGCACTAAATGCACCCCGGTCAAGCCCAATTGAGCAACCAATTCTTTTAAGAAATTGATGCGCTTGTTAAGTGAGTCCACAATGGTCACTTCCAACTCTGGAAACACAATTTTAAGTGGAATTGATGGAAAGCCAGCACCAGCGCCAACGTCACATAAATGCCAGTGCGTGTCTCTTAGACCGGCAATAAAAAAAGCAGGCGTCAAAGAATCATAAAAATGTTTAAGATAGACTGCCGGCTCTTCTGTAATCGTCGTAAGATTCACATGTTCGTTAGTTTGAACTAGCAATTCAAAATATTGTTTAAATTGCGTTAGTTGTTTGTCAGTTAGTTGAATTTGCTGTTTAGCAAGTTCAGCTTTAAATTCTTCAATATTCATGACATTTTGTCTCCCTGAAAGTGTGAAACAAACCTGTTTCACGTCTTATTATACTTTAACGTAAAATCACTGGTATGACAACCGGGCGAGCGTGATTTTCGGCCGTAATTATTGGATTTTTTGTGCAAATAAAAAGCCCCGATTGTTATTGAACAATCAGGACCATTTTATTAATCAGCAATCTTGCTAATTTCTTCTAAGAACCATTTGTTAAATGCAGCAGCGTCAATATCAACCGCTACCTTGGTGTTAATTTTACCATCGTGATAAGCACCACGAATATCACCAACAGTTTCACCAATGGCAGGACCATCAGTTACCACGTCGACCCACATATCTTCTGTCTTGATAGCTTCTGGGTGAAGCAAGTAGAAGATGGTGTTAACGTCGTGCATGGCACTACCGGCTTCGCTCTTGTCACCATCGTTAGAAATAATATCATGAAGCATCTTACCAGTTCGATTCATGTTTTCTAACTTAGCTAATGAATCAGGAGTTAATAAAGCCTTCATAGTAATATCCAAACCAATCATTACAATTGGAATCCCGGCATTGTAAACAATCTTAGCAGCATCAGGATCAGTAAAGACGTTAAACTCAGCGGCACTAGTCATATTACCCTTACCTAGCGCACCACCCATGGCAACAATACGTTCAATGTTGTCCTTAACTTCTGGGTATTGGCTAAATAATAAAGCAATATTAGTGTATGAACCGGTTGGTACCAAAGTGATTTTTTCATCACTTTCCATAATGTATTTCCGTAAAGCTTCTACCGCAGTCATATCAAGGGGCTTAGGTAGATCTTCTGGGAAATCATAACCAGGCATACCAGATTCACCGTGAATGCGAGCAGCATCTTCAAATTCCTTGATTAATGGTTGTTGGGCACCAGCCGCAACTGGTACATCAGCGTTAAAGAAACGCACGATTTTTTGAGCGTTTTTGGTAGTTTTATCTACCGTAACGTTACCAGCCACCGTAGTTACCAGCTTCAAATCAATTTCAGGGTCATTAATTGCCATTGTTAACGCAGCAGCATCATCAATTCCTGGGTCAGTATCCATAATCACTTTAATAGTCATTGTAAATTACCTCTTCAATTAAATTATAGTAATGCACTCAACACTAAATCCAACAAAAACAGACCACCTAACACGTAGGTTGGAACGGTTAGGTCTTTAGCCTTTCCAGTTGCAATCTTTAGTACTGGATAAGCTACAAATCCAAATGCTAAACCAGTAGAAATACTGGTCGTAAATGGAATTAACACAACGATCAAAAACGCTGGGAACCATTCAGCCAAATCATCCATATTAATTCGCGCCAGTGATTCCATCATAATGGCACCCGTAATAATGATAACTGGGGCAATGGCTGCTTGTGGTACGTAGGTCAATAGTGGAATAAAGAACAGCGATACCGCAAATAATAAACCAGCAACCAAAGCCATGATCCCGGTCCGACCACCACTCTCAATACCAGAAGCACTTTCAGCGGCTGCAACCGTAGGACTAGTTCCCAAAACCCCTGAGATGAAGCTGGTCACCGAACTAGCTTGAAACGAACGTTTAAACTTATTCGGGTTCGGTAAGATGCCTTCCAACAGTCCCATTGACTCAAATACTAAAATCATCGTCATAGAAAAGATGGCTAGCAGTACCGGAATACTCAGGATGTCACTAAAATCACCTTTAGCAATAATTTGGTGGTATTTACTAAAATCACTTAACTTAACATTGGGAGCCGCTTGATCTTTGATCTTAAAAATCACCCCAATAATGGAAGTAATAAAAATACCAATGAAAAAGCCGCCGGTCACGTTACGTAAGAACAAAATCAGCGTCAGTACTAAGCCAAATAAAGCTAATAACGTGGCTGGTTGTGCTAAATTACCAACAGCCAAAATCGAATTAGTACCACGCTGAATTAACTGAGCCTTTTCTAATCCAATTTCAACTAAGAATAACCCGATACCGGCTGTAATTCCCGCCTTGAGAGTTTCTGGAATCCCCTCAGCCAAAATTTGGCTAAGCTTAGTAAATGCCACCAACGCATAAATAGCGCTCGCCACCATCGAAATGGCAATAGCTATTGGCCATTTAAGTCCCATTCCCACAACCACGGTATACGTGAAAAAGGCGTTAACTCCCATTCCGGGAGTCAAAATCACAGGAGCATTAGCCCACAGTCCCATAATCAAGCAACCAATAACTGAGGAAATAATAGTAGCAAAGACACTTAAATCGGTGGGGATACCAGCATCTTTTAGAATAATAGGATTAACAATAATAATATATGAAATCGCAAAGAAGCCTGTAATACCAGCAATAATTTCTTGCTTTAAAACCTGTTTATCCTTCAATGCGTCTAGAAGAGGTAGCTGATTAGCTACCTCTTCTTCACGAGTTACTTTACTCAAAAATAAAACCTAACTTTCTGAAACAATTGTTTACCAAACGAACAAGCCGACAACTCCAGCTGACATTAAGGAAACAAGAATACCAGAAAGAAGCATCAAAGCAACGTTTTTACTAATCAAATCGTTCTTTTCTTTATCAACGATTCCTTTAAAGGCTCCGATGATCATCCCAGTAGTACTGAAGTTAGCAAATGATGTCAAGAAGACGGTTAATTGTGCTTGGTAGTGAGGATCAAAGATTTTGGTGTTGTTAATAGTAGATGCAATCTTACCCATTACCACGAATTCGTTAGTAACTAACTTAGTTCCGGCAAATTGAGCAAATTGGAAGGCATCGTGAACGTTCAAACCAAGTAACCATGTGAATGGGAACATGATAATACCTAAAATGTTTTCCAAAGTTAAGTTACGGTTGAACAATTGGAGAATCTTGTCAATCAATGCAGCTAAAGCAACAAAGGCGATAACGTTAGCAGCGATAATCAAGATCAAGCGACCAGCGCCCAAGATAGAATCACCCAAGAATGAGAAGAATGGTTCTTTTTTACCCTTTTCTTCACCCAAAGCTTCAGCATCAGTAGTAGCCACTGCATCACCACTGTCGCCGGCACTACTGCTAAGAGAAGCAATGGTATCTTCTTCAGGGGTAACTTGAACAGGGTTTAAAATGTTAGTAATAATAATTGCATTTAAAACGTTTAGAGGAATAGCGGTCAAAACATATTGACCAGGAACCATTTGGGTGTAGGCCCCTAAGATAGATGCGGTAACACAAGACATTGACATCATCGCAATGGTCAAATCACGCTTAGCTGACATTTGCTTTAATTGCAATGTTGAAACGGCAATCGCTTCGGTGTTACCTAAAAACATCATTTCAACTGAGAAGAATGATTCGAACTTTGGTTGACCAGTAATAAATGAAAGTCCGCGACCAACCCACTTAATAATCCAAGGTAATACCCCGATATAAGTTAAAATATCAAATAATGGAACAATCATTAAGATTGGTAGCAATGAACTGGTAACGAAGTCCATTTGTTTAACGTTAACCCAGCTAGCAAGTGCAAATGAAATCCCAGTGTATGACACTTGAACTAACCAGTTGAAGCCATCGGCAGCTGCCTTAACCGCGTCACGACCCCAAGTAAAACTAGTGAAAATCCAGGCAAGAACTAAATTAATGGCTAAAACGACAATTACTGATTTCCACTTGATGTTTTTGCGGTCCTTAGAAAATAGCACTGCAATTCCTAAGAAAACCAAAATACCAATAATGTTTACAATCAAATACATTATATTGTGTCCTCTCTTTTCTATATATGTGCGTTATAAACGTAAATATTAAACCCTGCTTACCTCGGTCCTCCTTCAAATTGGATTGGTCTTATGAATTAAACCCTAATTAATAATATGGCAGCGATAATAATAGCAATCACTGGCCGTGGTAAACCATCTAAACGCAAATAAGTTAAGCGCTATCAGAGGAAGCGTTAGAGACTCACTTGGAGTTTCAATTAGCGATAGTTTCAATCCTGTATATTAAGGATAACGAAATTTGATAGCACTGTAAACCGTCACAATGTGAAAAAAATATGAACAGATAGTTCCAAAATAACTATGCATGATACCTAACTATACTTGATTAGTTTCCATAGGTACTATGTATTCAAAGCATAAAAATAGGATTCAAGCCAATTATCGAAATAATCGCCTGGACCCTATGTGGAAGGGGCTGATAATGGGTTTGTAACCCGCTCTACGAAGAAATTAATATCTTATCGCCTCGGTTTTCACATTTTTTGTTTGGTTAACCTAGGAGCCGTCATCTCTGCCGCAAAATTTATATTAACCTAAGTCCATACATATCATTTTTGCCGTCAAACTAAGCCCACTGGTCAAAACTCATGCTTACTGTTTGTGTTGTTTCACGTTGTCGCGGTAAATCAATCATTTATAAATTGCCTCCGTTTTGCCCACTACAAGTTACTTCTAAATCGAGATTTCTCTATATTATTGTTTAAGTTTTAATAGTGAACCTAACTTCTGGCAGAAACACACTGTGCAAATTCAAATTTTTTCAAATTGTTAATTCCTTTCGAATTTGACTAACATCCAAAAAGCGGGAATCTAACCCGAATGCTTTACTGTTACTGCCCTTCCATGACTATATAATAACATATCTGTAAGCGATTACAACTTCTAAATCTGAAATCAATAAAAAAGGTAATCAACCCGTTTGTTGATTACCTTAGTCGTTATACAATATATTTAAATGGATCGAAAAAGACTGCTAATCCCAAGATAGTAGCAGCACCGACAGCCACCCCAATCACGGGCAATTCATCCATAATATCGTCTTTGGCGCTTCTCTTATCACCAGCTGTATATTGATTGTTGCTTCCTGGTGAGTAAATGCTTAACCGATTTTGGGATGTCACTTTAGCTTTATCAGACGCCTTGTTAGTATTTGTTTCAGTAGTTGCTGGTTGCACCACTATTTGTTTGGTTCGCATTAATTTTTCAATGTCACTGTTGGCAGCTTTAACCGAAGACTCTTCGTCTTCATTGGGAATCGCAATGTTTTTAGAAATTTTAGCTCCCGCTCTCGTTACCAATGCAATAAATTTATTAGTGCTAATTAATTTATTATTCTTCGTAGACACATTCAAATCATTATTTGCCGGTGAATTGTTATTGGAATCAGGTTCAACAGTTTTTACCCGGTTTTTATCATCATTAGGTTGGGAATTATTAGCCTGTTGATTATTATTGGTTTGATTATTATTACCTGATTGCTGCCCATTATCTGTTGGTTGATCAATTACTGGGTCCGGATTAGAGACAACCGGATTATCCGTAACTGGTGCTTCCACGTCTGTATTCGAATCACCCGATTCAGTACTATCGGCATCATTATCAGGAATATTAACCAAAGGATTACCTGGCTTAACTGGTAGTGTCGGTGTTATCAAACTGTCGTTACCTTCGCTAGGGCGGTAGTAATTTGGATCATTAGGCTTAGTAATTTCAAACACTGGTGGTTCTGCATTATCATCGACGGTCCCCCCAGAACCGGTATCACCATCGCCATGATTATGATGATGTCCCCACCACCAATGATTAGAAGTTGTTGAAGTTGCGTTATTAGTTGACCCTTTAGCTCTTGTGTTAATTGGATTAAAATTATTCGTGCTACTAATCACTGACGAGGAATTCTCAGATGTGACTGCAGCGTGGATGATATTAACGTTTCCCCCGAAGGCTAATACCAATCCTGATACAAGAGCAAGAACCCTTTTCTTTCGAATTGTGGTTCTCATTTAATAATTCCCCCCGTTTTTAAGTAGACTTTCATTCTAGATTACATCATCATTGTAGCCCCTCACTTACAAAATTTCAATAGTTGAATACGATAAAATTAATAAAATATTCAAAAAATCTTCAAATTTCGCTCTTAATAAATTCATTTATTATAAATAAATTCACAGATAATACTTATTCTAAGGTAGAAAGAGGTTATTTTATGAAAAATTCATCCCGCATCGTCTGTTTAGGTGATTCTATTACTAATGGTTATGACGGCTTTCAAGACCTCATTGGTCACAGTTATCCTGATTATTTACAGCAATTACTGCATACACCAGTGCTTAATCTTGGTTATAACGGCGCTTATTTAGCTAATGATAGTACTCCTGGTGATTTGACTAAAGTAGTATACCAGACTGACTTCAGCCAGTTTAGTTTAGCTACCATTGCTTATGGCACCAACGATTACGGCCACAGTCGTAATTCATTAACCACTATTGCTACTACGCTTCAAACTAATTTAACTGCTATCAAAGATAACCATCACACTATCAAAATCTTAGGTATTTTGCCCCTAACTCGCTATGATTATGAACAGAATGCTGACAACTTACCGGGAATGGCGGGTTACACGATCAACGAACTTAGAAATACGTTAGCCACTATTTACCAACAAAATGATGCTACGGTGCTCGATTGGCGGGTTAGTGCCCCCACTTTGATTACTGATACTAATCATTATGAACGTTTCCATGATCATCGGTTACATCCCAGTGCTGCTACCTATCAAAAAATGGGCACCATTATTGCTAATTATATTAAAGAAAAGAACCTTCTATAATAGAAGGTTCTTTTTTAAATAACATTTATTTCAACGAAGCGGCGTGAATCCAACCAATGTTTTTACCATTGTAATATGCTCGATAATAAGTATCTTTTTTACTATTAGCTTGGGTACCCTTCATATCCACAGTAATTTTCTTACCGGCATAAGTGGCACCATTGTGCTTTTTAGTAGCAACATACTTGTCACCGTTAGGAACATGGTTATAAAAGGCATGACCGGGATCAGTCTTCACCGTGTAAGTTTTCTTAACACTAGTGTAGCTAACTGGGTACACTTGGCTCACAGAACCATTGTAAATCCAGCCGACTAACTTGCCGTTATCATAGGTACGATAATAAGGTGTCTTCCAACCGTACTTAATTCCTTGTTGATCTACGGTCAATACCTTGTTGGCATAAGTAGCACCGTTGTGGGTCTTTTTCACCGTATATTTACTATTAGTAACATGGTTATAGAAGTTAGAAGCCGGCTTGGCCTTAACCCGCACTTTAATGTTAGCGTCCTTGTAAGTAATTTGACTAGCCAACGCCTTTTCGCTAATCCAACCAATATTAGTTCCATTATAGTAAGTTCGGTAGTAGTAACCTCCCTTACCATCAGTACGTTTGGCTTTCATATCCACGGTAACATTTTTACCGGCATAGGTAGCACCGTTGTGTTTTTTAGTGGACTTATAATCTTTGTCATACTTAACGTGGTTATAAAAGGCATGCCCCGGATCATTTTTCACCGTGTATTTACCACTAGCGCTGGAATAAGTGTAGGCATAACCAGTGGGTGTTGGCGTCGATGGTGTGGACGAATTGCCACTACTACCATTTAAGAACCAAGAACTGTCTTTACTAGAAGAAATACTTGCATCAACAGCTTGACCTAAAGCACTGGAATAATATGAATCAGTGTATTGCCATAAAACATGCTTATAGGTGTTAGGTTCGCTAGATTGATAAGCCGCCAACCAGAATCCATCATAATCATTGACCGCCTTAGAAGCGTATGATGCCATAAACGAGGCATAAGAATAAAGCAGCACTTTGCGACTACCAGCTAACGGTTTAATCGTGTTATACCAGTTAGTAGCGGCCGTGTTAGTATTGCCACTAACCGTTTGATCTTCGTAATCGTTCACGTAAAATTTGGCGTTAGGAGCGCGCTTATACAAATCCTTCGCTTCCGTCTTAGCATCACTAGGACTAGAGTATTGACTAAATGAGTACACTCCGTAAGGAACTTTGTACTTCTTCATCAAAGCCACATTGTGATCAAAAGTGCGATCGTAATAATCACTACCATACTGCACTCGTAAAATAACAAACGGGGTTTGACTCTTCAATTTTTTAACTTGGCTGTCAGTAAAATTCCCCTGCCATTCGGATAAATCCGGGACTGAGTTATTGTACTTAATACTCGTACGACTCCTAGCAAAGGCATTATATTGCTTAACTGGATAACTAGAACCCATCGTTCCAGCTGGTTTTTTACTCAATGTAGTTTCGGCATTAACTACTTGTTGCGCCCCCACTAGCACTCCCCCAGTAACTGCTAAACTCCAAATCACTTTACTAAATTTCGACAACATAATTACAATCTCCTAGTTCCATATTTTATTGTTGCAAGGTCGTTGGACGTGAATAGCCAACTTTGTGCCACCATGGTGAGTTAATCTTTTCAATCACAACGCCGCGGTTTTGAGAATCAATCATATTACCGTTACCAATGTTAATTCCTACGTGGCTGATGTTATTCTTGCTAGTTCCGAAATAAACTAGATCACCTTTTTGGGTATTTGAACTAGAAACTTTTTTAGTGGAATTGTATTGTGCTTGTGCAGTGCGTGAAATACTCTTATTGATTGAGTGCTTGAAAACGTATTGAGTATAGCCGGAGCAGTCAAAGCCAGATGGGGTGGTTCCACCGTAAACATAACGAGTACCCTTGTACTTTTTAGCAGTGTTATAAACTTTATCAAAAGTATTCTTGTTCTTAGTTGGTTTAGCTTTCAAATAGCCACTCCAGATCCAACCACTCACGTCACCGTGACCATTAGTTACATAATAATAAAGGCCAGCTGATTTACCTTGAGGAGTTATGTACATTGACTTAGTAGCTACCCAGGTAGTATTAGGATAATTCTTTAAGTAATGAGTCTTTTTACCCCAGCTAGTAAAGCTGCTCTTGTTAGTATTAATATTGTAAGTCCAACCTTTAGTAGACTTTTTAACATATTCTTTTTTAGAGATATTCTTTAATTGAGAAATTTTCATTGTAGTACTTGCGTGTGTCGTAGCAGGAACGATGGTCGTACCAATAGAAGCAACTGAAAGGCCAAGCCCGAGAATGGTTAATAATTTAACAGGTTTATTCAAAACATTTCCTCCGCGATTTAACTTTAATTTATGATTCTTAGTATAAAGTGTCATTACTACAGAACCAGCACGAGAAAATGTCAAACAAGTAAAAGATTATGACAGGCCATTTTGGTTATAATGTGTCGTTAGACCCCAGTTTTAGGGCTTTGTTAATTTTATTGTGTAACAAATGTTAATAAAATCTAATGATTTGTAACATTGGTCTAGAGAAGCAACTAAAAAAGCGTGGCCGCAGCCACGCTTTTTCTAATACATTTTAAGTAGTTCAGGACCACGGTTAGATAGTAAATAACCATTCTTAGCGGATTTATTGGTTGGATCAAAAATCAAACCCTCAAATTCGCGGGAGCCACTGAATTTATTTTGGTCAATATCTTTAGCACTTAATTTATCAAATTTGTTAGCTGCAATTGAAGTAATACCGTTATCAGCTACCACGTAGACACGGTTTTTAACTGGGTTGTAACCCATACTTTGAACGGTAGCACCTGGTGCATAACGAATACCGCGCTTAACCATCTTGAAGTAAGTCGAACCAGTCCCTATCTTACCACGATAAAACTTCATGGTTCCCTTTGGACAATTGCTCCAAGCCTTAGCTGTAACGTTACTCCAGTAAGCATAACCGTTTTTATCAAAGGTTAATTGAGCACCCATTTGTTGCTTACCCATACTGAAAGTAATCGCTTGGTCTGGTTTTAAAGAACTTTGGTTGATTCGTTGCATTAAAATCTTACCAGCAGTCCGATCACGAGTTAACCACAATTCGTTAGTCTTAGGATTCAACGCAAATTGTTGACCGTGACCAGTAGCGAATGTAGGTCCAATATGAATGTATTTTTTAATACTGTTGTAAGTGGAAGTTGAACGAAGATCGATTCCCTTGTTCTTAATCTTGCTCCAGTCATACTTCACAACAAAACCTTGCTTGTTCTTGCTCCAATCAGAAGTGGTACCACCCTTCGTGTAAACCACAAAGAGTTCCTTACCATTCTTAGAAAAAGCAGCTGCCTGTGGTGTCCGAATATAATCGTATAACGGACTTGACTTAGGCAATAAAGGTAAGAAAGCAGCTGTCTTGAAGCTATAAGCCGCGCCCTTATGTGCTGAGGACTTGATGACGTTAGCCGTTGTTTGAATATGATCTGCACCTGGTTTCATCCAACTAGCATAAGAAGATCCACTATCATACTTACCCACCTTGCCAGCCATATACTTCTTGCTGACATTCACAGTCTTAAAACCTTTGCTAGTTACTCCCGACAAAACATTTCCACTAACCTTATATTGCTTAATCCCGCCAGATTTACCAGTATACTTGGCTTTAGCAGCATGAGCTACTAGTTCGCCTTGGTTAAATGAGTTATTAAAACTCATACCACCAATGGTACCTAACATAGCGGTCGCAATCCCCCAAAACATTAATCGTTCCTTCACAATCTTCACTCCTAATAATTATTTAACAATTTAATTATAACTTATTTATTAACGACTGTCATAACCAAACGGAAAATTTTTCGTTTAGTGGATTTTTGATAAATATAGCTAAATGACCATCTTTTCAATAATTTGATTGGAATAAACGTGAACTAATGATAATATTATAACTGCGCTAATTGTAAGCGTTATCAGCAAACCAACTTGAGGAGGAATTTTTGTGAATAGTGCGCCGGTGCTTTTAGATAGGTCCGAATGAAGGCGAGTCGGCCCTCTTGCACTAAATCATCGAACTCCGAGTAGCGCCGATAAACGTGTAGTCGCTTGAGGGCACCATAAATAATGCGCTCGTGTTGCTTGCTCAAGAGATAGTTAAAGGCGGCTTGCTCCGGGGTATCTAAGAGTTGTTGAATGGTCGTTATCGTTTCGTTAGTTTTCATTTGGATTCAGTCCTTTAAGCGAATTGATCCAAGGGCCCTTGTCACGAGTTCAATTGTAAAAGAGCAACCACGGTGATAACTACCGCCGACTTTGAGAGCGTTGCAACCCTGCTGTCATCAGCTTAACAAATAAAAAGCCCACCACTAAGGGCGGACTTTGCTGGAAATTAATATTTATTTATATTGATCCCAGATGACTAATTGCTTGTTGGCGGTAATGTACTTACCGTTAGTTAATTGGTAACGGGTAATCTTACCAGCCCGCCAAACAATTCGCTTAATCTTGAGAATGGAACCCTTCTTATGATGCTTAACCATGTCGGGACGGTTCAACTTACTAGTTGGGTAACTGTTAATTCCCTTCTTGTTGAGCACCTTGATAGTCTTAGGAGTTCCAGCGTAGTAAAGACTCACAACGAACTTAGGATTTGCCGTTACATAGCCACCACCTTCAACGCGATAACGTAACGTTCCTTTCTTGGTCTTGGCAGCACCAACAATATTCAATACCTTTCGATCTACTCGCTTCACACCATTACCGATGTAGCGTTGAATTCGCTGAGTCATTTGAACATCTTTGTGACGCCAAATGTTCTTATTAATCATGATCTTGTATGGGAATTTGAAGGTTACTGATTCGCCCTTACCAAGACTTTGACCATTATCCCGGTCGTTTAAGTCGCCAGGGATACCTGTGCCACCACCTGGTTGTTCACCTGTACCATCACCAGGTCCTTCTCCATCATCTTTATCAGTCACATTATTCAAGTTCAAGTCCAAGCTACCAATCGAGTAGCCACCGATAGAATGTCCTTCCTGATTACTAGTAAAGCTGACACTCAACTTGATTGATTCAATCCCTGTATCTGTAATAATTAATACGGGTTGACCGGCAGCATTTTTACCGATTTTATATCCAGCATTATTTTCTAATACTTCAGCATCAACCACTTGTAAGAAATTAGTTTTACCGTTATTCTTTAAAAATTGTGGATTATTCTTCAAAATATCCGCTAACAGGATTTCGGTACCTTGCTTAGTTTCGCCAGTGTAATCTAATGATAGATTTTGGCTAGCAAAGGCATTATCTTCCATACTTAATTTCCCACCACTATCATGATTTACTACATAATTAATTTTGCAGCCATAGAATGCATTATCCGCAATGTTACCTTTTCCTGGTAAATGTACCGTGGTGACATTACTTTCGGCAAAGGCACTGTTACCAACGATAAATCCGTTTGATGCTTTACTTAGGTCAACTGTAGTTAAATTAGGATATTGATTTTTTTCAAAAGCACCAACAGCAATCCCATCAGCATTCATATTAGCGGGAATCGTTAAACTGGTAATTTTTTTATTTTTAGCCCCTGTAATCATATTATCTACAATTTCAAAATCTGATTCTTTATCGGCAACTCTTTGAGTACTTTGACTCGTAGTCACTGGCGCATTAGCCATGGAAGTGGCAGAAACCGCGGTGGCTCCTGAACCCAGAATTAATCCGGCTAACATTAAGCTACTAATTAGTTTACGTGTTGTCATAATAATTTTCTCCCATAGAATGATCCCTAAATGCGTTTTCTTTTTATCTGACTACAACATACCATGAACTTTTCATTATAGATAATATAAGGCATTACTTTAACAAACGTTTCTTATCTAACACATCACTTTTTCATAAACTCATAGTTATCCACAGTATTAACTAACTTTTATATAGTTCAATTGATTTAAAAATGCACCACCATTCCCAGATTGTGATAAGCTGAACTTGTCTTCAACAAATATACTTTGGGAGGAAATGTTATGACTCAAATTTTTGGTAGTCCCGCAACTTATGAACAAGGTAAGGGCGCATTAAAGTATTGTGCTGATTCTTTAGGTAAGTTAGGTCATCAACCAGTCTTAATAGCTGACAGCATCGTTTGGCAGATTGCCGGTAACGATTTAGCTAGCTACCTAGGCGATAGTGGCTTTAACGTTCAAACCGTAGAATTCGGTGGCGAAGCTTCTGACGAAGAAATCAACCGCATTACTGAAATCTGTAATAATTTCCATGCTGATCTCATCATTGGCCTCGGTGGTGGTAAAACGCTAGATTCCGCAAAAGCCATTGCTGACAATTTACACTTACCAGTGGCCATCCTACCTAGCTTAGCTTCCACTGATGCCCCTTGTTCACGTCTATCCGTCATTTATACCCCCGACGGAAAATTTGATAAGTATCGTTTCTATAGTAAGAACCCTGATTTAGTGCTTGTTGATACCGAAATTATCGCTCAAGCTCCCACTCGCTTATTAGCTTCCGGGATTGCCGATGCATTAGCTACCAACGTCGAAGCCCAAGCTGTGGCTCAATCCAACGGTCAAACCATGCTAGGTGGGACACAAACTTTAGTTGGAAACGCCGTTGCCCAAAAATGTGAAGAAACTTTATTTGAATATGGTATGCAAGCTATCGAAGCTTCCAGAGCCAACGTAGTTACTAGTGCCTTTAAAAAAATCGTTGAGGCCAATACTTTAATGAGTGGTGTCGGTTTTGAAAGTGGCGGACTTGCTGCTGCTCACGCTATTCACAATGGTTTGACTGCTTTACACGGTCCAATTCATGAAAAGACCCACGGCGAAAAAGTCGCTTTTGGAACTTTAGTTCAATTGATGCTCGAAGGGGTCCCTACCGACGTCTTTGATCAATATCTCGACTTCGACTTAGCTCTTGGATTACCAACTAACTTCGCTGATTTAGCTATCGATAAAGTAACCGATACCGAATTGCTAGAGGTGGGTGAAGTGGCGTGCGCTCCTAACGACACTATGAGTGAAATGCCATTCACCGTTACTCCAGATGATGTGGCCGCTGCGATGAAAGCCGTCAATGCTTATAGTCGGGCATATCAAGATTTAACTAATTAAACTTAAACAAACAAAAAAGCCACCGCATTTGCGGTGGCTTTTTATTAGCGTCCCAACCAGTTATTACCAATGTTTACCACTGGTTTGCGACTATTATAAATGTGATAAGTAGTGCTTCCCTGAGGCTTAAACCCAATCATATCTTTAGTGTAGCGTTTGAGGTAGCCGACTTTGATTTTATTACTATTTTCTTTTTTATATTTAAGCATGTAGGTGTTTTTTCCCGTCCGCTTATAAGCATAGGGCACGTTCACCTTCACGATTGGTCGTTGATGATTAATCGTTAAAAAGTAACCTTCATGAGCTTGAAAAACATCGGCCAATTCGCTGGTTTTTTGGTGGTTAACAATCATCCCCACCGCTTTTTGGATATCCATAGTGTAGCCCGCATGTTTCTTCCACTGACCTTCAAATTCTGCCGGCATCCCTGAATGCCAAGTCGCCGCTTGGGCGGTTGTTACCACGCCACCACCCAGCATTAATCCAGCTAACAAAGTTAATAAAGCCATCGAACTTTTCTTCATAAGAATCCCTCCCACGACAGGTTACTAATCATCCATTGGTTCTCCTTTAGAATATCACGTTTAAGCGCTTAACGGCAGCAAAAAAGCCCAACGAAATTATTTCGTTAGACTTCTTTAATTTAACCGTTTTATTCGTAACTTAAACTTTCAATTGGATCTAATCGAGCAGCCCGCCCAGCTGGTGAAAGTGCCGCAAGTAAACTAATCACGATGGAAACGATTGCCCCAAAGGCAATGTTACTACCACTAATTTGCATAATTGCGTAATGAATGCCGGCTTGTGATAATGAGTTGGCTCCGACTTGAATAAGTAAAGCTAAGGCGATCGCTAAAATGGCAGCGAACAAGCCAATGAAGAATGCTTCCGAGAAGAACAGATTCCGAATACTGCCTTTAGAAGCACCCAATGCCCGTAAAATACCGATTTCTTTGGTTCGTTCTGAAACACTGATGTATAAAACGACAATAATCATAATCGCAGATACCAAGAGAGAAATACCGGCAATAGCTGCCAAAACGTTTACCGCTAAGTCGATATAGGTATTTAAAGTATCAACGATGGCACCAGCACCAGTGATGGTATAGGTCGCTTTCTTGCCGGTCTTGTAATCTTTGATCTTGGTTTGAACCGGTTTAACATTTTTAGCATTACCTTTAATTACCACCGTCATAAAGTTAGGTGCTAACTTAATATTTTGATCAGCGTACATTTGTTTTAATGTCTTATAAGTAACTGAAGTGGAACCTGAGTTAGCACTAGCAATGCCGCTAACCGTCAAATCTTGTTTCAATTGAACCGGTTGTTTTTGATCATTCATCACTGTTTGGGTGTAAGTAATTTTTTTGCCAATCAACGCATTAGTATCTTTTTTATTCAACTTTTGTGCGTTTTCTTTGGTTAATAAAATTTCACCATTTTTTGGTGCATGACCTTGTTTGATAGACTTTTTCTTGATGGTGTCATTGTAGGTTTGCATCATTTGAAGGTTGGCCGTTTTTTTACCATTTTGAAGCCGGGTTCCGCCTTGAACATAGTAACCTTCTTGGACGTCTTTAACGTTTTTAATTTTTTCAAAACGTTGTCGATCCTGATTAGTTAAGTTAACTTTCTTCGAGCCTTCCGCTAGTTCATCGGACGACACGTTTTTAGCCACCTGAACCGCGTTAGGATTAATTTGGGAGTAAATTTCGTGATTCATATACCCTTGGACCCCATTCCCCAGCCCTTGCATTAAGATCACTGAGAAAATTCCGATAGCAGCCCCGATAATAATCAGTAAATTCCGTTTCCAATTGTACTTCATATTATCCAGTGCCATTTTTAAGGTTGCCCCAAAACGTAGAGTGTGAGTGGCCAGTTCGTGTTCACTATCAGCTGGATATGCCGGCTTTAACTCTATATCTTCACTGATTTGACCATCAGCCAAGCGCACAATTCGGGTTCCATAATCAGCAACCGTTTGCGAATGAGTAACGGTAATCACTAATTTACCTTCCGCTGCAATTTGATATAACAATTGCAAAATTTCCTTGGTATTTTCACTATCCAAGGCTCCGGTGGGTTCATCGGCAATGATAATTTCTGGATCAGAAGCCAAGGCTCGAGCAATCGCTACCCGTTGTTTTTGACCACCAGAAAGTTGGTTAGGAAACTTCTTGATGTGTTCCGTTAGTCCTACTTTATCAAGTAACTCTTTGGCTCGTTCTTCTTGTTCGGCGTGTGATAGTGAGGTCATTTCCAATGAAACCATCACGTTTTGTAAAATCGTCAAATGACTGATTAGGTTGAAGTTTTGGAAAATAAACCCGATCGTTTGTCGGCGATAAGCATCCAGTTGCTTGGTAGTTTCATGACGTAATGATTCACCCTTTAAGAAAACGTCTCCTTCATAGTTGGAATCTAGTCCCCCAATGATGTTCATCAAGGTTGATTTCCCACCACCAGATTCTCCTAAGATCGAAACGAATTCACCCCGTTCAAAATTCAAGTTAATGCCTTTTAAAACTTTGAACTCCTGGTTACCGAGATAATACGATTTTCTGATATCTCGCAGTTCTAAATAACTCATAGATTCCTCCTAAGACTTACGCCCGTTAATTTGATATGTGCCTGAGTATATCACTGTGGTCTTAAAAGTAAACCAAATTATCCGTTGAAATCACTGCATTAATCGGTCAATCCCTCGATAATAGTTAGGTGCCTAAGCGTTTGCCAAATGGTTAAGAATTAATAAAACCAACAGGCACTCCTTATTATTCATAAAAAAAGCCAGAGTCATAGACTCCAGCTCAGCTTATTAATCAAATACTTCTTTCATGGTGGCCACCGTGTGTACAACGTCATCACTTCTAGTAATCATAGAAATAACTGCTGCCCCAGAGACACCGGTGGGTTTTAATTCAGCAATATTAGCTTCGGTGATTCCCCCGATCGCTACAATTGGTTTGTTACTTAATTTTACCAAATTAGTTAATTCCGGAATGCCAATAACCGGATCAGCATCGGCTTTGGAAGTGGTAGGAAAGATCGGACCAGATCCTATGTAAGCAATTCGTTCATGTTGATTGGCATTTTCAATTTCAGTGGCATTGCTAGCTGATAATCCTACAAACATGCGACGTTGTCGGACACGACTTAACACCGTTTGAACGGACAAATCATCTTGACCAACGTGAATTCCATCAGCATCAATGGCCATAGCTAATTCCAAATCATCGTCAATGATGAAGGGAATATTAGCTGCCTTACACTTCTTTTGCAAGATTTCCGCCAACTGTCGTTTAGCTAATCCCTTTAACGCATTAGGGCCTTTTTCTCGAAATTGAAACGCCGTAATTCCCGCTAAAATAGCATCAGTTAATACTCCTGGTAAACTCTGGGTGGGTTGTAGATCTTGCGTTCCCGCTACAAAGTAGGCCTTCAAAAGGCCCGGTTCAAAAGTAACACTCATATTCTTCCTCCTAGATATTTCGGCCGGCCCAGTGATTGAGCGGTCCGTGACCATGACCAACTTCAATTCCATCGGCAATGGTTGCTTGTACATATTTTTTCGCGGTGCGAATGGCGGTTTCAATGTCATTTTCCTTAGCTAATTCAGCAGTGATTGCTGATGATAAAGTATCACCAGTGCCATGGGTTCTCACCGTATCAATGCGTGGAGCTGATAGCCAAAATGATTGACCATCTTCTAATAACACAAAGTCGCTAACTTGATTGCCGTCAGAGTGTCCCCCTTTGACAATAACGTTTTTAGCGCCTAATTCTTGTAAACGATGCCCTGCCAGTTGCATAGTCGCCTCATCTTTAATATGCATTTCGGTGAGTTCTTCAGCTTCTGGTAGATTGGGTGTCACAATGGTAGCTAACGGTAATAATTCATCTCTAACCGTCTTAATCGCATCATCGGCCAGTAGTTTGGCGCCCCCCTTAGCAATCATTACTGGGTCTACCGTTAATGGACCGAAATCATATGTCTCAAAGTTACGGACCACCGTTTGCACACTGGTAACATCCGCCAACATCCCCGTTTTAACCGCTCTGATCTTTAAATCATCAGCCACGGCCTTAAATTGTTCGTCAATTAATTTAGTCGGCATCGCCATAAAATCAGATACCCCAATCGTATTTTGGGCGGTGACGGCCACAACGACAGCTGCGGCAAAAACATGCCGTTCTTGCATGGTTTTAATGTCAGCCATAACCCCGGCGCCACCACCACTATCGGTGCCCGCCACGGTCAATGCCTGTGGAAACTCATTTACCATTTTCGTCCTCCTCGTATTTAGATTTTTCCGCTACAGTTGCTTCCGTTAATAAGTATAACTCATCAATCAATTGTGCGCCGAAACTACCTGCTAAGGGTTGCTTCATTTGTTCGGCCACGACTTGACCCGCCACGGCAAATACCAAACTAGCGGCTTGAGCAGCTTCATAATAATTAGCGGTAACTCCAGCAAACACCCCAATAGTACTGGAAAGCATGTCGCCAGATCCCACGTGTAGCTTAAACAAGTCTGTTTGATTGTAAATTTTAGTGACTAATTGCCCATCAGTCACAATATCGACCGCTCCACTAACCACTACCACACAGTGCTGTTTATTAGCTAATCGCTTCGCAATGGCGACTAGATCACCATCACCATCACCGGCATCGATGCCTTTAGCCTGCCATTTTTCTCCAGCCAATGCCGCAATTTCGCCAGCATTCCCCCGAATCACCGCAAACTGTAATTCTGCTAATAATTCCTGACAATGTTTGAAACGATACGGAACGGCCACCGCAACGGGATCTAAAATTAAGGGTTTATCAAGTTCATTAGCCACCCGACCGACTACCTGCATTTGTTCAAATTGCATTTCCGTAATGGTCCCTAAATTAATCGTGACTGAATCAGCCATAGCCACCATATCCTTAGCTTCCACTACTTCACTGGACATAATTGGCGACCCTCCAATGGCGTTAATACCATTGGCCACATCTTGAATGGTGACATTGTTCGCTAAATTAAAAGCGAGTGGGTTTTGTTGTTTAACTTGGTTTAGTAAATTGATTTTCATTATTATCTGCTCCTCGTGATTGCTTGGCAGCAAAAAACCGCTACCAAGACGTAGTTTCACGTGGGTAACGGTTCAACTGAACACATTTCCTACGCAAGTATTAACTTACAGGTTCGAAGGGATTAAACCGTTCAGGTTCATCTCAGCCACTAAAACGGTGGCACCCCTAGTGTTTATTTATTTGATTAACGATTTTCAGCGATTTTACGATTAGCCGTTTTCGTCACATAACGATACATAGCATTCATCAAAGCATCAAAGGTGCGATCTGGTAAAATTTTACGCAACGCAATGGCTTGGTGACCGGACCCGGCAGTATACCGAGTCTTAGGACGTTTACTAATGGCGGCTAAGTCAACTAACCGAGCGATGACGCGGGGCTTTGATGCAAACTTAGCTGAAATTTCCATAAAGTTAGCCGATTGTTGGGCTAAGCCCGCATAGGGACCATTGGCAGAACTATCAATTAATTTGTCCATTGCAATGGCGGCCCAATCAGATTCCACCGCCCCGGGTTCAATAACAATGACGTCAATGCCAAAGGGATTCAATTCCAAGCGTAGCGAATCACTAATACCTTCAATCGCAAACTTAGAACCGACATACCAACTGCCAAGTAAATGACTGACCTTACCATCAACAGAAGAGATGTTGATAATCCGGCCTTGATGTTGTTCACGCATGTAAGGTAAGACTGCTTGAATCATCTTCATCGTACCAAAGACGTTAACCTTAAATTGGTATTCGCCTTCTTCAAGCGGTACTTCTTCTACCGCTCCAAATGAACCATAACCAGCGTTATTGACTAAGACGTCAATGTGGCCATCAGTTTGCGCGGCAATTTGCTTAACTGCCTGATCAACGCTCTCCTCATCAGCGACATCGAGATACATAGTATTAATACCTAAATCATCTAATTCATTCATTTGATCCACGCGTCGAGCCAAACCATAAACGTTAAACCCGTTGCGTTTTAAATTTTTAGCAATTTGTTTACCAATTCCAGACGAAGCCCCGGTTACTAATGCAACTTCTCTTTGCATTGCGATTCCTCCCTTAAGCAGCCTTAAATTTTTCTTAATTGAGAAAAGTATACCATATATTTACGAACACAGTGTAGCGCTATCATTTCCAATTTAAAATGACCGTCAACTCTAAATTAACCTCATCAACTATTTTAATATCTGAATAGAAATCCTTTAATGAAATATTTGAACCCGACACTTGCTCATAAATTTAGATTTTCTGCTATAATAGGCAGAATACTAAGGAATTAAGGAAGTACCTATGAGCAAATACAATAATCGATATCAAGATAATTATTATGATGATCAAGTCCATGTGGACGAAGGTGATCGTCTCAAAGTTAAAATTAAACGTCTCGGCATTAACGGTGAAGGAATTGGTTATTTCGAACGCAAACTAGTTTTCGTTCCGGGCGCACTCAAAGATGAAACGGTGATGGTAACAGTTGAAGCTGACCTTCCCCGCTTTATCCGCGCTTCACTAGATGAAATTCTAGTCCCTAGTGAACACCGAATTGATCCCGTTGATGCTTATGCCAATGAAGTCGGTGGCTTTGAACTCGAGAATTTGGCTTACCCTGAGCAATTAGAGTATAAGCGTGATGTTGTGATTCAATCCCTCGAAAAATTCAAGCCAGCCGGTTATAAGCATTATAAAATTCCAGCTACTATTGGAATGGATGAACCGATTGAATACCGAAACAAGGCCCAATTTCAAGTTCGCGAACAAAATGGTAACGTGGTTGCCGGTTTGTATAAATCACGGAGTCATGACGTTGTCGACCTTAAAACCAGTGCCTTGCAATATCCATTAACCATGAAGGTAATGCGGGCTTTGGTCGCAATGGTAGAAGAATTGCAAATTCCCGTTTATAACGAAGAGCAAAATTCCGGTATCATTAAAACTATTGTTGTGCGGGCCGCTGTAGCCACTAATGAAGTTCAAGTAACTTTTGTAACTCAAAG
This sequence comes from Lentilactobacillus kribbianus, assembly GCF_013184075.1. Lineage (GTDB taxonomy): Bacteria > Bacillota > Bacilli > Lactobacillales > Lactobacillaceae > Lentilactobacillus > Lentilactobacillus kribbianus. The sequence goes on along the minus strand of NZ_JABEQQ010000001.1, from coordinate 748,103 downwards.
TGCGAAGTTACTAAAGAAACATCAACTTTTAGAACGAATTAAAGCCGAGCTACCGGAAGTCGTTTCAGTGATGCAAAATATCAATCCCGGTAAAACCTCACTCGTGTGGGGTGAAAAAACTCTTCATTTAGCTGGAAAGACCGCTATTACCGAAATCCTAGATGGATTAGAGTTTGATTTATCAGCTCGCGCCTTTCTTCAGTTGAACCCCTTCATGACCCCGACTCTTTATCACGAGGCCTTTGACGCCCTTCAATTAGATGGTAGCGAAAAGTTAGTCGATACTTATGCTGGCGTGGGAACCATTGGGTTAACCGCTGCTGACTACGTTGCCGAAGTTCGTGGTATGGACACGATTGCCGAAGCGGTAGCAGATGCCAATGAAAATGCCCAAAAGAATGGCATCACTAATGCCCACTATGAAGTCGGTGAAGCCGAAGCCATTTTACCTAAGTGGCTAGACGAAGGCTTTGAACCCGATATTATTATCGTGGATCCACCACGAACTGGATTAGCTGATTCACTGATTGACGCTATCTTAGCAAGTGCGCCCGATCAATTTGTCTACATTTCATGTAACCCATCAACGATGGCTCGCGATTTGGTAAAGTTAACTCGTAAATATCATGTTAACAAAATTCAAACAATCGATATGCTCCCCCAAACCGCTCGGGTTGAAGCCGTCGTAACGTTTACTAAAAAAGACTAGAAAGCAGGAATGACATGCAAAATCCTTTTGGAAATAATGGTAATAATGATGATCAAAATAACAATCAAATTCCCATTCCGCCCAATTTTGCGGTCGTTAAGAATCAAGACGGTAATATGCGCATTGGAAAAGTTGGTTTTTCTTGGACCACTTTATTATTTGGTTTACTTCCCGCCATTTTCCGCTCGGATTGGTACAACTTCTTTTGTATGGTCGGCGTGGAATTAATCGTGGGCATGGGCTTTTCCATGGCCATTGGTCAACCATTTACCACTGCATATCCCATGATTGCTTACGTCCTCCAAATTGGATGGGCCGGTTTTTATAATTTATTTTATTTCCGGCATCTCTTTAATAAAGGTTTTCAACCTGCGGATAAACGTTCCAAAGATTTGTTAATAAGTAGTCATTATTTAAAAGAAGATTAAAAAAGACAGCCTTTTGGCTGTCTTTTTTATATGGTGCTTTAATTTTGGCTTTTTCTAAACGGTTTAGCATTACCTTCCATAACCGAGCTACAAAAGGCAACTTTTTTACCTAACTACAATTAACTGGACCTCCCTAAGCAAACTTCTTACCTAACTACGCTTAGTCTAAATCCAACTTCGGGATTTTGACTATGCTAGGTTAGTGCTCGAAGTCTAAACGCTTAGGTCAGTACCTTCCATTATTCTTCCAATTCATTAATTCTAAACGTCCGAGTTGCCGCTACCGCCGCCTTCCAGCCACGATACAACTTAGCTCGATGATCAGCGGTCATATTAGGTTTAAATAGCCGACCATTTTCCACTAATCCCTTGACCTCATCTAGATCTTTCCAAAAGCCAACTGCTAGTCCAGCTAAAATAGCTGCACCAAAGGCCGTCGTATCTTCATTATTAGCCCGCACAATCGGAATATTTAAAATATCAGATTGAAATTGCATTAAATAACGGTTTCTTGATGCGCCACCGTCCGCCATTAATTGTGGAATTCGAATGTGGGTATCTTGTTCCATCGTTTCCACAATATCTTTAGTAGAGTAAGCAATTGATTGCAAAGTAGCTTTAACAAAATCATTTCGGGTAGTACCACGGGTCATCCCAAATGCTGATCCCCGTACGTCTTGGTCCCAATAAGGGGCCCCCAATCCGTTAAACGCTGGTACCACATAAACTTCATCTTTGTCGGTCGAATTCATCGCTGCTTGTCTAGATTCTGGCACGTTATCAATCATTTCCATGTTATCGTGCAACCAACTCACCGCTGATCCAGCCGCAAAAATAGAACCTTCTAAAGCATAATGAACGGTTCCATCAATATTATAGGCAATCGTCGTTAATAAATTTTCGTCTGACAATTCGGGCTTTAAACCGGTGTTCATAATTAAGAAGGCCCCGTCACCGTAAGTATTCTTCACCATCCCGGGTTCAAACGCCATTTGTCCAATCAAAGCCGCCTGTTGATCACCAACTAAGCCGGCAATCGGCACTTCAATTCCATAAAATTGGTAATTTTGTGTGGTGCCGTAAACTTCACTCGAAGTTTTCACTTCGGGTAACATTGCTAGTGGAATATTCATTAATTTTAAGATATCTTCATCCCAACGTAAGGCGTGAATATTAAACAGCATCGTCCGACTAGCATTAGTGTAATCAGTGACATGATAACGGCCACCAGATAATTTCCAAGTTAACCAGGTATCTACTGTCCCAAATAACAATTCGCCTTTTTCAGCCCGTTCCTGTGCCCCAGGTACGTGATCTAAAATCCAACGAATTTTAGTAGCTGAGAAATATGAATCAATAATTAGGCCCGTTTTTTTATGAATTAAGTTAGCATAACCATCATTATGTAATTGACGGGCTAATTTAGCCGTTTGCTTAGATTGCCAACCAATTGCATTATAAATCGGCTCACCGGTTTCTTTATCCCAAATAATGGTAGTTTCTCGTTGATTAGAGATCCCAATGCCTTCGATATCTTCTGGATGAACACCGGCATCAATTAGTGCACTAGCAATCACTGATAAAACTGAATTCCAAATTTCATTGGGGTCTTCTTCCACCCAGCCACTGTGAGGTAGAATTTGTTCCACTTCTTTATAGCCTTCGATAATTTTGCGCCCGGAGTGATCATAAATCATGGCACGGGTACTGGTGGTCCCTTGGTCAATTGATAAAATATATTTCTTTTGGTCCGTTAACATTTATTTTCTCCTAACTATCGTAAGCGATTTCATTTTTCTTTTTTTAATATTACCATATCCAAAATTTTAAAGGTTTAAATTAAATATAAAAAGCACACTATGAACTATACCATAGTGTGCTTTATCAAACAAATATCCCAATCTTATCGTGATTATTTTCACCGATTATGACTATACCAATTATTAATTGTTACTTTTTAGGGTGCCAACCACAATGTTGGTGCAAGTAGCAACGTTTTCCCGAAGCAAAATCTTGTGGCGAGATTAAGAAGACCGCACCGCAATGATTATCATGAGAAATTAATAGCGGTTCATATGGTCGTCCCTGGTACTCACCGACCCAATGATAGTGGTCCCCGTCACTAGCGTTATTCAATACTTCTTGAGCATAATCCGTGGTTGTTTCAGTCATCTCTTTCACCTCTTGTTATTATTTTCACATATTATACAACGTCTACTTTCTTTTTGAAAGTTAAATAGCTGAGTTATTTGCTTTACATTTATAACAATTAGTCTTACAGTATAGTTTCAATCGAGGTGATATTATGAATACAATTCAATCTAATATTGCAACCCGCCTAGCTCAGGCTAGCCAAAGTCAACAATTTGTGCGGATTACTGCCAACAAAGTTACCCACACAGGTAAAGTTCAAGCAGTTAATGGTGATCACGTCTTTGTAGAATTGCCGGCTAAAGGAGTAGTCATGTTGACTATTAAATCAATCACTCAATTAGATAATTTATAAAATAAAAAAGCTTCGGTTTAAGCTCTCACTTAAACCGAAGTTTTTTATTGCCGTCGTCGCAGTTTTTCCGCTGCATCTTGTCGGCGTCTAGGCGTTAAAACAATGACTTTATCATTATCTTTATAGGCATTTTGTAGTGACTCACCATTCAGGTTTAACGGTACCTGCATGTTGAAAACATCCGCCCACTTATTCATTTCGAGACTGCCACAGCCATTATCAACCCCAAATAGATAATGCATACCGGCCCGCTTCTTTTCGGACCATTTGGTAGAATCATGAGAAGCTAACGTAACTTGTTGTACATCAATTGCATCTACTGCATTAATCAACGTTTGACTATTACTAATCTTATGTTGCACTCCTAAAAAGCGGAAATAACGGCGTAATACCGGTAAAATAGCATTAAAATAAACATCATCAGCTGCAATGTTTCTCGGAAAATACTTAGTAATAATTTCAGTAACAGATGCTGCGGTCCAACGCCGATTATTTCTCAGCTGGTGCCGATAAGATAATCCTACAAATGCTTGCGTGATGTAAAAAGCGTTGGCCTGTTCGCTCTTAGTCAGCTTGTTAAATGACATCGTAGAGCGAAACCGCATAAACCAATAATGATTCTTAGACAGTAATCTTTCAGCGTTTTCTTCTGAATAACCAGTAGTCATATATATCACCTCTGCTTCCTCTGCTTATTGATATGGTATCACGATTATAATGACAACTTGTTAATTTTGATTTGATCTCTAGAAGAGCTATAATAAAACAGATTCTATTTGAAGGAGCGACTTCATGGCAAAAATGCAAGATTTTAACCAGCGGATGTTTTTTCTGGTGATTTCAATTTTTATCAATGCTGCCTCTAATTCACTGGCCATTGCCTCTAACTTGGGGAGTGCCGTTTGGACCGGATCAGGGGTTAACTTGTCGGCTTGGACTGGTATTCCTTTAGGAACGGCCATGTTTATTTATGGGGTAGCCGTTACTATTTTAAACCAATTCTTATTAGGCCATTTTGATCGTCGTCGGTTTGTTTCTAACATCATGTACACTATTCCCTTTAGTTACCTAGTTGAATGGACCGGTTATATTTGGCAATTTCTTGGGGTATCTCAACTGGAGTTAATCCCCCGGCTAATCTTAGACATCGTTGGGTTGTTTGGCGTGGCTGCCGCTGTTTCCATCTACAGCCGCTCGAACTTAATTATGCATCCCAATGATGATCTAGCTTACATTATTCGCTTTAAATACGCCCATGGTAATGCCGTCTCGGCCCAATGGTTGAGCTATATTCCTCCAGTGACCATTATTATTTTAACCTATATTTTCACTGGAACGGTCCACGCTATTGGCTTCGGAACTGTTTGGGCGATTGTGACCCAAGGAGCGGTAATGAAATGGTCTGATTCTCACGTTTTTCCTAGTTTGAAACACCACGTTGATCTTTAAGAAACTCCGCCATCGCATTGATGGCTTTTTTTGTTTCTGGTAAATCGGGCCATAAGATAAAATCATGAAAGCCGTCTTTAAATCGCGTAATGGTCACGTTAGGGTTATTTTCTGACAAATCATCGGCCAACCCTTCACTATCAGGTACCAACATTTCGTCATTACCGTACAGAATTTGGACCGGGCTCGTGACTGAGAGTGTTTCTTGCGTGAAGGTTTGCCGTTGGGCATCTGTTAAGCCCATCCAGAACTGTTTACCAATTTGGCGTAGAGTCGGAATATCTAACATTACGTCTGCGGCTGCCCGCTCCACTACTGGTTGATCACTGAGATTCCAATTGAGCCATGGTGACACTAAAATAGCTGAATTAATCAAATTATCGTGAGTTAATAATAGGTAAAAAGCCAACCAAGCTCCAGCTGAATCAGCCACAATGGTAGTAGTCTTACCGTCTTCTCCTAACCACTCTAAAGCCTCTTCGGCAAATTGAATAATTTGAGCACCATCAGTTTCCTCGTTTAATAGCGGATAATCAGCGATAAATGGTTTACTATGACTAGCCTGCGCCAAAGAATCAATGAAATCAAGCTGCTCTTCGTTGAGTGGCACCCGTAAGGCCCCACCGTGAAAATATAATAATTGCCCTTGAATCGGCTGATCTGCATACATTTCCACTAATTGACCGCCGCCCATCGGAATTACCGATGCGGCCCAGTTGGGGTGCTCCTTAAAAATATTAACTTTTTGATCCGGGTTTAAGAATCTTTCTGCAACCACCCGTTTATAATCGGTCGAAGTTAATCGCCGTTGCAGTCTGCGTGCTGCAAAACTCATGGTGCACCTCCAAAATTATGTAACCGTTTCAATAATTCTCTATATCGAAAATACGTCATTTCTAGTAAAAGGTCAACCTTTGTTAGTACTTAAAATGCTTTCTAGTTAGTGTTATAATGGGTAAAAATAAAGACGATTAAGTGAAGCATCTCAAGCAACTATAAGTAAATGCTTGGGCTTCAATCCGTTTGTATTACTTTTAAAGCCTATTTCACTTTTTCTTAATATAGGTTCACAAAAACTTCATACTTTGTCCTAAAAAACGCAATTTCTATCCTTTATATTATTAATTGTAGATAAGAGATAAGTACTTAAAACCTTGTTTCTATTCCCCCTACATTCCTAATAAATTAAATCCCCCTTTAATTTATTAATCAGTTTTTCATATTTCATATTCTTCCCCTAGAATTGATATAAAAACATCAAATCGACCTCCCCTGGTCGATTTTTTTTATGTCTAAAAAGTTGAGCCTTTAAATTTGCTAGTCTAATTAGATGATGTTATTCTTAGAGTGTGGAAAGGTAATAGTTCACTTGATCGAGATTTTCGTTTCATGATTTGTCTGATTAATGTTACACCATAAGAATCTATGTACGAGTGTTACTATCCGTCAAAGTCGTTCCATTGAGAGATGGTCAAAGTTTAATAGTATCTGTACCAATTAAAAGTTTGGGATAGTAACTTAAGCAACACAGAATTTTGATCCAATTATCTTGTACAGTAAATGATTTTGAACCACGAGAGTATTAAATAACTAATGGCTCTCCCTTATCCACCAAGCTTTAAGTAAAGATCTAACCGATTCACCGAATTGCCCGTAACAAGCATCTAGGGCAGCTCAATAAAGAAGTAATGAGGTTGTTAAGTGATTAAGTATTTAACAGTAGTACCAAGCTCGATCATTTGAGAACTTTCCACAGGAGTCGCGCCTCTGATTAAGGCGTGACTCTTTTTTGTTGACTTCATACTAAAACACCCTCCTGACGAATTAATCAGGGGGGTGTTGATCTTTATAACTTATTTTTTAATTGAGGCTTATTTAAGCGATTCAACCAAATGACTAAAATAAAGGTAACTAAGGCATAGATTGCCCCACCAGGCCCAACAGCATTCATACCCAAATGAGTAACCACCAAACCACCGGTAGCTGATCCTAAGGCAATACCAAAATTAGAAAAAATGGAATTTAATGAAGAAGCTAAAACAATCGATTGCGGATAATCTTTTTCAGCTACTTGTAAAAATTCAATCTGAATCGGTGAATTCAATAATGGCATACTGATAATCAAAAGCATTAATACCAGCACCCCTGCCCCGCTAAAATTAAATGTAATGGGCATTACAATCAATAAAATAAACTGAGCCAAATAAATGGCGGGCATTACTCGAAGACCTGGTCCCTCAGTTAACTTACCGCTAATTTGATTGCCAATAATGTTAGCAATCCCAAAAACAAATAATAAGACGGTCAACATCGTCGTCGAAAAGTGTAACTTAGTGGTGATAATTGGTCGTAAATACGTATAAAAGACGTATATAGCCGCTAAATTAAACATTGGAAGAAACATTCCTACCTGAATGCGACGATCCTTTAAAAGCGCTAATTGACCGCTAATGCTACTAGGTTTTTGTTTAAAGTCTCGCGGCAATGCGACTAAGGTTAATCCCATAGTGATCACCGCTATCACAATGATGGTTAAAAATGAGACCCGCCAACCAAAGTTAGTCGAAATCCAAGTTCCCAAAGGGACTCCTAAAACGGAAGCAATACTAAAACCAGAAAAGACCCATGATAACAACCAACCACGCTTAGCCATCGGGGCAATGCGGCTGACAAACGATAAAGCAATCGAAATGGCTACGCCAGATACCAATGCCGTCACTACCCGCGATACCGCGAACCAGCCAAAGTTGGATGCCGTTAAACTTAAAATATTACCGCTTGTAAAGACCCCCATTAGCGCCAGCAAACTCCAAAATAAATTAGCCTTACCCAGCATTAACGTGATGATGGGTGTACTAATAGCATAAACAAGGGCAAAAATAGTCACGAGATAGCCAATCGTGGCCACTGAAACTTGAAATTGACGTGACAAGTCGTCTAAAATTCCCACAATTAAAAATTCACTAAACCCAAGGGTAAAGGCAATTAACACTAATACAAAACTTTGAAATTTGAAGTACTTCATCGTTTTATCACTTCCTTTTCATATTTTTTCATAAAATCGTTTTTGACAGACTTCAACTATGATACAGGTTCAACTACCGTTCGTCTAGTATAAACAACAGCAAATTGAAAATAAATTGTTTTATTTTCAATTCATTTTCAAAACAAAAAGACCGTCACTGCTCACAGACAATGACGATCTTTTTATTAACTATTATTTATTAAAAGTAGCTAATGAATCTTTAATCAATTGAATAAATTTATCCCGATCAATATTCAATAACACATCGGTATTCTTAGGCTTGCCAGTTAATTCGTAGTAATCACAAACCGTTTCCCCAGTGGTTAATTCACCCTTAGTTTCCACGTCCACGTTCATGTACTCACTTTCAAACATATCTGGATCAATTAACCAGGCAATGGTACATGGATCATGCAAAGGGGCTCCGAAGAATCCCCACTTAGGTGCTTCATGATAAAGTTCAAAGAAGTTCAACAAACCATAAAAGGCGTGAGCGACTGGGTTATCAATCTGATCTAACTCAGCAATTTCTTCTTTAGTAATTTGCGCCTTGTGGGTAACGTTTAATGGTGCCATGGTCAACGGAATTCCCGCATTCATGACAATCTTGGCAGCTTCTGGATCCACGTAAATATTAAATTCAACGGATGGTGTCCAGTTACCTAAGCCCATGGCCCCACCCATGTAAACGATGCGTTCCAGTTTTTGTCCTAATTCTGGGTAAACGCGTAAGAATAAGGCAGCATTAGTCATTGGACCAGTTACAACCAGCGTGATTGGTTCTTTAGACTCACTAATAGTTTTGGCAATCAATTCAATGGCCGTCATGTCTTGCGGTTTAAAGTCAGGGTCTGGTAATTCAGCTCCGTCCAAACCAGACTTACCATGAACATTACCAGCCGTTTCTAATGGTTTCACCAATGGTGTGCGATTCCCACCAGCTACCGGAATATCTTGCCGGTTAAGTAGCGTTAACATCCGCATCGCGTTATTTAACGTCTTTTCTGGGGTTTGGTTACCAGCCGAAGTAGTTACCGCAGCCAATTCAATCTTAGGTGAAGCCACGGCAAGCATCATTGCTAAGGCGTCATCATGGCCTGGATCACAATCAAGAATAATTTTTGTTTTTGTCATTGTAAATTCCTCCAATTAATTATTTGAATGAGCAACTGATTGCGTACTAATCACGTTTTTAGCCGCGATAAAGGTGAAAACACTTAGGATAATCCCTAAAATACTCATCGCCACTACCGCACCAAGAGCAAAGCCCGAAATCTTCATCATCGCTACCGAGATGTTGCTAACAAAACCAACCGCATAAACGAAGTCAATAAACCCTAGAAATGGTAGCGCAAACAGTTTATTCCCTAGTACTCGAACTAGTGCCCACCCGTAAAGGGCTGCCACAAATACGATTGAGCGAACTAAGGAACTGATATCTGGATGACTGTTGCCTAACACAAACGCAATGGCATTACCTAAGGCAAATAAGATGACTACTAATACGACTAATAATGATAGATTTTGACGATTTGATTTCATAACTAAGCTCCTTTATTTCTTAGAAGTAGAATCCAACAATCGTACCGGTCAAGACTGATGCTAAAGTAGCACCCAATAATAATTTCATTGAGAACTTAGCAACGTAAGCACCTTGTTGGGAACTAATTGATTTGATTGAACCAGTAATAATTCCGATGGTACCGAAGTTGGCAAATGAAACGAGGTAAGCAGAAATAATTGCATGAGATTTAGCACTTAATTGAGCAGCCATTTCATGTAAGCTACCCATGGCAACGAATTCGTTAGTGATTAACTTAGTGGCCATCAAACTACCAACTTTAACGATATCGTGAGCAGGAACTCCCATTAAGAAAGCTACTGGTGCAAAAACGTAACCAATTAATTCAGTAAAGCTAATGTGAATAACGGCAATAAAACTGTTGTTTAAGAAGGTAACCAATGAAATGAAACCAATTAACATGGCCCCAACGGTAATAGCTAAACTGAAACCATCAGTAATGTAGCCACCTAGCATTTGGAAGAATGATTCTTTTTCGCCTTCTTGAACTTCGACTGTTTCATCTTCAGCCACTGGTTCGTAAGGGTTAACGATACATGACACAATCAATGAAGATAGAATGTTTAAAAATACCGCTACAACGACGAACTTACCAGGCACCATCTTCATGTATGAAGCTAACATTGCAGCTGATACGGCACTCATTGCTGAGGCACAGATAGTGTATAAACGTTGTTCGTTTAATTTAGAAATTTGATCTTTAATGGTTAAGAAAACTTCTGGTTGACCTAATACGGCAGTAGAAACGGCAAAGTAACTTTCTAGTTCACCCATGCCAGAAACTTTGTTTAAAGCCCAACCGGTCCACTTGATAATGAATGGCAAAACCTTAATGTAGTTCAAAATCCCAACCAAAGCGGAAATAAAGACGATTGGCATTAAAACAGTTAAGAAAAATACGGAACCACCGGGCTTAATCATCAAACCACCAAAGACGAAATCAACCCCGCCGGCAGCTTGTGACATTAACCAACTAAAGAATGCAGAAATACCTTTCAAGGCGTTGATCCCACCAGTTGTATGTAAACATAGGAAAGAAATAACGGCTTGAAGAATGAATAAACGAAGCATGGACATGTAACGAATGTGTTTGCGATCGCTACTAATTAACCAACCAACTACAAACACTAACGCCATTCCTGTAAGTAAAAAGACAAAATTCATGTTGTTCACCTCATAGTTTTATTGTTGACCAAATTTGCGGAGATAAGCGGTAACGTTATCAACAGTCAAATCAACTGGTGTATTACCGGCAAATCGTTCGTGTAAAACTTCGTCAGCATTCTTAACGATTTCATCGCTAGAAATTTCATAATCAGTAAATGAATGAAGACCTAAAACGTTGTCGCGGAAGTCTTTATAACTTGTAACTGTAATTTCAATAATTTGTTCTGGAGTGGCATCTGCTGGGAAAGTAGCCCCCAAAATTTGACCAATTTCGCGAACCTTCTTAGGCATAGCGTGACCAACTAGTTCCAACACACCTGGCAAGGCATAAGCAACGGCTTCACCATGAACAATGTGATATTTAGAACCTAAGATGTGAGCGGTAGAATGACCAATGTTAGTACCGGCATTGTTTAGCATCCAACCAGCTAAACTAGCAGCCACCATTACGCGTTCGCGAGCTTCCCGATTTTGACCATCGTGAACTGCAGTTGGTAAATAGTTATAAAGTAAAAACATTACTTTTTCGCAAAGTGCATCAGTCATAGGAGTGGCCAAGTTAGATAAGTAACCTTCAGCGGCGTGAGAAAAAGCATCTAATCCAGTCGCAATGGTCATCCCTTTTGGCAAAGTTAATACCAAATCTGGGTTCAATACGGCGTATTCACTGACCGCATTGTCAGCTAAAATGGCAATTTTTTGTTGCGTTTCTTTGTTAGTAATTACTAACGCATTAGACATTTCACTACCCGTACCAGAAGTGGTTGGCACAGCAATCAAGCCTGGAGTGTGGGCAATTTCTCGACTTTCGCCAGCATAGTCTCTAATGTTACCACCGTTAACGCGAACAATGTTAATGCCGCGAGCAACGTCAATCGAACTACCACCACCGATAGCGATGATACTATCTGAATTATTATCATTAAACGCTTTAACCCCAGCATCAACTACTTCAGCTGGTGGATCAGGAACGATTTTATCAAAAACAGCATATTCAATATTATTGTCAGCTAATTTTTGTTTAGCAGCTACCACCGTCTCCACGGTGTTTAAGAAACCATCCATGACGAATAATGGGCGTTTGTAGCCCTCTGTATTCAAAATATCTAGTAAGGTCTCAGCCAAGTTATCGGTGTTAACCACTTTGACATTTTGAAGCATTTTATAATTTACCAAATTATTTCTTCCTTTCGTTAAACAGATGTTGTTGAAACCAGCCACCTAACGCCTGAATCGTTGGACCAGTCGTTAAAGCGGTTACAATGGTGATGAGACCAAACTTCCCACCAAGTAGGAAGCCCGCAGTCATCAAAACAACGTCAAAGGTAATCTTGCTCCGGCGAATACTCCAACCAGTTCGATCTCGAATCGTTAACATAAAACCATTAAAAGGGTCGACCCCAATGTCAGCGGCAACAAACAAACTAATGCCGACATAGTACAGGCTAATCCCCACTGCCGCTCCCAATAACCGGGTAGGCAATGTGTGACTGGTAAAAATCAACGGATATAAATGAGAACCAATGGTAATGAATAAGCCGTAGGGAATCAGGTACATGGCGGTCCCAATATTAACGTAGTGACGACCAATTAACCATAAAATGATGACTAGTCCAACGTTAATAAAGTTAGAAACAAATCCTAGCCGCACCAACGGAATGTGAAAGGCAGCGCGAATACCGTCATAAACAATACCGACCGGATCATTACCTAGGCCAGTGTTGTTATTAAACGCCACGCCTAGACAAACTAGAAAGATGCCCAACATCGCAACGACCACTTTTTTAACGGTTAGACGACTCTTAGTCGTTGTTACGTCCCCCATTGAGATTAAAGTCCCAATTCAGCCGCAGCTTTATCAGCAGCTTCACAGAATGCTCGAACTTTGTCGATATCCTTTTCCATGTTACCGCCTTCGTATTTGATACTAGTTTTAGTTAATGAATCCACTCCGTAAGGTTTGATCTTAGCAATGGCTTCGGCCACGTTGTCAGGACCCATTCCACCAGCTTCAATTACGGGAACGTTAACTTCTTGAACGATTCGAGCATCAATATCCCAATCGTGAGTTTGGCCACTGGCACCAATTCCAGTATCTGGAGCTAAGCCTGAATCAAGCAAAATGTAATCAACGTATTCGGCGAATTTCTTGGCCCGATCAATCGCTGATTCATTATCAACTAAAACAGCTTGCATTAATTCAGTGTTAGGCGCAATTTCTTTTAGACGTTTAGCAAATTCTGGGGTAGCAGCGTAGCCATCACCAGCAACATGCAAAATATCTGGTTGAACTTCTTCAGCAATTTGAAGCATTTCTTCAGGATCATTAGTTAGCATAATAGCCACTGATGTTACGCCCCGACGTTTAGCTTCATCAAAAATTTTGTGAACTCGTTCGATTGGAACTCGATGAGCAGGCACACCACCGTTTTGCATTGGTACTAAACCAATGTTATCGGCACCGGCTTCCATTGTTTTAACTGATTCATCATATTGAATCAAAGAATAAATTTGTTTAATCATTTCGCTTTCCTCCAAAAAATATAAATATTAAAGTACGACCGTCATGCTAGCTAATTTAGCAAAGATTTGATTAATAGTAATATCTGAAACTGATTTAGAACTTTCTAGGGTAATAGCTGATGCGGCTTGGGCAATCCGGCCAATTTCACCTAAGTTACGTTCTGGATTATCGAAGTAACTCCAAGTAATGGCTGCCATCCCACAATCACCGGCACCGTTAGCGTTAACGATATTGGTCTTAAATGGATGAATAACTACCATCTTGTCGTTGTCGGCGCAAAGAATTCCAGCAGCTCCCAATGAAATATAGACATTTTCCACGCCCATATTAAGTAGTGCTTGAGCCGCTTGCTTAGCAGAAGCTTCGTCATGAATTTCGATTCCAGTTAACAAGCTAGCTTCAAGCGCATTAGGCTTTAAAGTATGCATCTTGTCTAAAATATCTTCGAAGTGACGAGCTTTAGCAACTGACACAGTATCACCAAACAATGGTGCAGTTACGTTAGCGCCAATCCAATCGATGGTTTCTTTAGATAAGTTAGCATCGACTAGACAAACCTTGGCACCATTGATGAAATCTAACCGTTGGGCCAGAAATTCTGGTGAGATATTTTCGCAAATACCCATGTCATTAACACCTACTAGCATGTCGCCAGTTTCATCCGTAATGTACATGTAAGTTGAAGAACGTTCACCTTTGATTTCAGCAGCATAATCTAAGCGAATGTTGTTTTCAGCACATGAAGCACTGAGTAACTTACCGTTGTAATCATCACCAAATACCGTAATTAAGTAGGTTGGTACATCCAAATGAGCTAGATTTTGAGCAATATTTTGGCCAACGCCACCAACCGTCATCCCAACTTCTCCAGGATTAGAGTCACGGTCGATTACCTTTTCATGGGGCATTCCGAAAATGTCCATGTTCATTCCACCAATTACAACAACGTAGTCTTCCAAAGCATTGTTTTGGCTTCTCATGTTAGAATCCTCCTAAAAATCTTCTAAACAATTGTTAGCTAGCATTAACATTTGTTGGTATTAAGATATAACATTTTGGAAGCGTTGTCAAATGAATTTTGTAATTTTTTTCACATAATTTTGAGCCAAATAAAAAAGCTGAGAATAATTTTTCTCAGCTCACTTTAATTTTATTTGCAGTTTCAATTAACAAATGTGAATTCATCTCTGCATTTACGGACTCTTGACTTTTGGCGGTAATTGCCATTGCTGCCGTTCCCATTTTACCAGTTAAATCAAAGTCCATTTGCTTGATTTTAGCAAAGACAATAGCGGCCGTCGCAGCGGCACCATCGCCATTAGTATTCAGAATTTGTGAATTAGGTTGCTTGAAGTATTTTATTTCTTTTTGGTTAGCATAGACGGCACCCAAACCATCAACATACAAAAAGACATTGGTGACTCCTTGCTTCACTAAACTAGCCGCAGCTCGTTCGGCGAGGGCGCGGTTTAACGGATCAATATCGGTTAAAATAGGAGTTTCTACCCCATTAATCACTAAGGTATCTAACTGGTTTAGGACGGATTTCAAACGCCCAGTTTTGGTAATTGAGACCGCCTTAGCAATAAGGGGACCACTATAATTAGCCGCTAACCAGTCAATCGTTGCTTGAGGTAAATTAGTATCAATTATCAGGTATTGAGCCGCCTTAATAATTTCTAAGCGTTGTTGTAAAAACTCGGGAGTAATCAAATCGTTAATGCCCATATCATCTAAACCGATAAAACGCTCACCATTAGCGCGGTTTAAATAAATATAGTTAGAGGTTTTTTGGTTTGAAAATTGTTTGGCATAACTAATATCCATGTTGTTATTAGCCACATCCGCCTTAAATTGTTCACCCCAAAAATCATCACCATAAGCCGTAATAAAGTAATTAAACACTCCCAATTTACGTAAATTCAGTGCCATATTACGCCCTAATCCCCCAATTTGGTGCGAAATATGTCCGGGATTAGAAGTTTTAGTAGTGAAATTTTGCGTAGCCATTCCGTAAGTATCAATGTTGATCCCACCAATGACTAAAGCATAGCGTTTTTCAGCCACAATATAGCCTTTGCCCTTGAGGTAGCCCTTTTTCATCAAACTAGAAATATGAGCTGCCGCACCGGAGCGCGAAATTCCAGCTAATTTGGCCAAATCATTTTGACTAATCATCGGATCCTGTTGAATCCATTCTAGAATTTGTTGTTCACGTTTGGTCAGTTCGTTATTATCAGGCATTTTAAGCATGCCACCATTCGTCAAATTGCGCCAATAATTTCACTAACGCCCGACCGCGGTGACTGTCTTCATCTTTTTCTTCTTTAGTCATTTCACCAAATGTTTTATCTTTACCATCTGGTAAAAAGAGACAATCATAGCCAAAGGCTTCCGAACCACGTGGTTCTTTGACAATTTGGCCGGGCACTTCCCCCACCGTCTCTAACACTGAGCCATTTGGTTTTTGCGCCACAATCGTCGTGTGAAAAACTGCCGAACGATCTGTTTTATCCGTTAATTTAGCTAATACCTTGGCCCGATTAGCGGCGTCATCATGATCTCCCGCATAACGAGCCGAATGTACTCCCGGTTCGTTGTTTAATGCTCGTACCATCAAGCCGGAATCATCAGCAATTACTGGTAATTGAAAATGATTGGCAATCGCAGCTGCTTTAATATGAGCATTTTCCGAAAAAGTAGCGCCATTTTCATCGATTTCTGGCACATCGGCGAAATCAGCTAACGACTTTACGTCAACATCTACGTCGCTTAGCATTTGCTTATATTCAGCTACTTTGTGGTCATTTTTACTCGCAATAATTACCGTTTTGGTCATGTTTATTCCTCCTAGCGATTTTCGTGACTCATGATTAAAGTTAAGTCACCACTTAATTCATATTCAGCAATACTGGTAGGCAAAATTAAAGATTGGCCTTTAATCAACGGGTAGGTTTTATCATTCACCTTAATTTCACCGTTACCAGCAATCACCGTCATAATTTGATATGGTTTAGCCGCCCGTAAATGACTGGTACCATGGATTTCTAGCTTAGCCACCGCAAAATACTGCGCGTCAACTAATAAAGTTAACTGACCATTTTCGACGTCTTTAACCGTTGCTTGAGTGGGATAATCTTGGTGGGGAACCGTTGTAACCTCAATGGCTGGATCAATTTGTAGTGGTCGTAACTTTCCCGTATGGGCATCGGGTCGATCAAAATCGTAAAACCGAAAAGTCGTATCAGAACTTTGTTGCGTTTCCAAGGCCACAATGCCGGCTCCTAAAGCGTGTAACGTGCCAGCAGGAACGTACACAAATTCCCCAGCATGAACGGGAACTGTCCGCAAAATGTCATCCCAACGACCTTCATGAACGGCAGCGGCCAATTCCTCTCTGGTTTGCGCTTTATGACCAAAGTATAATTTAGCGTCTGGCGTCGCAGAGAGAATATACCAACTTTCGGTCTTACCATACTTGTCACCGTGAGCACGAGCGTACTCGTCTGCTGGATGAACTTGAATTGAAAGATCCTTATTGGCATCTAAAATTTTAACTAACATCGGAAAAGCTTGTTCAGCCGGGTGACCACCAAACAATTCTGGGTGTTTATCCCAGGCTTGCTTGAGGGTTTGGCCAGCTAACGTACCGTTTAAAATGGTGCTCGTTCCATGATCATGAGCTGACACAATCCAGGCTTCACCCACATGATCAGAAGATAAAGTAAAGCCGTATTGAGTTAAGTTAGTACCACCCCAGATTTTATCGTGTAGTGGTGCATTTAAAAAAAGTGGTTCGTTGATTGACATACATTTAACCCCCAACATAGTTTCTGTGCTATCTTGAGTATAGAATATTTTTCCCGATTAGTCTGTACCATTCTCATAATTAGAAATTGCTAACAGGGACAAAAAAATTGACACCAACGATGAAATCATCGCTGCTGCCAAAGAAATTGATCGACTAAAAGTTCGACTCGATAAAAATTTACAAGAATTATTCACTACACCGACTTATTAACCGCTAATTCGTTTAATGTGTTGACGCGGTAATTTTTCTTAATTGTTGGTACTGACCCATCATCCAGTCTAAGTAAGTTTTATCTTTAGGTAACGTTTCAGTCACTTTGAGTACTGGAACGTTATTTTTATGGGCTAAGTCAACTAAACCACTCACCGTTGGATTACTTACTTGAGAATTATCCACAAAAAAGGCAATTCGGTGTTTAGTAATATCCGTTTGAATCGCCTTAATGGCGGCTGGGGTCGGATCAACTCCCTTTTCAATTGCGTTTTCGAATTGGCGATTATTAATTTTAACTCCTAAATCAGCTAACGCGTAATCAAAGACTGGTTCACTAACATCGGCCTTTTTTCCGTTCACCTGGGTCTTCACTTGCTTAATTAAGGTATCTAATTGGCGTAATTGTTGCTGATATTTTTTCGCGTTCTTTTCATAATCAGCTCGATGCTTGGGATCGATTTGGCTATAAGTTTGAGCCAACTTGTCAGTCAGCTGGCGCATGGTTTGCGAATTATACCAAAGATGTTCATTATCGCCATCGTGCTTATTCATTAATTTTCCCACCTTGATGTTTTTAGTCTTATCAGTGGTAATTTTAGTCATCCAATCATCATAGCCAATCCCGTTGGCAATGGTAACGTTGGCTTGAGCCGCAGTTTGAGCATCTTTAGTGGTAGGTTCAAAATCATGCGGATCCACACTAGGACTATTAATGATAGTGGTAACCTGACCATGTTGGCCAAGTACCGCTCGCGCCGCTTCTCCGTAAAAATCCAAGGAACTAACCACCTTAATCTGCTCACTGTTAGTAGTAGTTTGTTTGCCACACCCAGTTACCACTGCCATTAATCCCAATAACCCTAATATTGTTACCAGTCGCTGCCATTTTATTTTCAATTTTTTGCTCGCTTTCCTTAATTAATTTTGGTTAAAAAGTAATCATTACTGTTTAACTTTACAAGAAAATATTTTCCTCGTCAATTGTAATTTAGGCCTGCAAGCATATTTTTTGTTTTGGTAGCGCTTTTCTGCAATAATTATGGTTAATAAATAAATTGGAGGCTGGCTTATGAACCTATATGAATCTACTCCTACTAAGCAGTTACCACAGCCGGACTGCTCTTTACAAACTAGTTTTTGTGGCACAGTTCGGCATGTAAAGCATACGGTTGATGATTTAGACGACTAACTGACGTTAATTTACTCGGATTAATTGAGGAGGTATTTACAATGAGTTTAGATGATAAAGTGGACGCAACTAAGGACCAAGTAACTGGTAAGGCTAAAGAAGTCGAAGGGAAAGTAACCAACGATAAGGCCCGGGAAGCTCAAGGTAAAGCTGAAAATGCTGGTGGAAAACTAAAAGAAAAACTTAGTGATGTTAAAGATGATGTCGAAGATAAATTTGATGACGCCAAAGACAAAACTAAGGAAGCTTTTGATAAATTAAAGAAAAAATTTTAAACAAAAAAGGTGAATCGACATAGTCGATTCACCTTTTTAAATTTTATTGGGTAATAATTACATTGCCCAAGCAGCCATACCTTGTTGGTGGTATAGACTTACGGCAGCATCAATTTGGTCTTGCACTGAACCGCCACTGATGTGCATGTTTTGGAACAAGCCATAGGCACCTGAAGTGCTGTTAACTACGTTAGCTTGCCAGTTTGATTCACGGTTGATGATGTAGTTCCAAGTAGAAGCTGAAACACCAGTCCGTGATTCCATTTGGCTCAATACATCGGCATGTGAACCAGTACTGTAGTTACTGCTACTGTTTGAAGTAGTAGATGCTGCTTTTGAAGCAGTATTAGTTTGAGTATTTTGAGTAGCGTTATTGTTAGTAGTTGCTACTTGAGTGTTTTGGTTAGTATTAGTAGTTGCTGCTGGTGCACTTTGAGTAGTAGCAGCAGTTGCTGGAGTGCTAGTAGTAGCAGCCTTAGCAGTGTCTTCGCCAACTTCTAATTGTTGACCTACCACGATAAAGTTAACGTCAGCAAGGTTGTTACGGTTCTTAATACCATTAATAGTATCATTGTAATCAGCAGCTAGCTTAGCAACAGTGTCACCTGATTTTACAGTAACAGTTGCGGCATCAGCGTAAGTGTAGCCGGCAACGTATAAACCTAAAGCTGCAGTAGCGGTTGCTAAAAATAAAGATAATTGTTTTTTCAAAATATATTCTCCTATTAATTAAAATCCATTTAGTTTCTAGATACATATGACGGCCGTTTCTTTTGTTCGGCTCATCGATTTAACAATTACATACTATAAAGCATGACTGTTACCACTCAATATCAGCCAGATTAAACTAACCCAGAAATTTCGTAACAATGTCACCTCTAAGTAACAATTGTGTTATTGAAATTAGGATTTTAAAAACGGATATATCGCGTGCTCATCGCATCTATTCGTCTTTCACCTCGTCTTTTAAATATTTCAAACCGATTCCGGTGTAAGCACTTAGTAATGAGAATAGTGGTGAAGCTAAGCTGAAAAAGACAAATGGCAAGTAACTTAGAGTCGCTACTCCTAGAGTTTGAGCGGTAAAAACAGCGGCAACTCCCCACGGTACTAAGTAATTAATGACGGTCCCACCATCTTCTAACACCCGACTTAAAGCTACTGGCGCCAATCCTGCCCGTCGATAGGTGTCCTTAAACGCATTTCCAGGTAAGATGCTGGCTAAATATTGTTCGCCGACAAATAAGTTAACCCCCAAGCCACTTAATAAAGTAGCCGTCACTAATGCTTTAGGCGAATTTAGGTATTTAGAGACCGGCTTCATAACCGCTTCAATCACTCCTAGGTGCATTAATAATCCCCCTAGTCCTAGAGCTAAGATTACTAAGGAAACGGTCCCCATCATGGCACTAATACCACCACGACTGAGCAATTTATCAACATTGGCATTGCCCGTCTTAGCAACAATTCCATTAATAATCACGTCGGCGACTTTAGTCAAACTCAAATGTGCTTGATTTAAGAAACTCATTAAAATAGCCACTAATACGTTCACAAATAACGTGGGAATAGCTGGTAATTTAACCCAAGCACAGACAAACATCAACACAATTGGTAATAAAGCCCACGGACTAATGAAGAAATGATGTTGCAAAGTACTAATAGTTTGGTTAATAGTCGCTCCATTAAAATGATTGCTACCATGGCCCAAAAGCGCGTAACCAATCAAAGAAACGATAAAGGCCGGGATCGTCGACCACATCAAATTTTTAATATGGCTAAATAAATCAGCACCGACAATTGCGGCCGCTAAGTTAGTTGAATCGGATAGTGGTGAAGTTTTATCGCCAAATACCGCTCCGGAGATAATGGCCCCAGCTACCATCGCTGGATTCATCCCCATCGTAATTCCCATTCCTAAAAAGGCAATCCCCACGGTCGAAATCACCGTTAAGGCACTCCCAATAGCGCTCCCTACCACAGCACAAACCACAAATACTGACGGTAAAAACCAACGAATCGAAATCAATTTAAAGCCCCAAACCATTAAGCTAGGAATAACCCCACTTAAGATCCACGTACTAATTAAAGCCCCAATTAATATAAAAATAAAAATGGGAATAATACCGGTACTAACTCCTTTTATCAAGCTATTATTAATATCATCCCACGAAAAGCCGCGAAGACGAGCCCAAAACATAATTAACATTATCACCAGTAAAATAGGAACTTCTGGACTAACTTGAAATTTAATAACCGCCGTTCCCAAGATAACCATCATAATGATTAAAATCCAAATACCTTCTATCATACTTACATTTGATTGTTGTTGCTTTTCTTTCATACTCATCTCTCCTATTTTTCCTGAGACCACAAAAAAACGCCCCTACTGAAAATTAATTCAGTAGGGACGCATGACCGTGGTACCACCCAGTTTTAAAATTGGAGCCACTACAAGCAGCCCAAATTCTTCTCACTAGATAGTAACGGTTCTAGTTATTTTCCGGTCCAAAGGACACTAGCTACAGTATTTCGTCTGAATTACCCTGACCGATTCGCAGCAACCACCGGCTTCCTGACCCACAGATAAACAGCTACTTGATATAGCATCATCGTTTTCATTTTAATTGTGCACCAATTTTACCAACGATAACGACCATCGTCAACCATTAATTAAAATGGTGCTTCACGCCAAAGAATTCATCCGGATAATAAATCTTACCGGCTTTTTTAAATAAAGCTCCATCAAACAATGGCTTAATCAAATTATCGTACGTATCAATGGGCATGGTGGATTGAATGTTAAAATTCTCCCCGGCCACATAACCATCATTATAGAAGAAATCGCCTTTATCTATCGCACTCACTGCTGGATAGCCAGCAAGTTGTGCCCGACTTTCTAATTCTTTAATTAAGCCTTGGCCAATAGCATGATGTTGAAATTCCGGCAAAACACTAACACTAATAATCGATACCAATTTAAAGGGCTGGTTAGTTAGACCTTTAACCGTTACTGGTACCATTTGACTATGGCCGATCACTCGACCAGTATTAACTTCTTCAGCAACAATTTCAAAGCGGGGATTGTAATCACTCCACTGCCGTAATCGTTCAATCGTCGCCACGCGATCAGTGGCCTGATCATTTTGACCATAACTTAAGGCCACTAACTCATGCACCGCTGCATAATCGTTCGGATGAATAACCCGAATTGAAAATTTCACAATAAACAACCTCTATCTTCTCAAAATTTGTGGTTTATAATAAACTATATTAATTAACCAGAAAGTAGGCGTTTTATGACTTCCAAAACAAAATGGACCATCATTAGCACCATTCTTTACATTATATATGCATTTGGCATGTTATTCTTTAAAATTATTGGTCCAAGTCAAGTTGGGTTACCTTGGACTGCCTTTTGGCTGATTGCTGGAGCGGGAATTGCATATTATTTAGCGTTTAAAAACGAAGTCTTTGAACGCACCATGTACTACGCTCGAGCCCTTAATTTGACCCAGGCCGATTTAATAGCCATGTTGCCCGACTTGAAAAAATCACAAGTAGTCCCCGATCCCCAGAAAAAACACATAATGAGTCCAGTTTTGAATTTTTCTCTTCAAAATCTGAACTCATTAGATCGTCAAGTTACCCAATTAGCAGCTAGTAAAGACATTAAGCCGTTTCACTAGCCTCGCCTAATTTTTTAACTAAATATTCTTTTAATTTGTCTTTGGGAAATAACCCAGAGACTTTTTCTTTGGCCTCACCGTTTTTAAATACCACGATGCTAGGGATACTCATCACATGATATTGTTCGGCTAAAGCCTGATTATTATCGACATTTACTTTTGCAAATTGAATCTGATCGCCTAATTCAGCTTCCAATTGTTCTAAAATGGGATCCATGATTTTACAAGGACCACACCAAGGTGCCCAAAAATCAATCACGGTCATTTTATTGTTGGTCACTGTCGTTAGGTTTTGTTGATTGATCTCCACTGCCACTATTATTACCCCGTCCTTTTCTTACATAATGGAAAATAATGGTTCCAGCGATAGCTAATAATACGATAATTCCAAAGACACTTGATGGAATTTCAATATCAATTGCTGGAATTGAAAGAATTAATTTGATGGCGATAAATCCAATCAAAATATAAGCCATTGGCTGTAATTCAGGAATTTTGGCCATTAATTTCATAATTACTTCGGCCACTCCCCGCATTGCTAAAATACCGATCATCCCACCAATCAACACAATAACTGGGTTCGATGAAATAGCTAACGAAGCTAACACGGAATCAATGGAGAAGACAATATCCATAAATTCAATTTGAATCACCACTGACCAAAATAGTGAGATTTTGCCGCCTTTTTTTAATTTGCGGGTATGGGTTTTCTTGGTCTTTCTAAAGAAGGAATAAACTAAATATAGTAAATAGCCCCCACCGATGACCTTGATTTCCCAAAAGTGAATCAAATATGTCCCAATCCCAATAATAAGGAAGCGGAAAATATAAGCGCCCCATAAACCATAAAAAAGTGATTTTTCTTGTTCTTCTTTAGTAGGTAAGACCTGAGTTTGTGCTGCTAACACCACCGCATTATCGACGGAAAGCAAACACTCAATCAAAACCAACGATAAAATAATCAGCCAATCTTGACCAGATTCAATTACCGTTTTCCAATTGTTCAAATCAAAAAATGGTGCATATAAATTAACAAGCCAATTCAGCAAATACAATTCCTCCATCCATTTAAGTAACCATTATCTTAACACCATTTTAACCATTAATGGCTTTTAAATCATAGTCACTTAATTTATATTTTTGAATGATGCTAACAATTTTATCCGTATAGTCCGGATCGGTAGCGTAACCATGCTCTTGTAAACTTTTGGCCATTTGTTGATAAGATTGAGTATTATTTTCTTTAACGTAATTAGTTACTAAAATTTGGTTGTGATCATTAATGGCTGCTTCTAGGTTTGGGTACTTCTTAAAGTCAGCTAAAACTTTTTGACTTTTACCATCTAAAACTTCAGTGGTTTCGTAACGTACCGACTGGCCCTTATAGTTTCCTTTGATACCAAACGGATTGTTGGCATTCTTATATAAACCAGACTTACCCCAATCTGACTCTAAAATTGCTTGAGCCACCACAATACTAGGCAATACTTGTTGTTGTTTTTCATATAGCACCGTGGCTGGTTTAGCTACCGATGCAATGAATTGATTATGTTCTTTTTGTTCTTTGACCACGGCTGCATGCGCACTCTCTGATGCTTGTTGGGCAGCCTGTTGGGCTAGGGCGTTAGCTTGATTGATCTGAGAAGTTCGCCGCACGTAAAAAGCCCCTAGTACTACTAAAATTAAAATTGTCGCAATAATGATGAATCCCCCGGATTTTTTTCGCAATTGCGTTCCCCCACTTTTATCGGATTTGTTATCGATATTTTATCATCAACGACGTTAAAACGGCAGCTTTTCGCTTCATAAAATAATTTCATTAAGGTATTTTTAATAATCATCGGGGGATAAATTAGTTTTAACTAATCATTTCAACCGAAATTTATCCTCCGAAAACTTAATTTTTCCGTAAAAACGGTTGCATAATTCTAATATTATTAAATTTTTTAATAACTTTGCTTAAGATAATGCTAAAATTATACTTACAGTGACTAACGTTAAATCGATTACGGGGAGAGTTTGGAGAATATGAAAAGCACCGTTAGTAAATTACATAAAAATCGCATTTTTTCATTAATTATTTGGCTGGCTATTATTTTCATTGCCATTATTTATACACCTAGCCTAAACAATATGATTCAACAGGCCGGCGATATTACATACAGTTCTAATGCCCAACCTAAACAAGCTGCTAAGATTCAAGCGCAGATGGGACATGGCCTAGGTCATACCAAACAAGTCAGCTTAGTTTATAACCATGGTCACAAGCCGATTACTAAAAAACAACAGGCGAAGATCAATGCTAAGTTAACTACCTTAAAGAAAGATCAAGACTACTATGGTATTAAACGAATTACTAGCTTAAAAACTAACAAAGCTGGTAAAGCCCAAATTCTAAGTAAAGACAAAACGACTGAAGTTATCACTTTGGATTTAAAACAAGCTAATGCCGATTTACCTAGTATTACTACCCAACTAGTATCTGCTAGTAAAATTAGTGGCCTGAAAAATTACGTTACCAGCCCAACTATTATTAACCAGCTCCAAACGAAAAAAATTGCCAAAATTACCAATATTGTTACGATTGCTCTCTTTGTAGTAGCTGCCTTAATTGTTTTAATTTACTTCCGATCAATCCTTGCCGCTTTTGTTTCATTAATCGTTCTCTTTGCTAGTTACGTAGTATCGTTAAGCATCGTCACTAACTTAGCCATTCATTATCATTGGGCCTTTTCAGTATATTCACAATTAGAAATCGCAATTGCGACCCTTACTATGGGCTTAATTTGGAATATTTATCTTTACCGTCACTTAAAACGCACCCTCTTGTTACAGCCTGATGGGGCTTACGCTACCCAACAAATGATCAAAGGCCTGCGGTTTCCCATCACTGCCGTTGGTTTTACTTTAGCCATTGGCTTTGGACTCACTGGTTTTCTACCATTTATTCCAATCAAAGCCCTGTATGGTGTGGGCATTGCTTATTTAGTTTTAATGCTTGCAGTGCTAACCATTAATCCGATTTTCACGGCTGCTTTAGGTGAAAGTTTATTTTGGCCCAATAACCGTCCTAATAAACACGTTCAATCTCATTTCTGGAACAAAGTGGTCAGCTTTTCTTTGTGGCGCCCCTTGGCAGGTCTCTTGGTAGCTGTTTACTTAACTTTTCCTTTCATTTATAACTTCCGGCCCAGCCTAGATTTCACACCAGTCGCCGCCATCAAAGACCATAATCAAGCGGTAAATGGTGCTAAGGTGCTGCAAGCTCATTTTAATGAAGGTAAACCCACTCCGGTGACTATCTACTTAAAAAATGATTGGCCATTTAACCAAGAAGCTTACTTACAACAAATCGATCAATTAATTACTAAGTTACAAACCATGCCTGGTGTTCACGATGTGTATTCTGTCACTCAACCTAGCGGTATGCCTATTGATAAATATTATGTTTCTAATCAATTAACAGATATTACCAGTTCAGTTAAATCTGCTGCTAAACAGTTAGACAAAATCAAAAAAGAACTTAAAGGTAGTCAAAAAAGCCTTGACGTTGAAAAACTGCAACAACAAGTAGCTAAGTTAGATGAACTCACCACCACTAACCAAACCATTAGCGATAAAAGTGGTCAAATTAAAAACCAAGTTACGGCCGCTGCTAGCCAAGCGTCCGCTTCTCAACAAAGTAGCGCTAATAAAAAAGTGCGAACTTATGAAAGTAAATTAGCCGCCTTAAAAACTAAGTTGAATTTAACTTCAACCGATGTAGCCGATTTAGTAGCTAATGTGAACGCAGCTCAAAGCGGCTTAAGTGGTTCTTATACTAGTCTAGATGCTTACAGTACTAAAATTCAAAAAGTCAAAGATGATTTAGATGATGTCCAAATTAAAAGTCAAGCCGTGAAGAAACAACTAGACAGCGTCTATAACTACTTACACGGTTTACAAAAATCATCTGCGGCTGACGTTTACTACATTACTAGTGATCAACTGCAAGATACTGATTTCTTGCAAAATATGTATAACTATAATAGTAAAAACAATAAAATTACCACCTTGCAAGTCGTCTTTAACAAAGCTCCGGGCAATCAAACCAGCGCTCAAATGACTCAATTGCAAGATCAAATCAAAACCCAAACCCAAGGATCAACGTTACGTTACGTTAAGGTGGCCCTTGCCGGCGAACCAGTGGCCGTGGCTGCAGCCCAAAATGGTTTGAAACACGACTTAATCATTGCCATGGCGATTATCTTAACGGTCATCTTAATTGCCGTCTTTAGCTTAAGCCGAGCGATGTTACAGCCACTTTATTGGACCATTGCTTTTGTCATTTCCCTTATCACTGGTTTTCAACTGACCTACCTCAGTTTGGGATATTTCAATCACACCAATAGTTTTGACTGGCACGTATTGCCGTTAGTATTAGTAGCGGTAACTGCTGTGGGGGCTTGGCAAATCATTAGTTTAGGATTATCTATGCGCTATACTCGCTTAAGTCTCTTAGAGTGGATTCGCCCTACCATGGCGAGTTACGCTCAGGTAGTTCGCTACATTATGTTAGTCATGTTAGTTATCGTTACCAGCGTTGCCTTGACTGCTTGGGCGCAAGGCATGGCCATGACAATGATCGAATTAGCCTTGATTACCGGTTTTACCTTCATTATTTACTACCTAATCTTGCCAATGATTGTGTCATCTTTAGGTAAAATGGCAGTTAAAGCGAGCGATAAAAGTCGTTTATTGAAAAAATTCACAAAATAATTTCTAAAAAAGGCCTCTTTTTTCGGAGGTCTTTTTTTGTGGTCTATTCCAATGTTGGCGCGGTTTATTCTTATTTATTAAGGAAATCTTTTATTTATTAAGAAAGTATTTAATTTGTTTGAAAACGTTTTGTTACAATTTTGCAACATTGGCTTGTTAAAGTAAGAGCATAAACATATGGGGGCTATATTAAATTATGAAATTACATAAAAATCTATTTTTGAGTTTGGTTGCATTCGTTTCTTTACTTGCTGGTGGTTTTATCGCTTCAACTACTGCTGAAGCTGCTTCAACTAACATCCCAACTACTAAAGTAAAATACAAGTCAGTTTACAAGACTGCTAAGAAGAACTTAGGTAAGCCATACGTATATGGTGCTACTGGTCCTTCAGCATTTGATTGCTCTGGCTTCACTAGCTACATCTACAAAAAGACCGCTAAAGTACAAATTCCTCGTACTGCCGCTGCCCAATATCAAGCTGGTAAAAAAGTTGCTTATGACAAAATGAAGAAAGGTGATCTAGTTTTCTTCGGTTACAGCGCTTATTCAATTTATCACGTTGGAATGTACATCGGTAATGGTCAAATGATTGACGCCCAAAACAACGGTGTCGTTAAAGAACAAATCTTGGCACCATGGTGGAACTACTATGGTTCTGCACGAGTTGCTAACTTAAAATAATTCATAATAATATCTTTAGTTTAATTTAATCCCACGACATATAAAAAGGTCGATGCATATCTATTGCATCGACCTTTCTTTTTATTCTAAATGCCCTGCCGCTAGATGATACCTAGTATCACCAATGTAATTAAGATTTTCACTTCGTGTCGCCATCACTACGGCTACATTATGACGCTGTGCTAAGTAACGGAGGGTGTTTAATGGTTGTAACCAGTCGTCAGCCGACTCCTGGCGGCTTAAGTCATCAACAAAAATCACGGTGGGATGATTATAAAAAGCTTGGGCCATAGCCACTCTTAGTTGTTGTTGCGGGGTTAAATTTTGTACTAATTGTTGTCGAACATCAAGTACTGCAAATTCATTTAATAAATGCATCTCTTCTAATTTATTTCCCGCCAAGTTGGGTTGCTCAATTAAGCTAAACTGTTCGTCCACCGTCAAAAACGGTACTAAATCATTGTGACCTAATACGTAACCACATTGACTTAATCGCATTTTTTGGCGCTGTTCTTCTAAAACATCAGCCAGATCATAACCATTTAACATTGCGGAACCCGTTGTTGGCGTCAATAGACCACCCATCATCGCCAACAGCGTCGTTTTACCAGCCGCAGCTGGTCCAATTAACGTTACAAATTCACCCGCTCGCACTCGCAAATTAATTGGCGCAATCGCTAGCCGTTGTTGAATAATTTTAGTAGCTTTTTTTAATTCAATGATTGCCATGATGATTCCTCCGATCAATAACATACGGATCTTTTTTAAGTGCTGGACTAATTTTGAGCACAGCCCCTATTAACATCGCCACTAATAATTCGAGATTTAACCACCAGTGTGGTGCTTCAGTCAAATGCCCGGCTAACAACCACCGAAACACTACATATATCATCACATCACCTAATAATAAGCTCATAATTGCCAGGCTTAATCCTTGCCATAATGCCAGCACAATAATTTTGCCGCGACTAATGCCGTGCACCCGGAGGTTAATAGCTAACCGACGCTTAGGAAAGGGACCAACAGCCATTAGCCCCATCATTAAGCCAACGCTCAGCCCTTGTATTAACCACTCTAGACCTAAGTCCGCCGTGGTTAATGCCCATTCTAAGCTCCAACTGGCGCCGGCACTTATGATTGCTAGTAAAAAGACTAATACCAGCGTTTGTTTATTATTTACTTTTAGATCTCGATTTGCCAAATCCATTGTCTTTACTCCAATATTTTGTGACTAAAAAAAGGGCCAGCAACTTCTCGGCCCCCAATTAATTAGTTTTAATCATTTTTTTATGTTGAATACCAGCATCCATAAAGACCGTCCCCACGGTCTGAAATCCCAGTGTTTCGTAAAATGGAATTGCCGTTAATTGCGCATCTAGATAAAAAATCTCCTCTGTAAATTGAGTTGACACGGTATCCATCAAAGCTAGCAGTAACTCACGTGCGTACCCGTGCCGCCGAAATTGCTTTAAAGTGGCAACTCGTTGAATATGAGCACCTTGAGTTGTTATAGTAACCCGAGCAGTCACCACCGGCGTTTGATCGACGTAGCCCACAAAATGGGTCGCTTCGTTATCAGTACCGTCATACTCTAATTCCAACGGCACTCCCTGTTCATTTACAAAAACCATTTCGCGAATGAAATGGGCATCTTTGACTAATTGACTATCTACTTGTTGGCTGTTTTTAATTGTTAAACTATTGGACATTAAAGGCACTAACCTCAATTTCATCATCATTAATTTCTAACTTAGTGATACTCCCATTGGCTGGTCGTTGACTGACATCGTACTTACCGTTGCCAAACCGTTCTACTAAACTCAGCAAGGTATTTCCATGACTAACCAAAAGAACGTTATCACCATCATGCAAGTCAGGATTATGCTTAATGAGATCAAGGCCTTGATTTAACCGCGCCCAATATTCTTGATTATCTTCGGCTTGATGAAACGGATCAGCCGCCTTTAACAAATCTTTGGCCTTACCAATTGAGTATTTTGCCACGATATCAGCAAAAGTAGGCATCCCGTGTGGCGCCCCCGCTAAGTACCAGGCTTGATCCATATCAGTTCCTTCAAAATAACCGTAGAATTCTTCGCGGAAAAATGGCGATGTCACCGGCTGATCAAGATGGGAAACTTGATTGGCCGCTAAGATTGCGGCCGCAGTTTCCATGGCTCGGGTAGTATCAGAACAATAAGCCGCCACAAATGGTGTTTGAGCTAACTTAGCTCCAGTATCTTGAGCATTTTGCTGACCCTTTTGCGTCAGTGGTGAGTTACTCCACCCCTGTAACTTGTTATAAATGTTAAAATACGTTTGACCATGTCGCACCATATAAACCGTAATCTTTGCCATCAATGCCACATCCTTTCTTAATTACTTCTAGTATACCGCATGCAAAATAGCAATACTATTCAGTTTTTAGCTTATAATGTTCAACAAACACTTAAATTTGCTAAATTTTTGTCCAGTTTGGAAGTTGGTCTGCTAAGATAATTACAGCTAAAATTTTAAGGAGCACAACCGTGAAATACGTAAATAAAATTCTAAAAACCAGCAGTACTCGATTGGGATTTTTAACCCTATTAGCAGTTTTATTTTGGATTAAAACCATGTTTGCCTATGTAGTTGATTTTCGACTAGGCGTGTCTAATCCCTTTCAATTTTTTATTTTATTAATTAATCCTATTGCCACCACTGTTTTATTATTTAGTCTTCCCATTTATTTCAAGAAGTCACGCTACTTTTATCCAATGGCTTTTATCATGGATATTGCTAACACCGTCTTATTATATCTAAACGTCATTTATTTCCGGGAATTCACCGACTTTATGACGGTCGCCACCATGACTGGTTATTCCAAGGTTAACCAAGGATTAAGTGGTAGCTCTCTAGCCCTAACTGATATCCACGATATTTTGTACTGGCTTGATATTTTAGTAGTGCTAGGGCTCATGTTGGCCAAGAAAATCAAAATCGATAATCGGCCTCTTAATAAACGGATCGGTTTTGCCGCTACCTCGCTGTCAGTGCTCTTTTTTACCTTTAACCTAGCACTAGGCGAAATGGATCGGCCCCAACTTCTTACCCGGACCTTTGATCGAACCTATATCGTTAAATATTTAGGATTAGACGCCTTTACGGTCTATGACGGGATGAAGACCCAGCAAAACCACGAATTGCGTTCAACGGCCACTAAATCCGAATTAAAAGCCGTAGAGAAGTTCACTCAAAAGCACTACGCCAAACCTAACGATAAATATTATGGAGTGGCTAAAGGCAAAAACGTAATTGTCTTACATTTGGAAAGTTTCCAACAATTCTTAATCGGCCAAAAAATTAATGGTAAAGAAGTGACCCCATTCTTAAACAAGATCTATAATAGTAAATCCACTTATGCCTACTCTAACTTCTTCCACCAAGTTGGCCAAGGGAAGACTTCCGATGCTGAAAATATGCTTGAAACCAGTACCTACGGCTTACCACAGGGATCGTTATTCGCCCAACTGGGTAGCGATAATACCTTCCAAGCTGCCCCCGCTATTTTAAACCAACGAGCTGGCTACACCTCAGCCGTGGTTCATGGTAACGTTGCCAGTTTTTGGAATCGTAACAATGTTTATAAAAACATGGGTTACCAATACTTCTTTGATGCTAGTTACTTCAATACTACCGGTGATCGTGCTGGTGGTTATGGGCTCAAAGATAAGTTACTCTTCCATGATTCAATTCCTTATTTGGAACATTTGCAACAACCATTTTACGTCAAATACATCACCGTTACTAACCACTTCCCTTATGATACCGATAGTGAAGATTCTGACTTCAAGACTACCGATACCGGCGACAAGGCCGTGGATAATTACTTCAAGACGGCGCACTATTTAGATCAATCTATCAAGGAATTTTATGACTACTTAAAGAAAACCGGGCTATTAGATAACTCCGTAATCGTTCTTTATGGTGATCATTATGGAATCTCTAATTCTGAAAATAAGAGTCTCGCCAAAGCCTTAGGCAAAAATCCTGATGATTGGGATGACTTTGACAATGCCCAATTACAACGAGTACCGTACATGGTAAATATTCCTGGTCGTAGTGACGGAAAGATCTTTAAGACCTATGGCGGTGAAATTGATGCTTTACCAACCTTAATGCATCTTTTGGGTATTAGTAGTAAACGCTACATTCAGTTTGGGACTGATTTACTTTCCAAACAACACGATCAATTAGTCGCCTTTAGAAATCAAGATTGGGTATCACCTAAATACACCTCTTTAAACAAAACGGTTTATGATAATCAAACCGGTCAAGAAATTATCAATCCGACTGATGAACAAAAGAAGCTCTTCGCCCAGAACGACAAAAAAGTCCAAACCGAATTATCCCTATCGGATTCACTTAACGAAAAGAACTTACTTCGTTTCTATACGCCTAAAGGCTTTAAACCAATTAATCCGCAAAATTACAATTACGCCGATGAACTAGCCAAAGAAAAACAGGTTGAAAAGAAGAAGGGCAGTCAATCTACTAGTTTGTACTCTCGTAACGGTAACAAATCAACCGCTTCTCAATACTTTACCGATGCTCCAGAAGTGGATCACAAAAAGACTGACACTAGTCGGATTAAGATTACCAACCCGGACGACGTGAATTCAGCCTCACTAAGGTAGGCGAACAGCTTGAAAGCCAAAAAACAAAACAACAGTTTAATCTTAATTTATCACCTCTTCATTTGTGGCTTAGCCCTAATTTCGATGAGTATCGTCTTTTTGGGCCTGCTGCACTTGATTAATATTAAATCTGGCATTTGGAATTGGAGCCTTACCGCCATTTGGTTAGTCTTTTTGATTGATTACCTAACACGATTATTGGTAGCTAAGTCTAAAAAGGATTTCTTGATCCAAAATTTGTTTGATCTGCTGGCTTTAGTACCTTCCCATCCCATCTTTGTCTTTTTCAGAGCGGCCCGGATCGTTGCAGTGTTGCGGGAATACCACGTCTTTTGGAAATTAGGCTGGTCAGGTACTTGGAGTCGTAAAATCCACAATTTCTTTTATGACACCGGCTTTATTTACTTGTTTTCATTTAGTTTGGTCATTTTGATTTTTGCATCGCTGCTCTTTTCCTTTTTTGAACATCACTCTTTAGCCCAATCACTCTGGTGGTCCGTGGTAACATCAACGACCGTCGGTTATGGTGATGTCACCCCTAAGTCTGCGGGAGGAAAAATCGTGGCCGCCGTCTTGATGTTTGGTGGGATTGGTTTTATCGGTTTATTAACCTCGACAATTACCGATTACTTCACCCAAACTGCGCAAGATGATACCGAAGATGAACAGACCAAGGCCTTAAAAGAACTGACCCAGCAGGTAAATCAATTAACTCGCAAGGTCAATGCCTTACAACGTGAACTGCATCAGAGTAAAAAAACGACGAAAACACAGTCGTCGAATAAATCTTAAAAAAATGGTATCTGAACGTGAGAACGTCCAGATACCATTTTTGCGTTTAATGCTTTAATTTTAGTGATGTACTATGCATGCCGCCCCGATTATTGGGATCAATATATTTCAACGCCGCATTAACGGCTAGCGGTGCTTCCCCAAAACCAGTAGCAATCAAGGCCTGCTTGTCAGCAAAAGTACTAACGTCGCCAATCGCAAACATGCCAGCCACGTCAGTTACCCCAGCCAATTGGGCTTCCACTTGGCCCCGTTGTCCGGTTGGTTTAACCGTCCACTCGTCTAAGACCGAGTTCTCAGCACTAAAACCATAATTAACCACAATATCATCAACTACCAAGTCGGTCATTTCAGCTTCCGTACGCATTTTTTTCGCCGTCACCTGAACCTGATCAGCTGGAGTTAATTGCAAAGCACGAATTAAATAGGGTGTGATTAATTCAATGTTTGAGGCATATAAACGATCAACCGTATTTTCTAACGCCCGAAATTGCTCTCTACGATGCAGCAAATAGACTTTAGACGCCACCGTTTCTAACAATAGCGCTTCATCAATGGCGGCATCACCACCACCAGCCACTAACACTACCCGATCACGGAAATGTTCCAGATCTTTAACGCTATAAAACAAATGCGTGCCTTCAAAATCCGTCGCATTATCCACCGCTAGTTTACGAGGGGTAAAGGCGCCGACTCCCGTAGCCACAATCACCGTTTTACTAGTAGTTATTCCTTTATTAGTCACAATCTTGAAGTCCGTGTCAATACGAGCTACATTTTGGACAGTTTCTCCTAGCTTAACGTCGACATCCATTTCAGCCAGCTGTTGGTCCAAGTGTTCAACTAAGTTTCGACCCTTAATACCAGTAAAACCGGGCACGTCTAAAATGGTTTTTTCCGGATAAAGCGCCATCACTTGGCCCCCTAATTCTGGTAGGCTTTCAATCAGTTGGACCTTAGCGTTGCGTAACCCAGCAAAAAAGGTCGCAAAAATCCCACTAGGACCGCCACCAACAATCGTAATATCATAATCCGTCAATTTAGTGTCTCCTTTTTCTTCGTTTCTTAACAATTAATTGACCTTGCAAGGTTCGCACTTCGCGTAGCCCCGCATCAATTAACACAAAAATTAAAAACCAACCAATGATAATCACCAGTAATTCTTGTAATAACGATGTCATCAAGGTACCGTTGGGAATATCCCAATCCCATAAAGTATGTAAACCAATCGTGATTAATAAAAAGATAAAAAATTTGGGCTTAGTAAAGAAATCGTGCACGTTAAAGCGTCGTTGCCGCACTTTGCCTAAAATAATGGCGCCACCTAAAATAGCCGCCCAAATAGTATGAGTCCCAATGGATTGAAAGCTGCGCGTATAAATGGTAGCCAAGCCGTAATCACTAACGTAACCGGAACTCTCAAACACCGAGAAACCAGCACCAACGGCTGCCCCAATTAGAATACCATTAAAAATATAGTTTAACTTATAGCGATTAATAAACAAAATAATCACCAAACATTTGGCGGTTTCTTCTATCACTCCCACTAACAGGGCATTTTCAATACTAACTATCGCCTGAATCGGCAAAATCGTATAAAAGGTCATCGTCACTAGTAACGATAAAATCCCTCCAACTAAAAAGGTCTGTAAGACCTGTAAAATCGAAATATTTTGGTAAACGTTAATTTCAAAAAACATCATGAGTAACGAAAACGGAACCGCCAACGAACCGATAAAAATCATCCCCGGAATGGCCTTATCGCTACCAAAAAAATACAGTAATAGCATTAACATGGTAAAACTCAGGGCCAACACCGCAAATACTCTGGTAAAAAACCATGGTTTCACCGGTCGGCTGGAAACCTTACGTAAACCCGGAGTAGTGGTAGCCGTACCGACAATGAAAATTCGGTCAGCTTCGTTTTTGGTATGCCGTTTAAAAATACTAGAAAACATTTTGGATAAATGAATTTCTACTTGATCATCGGCAGGTGTATCTTCTAAGCGGCGCGCAATGGCGTCATCTAAATTATCATAATTACGCCGCACACCGGTCCATACCAGATCCCACCAGTGAAGGCCGCGGTCATTTAATTTATTTTTCATATTTTTCTCCTAAACTAGTCCTAATTATACCGATTTTGCCTCGCCGCTTTCAACTGATTAACCCTTTTAGGTTTGAGAATAAAGCGCTTTTACGCTATGATATAAGCACACGCTTTAATAATTTCATTTGGAGGTTTGAAAATGGCTCAAAAGAAAATGATTCTTGATTTAGATACTGGAATCGACGACGCAATGGCCATCGCTTATGCGGTTGCTAACCCTGAAGTTGATTTGATTGGTATTATCGGTTCTTATGGTAACGTGTACGTGGAAGATGGTGTCATTAATTCCCTAAAGATCTTGGAATTACTTGGTGCTACTGATGTTCCCGTTTATACTGGTTTACCACATTCTTCTGAATCAGACCACTTTGACCGGATGCCTATTAGTGCTCAAATTCACGGTGAAAATGGGATTGGTCAAGTGGATCTACCAGCACCTACTCGCAAACCAGAAACCGGTGACGCAATTGATTTCTTGATTGATTCCGTTAAACAATACGGTAAGGACTTAATTTTAGTACCTACTGGCCCCCTTACCAATCTTTCCGC
Source organism: Lentilactobacillus kribbianus (assembly GCF_013184075.1). Lineage (GTDB taxonomy): Bacteria > Bacillota > Bacilli > Lactobacillales > Lactobacillaceae > Lentilactobacillus > Lentilactobacillus kribbianus. The sequence goes on along the minus strand of NZ_JABEQQ010000001.1, from coordinate 711,969 downwards.
AGCCATCGACAAAGCTCCAGAAATTACTTCCGAAATTGGCAACGTTACAATCATGGGTGGTGCTTTAACCGTTCCTGGTAACGTTACTCAAGTAACTGAAGCCAACATTAATCAAGATGCTAGTGCTGCTAATAATGTCTTTACTAGTCCACTACACTTAACTATGGTTGGTTTAGACGTTACTTTAAGAACCCTATTAACTAGAAATGAAACTAAGCAATGGCGCGATTTAGGCACTAAATCTGGTCAGGCTTTTGCTGATATCGTTGATTACTATATCAAAGCCTATGAAGTTACCAGTCCAGATCTTCATGGTTGTGCTTTACACGACCCATTTGCGGTTGGGGTCGCAATCGATCCTTCATTCGTTTCAACGATTGATCTTAATATGTACGTTACGACCGATGAAAAATATTATGGTCGAACTGTTGGAGATCCCGCTCGCTTGTCTGAACCCGACACTAACGTTAAGGTTGCAGTAAATGCGAATGTAGATGCTTATTTGGACACCTTTATGAAGTTATTGACGACCTTGTTTGAAAATAACTAACAGGGTGACTTCCAGCATTTAAACTTTGAACTTAACCTAAAAAATGACCTCCTAAAGGAGGTCATTTTTATTTTTAACTAAAGTATTCTTCCAAATAATGGGCCACCCCATCATGATCATTATCAAATTGCGTTAATGCATTAGCGGCTGCCTTCACTGGTTCTTGACCGTTAGTCATCACTACTCCCGTACCAGCGGATTCAATCATACCAAGGTCATTTTCAGCATCACCAAAGGTCATTAGGTTACTGAAATCCCAGCCAAAGTGATTTAACAAATGACTCAAGCCCACTTTTTTGTCCATGTCTAACGCCAAGAATTCGGTAATAATGGGTTGTGACCGAACAATATGGTAATGCTTGTTGGCTTCTGCTGGTAATTGAGCTAAGTATTCATCCAACAATTCCTTAGAATCACACATTACCGCTTTAGGAAAGACGTCTTCATTACTAATGTTAGCGTAGTTTTCCGGTTCAAAATTCAAAACCCCAGGTTTAAATTGATTTTGGTAATTAGAAGGTTTCAAATCCGTCAATGGATAAGCCCGTTCAAAATCTAATAAGTCTAGTGGGGCATGAACCCTTCTAGCAAAGGCATGAAGACGATCAAAATCATGCTTATTTAATCCTTGTTTAAAGAGTTCTGATTTATTATCGTTTTCTACCACTAAAGCTCCGTTAAAAGTAATGGTGTAATCTTCTGGGCCTGTTAACCCCAATTGTTCGATGAAACGCCAAATAGCATTAATTGGGCGACCGGTACACAAGACCACCTTGATGCCATCATTATGTAATTGTTTTAAAATAGTTTCAGTAGCTGGACTAATGGTCTTTTGGCTAGTTAGCAACGTGCCATCAAGATCTAGGGCAATCATTTTAATTTCACTCATTAATATTTCTCCTCCTAGTATTACTAATCAAGGTGATAAAGGACTATAATACTTTGTGACGACTATCACTTTGATTAGACACTTTAGATAATACACCTTTCTGAAATGGTGGGAACCAATTTTTAATAAAAAAAATCAACCGATTACCAACTAAGTTAGTAATCGGTTGATTATAATTAACTGATTTTTGCTTCTAAAGCTTTCAATTCGGCTTCTCGCACTTCGCGAGGTAAGAAACGACGAATTTCTTCTTCGTTAAAGCCGACTTCAAGTCGATGATCATCAAACAAAATTGGCCGTTTGATAAGATCAGGATACTTCACCACTAGGTCAATTAATTGAGAAATTGACAAGTTTTCCATATCCAAATTCAACTTCTTGAAAATATTAGAGCGCGTTGAGATGATATCTTCACTACCATTTTCAGTAAGTCGCAAGATATCTTTGACCTCATCACTATTGAGTGGCTTAGAATTAATATTTCGTTCCTTGAACGCAATATTGTGTTCCTTGAGCCATGCTCGTGCTTTACGACTTGATGCGCTACTTGGTGCTACATATAAGTTTAACATACAAAATCTCCCCCTTATCACGAACTCAAAATAATAAGATTGTAAAAAATAATCTTCCCCTATGAATATTTACACAATTATTCTCCACATTTTTATCTTATCATAGCCATTCACATTGTCAACACCATAAATTATTTTTATAGGAACATTAGTATAAAACATTTGTTTTCTGTAATCGGCATCTCTATAATGAAAATGAACAATATCCAAACAAGGAGTTTACATAATGGAAATCTTTTATTCCATCGCTTTGTTGGTGGTTGCCGCCGTAATCGCCAACATCGTTTATACCGAGTGGCCTGTAGTGCCATTAGCTTTTTATCAAATCGGCAGTGGCTTATTACTGTCACTGTTACCAATTTTTCATCATTACACGTTGTATCCAGAAATGTTTATGCTGGTCATCATTGCGCCACTACTATTTAATGACGGTCAGCAAACCAACTTGAAACGCCTATCGCGTTCAGTAGGTCAAATCATTTCTCTGTCCGTTTTCTTGGCACTGGTCACAGCTATCGGAGTCGGTTTGTTCACTAAACAAATCTATACTGCCTTACCATTAGCGCTAGCCTTTGCTTTAGCTGCCATTATTACGCCAACAGATTCGGTCGCTTTGTCCTCTATTACCAGCGGTTTACAGGTGCCTGACCATTTAGATGCCGCCTTAGAGAATGAATCTTTATTCAACGATGCTTCCGGCATTGTGATTTTTAATCTGGCATTAGTTGCTTTTACTACCGGTAATTTTTCGATTGCCAATGGTATCAAAAATTTTGCGGTCAGTTTTTTAGGCGGTTTATTAATTGGCTTGGTTTTTGGATTTTTATTCACTCATATTCAAAGCTGGTTCATCAGTCAATCAATGGATACTACCAGTGTTGTCGTTCCATTTAGTATTATGACGCCCTTCGCCATTTATTTAATTGCTGAAATCATGGGCAGTTCGGGTATCTTAGCTGCCGTGGCTGCCGGGATTGTGTTCGGTATTTCGCAAAATCGGCTCAAGTTAACTTCTACCAACGTTCAAATTGTTGCTTCAGCTACCTGGCAAATTATCATTAACCTTTTAAACGGATTCGTGTTCGTATTAATGGGGGTTACTTTGCCCACCGTTTTAAGTCAAATGTCTGGTTATTCTTGGCAACGTATCAGTGGACTGGCCCTACTTGGCGTTGGGATTTACCTAGTTATGTTTGTTTGTCGTTTCATTTGGGCCCGTTTAGGCTGGGCTCAATTAATGCCAGAAGACGATTCGCCACAATCTAACTCGTTGCAAAAAAAATTAGCCAGCAACCCTCATCAACAGCGCCGACAACGCCACCAACCTTCATCGGTCAAAGATGCATTTATCATCGCTGTTAGTGGTATTCATGGCACCATTACCCTTTCTATGGCACTGTCAATTCCGTTAGCCGTGGATGGGGTGGCCTTTCCATTTAGAAATGACATCATTTTCCTAGCCGCTGTCGTTATTTTATTGAGTTTGTTGGCCCCATCTCTCATCTTGCCGCAAATTTTACCGGCCGTCGCCAAGGTCGATAAAGAAACCATCGCGCAATACCGGGCCGAAATGGTGGATTACAGTGTCAATCAACTGAAAAATAATTCCACCGCCCCACTCGTTGATCGTGATTACGTTATCGATACTTTAGTAACCCAAAAGAACCAGCAAGCTGATCGCGCCGAGGTCAATAAAATCTTAAAGCAAACGGTCAAAGTAGCGCAGGATACGTTAAATAATTTATCAGATACGAACCAAATTACCGGACGAGTCGCCAACATTACCGCTTCACGAGATTCTCGCATGACCCAACGTAGTTTTTCCAATTACTTCCGCTTCTTATGGCGGCGTTATTCACCAGCTAACCGCAAGCAACGCCGACATTTCCGTGAAAAAAAGAAAAACTTCCAACAATTTGTTCAAAGCGATGATGGTCAACAAAAAATCCAAACCATGACTCAACAACTGGCCACCGCCGAAAATGCTATCTTTAAAAACGTTATTAACTACTTAGATGAAATTAGTACTAAGCAAAATGCCGCTGCGGTAGCTTATGTAAGACGTTTCTACAACGTTCGCCACAACCGCATTACTAACTCCGTTGCTAATAACGATCAACGAACCAAATTGTTCATTCAAGCCCTACAAAGTGAATATTCTTACGTCGCTAACCTATATGGTCAGCATAAAATTTCGAAGCAACAAGCCGACGAATTAAACCAAAGCATCTCTTCTGATCAATTGGTATATATGCAATCCATTAGTGACTAACTCATTACCTCTAAGCCCTTGGCTTAGAGATTTTTTGTGGCCCAAATGCACCCCACCCGACAATTTATATAGCCACGGATTGCACTTAATGGCCAAGTTGCTTATAATTTAATCATTAAACATAATTCAGGTGAGTATATGAAATTAACCATTCTAGCGACCAGTGACACCCATGGTTTTATTCCACCCACTAACTTTGTCGACATTGCTGACGATAAACCATATGGGTTAGAAAAAGCCGCTGCAGTCATTAAAAAATACAAACAAGACCATCCCGACGAAATCACCTTAACTATTGAAAATGGTGATTTTTTAGAAGGTTCACCCCTCGCTTATTTTACTGCGACCAAGGCTAACGCGAAACAGCGCCAGGCCTATACTGAATGTTATAACGCAGTGGATTACGATATCGGCACCATTGGCAATCATGAGTTCGACTACGGGCTGGATTACCTTCACTATTGTATAAACCAGTCCGACCGCAAATTCTTGTGCGCTAACGTCGTTGATAGTCAAGGCGTGCCATTATTAGGAAAACCCTACACTATCATTAATAAAGCCGGCTTAAAAATCGGTATCTTGGGGCTAACTACCACCAGTGCGCGCAAATGGAAAAACATCAATCAACTTAATGATTTTCATCTCGAATCGGCCGTTGCCGTTGCCAAAAAGTACGTGCCCTTCTTACAAAAGTACGCTGACGTAGTGGTCGTAGCTTATCACGGTGGCTTTGAACGAGATTTAAGCGGTACTTGGACCGACATCACACCCGGGGAAAACGAAGGTTACGCCCTCTTAGAACAAGTTCCGGGCATTGATGCGCTCATTTCCGGGCACCAACACCGTAAATTAGCCAATCATTTATTTGGCGTGCCACTAGTTCAACCCGGTCACCGCGGTGAATTTGTCGGCAAAATCACCCTCGATATCGATGACAAAACTAAACGGGTCTTTACTGGTACACCAAACTTAATGTCTTGTGCGCCGGCGACAGAAGATTCCCAAATTGTGGCCACCTTGGCTCCCTTAGAAAAACCGCTAGAAAAATGGTTAGATCAACCTCTCTCTCACATTAAGGGTGACTTAACGTTTGCTAACGCAGCTCAAGCCCGCCTGGAAGAAACTGCCTTTACCGAATTCATTCAAACCGTGCAAATGGCCACTATGGGAACCGACATTTCGGCCACCGCGCTTTACAATAACGAAGCCCATGGTTTTGAAAATCCCATTACGATGAGAAACATCATCACTAACTACGTTTACCCGAATACCCTAGCAGTCGTGCGCATTACTGGCGCTGACTTACGGGCTGCGTTGGAAGTCTCGGCCCGCTACTTTGCCATTAACGAAAAAACCAATGACATCGTCGTTAATCCCCGCTTCTTGTTTCCGAAACACCGCTTCTACAATTACGATATGTATGAAGGCATCGATTACGAACTAAATATTGCTAATCCGATTGGACAACGGGTCACTAAGCTTAAGTACCACGGTCATGACTTACATGATGAGCAAATCTTAGACGTGGCCTTAAACAAGTACCGTGCTACTGGTGGCGGTCATTACCCGATGTTTGATGAAAGTAAAATCATTCGCCGAAACAACACCACTATGAGTCAATTAATTTTTGAATATTTAGAAAATCATCCGGTGGTGGTGGCCAAAAACAATCATAATTTCCAAGTAGTGAATAAACCACAGTGCAATTAAAAAAGATGTTGACCTATTATGGCCAGCATCTTTTTTATTATTCAATGACCCCTAAGCGGCGATAGATATTATCGACGTTGCGTAAGTGGTATTTAATATCAAATAATTGTTCAATTTCAGTGGTTGTTAACGTCGCCCTAACGGCCGGGTCTTGTAACAACATTTGCTTGAACGGTTGACCGGTTTGCCAGACCGCCATCGTAATTGGTTGAATGGTATCGTAGGCCTTTTCACGAGACCAGCCCGCTTCAATTAAAGCTAGCATCACGTGTTGAGAGAAGATGAGGCCGTGGTTGAGTTCCAAGTTCTTTTGAATTTCAGCTTCATTAACCACCAGATTGTTCAAGACCCGGTTCATGCGGTGCAAAATGTAATCAGTGGCTTCGGTACTATCTGGTAAAATCACTCGTTCGGCTGATGAGTGAGAGATATCGCGTTCGTGCCATAAGTTGATGTCTTCAAAGGCCGTCACCATCTCTCCTCTAATCACCCGGGCTAGTCCCGAAACGTTTTCCGAACTGATCGGATTACGCTTATGGGGCATGGCCGAAGAACCCTTTTGGCCCTTGGCAAATCCTTCGCGTACTTCGTTGATTTCGGTGCGTTGTAGACTGCGAATCTCGGTGGCTATTTCTTCCACCATGGCAGCGATCAAAGCAAGACTACTGAGGTATTGGGCGTGTAAATCCCGTGGCAAGATTTGCGTCGAAATCGGTTGCACGCCTAGCCCTAGGGTTTCACAAACTGATTCTTCAACGGCTAGTGGTACGTTCGCAAACGTCCCCACGGCCCCACTAATCTTGCCTACTTCGATTTCTTTTCTGGCATGGCGGAACCGTTCCAAGTTCCGGTTAGCTTCAGCGTACCAGCGCAAAAATTTCAAGCCTAGCGTAGTGGGTTCAGCGTGAATACCGTGAGTTCGACCGATAACCACTAAGTCTTTATATTGGACGGCCAAGTTCTTCAAGGTAGTGGCAAATTCCACTAAATCAGCTTCAATAATTTCATTAGCGGCCTTAATTCTTAGTGATTGAGCGGTATCCACTACGTCGGTACTAGTCAAGCCGTAGTGAACCCACTTACGTTCTGCTCCCAAACTTTCGGAAACTGCCCGAGTGAAGGCAATCACGTCATGATGCGTTTGGGCTTCTAATTCATCGATACGATCTAAATCAAAGTTCGCATTAGCAGCAATTTTTTGATAATCAGCTGCTGGAATTTCACCCAAGTCAGCCCAAGCCTTATCAACTGCTACTTCAACTTTTAGCCAACTATCGAATTGATTTTCCCGACTCCAAATTGCTTGCATTTCTGGTCGTGCGTACCGTTCAATCATGTTAGTTTCTCCCTTGATTTTAAAGATTATATCAATAGCATACCAAATTTTATCCATTTTGAAAACACGAACTTTTACTTTTAGTAGTTTTATAATCATTCGGTTTTGTCTTGATTTATGTTGAACGAATATGCTATGATGCTCTCGTAATCAAACTTGGAGGTAGGAAATTATGACAACTGCAATTGTAATTGGGAGCCAATGGGGCGACGAAGGAAAGGGCAAGATCATTGATTTACTTAGTCAAGATGCTCAACTGACCGTCCGTTATTCAGGTGGCGACAACGCTGGTCATTCTATCGTTGCTGGCGACCGTAAAATCGCCTTGCGCTTAATTCCATCAGGAATCTTAAATCCAAACGCACAATGTGTAATTGCTAACGGAACGGTGGTTAACCCCACAGTTTTATTAGCCGAAATGAAGGAGTTAAACGACGCTGGCATTACCACTGACCACCTCGTGATTTCGCAACGGGCACACGTCATTTTTCCATATCATATCTTACAAGACCAACAACAAGAATTAGACCGGGCTCAATCCGGTGAAAAAATCGGGACTACTAATAAAGGCATCGGTCCTACTTACATGGATAAGATGCAACGAATCGGGATTCGGATGATTGATTTATTAGATAAGGCCGGCTTAAAGAAGAAATTAGCTTTTAATTTAATCCAAAAGCAACGGGTCTTATCCGCCGAACTTTACGAACAACTCCCATCCCTAGATGAATTAACTGAGACCTACTACGCCATGGGACAACAATTAAAATCGCAAATTAAAGATACTAGCACCTTAATTAATCAAGCGGTTGATGCCGCTCAACACGTTTTATTTGAAGGTTCACAGGGTGCCATGTTAGATATCGATCACGGAACCTATCCATTTGTAACTTCAGCCAATCCAACGGCTGGTGGCGCTTGTACCGGCACTGGCTTAGGTCCTACTAAGATCAACCATGTTTTAGGGGTAGCCAAGGCTTACGTTTCTCGCGTTGGTGATGGTCCGTTTCCTACCGAACAAATCAACGAAATCGGTGATACCATTAGAGATATCGCTCACGAATACGGAACCGTAACTCATCGTCCACGGCGAATTGGTTGGTTTGATGCCGTATTAATGAAATATGTAACGCAAATCAACGGGTTCACCGGGTTAGTGATTAACTGCATGGATGTAATGAGCGGTTTTAAAACCCTTAAAATCTGTGTCGGTTATCAAGTTGGCACTGAAGTTATCGATTATTATCCCGCCGATGACGAACTACTAAGCCAAGTAACACCAGTTTATGAAGAATTACCTGGTTGGGACGAAGACATCACTGGTGTAGCTGGCTTTGACCAACTGCCAGTTAATGCGCAAAACTACTTGAAACGAATTGCTGAATTAACCGATACTCCTATTGCTGCTTTTTCAATTGGACCTGATCGTAGTCAAACTGTGCAAATGCAAAAGATTTGGTAAAAATAAAAAGACGTTCTAACTATCGAAAAGGATAGCGGAACGTCTTTTTATTGTTTGAATTGTGATTACCAACATATAGTTAAAACGTGCTCTCATCAGCATCCCTTTCATCTAACTAAAAAAGATCGTATACTTATCGAAAACGTGCGACAGGCCTCAAAAATATCCGTTTAAATCAAAAACCACCAATAGCGGTCAAAGACCGAACTATTGGTGGTTTTTAGCTTTAGTACTCAATTTTTTACCGAGGCCTGTTGCACTCTGAATTAAGCCCTTTTTTTCTTCTTACTCTTGTTCTTATTCCGGTCCGCTCCCACATACGCAGTCGCCCTAAAATCACGAATAGTCGTCACTTTAATCTTACCCGGATACGTTAATTCCGTTTCAATCTGGTCCTTAACGTCTTTCGTCAACGCATCCACTTGCTCATCATTCACCGCATGCGGATCCACAATAATTCGGATTTCTCGACCCGCTTGAATAGCATAACTTTCCTTAACGCCATCATGTTGATCAGCAATTTTTTCAAGACTTCTAAGCCGATTAACGTAATCTTCTACCGATTCGCTTCGAGCACCTGGTCGGCCACCCGAAACGGAATCACCGGCTTCTACCAATGCGGCATATGGCGACGTTGCGTCCACATCACCGTGATGGGCCGCAATTGCATTAATAATTTGTTGATCTTCATCGTATAATTCAGCTAGTTGAACCCCTAATTCAACGTGCGTGCCGTCGATATCATGATCAATTGCTTTACCGATATCATGTAATAAACCAGCTCGTCTAGCTAAACGGGCATCAAGGCCCAATTCAGCGGCAATACTACCAGCCATTTGAGCCACTTCTACCGAATGATACAACACGTTTTGACCATAACTAGTTCGAAACTTTAAGCGGCCTAAAATTTTAATCAAATCAGGATGCATCCACCCCACCCGTAACTTGGCCACCACATCTTCACCGGTGCGACGTAGATCGTTAAGCACTTCACTTCTGGCATCATTGACGTGTTTTTCCACGGCTAGTGGTCCCCACTGGTGTTCTACTGCCAAGTTAGTAATGGCTAAACGGGCAATTTCTCGTCGTAATGGATCTCCAGTTACGATTTGAAGTTCAGTTTCGTTAGCAGGGGCAAAGATTAAGCTCGTCCCGGTCAAAGTTTCCAAATAACGCAGCACCTGTTCATCACGATCCATTAATTTACGCCGACTATCCGCATCGGCAATAATCACTGAATGCTCTAAGTGTTCTCTAGGAAAATCTACCGGTCCCCGTTGAATTAAATCGGTCGCCATCGCTTTAGCAGCTTTATTGACATTACCCTCGTCATCTTCACGCCGGAAACGTAATTCCACTTCTCGTTCTTGTTCTAGGTCTTCACTTAATTGTGTCAAAATTTGGTTTTGGGCATCTGTAACACTCATCCCCGCCGTTTGTGCCATCATATTCACCCGGGTGTCGAGTAATTGATTGCCGGCATCTCGATCCTGTTTGATTTGCGCTTTAGTTTGACTTAATTCATGATTTAATTGACCCAAACGATCAGCCACTTCGTTCAAATGAACGCGCGTGCTATCCAACATTTTTTGATGTTGTTCCACCCGATTAGCTCGAGTTTGATTATCCGCTTCGTAACTATCAAGTTCTTCTGTCATCGACAACTTGTAGCTATCGGTTTGACGGTTAGTTTTTTGCTGGATACTTTGGGCCTGCTGGTGAGCCGTTTGGCTACCTTGTTGCAATATCTTTTGCGCTTGCTGATTAGCTTGATCTAATTCAGTTTGGTGCTTTTTTTCTTGCAACTTATAGCCCGTAATTCCACTGATTACTACTAAAACAATCGCAATCAACAATATGACAATTAGTTCCGTTGGCATTCTTAACCTCCTTTAATTATTATCTGGTTTCAATATTAAAATTTTATTTGACGCGACAATAAATGCCGCTACTTCCTATTATACCGAAAGTTAGCGGGTTCGCGAACTTAGTTTACATATTTCGCTAAAAATTTCTGCACTTTAGCTGTATACAATGCCGGATTTTTCTCATAGGAGCGGGCATGCGCCGCCCCTTTCATGATAAATAACTCTTTAGGGCCATGATCAGCATGATACAGTGGGTAAACCATGCTGGTAGGAACAAATTTATCGTTACTACCATGAATAAATAGCATTGGTCGATGATTTTTTTGTACCTGCTTTAGCGAGCTAGCCTGTTGAAAGCTATACCCCGCCTTCAACTTAGTAATTAAGCTAACGATAGGAACCATTGGCCATTTAGGCAAATGATACATGGACTTCGCTTGGTAGGAGATTTCATCATAAACACTGGTGTAACCACAATCTTCTATGTAAGCTTTGACTTGCTTAGGAACATCTGCTTCGCCACTAACCATCATTGTCGTAGCCCCACCCATACTGGTCCCAAACATCACAATTTGTGAATCTGGTCCATTTTTAGCTACGACTTTTTTGATCCACTTCACGTAATCACGCCGATCTGGCCAACCGTAGCCAATGTAGTCGCCTTGACTATCACCATGAGCACGATCATCTGGCACCAACACATTGTAACCTAAGTTATGAAACATGTAGGCATATTGATACATTTGGTCCTTATTACCCATAAAGCCGTGAGCCACGACCGCTGTTTTGACGGTCTTTTGAGTGGCCGGAATGTAGTTAGCCACTAACGTGAGGTCAGCTCCCGCCGCTTGTTGTTGCCACGGTTGTTTATCAGCATGGTCATACCATTTCTGTGCCGGATATAAGGAACTGGCCTTAGTAACTCGTTCCTGTTTGGACAAAAAGGACTTGGGGCTAGGCACGACCGCTACCTTAAAGAAATACCAACCGGCCCCCAAAGCCAGCACTGCCAGTAGACCACCCAAGCAACCCACACCAATTAACCAATATTTGGTTTTTTTCTTCATCACAGGGACCTCTCATTTCTTAAAAACAAATAATTTTCGTCAATTAAGCAAATTATATGCTCCCCCTGCCAGCAGCGCAACCATTCTAACGGTGCCCAATTGGCGCAAATGAAGTATAATGATACTTGTTAGGAAGGTGATTAAATGTTTCCCGAACGACTTCGTGCCTTACGAAAAGGCCAAAACATTACACTAGCACAATTAGCCGATGCATTAAACGTCCAATTCCCCACGGATGAAGAACACGAAAATACGGCCTCTCAAATCGGAAACTGGGAACGGGGCGTGCGAACCCCTTCGTATTTAGAGGTTCAAAAACTCGCTCGTTTTTTCCGAGTTTCAATGGATTATTTAACCGGCTTGGCTGATAACAGCCAGGTAGATTTAGGACGCCTCTTTATTTCTGATAAAGAACTGTTATTTAACCAAGAAATGCTAACCAGCCAGGACCGCTACGAAATTTATCAACTAATCGAAGGCTACATGCACGGTAAAACTCAACGCCACGCTACCAAGCGTAACCGGGATGTACAACTTGATTTAGGCTTAAATAACCGGGATGGAAAGGACTAGGAATGGTTTCTAATAAACAAAGAAAAAAGCTACTAAAAAATAAAAAAATCACCCATTCAGCTCCGGTGGCTACCGCTCCTTATATTAGTCGGATGCAAGCTTACGGTGAGTTATTTAGTGATTATCCCACCGTCAAATTTTTGATTAACCATGTTTTGCAAAGCGATCGCTTAATTAAACAAAGCTTGCTCCCTCAAGATTTACCATATCTTTTGTTACCAGATGATATTCAAGATCAGATTTTCCAAAAAATAAATCAGCAATTTGCACCGGGAGATACCGCGGGCGACCAAAAATGGAATCAATTGGTAGCAGCTTTACCTCAGCTAGACGCTGATTTACGGGGCTTTCGGGATTACTTAGAAGAACAATACGGTATGTGGGCCTACATATCAGCACCACTAGTAGCTGACATCGCTGGTTACGTGGGCGACAGCGCGGTGTTAGAAGTAATGGCTGGCAACGGCTATATTTCTAAAGGCCTCAAAGACCTGCATAAAACCGTCTACACCACTGATAGCTTAGCTTGGACCACTGAAAATCAAACCGGGAAACACCAAGTCACCGACGTTGAAAAACTGGATGCTATCGCTGCTATTCAAAAATACCAAGATCAAGTGGACTACGTAATCATGAGTTGGTCCCCGGACGGTTTACCGATTGATCAAGAAATTCTAGCAACGCTGCGCCAATCAGCTCGACCATTAAAGTTAATCGTTTTAGGCGAAAAAAATGGTGCTACCAATTCCAAGCAGTTCTGGGAAATGGCTCATTATATTGAACCAGAGGCCACTGCTAAGTTGAATCGGCACCACCAACCATTCGATTTAATTAAAGATCAGATTTACCTAATTGACTAATTCTGGGCAACACCAATTTTTTGGTAGTTGCTTTTTTTGCGACCACACTTTTTTCAATTCGCAATAATTCCTTTTTGCTGTCAGTGCCCCCTCGATAACGTCCCAGATCACCGTTGCTTAAAATCACCCGATGACACGGGATCAGTATCAATACTGGATTTAACGCTAAGGCGTGTCCTACGGCTCGGGCAGCTCGAGGCCGGTTGACTTTTTTAGCCACCTCGGCATAAGTCATGGTAGTTCCGTACGGAATCTTGCTAACCACCTGCCAAATTTCATGTTGAAAAGCTGTGCCCACCGTCAAATCTAGCTTAACATCAAAAGTTTCTCGCTTGCCAGTTAAGTAATGTTCAAATTGGCGTTTCACATCAGCAGTAACTGTTTCATCATGTTTAAATTGATAGTTAAAGTGGTCATCCGGATAAAAATCAAAAATTTCAGACAAATAACTTTCTGGACTCGAGACAAAGTTCACCCCGTCTTGGGTCATTGTGAAAAAGAATTTGTGATTACTAATTTCCACGGCATCCCAATAAATTTGTTTCATTTATAAAAATCTCCAATATTTAATACTAACATTGTAACATCTTTTGGTAACGACCATTTATTTAGCACCTTAGTTAACCAAAAAAACGCTCCGGTAGTTTCCGCAGCGTTTGGAAATTATTCACTTGTATCATGGATTTGACTAGCTAATTCGGGGTTAGCAAACTTATCAAAAAACTCCTTAAGTTCCTGTGCTAACGCTTCAGAAGCACTAAACGTCACAATCGTGTCATGACCGGCAATGGTGCCAGTTACCATTTCTAGTTTTAAATCATCAATAATCGCTGCTAAAACGTTCGCGTAACTGGGTAACGTGTGAATAACGTTCACGAATTGCACCTGCGTAACGTCAGTCACAGTACTATTGATCATTCTCTCCAACCGTTCTACTTCATTTTTATTACCCGTTTTAAAAATCATATACCGGGAGTTACCAAAGCTATCTGGTTGTTTCACGATTTTCATTTCTCGAATATCCCGAGACAGAGTCGCTTGTGCAACATCGATGCCATTTTGTTTCAGTTTTTCCATTAATTCTTCTTGAGTGGTGATGGCCTCTTGGTTAATAATTTGCTCAATGCGAGCTTGACGAGTTTCTTTTTTCATATAAACTCCTACTTTTGACTAAATGTTTAATCATTCTATATTTAACTAAAAAAATGAATATTATTCATTAATCATACACTAATCTGTGTAATAATAACAATAATGTTGGTATGAATGAGTGGTTAAATAAAAAACAATAGTCCATAAATATTTAACTAACCTAAATTATAAATTAGCTACATAATTAGTAACAATAATTTATAATTACAATTCTTAAAATTGTACTTAGATTGTGAAAAAAGGTTGGGAATTTAATTCCCAACCTTTAAGATAACCCTTATAGTCATTGCTACCAACTAGCTTTTTTAACACCTGGTAGTTGGCCTTCATGTGCAAGTTTTCTAAAATTAATTCTAGATAACTCGAATTTACGCATGAATCCCCGTGGACGACCATCTAAACTGTCACGACGGTGCATTCTAACCGGTGAAGCATTCTTAGGTAAGCGGCTAAGACCTTCATAATCGTGATTAGCCTTTAGTTCCGCCCGCAAAGCAGCGTACTTTTGAACAGTTCGTTCAATCTTACGTTCCTTTTCAATCTTTGATTTTTTTGCGATAATAAACCCTTCTTTCAAAATATATTGTAGTTGTTCTTTTAAAAAGTAATAATTACCATTTAGAAGAATACCACACTTACAAAAAATGTCAATTTTTGTGAGTTATTTTACGACTTTGTGTCAATTGGTATATATAGTTTACGAGTAGGGATTATCTTGATATAATTCAAAGTGTTTTGTTATTAAGGTTTGCGTATCATAACCATAACTAAGGAACGATTATGACAATTTGATCAAAGTACCAAACCACTCATAGTTCGTTAGCCAACCCAATCTAACTTATACTAAGGAGATTATGCCCATATGAATCGAAAATTACTATCGTTCCTTGAAGAAATTAAGGCTCAAGGTAACATGTCTAAAGCGGCCGAAATTTTATTCGTTACCCAACCATATATTAGTCGGGTAATTAAAAATGCTGAAACTCAATTCGGCGTTCGTTTAATTGATCGTTCATCTCATCCAATCCAGTTAACGTATGCGGGCGAAAGATTACTCAGCTATTTACAAGAAGAAAATCGACTCCGTTCTAGTCTTGATCGCGAAATGACTCATTTGTCAGAATTTAAATACGGTCATTTAACGATTGCTTCTAATGAAGTGCTTGATAACAGCATCTTCAACCCTGTTTTGACCCAATTTTATAACAAGTACCCTAAGATTCACGCCCAACTGCTTAAAATGACCAGTCGGGATGCCGAAAACCGGTTATTATCTGGTTCACTTGACTTCTTCATGGGTCAACCATTACGTAACCATAAAGTGGAATACATTCCTATTATGAATTTCCCATTGGTATTGATCGTACCACGTTACTCTAAGTTGTATGAACGTGGTAAGCTCTGGGCTGATTACAGTGCCGCTAAGGTTTCCCAACTTTCTGGTGAAGCTTTCATCGGTACACCACATGACAGCAATTACCAACGCATGGTAAACAACTTCTTGAATGATCAAGGAATTTCAGTTGAATACAACGTAGAAGTTCCAGACATTCATTTGGCGACTACCCTTTCTGAAAATCAATTAGGTGCCGTCATTACACCAAAACATTTGATTGAAGAAGATAAACTTAGTGACGAAGCTAAAGAAGACTTAAACTTCATCGAAATTCCTGAAGATGTCTTCACTTCTAACTTCGGGGTTTCATACATCAAAACCAAGCAAAACTCTGAACCAGTTAATGATTTAGTTGATATTGTTACCAACGTAGTTAATGAAGTTCATGGTAACGAAAATAAATAGCACCACAAAAAAACAACCATCATTTTGATGGTTGTTTTTTATTGTTCATTATTAAAGTTCTTCTTCAACCTGGTCTTTAACCCCAGTATGATTTAACAATAGATTGAGAATTACAGCAGCTAGCCCACCAACAACCATTCCGTTACTCATCAAAGTTTGAACGCTGGCTGGTAAGTATTGAAACAAACTAGGTACACTAGTAACCCCAATGCCTAACCCAACTGAAATGGCAATAATTAACATGTTCTTATTGTTCATTTCCACGTTCGATAACATCTTAATTCCTTGAGCGCCCACCATCCCAAACATTACTAACATGGCACCCCCGAGGACGGAGGTAGGAATTAAGGTCGCAATTGCCCCAAACTTAGGTACTAGTCCCAGGATAACTAACATCCCGGCAGAATAATAAACCGGTGCGAGGGTTTTAATTCCAGATAATTGCACAATACCGACGTTTTGAGAAAAAGTAGAGTATGGAAAAGTATTAAAGAGCCCCCCTAAAATCGCAGAAAGCCCTTCAGAACGGTAACCCCGTTCCAAATCATTGTCGCTTAAATCTTTACCCACAATATCAGCTAGGGCGAAATAAACCCCAGTGGATTCAATCATACAGATGAAAGCTGCCATAATCATGGTTAAGGCCGAGGACCATTCAAACTTAGGTGTCGCAAAGTAAAAGAAGTGTGGCAATTGTAACCAGTTAGCTTGACCAACGGTTTTAAAATTAACAATACCCATCCCAAAGGCCAACAAGGTACCTACTAAAATTCCAATTAAAATTGAAATTTGCTTTAAGAAACCGCGACCCCAAATATTCAAAATCAAGATAGTGACCGCCGTCACCAAAGCAATCATTAAGCTAAGTGGTTGTCCAAAGTTTTTACTGGTCAAGTCCCCGCCGCCCATATTTTGAAAGGCTACTGGAATCAAAGTAAATCCAATTAAAGTAATCAAAGAACCAGTAACCACCGGAGGAAAGAACCGGCGCATCTTAGCAAACGGCTTGGCCATCAACATCACGAAAATCCCCGCAATAATAATGCCACCATACATATAAGCTAGGCCATAATTTTTGCCGATTGCTTCTAGCGGTGCCACGTACTCCACTGCACATCCCAGCACCACCGGCAGGCCGATCCCAGTCAACGGCGTCCGTTTAATTTGTAGAAAAGTGGCAATCCCACACATAAAGATATCAGTCGACACCAAGTAAGTCATTTGTAAGGCCGTAAAATGAAGCGCTCCACCAACCAGTAATGGAATAAGTATATCGCCCGAATACATTGCTAATAAATGTTGTAACCCTAAAATTGCATTACGTACTACTGATTTTTGGTTAGAAACCGAATCATTTCCCATGACAACCTCCATTTGTTTTAAATTAGACTAATATTATCATCTTCGCTTTTGAAATTCAATGTAAAATACGAAGATTATTCTTAATTCCAGGAAAAATAATGGTTTTCGTCATCTTTTTGTTCGTGTTTTCCGGTTAAATCACTATTAATATTCGGGTCTTACTGAATATTAACCGCTTTCATAAGCATACTAAAAAAACCTCCACAACTAATTGTGAAGGTTTCAATGACTAGAATATTTAGTACCATCCGTACCAACGCCAATGCTTTTTCGCATTTACCCAGCTACCGTAACGATTTTTAACGTACCGGTCGGCCGTCATTTCTTGATTGTATTTTGAGAAATCGCCCTTTAAGTAAGCGCGTGATAACTGATACCGACCAATGTATTGACCATTACGAACACTGTATGAGCCGCGAGATTCACGATAAGCAATCCATTCTTTGGCTGCTTTATTTTTCTTAGATAATTTGCACTTATAAACCTTTTTCTTGGTTTTAGCGCTTGCCACTTGGGTCATCGGTGTGGTCACGTTAGTAAAGTTTAACAAATCACCTGAAGTAAATAAGGCCAATGAACTAACAGCCATTAGTGCCATTTTTTTAATTTTCATGGTTAAAATAATTCCCCCAAATTCGTCTTCAATACTTTCATTATATCTAACTGGATTTACAGACAAATTAACACCATGTTACAAATAGATTAATTCAAAACCAGAATCTAAATAGGCGTCGTTTTTGCTAAACGAACTGACTCTCCCTTACAATTAAGACATAGTAAAAGAATACTTTAATTAAAGCTAACAGGAGGTTATGTTATGTATAAAAATATTTTAGTTCCTTTAGATGGTTCCGAAAATTCACGTTTAGCATTAGATGAAGCTTTAACTATTGCGCAAAAGTTCGATTCTAAAGTTTTCATCGTCTCCGTAGTTGATCCTGGTCGTGTTTCTGGGGTAATGTTAGAAGCACATACCGCCGTGGGTCCGGATCAATTAATTGGCCCAATGATTGAAGAAGCCGAAAGCTACATCAAAAAGGCCGTTAGTGAAGTGAAAAACCGTAATATTCCTTACGAAACTAAGGTTTTCCAAGGTAGTCCTAAGGGAATGATTGCTAAGGATATTCCGGAAGAATATGATATTGATTTAACGGTAATGGGTAAGTCAGGGGCCAACGCCTTAACTAGACTCATGATTGGTTCGACAACTGCTTACGTGGCACGTTATGCTAATAACAACGTTATGATTGTTTCTCAAGATGAATAATTAGTGACTGCGGTAAGTGAACGTTAATAACCCAACGAGATTTTGACTAAAATGGTCAAAATCTTTTTTTATTGATTAGTTTCCTTTCATGACCGTAGTCAAGCTCCCCTTTAATTTACTGCCCACTTTCCAGACAACGCCCCCAATCATCACCCCAATAGCATTAGCAATAACGTCATTGATATCAGAGCTTCGGTTCAACCACCACCAATGAGAAATGAGATATTGTATCGTTTCAATCCCACCACCAACCACAAGACCACTAATTATCAACGACCAAGCTGGTCGATGTTTGGCTATCATAGCTCCCAGTGGGATGGTTAACCAAATATTTTCTAAAACTGAAAATTGCCAAAGATACACTTCAAAAGATACCCGCCCTGTCCCTAACGGAGTGATACTGATCCAAAAATCAGTAATCGACAATGGCGTAAACACCAATACATTCACCGTCATTAGATAAAGATATTCCCATAAATGAAGGTGTTTGCGATTTTCTTTAGGTAAGTACCAGGCGGTTAACAATAAGGCCAAAATCAAGCCAAATAGCCAACGCATAAAATCACTTCTTTCAATCAATCTTTTTTAGTTTTTTTAAACTCATTTTGCGGTAATATGATAGGTAAATCTGCTAAAACGAGGTGCGTCATCATCGATTCAGAATTCAATCCCATTACTGCTGCCGGCTACCAACAAATCGAAGCTAAAATCGAGGCGCTAAAAGCTGATCGGCCCCACAAAATTCAAAGCTTAGCGGCAGCGCGGGCTCTCGGTGACTTATCAGAAAACGCCGAATATAGTTCGGCTAAGCGTGATTTACGCCATTTAGAAAGTCAGTTGCGCTTCTTAAATAAACAACTCCAGTACGCCCGAATTGTCACACCCACGGATAGTGACACCGTTGAAATCGGTAATTTAGTGACCGTCGAATTCTTAGATGATCACGAAACCGTGACTTACCAAATTGTGGGCACCCAAGAAGTGGACGTGGACCAAAATAAATTATCAATTGCCTCTCCCTTAGGTAAAGCTGTTTTAAATCATCATTTAGGCGAAACTGTGACAGTCCATGCTCCTGCGGCCACATTTGCTATCAATATTCAAGCAGTGAGCCTACCGAATTAACTACCTATTAGTAGCATACTAAATCCAAGTTAAATCAAGCTTAAAGGCTGAATGAAACGGTGTTAACTGCCTGATTCCAATCGCCATTTAAGTCTAGAAATGATATAGTAGAACCCTATGAGTTTGTTATTAGTCATGAATGGAGAAAAGTAATGTCAGGAAAAAAACGGAAACAAAAATTGCCTACTAATACTAAAATCACCCTTAATAGTATTATTTTATTGGCCGTGGTGGTCATCGGGGGCTTGATTACGGGTAAAGGCGTTTCGAATAATCAACCTAACGCTAATTTGGCCAACCAAATCATCGATGTTTTTAACGGCGCTAGTCAAAGTAAAACTAGTAATAAAAACAGCGTGACCAGTGATAAATTAGCCAGTCTGGATTTTAAATCCGGGGATAATCCGGTCGTCGTTGTGAACCATAATAAGGCCGATTTAAAAGCTAGTGATTGGAAGATTAACAAGGTCGACTACCAAGACTTAGATAACTTAAATCGTACTAGTGGTACTAACACCGGTTACTTAGAAAAACGCAACATCGCTGATGGTAGCTTACGAGTGCGCCAATATGTTCAACCAACGGGCTGGCACCAAAAATTCGTGGATGATGATCCCATTATTAACCGGGGGCATTTAATGGCCTATTCGATTTCTAAAGGTATCAGCACCAGCGGTAAATACAATCCTAATGATCAGTCTGGCGATCAAAACAATCCGAAAAATCTATTTACCCAAACGGCCTATTCCAACCAAGACCTACAAACCAAATATGAGCAAAAGGTCAGAAATGCTCTTTACAACAATAAAAAAGTCATTTACGCGGCCCAACCCCTTTTCCGGGGCAATGAATTGATGGCTCGAGGAGTTCACCTACAAGCTCTTAGTACCGACGGCTCGCTGAATTTCAACGTTTATCTCTTCAACGTTCAACCTAAAGTAAAATTCGATTATGCTACTGGTCGCTCCACTATTGATCGTAGTATGAAAGTTGCAAGTGTCAGCGAATAAAAAAGCTGTGACAAATTAAAAGTTTGTCACGGTTTTTTTATTGGTCAGCAACTAGCGCCCTTTTTGTAACAACTGGTATTTATATTATGATTACTGTATCCTAAAAGTTAATTCTTAATTAAGGAGAAAATCATGTTTAAAACACATAACGTGGACGCACCACTGGTCCCCATCTTATTTTGCGGCGGGGGCTTAATTATCCTAACACTAGGATTTATTCCGCCCATCACCATCACCCATTCTTTGGGTAATTGGATTGGTGGCGGTTGGCTACTTATTTGTGGTCTCATTTATTTACATACTAGCCTAGTTGGCAAGCCATTAATTTGGCAAAAAGTTTTACAGCAAACCAAAATTAACGCTAACGGAAACTATCTAGACATCGGTTGCGGTCATGGTTTGGTCATGTTTGAAGTAGCTAAGCGATTGCAAATGGGACAAGTCATTGGGATCGATATTTGGAATAATAGCGATCAAGCACATAATTCCATTCAAGCAGTTACTGAAGAGATTCAAACGCGCGGGTTAAATCATCAAGTTAGCGTTCAAACGGCTGATATGCAGGAATTGCCGTTTGCCGATAATACGTTCGACGGCATCACCACTAGTTTTGCTATTCATAATGTTAAACCAGCCAGTAATCGTTACCAGGCACTAGCAGAAATGGTGCGAGTGTTAAAACCCAACGGTCAGTTAATTATTGTGGATACTGAATACAAGGATACCGAATTCATTACGACCTTAAAACAATTAGGTATAACTACGGTTAAGAAACAAAAAATTGGGTTCAACGGTTGGTGGGGTGGCCCGTGGATGGCATCTTTTGTGATTCGAGCCCAAAAATAAATGGTACCTTGCAATGTGTCCTTTTACTGTCTAATTAAAAAAAGCCCAATAGCGTCATAATCGACGAACTATTGGACTTTTTTTAGATTAATTAGCGGTAACTTACCGCTTGGTTCACACTTACAACACGTTGTTATGCTCTTTGGCCGCCGTCCACTACGAATTCAGCACCATTAGCAAATTCTGATTCATCACTACCCAGGTAAACACAAATGGCCCCAATATCTCTTGGTTTGCCCAAATGGCCTACCGGAATAGTTGAAATAATAGCATCTTTTTGTTCTTCCGGAATAATATTAGTATCAATCCAGCCTGGATGCACGGAGTTAACCCGAATATCCAATTTTTGTTGGGCTAATTGCAATGCCGTCGCATGAGTCAACATCCGAGTACCACCCTTACTTGCAGAGTAAGCGGGACTCATTGGCAAACCTACTAAGCCGGCAACTGAGGAAATATTAATAATGGAACCTTTACCGTTATTAAATTCTTTCATCACTCGAACCGCATATTTTTCGCCTAAAAAGTTACCGGTTAAATTAGTGTTAATGACCTTGTTCCAATCTTCCAATGAAGTGTCTTGAATGGGACCGCCGACGCCACCAATACCAGCGTTATTAACCACAATATCGACTTTGCCAAACTTATCAACGGCCGCGTCCATCACCCGTTCCCAAGCTTCTTCATTTGCGACATCTTGTTGAACAAATAAAGCGCGATCTTCACCAAATTTTTCTACGGCTTTTTTACCGCCATCAACATTATGATTGGCAGTAATAACAACGTTAGCACCTTCATCAATGTAACTTTGGGCAATTCCCAAACCAATTCCGGCCACGCCACCAGTGATAACAGCTGTTTTATCCTTCAAACGATCCATTGCAACTACCTCCATTTTCCATCATATTTACCTAATTCTACCATTCTCAACCAAAAGTGTAATTATTTAAGCCTTATAGAAAAATCTATAATACAATGGAATTATCAAATCCGTTCTTAAAGGAGCCCGATACTATGACTTTAACCGCTAATATGCACGCTGCAGCCAGTGATTTATTTGCAGCCAGCTTCAATCATCCCTTTATCACCGAACTTGCTGATGGCCAACTATCAATGGCCCGTTTTCGTTTTTATTTAAAACAAGATCACTATTACCTGGAAAACTTTGCCCGCCTTCATCATGAACTCGCACTTAAAATGAGCAATCCAGATACGATTGCCTTTTTAGAAAACGAAGCTTCCGGATTTAACAATAGTGAACAAGAAGTCAGAGAAGAATTCTTCAGTCAATTAGACATCACTGCCAACGAAATGACGGAGACACCTATGGCGCCCAATACTTACAATTACATCACTCATATGGAGCATGAATTAAATAGCAATTCGGCTTGTGGCGCTGCTGCTTTATTGCCGTGCTATTGGCTTTATAATGAATTAGGTCAACATTTAAGTGATGTATCTTCACCCGTTAAAATCTACCAACAATTCATTGATACCTACGCCAGCCCTGAGTTCACTGCTGCCACCAATACCATGATTGATATCGTGGATCGTCTAGGTGAAGCTCAATCTAGTGTCGTTCAATCGCAAATGATCGAAGCCTTTTTACGCAGTGCCTACTTTGAATTACAATTTTGGCAAACCGCTTATGATCAAGCAAATTGGCCGTTTAGCCTTTAAATTTCAATAGCCGGTTGGGTGGCCACATGTTCCACAAAAAGCTGATCGTGATCAATAATTAACATTGCTGGTGCCACCGTTAAAATCAAGTCTTCGATTTGTTGTCTGGTGATAACATCCAAATAATTCAAGGGTTCATCCCAAATATAGAGGTTAGCCGGTTCGCATAATGAGCGTGCCAGGCTGACCTTTCTTTTTTGGCCCATACTTAGTTCTTGCATCGGTGTTTGAAAATAAGCCCGTTCAAATCCCAATTTGCGTAATAAATTAAAGAACTGATCTACTGCCACCCCATTCTTTTCAGCATAAGCAGTCAACGAACCGCTGAGCTGTTCAAATGATTGTGCCACATACGATACTTTGGCTTGGTGAGCCCAATTAATGGTACCTCGATATTCAATAGTTGCCTGAGGCAGTAATGCCGCCAGTAACGATGACTTTCCCGCCCCATTTTCACCACTTAAAATCAAGCGATCATGATTACTAATCTCAAAACTAACCGGTTGTGCTAACCACTGTGGGCCCCGTTTAACTTGCAAATCATTAACCGTTAGTAGTGGTGTATTGGTTTTAGCAGGTTGTAATTGACCCAATAACAGCTTCAAAAAGGTGGTCTTACCGCGCCCATTACGACCAATGAGTCCCATACGCCAGTACTGATCAATATTTAAGTTCAAATTAGCAAAAATTGGTGTCAACATGCCATCGTATTGAAACGTGACATTTTCGATTTTTATCATTCCCATAGTTATTCACCCCATCATTAATGAACAGCTGGGTATTTCAAAATTAGTGCACAAAAAAAGACGCAACTGCGTCCTTTTATACCGCTATTAGCCGAATTAAAAGTTGCACATCGTTAGAAATAACCCTAGTCTGTTCGACTACGATTAACATTCAATTTCTTAACGAGTAGCAATTTTCAATTCGTTCACTTCCCTTTTAATAATTACTAGCAGTGTAACTAACTTTTTTAATTTGGCAAGTTTATTTATTTAAATATTTACTACCTTCGTGCACCGCCAACTTCGAAAGTTGATGATCAGCAATGAAATCAGCAACCCAGTTGGGGTTTAATTTACTATATTGTCGTAAGGCCCAACCAATAGCTTTTTGAATGAAAAATTCATCGGTATTCAAATCATTTTCAATCGCCTGCGTCAACATAATCTGATCCGTTTTTTCTTTTTCCGTTAACTGCAGAATAATTGAAAGTCGCCGTAACCAAAAATCATCTTGTTGGTATAACCAGCTAAAAACGGTTGCCTTATCCTCTTGATGGCGAGCAATGTAGAGCCCTAAAACTTTACGCCAAGAATCAACCGTATCCCACCACGCTTTTTGGGTCACAAATGGTAATAATGCCTGCAACTCAGCCAGATTAAAACGACGCACATTAGCCACCGCTACATCGATCGCCGTATATTGATATTCGCGTTCCGAACGCGCATAAAGGTTTGCGATTAGCGTTTTAATTTCGTTAAACGCTAGCGACTTACTAGCCTTAATCAGCGGCTTTGCTTGTTCTTGACGGGCTTTAGCTTTCACGCCAGCAAACACAAACTGATCGCGCATGTAGTTTGCCATCGGTTTGCGATTATTAGGATCACCCATTAATTCAAAATCCATCCCTAACCTCCAAAACTATCTAAATACCGGACCGTCCCATCAATATTTTTCAGACCGTCTGGAACTAGTGCTTTCACCATAAAGTTCTCCGTAGGTACATCATAAGGCGCATGAATATTGAACTGTTCGGCTGGTTGATAACCAAATTTAGTATAGTAATCCGGCCAACCTAAAATGACGATAAACCGAAAACCTAATTGTCGCCCGACTTTTTCGATTTCGGTCATCAAGGCTTTTCCTACCCCTTGTTGTTGATATTCGGGAGCAACAGCTAACGGAGCTAGGGCTGCTCCCTTGGTAGAAGACCGAGGCCCATCAACAATTAAGGGGGTAATTAAGACGGTGCCCACAATTTGGTTATCCATCACCGCCACTAATTCTGCTTGAGGATTATATTTAACCTCTTGGCGCAATGCTGTTACTAGCTCCGCTTCCCCATCGTAACCATTCGGAGTCTCATTAAATGCTCGGTGCAATAATCCATTTACGGCATCGTAATCGCTAGCTTGAATCGGTCTAATTTGCATATCATCACTCCTTTGGTTCATTATAACCACAAAATCGTCGACAAACAAAAAAGCCGGTTGTAAATAACAACCAGCCTAACAACTATTTCTTTTCATTAAAATGATATTTCTTTTCCAGCGGAATATAAAACAAAATTCCAACAGCCGTTAACATTAACCCAATCAATGACGTTTGCCACTGAGTAAATAAAGTAACCACTAGGATGAAGCCACCACCTAAAATAGCAATTAACGGCACAATCGGATAACCGGGAACTTTGTACGGACGATCCAATTCCGGCCAACGTTTACGCAAGATAAAGACGGCTACAAAGGCCATCACATAAAAAATCCAAATTACAAAGACCAACATATTCGTAATGGAATCAAATTGACCTGACATCATCATAACAAAAGCAATGGCCAATTGAACCAAACCACTAATCCAAGGTACTCCATTTTTATTCAAGGTCGCAAACCACCGCCCAAATGGGAGTTTATGTTCCCGGCCCATAATCATTGGCAACCGCATTCCAGTAGTAATGTAGCCATTTACCCCGCCGTAAACGGCAATTAAAATACCGATAGTGACTAATTTACCACCCATTTTACCAAAAATCATTTCCGCCACATTGGAAGCAACGTTTAAATTACCAGCCACGTGGTTGAGCGGTTCAATGTATAAAAAGACTGCATTAACTAACAAATAAACACTCATAATAATCATGATACCGATGGTAATGGCGAGCGGTAAATCCCGCTTGGGGTTTTTCATTTCCCCGGCAATATTGCCCACGTGAATCCAACCATCATAGGCAAACATAGTCCCAAACGTAGCGTTAGTGAGGGCCGTCCAAAAATTACGATGCGGTCCAGCAACTATTGGAAAGAGAGAAAAGTCGCCGCCACCTTTATGAAAGAAACCAAACACCACGATCAAAATTAGCGGTACTAACTTAATGACGGTAGCAATAAATTGAACCCGACTGGCCGCTTTAGCTCCCGCAAAATTAATTAACGTTAGTGAAAAAGCCTCTAACATTGAAATAGGCACAATCCATTGAGCGGACAGATTGAATAGATTCACCACTTGTGTTCCAAAAACAATTGAAATGGCGGCCACATTCGCGGGAAAATAAATAAAGCCTTGAGCCCAACCAGCCAAAAATCCCCAAAAGTGACCGTAAGTCATCTGAATATAAGTAGTAAGTCCCCCAGTTTGAGGAATCGCTGCTGCCAATTCAGCAGCAGTTAACCCCGCACAAAGCGTCACAATACCACCGACCAGCCACGCCAGCATCGCAATACTGCTAGAGCCTGCGGCCTGCGTCACGGCGGATGCTTTAAAGAAGACTCCTGATGCAATCACTGTTCCAACCACTAATGAAAGAGCTGGCATTAAGGTGACGGTTCTTTGTAAGCCGTTATTTTCTTCCATTCGAGTTCACCTCCCGCAACCAAGTTGCATTTTTTAAAATTTAGTTTAGCGATTTAAATTATCAACTCGAGAATTATACTCTCAAAATTATTGCCGGTAAAGTAATTAATTCGGAACGTAGTGTCTCTTTATCGGCATTTTACGTTGTTTTTAACAATCAAAATTATAAATTACGGTTGACCCTTGACAATTTTTTCAGAACAGGGCACAATTAATCACAAATAAAGAGACATGACACTGATTTCTCATCACAGGGAGAACGGATCTAGCCTGGAAGTCCGTTTGTTTAGAAGATCAGCGTTACCACTCTTTATCTCGAGTGGAGGAGAATTCCATTCCGGTTAGTAGCCGTTAACAACTACTAGAGTACTTTTAATTAAGTAAAAATGGGTGGAACCACGCTATTTGCGTCCCTAAAATGCCAAAGTATTGGCATTTTAGGGACGTTTTTTTGTGGTTTCAGGCCAATAATAAAGGAGAGTTTTCATGGCAGAATTATCACTTAAGTTCCCCGATGGCAGCATCAAATCATTCGCTGCTGGTACTACTGTTTTAGAAATTGCGAAATCCATTTCCACTAGTTTGGCTAAGAAGGCCGTTGCTGGTAAGTTAGATGGTGAAATGATTGCAATTAATGCCCCTATCAACTACGACGGCACGATTGAAATCATTACTAATGACACCGCTGAAGGTTACCAAGTTTTACGGCAAACTGCTGCTCAAATCTTGAAGATGGCAATTGCTAGTGACTTTAGCGACGTTTCATTTGGTGAAAGTGCCGCAGACGTTGACGGCTTTTACCTTGATACTGACAAGCCTAACACGCAAATCAGTGTCGACGAATTAGCTAGTCTTACTGATACTATGAAGAAAATCATTGCTGACAAGGTAGCTATTGAAAACGTTGAACTTTCATTAGACGATGCGTTGAAACAAGTTGCCGGTGATAAATACCAAACTGAATTAGTTAACGCTGCCGCTAAAGACGGTCAAGTTTCTTTCAATAAGATTGGTGACTTCATGAGTTTAAACGAAGGCGTAGTCCTTCCTTCAACTGGTGACGTTAAGATCTTTAAGTTACTTTCTGTTGCTGGTGCTTACTGGCAAGGTAAGTCTTCTAACCCAATGTTGCAACGTATTTACGCAACTGCTTTCTTGAAGAAGGCTCAATTAGAAGAAGATTTAAAGAGAAGACAAGAAGCTAAGGAACGCGATCACCGAGTTATCGGTAACCAATTAGACCTCTTCTTTGTTGATCCTAAAGTTGGTGCTGGTCTTCCTTACTGGATGCCAAACGGTGCTACTATTCGTCGAACACTAGAACGCTACATTATTGACCGGGAAGTAGAAGCAGGTTATGAACACGTTTATACTCCAGTATTAGCTAACCTTGATTTGTACAAAACTTCTGGTCACTGGGATCACTATCGTGAAGATATGTTCCCACCAATGGATATGGGTGACGGCGAAATGCTAGAACTTCGCCCAATGAACTGCCCTTCACACATCCAAGTTTACAAACACCTCATTCGTTCATACCGTGAATTACCACTTCGGATTGCTGAAATCGGTATGATGCACCGTTACGAAAAATCTGGTGCCTTGACTGGTCTTCAACGAGTTCGGGAAATGGAATTAAATGATGGTCATACCTTCGTTATGCTTGATCAAATCCAAGAAGAATTCCAAAAAATCTTGAAGTTGATGGTTTCTGTTTACCGTGACTTTGATATCAAAGACTACACTTTCCGTTTGAGTTACCGTGACCCAGAAAACACTGAAAAATACTTTGACGATGATGAAATGTGGAATCGAGCTCAATCAATGTTAAAGGGTGCCATGGATGAATTGGGCCTTGAATACACTGAAGCTGAGGGTGAAGCTGCCTTTTATGGTCCTAAGTTAGATGTCCAAACTAAGACTGCTCTTGGTAACGAAGAAACTCTATCAACCATTCAATTGGACTTCATGTTGCCAGAACGTTTTGACCTTCACTACGTTGGTGAAGACGGTCAACAACACCGCCCAGTTATGATTCACCGTGGTATTATTTCAACGATGGAACGTTTCACTGCTTACCTAACTGAAATTTATAAGGGTGCTTTCCCAACTTGGTTGGCCCCACACCAAGTTCGTATCATCCCAGTTAGTGAAGAAAAACATGGTAAGTACGCTGAAGAATTGAACCAAGAACTTCACAAGATGCACATTCGTTCTGATGTGGATTCACGTTCTGAAAAGATGGGTTACTTGATTCGTGATGCCCAAACTAACAAGATTCCATATACGATTGTTGTTGGTGACGATGAAGTTAATGATAATTCCGTTTCTGTTCGTCAATACGGTCATAAAGATAGTAAAGAAATGTCTATGAAAGACTTCACTGATTACGTTAAGAAAGATCTTGAATCTTACTCACGTGATACTGATGCTGAAGACATCGTCGCCGAAAAATTAGAGAAATAATGAACTTGTTTAATTAAAAATAAAAAAGCCGATCACAAATAATACTTTTGTGATCGGCTTTTTTTATTTGGTTAAATAAAGAGCTTAATAGCTATTATACCGCTAGTTTCAGCGCTTTATTTTCTATATATTTTATGAGTTTCTACTATATTAACAGGGCCAATCCATCGGCATCCAAAATGGTCACTTGACGACCCTTGTTAGTAATCAACTGTTCGTGAACTAATTCTTTAAAGGTTCGACTAACTGTTTCGGCCGTGGTTCCTAAATAAGTAGCAATATCCTTTTTTAATAATGGCAACGAGAAGCTCTCTTGGTGTAAAGCTGCGCTCGTTTCTACTAAATATTGAGCCAACCGCCCTTTCACGTCTACCGTATTAGTCAACGTTACTTGTTTCTCTAATTGAGCAATTTTTTGACTCATTTGATTTAATAAACTAACTGCTACTTCTGGAATTTGGTGTAATAATCGTTGAAAATCAGCGCGATTAATTTGACAAACCAACGCATCAGTTAAGACCGTAGCCGAGGTATCTCGTTCTGTTTGACCAAATAAATTGGCTTCACCATCGAATTCGCCCGCATTCAGGACCCGCACAATTTGCTCGTTGCCAGCCGCAGATGATTGCGTAATTTTAATTTGACCATGTTCCACAATTAAAAACCGACTAACTTCATCACCAGCCAGGTAGATAGTACTGCCCTTAGAGTATGGTTGTTGCACAATTAAATCAGCAATCGCTTGGCGCTGTTCCAATGGTAAGGAAGCAAATAATGGCACTAATTCTAGACATTCTAGTGTATTTCGGTGAGTATGCATTGGGCCCTCCTAAAATTTTAATTGGCTGAGTTGCTGCAACCAAGCTCGTGTCCCTAAATCAGCCGCTTCATTGACTACAAAAGGTTGAATAAATAAGGCACTTACTCGTTGCCAATCAATATGATCATCAAGTTGTAAGCTAGCTTGTAATTCCATTACTTTATTAGCGGCCACTTGTTGGAGTAATTGGGGATTTCCCCCCAGGGTAGTCAAAAAGAAATTAGTGGCCAGTTGGTGACTAAGTAACTGCGTAAGTTGGTTAACGGTCAATTCATCGGTAACCACTAACCGATCTTTAAGTGGCACGGCAGGTAATTCCTTCATTAAAAAGGCTTGAATTGATAACCAATTTTGTGCCAACACAGCTAAAAACTGCCACGGTACCTGACAATTCAACTGTTTCAAGACGGCAGTCGTAACTTGTGCAATAGACCAATTCACGTTAGATTTAGGTGCTTGCACTAACCATTCTTGCAAAAAACGTTGAACTGTTTGCGTTTGGGTTTGCGGTATTTTCTTCTTTAAGGTTAATCCATATCGAACTAACATAAATTCCGCTAATTGACTTGCAGCGATAGTTCGATCATAACTAATCGCTTTTTTTCTTCTAATTTGTTTGATTTGCTTGAGACGTTTACTAGTCGCCCGTTGTCCTTGTTTCACCATTTTGCACTACTCGTTTCTTTATTTTTCTTCATTGTACCCAGTTTTATTAGAAAAGCAAAATTGCCCTTCTTACCGTCTGAAACAGGGCAAATAATCGCTTACAACCACTTAGCCACCACTTTACCGTATCTATTAATTGGGCTCCCCCATTTTTGTGGTAAAAGTCACCACTTTTTTAATGATATATGGGGTTATCCATTTCAAAAAAAGAAGTATTTTTTAATTTAACACGTTTGTAATATTGGCAAAAAACTCATACTTATCAAATGAATAAGCTGTAACATTTTTGTATTATTACGAAATGTGGTTGACGAAAATTATTGGTTTGTTATGATGTATCTCGAAATCAATTCAGTAGAGTTATCAACTGGATGATCAAAGGCCAATCGATTTCAACACAAACTTCTCGATTGGTAAATCAATTTTGTTAATTTGGATTTAAAAAATATAAAAGGTGGTCATTATTATCAAAAAGAGTTTAGTTACATTATCAGTTGTTGCAGGTTTTCTTGGTTTGAGCGGCGTTGTTGCTAACGCTGACAGTTACACTGTTAAGGCTGGCGACACTGTTGCTAAGATTGCTTCTGATTACAACGATACTATTAACGGCATCGCATCACGCAACCATTTAGCAGACGTTAACTTCATCGTTGTAGGACAAAAACTTGAAGTTGGTCAAAACAACACTGCAACTACTACTGCAACTACTCAAAGTACTCCAGTAGCTACTACTAATAGTACTGTTGCTAATACTGCACAAAACACTCAAGCAACTACTACTGTTGCTACTCCAAAGGCATCTACTACTACTTCAAACAGTAGCAGTAACTACGGCACTGGCTCACATGCTGCCGTATTAAGCCAAATGGAATCACGGACTGGTGTTTCAGCTTCTACTTGGAACTACATCATCAACCGTGAATCAAACTGGCAATCATCAGTACGTAACAGTACTTCAGGTGCCTACGGCTTGTTCCAAAACATGCACATCAGTGGCGGTTCAGTTCAAGACCAAATCGATGCTGCTGTAAGTCTATACCACCAACAAGGTATGGCTGCTTGGGCAATGTAATTTAATTACCCAAAAAACATTCTCTTTCGAGGATGTTTTTTATTTGCACAAAAAAAGAGCAAGTTCGTTTAGCATCGACGCCTGCTATTGGGGACTATGGACGAATATTGGATCCAATTGTTTTATTTCCACTATCTAAACTTCATGTAGTAAACTATATTTAACCAACGAAGTATTAATCATCCTAAAACTTTCTAACAATCAGATAACAATTATTTACACTGATTCAAAAATCCAGTATGATTAGGCTTCAATAATATTTTCTATGAAAGGTGCGTTATACATGACACAATCAGTTACAGACAAGATCCCTCCGGATGAACAACAACTTTGGCAATTAAGCCAAGCAGAACTTGAACAGAGATTTCAAACAGATGTTGAAAATGGTTTAAGTGAAGATGAGGCCAATGCCCGGCTCCGTCAAAACGGTCCGAACGAATTAGCTACGGTCAAACGGAGTAAGTTAATTCAGTTCTTGCTGCAATTTAATAACAGTATTACCTATATTTTAATTGCGGCGGCCGTTATTACTTTTCTTATGCATCACTACTCTGATTCAGCGGTTATCGGTTTCGTGATCGTGGCCAATGCCATCATTGGTTATGTCCAGGAACGTCAAGCCGACAATGCCCTCAATAAAATTCAAGACCTCTTGGTGAGTCAAAATATTGTGATTCGTAACGGTCACAAGTTAGAAATTCCCGCTAGAGATTTAGTCGTTGGTGACTTAGTTAACCTGGAAGCTGGAGATGCAGTTCCAGCCGATTTACGATTAATTGCAGCGGATAACTTGCGCATCCAGGAATCAACGCTGACTGGTGAAAGTAATTCCGTTCCCAAAGAAGAAAATCCTTTAACAGCTAATAAAATCGCCCTTGCCGAACGAAATAACATGGCCTTTGCTTCTACTGCCGTGACTCAGGGTTCAGCAATGGGAATTGTGGTCGCTACTGGAACCGATACTGAAATCGGTTCTATCCAAGAAAGCGTTACTACTGTTAAAGAACAAGTCACTCCATTAATGAAGAACTTGAATAAATTGGGCGTGAACCTTTCCCTCTTTATTGTGGCGGTAGCTGTGTTACTATTTATCGCTGGTGTCTTCACCAAAATTTATAGCTTACCAACCTTAACGATTGCTATCATCACAATGGTGGTGGGATCTATTCCTGAAGGGCTACCAGCCTCCACTTCCGTTGTGTTAGCTCGTGGGGTTCAAACCATGACCAAACACGGTGCCATTGTGAAAAACCTCCCTGCCGTGGAAACACTGGGAGCAGTGGATATCGTTGATACCGATAAAACTGGGACGTTAACTAAAAATGAAATGACCGTTACCGATGTTGTTACCAAAGCCCATCATTATACGGTCACCGGTGTGGGCTTTGCTACCACCGATGGCCAGGTTAATGGTGACGTGCAATTAGACGGCCAAAAATTTGACTGGCATAAAGACGATAATTTTGTTGAATTAGTCGAAATTGCGGGAATGACTAGTGATGCCGAATTAGTCTATCAAGATGAACAATGGAGTATCACTGGGGAACCGACCGACGGAGCTTTAACCACGCTGTATCACAAGTTAATGGGACAAGCGCCAGACGTCAATGAAATTGATTCCTTACCATTTGACTCGGCCTATCGTTATAGTGCTCGTTTAGTCGACATCGATGGCCAACATGAACTAATGGTCAAAGGAGCCCCTGATACCATTTTTGAAATGGTCAAGCAGTCTCATCCTGATTTTGACATGGCTAAATGGCAAGAAAGTGTTAAAAAATTAAGTAGTAAAGGTTTACGAGTGGTAGCGTTGGGTTCTGTACCCGTTATCGATCACTTAACTACGATTGACCAAGATAAAATTGCGGAAAACATGCAGTTTAGTGGGTTATTCGGTATCATTGATCCACCACGTGATGAAGTTATTCCGGCGATTGCTGAATTACGCAAAGCGGGTGTTAAGGTTAATATGATTACGGGTGATCATCCCGATACAGCTACAGCCATTGCTAAGCAACTAGGACTAGCTGACAGTATTCACGCCATTACTGGTCCCGAAATTGATGAATTAAGTGACAAGGAACTGGCCGAAGTGATTGGTCGCTATAATGTTTTTGCCCGGACTACCCCAGCTAATAAGCTGCGGATTGTCCGTGCCCAACAGCACAATGCTAATATTGTAGCGATGACCGGTGATGGTGTTAACGACGCTGCGGCCTTAAAACAAGCCAATATTGGAATCGCCATGGGAATTAAGGGAACTGAAGTGGCTAAAGAAGCCGCCAACATGGTCTTGGTTAACGATAGTTTTACCACGATTGTTAAAGCGGTTGCCGAAGGACGTCACGTCTTTGATAATATTCAAAAAACCATTCGTTTCTTACTCCCAACTAGTTTTGCCGAAGGATTAGTGGTGTTAATTAGTATGATTATGGGACAAGAATTACCACTATTTCCAACTCAACTGCTTTGGATCAACACTGTTTCTGCGTTAACCATTCAATTTGCCTTCATTTTTGAACCGTCCGAAGATTCAATTATGATCCGCGGTCCTCGAGACGTTACGAAAGGTATTTTAGGCAAATTTGATATAGTAGAAATGACCTACGTATCAGTGTTAATTGCCTCTTTAGGGATCTTTACGTTCGATCACTTCGTTAACGCTGGTATCTTATCACCAGTGCTAGCAAGTACGATGACCGTCAATATTATTATTTTCGGTAAAATCTTTTACTTGTTTAACATTCGTAACTCTTATCCGATCTTTTCAAAACACTTCTTTGAAAATAAAATGGCATTTATCATCATTGCGATTTTGATTGCGTTACAAGCGATTTTAATCTATGTGCCATTTATGCAAGGCATTTTCCACACTGCTTCCATCAACTTCTTCTACGGTTGGCTGGTTCCAATTATGGCTGGTCTAGTTGTTTTAGTAGTTACCGAAGCCGTTAAATTAATTCGCATTGGCTTACGCCGACGTGAACGAAAAGCGATATAATTTAAAAAGCACCGAGCATTATGCTCGGTGCTTTTTTATTGCCAAAAATAAGTGGTAACCAGTCCTTCGACTCATTACCACTTATTTAGAATTTATTCTGCGTGTTTAGCAGTAGTAACTGTTTGTTTGCCCATAATGTAGATTAACCATAGGGTCAAAATTGTAATTAACGTTAACAATAAAATCACAATCCCCGTGACATTGATATCAATTCCACCGGTCATGCATTGACGCAAGGCCAAGTTAGTGTAGTGAATTGGTGAGATAGTTCCCAAGAACCCACTGATAGAATTGATAGTCTGCATTGGATAAATATCATTAGAGAAGAAAACCGCTGCTCCTAAAAGACCACCAGCTAACAAGAAGGCCCAATACTTAATGTATTTATAAAGTACAATCTCGATTAGCGCTGTCGAAACAGAAAGAATAATCCCTAAGGTAACTAATTGGAATGGATGCTCAATCTCTTTTAAGATTAAGTTAATCACTCCAGTGGTAACGGCACCTTGCAACGCTGCCAAAGCTACGGTATCAACAATATTTCGGGTTGTCTTAAAGTCAGTTAAGCGTGCTAATAAGAAGACAATTCCAGTAACCCCCAATAAAGTAATTAACGAAACCACAAATGGTGCCATGGCATATCCAAAGTTAGGGACATAATTATCATTTTCTCGAACAACTTTGGTTGGAGTGGCAAACATTTGAGCCATCTTATCTCCTAATGGAGTGGCCTTAACTTGATCAGCCCCACCTTGTAAGGATGAAGCTAACGTAGTGTCACCATCTTTTAATTGACCAGTTCCATCGTTTAATTTGCCAGAATTAGCATCTAATTCGGTGACCCCCGCTGCCAACTGATCAGCACCAGAAATCAAAGTCCCTGTGGAACTATTTAAAGTATTTAATCCCGTACTTAATTGATTACCACCATCAGCTAATTGAGAAATTCCCGACTTCAAGGCTGGAGTACTACCTTGTAATGTTTGCAAACCATTATCTAATTGACTAGAACCGTCAGCCAATTGGCCCACACCACTAACCAAGGCTGGAACTTGACCATTTAAAGTTCTCATCCCGGTCGTCTCTTGTTGGGCTCCAGCATTTAACTTACCAATAGCACTCGTTAAGACTGGGACTTGGACATTTAATTGACCCAAGCCATTACTTAACTGCTTAGCGCCATCGTTTAAGGCACTGGAGTTCTTATTTAATTTAGCTGAACCAGCCGATAATTGCTTGATAGCATCAGTCACGACCGGTACTTGGCTGTTAAGTGATTGTAATCCATTGTCCAAGCTAGTTTGACCATCCATCAAGGTCTTGTTGTTAGCAACCAATTGAGATGAACCAGCTGATAATTGAGTAATACCATCAACTAGCGTTGGTACTTGGTTGTTGAGTTGATTGAGACCATTGTTTAAATCCATGGCTCCTTGAATAAGTTTAGAGTTATTAGAAACAAGCATCGTAGATCCAGTATGAATTTTATCTATACTACTTACTAATTCTGGAGATGAAGAACTCAATTCATTTGCACCCTCAACTAATTTAGCCAATGCTAGTGTAAGTCCTGGATTAGCATCTGTTCCATCACCATTGAGTTTATCTAATTGACTATTAACCGTATTATACGTGATTGACCCGATTGTTTTAGGCATTGTAAGACCATTATATGCAGTAGTAATATCACTCTTTAATTTGGCATAGTCATCTTCCGAAATTCTTGATTGTACATCTTTCAATTGTGATTGAATCTTTTTAACTTTATCACTGTTGGAATTAGACTCATCATTAGTATCAGTAGTTGTTGTTTGATCAACAGAAATTTTCTTGATATTTTCAATATCATTCTGAATTTTATTAGTATTTTCGGTAGTTGTTGTAGTTACTTTATTTGTATTTGAATCATCACTACTATCCTTATCAGTACCACCACCTGCACCTTTTAATGCCGACTTAATTGCCTGAGTTTGTTCAGATGTTAAATTTTGCTTCTTACTTACTGATTCAATTTTGGCATTAATTTCAGCATCTGTGTCTCCAGATGTTGAATTATCAGTATTTCCATTGTTTGAAATGGTGGTTGTTGTAGTCTGACTGTTATTAACATCTCTTTGTAATTTATTTACTGCGGAAGCTATTTTATCACCGTTATCACTATCACTTGAATCTATGTTAGTAGAATTATCATTAAGGTTATCGATTTCATCAGAAATAACATTCAAATTTTGAATAACTTCTTTATTAGCAGCAGAAGTTGCCGTATTGCTATTAACAATTGACTTCGCATCTGCTAAAGCAGCGTAACTATTTGAGACACCATTATTAATAATTTTTAGTGAACTTGATAAAGATGACATTTGTGCAGGTAGAGTTCCAATACTTTGTTGCAATTGAACCAATCCATCGCTTAATTGACTAGTTCCACCAACTAAATTTTGTTCTTTTAATGACTCTGATAGTTGACCGAGATAATCGTCAAGAGAGCTTGCACCAGCTGTATAGTCATTAACACCAGATGATAATGTTCCAGAACCGGCATACAATTGACTCACACCATCAGCTAATTCGCCCTTACTACCATCAAGTTGTTGAATACCACCGTTTAATTTAGCAACTCCATCAGTATATTGGATCCAACCAGGTAATAATTGCGCCGAACCAGAAGTTAATTGAGAAACACCCTCAGCTAGCGCTCCTTTTTTATCGTTTAGCTGTTGTAAACCATAATTTACTTGATAAACACCATTAGTATAGGTCAATACACCCGTTTTTAACGCTTTAGAGCCATCGGCTAATTTCACGACTCCACTAGCCAATTCACCCTTTTTACCATTCAATTGGCTGAGACCACCACTGATTTGTTCGGAACCATCCGTTAACTTACCAACACCGGATTTCAAGGTTCCCGTTTTACCGTTTAAAGTCTGTAGTCCGCCGTTTAATTGACTACCTCCATCGGCTAATTGGTTTACCCCATTAACTAATGTGCCGCTTTTAGCGTTTAATTGGTTCAGGCCCGCACTTAATTGACCACTACCATCGGTTAATTTCTTCACCCCGGCTGGTAAAGGCTGCACACTGGTGTCCATTTTAACCATACCGTCTTTTAAGGTTTTAACCCCAGTCGTATATTGTTTCAAGCCAGACTGTAAGGTAACTGTCCCATCTTTTAATTGTGTTGCCCCATCAGCAGCTTTTTGGAAGCCAGCGCCACTAGTTTTAATTTGAGAAAAAATAGCTAATGCATAACTCTTAGTCACGGCTGAACGCACCTGACTATTAACTTGATCGATTCCGACGCTACTCATAACCCCGGCTATGTAATTCATCGAATCATTGGTCTTATATTTTAATTTCATCGGTTTAGGATTCGAATCCGTTAAAGTGGTAGCATTCTTAGAAAAATTCTTGGGAATGTTAACTACCGTATAATACTTGTTGTCTTTTAACCCTTTTTGAGCTTGTTTAGCAGTAACAAAATGCCATTGCATCCCATGATTATGTTTAAGTTGTGAAATCATCGAATCCCCAACCGCCATGGTTTTTCCTTGATATTGAACCGGTCGATCATTATTCACCACCGCAATTGGTAATTGGCTAGTATGACCAAACGGATTCCAGACTGACTGGAGAAATAATAGTGCTGCAGCAACTGGCAGAGTAACTCCTAACGCAATTGCTGCAATTTTGACACTCCGTCGCTTAAAAATAATAAACACACCCTTCTAAATTCAGTTTCTATAAGCTGTCATCCATTACGACCCAAGGGGTGGTAATCGATTAGTATGAATAAATTAATATGAACTAATTGCAAGACAGTTTAGTACATGCTGAAAAGTATAACCCTAATTTTAAAATTAGTAAATACCATAAACTATCTTAGAACGCTTCTCTACATCTACTGTTACCGCAACGTCTATCATATTATTAAGGACGCTAACTTAAATAATAGTGCACATTGGTGAACTATCATATCAGCGCGATAAACTAACTAAAAAGGACCGATCTCATTACAAGACCGGACCTTTTAGCTAGGATTAGCTAGAATATCAATTTAGTTGTTAGTTTAATTCTTGAAAACTAACTTGATTAATCACTGGGAAAAAACGTAACTGCTTTTCAGCAATCAACTCTTTGGTTAACGTAATTTTAGCAACTTGTTTAGCGTGATATGGTTGGTAATAATAGGTCAAGCTATCACAATCAGCAGCAGCGCGATACACCGAATAAGTCTGTTGATGCGATGTGTTTTTAGGGACGTTAACTGAGTCTAGTAAATGCCACACATTATCTACCGCTGAATCTAAATCTGTTGCCAAATCAATTCGTTCTTTGTAGTAAGCAGCCCGAATAAAACGCGAATTGGGGGTATAAGATCCTGGGGGAATGGCCTTACCAGATACATTTCCCGTAGTTACTCTAGGGGTATTTAGTGGCACGTTACCGGCATTAAATGCTGGGGTAAAATCCACGTATTGACGTAACTTATCAATTTGGCGTTCAAAGTGGTTACTGTTAGTTAATATTCCTAATGGATTTTCAATAATTCTGATTGGTTGTTGATCTGGTTCAATGACCACTACACGTCCCGTAGCATCGGCGGCCACAAAATGTAATTCAACTTTGCCATACTTTTGGCGACTAAAATGATCGGTCATTAATTCAATTTCAGTAATGTGTTCGACAATATCTTGTACGGATTGAAAGTTAGCCAGCAAATAAAACGATAATTCGTAAGGAGCCAAATGAATCTTTCCCGGCGTTGGTTCATCCACTAACTGGGTACCATTAGTAAAGGTTAATTTTTGTACCGTTAATCCGTGTTCGTTAACCCCATCGGAAACATCCAATTCATTGTCATGATAGCCCCCACCCCCAACTAAAGCGTACTTAGTCCGATACGATTGATTATCATAGACGCTTTGCCACTCAAAATCACGGGGACAAAATACCGGTGCTGCTCCTAGTCGTGGCCAATCCATTGTGCGCCCTAATACATGGGCCGGATGATTTTCATCAATACTAATTTGGAAAATACTTGTACACATCTTAATCACCTTTCTCACGCAGTTACCAAACGAGTTATTATTACTTATATTGTAACCTCTTGCTGGACTAATTGTCGCAAATTAAAGCCACTTACCTACCCGATAAGTGGCTTTAATTATTATTTAGGGTTAACTCCAATTCGTAACACCGTTTTTTGTTTTTCTGGTGCGATCCGGCGCGGATCTGATAGATAGATTTCTCGATGAATGTAGCCGTTTAATGGCCGTTGTTGCAAGTGATTGGCTGCTAAATATTCATTTAAAATCGCAAACGTAGTGGCTTCCGTATCATAAGTTCCCACGTGTAATATCTGGACCACGTCACCATCCGTAATGGTTTCTAATTTTAGTTCCTTCAGATAGGAGTTTGGTTTTTTCACTGCCGTTTTAGCCACTGCGGCTTGAAACATTGCGGCAGTCACAAACTCAGGTTGGCGAATCATGATTTGATAAATTAGCTGACTTTTATCAATCGGTTGGTTCGCTGTCGGTTTAGTAGTACTACTCCATAATCCTTCTAATGGGTAAACCGTAAAATCTGGGTGTTCATTAGTGGGATCTTGCTTTAACCCCATTTTTAGAGCATAGGCCACCGAGTAAAGGGCACCCACTCGCTCCGCAAACACCGGTTCATTAGGATTACCGGTACCCGTCACAATAATGAATTGTTGGGCTGGTACCGTTACTAATTCCGGCTTAGCCTTGGGTAAATACAATGCTTTTTCAGTTTTTCGCCATTCCGTCTTCATCTAATCCTTCTCCTTAGGTTGCACCACGCCGTGTTCAATCATATCCATATAGCTCTTAATTTTACTGATTAACTCGTCCATTTCATCAATGGTTTTCACTTCTGGGTGTTGTCTTAGATACTGTTGCGCCATCAATAAAATCTGGTTCATCATCATCGATAATAATCGCCGAACCTCCATCGGATCTAGATCTGGTCGTAAATCCAAATGACTAATAACCGGGTCAACCATCTGATTAATATTTTCCTGCGTCCAATGATCAAAAACGGCAAAGACCTTTTGGCGCAGATCATTGGGAATAGCTTGACTATTTTGATAAACCGCCAGCAATAACGCAAACTCATCCGGAAACCGTTGTGATAACTCAATCTTATACTTAGTGGCGCGCAAAATCATGCTTACTAAATCATCGGAATCAGTCCACACCGTATAGTCAAGATTATCCTGTAAGTTGGCAACTGCTAAGTCCACTGCAGCCTCATACAAAGCGGCTTTATTTTTAAAATAACGAAATACGGAACCTTTGGAAACATTGGCCGTACTGGCAATCGCATCGGTACTAGCCTGATAA
The DNA here is from genome assembly GCF_013184075.1 of Lentilactobacillus kribbianus. Classification (GTDB taxonomy): domain Bacteria; phylum Bacillota; class Bacilli; order Lactobacillales; family Lactobacillaceae; genus Lentilactobacillus; species Lentilactobacillus kribbianus. The sequence continues at coordinate 670,598 of NZ_JABEQQ010000001.1, read as the reverse complement.
CCATTTTGCGCAAATTCATGCATCGCGGCGGTTAAAATTGCGGTTTGTTTCTGGGGATCCTTTGGCAATCGTTTAGCCATCATCATCCTCCTAATTTCTTAAGTCACGTTTATTATACCCAATAACTCCGCCTAAAAGACAGACCAAAGCAATTATTAAAATTACCCACCAAGCTGTCCAATCGGTAGTTTTAACTGGTACTTTTTGGAACCAATAAAATGGGGATACTTTTAAACCCCAATCCGGTAACTTCAATAGTTTACCAAAATAAGAAATAACAAAGGCCACGCCTAGATATAACCACGTCAACGAACGTAACTTAGGCATTGCTCCGACAAATAACGTTAAAATACCCAGAAATAAAAGCACCGTAGGAGTCATGGCAAGAATTGATTGCCAAAAATACTTAGCGGCCAATGGGTGTTTTAAGACCGCATTGCCGGCCGCTTGCATGCCAAACATGGCAGCGATAAGCACTAATTCAGCTAAAACAATACCGTAGCTGACTGGAATTAAAATCATAGTAGTACGATGAACGGGTTTGACACTCACTAGTTCTAAGTAACCTCGGGTTTCATCAGCGTAAAGGCGATTAGTGACCATTCCTCCAGCCAGAATTCCAAGTAACGCAAAAACCATGCTTAAAATACCGATAAATGATAATAATTGTAATTTTTGAGCGTGCATCACCCCACCAGTGCCTAAAACTTGACGAATTACGGGTGAATCATTCACTAATTTACCAATACTATCAAAGATAGAACCGTAGCTAGCACCTAAAAGAGCTACTCCAATGATCCAACCTAAACTAGTAGTTTTTTGGTTCCATACCAACAAGCTCAGCGGTCCTCGCAAAAAGCGATTAGTGGCTTTACCGGGCTTGACCGCTACTAGACCAGCATCAATATCTCGATTAGCATTTAAAGCCAGTGCAATCATCAATGCAAACCCACCGAAAACCAAATACAAACCAATCGGTAACCAGTTGTTATTGACGTAAATACTGGTTTTTTCCACCCAACCTAATGGTGACAACCAGGTTAATTGTTGGTCACTGACATCACTAATCATTCGCATTAAGTAAGTAATACCAAATAAAAGGTAGCTAACCATAGTTGCGTTTTTAGAATCATTAAATAACTGTGCTAATACCAAGGTAAACATTCCAAAAGCCCAGCCTACAATACTCAAAGCCGCTGCCAATAACCAGGTACCCATGGAGTTAGCTCCAGGTAAATTTGCTAGTTGGGTGCCTACACCAGTAATTACAAAAAAGACTAAGTCCACAATGCTAATTTCAAGAATGGCTGCTAGTAAAGGGGCCTGACGTCCGACGGGATGACCCCCTCGCAACATTTCAGTAAGTCCCTCTTCTTCTGGGACTCTTGTGGCCCCAATCGCCAAGGTAATGTTAAATATCACCATGAAAATGGACCAAAAAATCAACATTTCTCCAGCGAAAATAATAGCGGTCGTTAAATGATTAACATGGGGTAATGGGCCAAATAACGATACCATCGCTTTAGATTTTAAAGTGGTCACAATCGTTTCAATTTGTTGGCGTGAACCATACAGGCCTTCAAACTTATAAGCCACTGCCACAAAGAGACCAGCTAGACCAACTAACCAAATAATAATTTTTTTAATATCACGACGAAAATTAGCGACTAATAATAATCTGGTTTCTGCAAAGGGCTTCATTTAGTATCACCAGACTTTCCGTTATCTTCATAGTAACGTAAAAACAAATTATCTAAGGTTGGTGGAGTTGTCTTCAAATGGACAATCTGGTGTTGAGCCAAATAGTTCATAACATCTGTCGTAGCATCACTATCCAACGTGAAGTTAGCTTCTAATTGATTATTTTGCAACGTTAATTGATGAATCCCAGTCACCTGGTCTAAATCAGTCAATGGTTGTTTAGTGATTACAGACACTTGGTTTCGAGTTAAATGTTGCATTGAAGCTAACGTACCTGTTTCAATAATGGTTCCTTGACGAATTATTGCAATCTTGTCACCCATTTTTTCCACTTCGGACAAAATATGACTAGATAACAATACACTCTTACCAGCTTGTTTTAATTTTTCCACTGCATTTTGAAAAATTTGTTCGTTAAGTGGATCCAGTCCTGAAGTTGGTTCATCAAAAATATATAATGGCACATCCGTAGATAAAGCCGCAATCAAGGCTACCTTTTGCCGATTACCCTTAGAATAAGTCCGATTCTTTTTAGTCACATCCAATTCAAATTCTTTGATTAATTCGTCAGTTCGGGCATTATGTTTTTGGTGTGATAATTTCAATAGTAAATCAATTGTTTGACCACCAGTTAAGTTGGGCCACAAATAAACATCCCCCGGTACATAGGCCAACTGTTGGTGAATGGCAACTGCATCCGACCAAGCATTCTTGCCAAATACTTTAACCGTTCCACTAAACGCTTTAATCAATCCGAGAATAGTTCGAATCGTAGTAGATTTCCCCGCTCCGTTTGGTCCAATAAAGCCTAATACCTCTCCTGGTTGTAAATCTAAATTAATGTCTTTTAGTGCCTGAAACTTACCAAACGACTTTTGTAAATGCTCAACTTTTAAGACTGGAACTGTTGCCATAAAAAAACCTCCTCAATGTTACTTTCTAATTTTGCCTTGATTATACGATTTAATGACTAAGTAGTCATTTAGATAATAAAAAAATACCGCTACGTTAATAGCGGCATTTTCAGCTTAGTTTTCAGTTGGTTCCTGGTTGTTATTAGTTGGCGCGCGGTGAATTTTGTAAGTTAAGAAGAATGAGATCAGCATGAAGACAATCACAACGAAATATGGATAGTGGTAATTGTAATCTAGCAAAGCCCCTGATAGGATTGGGCCAATGATATTTCCCACGCTGGTTAAAGACATATTCAAACCGTTCACTAATCCTTGATCCGTCAAACTGGCCTTTGTTAGTAAGGTGGTAATTGCCGGCCGAATTAAATCAAACGCCGTAAAGACTAGTAAGGTAGCTATAATAACTGCCCATTTTTGGTGAGCCACCATGATCCAGGCCGTTCCCAAAAAGGCAAAAAAGAAGCAATACCGAATTAATCGTTTTTCACCTAACAAAATCACCATTCGGTTAAACAATAAAATCTGGAATAATAACGAGATAATTCCGTTTAACGTTAAGACCAAGGCAATATTAGCCATCGTAAAATGATGAACTTCATTAACGTAAAGACTATAAATACTTTCAAAACTAACCAATCCAAAGGCAGAGACTAGGATCAAAATAAACAATAAGCCCATTGGTCCACTCAGCAATTTCCATGAATCTTGCCAGAAATTAGTATCTGATTTCATCTTAGCAATGGCTGGTTTAGTGGACGTACGCAATTGCTTTAACTTCTTGTCTGACGGTAACATAATGGCCAAACAGATAACACTTAATAAGCCCAATGTAGCCGCAAACCAAAATGGCGTTTTATAACTAGAGCGAGCTAATACCCCACCGATACCAGGGCCTAGAATCAAACCACCACTAAAGGCTGCTGATAACCAACCAATTACCTTGGCCCGTTGCCCAGGTGTGGTAATATCAGCTGCTAACGCATTTGAAGTCGGCACCACCATCGCTGCTGAAAGTCCACCGATGGTCCGTGAAATATCCATCACGATCAATGAGTTAGTTAAAGCAAACAATGACTCGGCCACTACGAATAATAGCAAACCAATTACTAAAACTACTTTACGGCCGGATTTATCTGAAATACGACCAATAATTGGTGACCCAATCAATTGGGCAAACGCAAATAATGAATTCATGATTCCCATATCTAGGGCAGAAAAATGAAGTTCATTTTTAATAAATGGCATAACTGGGAAAATCAAACTCATCCCAAGGCACACCAGAAAACTACTTAAAATTAAAACAAAAATGGCTCTTTTAACTTGTGATGACAAGATAGTCCCCCTCTTTAATAATTCAGACAGTATAGAAACAAGTATACCGAAACATTCCGGGCGTGTCCAGTTTCACGGCTAAATATTTTCGCTATTCTACATTTTTATAAATAAAAACATCAGTTAATAATACCTAAACAGTATTACCACTGATGTTTATTCAACGTCTTTAATTTCAAAATAAGTCTGTCCTGATTCCGTCACAATACCGTAAACCCGCTGTTTTTTGCTGGCATCACTATAACCAAAATCAATCACGCCATGATCATCTTCTACTTTAATGTCTTGAATTTGTTCACGCATAAAAGTCTTGATAATTGGTAATTGTTTACGAAACTCGGATGCTTTTTCCACTGCCGCTTGAAGCGTGTAACCTTCATCTTGGAAGTGTTTAATGTGAAAGATTTTCACCAAATTTTTAATATCATATTGCCGGGAAGTTTTCTTATCTTTCGCATTATCTGAGTCCAAAGTTTCAATATAACCTTGGCTTTCCCAGTAACGTAAAGAACGAGCCGAAACTCCCGTGATTTTGCTTGCTTGACCAATACCAAATATTAAATTGTCCGTATCAATAAACTTGCCAATTGGGTTATCCATTCTTTCGTCACTCGTTTCTATTAATAATTCGCTTTACGAAGAATCACTATAACAAATTCTATCATGGGTGGCAACTTTTTCACCAACTTTGTTACTGAAAACGGCATCATTGTCAAATATGTTGACAAACATTTTTGTGAGCGTTAATATACTAAACGTTATCTTAAAAAGAAAAGGGGCATATACAATATGGCTGATAATCAAAAAACACTTGATGCCAATGGTAAACCCTATAATCGAACCATGATGGTGGTTGCGATTATTTTAGGTTTATTCATGTCAGTGTTAAGTAGTACCATGCTTGCTACTGCTTATCCTACATTAATGGATGCATTTGATGTTTCCACTTCTACAGTTCAATGGCTTACGACTGGCTACATGATGGTCAACGGGGTCATGATTCCAATTTCCGCTTGGTTAATTAGCCGTTATGGTAGTGGTCTTTTGTTCAATACCGCGATGGGCTTTTTCTTAATCGGTTCAATTCTAGCTTGGGTGGCTCCTAGCTTTGGGGTGCTTCTTGCCGCTCGGGTAATTCAGGCTGTCGGTGCCGGAATTGCAATGCCAGTAGCCCAAACCGTCTTACTTTCAATTTATCCACCTGATCGCCGTGGTTCGGTCATGGGAATGATGGGGCTAGCCATTGGTTTAGCTCCTGCCATTGGTCCAACTCTTTCTGGTTGGTTAATTGATAATTACAACTGGCGTGCCTTGTTTAGTACTTTGATTCCATTTACAATCTTTGCCTTAGTAATTGGTTTAATCTTCAATAAAAAAGTATTACCAACTAGAAAATCTAATCTTGATTGGCTGTCAGCAGCTGAATCTACTTTAGGATTTGGTTTACTACTTTATGGATTCTCTCAAGTTGGGGATAATGGTTGGGGCGATCCAACTGTTATCTTCCCAATTTTAATTGGGATCGTTGCGATTATCATTTTCGTTTATCGTCAACTTCACTTAGAAAATCCCTTCTTGGAATTACGTGTCTTTAAGACTAGAGACTTTACGATTTCCGCTATTTTATCATCAGACGTTAACATGGCGATGGTAGGTGTGGAAATGGTATTGCCAATTTATTTGCAAACTATCCGGGGCGATTCCGCACTAGAATCTGGTTTAACATTATTACCAGGGGCCTTGATGATTGGGATTGCCAGTCCAATTACCGGACGTTTGTTTGATAAATATGGGGCTAAGCATTTAGCTACCGCCGGAATGATTTTACTTACCTTAGGTACCATTCCATTCTTATTCTTAACTAAAGAAACACCACTTCTCTTCATTATTGTGACTTATTGTATTCGAATGCTCGGAGTCGGGATGGTTATGATGCCAACTTCAACTGCCGGGATGAATGCTTTACCTAACACCATGATCAGTCACGGTACTGCCGTTAACAACACTGCTCGGCAAGTAGCCAGTTCAGTGGGAACTGCCATCTTAATTAGTGTCTTAACTAACGTTACTAAAGATGATATGCCAGCTAAACATGTGCTTCATAATAACCCCCTCGCTTATAAGGAAGGCGCTCAAAATGCCGTCTTAAACGGTTATTCAGCTGCATTTGCGATCGCTGTAGTGTTCTGTTTGATTGGTTGGGGATTATCATACCTATTGAAACAAAAACAAACTACTGTTGGAGGTGACAAATAATGGCTCTAGCATTAATTATTATTAGCGCCCTTTTATTCATCGTCTCTTACGTGGTCATGCAACGTGGCATCGTTCGAGTTATTTTATACGTTGTTTCCTTTGCCCTATTAGTCTTTTCTTTAGTGGCCATTACGGCGGCTGATAGCTGGAATTGGGGAATGAAATTAGAAACTAAAACGACTACTAAGTTGATTAAGCCCGTTAGTTCTATCAAACAAATGGACATGAACATGTTAGTGGAACAAAAATTGGGTACCAAAGACGAAAAAATTGTCGTTTATAAATTACCGCATGAAAGTAAAACTAAGCATACGCAAACTGATGTTCATACTACTAACAAGTACAAGCACATTACTGGGACAGAAGCTAAGCTAGTCACTAAGACTAAGCAATATGTCTACAAGAATCAGTTCTATAAGTTATTATTTGCTGGTTTAGGGGATGGCTCCGTTTATAAATCCCGGACCAACACGTTTGAATTGCCGGACAATTATGTGGTCTTAACTGCAAAGCAAGCCAAGTCATTGCAAAAGCAAGCTAAGACTAGTAAAAAACAACAGGCAGCGCAAAAACAACAAATGCAGGCTGTGATTAAGCAACAAATGATGGCAGCAATGCAAAAGAATCCAACGATGACTCCTGAACAACAAAAAGCATTGCAAAAGCAAATTGTGGCTAAGGTGACGGCGGCTGCAATGGATAAGCAAAAACAAAAATTGTTGGATATGGATCAAAGTAGATAGAGTGCTGCTTTCAACTAATTTTATTATTGAGCATTAACAGAAAAATCACTAATAGTTCAATCTAACAGGATTGCTATTGGTGATTTTTTAGTTAGGTGAAAGAATAGCTTGGATGAAGCCAATTTCTTAGAGTTCTGAGTCCTCCGGGAATTAGCGAAATTATAACTTAAAAAAGAGATAGTTCGACAAAAATATTTTGTCACTATCTCTTTTTTGTAACTAGATAAGCTAATTGAAGGTCGAAGCCGATTTAAGATAAGTTGTGACCAACCTTAAACATTGCTAGCCAGTATCTGTAATGATTGCTTTAACTGTATGATATGATTAGATCAATTAATAATTAGGAGATACATAATATTGAAAATCAAAAAGACATTTTTAAATCTAGCCCTTATTAGTGCCTCTTTATCAGCGTTTACCATAATTAATCCCCAAAAAGCCCATGCATTATCCATTAATGATTCCAATTTAAAAAACCAAATCGGAAAAATTAACTACTATAAATTCACCAAAGCAACCAAAATCAAATACTTTGGTTGTGCTCAATCAGTAACTATTCCTAAGGGCACCGTTTTAGCTGGCGAACCAACTATTTTTTCCAATGGAACTGTCGACAATCCGAAAAAATCCCTCGAAATTCAATTCAACTTTTTCACCACTAGCTACCATATGCGCAAAAATTGGGTTCAACCACACCGTGGTGGAACTTGGATCCAAAGTAAATATAGTAGTAACATCAAAAACGTTAAATTAACTTCAGCACCTAAATATTTATTTGACTCTAGTATGAAAAACTTAAGTTATAGCCTTGGTGATAATTATACTTACACCACTGCTTTTAAATACAATACTTTAGAAAATTCTATGAAAGATAATAAACATAAGCTGGTAATCGCTACGACTGATGGTTACATTGATTACTACAAGAACGGTATTGCCAGTGCCCAAAAATTTAATAAACCAACCGCTTCTCAAAAAATTTATCAAGTTACTCAAAAAGGTAACACCAAGTACTATTACTATAAAAATGCGATCACCGGTATTAAAGAAAAAAAGGTTAGCAAAACTGGCAACAAACGTTATCGATTAACCGTTAAAAATTTAAATAAACCAACCCATTATCGCGAAAAAGAAGATCCATTTGCCACAGAAACATTTAACACCTTTACTGTTGGTGGTACCAAATATTATTCTTATATGCATGATGATGGAGAGTAATAACTCAACCATCATAAAAAAGAGTGTAGTAGAAATCCTGAAATGATTTCTATCACACTCTTTTTATTTAACTTAAAATATCATCCAAACTAACCCAACCAACAATAGTATTAGGAGAGTCTGGTACTTTCACCTTCACGTAGGTGTTCATCAATACATCAGTATGCGTTGATTTAATCAATTGAGCTTCCACCGCCTCGATTGGCGCTGGTTTATCAGTCTTATCATAGTATTTAATAAATGATAAATCATTGTTATCAGTAAAGTTCTTGTTAGGTGCCCAAATAGCGGCGCCATCACGTAAATTAACCGGTTCGTCGCTAGCAATACCAATCGAACTTAGGTCGCCTTTTACCGGTACCACCTTCATATTATCATCATCAAATAATTCTTTAACCACCCGTTCACTGGCATGGCCGTCCATCCATTCATCAAAACGTTGGGTAAAGTCCAGATATTGTTGATCTGGCGTCCAACCATTGGTAAAGATGTCTTCTAACTCGTCAGCAACTGCGGTCGTAGTTTTCACTAATTTACCCGGTGCTGCTTGAGTAAAGTCAAAGTAAAAGCCCCGAATCGTACTTGCATACTGCTCCAGATCATAAGTATAGAAAATGATTGGGCGGCGCAAGATAGAATAATCAAACATTACCGATGAGTAGTCGGTAACTAAAACATCAGAAATTAAATATAATTCACTAATATCTTGATAATCACTAACATTGACCGCATTGGTAAACTTAGTCAAATCAAGGGAGTTAGCAATCATGTAGTGCGTCCGAATCAAGAAGATAACATTGTCGCCGAAGCGGTCTTCTAATTCCGCCAAATCTAAGCGTAATTGAGCCGTAAATTCATGAGCTTTAACGAATTCATCATCACGCCAAGTGGGTGCATATAACACCAATTTCTTAGTAGGATCTAAATTCAACTCATCCTTGATACGCTTAATATCGTCGTCAGTATAGTTAATTAAAATATCATTTCGCGGATAACCCGTTAGCATCATTTGATTATTATCTTTTCTAAATGCTCGGCTCATAATGTCAGCTGAGTATTTATTAGGAGCAATCAAATAATCCCAACGCTTGGAATCACGCACAACCCCTTCATGATACTTACCAGAATCATTAACTGGCATTGTCACTAACTGCACATCAGTTCCAATCGTCTTTAAAGGTGTGCCATGCCAAGTTTCCAATAACGTGGTTCCTTTAGGCTTATTCCAACGGAATGGTCGGCGGGTATTAGTAATGTAGTACTTAGCTTGTGCTTGCTTGGTGATTCCCTTGTAACCATAACGAACGGTATACGGAATCTTATGTTCCTTGAAGTAAGGAATCATATCATCACGAATATTCCAATACAACTTGTATTGTGGGTAGTTACTCTTAATGTATTCATATAGTGCTTTGGGATTATCAGAGAACTGACGTCCAAAGAAACTTTCAAAAATAATAATATCTTTCTTCGGTAAAATTTCACCTAACCAGTTCAATAACCGCGCTTGTAAATCTTTAATCTTGAAGAAATGCCAGAATTTATTCCAAATAACTGCCTTAGGTGGCTCTTGGTCTAATTCTTTAACATTAGTGGCTAATAAGGTTTCAACCACTTGTTTAGTGGCATCTCCTTGGCGACCATATTCAGCGTACTGATTATAAAAATCAGTCATTTTAGTGGCATACTCTGCCGTTATTTCTGGTAAATGAAGTAACGCCGTGGCTACTTGTGCCGTCGTTTGGACGATTGGTCCCGGCATTTGCGCCGTGTAATCAAAGTAAGTATCGCGGGGATTTTCTTCTAGGACCTCGACTTGATCATAAGCAAAGAAAATCATTGGTCTCTTCAAATAAGCGTACTCAAACATCCGATTACTATAATCCGTAACCATCACATCACTTATGAGCATCAAATCGTTTTGACTACCGTAATCACTTAAATCATAAACCAACCCCGCATAACGACTAACATCGACTGAATGAGCTAGTTGAGAATCTAAGGACAACACAATCACAAATTCATCATTTAACTGGTCCTTTAAAATATCCAAATCAAGACCTAGTTCACGACTATTTTTATCGCGTTTAGTTGGCGCATACAAGACTACTTTTTTATCTAATGGTAAGTGCATTTGCTTCTTTAAAGCCACCATCCGATTTTCATCATGCATTTCATGAATTAATTGATCCACTTTAGGAAAACCAGTGCGCAAGACAATGCGGTCATAATCGTAGGCCTTAGAAGCCACTACTGCCATGTAATCAGATGGCACCACCATATAGTCCCAACGACGAATTCGATCAGCTAATTCTAATTGAACTTTGGCACCAGCAGTCCGATAACGAGGAGAATCAAAGCCCATTTCTCGTAAGAATGAATTACGCAGAGTTTCTACTTCGATCTGGCCCTTACGTTTGTAGTACTGGTTCGTCAAATTAGTATTTTGAACAAAGTACTTACCAACTGCTAGGTAGTACCAGTACTTCAAAGTATTAATGCGAACTACTTCACCATCTGCCGGTACTTCCACCTGGTCGTTTTTCATAAACCAAATTGGTTTAATTTCACTGTGATGTTGGCGAATATACTCATACATTGCCGCTTCATTACCACCATAGTTACTGCCCCAATCGTGTTGGAAAACCATCACATTTTTACGCAATGGTAACAAGCGCATCAATGGATAGAGCAACGTATAATTGACAGCCCGGCGGCCTTTTTTAGCATTAATCCAACCACTAAACGGTTGCCGAATTCGTAATTCATGAGCATTTTGTTTAGAAGAACGAAGGTTAACTAACGCTTGTTGGCCATGATTTAAGGTCAACGTTGTGCTAGTTTTAGGATTATCAACGGCTTTTACTGGATCAATGTACTTCTTATCCACGACACTATAAATTGCCACTTTTTGAAGGTCATTATCAAACATTTCCAAAGTGTAGCTATAAATACCAGCTAAGATTTGGAGGCGCCCTTCAGCATTTTGTAATGGGAGTTTGATTTTTAGCTTATTTGAATCTGGCTCTAATTTACCCACAATATCATCTAAGTTAAATATCACTCGTTCCTTGTGGTTGCGACTACTTAACACTAGCTTAGACCGGCTTAAATCATATTGCCCCACTGGTTGTAATAATTGGATGGTTTCTTTTAATTTTTTGCCATCGAACTTATCTTTTACAGCGGTAACAGCTGGATAGTTCACTGTGACTAGTAATTGCTTGGTCGAACTATAATTTACGTTGATCATTCGATCTTGGAAATTAAAGACATCAGCAATTTTTTGGTATTCATATTGATAAGGCCGTTGAAAACCAGTACTTAGATTTTGAACGTTAAGTACTAAGGATTCACCTAGTAAATCAATGGGCACCCCAGCTAAATCAAAACTAATTTTACCAGCTGTAATTTGGCCGATAATTGGTTTCATTTCTTGTGAACTATTAGCCTTTAACATGATGATGCCAACTTCTTTAGTAGCATCTAAATTAGTATCAAAAACTAATTTTTCTGCCACTGCTTGAGCGTTCTTAAGCCACAGACCAGACAAGGCTTCCTTTGTCTTACAAGTAAAGCTCAATGCTTTGGCTCGGTTAAACCCACCTACTACCACGTTACCTTTTTGCAAAAATTTCAATTTAAACTTGGTAGCCTTAGGTCCCGGATGATCCAAATAAGCACTAACCTTGTACTTATTAGCAACTTCATTAGTTACTAAAATTTTCCACGTTCCTTGACCTAGTTGCTTGGTTGCGTCGGCTAAATCAAACGAAAATTCATACCGCGCATGTGTCCAGGCTGAATGAGACTTAAAAATTCGCTTGTTTAATGGTGTGGTGGCTCGCTTAAAATCAATCGGATAAACCGCATGATTAACAATGTTAACTAACTGAGCACTAATGGTTTCGTTGACATTATTATTCGAAAATGGGCGTTTGGATAATGGCATATTCTTGATTCGGAAGTACCCTTTTCCTTCAACTAGCCCCGTCTCATTGTCCAATTTAACTCGACTAATTTGTTGAACCACTGGCAAAACATTGTCAGATTCGTCCAGTTGATCCACAATTTTTTGGTCCGTTCCGGGAATACTAAGCTTGTAGTTACGTCCAAAACGTTCACTAATTTCGTATAACTTTTTATTGTAGGAATATTGTTTTAATAGACTTAAATCACCGTGAGCAATAGCCCAGTATTGAAGTTGGGTTTTAAGATCCACTAATTTAATAGCGGGTGAATCCCACAAATTCCAATCACGCAAGAAACGGTAAACTAATTCCTGAATATGGTATTGGAAATACTCAGTTGTATCAGCCACATTCACAAAAAAGCTTGGCAAATCATCGTTCAATACCTTGTGAATAAAGGCTAGATAAAGTGGTGAACCTTCCACATATCCGTTTTCTGCCAAAATTGTCCGACAAATATTTAAATTTGCAGTCCGGGCATTGAAATCACTAAATTCTTGCCGGTCAGGACCGTTGTAATCATGAATTTCACGGGCGCGCCAGAGATACGAAATATCAGTGATTACCGACGTACTTTTAGAAGCCAAGTGGGCGGCCAACGCAAAGCTCATATCTTCATCAATTACCCCTTGGGTAAATTGAATACTGCTATCAGCTAAAAATTCACGCCGGTAAAGTTTGTTATTAATTAAATTATCGTATAGTAACCCGGGATTATCCTCTAAGGTGGCATGTTTTAAGTTGTCTTGTGTCCCTAATTGATTTTCATAATCATCTTTGTTGCCATCCGCATCAAACTTGATTACGTAACCAACTACAATATCTGCATCATCATCAATCGCGGTTTGCACCAAATTAGTGTATGACATTGGATTGATTTGATCGCGACTATCCATAAATACTACATATTGGCCGGTCGCTGCGTGTAGACCAGTAGATCGTAATTCGCTTAAATCATTGGTTGCCACTACCATACGTTTAAAAGTGGCAAATTTAGGAGCATATGCGTCACAAATGGCGCTAACGTTTTCGTCGTTACCATCATCTAAAAATAAAACTTCAAAGTTAGTTTGAGGAAATTTAGTTTCTAACAGCGAATCCAAACACTCCTCAAGTTCAGTGGTTCCGTTGGTATACGTGATAACAACGCTTAAAAGTTTTTTGTCATTCATTACTAGCAGATTTCACCTTTCATTTATAGCACTTCACTATTTCTCAATGAGTGTTACTTCGATTTATTGAAAAAAGCGGTGTTAACTACCCGTTCAGTGGCGTGGCCATCTTCCCAGGCATTGAAACGCTCGTTGAACTGACGGTAACGATCATGATACTCAACGTTAACCTGATCAATATTTTCGATGGCATTTAAGACCTCATCGTTAGTTCTCAATAGTGGTCCTGGTAAGTCCTTATTCATATCGAGATAAAAACCACGTAGGACGCTGGCGTATTTGTCATAATCATAGACAAAATACAAAATTGGCCGTTTTAAAACAGCATAATCGAAGAAAACACTCGAATAGTCGGTAATTAAAATATCCGAAATGAGGTATAACTCAGCAATATCATCATAACTAGATTCGTTAAAGACGAAGTCACCGAAACCAGACGTATCCAAATGATCGGCAATAAAGTAATGAGTTCGCAGTACTAAGACGTATTCATCGCCAAGGGCTGCTTTTAGGCGCGGAATATCTAGTTCGAGATCAAACTTATATTGACCCACACCATAATACTGATCATCACGCCAAGTAGGAGCATACAAAATAACTTTTTTGTCTTGCGGAATACCTAGCTTAGCTTTGATTGCTTGTTGCCGTTGGTCCTTATCCGGCGCATTTAAAATATCATTTCGGGGATACCCTGATTTTATCATTTTATCGACGGGATACATGAATGCATGCTCAAAAACGTCGACCGAGAACTGATTAGCGGTAACTAAGTAATCCCATTGACGTGATTGGTGATAAAAGATTTGCTTGTACAACGGATTGGCAGAGGCCACATTATCCATATCAAAAACTAAGTGTTTTAATGGGGTTCCGTGCCAAGTAGAGAGAAAAGTAGTTCCCGGCCGCTTAGCAAACCACTGTGGTTGCCGCATATTAAAGACTTGATATTTAGAAATGGCCATGTAATACATATAACGAAAACTAAATCGCCGCACCGTGACAGTGTCCTTGTGTTTAGGAATAGCTACATCTGCTCCTTTAGCCACAATCCAAACATGTTTGTATTTGCCAGGAAAATGATTACGCATATATTCATAAATATACTTAGGACTGTCAGAATAATTGCGTCCCAAAAATGATTCGTAAATAATTACGTTATCCTTAACCGGAAATTTGGTGAAAATAAACTGATACATTGCCCGCGGCATACCGCGACCGTGCTTAACTAAAGCTCGTCTAAAGTAACGAGCCGCTACGGTTCGTTTCATTTGCTTCGTGGCCGCCGTAAATTTACCTTTAGCTACTTTTTTAAAGATACTACGACTACTATGACCTACACTCTTAATAGCCGTTTCCGGTACCATTGCAAGGTATTGTTGCAATTGAGTTAGTAAAATCGTGCGCTCGTCATTAGTGGTTTCGCCCATCATCCCGTTATAAAAATAACGATGGACCGCCCCTAAAGTATATTCGGCAAATTGCGTTTTTAATTTTGCGTGTTGCAGCTTTGGCAGTTCCGTTAACCAAGCAGATATCCAGCCGTGCCAACGGTAAAAGAACGAACCTTGGCTCAGGGATGGGTCATTAATGGGATCATTATGCCGTTCCTTGAAGTAAGTTCGTTTGTTTAGTTGGGCCACTTGGGTAACGTGGTCTAAAATATTTAATGTAAATTGGTAATCTGCATACGTTAAATTAGTTGCATCAAAATCAGCATTAATTTGGTTAGCAAATTCACGACGAACGGCCTTTCCTTCAGCGCGTAGCATTCGGTTAAGAACGTCTCCTACTGTTAGGGTGTTAAAGACTCGGTATTTGGCACTTAACCAGGCGTTGTAATTTTTTTGAGCCGCAATTGTTGAGCTAGGAACACTCACTGGTGTTGTTACGTCTAGCTTATGCCAATCTACGTGTGTTTTGCGATGCGAACCCCCCCAATCAGGCAGATCGTCTTCAGCATTTCCACCGGCAATACTAGTTAAAAAGGAACTTTCTGGTTCATACGTTGGATATTGGTTCAAATCCGTAATATCAAATTTACTAATTACGGACCAATATTTTTGCAATGTCTTGGGTAATAAAAAGTCATCTGCATCAATGAAGATTAAATACTCTCCTTGAGCTTGCTTTAGTCCCAGATTACGTGCTTTACCGACCGTACTATTCGGTACCGTCAAAACTGAAATTTCATATTCAGCGGTAAAAGCTAAAGCGGACTTGTCCAAGGTATCATCACCGATAATTAACCACTCTAAATCTGTGGTCCCCTGTTTATCAATGTTGTTTTTTAATAGCGGTAATTTCGCCACATCGGCTGCCTTTACGGGTGTTACAATACTATACTTAATCAAAACCTAACCTCACTTTTAAATCGACCGGTTACCGGCGTTTTCTTACTTAACATCATCCGGATCATAACCATCTGTCACCGTAAATGCCGTCTTGATTTGGGATTGTATTTCTTGTTTATCATCCCGCGTTAATGCGCCATATGCTGGTGTTTCTTTTAATTTTTCTAATTCATTAACAACATAATCACGGTACTTATCGGTAAAGCTCATCTGTTGCTTTCCCGCAAGAACCGCAAGTAACTGCGCTACCCATTGCTTAGGATCTAAAATTCGGTGATCCGCTTGAATGATTGGAGTGCTTAAATAAACAATATCAGCACTTTTTTGCATGATGCTGGCTTGTTGAGCCACACTTATAGCTGGTAAATCAGGGTTTAATGCGCTGATTTGTAAAACGTTAGCATATGGCCATAATTTGGTATCCATTCGCTCAAAGCGATCATCGTGAGTATCTACTAAATAGCGCTGAATCATCGGTAAAATGGCAAGTTTATCGGCCATTGGCAAACTGTTAAATGGTGCTTTTTTAAGGGCCTTAGCTAGTAATGGCACTGCTGTAAGTCGTACATCTAAACTATTATCTTCTTGTTCAAAGAAGTTATTAAGTGCCGTCCCCAAATCTACTTCAATAGAAAACTTAGCGCCCGAAACCATCATCGTGGGATGGATTTTTAACACCGAAGCCAGTTGAGCTAAAGCTCCTGGTAGTAAGTGATCCGTCACCCGCAAGTTCAATAAATAATCTCCGGTTAACGGTGTCGGGTTAGCTTCATCCACCACCATAATTTTGAGTGGTGATGCAGTGGCTACGGCTTGTACTGCTGCTAAATTAGCAGTGGGAGTTATTAATCGAACCGTCACGTCAGCATATTCTTGAATTGCTACTCTCTCTAAAAATAATTTCAAATCTGCGTCGGTCGTTAACTTACTTAACGGCACATTGATCAAAAAATTCATAATTTCTCCTCTGATACTACACCCCACTGCCTCAAGGATAGTGGGCGGTTTTTAAAGCCACCAGTATCATTTATCCTAGTTCGCAAACCAGTGCGCACCAGTTTTTTAAATTTATTGCTTGCGCTTCAAGACCATAAAATGACCCCATTATGCAAGACTAAAACACTATCATGTTACCAATAAATGGGGGGGATAGCAAATGGGGGAGGAGGTTTTAGTCAAACTTCATATATGTAATTATCTTTGATTTTTTAGGATAATGGGTTGTTGATACTACACTTTATACAGTTCATTACACAAAAAACAAGTTATTAATTAAAAAGCCCCAATAAAGCTAGATAATAAATCTAACGATATTAGAGCCATTTTTACGAATAGGTACGAGAATATGTTGATTTATCTTTTAATCAACATATCTCTATAAAATAAATATCAAAAAAAGAAATAAGATACGGAAGTATTAGGAAACAAAGTATTATATATAATTTTTAATGCTCAAAAGTGCATCTCATAATTAAGAAAAAATGTTATGCAAATAACCCAATAAGAGTTTCCTTGATTTAAAGGATTAAATTAAACTGTCTATTTTGGGGGATACCATCAGATAACATTATGTTTTTCAATAAAATAACCATTTATTTTTCTATTACATCGAATACACATGACTTTACTAAACTAATAATAGAACTTACACGCCTACTAAAGGTTGAGCTTTCACTACTAATACCATACAAATCAACATTATTACGAATTAAATTTACTATTTTTTCTTTTTGTTCTTTAGAAATATTTTTTTCATAGGCCATTTTTATATGGTTATCAGTCATAAACCAATTAAACACTAGTCTAAATGGTTTATGACTAAGTAATAACCTAATAAGTTCAATTCTTCCCTCATTAGAATTAAATTTCAAATACAACTGACTTCCCCTTGCATTAATATAAAACTTTTGATTGTTTTTCCTAGCCAATCCTAAGTAAACCGGTAAATAACCATAGTAATCACCTTGACGAATACTATATCCAAGACCACTAGCAATTTGCTTACTGGTTAATCCTATTTCACTCTCCTCCAATTTACTTTCTTCTAACAACCCAAGAGTTTTAACAAAAGCAATTCTACTATTAGTCTGTGGGAATAACACCTGTGGTTCTGGTACAATAGGAGTATTTTTAACCATATTAACTACTTTGTCTAAGGTTATTATATTAGCATCAGCAAATCGAAAAACTTTTTGCTTTACTAATTTTATAGTTGAATAATTGTCTGACTCCCCAAACTCATATTCATTGAAATAGTAGTTACCTTCCTGCATAAGCATAAAGGATGGCCTAATCGATTTAGTAACACCTCTACTCCTAACAATATAATATGGATAATATAATTGGCGTACTAAAAAATCTTTTTCTGGAACTGACTTAGCTTCGATTATAACAATACTATCATCGTTTTCATAAGTTGCATCGATTTCTACTTGGGAGCTACCAGTATGAATAAATATTTTATTATTTTTACCAATAAAGAAATTCATATCTCCAGATCGTAATCGACCATGCATCACTGGCATTAATGGACTATTCTCCGTATCAAAAGCTCTGTTCAACATATTACTGGTAAAAGCTAAATCAAGATAAGTATTTTCCGATACTCCTTTTTCGTCCATATGATCTTGTCTTATCGTTTGAATATCTGGAAATCGAATAATTTCTGGAGTATCATCTTCTTTTATCGTCAATGGTGCATAAGCATTAAATTTTCCTAACCTATACATATATTGTCCATTAATATTTCCAATCGGTAAAATATTAATAAAGTCATCGATATCATTGGAACTATTTTTAAAAACATCTGGCAATGCCGATGAGCGATCAAATTTGGCTAACAACCGTACGTCAGGACCGTGTAGCTCATTACTAAAGTATCTTATTTGGTCTGCTGAAATATCAAAGTATCCTTGTTCACTGTTGATTGATGATAAAATTTCTGACCCTAATTTATCAAAAATAGCAGACCATACCTCGTTTTTATTATGTCTTTTTTTTATCATTAATCCTACTCCCTACTTAATAAGTGGTAATGATTAACTCACCTATCTTCCCGCGTTTCTTAGCATCAGAATTGATAGATCTAGTTGCTTTTACTTCATGCAATTTAAATATTTTATTTTTATACAAATTACGTGTAATTTCAGTATCCGAATTAGATAGCATTACCTTGACTCCTCGTTTTGCTAGATTCAATGCAGTATTTCTCAATTCTTCTTGTTCCAATAAACCAAACTCCGAAGAATTATAAGAAGTAAAATTTGAAGTAGGATTTAAAGGAATATAAGGTGAATCAAAATAAACGAAATCATTTTCTTTTGCTGTAACAACAGCTTCTCGATAATCTACATTAGATATTTGTATATCATTTTTATTAAGATATTTAGACACATCAATTATCCGTTTATCTACAATATTTGGATTTTTATACTTACCATATGGTACATTATTTTGACCTTTTTTATTAACTCGCCACAATCCATTAAATCCAACTTTATTCATATAAATAAATCTTGCCGCACGCAAAACACTAGTCATTTGCTCCAAGCGTCCATCGCGATCCATAACTCGTATATCTAAATAATACTCCTTACTATTCTTTTCCTGATGCTTTTGCAAAGCTACAATTAATTCTTCTGGATTATCTTTAACAACTTGCCAAGTATTAATCAGTTCATAATTTAAATCATTAATTACTCCTTGCTTAGGTTGAAGAGCAAGTAAAACTGCCCCACCTCCTAAAAATGGTTCATAATAACGATTATAAGAATTAGGCAAAAGTTCACTAATATTTCCAAATAACTGTCTTTTACCACCTACCCACTTAATAAATGGACTTAAGCTAGTCTTTTCATTATCTAATTGCTTAATTATATCATCCATCCCTATTCCTACTTCCTTTGCAACAGCACTTAATATTGATACTGACCAGTTATTATATGACTTAGAAAATGCGGAAACTATTGTTGTATACGGAATATCTTGATGTTGAGACAATTTTCGTTTATTCGTATTATGTTCCATTAATAAGCTATCAATATTCATATTTTCCTCCTATGAGGCGATTATGTAGAAATAATCGATATTTCGTAAAAATATACAATTTACATAATACCTCTTTTAAAAAGGTACGAAAAGGAAAATAATTTCACTTTAAATAAAATTATGAACCACTAAATTAATACCAGCAATAAACTCATTACTTTCCTACTCTCCCCCTCAAATACCCCAACGTCAAACTATCTCCCGCAGCTTCTTTTACCAACTCTAACGGACTCCCGGTCGCCATAATTCGACCACCGTTAACGCCGCCTTTAGGGCCCATATCAATCATATAATCAGCGTTGGCAATTAAATCTAAATCATGGGAAATGGCAATAATCGTTGCGCCATTAGCTAGTAATTGATCAAAAACTCGTAACAATGTTTGCACATCTAGGGGATGCAATCCTACAGTTGGTTCATCAAAAATGAATAATGAATTATCCAGTTGATGTACCAAATGAGTGGTTAATTTCAACCGTTGTGCTTCACCACCAGACAAAGTGGGAGTAGCTTCCCCTAATTGAAGATAGCCTAACCCCATTCCTACTAAGGTTTTTAGGGTGCGTAAAATTTTAGTATCATCCGCCAAAATGGTTTGCGCCTTATCAACTTCTAAGCTCAAAACGTCAGCAATACTCATATCGTGCCACTTTACTTGTAAGACATCGGGATTAAATCGTTTACCGTGACATGTCGGACAAACTTGCACCATATCCGGCAAATACTGAATATCTAGTGAAATTTCTCCGGTACCACCACAAGTGGGACAAGCTCCCTGTTTATTATTGTAAGAAAAATACGACGGCGTATAATGCTTCTCTTTAGCCAGTGGTTGTTTAGCATACAGTTTCCGTAATTCATCCATAATATTAGTGTATGTAGCAACCGTGGAACGCGCATTTTTGCCAACTGGTACCGCATCAACACTCACCAAATTATTAATATCCGCAGCATTTAAACGGGTGACATGACTAGGCAACTTTTCCCCTTTGACTTGAGCCGTTAAAGCCGGCAACAAACTATCCAAAATCAAGGTGGTTTTGCCCGCCCCGGAAAAACCAGTGACTGCCGTCAGTCGGTTGAGAGGAATTTGAACGTAAACATCGTGCAAATTAAACCGATCACTGACCGTTAAATCAATGCTGCCATTCACCATGATATCGGCTTTAGCAGCTGGTTTGCGAACTAATACCGGCGCCGTCCCCGTTAAAAAGGGACCGATTAGAGATTGTGGATCATGCTTAATTTCGGCTGGAGTTCCTTGGGCAATCACTTGCCCACCAGCCGCTCCGGAACCGGGTCCGATTTCAATAATCCAATCAGCAGCATCAATAATCGCCGTTTCATGATCAACTACTACCACGGAGTTACCTTGTTCAATCAATTGTCGAAAGATATTGATCAATCCGGCCACATTATCGGGATGTAATCCGACAGAGGGTTCATCTAGAACGTACAAAACGCCGGTAGTTTCTGTTCGCAAAGTACGTCCCAACTGAATTCGTTGTAATTCACCGGTAGATAAAGTGCTCCCGGCTCGATCCATGGTCAAATAATCTAACCCTAAATCTAATAATGGTTGCAGTTGTTGCAGTAATTCACCAGTTAAATTATCAGCTAAAGCCAGCATGTTATCTGGCAACCACTCTTTGACCTGAGTGACCCAAGCGGGTAATGATCCTAAAGCTAACGCACTCACTTCAGCAATATTTTGATCAGCCACTAATTGAGTTAACCGATTGGGATTAATTCGGGTACCATGGCATGTCGGACAAGTCGAAAATTTATAAAAACGGTTGAGTCGCTTTAAAGCCACTTCGCTTTTGGTAGTAGCCATACTATCGATAACAGCGTTATACGCATTTTCATAAATGGCATTATCCATATGGAAAATCCGGCCATTTTTCGACGGAATATCAACCGAAATTTTTTGTTTAGGGCCGTGCAACACAAAATCCTTTTCTTTATCACTTAGGTCTTTAAAAGGAACATCAATTCGAATACCAGCAGCTCGGGCGACACTAGGCATAAAATTCCGTCCTGGCACCCGCCAAGAAGCCACGGCACCATCTTCAATGGTTTTATTAGGATCTGCAATTAACTTAGTCGGATCAAGTTGTTTCGTGACGCCCAGCCCCTCACATTCCGGACAAGCGCCATCGGAATTAAAGGCAAAGTCCTCGGCACTAAACGCTTGAAAGTGCACGCCACAAATAGGGCAGGTAATCATTCCCATTTCGGCTCCCGTCTTGTCCATCGCTTCAGCAATTTCAATAGTTGGTGGTACTTGATGACCATTGGGACACTTGGGTGAGCCTAACCGGGAAAAAATCAACCGCAAAACGTTAAAAATTTCGGTCATTGTCCCGACCGTAGAACGAATTCCAGGAACACTCGGCCGTTGGCGCAATGCTAAGGCTGACGGAATGTGCTTCACTGATTTAACGTCAGCTCGGCCAACCTGACTAATGCGCCGCCGAGTGTAAGTAGCCAGCGCATCTAAATAGCGCCGGGCCCCTTCGGAATATAAAATCCCCATCGCTAACGATGATTTTCCCGAACCGGAAAGACCGGAGATAGCAACGAACTTATTTAGTGGAATATCAACGTCAATATTTTTTAAATTATTAACGTTACCACCGCGAACTTCGATGTGGTCAACTGGATTAGCATTAACTGTCATGAATTTGCCTCCTATATAAAAAACACTCGCCTCCATTATAGGTGAGTGTCCGCTATTTGTAAGATTATTCTACTTATTGATGCAATAATTGTGCCAGTGCTCCTGTATCGGTCACTTGATACATCGTTACCGGTCGCCCCACCTTGCGATAATCCACGCTTTCTTGCAAGGCATTTTGCGTCACTAAAAAGTTGAGGTATTTTTTAGTGGAAATCCGTGATAACTTAGTAACCTCCACTATCTGCTGATTAGTAAATGCAGTTTCATCAAGTTGTTTAATGGCGGCCACGACTACTCCTAACGTATTTTGGGCTAATCCCTTGGGTAGCGCCGTTGTTGGTGGCGTAGTCGTCACCGTATTGCCTTGAAATAATTCATCTAATTGCGACTGCACCACTTGGGTATTCATGATCGTTTGATGACTTTCTGCAAATTTGTGAATAGCAGTTTCAAACCGCTTAAAAGTAAAGGGTTTAATTAAATAATCCGTAACCCCATAATCAATGGTTCGCTGCACCGTTTCATTATCGGAAGCTGCCGTTAGCATAATCACGGCTGCGTGATTTTTTCGTTCGCGAATCACTTGCAAAAAATCAACCACAGACATCCCCGGCATATAAGTATCCAATAAAATCAAATCAACCTTGGTTAGCTCTGCCTCAGACAAAGCATTAGTAGCCGAGTTCACTTCGATAATTTCACTGAAGTATACACCGGAGACACGTTCTAAAAAACGATGATTTAAATCTCGTACCATCGGGTCATCTTCAATTATCATTGCTTTCATTTACTAAACCTCCTAGCCAAACTTCAATAATCGTCCCCTCACCAACGGTAGAAGTGACTTCAATATTACCGTTTAATTCTTTCACTGCGGCCGCAATAATCTGCATCCCAAAGCCCCGTTTATCGCCTTTAGTAGAGTATCCCGTAGTAAAAATTAATTCTGTATCCGCAATTCCCTTACCGGTATCTTCAATAACAATTTGAGCGTTATCAGATTTTTCATCCACCTTAATTAATAAATTAATATTTTTCTCCGAGGTCTCTAAAACCGCATCAATCGCATTATCAATTAAATTACTAATAATACGTAATAAATCCACTTCATACTTAGTAGCATATTCCTTTTCCGGTACCAGCGACTGATCCGCTAAAGTTAACGTAATTTGTTGTTCACTGGCTTGCTTGATTTTGCCTAAAATTAAACCAGCTAGTGACGGTAATTTGATCAACTTAGTAATTTGACCGATTTCCAGATCGTGAACTTGAGTAATTTTAGCAATAAACTCTTGCGCGGCTGGACCATCATCAATTTCTAGTAAGCCATTAATGACGTGTAGTTGGTTCATAAATTGATGTGTTTGAGCACGCAAAGACTCAATATAGCGCTTATTACCTGAAAGCTTGCTAATCAAAGAAGCTACTTCTGAAATATCCCGAATTAAAGTAACCATCCCGTAACGATTATTGTTCAAATTCAGGGGCATAGTAGAAACCACCAATTGCCGACTACCATACCAGACTTCATGTTCAACTCCCAGTTCATAATGAATAATATCAAAAAATTTATGTTTAAAATCTGCTGGTATTTTGTTATTTGGCATTAATTGATCTTGAAATAATGCTTGTGCTGGCTGGTTCATTTCAATGATACAATCATGTTCATCAATCGCAATAATACCTTCTACAATGCTGTTAATTACCACATCATGTTTCACAACTTCTGCCGCGATTTCATCTGGTTCCATGCCCAATAAGACCTTACGTAAATAATATTCTAAAATAAAAGCCCCCACAGCACCAATAATCAAACCCGCCAAAGCCCCAATAAAAATGGGAATCGTTAACCTTACTGTTTCTTGGCGTAAATTTTTTTGGTAGTAGCCTAAGCATACTAATCCGATTACCTTTTGTTGATGATAGATTGGATAAAAATAACGATATTCCGGTCCCATTACACCAGCCGTTGTTGATAAATGTGGTTTGCCATTAATTGATTTTTTCGCATCTGCTACAGATAAAAACCGTTTTCCCACTTCAGAAAGCTTCGGATGCGAATAACGAATATAATGATCATCCATTACTACCACGAATTGCACGTTCGCTACTTTTTTAATATTCTTAGCATAAGCTTGCACTTGGCTATTTTGTTGGTGGTGTAAGACACTTTGTTTTACAGTTTCATTATTGGCGACCACCAGTGCCGTTTTATACAAATTATTTTTAATAGTTTCTTGGTTATTTTGAATTTCTGCATGCCAGGTAAACAACATCGTTACTAGCAATGATAAGGTTAACGATACCATCACAATCATCGTTGCCACAAAGCCAATCGATAAGCGTCGTTGCTTTTTAAATTTTAGTTTCACGATTAATCTCCATTCAGACAAAAAAGTCTTATCTATATTATAGATAAGACTTTTTATTTATACAGTTTTTATTTTGCTGTTAATTCAAATTTAGAATGCCCAGTTGCTAAAGCTTCTTTAAAGTTGTCAAAGCTAATGGAAATCATATCTTCTAAAGCCGGTTCCGTATATGAACCAATATGTGGAGTAACCATAACTTTGGGATGGTTTAACAATAATTGTTGATCAGCTTGATTAGGAATATCAGTAATATTGTCAAATTGTTTACCAAAAACTGATTTTTCATCTAACATAACGTCAGTACCATAACCAGCTAATTGTCCATCATTTAAACCATTAATCACCGCATCGATATCGGTTAATTCTCCTCGAGCAGTGTTTACCAATACCGCTGAATTCTTCATTTGCTTCACAAAATCAGCATTGATTAAATTATCATTTTCCCCTTTGAAATATGGTACATGAACTGAAACGATGTCAGCTTGAGCTAACAATTCAGGTAATTCCACAAAGGTGATGTAATCTCTGACCGCGTCATCTGGATAGGGATCATATGCCAAAATTTTAGTGCCCATGCCCGCATAAAGTTTAGCTTCTGCTTTACCAATTCGACCGGCACCAACAATTCCAACCGTGCTACTATGCACTTCTCGACTGAAATAGTTTGGTTTGACTTTTAAATCACCACTAACGGTCGCTTCCACCGCTGCATTGACGTGCCGAAAGAGGCTCATCCCTAGAGTTAAAGCTAATTCGGCCACTGCGTATGGTGAATAGCTAGGAACGCGTGCCACCATAATATTGTGTTTCTTAGTAGCTTGCAAATCAATGTGGTCAAAGCCTACGGTGCGAGTAAAGACATACTGGATTCCCCAAGCCTCAAACTTAGCAGCGGCAGTTTCATCAACCAGGCAATTACCTCGTACCAAGACGCCATCAGAGCCTTTAGATTCGATAATATTTTCAGTATTTAACATTGCTTCAACTAAGTTTAATTCGTAATGTTGCGTGTTCAACTTATTGAAGTAAGCTACTTCGTTAGAACGAACACCGTATGCAGTAATTTTAAACATCTGATTTCCTCCTAAATAAATGAATTAGATTAAGCCAATACCATGCAAAATTTGTAACCCAGCAATCCAAACAGGCGTCATAACCACCGCTGCAATCGTTGAAATAAATGAAGCGTTAGAAGTCAACAAGGCTTCTCTATCAGAACTAATTGCATATGCAGCGGCAACGGTTGCAGTTGGTGTAGCCATCATAATAGCGATGGTTGCAATTGCCACATAGCTCATTGAAATTACCCCAAGCTTAACCAATAAAGATAAAATGATAATGTTTAACAATGGTACTAAAATAACTTTATTAAAACTATAATACCAAGCCACTTTATTAGTAGCCGCCTTCCCAAAGGAAACGGAGCCTAAGGTAATCCCAATTGCTAACCAAGCTAATGGTGATGATAGACCTGCTAAGTAGTTTAATGGTTTCCACAACCAAATTGCCGTCTGATCAATACGGTAAAAGGCAACACTAGCCATATCAGTTCCTTGGACACCACTGACCGCTACTGGTACATTAACGTGCGGTACGAAACTTTGGCAAATCCACATAATAAAACCAAGGAAAGTAGCAATAACCACTGGCTTAAGCAACATTACCTTGATATTGGAAGCCTTCATTTTTAGACCTGTCAAACTCATATAACCATATGAGTACAAAAAGATTCGATAACCAATATTAAAAATCGAGCTATACATAATCCCTTTGGCACCAAAAACGGCACCAACAATTGGAATACCAAAGAAAGTAGTTGAACCAAAAGTTGTTAGTACTGCTAGGACCTGTTTTCTGTCGCCCTTAGCTTTGGGATACATCAATGGGGTGATAAAGATTAATAGTAGATAAACCAAAATTCCCCAAATCAAAACGGCAATCCCTTGGTGTAGCGTTTCCGTATCAATAGGTTGCATAAATGAATTAAATGATAATGCTGGAATAGCTACCTTTAAAGCTACCCGTGAAAGTGTCTTTCCTACGGAATCACCGAAAATTTCAGCTCGGCGTAAATACCACCCCAATAAAATAACAAAAACAGTTGAAGTTATTGAGCTCACAATACTAACATTGCTAAAAGTTTGCTCAATTGCTTGTAAAATATCCATTTCAATCCTCCAAAGAAAATAAAATAATTGCTAATTCAATCTTTTATCAATGATTAGAGTATATTTCGAGATTGTTCATTAATATACAAAAGCAAACTAAAGATACTTATGTAATTAATGTAAGTGCGTTTGTGAGCATGCTAAGTAACATTAAACACCATAAAAAAAATGACCAGAAATCATTTCTGGTCATTTACTTTTTATTCATTTAAATTCGTAAACTCAACGCATTAATTGCCACAATAATCGTACTCAATGACATGACCGCAGCTCCAACCATGGGATTAAGCATGAAGCCAATCGGTGCTAACACACCGGCAGCAAGTGGAATGGTAATCAAATTGTAACCAGCTCCCCACCAGAGGTTTTCTGTCATCTTGCGGTTAGTATTGCGAGCTAGATCCAACAATTTAATCACATCATCGGGATTACTCTTGACCAAAACCACGTCAGCTGAATCAATCGCAACGTTTGTCCCGGAACCAATGGCAATCCCAATATCAGCTTGTGCCAAACTAGGGGCATCATTAACCCCATCACCAATCATGATGACGTGGTGACCTTGACCTTGCAGTTCTTTTACAATTTTAGCTTTATCTTCTGGTCGCAGTTGAGCGCGAACCTCAGTGATGCCAATTTGTTGGGCCACTTTGGCGGCACTTAATTGGTTATCACCAGTTAACATCACTGGCGTAATGCCATGGCTTTTTAGACTAGCCACAAAGGCCTTGGAAGATGACTTAATTTGATCACCTTGAGCAACGTAACCTAAGACCGTATCGCCGCTTAGCAAGTAACTAACTGAATTACCAGCGCTAGCCAATTGATTAAATTCATCTTCATCATAGTCTAAATGTTGTTGCTTCAAATAAGCTGCTGACACAATTTCATATTTTTGGTTATCGACCATACCACTCAAGCCAACCCCAGTTTCTTGGTTGATATCACTAGCTTGTGCCGGAGTTAAATTATGCTGTTTAGCCGCAGCTAAGATTCCTTGAGCTAGTGGGTGACTAGAGCCATGTTCTAGACTAGCCATAATACTTAATACTTGGTCCGCCGTCATTTTTGAACCACTAGTACCATAATCATTCACCTTGAAGTTTCCTTCAGTCAACGTCCCGGTTTTATCCATTAAAGCATAATCAATCTTATTAACTTGCTCCAAGGCATCCCGATTCCGAATTAATAATCCGTTTTGGGCAGCCAATGAAGTACTCCGAGCCACCACTAATGGCACTGCCAATCCTAAGGCGTGCGGACAAGCAATGACTAAAACCGTCACGGCAACTGAGAGAGCCATTGGTAAATTAGCTACCCATAGCCAAATCAAAAATGCAATGATAGCCACCGTTAATGCGGCATAAAATAAATATCCCGCCACCTTGTCAGCCATATTTTGCTTATCGGACTTAGAATTTTGAGCTTCACTAACTAACTTCATTACTTGAGACAAGTACCCTGAATCACCGGTTCCCGTCACCTTCATTTCAAAGGTACCATCGCCGTTGACGGAGCCCCCCACTACTTCATCGTTAACTTGTTTGGCGACCATTTGGGATTCACCGGTTACTAACGCTTCATTAACACTAGTACTACCATCGACTAATACTCCGTCAGCTGGCACTTGTTCACCCGCTTTAACCTGAAGCACGTCACCTACTTTTAAATCAGCAATTTTAACATTAGTCGTTTTACCATTAACTACTTTGTGAGCGACATCTGGTAATAATTTAGCCAGATTTTCGACCGCTGAACCAGCATTCATCACGGTATTCATTTCAATCCAATGACCCAGTAACATGATGTCAATCAATGTGGCCAATTCCCAAAAGAAGTCGGTTACCATTGGCGTCACATGGATAATATCATTAGCAATCACCGCATAAATACTGTAAAAGTAAGCGACCGTGATCCCCATTGCAATTAACGTCATCATCGCTGGTTTTTTGTCCGCCAGTTCTCCTTTGGCGCCTGTAAAGAAGGGCTTACCACCATAAATGAAAATAATGGTTCCTAAAACGGCCACTAAATAGTCAGACCATGGTTGAAAGGTGATTTGAAATGGTAATTTCATCCCCATCATCGGACTCATTAAAAGTACCGGAATTGTTAAAATCAACGATACCCAAAACTTTTGTTTCAAATTTCCCATGTGCATCATGTGACCGCCGTGTTCCATGGTATCACTGTCATTACCATGCATCGACATCTGGTTCATATCATGACCTTGGTGCATTTCATGGTTCATTTCGTGGTGCATCTGCGAATGGTCATGATGATTCATGTCCATCTGTTCGTGCTTGTCGTTGTTAGCCATTCAGCTCACTCCTTTTCGTTTACAAATGTAGTTGATGTTATTCAGTTTACAAACGTAGTCACAAAAAGTCAAGAATTTTATCATGCTAAGTCATATATCAACACCATGTTATATAACCAGACACTAAATATCGAATAATTTGCTTTTACTAGTTACCAAATAAAAATCACAAATTAAACTAACAAAAACACCTGCAAACCAATTTATGGTCGTAGGTGTTTTTTAATTTGATCCATTAGCTGTTCATATCACTTAAGAATGGCAATAAGATAATGATGATATAAAATACAAAGACAATCATACTAACTATAAAATTAATTAAACCAGCTCGGTTCCAGGTTTCCTGCACCTTTTTAAAAGTGGTCACGTCGTCATAATCCCCCTTTTGCCAAGCCCATTCATTACCTTTAAAGCCCACAATAAAGTTCCAAATAAAGCCAACCAGGG
Organism: Lentilactobacillus kribbianus; assembly: GCF_013184075.1. Taxonomy (GTDB): domain Bacteria; phylum Bacillota; class Bacilli; order Lactobacillales; family Lactobacillaceae; genus Lentilactobacillus; species Lentilactobacillus kribbianus. The sequence continues at coordinate 640,903 of NZ_JABEQQ010000001.1, read as the reverse complement.
GAATCAAAGATATGAGGGGCAAATAAGTTTTATTGCCAATGCCCCAAATCCAGTTAAAGGAAAAGGCGCCCCAGTTCCAGCCCTTCACTTCTTTGGGTGTTACTTTACCATTTTCTTGCATAGTTTTTCCTCTCCATTGTTGTTCAGCTTTTAGCGACAATCAGTTTTGTTGGTCGTAAGTTTTTGACAGCCGTTTTTAATTCGCTTTTACAATTAACCAGCTATTAGTCATCAACCAACTTAGCCCCAGAAAAATGATCCACCACCAATTCATCACAGACCACGTACCAATCAGTAACAGAACTAATCCGGCTGTATCTAATAAAATTAAAACAAACTTGTTTTGCGTTGTTTGGTACAAATCATAGGTCCACAATAGTAATCCAGCGATAGTTATTAATTTAAAAAATGAATTCCAATCCATTAAGTCCTCCTTGTTATTAGCTAAAGGGCCACCAACTCAACGGTTGTGGTGTTCTAGGGCCCATCGCCTTTGGTTGATATTTAAAGTAATTAGTTCCCACTTGTTCGCGGTAACTATCCGGCACCCGATTGTAGGTAATCAACCTGATTCGACTAACGTAAGCTCCTTTGTGTGCTACCAATACCCATTTATTTTGTTTGTTATATTGACCGGTCATAAATTTTAACCATTCACCATCACCAAAGGGGGTATCCGAAACAAAAGTATCAACCTTGGCTTGACTACGATTAGGTAAAACACTGTACCCATACCGCGTTGGCAGGAACGGATTAAATCGATCAATTAATTGATTTTGTGTTGCGCGACCATAACCCAAAATTCCCAGAAACAGCAATCCCAGCATAAACATAATGGTCAATACCACCACATATTTTTGATAACGGCGTTTTAACCGCACATCCTTACTAATCTTATTCACCACTTGACTATTGTCTCCTTTTAATAGTTCATCCAGCGACAACTGCAATAGGTCGCTGACCTCAATCAAGGTATCCAAGTTTGGATAACTCTGGTTATTTTCCCAGCGCGAAACGGTCTGTCTAGTAACAAATAACCGGGTCGCCAATTCTTGTTGGGTCAATCCCAGCTGACTTCGACGTTGTTTTAGTATCATTGCAAATTGCATTATGATCTCCTTTCTTCTCTAGATTAAGTAAAAAGAGAACGATTGTAACGCTATTACCTAGTTACATAAAAGATTTAAGCGTCTGAATTGAGAGCCTGGAGTTTAATAAACGCAAACTTAAATCGCAAACCACATTGCTATTTATTTTGCTTAAACCACTCAATTAACCATTCCACCAAATTAAGTTCTAATACAAAACCAGCTGCCTTTAAAATAAGAGCCCAGTTGATCGCACCTTGGGTAAACCAGCCGTAAGCCCAACCTAACGCTAGCACCATTACCACGCTTAAGCTGATAACTTGCAATCTATCAATTTTGAGTTTCTCCTTAGCAATCACCGCTTAAATATTTTACGTTCTTTTCGTCTGACTATTACCACTCCTATTTATCCCATCATAGGAAAAATAGTCCAAAAAATAAGAACGCAATGGGTTTCATTGCCTAATGGCACCCAATACGTTCCTACTTAATTCGATAAACGGTCGTTTGTGATGGCTTCAGCCAATTATCACTAACCACCACGTAACTGTTAATTAAACTCACCATCACTACCACGACACTGATTAAATAAATACTTTTATAAAAAGAATTGTACTTAGTATTTTGCCACATTACATAAATTGGAATAATAATTCCGAGCGGTGGCAAAATCGAGGAAACAATCACTAATATCAGCAAAAAAATGCCCTTATTGGTGTTTTCGAAAAAATGCGAACCTTTACTAGTTTTAGTTTTGGGTGATACATTCTGATTTTTTTCAGATTCTACTGTTTTTTCGCGTCCTTTAATCACTAATTCATCTAACGACACTTGATAAATTTCACTTAATCGTACTAAATTATCAAGATCCGGATACACTAGTCCCCGTTCCCACTTCGAGACCGATTGCCGGGTAATATGTAAGATCGTGGCAACATCATTTTGCGAATATCCCCGCTGGTTTCGTGCTTGTTTCAAGTTATAGGCTAAATTATTTTCGATAACAATTACGCTCCTTAATCTAATCCTGATTAGGAATAATATTATCATAAATATACCGAATAAACATGGTCGATTCTAGACGCGACTATTACGTGCTACATGCGCCTAATAACTGCTGGTGATTACTGCAAAACTTAGTTATGTTAACAATAATGAATGATTAACTAGAAAAGAGTGATCCGCATGCAGCTGATTAGCAACTTAATTTTTTCGCTGGGAGTCGCCTTCATCTTTACTACCCAGAGTAAAATTGGTTTAGGAATTGGGGTACTCTTAATTAGCATTGGCCTTTTGACTGATAAAAAAGTCATTAATTGGTTCAAAAAATAGCTGATTCCATTTAGGAATCAGCTATTTTTAGGTTTAATCATCCTCGTCTTCTTCCGCCAAGCCTTCCAGTCCATAACGACCTAACATTGCTTGCAATTCAGCAATATTATGATTATTACTTCCCAATAACTCCGTTAAAAATGCAGCCAACACGGGACGTTCTTCTTTTTGAGCTAGCTTAATGGCCCGCGTTACAAACAGATTTTCTGTATAGTAGTCATGGGCTAATTGATCGATCATCGCCGTTGCCGATTCATATTTAAAAGCACCGGATTCTTCTAGCATACTGTAATCTACAAATTCCTGAGTGGTACTAGGAGCCATCTCACCTTCATCAATCAGCATTTGGCCTAAGGTTACCAATTGAGTTTGTGCTTGTTCGCGTTGGTGTGCGAACTGTTCGCGAAGTGAGTTGCGATTCAAACCGGTGACGTACCAACTGGCTTGTAATAACTTATGACTCAATACCTCTAGGTTAGCCACGATATGACCGGTCATAGCACCAGCTGTGGGCGTATGATGATCCTTATCTGCTTGGGCTTGTTCCTGGGTCCATTTTTGCGCTGGGGTTAATTCTGTCATGGTTGATTCCTCCTAGTTTTCTTTTACTTTGACTGCTTTTACTTCGTAACCTAGATTAGTTACGACGTTGGCCAAATCAGCTGCGGTAGTTTGTTCCGCATCAAAATCTGCTTTCACTTTGGCCGCATTAAATAAAACCTTAACTTGTTCTACCCCAGCTTGCTGGGAGACCGCATTTTCGATTTTAGTCATACATGATGGGCATGACAGGCCATCCAATTGTAAAATTGCTTTACTCATAATAGTTACCTCCAACTTGATTTACTTTGATTGTACTGGGGATTTCATTTCATTAACTTGATTTACATCAAGTTTGGGGTCTTTTTTATTTTGATATTTTAGTAAACGCATTGCGTTAAAAATCACTACCAAAATACTACCTTCATGCACCAACATTCCACTGGCCATGTAGATATAGCCCAACACTAGTCCCACCAACAAGAAGACCACCGTCAAAATAGCAATCGTAATGTTTTCTCGCAAATTGGCCATTGTTTTTTGGGCCAAGCCATAACCGTGAACCAATTCACCAAAATTAGAACGCATCAAGACTACGTCTGACGTTTCCACTGCTACATCAGTTCCACCACCCATGGCAATCCCGATATCGGCAGTTGCAATCGAGGGACTATCATTAATCCCATCCCCCACAAAGGCTACTCGGTGACCATTAGCTTGTAGTTGTTTAACAATTGCTAACTTGTCTTCAGGTAGTAACTCTGCTCGGACCTGATCCAAACCGAGTTGCTCCCCTACTACTTGAGCCGTCGACTGATTGTCACCAGTTAACATAATTAATTGTTTAGCACCCAAATCACGCAAGGCTTGCAGCTTAGCGGGAACTTCAGGTCTAATTTGATCTGCTACCCCGATTACCGCCACGAGTTGTTGTTTGGCTGCCACCAAAACGGTTGAACTGCCTTGTTGCTGCAAATCATTAATCACTTGCTGTTGCTCACTATTGATCGTTACTTGGTGATCAGCTAATAAGCGCCAATTTCCCACTAACATTTTTTGTCCATCACTTAATTGAGCCAGCAACCCTTGCCCTTTCACCGTATCAACTTGCGCTACTGCTGGCATGTGAGCGATAGGAGCTTGCTGTTTAGCGTAATTGATAATCGCCTGCCCTAGTGGATGATCGGACTGTTGTTCGATTTGAGCCACTAACGGCAAAATGGTTTCATTAGTATTACCAAATTGATGGTAAGCAGAGACGGTGGTTTCACCTCTAGTTAGTGTTCCGGTTTTATCAAAGACAAAAGTGTCTACCTTCGCTAAAGTGGCCATTACATCGCCACCCTTGATTAACACACCATGATTAGCACCATTACCAATGCCTGCCACATTAGATACCGGCGCCCCAATTACTAATGCCCCCGGGCAACCCAACACTAACACGGTAATTGCTAACTTAAAATCTTGGCTAAAGAGCCATACGATTAAGGCTAAAACTAACACCGCAGGAGTGTAATAAGTTGCAAATCGATCAATAAATTTCTCAGCTGGTGACTTCGCATCTTGGGCCTCTTCAACTAACTCAATAATCTTGGCAAAGGTCGTTTCATCCCCCACCTTAGTAGCTTCAATCTGCAAAGTACCGTTAGTTAGTAGTGAGCCGGAGAACACCGATTCTGCCGTTTGTTTGGCAACCGGGCGAGATTCACCGGTAATGGAGGCTTCATTCACATAACCGGAACCGGCCACAATTTTACCGTCCACCGGAATCTGCCCACCCGTTTTGACTAAAACCACATCACCTTCATCTAATAAATCAACGTCGGTTGCTACAACAGTGCCATCTGCTTGTAATACATTGGCTGTCGTTGGTGCCATTTCGGTGAGTTTCTTAATCGACTGGCGCGTTTTGGCCAATGTTTTATTTTCTAAATAACTACCGAATAAAAATAAAAAAGTGACGACGGCCGACTCAGCGTACTCTTGAATAATAAAAGCCCCGATGACCGCAATGCTGACCAATAGTTCAATACTAATGGTTTTATACCGTAGTGCTTCCACCGCATTGATAATCACCGGAACCGCGGCAAGCACCGAAGCCCCTGCTAATAATCCCTGACTGATCGCGAAATTATTAGTCCATTTAGCCACAAACCCAGCCACAATTAAGCTGCCGACAAGCACCGTAATTTGATTAGTATGCTGGCGAATCCAGCGTTCAAATTTCATGTTAGAACCTCCTCCATAACTTAACTTGATGTCTATAGTATAGAGAGGAAGTCGCCATAAAAAATTGATGTGGGTCAAGTTTTCAAACAAAAAAACCGTTTCATATCAAATTATTGATATGAAACGGTTTTATTTACTCTTTTACTCGGATACCCAAATAAATATTGGCTAATCGTGCCGCTTGTTCAGCATTGACGGTTAACCCTCGAATAGCTCCCGGTTCCAGTTCTAGAGTCTCAAAATGGCTACTGCTTAAATCAATATCTTTTAACGCAGTCCCATACAACTCTAAGTTGTTTAACTCACAATCCACAAATTCAACTTGCCGAATGTTGTTTTCACTAAAATTACCATCGACCAAATTACAATTCAAAAAGCTGACTTCTTTTAAGGTGACTTTTCGTAAATTAGCCAAATCTAGTCGGCACTGATCAAAAACCACCTGGTTGAAGTAGGCGCCTTCTAGGTCAATACCCACCATTTTGCAATTATGAAACTCAACGCGAAACATTTCCGCTTTATCAAAACGGCAATTAGAAAAATCACAATTATTAAAAATAACATCACTTAATTCCAAACGTTCCAATTGACTCTTATTAAAAGTCACATGATTAAAAATTGAACTTTCCACAATTGGATGAGTCATTTTTTGACCCTCGGCCTTTTCTGCAGCCACTAATTTGCCGTGCAAGATTGAATCAATATCAGCATAAATATCAGCAAAATGCCCCGGGATTAAATTATCAATAGTTACTTTAGCTACTTTCATGAATATAAATACTCCTCAACCAATTTTAATATTGCCATGTGGCTAGAAAATGGGGTCCAGCAAAACCGAACCGGTGACGCTGAACCCGACGCGACCGGGGATTAATTTGTAAAATATCAAAGGCACTTTCGTTAAGATTACCTAGCCAACGTTTGTTAGCACCATCACCACGATCAAACACCCCACAGGTACTGGTGATAAATTGAACCCCGTCACTTAAAACATAATCATCAGTGTGTGAATGGCCAGCCATAAATCCAATAATATTATGGTGAACTTGTTGATGCTTAGTTAAAATATCATAAATTTGCCGACTTTGTTGGGCTGCTTTTCTGGCAGTTTGACTATGATTATTTTCAAATCGTGGCTTTAAATCATGCCAGTCGGTGGGAGCAATCCCATTTAAGGTAATGTGATCAAAAACCATAATTTGTTGATCAGCAGTAATCGTAGTTAATATTTGTTTTAACCAACTGATTTGTTGGGGTGAATAATGAGTATAGCCATGTCGAAAAGTACCGAAATCAGCGTCTGCTTGAGAAACATCTGGCATATCAAACCCATCTAATACAATTACTACTACCGAACTATTAGGAATTAAATAGGTACCAAATACCGCTTGATTAGGATTTTGGGTTCCCGTGGGCATTTCCAGCCATTGTCGAAACTGATCAGCCCGTAGTGTTTGCGCCATTTGATTGGTAATCACTTGATCCAATTGATACCCAGCCATATCCCGTGCATACCCAGAATTATCATCATGGTTACCTTGAGCGACAATAAATGGTACTTGACCTAATTTCATGGCCGCCACCGACCGTTTCACATCAGCTACCGACCAATCCAGTGGTTTAATGCCATCATTGACGTCACCACCATGAACCAACAAATCAGCGCCAAAATGATTAGCATAATAGCTTAATAACTGAATCCCACGTAAAGAACGCGCCGTTCCTGGCGTTTTCCAACTATCCACATGAGTATCAGTAATGAAACCAATCGTGACCGTGTCGGCTTCTTTGGTTTGCTCAATGGCTGTAGCAATAGCTTGCATACGGTGTAACTCAGCTTTGGTAGGCATTACCGACGTCGTTAAGTCCACTGGTTGTAGTTTCGTCACGCTGTTTTCTTTGGCCACCACATCATGAAAGCCGGCGCTGGCCGTTTTGGTATAGGGCCAAAAAACTTCTAGTGGTTGCGCCCGGTTCTCATCTTCGACATTACCAAAACGCTGCCAAAACAGATGGTTCACCGTATAATACGATACTCGTTGTCGAAATGCGTTTAAGTCACTAACTCGACCCAACGGTAAATAACTGCCATCCCTTAGCACCGCCCACCACCAGTGATTGGCCATGAATTTACCAGCATAATGAATCTGTTTCGTTGCGTCTTTGGGGTAATAACGCACGCGAGTCCGACGTTTTAGGTCCGGCCGCGAATGGGCATAAATTCCCCGTTTAATGACCTTCACCCAACCAGAAGTCGGAAAAACATAATTTTCTAATGCCACTGGCGTAACCCGTTGAAATGCTGAGTCAGAATTAAGTTGATCCATGTGATCACTCCTTTTGTTGGTAGCCACCATTATTTGTTAGATTAATTTTAACTGATTTGCCGCTAAAATACTCATTTCTAAAATTTTTAACCAAGAAAAAAGGCGTCAGTCAAATGACTAACACCCTTCCTCCGCTTGGCACCCTACATTTTGCAATGTGGTGCATGTTTATTGTACACTACCCATTCAAAAAATAACTAATTTTTTGGCAGGAAATTCGGTAAATTTGAATAATTTTAAGGTTTTGACTAAGTATCCGCTTCTTTTCATCTTTACCAATGCTTTACCTTAGTTTAAGGTGCGTTTAAGCGACTAGGCCTATACTTTTTCCATAGTCAATTAAACGTTGACTATCCCCCTAAATAAGCTGATTTTTTCCTCCCAATTGAATAAATATATTTTACACGGTCGTCAGTGAGCGAGCGTGTTTTTTATTTAATCACTTGAGCTGGTATTAGGCATGTACGGTGTTAATAAATTTGCTAACGACTCCAAATTACGACTCTGAATGTACACGCGTCCCTTGCCGCTAAAGTGGTTAACTAACCCTTCACCGGTCTTAAAGCCCAAGACGCCACTAGCTGGTTCAATTTCGTAATCTAAGCTATTGGACCAAGCGACAACGTGGTTATTATCGATACGATAATCGTTACTACCATCTAAATCAATGGGTAACATGCCACCATAGGCACTAACTAACATCATCCCAGTTCCTTGGGTTTCCATTACGTATAACCCACCGGTACCACCAAATAATGCTCCACTAATTTTTTGTCGGACCATGTTGTAAGTTACCGTTTCATCAGCAGCTAGAAAGGCGCCCGTATTTAAACGCCACTGGTGAGTGGCATCCACGGCTAATTCTTGAATCACGCCCGGATTTCCCGGAGCAATCGCAATTTGGCCCTGTGCAGCGGTACCGGTTGCGGTCGTAATAAAGAAAGACTCGCCGGAAGTCATTTTCCGTCCCAAAGCGCTCATGACCCCACTCAGTCCCTTCTTGCCGTTACTGTTCATATGGCCTTCTAGGTTAATTTGATCATTAAAATAAATCATCGAACCCGATTCGATTTGGACTCGTTCATTATTAGCTAGACTAACTACTGCTAAGGGAAAGGGATCCGCGCCGTGTAATTCGTAATTCATGGCAATGCCTCCTTAGTTGATTTACCCATAAGTATAACACTCACCCTATGAAAAAACGTTGCTAACATAGTAGCAACGCCTAGTTTCTCTTATTTGGTAGGATCAGTGGCTACCAAGCCGCCCGCCGGATTATCTAGATCCGGATGAGCAGCGGTGACAATTAATTGTTCGTTAACAAAGGCCATTAAGCCTAATTCGCTCATTTCCCGACCATAACCTGACTTCTTAACTCCTCCAAAAGGCAGTTCGGGTAGCGAAGCCATAAAGTTATTTACAAAGACCATTCCAGTTTCAATTTGACTGGCTACCTCTTTACCATGTTGAGCATCACCAGCAAAAACAATGCCACCAAGCCCAAATTCAGAATCATTGGCCATTTCAATTGCTTCAGCTTCACTATTAACCTTGTATACTTGAGCAACTGGGCCAAACATTTCTTCACGAAAGGCCGGATTATCTGGTTCAATATCAGTTAAAATGGTTGGCATGAAGAATTGACCTGGTAAATCAATTGGTTCGTTACCGTAGTAAACGTGCGCCCCATTATCGATTGCTCGGTCAACTTGCTCTTGAAGCTTTACCTTAGCTTTAGCCGTATTCATCGGTGCCAAAGTAGTGTGGTTATCCATTGGGTCACCCGGTACTACGGCAGCAAAGTTGGCTTTCAGACGCTTCAAGAATTCGTCATATAAATCAGCGGCAACAATAAACCGTTTAGAAGAAGTACATACTTGACCGGCGTTGTATAGCCGTGTTCGCCAAGCAATATTAGCTACTTCATCGATATCAGCATCTTTTAAAACGATAAAGGCATCCATTCCGCCTAATTCCATCGTATTTTTCTTTAAATTCTTAGCTGCTTCCACCGCTACAGATTTACCACCACGTTCAGAACCAGTTAAAGCTACTCCTTGAATTCGTGGATCAGCGATAATTTCACCAACTTGATCGTAATCTAAGAAGAGGTTGGTTAAACTTCCAGCAGGGGCACCGGCGGCCAATACTTCGTCAGCAAAGGCTTGAGCAGCAGTAGGTGTGTTAGATGCATCCTTTAAGATCATTGGGTTTCCCACCATAAAGTTAGGAGCAAAGACCCGCATAATTTGATAGTAAGGGAAATTCCATGGTTCTACGGCCATTAATACCCCCGTAGCATGTTTTTGTACTTCGGCTTGACCGGTAGCAATCGTTTTTAATTGTGTGGGTTGCAACATTTCAGCGCCATGATCAGCAAAATAATCAGCAATCATTGCACATAATTCCACTTCACCTAGTGATTCACGGTAAAGTTTACCCATATCTTCAGTATCAATTTTAGCTAATTTTTCTTTGTGATCACGAAAAGCTTGGGCCACTTGATGTAAAATTTGGGCTCGAGCTGCCAAATCATTATCTTTTTGCCACTGCTTGTATAGTTTGTGACTAGTGGTCAAAGTATCAGCAATTTGTTGACCCGTTGCAAATGGATATTCCTTTAAAAGCTCATTGGTATACGGATTAACTGACTTATATGCCATAGTAAATTCCTCCTGAATTTTGTGATTTCAACAACAAAGGGAAACAAAAAGGACTGGAAGTTTCCCCCCAGCCCTCTCTTAACTTTATTTCCATGACGGAAATAAAATCGTTTTCATTGGCTCTATAGTAACATATTCAGCTTTAAGTGCAACCCTCAAAATCACTCTCGGTAACGTTGCAAAATGGCAATCGCAATAATTACCAAGATAGATCCTAACATTTCAATCCAGTTAAATTCTAGGTTTAAGAAAATCAAGCTTAAAATAAAAGTAACCACTGGTTGAGCAGCATCCATAATGCTGACCACTGATGAGGGTGCAAAGTTAAGTGCATGCAATAAAATTAAGAACGGTAAAATCGTTCCGACAATAATTACCGTTGACATTGACCATACTAAACGAGGTGTTACCGTTGGCACCCCACTCCAAAATGGATGGTATAAGTTAAGTAACAAGCTAGCGATCAAAAAGGCCCAGCCGAGTACTACCATTGGTGGATAGTATCTAGTTACTGGTTGGGGTAAAACCACGTAAAAGGCTGCGGTAATCCCCGATAAAATTCCCCATACTAACGATACTGTTGGGATTGCTAGTTCATGAATGTTACCCCGGGTAATGGCCAAAAACACTCCTAATAATGCGATCACAAACACGATCATATCAATTTTACTAGGACGTTCGTGTTTAAATAATAATGCCCCTAAAACGATAAATAGCGGACTTAAATACTGCAAAATAGTAGCTGAAGGTGCGTTTCCAGTTTGAACAGCCATATAAAAAGTTAACAGATTGGCTAATAAACCAAAAACAGCATATGCCAAGAGCCACCAAACTAGGCGACCGGATTTAAAGACGTCAAAAATGTGTTTGCCATATTTAAAAGCACTAATGACAATCAAAATTACCCCAGCTCCTAACGTTCTTACCGACAAATACCAAGCAGCCGGGATGGCTTCACCTTGTGAAATAATTTGCAAGACGGTTCCTGAAATACCCCATAGGATTGATGCAAGCAGGGCCCAAAGCATCCCCTTTTGCAATGAAGTCTTATTGTAGTTTTGCATCTTATTCTTCCTCTCACGTTTATGTATAAATATTTTTATTAATTTTCACCAATTATTAGTATAGCATATATACTTTAGAGTAGGAGAGCCCCAATTGAAGATGACTATTTAAAATTTCTACTATATTTAATAAAGGTCTGATTCCGACGTGAAGTCGGAGCCAGACCTTTATAATTATTCAATTTGTTGATTTTTTGATGGGAATTGATACGTAAATGGATTAATGAACCCCTGTGGTAACATATTGGATTTATCCATCAAACAAAAACTATCTTCTAAATCTGCCTTCAGTTGTTCTAATTCATCTTCATTTAATTTTTGTAGCCTTTCTTCAAAATAATCATCTAAAACTCGACACTGTTTTTCGAAAAATTGATCGCCTTTCTCCGTGCTATAGATATTGTAGAACAGGCGATTTTTAGGACTTTTTTCCCGACGAACTAAACTAATTTGAACTAATGTTTCCACAATTCCGGTGATTTGAGATCTTGATACACCAATTAAATTAGCTAATTTTCCCATGGAAATACCCGGCATCCTACAAATATTAGCCAACGTTAAAGCCTGCAGTCGGGTTAAGTCAAATTTTTCAAAGGAATGGTTTTTAATAACAACTTGTGATGCGGTAATGAACATCTGTGTAAATAATTCTGAATTACTTAACTTAGTCAAAGCTAGTCCTCCTGACAATAGCTGATTAGATATAAATGCTCGTTATGATAAGAATGTTCATTAAACGATAAGCCCCGATATAAATAGATTACACTAAAATATTATTGAATCATTATAAATAAAAGACCTGACTCCCGCTAAAAGTAGGAATCAGGTCTTAATTAACTTAAGTTGCCGTATGAAGTTAATGTTATTCTTTAGGGGAATAATGCAAGTTTAAAATGCTAATCCTAGAATTCCATTGTTGCGATAGTGCTTACAATGCTACGGATTACGTCATTGTTCATTGGAATAGCATAGTAACCATCTTCATTCTTAGTGTTGTCTTCGATGACAGTTTGGTTAGGTGCCTTGACATACAAGTTTTGTGGTTCAACAGTGTATGAAAGACGGATATTATCACCGTAGTGAACATTGCTTGGAAGTGCATCTTTATCAAGATTGAACTTCATAAATAGACCAGTAGTGTCCATGTTATCTAAGATACCACCAGGAATTCTACCAATGATAGTTGGTGTAATCTTCATGTAAACAGTAGTCAAACCATCCTTCTTAAGAGTTGATACTAAAGTATCTTCCGAAAGAATGTCAGACTTGTTACCCTTAACGGCAGTATCACGGTTAAATGTGTTAATAGCGTTAGTGAAGTTTACGTTAGAGTTAAACAATAGACGTAAGCCACTAAGGTTAGAAATGGTGCTTGTAGTCTTTTGACCAGCTACATCATAGTTACTGTAATTAAATACACGGCTGGCAGTAGTTTGGTTTACACCGTTTGACTTGTATTCCTTAACACCAGTTGATTTAATCCAACCACTTACTTCTGGATGAGTTGAGTCAGTTACGTATACCCAACGGTCTCCTTCACGAGTACGAGTAGCGGCTTTAGTAATTGTTAATTTGTCGTTCTTGTAATCAGTGGTATCCATTACTTTACGACCAATTTTGTATTGAGTATATGCAGGTGCAGCGTATGTAACTGAGTTACCATCGTTGGTGTCACCAGGGTGAGCAAATACAAAGGTCTTGTTCTTTTCAGTTGAGTTAACTGAAGCGTCTTTAGAAGTAGCGAATTGTGCAACACCACCGCCAAAACTATTTACCTTTTTACCACCGTAGATGTAACCACGATATTGACCATCATAGCTAACAACCTTGTAGTAAACTGAACCACGATCAGTGGTAGTGTAACCATATGCCCGGAAGTTTTCTTTACTATTTTGTGAAGCAGATAGCTTCTTCAAAGTAGTAGTAGAAGCTACAACTTGTTTCTTACCAGCTACAGTACCTGGCTTGTCATAAATTGCGTTCTTTCCAGTAAATGTGACGTTACGATCGTTTGCTTTAACCCCCGTTAAATCATGAAATCCTGTTGAGGTAGCAGCGGCACTAGCATTAGTTGCACCCGCAAGTGTAACAAAACCTAAAGCAGCTAAACCGACAAACAATGAATTTTTCAATGATGCTTTCATAAAATAAACCCCTCCTAAAATTAAATGGATTCAAAATGTTATTAATTTGTGAATAACCTTTGAACAAACCAAGAATAACATAATAAAATTTCGCTTTCAACCAAAATAGTTATATCGATATAATGAATATGATATACATTTAAGAAAATTAAACCGTTTACATATTTAATTTTTAATAGAGCTTAAAATTAAATGTGATTAATAATTTAAACTACTTAAAAAATAATGATATTTATAGTTCATTTATTTATATAATGAATGCGATACATAATTGATAAGAAGTGATTTTTGATGCGATGTATTAAAATTGCCAATAGGCTGTAATCCATTAATAGCAAGCGATTGGTCGCTTTTTAAATTTTAAAAAGGAATTTTCTTTGAATTTTTTATAAAAAATTTTTTTAATCAATTTCATAAAAAGGGGTAATACACTGGTTTTAAACCAGGTATTACCCCTATTTTCTGTTAAATTACCCCAATATTGACCCCTTAACGTACTACCATTACTGAAATTGGTGAATATTTTGCCATATATGCTGCTTGTGAGCCAAAGTATTTTTTGATTCCTTGCTTAGACATAGAACCAATAATTAAAAGATCTGGATCAACAGCTGGAATAATCTCTTTAACGATTGTTTCACCAGCTTCACCTTCACTAATAATAGTATCAACCTTTTCAACTCCGGCACGTAAAGCTAATTGACGGTACTTTTCGATGTGATTCATTAAAGCTTCGCGTTCACCATGAATATAATCCTTATCCAAAGCTTGATAAATATTCATTTCATCATGTTCTAAGACGGACGCAATAATCAAAGTGGCCTTATTTTCACGAGCTTCATGAATTGCGTACCGAAAAGCCAGTTGAGCATCCTCTGAATCATCTACCCCAACTAAAATCCGTTTAAAATTTTGATTGTTATATTCTTGCTTCATGAATAACTCGACTCCTCTCCAATGGATCCTTTTTATTTTTCATTGGTTTGGGCTTGTTGTTTAGCCGCAAACTGCTTGTTACTACGATGTAAATCATAAACTACCCAAGCTAATAGTGCTAATACCAAAACCACCCCAATGTAAGCCATTGTGTCAGCTAATGCTAATTCTGACTTGGTTGCTTGATCACCGAAAAATGCCTCGAACTGTCCTGGTAAACCAATCAAGTTCAGATAAGTTAAACCAATGACCGAAATCCAACCGAGTAACTTAATAATGGTAGAATTCTTAAATCGATCGTGCATTTCGTATTTACTGTCTGTAAACATTAATAATGGTAACATTGAAAACGGTAACGCGAAAGCTAGAAATACTTGCGAGTTATTCATTAAAGTATTTAAAGCCTCATGTTGTTGAATGACCGACTTGTGTGCTGTCATTACCACACAAATAACTACCGGTACCACTGAAATCAACCGAGTAACTAAGCGCCGGAGCCAAATTGGCATGCGCATATGAATAAAGCCTTCCATAATAACTTGACCGGTTAAAGTTCCCGTAATCGTGGAATTTTGTCCGGAAGCTAATAATGCAACCGCAAATAACGTTGATAATACTCCTGAACGAGCCACTGTTTTCAGTAGTCCATTGCTTAACGTTGATGGATCAGATAAAGCTTCATACAAACCAAAGAAGGATGGATCTTTTACTGCCCCACTCTTAAAGACCGCTACCCCCACAATTAATAGTAGTGAATTAACTACAAAGGCTAGTGATAGCTGAATATTTGAATCCCAAGTGGTAAAACGAACGGTTCTAGCCACATCTTCTTCATCCCTATGATCCACTTTACGGGTTTGAGAGATTGCTGAATGCAGGTACAAATTATGCGGCATAACGGTGGCTCCGATAATTCCCAGTGCTCCCGTTAATGGTGTCTGGCCGCCCACTTCTGGACTATCGGCAAAAGTATCAGTAGTAGGAATTAATCCTTTCATCACACCAGCCATGTCCGGATTAGATAAAGCTACTTGATAAACGAAAACGATTAAAATAACAAAAATCAAACAAACCACAATGGCTTCAATTTTTCTAAAACCAACTTTAGTTAATAATAGCAAAAGCATTACATCAAACACGGTAATTAAAACCGCCAATAATAACGGAATACCAAATAATAGGTACAAAGCAATCGCCGCCCCGATAACTTCAGCAATATCAGTCGCCATGATAGCTAATTCCGTCATAATCCATAAAACATATCCCAGTGTTTTACTGGTTCTTGCGCGAATCATCTGCGCCAAATCCATCTGTGTCACAATGCCCAGTTTAGCCGCCATGTATTGTAACAACATTGCAATTAAACTCGACATCAAGATAACAGACATAAGTAGGTAACCGAAGTTTTGCCCACCGGTAATTGACGTTGACCAGTTACCTGGATCCATATATCCCACTGCTACTAAGGCTCCTGGGCCAGAATACGCTAGTAACGTACGCCAAAATCCTTTTCCTTTAGGAACTTCCACGGTTCCGTTAATTTCTTCTAGCGAAGGACCATTAGCATAATGGATAAGTTTTTCCTTCTTTTGCTTCTCCGGCTTCTTATTTGCCATCAAATTCCGCCTCCTCTGCATTTTCATTAATAATGCTATCATAATTTAAACAAAAGTAAACGAAATTTTTAGGATTACCAAACTTATTCTTAATGATTAAAGTAACTAGGGCATTTTGTAAAGCGGTTCCAATAAGTGAGTTGACACTCACCCGGATAATTATTATACTGAACTCAATTAAGTGAGTCAGCACTCACTCGATTGCTGAAAAGGAGGAAAATTCGATGGTATTAGCAGTAGATGCAGTCAATATCAACAAAAGTTTTGGTAACCAAATTGTCCTAAATAACATTAATTTACAGGTTCAACCAGGCAAAATCGTGGGACTAATTGGGCCTTCTGGCGCTGGCAAAACCACGTTAGTAAAAATTATTATGGGCATGGACGCTCCCGATAGTGGTACCGTCACCGTTTTAGGTAAGTCTATGCCTAATCGGCAAAATTTAGCCCACATTGGCTTTATGGCCCAAAGCGATGCCCTTTATGAATTACTAACTGGGCGAGAAAATTTAACCTTTTTTGCCAAATTATTTAAAATTGCCACTAAAGAAATTCCAGCTCGCATTGAATACGCAGCGGGAACCGTTAATCTGTTAGAATTTTTGGATCGTCCAGTTAGCAACTATTCTGGTGGAATGCAACGCCGCTTGTCTCTAGCACTAACTTTACTCGCTGACCCTGATTTACTTATTTTAGATGAACCTACCGTTGGAATTGATCCAGAATTGCGCCAACAAATTTGGCAGGAACTTAACCGACTTAAGGCTAACGGTAAAGCCATCATTATTACTACTCACGTGATGGAAGATGCCGCCTAGTGTGATTATCTAGCCATGATTCGCGATGGTCAGTTCACGACATCCGGAACCCCTACTGAATTATTGGCTAAATACCACACTGATAGTTTAGAAGATGTTTTTGTGAAAGCGGGGCAAGCCCAATGAGAATTTTAGCTGTATTTGAACGTATTATTAAAGAAATGATTCGTGACAAAAGAACATTAGCGATGATGTTTATCGCACCACTATTAATGTTAGGTTTGATGTACTTTCTCTTTCAATCCGGCTCGGATTCTACTGCTGATTTAGCCGTTCACAACGTTTCTAGTGAGGTGGTTAAAGCCATTGATAATAAAAAGGTGAAAATTCATCAAATTAAAAATAACCAATCTGCTACTCAAATTATTCGTCAAAATCACTATGCTGGTTACCTAACTACTAAAGGCAATCAGTTAATTATGACCTATGAAAATGCTGATCAAACCCAAGCCGGAATCTTAAAACAAAGTATTCAAACTGGGACGGTCAAGCTAAAAATCCAGCAACTGGTCAGTGTCACCCACAAGCAAACAGTCGCACTAAAACAAGCTCAGCAGCAACTTAAAACGCTAAGCGCACAATTACCACAAACTACCGCAAACTCCAGTGCACACAAAGTGAAAACTAACCCCCAGAAACAGAAACCTAGTAATTATACGGTTAAGTCTAAATATCTATATGCCAATGGCGACGCTTCTTTCTTCGTAACGATGCTTCCTATTTTTGTTGGTTTCGTGGTCTTCTTCTTTGTTTTCATGATTTCTGGAATTTCTTTGTTGGGTGAAAGAAATTCTGGCACGCTCTCGCGCTTATTAGCTACCCCCATTTACCGGAGTGAAATCATTTACGGTTATTTAGGAGGATATGGTTTGTTTGCTATTTTGCAAACCATCATTGTCGTTTTATTTTGTGTTTGGGCTCTTCAAGTGCAAATATTAGGTAGTCTCTGGTTGGTGCTGGCCATCTGCATTTTGATTGCCTTAGTCGCGTTAGCGATGGGATTATTTATTTCATCCTTTGCTGCGTCGGAATTTCAAATGATGCAGTTCATTCCCCTACTTGTCATCCCTCAGGTCTTTTTCTCTGGGATTGTTCCCGTTGCCAGTATGGATCATTGGTTACAGGTAGTGGCCCATTTCATGCCCCTTTATTACGGTGCTAGTGCCTTAACCGATGTCATTCAACGGCAAGCCACCTTAGGTGATATTTGGCAACCGGTGACCGTGTTAATTGGCATTTTAATTTTCTTTGTAATCATCAATATTTTTAGTATGCGTAAATACCGCAAAGTATAGCTATCAAGAAAGGAA
This sequence comes from Lentilactobacillus kribbianus, assembly GCF_013184075.1. Taxonomy (GTDB): domain Bacteria; phylum Bacillota; class Bacilli; order Lactobacillales; family Lactobacillaceae; genus Lentilactobacillus; species Lentilactobacillus kribbianus. Next base: position 622,836 of record NZ_JABEQQ010000001.1, on the reverse strand, counting down.
GAACTAAATGCACACCACGCCCATAAAAGATCTCTTTCAAAGTAATCTCCAAAATAATTCAGAACTACCCACTAAACAAAAACAAGTATTAAAAGCAGCACTCGAGCTTTTTGCAGCTCAAGGAGTTGATAACACTAGCACTAAACAAATTGCTCAATTAGCTAACGTCAGTGAAGGAACTGTTTATAAGCGGTTTAAAACCAAAGAACAATTGTTTACCGCCGTTTTGCATCCCATCATTGCGATTATTCCACAAGTGGCGCAAGAATTTCGCCAAGTGTTAATTAACACCGAGTTTACTAACTTAACGGATTTGCTGCAAACCATTACGTTGGATCGCTTCGACTTTGCTCAAGCTAATCAACAAGAACTGCGCGTTATTATCCGAGAAGCTTTAAATCAACAAGAACTGGTGTTAACCATTATGACTAACGTTAAACGCGAGGTGCTGCCAACGTTATACCAACAGTTTGACCAGCTAAAAGAACAACACCAATTAATTGCTTGGGATAATGACCGTATTTTTAGTTACATGCTATCAACATTAATTGGCAGTTTGGTGCCTACCATTTTGTTAAATCAACCACGAAATAATAAGGTAGTAGCCGCACAATTAATTGAGTTTTTAAATCGCGGACTAACCCCGTCATAACCGTTCAAATTAGACTTAATTCAGGGCAATTGGTACACTCAAGGTAATAACCACGATTAAGGAGGCTGTCATTATGTCCAATTTGAAAAATTACCAACCCCTTTGGTGGGTATTAGGAACCGGAATCGCTGCTTGTATTTTAGCGTTTGGCCTACACCAAAATCTCTGGGCGCAAATTCTAGTGACTATCTTGGGATCGATTTTGGCGTTGATTATGTTTGTAGACATGATCAAAACGCTCCGTAATGGTCAATTTGGGGTCGACTTACTAGCTATTACCGCCGTGATTGCGACCTTGGCGGTTGGTGAATATTGGGCCGCTTTAATTGTTTTATTAATGCTGACCGGTGGGGAAGCCCTTGAAGATTATGCTGCCAATCGCGCTAGCGCTGAAGTAAAACAATTATTAGCTAATTCACCGCAAACCGCCCACAAACTAACCGCAGCAGATCAACCCGTTGATGTTGCCGTGGAACAAGTCCAAATCGGTGATCGCTTATTGGTTAAGCCCGGCGAAATCATCCCAGTTGATAGTAAAATCATCGCGGGACACACCGTTTTAGATGAGTCATCACTAACCGGGGAAGCCAACCCAGTAGAAAAACAAATGGGCGATCAAGTGATGTCCGGTGCTTTAAATGGTGATAATGCGATCACCTTAGTCGCTCAAAAAACTGCCGCTGACAGTCAGTATCAAAGCATTATTCGTTTAGTAAAGGCAGCTAACGAGCAACCGGCCCGCTTTGTCCGCATGGCCGACCGTTATGCCGTTCCCTTCACCTCAGTCGCTTATATTATTGCTGGAATTGCATGGTGGTATTCCAAAGACCCCGTCCGCTTTGCTCAAGTCTTAGTGGTCGCTTCTCCTTGTCCGCTTATTTTAGCGGCGCCAATTGCCCTAGTATCTGGGATGGGACGAGCTAGTCGTCACGGAATTGTAATTAAAAACGGGAACACCGTTGAAAAAACCGCTCAATTAAAATCACTAGGTTTTGATAAAACTGGAACTATTACTAAGGGTCAGTTATCCATTGACGAAATTAAACCAGTTAATAATTTGTCCGCTACCGAGCTACTCACTATTGCTGCGGCTGTAGAGCAACATTCTGGTCATATTTTGGCCCGTTCTATCGTCAACGCCGCTCCGGCTAAGTTACCAGCTGCCACTAATATTGAAGAAAAAACTGGTCAAGGAGTCCAGGCTGATGTGAACGGCCATGTTGTTCGCGTGGGAAAAGCCGCCTTTGTTAGTCCTGATGCTATTAAAGTTGATCAAACCTGCATCCATATTGCTATTGATGGTCAATATAGTGGCTATATTACTTTAGTCGATCAACTTAGAGAAGAAGCCCCGGCAGTAATGCAAGAATTGCACCAACTAGGGATTCACAAATTAATGTTAATTTCTGGCGATCGTCCTGTAATTGCCAATAAAATTGCCGCTGAAGTGGGTATTGACGAGGTGTTTGCCTCTCAATTACCAGCACAAAAAATCGAGGTATTAAAGACCGTGCCCCAAGATTTATTACCTGTCGGCATGGTTGGTGATGGAGTAAATGATGCCCCTTCCTTAGCCACTGCCAACGTTGGCTTTGCCATGGGAGCATATGGTGCTACAGCTGCCAGTGAATCCGCTGACGTCGTGATTATGCGCGATAATCTTCAATTAGTGCCAACCGCGATTACTATCGCCAAAGATACAATGCGAATTGCGCGAGAAGCAGTTTTGATTGGGATTGCTATCTGTATTATTTTAATGTTAATTGCAGCCACCGGCGTCATTCCCACCATCATCGGCGCGCTATTACAAGAAGTAGTGGATACCGTCACTATCTTGTATGCCTTACGAGCTACACGAGAAATCACTCCGACAACTTAAATATTTAACAAAATAAAAACTGGAATCTTGTCCTAACCACGGCCAAATTCCAGTTTTTATTTTAGTTTGATAATTGTTTTAATATGGTTAACTCACAATTTTTATTAGACGTTTAAATAGATCGATAGAAACATCAAAGTGGTCCCGCCCATTACGAAGAAGTGCCAAATCAAATGAAGCAGTTCCGGTGATTTCGGTAAACTATAAATTAAAGCACCAGTGGTAAAGGTTACTCCACCACTAACTAACAACCAGAATCCGGCGGTTCCTAAATTAGCGTATAGACTTTTAGCCAACAACAAACACAACCATCCCATCACTACGTAAATCGTAGTTTCTAATCGTTGGTGCTTCCCGTGACTGAAGATATGTAGTGCAATTCCCGCTAAGGCTAGGACCCAAACACTAGCTAACAGCCAATTACCGGCCGTATTATGAATGAATACCAAGCAATACGGCGTGTAAGTACCAGCAATCAAAATAAAAATATTACTATGATCAATGATTTGAAACACGCGTTTAGCTTTGGTGAATACGAAACAGTGAAAGAGAGTGGAAGCCAAATATAAGCCCAATAAACTAACGAGATAGACTACAAGACTGGTAATTTGTATTCCATTTAGGCCATCACGAACCGCTTTAACTAATAATGCAGCTCCTAATCCTGCACTAACGATAAAACCTAGACCATGGGTAATCGCATCCCAAACCTCATAGAGAATTTTTTGATGCCGACTGATTTTAACTTGCATATTCATTCCTCCTCATCTAGATTAATCATACGATATTATCATCTACTACGCAAGGTTAAATAGATTTAAATTCTACCTTACCTTGTCCGTTTAAAACGAGTATAATGAAACAACATAGTTAACTACGGGGGGATTTTTATGGAAGCTAAGAACTTCGAGAATTGGTTGACCCAATATCGGCAAAATCAGCTACCTAACTGGACTGATTTACCCAAACTTGACTTGTATATGGATCAACTCATAGATTGTGTAAATCACTATATTACACCATTTACAGAAACACCAATTACCAAAACGATGATTAACAGCTATGTTAAATTAGGCTTAGTAGATAAACCCATCAAAAAGCGTTATACCAGACATAGTCTCGCCCAAATTATCATTGTCAGTGTTTTAAAATCCGCCTTTTCATTAGACTACATAAAAAATGGCATTGAAATTGCCGGACACGATATTAGTTTAGAAGATGCTTTTACTGAATTTACGGCGAAATTCAACGATGAACTATTGAATCTAAGAAAACAAGCCAATGCGGTCACTGATTTTGAAAGTATGGCAATCAGAACCGTGCTATATCAAACGGTAGTTAATCATTTAGTAGCCAACAATCTAAGTCTAATTTCGGCTGATTTAATGGAATAAATATATAAAAGAAGCTAATATTCGCGGAGTATTAGCTTCTTTTCATTTTGTTTCAGTGAATATTTGACAATATTGAAAATAAGTCATACACTATTCTTCGTCATTAAATGTGCTTTCGCACATAAAAGGAGGGCGACATCATCACATTCAAAGAAAGCGAAGACCACGTTCAAGGGATTAGTATCTTGAGTCGAATCGTTCAAAATGATTTGAAACGCAACGTTAAACAATTTGGTCTTAATGAAAATAACTACTTTTTCATTTTCTTCATTCATGATCATCCCGGGGCCTCTCAAGATGATCTTACCAAAATCATGTTTTTAGATCATAGTACTATCACCCGTGCTGTCGCTAAATTAATCAAGCTCGGCTACTTAAAACGCCAACCTGATGCTACCGATAAACGTATTAGCCATCTTTATTTAACTGCCGCAGGTGAAGATTTACGCCAACCCCTTTTTGAGCTAACTAAGCACGCCGAAAAATTGGCGTTCGGTAATTTAACAACGGAAGAACGAAACATTATTCAACCGTTGTTACTTAAATCTGCCATATCACACGAACAGGAGAAAGCAAAAAATGCAACCAAATACAGATAAAATGTCTCAACGCGACATCCTTGCCATCATAGCTGCTGCTATCATGGCCTTCATCGGCGTTTTAATTGAAACTTCAATGAACGTGACCTTTCCCACTTTAACCAAGCAATTTCACGTTGATTTAAATACCATTCAATGGGTAACTACCGGTTACTTATTGATGGTTTCCTTAGTTATTATTTGTTCTTCCTATCTTAAAGGACGTTTTAAAGAACGTAATATTTTCATGGCCGGAGCTATCTTAGCCATTGTGGGTGATTTGGTTTGTGCCTTAGCCGGTAACTTCTCAATATTATTAATCGGTCGTTTAATTCAAGCAATGGGAACTGGAATTTCTTTGCCCCTCTTATTTAATATCATTTTAGAACGAGCTCCAATGGCCAAACGTGGTGTTTTCATGGGCCTTGGTGGTTTAATTATTTCACTGGCTCCCGCTTTAGGACCCACATTCGGCGGGGTAGTTGTCTACTTCTTAAGTTGGCGCGATATTTTCTGGATAGTATTACCTTTAATGATTATTGGCTTAATCATGGGACTTGCTATTGAGCAAATTACTCCATTAAGACAAGAAAAATTCGATTGGCTCCGTTTGTTCTTATTAGCAGTTATTTTCGTCAGTTTGACCCTTGGCTTTAACACCGTCAGCACCTTAGGCTGGGTTAATGGTCAATTTGGGTTAGCATTGATTGTAATGTTACTTGCAGTATGGGCTTTCATCGTCATTTCCAATCATAGCCAACGTGTTTTAGTTAATATCAATATTTTCAAAAATCCTGTTTTCACAATGGCTCTGATTGCTTACATTTTCATTCAATTTACCAACATTGGAATTAACTTCGTGCTTCCTAATTACGCCCAAATTGCTGATCATGCCACTTCCCTAATTGCCGGCATTATTATGCTTCCTGGGAGTTTAATTTCAGGATTACTTAATCCAGTTTGGGGCCGAATGTACGATACAATGGGAGCTAAACGTCCTATCACCATCGGCAACACCGTCTACTTTTTAGCTATCATTTTGTTTGCCGTTTCTTGTTTTAATCTATCACCCGCACTCATCTTGGTTTACTACACTTTGTTTGCAATTGGAATGACAATGTCATTTTCTAACACTATGACCTATGCTTTAACCATCGTCGGACGCGAGCAAGAAGCCGATGCTAACGCTATCTTTAATACCATGCAACAATTTGCAGGTTCTATTGGAACGGCCGTTGCTTCGAGTTTCCTAGCTTCTGGTACTGGTACTAATGCCGCTACGGTGATGCAATCAGGCACTCAACACGCATTTATGTTTGTTGGTTTATTGATTTTCATTAATTTCATTTTGTATCATTTCACGTTTAAATTAGGTAACCAACAACTAGCACGTTAATATTTTTTACAATAAAGAAGCCAATCGTGATCACGATTGGCTTCTTTTAATTTCAGATATCATTGGTATTTCACAAGGCAAAACCTTTGAAGTTAAATAATTAAAAAGTTATATTAAGATTGTAAATATAATTTACAGGGGGATTATATTATGAATAATACTGAGGGGAAAAGTTTTTTAGAGCGGAAAAACGATAATCGAGTTTTTCCCATTTTAGATGATACTCAACCATTGTCACAAGGCAGGTTGTGGCTCATCGCAATATTAACGCCATTGCTATTTTTTGTAGGAATTGTGCCACAATTAATTGATTTTGATAAAGATAACATGCTGTTGGCCTTACCACTACAATTTGTGCAAACATTTGCACCACTAATTTTATTAGCATTGATGCTTCGTTATTTAGCGAAAAATACACTAAAGACTTTCTTTCATAAAATCACACTTAAGGATTTCTTTGCCGGCATTATCGCTTTAACTCTCGCCACTATTTACAGTTCGGTTGCTGAAAATATCGTTACTATGTTTTCTACCGTCGCTGACAATGGTGGTGCCAAGGCTTTCACCGAAAACGTCTCACCACTACAAATGATTGTCGTTTTTGTCATAACCACAATTAGTGATGCTTTTAGTCTCTTATCAGAAGAATTACTAGCCATCATTTTAATGTTAGTTTTTGCAACTTTAGCTAATAAATATTGGCACGTCAGTCGTGGTGGTGCCCTTTGGATTGGAACCATCGTTTCTATCATTGTATTTGGTTTTATGCATTTTTCAGCTTACGATTGGCATATCGCTCAAATGTTTATCATTATTGGTATGTCCCGTCTTTTCTACAACGGCGTCTACATCCGCACCAAGAACCTTTGGGTCTCATATCTCTGTCACTTTGCCTGGGATACAGTCATCTTTGCCATAGTTATGATTGCCCACTTCTTAAATTCATAAAAAATAAAAACCAGCTCGGTAATCGACCCGGCTGGTTTTTTTATCAATTTATCAATTCAATTAATGAGCGACGCGATGACCAAAGAGGCGACTCATGCGATCATGAACACTTAATTTAGGCGCAACCATCACTCGTTGTTGTTCATAATAATTAACTGCTTCAGTGAAAAGTAACATCACCAAGCCGACCAACATGATATCGTGAATACCACTATGTAAAATTCGACGCATTAATGGTAAAAAAGCACTCGGCAATTGATTCAAACTGTTAGCATCACTAAGTTTATTCATCATTTTCATAGTAATTTGACCATGAGCCTGACGAATTCCCCGATACAAAGCGTTATTTAAAATAACCCCATAAATTGACGACATCATCATTTGACTTAACATTCGAATTAAGAAACTAAAAGACGTCGCAACGGCTACATCTTCTTTGGCGGCATCTTGTTGGACTTTAACTTGTAATTCATTAAAGCAAACTCCATTACCAAAACCTTCAAATACTCCCGCGACCAGTAAAATCCAGTATGGTGCCTTGACTCCAGCAGCGACCAAAATAACAAACGCAATCGCAATCATCAAAATTCCAATACCGATGACTTGGTTAGGATTGAATTTTTTGCGCATCCCTGGAACCGCCTCTGAACCACCGAAATTGGTGAATGAACCTGGCACTTGCGTTACCCCACCAATAATAGCGGACGTAGCTAATAGGCCCTGAGCCCACATAGGTACGTAAATATTAAAACTAATAAAAGCGCCCCAAACTAAGGCAAAAATAACAAAATCAATTAATAACGTTTTATTTTTAAACAACCGACTCGGAATAATTGGATCAGCAACATGTTCTTCAGCAACAAACATTAATGCGATTACCCCTGCTCCCACAGCAATCATAATGAATACGATTTGATTGGACAATACGCCGCTTTCTTCAATTCCGGTTAACAAAGTGATTAAACCAACTGTCATTAAGCCAGCTCCTAGATAATCAACGGGTTGTGAATGATCGGGAATTTGTGAACTTTTGAAAAATATTTGCACAATGATAATGGCCAATAACCCAATTGGTACATTCAAATAAAAAACCCAATGCCAAGAAAAAGTATCGACAATCCAGCCTCCCGCTAAGGGACCAATGATACTAGCCGCACTATAACTGGCCGTAGCAAATCCTAGAACTTTCATTCGTTTTCGTGGATCTACAAATAGACTGGCATAAATAATGTAAGGAATGGAAACCATCCCACCACTACCCATCCCCATTAGGGTTCGAGCAGCAATTAAGAAAATAATATTTGGTGACATTCCTTGCAAAAAAGAACCAATTACAAACAATAACGTCGCTATTTGAAAGGCGGCCTTATTGCCAATGTGTTCTCCTAGCTTGCTCCAGAGTGGTGTGGTCACCGCGGTTCCCAATAAAAATACCGCCACAATCCACCCCATTAACTCCAAACCATGTAAATCACTGATAATGGCTGGCAGGGCCGTATTAATAATGGTACTATCCAAACCACTCATGGCATTGGATAACAGTAAGGCAAACGTGACAATGGCGATACTTCGTTTTGACAAAAGTTCAAACTCTCCTCTATTAGTGGCTAAAAATGTGTAAGTTATTAATTACCATACTATAACTTTTTTATGAAAAAATAAAGGTAGTTTACAAAACTTATGAAAACGGTTCGTTTTTTATAACTCATTTCCTATCGACATATCCAAATCCCTTTCTTACCTGTATAATGAAGCTAATTTAAGAGGAAACCATTGGGAGGAACTTTCATGTTACTTTATTTTGCACTCATCGCTCTCGTTAAACTATCGGGGCTGGTGATTCCGCTAATCTGGTTTTTAGTAATTAGCAACCGCCAGCAGCGTTTCTGGGGCTTGATTGGCTTCATCGCTTTATTTATCGTTTCTTATTTCAATACCTACTTCAACTTACCGGACCTATCATATCCGGCTTTAATTAACGGTTGGTTGATGTGGTTTATCGTTGGGATAATTGCTGTGATTGTTTTTCGCCAATTTGAAAAATCCAATAACAAAGTCAGCAGCAGTGACAACCCGCTTATTCAACGCATTATTAGCCGTTTTTCTGGAACCGTCAGCTGGCTCTCAAAGCTCACCATTACGGGAGTCTTAGCTATCGTAGCCTTCCTGATTCTGGGCAGTATTTCTAGTATCGTCACTACGATGAATCCCCATCCTTCGGTTAAATCCATTAAAACTGAAATTGTTAACGACACTAAAAGTGCTCCGATGCCAGTGATTAAAAATAGCGATGAAACACCAGTCGTTAATGCGCCCCAAACTATTCAAACTGATATGAACAACTCGCTTAATAGTTTCAAAAATTCTAATGTATATGATTTAAACCAAATGCGAGTACAAATGTACAAAGGCAAAATGGTTTACGTTGCGCCCGTTAACTTTTCTGGTGGCTTCTGGCGTTACATTCACTACCGCAAGGTACCCGGTTACTTTATGACCAACGCTACTGATAAAAATGCCGATCCTAAATTTGTGAAACGATCCATGAAGTACACTCCTAGTGCTTACTTCAATAACGATGCTGATCGCCGCATTAGCGCCCACTCACTGGGATACACCATGGTCGGTAAAACCGCTCAATTAGAAATTGATAATAACGGAACGCCTTATTATGTGAGAACTTTGGCCAAACCAATTTCGTATCTAAACCGCAACTATAACTATCGTAAATACAAGGTCGCCGTACTTAACTCAGTGACCGGTCAAGTGAAACTTTATAATCCGGATAACGTTCCCAGTTTCGTTGATATCGCGGTTAGTCCCGATTGGGTCGCTCAAGAAGTTAAACTATTTGGTAAATATCGAAATGGTTTTTGGAACTCGACTCAATGGGGCGGTCACAATGGTGTCATGAAGCCTACTAAAGCTGGGACTGAGGGTCAAGATCATTTAACCCCTTACGCTTATAAAGGTCGAATTTACTATTTCACCGGCATGACCAGTATTAATGAACACCAAAGTTCCATTTTGGGTTACTCCTTTATTGATGCCCGCACTAATACCTTGCATTATTACCGCGAACATGGCAACGTGATGACCCCCGAACGAGCTATTTCTTACGCTCAACAAGATATCAATCCCCAAAACTACAAGGGAACTTTACCACTGCTTTATCGGGTCGGAGACAAACCAACTTGGGTAGTATCAATGCTAGATCGCGATAATAATTCGTTCATGAAGTACGTTTACCTATTAGCCGATGGCAATAACCAAAGTGGTACCTATGCAGTTGGTGACGACGCACAAAGCACGCTAGCTTTATTTAACCAACGTTTAGGCAATAAGGTTAGTGTGGCCGATAGCACGGCTGGAAAGACCATCAAGGGTAGTATTTATCGTCTCTTACCCGAAACTAATAACCGAATTTTATTTATCTTAAAGAATCAACCCGGTGTCTACGCTTTACCAACTGATGATAAAAACTTCACCGCCGTAACTCGCTTCATTGCTGCCGGTGATCAAGTTCGCTTTAAAACCAAAAACACAGATGAAACCGGAATTACCGAAATTGATCCCGCCTCGTTTAAAGATTCACAATTAACTAAAAGTACCAAATAACAATTATTAAATTATCACCACAGTTAAAGCGGTTATCTTGACACTAGCTCTGAATCCAACTAGTCTAAGTCTAATAAATATATGTCCCATAAATTTGTTTAATAAAGGAAGGTTAATGCCTGTGAGTAAAATTGCGATTGTAACCGATAGCACTGCTTCATTGAGTCCTGATGAAGTGGCTGCACTTAGTAACGTCTACGTTGTTCCAATCACATTTACGATTAACAACAACATTTACCCAGAAGGAATCGGTATGAGCAATGACGAGTTCTACGCTCTATTACCCACCCTCACTAAGCTACCAACGACAGCTCCACCTACACCTCAAATGATGCTTTCACTTTATGATGATTTAGTAGAAAAAGGGTACGACCAAATTATCAGTATTCATTTAACTGCTGGCATTACCGGCTTTGTGGATAATTTGCGGATGTTTACCCAACATTACGAAGGCGCTCAAATCGTTGTGTACGACTCCCATATGGCGTTAACACCAATGGGCTACCAAGTTAAAACAGCCGCTAAAATGGCTAAAGAAAACAAATCATTAGACCAAATTATTGCCAAGTTAGACCAGCTTAGAGCTTCGATGGGAGTTTTCTTTGTTGTTGATGATTTAAAGAATTTGGTAACTGGCGGTCGTTTGAGCAAAACAGGGGCCTTAGCTGGCGGATTATTAAAAATCAAACCTATTTTGACCCTTTCAAAAGACTCTCACCAAATTATTCCGATTGGTAAAATTAGAACCATGAAAAAAGCCTTAACCAACATTGAGGAACGTTTCAAAGCAATTTATGAAAAGAGTACCCAACCACTTCATGTAATGTTTATGGGAACTAATAATGTTTCAGCACTAGAAAAATGGGCAGCAGATTTCAAAACTCGTTTCCCAGATGTGTCCACCGAAATTGATGAAATTGGTCCAGTTATCGGTACTCATGTGGGAACTAATGCCTTTGCTTTGTCTTGGATTAATGAAAGTTAAATAAAAAAGGTTCGCTTAATGCGAACCTTTTTTATTTATTCTTTTAACACTAAGTTCGCGCTTAAAACGCACTCGAACGCACACTGGTTAGCATTATAGTTTGCATTTTAATTCAAATTAAAATCCGCTAATTCAAAGTGCAATCCGGTTGATAGTTGTTGATAAGAGTTGGCTTGAGCGGTTGCCACAAAGATACTATTACCGCTAGCGACCGGTAAATAATGATCACCATTATCAGCTAGAGCTAAAATAACTTCTTCACCAGTCTTTAATACCTGACTATCAGCAACGTCATTAAATGAGTTTCCAGATTGTCGCACGTTCTTATTAGCATCGAATTTACCTTTTAAAACTTCAACCTGCTGTAACTTAATCCGGCTATAAAAATCCTGATCATCGGAAACCTGAGCAACTTTTGCGCGCACAATCGTTTTAGCCTGCAGTTTCAATGCTGCTGGCTGTTTAATCGTTTCACTAGCATAATCATGACTTACGAACCCCCGTGAGACATTGGTTGTTGCTAAGCTCTTTAGCTTACTGCGACCAACGTATTTTTTACTATATATTTTTTTCATTCCCGCTACGTCACAATTTTGAATGCCATAGTACCGATTAGCTGGGTTCATCACACTGATACTATTATCGTGATTATGATGAATTCCTAACGCATGTCCTAACTCATGGGCGGCCACGTTAATTTGTTGTTGTTTGGTATATCTCAACTTATTTAGTAGTGTTTGATTAACTACCACTAAATTTTTATGAATATACATTCCGCTCGGATTATTCGTCCAGGTCATTCCCACCCAGGCGATATCATTTGATTTAACATTTTTAACCGTGGTTTTAGAACTGCCCTTAGTCTTCTTCCAGTTAAACCCCTTTTTACTCCAAGTTGCATTGGCCTTGTCCCAGACCTGGCGGTAATACTTGGAAGTTGAATCATCATGGTACCACGCACTTTTTTGCGAGTACCGCCATGCATGCTGAGGAGTGGGATGTATGGTAGCGGCTTGAATCGAGGTGCCACCAAAAATTGTTCCGATAGCAAATCCCACCAGTAGTAGCTTACTAAAGCTTGGGTAATCCATTATCGTCACCTCCAGCTCCCCCTAGAACTTAACTTAAGTATAAGGGATAGTTAACCGGGGTGACAATTTTGGCGTTTTTTACTTTCTGGCAATTAATTAAATAGAATGTTATAATTAAATTGTAGGTGCCAAATCTAGGTGACAGAGATGTCACCGCGTGCTTTGCACGCCCGCGCGTAGCTGCGCGTTCAACCACCTCCGACTACTATAGGTTGGTTGACGAATCGTGGTAGGTTGTTCAACGTATTTTGAACGCCCACCGGGACTGCCGTTTACGGCGGTCTTTTTTTATACCCAAATAAAAAGACTAGCTCTTAATAGCTAGTCTTAATGCCCACTAGTAACCTTAATGCCAATCAATCCAACAATTAATAAAACTACAAAAATCCAAGTAACCGGTGGTAATTGATCGTGAAATAATACTACTCCCGCGATGATGGATCCGACTGCCCCAATTCCTGTCCAAACCGGATAGGCAATACTTAGTGGTAATGATCTAGTGGCTAACGTTAAAAAGACAAAACTTAATACTAATCCGATTAAAGTAGCGATGCCATAGCCTAAATGACTAAATCCTTGGCTTAACTTCATCGTAGCCGCCCAGACAACTTCAAATACTCCGGCAATAATTAAATAAATCCAATTCATGTAATGTCCTCCTAATTTCTTTGAGATTAGCAAATTTTATGAGGAGAAGCAAACCGCCTGACTATCTATTTGAACTTATTTTGAGTATCCTAGATAGTAAATAATCATTAAGAGGAGGACTTAATATGAAAATTTTTGTTGTTGGTGCTAGTGGTCGAGTTGGGAATTTATTAACCGCCATTTTAGCCGAAAACGGCTATGAAGTTTATGCTGGTGCGCGGCGGCCGGAAAATATCAGTGCCAGCGGTGAATTAATCCATAAAGTAACATTGGACCTTCACGCTAACGTGGCTGAAATTGGCCAAGTGCTTAATGGGATGGACGCCGTCTATTTTGTGGCTGGATCTCGGGGTCATGATTTGCTGCAAACGGATGCTTTTGGGGCCGTTAAAGTGACTCAAGCTACCCAAGCAAACGGTATCGATCGTTTCATTTTGCTCAGCTCATTATTTGCTACTGAACCTAGTCACTGGGACCTTCCTGGTTTAGCTGACTTGACTGATTATAATATCGCCAAGTATTTTGCTGACACCTGGGTTATAGATAATTTCAAAACTAATTACACAATTCTGCAACCAGCTACTTTAACGGAAGACGCTGGAACCGGTAAAATCACCATTAACGTAACCGATGGCGGAAAAAATCCGATCGAAGACGTGGCAGAAACTCTGGCTACCATGCTAAACAAACCCGTCACTTACCGTAAAATTGTGACAATGCATAGTGGTAACACTCCCATTGCCGCCGCTTTTTAACTTATTGCAATTAAGACCGTAAAAATGGTATTTTGACTTAATGTCAAAATACCATTTTCTTTTATAAGATAAGACTTCACTGCACCGACCTTTGCCCTTCATCATGAAATTGGTTACACTAGGTGATAAGATCTTATCCATATGAAAGTTGGGAATACAATGAAGAATCAGCCGCGAGGCATTTGGTTAGCAATTATTGGGACAACGTTATGGGGAGTCGGTGGTACCGTCGCTCAGGTTCTCTTCGATAACTATAACGTCAACGCGAGTTGGTTAGTTGGCGCCCGAATGATGATTGCCGGTATTTTGCTCATCATCGTTGATGCTAAACGAGAAGGCACCCACGTTTTTGACATCTGGCGGACTAAGCACAATGCTATCATGTTATTTTTATTCAGTATTTTTGGCATGATGGGCATTCAAGCCACCTATTTTTTCGCTATTCAAGCCGGAAATAGTGCTACAGCCACAGTCCTACAATTTATAAACCCTACTTTAATTATTATCGCATTAGCAATTTATCATCGAGTATGGCCTAGCCGTTTAGATATGTTATCAGTAATTATGGCCACCTTAGGGACTTTTTTAGTAGTTACTTCGGGTCAACTACATACCCTCTCAGTACCACCAATGGCCGTCTTTTGGGGCCTATTATCAGCTGTTGGTGCCGCCGTTTACACCATTATGCCGGTTAATTTAATTAAAGAATTCGGTGCGGTTTCAGTCGTCGGCTGGTCAATGTTAATTGGTAGTATTTTATTTAGTTTCTATCACCCTATTTGGCGTTCAGTCCCAGCTCCTGATCCAATGGCGTGGTTAATGATCGCCTTTGTGATTGTCGGTGGTACCATGATGGGATATCTTTTATTTTTGGCTAGTCTTAGTTACATTACACCAACCACTGCAAGCGTCATTGATGCATGTGAACCGTTATCAGCAACCATTTTGGGCGTCCTCTTTTTAAGCGTCCATCTCTCCGTTGCTTCACTAATTGGAACTGGGTTAATTATTTCCACTGTATTCGTCCAAGCAATTAGTGCTAATAAGGAAAACAAAGGTTTATCTGAATAGTTATTTAGTTAGCAAAAGAAGCTGTAGCAAAATTTTGATTTTGCTACAGCTTCTTTAATTTGAATTTTAATAATGCAAGCAGTTAAGCTAAGTATGCCACATTTAATGATCAAATGAAAGTGCTTAAATTAAATAATGAAAAATATTTTCTTGCTTTCATTGATTTTCAATGCCTTTCAATAGGATGAAAAATATTTTCATTTTCGCTTAGGCTTGGATGGACTTTGTCGTTTATACATCCAATAAGTTACCCAAGTTAAAATCATAATCACAATGATAAAACCAATATCAAATAACGAAAAGAGCCGCGCTCCCTGAAATCTAAACAAAGTCGTTTCACCAACCGCTACAATGGTAGTGGCAATCGGTGTAACCAAGCCCCAGCCAGCATTGAATAAACGCCGTTGCATAAAAATTAAAATTAAAATAATGACTTCAATGGCCATAATAATGGTTGCAATCATTTTGTTGCCTCCAATTCTAAATTAATCTCAGTATAGCAAAAAAAAAGCGGCACAATTACCATTTTTCAAACGAGAATTTATTTTTTTCACCCACAAAGTGCTATTATCAAAATAAGAGTAAGTAATCATTAACTTCATAATAATATTTTCTAAAGGAGGAATTTTATGACCACCCAACACGCTGTTACTATTAAAAATCATCAATTAATCGATAGTGATATCGCTATCGCGCAACCCACCGGCCACGATGTCTTGGTAAAGGTCCAAGCTGCTGGCCTTAATCCAGTGGATCTAAAACGGCTCGAAGATATCGACGATAACAAAGATAATGCTAAAATTTTAGGTTATGATGCCGTCGGTAAAGTGGTTGCTACCGGTAACGCCGCTACCAAATTCAAAGAAGGCGACATAATTTATTACGCTGGTTCGATCATTCGTGATGGTAGTTACCAAGAATTTCAGCTAGTTGACGAACGTATCGCTGCTTTAAAGCCTGCTAACTTGTCATTAGAAGAAGCTGCAGCTATTCCCTTAGTTAGTTTAACCGCTTTTGAATTAATGTTTGAGCGGATGCATTTAGTGGCCGAACCAAACGGTAATGCTGGTCAATCACTGTTAGTTATCAATGGGGCCGGGGGCGTTGGCTCTATGTTGATCCCACTAGCTAAATGGGCCGGTTTAGAGGTTACTGCTACTGCCAGTCCACGTAAGTTTGATTATTTACGACAAATTGGCGTAGATCATCCCATTGATTATCGTTCAGATAGTGACGAAGGATTGCGCCAATTACCAGCCAACTCCATCAATAATATTGTAGCCCTTTATAATATTGCGCCTTATTGGGATGAAGTTGCCCGTCTAGTGGCTCCTTTAGGCCACGTGGGCACCATTGTCGAACTTGACTCTAATTTAGCGATTTCAGATATTAAAAATAAAGCTGTTTCTTTTGATTGGGAATTTATGTTTACCAAATCATCATACGGAGTGGATTTAAGTAGCCAAGGCAATATTTTAGAATTAATTGGCGATTTAATGGGTGAAAATCAACTACAACCTCAAAAAATCGAAGTCTTTAATGGGCTTAGCGCTCAAACTTTAACTACTGCTTTTGAAAAATTACGCCGTGGTCATACCACTGGTAAATTGGTGATTAAATATTAATAACCAAAAAAACGTCCCGATCACTCGGGACGTTTTTTTATAGATTTAATTTAGTCACTGCCGGTTTTGTTTCAACAATTATCTTACCATTATGAATGGAGTACAAGAGTTCCTTGCGCTCATTTAATTCATCATAGAAGTTGGCTGCATTAAAGATTAAACAGTTAGCTGCTTTTCCGACTTCAATCCCATATTGATCCGCCACGTGTAAGGTTTTGGCCGCCTTATTGGTCACAAATTCATAGGAATTCATAATTTGAGAGTAGCCCATCATTTGTTCCGCATGAATTCCCATATGAACGGGATCTAGCATGTTACCATCCCCCATGGGGTACCAGGGATCCTTAATATCGTCTTCGCCAAAGGAAACGTTAATACCATTAGCAGTTAAATCCTGAATGCGAGTTAATCCTCGTCGTTTAGGATAAGTATCAAAACGACCGCCTAAATGAATGTTAACTAGTGGATTGGAAACCATATTGATATCAGATAGTTTCAATAAGCGCATTAATTTGTAAGTGTAGGCATCATTATAAGATCCCATGGCTGTAGTATGGCTGGCAGTAATACGATCTCCTAACCCGGTTTCATAAGCTAGCGTTGCTAACACTTCCAAATTTCTCGATTGAGGATCATCAATTTCATCACAGTGAACATCGACTAACTTATCATATTTTTCGGCCAAACCAACTAAATAACGAAGTGATTCAACCCCATAATCACGGTTAAATTCAAAGTGAGGAATTCCACCAATGACATCTACTCCATCTTTAACCGCTTGTTCTAATAACTCTTTGCCGCGAGGAAATGACAAAATACCTTCTTGTGGAAAGGCGACTAATTGCAAGGTCATGAAATCCTTCACTTCATCTCTAACCTCTAATAGCGCTTCTAAAGCGGTAAAGTTCGGATCAGTCGTGTCAACGTGACTACGAACAAACTGAATCCCGTGACTGGCCTGCTTTTTTAACGTGGCAAGGGCCCGCTCCTTAACGTCTTGTTTCGTTAAGGTTTTTTTACGTTCTGACCAGATACGGATCCCGTCAAACAAGGTCCCAGATTCATTCCATTCTGGATCACCAGCCGTTAGCGTAGCATCCAAATGAACGTGTGAATCAATAAATGGTGGTAACAATAATTTACCATCAGCGTCAATCACTTCTTCGTTTTCGTATGGTTCAATTTGTGCTTCAATCGCTGTAAATTGACCATTTTCAATGCGAACATCTTGTTTAACTGAGTTATTTTCAATATACACCTGTTTAATTAGCATGTTGTGCCTCCATCATCTTAATCACGTAATATATCGCGCCAACTACCACCATCACCACAAAGGTTGCTCCCGTATAGGTTTGAATCCAAGCGACTTGTTGCAAGAGCCAGTAAAGGCCTACTCCAAATAACCACAGGCCAAAGGATAGCCACTGAACGCCACCGTGATACCAATATTTACCGCTTCCATTACCGAGTTCGTTTATATTATACCGTTGTTTAGCAATAAAATAATAATCCACTATCATAATACTAATAATCGGTCCTAATACCATGCCTACATAATCTAAGAAAGCCGTAAACGTATCTAAGAAGCTGCCGTAAATTACCGGAATGAAGGTGACAATTGTGGCTAAGATGGTCACGATCAAGAGTGATTGCCGCAACGATAATTGATTGAACATGTTTTTTAAAGCAGAACCAGCCGCCTGCAAATTAACCGCATTAGCCGTCATACTCGTTAACACAATAACCACCATCGCAATTAAGCCTAGCCCCAAACGATTGGCAATCGTACTAGGATCGGAATTATTAGGATCATAAACTCCAGAAGTAATGGCGATACTAATTGTGGCTGTTAAGCCAATAAAGGCAAACCAAAATACTCCCACACTAGCTCCTAAAAAAGGTGCTGTAGTCGCCGTTTGCGACTTATTAGTAAAGCGAGTAAAGTCAGCTCCAGCCGTCACCCAAGCGAGGTTAAAGGCAGCTAAAGTATCGATGGCGCTCCCAAATTTCATTTTAGCCACGTTGGGAACCCGCCAGTGGGTAATTTGGGTAAATGAAACATCGCGAAAGACAATAATGGATTCCCAAATCACAAAAATAATTACCAAAATAATACCAATTCGTTCAATTAATTGAATCGATTTTTGGCCGGCCGCAATGCTTAGCAAATGCAGGGCACTCATCACCGTGATTCCCACAATCAAGCCTAGATTGCCGCCCGGATGACCAAACACAGGCCATCCTAATAAAGTATGTAAAATGTAAGACATCGACGTCGCCGCAATAAACGTATTGACGGCGGTCCAACCGATAAATTGTGTCAAATTTACGAGAGACGGAATAATACTACCGCGAATCCCAAACGAGGCTCGTGATAAAGCCATCGTGGTCACTCCCGTTTTGTAACCCATGTAACCGATCAATCCTAAAAAGATATAGGAAATACTTGAAGCAATAATCAGGGCCTTAATACCGCCCCAAAAGCCACACGCTGCAATAATGCCACCCACAAACCAAGTTCCGTTATTGGCATTTGCTCCGACCCAGGTCGCAAACATATCCCAATATGTCATGTGACGATTCTCTCTTGGAATGCTATCAACCGCATATTTAGATAATTTATTCAATTGTAAAAATCCTCCTTCAGATTTTTGACACATTTTTAAAAATTATACACGGTTGCCTAAAAAATGCTAGCGTTTTTTTAACAAAAAAAGATAACCCGTCACCGGATTATCCTCCAATCATTAATTGATGGTGGTCACAATGGCTCCGCCAACAATCACAATTAACCCTAAAATGGTAAATATTAGTTCCCGACGGGTTTTACGTTCATGTAAGAAAATTAAACTACCTAAAGTAGAAATAACCACTGAAACTTGGCCCACCACAAAGGCAGTATTGACACCATTTTCTTTTACTGAAAAGATGTATGAAATAGCGGCTACGGAGAAAATCAAACCAGAAATAACGTTTTCCCAACTCTTCTTTTCTACCACCGCATGTAAATCCCGAGTAGCAAATAAATAGATCAACACACCGATAAGCATCCCCACAGATTCAGGGAAGAAAATGGATAAACCAGACGATTCCATCCCACGTGGAATGGTATTGTAAATCAAATAACCCACCGTGGTTAAGATTAACACTGTATATGTAGTTTTAACGTTTTTACCTTGTTTATCGCCTTTTTGGGTATATGAGGTTAAAAAGACCCCAATTACTAACATTGCAATACCAATGAAGCCTAAGGTTTTGGCAGAAGTCGTACTCCATTCACCAAACATCAAAACCCCAATTAAAGACGTCCCGATTAGCTGTAAACCGGTAGAAAGCGGCATAGTTTTAGAAACACCAATGTTTTCATAAGCAACGTATTGACCGATCTGACCACAAATCCAAAAGGCCCCAGCCAAAGCCGCTTTAATAAAGTCCGCCGTCGAAATATGAACTCCGTGCAGCGCTACTAAAACCCCCATACTAGCTACCATGGTACCCATTGCCGTTCCAAAAATTTGGTTCTTGGTATTACCACCGATAATTTGAATCGCTAATGGTAAAACCCCCCAGCCTAACGCTGGTAAAAGTAACATTAATACACTCATATTCTCACTCTCCCGTTGTGACATTTCACACCTTTATGATAACCCTTTCAACTGTTATTAAACAAGCAAAAAGCTAAAATTGGTTATACCAATTTTTCTATATAATTAGATTGAAACTGGCGAATAACTTGCCCACCACCCAAATCGTGGTAAAATTGATTGATAACTTTGGATTAGTAAGGAGATTTTAAACGTGGAGCTTTCAACATACTGGCAGGCAATTGCCGACAAAGCACGGGCTGAGCACCGTCCCTTTTTGAGTTTGGCCCCCATGGAGGCCGTTACTAACGCCGTTTTTCGGCAGGTAGTCGATGCTGCCGCTGCCCCCGATGTCATTAATACTGAATTCGTGAACGCAATTAGTGTCACGCATCCTAAGGCTAAATTCGCCGCAGGAGGGCGATTATACGTGTCCCCTGATGAGCCAGTTAAGCCCATCGTCCAACTTTGGGGTAACGAGGCCGAACCATTTAGAAAAGCGGCTTTTGCGGTTAAAGAAATGGGCTATGAAGCCATTGATATTAACATGGGTTGTCCTGATGCAACGGTCATCAAAAATCATGGCGGTAGTGATTTAATTCGTCATCCCGAATCGGCAGCAGCTGTGATTGCAGCCGCTAAGGAAGCCGGGTTACCAGTTAGCGTTAAAACGCGCCTAGGTTACAGTGACCTAAATGAATTTAAGACCTGGATTCCATTCTTGTTAAAGCAAGATGTCCAAGTTTTAACCATTCACGTGCGTACTCGCCAGGAAATGAGTAAAGTAGCTGCTCACTACGAATATATTGATGAACTCGTTAAAATGCGCGACGAAATTGCACCGAATACTTTATTAGCCATTAACGGTGATGTCAGTGATCGTGATGCAGCGGAACAATTAGCATTAGATCATCCCGGCATTGATGGCGTCATGATTGGTCGGGGTATTTTCAACAATCCGTTTGCCTTTGAAAATCATCCTCACCAACACACCCCACAAGAATTAATCGCTTTATTAAAATTGCAATTGGATTTATTTGATCAATTTGCCGAAAAATATGACTATCCACGTTTTCCATCCTTAAAACGATTCTTTAAAATTTACGTGAAGCGTATTCCTCACTCAGCTGATTTACGGACTCAATTAATGGACGCTAAATCAACGGATGAAGTACGGCAAATGTTGGCAGACAGTCCGATTACCAATTTTGAATAAATTAAAAGGCCGTCCCGAATGGGGCGACCTTTTTAATTTAACCAAACACCGGTTTTAACAACCAGGTTAGCGGCATCACAATAATTAAAATGGGAATCATATCCGCAATGGGGAAAGTTTTGATGTTACTTAACCGCAATCCCGTTGCCACCATCAAAATACCGCCCGCCGCGGAAAAATTACCCACCATGTCTGGTGTCATTAACGGCATAATCAATACCGACGAGTAAAATAACCCGAACAACACGACTGCTTGTGGTACTACTGCCACTGCTACTAACATTCCTAGCAAGGTGGCAAAAATTAACGCACTAACAAAATCTAGCATTCCTTTGCTAACTAGCATATCCGAATTATGGGTCATACCTTCATTTAGTGCACCAAAAATTCCCATGCCACTAACACTAAATAACACTAAAATAGCGATCAGTTGTTCCAAACGATCATTATTTTTCAATTGTTGTTCAGATTTATCGATGGTTTCCGTCGAAAAATTACTTTCTCGTTTACTTCGACCACGTAACAGCTTAAACAAGCCACTCTTAATATGATCCTCTAAATGTAATCCAATTCCAATTGCACTCCCAATCACCGTTGCTAGTACCACAATCGGCGTTTGGCGGATCTTAATCAACATAACAATCCCCAATGACATCGAAATGAGGCCCAAAATTAGGGGCATTTGGTCCTTCATATTTTTAGGGACGTAGTTTCTTAACAACGTCCCAACCACTGCGCCGAGTAAGGTTAACGCACAATCTACAAATGGTCCAATCGGCACTATCTCATCTTCTTTCGTAAAAAACTAACTATTCTAACATATCACAGATTTAGTGACCATGAACTTATTTTTTGTTAACACTAACCAAAAATTAATCCATCATTACCACCAAATAAAAAGGTTTCTCCCTGTGAGAAACCGGTTACCGTGGTATCATTGAGCCAGTAATACTAATCTAAATCTTGCAAGGGGGACATTTTATGTGTGCCAAAGTATATGATAGTTACTTCTTTGATGAAGGAGCCTTTAATACCCATGACGGTGCTTATATTCCGTTGGCTATTCCCGCCAATGCTACCGCCAAACCATTAGCTATTCCAACCTTATTGAAGCCTGATAAGGATACCGCCACCGATACATATTACACGGTCACGGCTAATCCGGGTGAAACTCAATTTTTACCAGGTGAAAAAACTAAAACCTGGGGCTATACTGGTTCTTCCTACTTGGGTCAAACGATTGTATTTGAAAATGGGAAAAATATTCATATTGATTTAAAAAATGAACTGCCAGAATTAACCACCTTTCACTGGCACGGCTTAAACGTTTCTGGTCCCATTACTGATGGTGGTTGTCATGCGCCAGTTTATCCGGGTGAAACTAACCACATTGATTTCACTGCCAACCAGCCAGCAGCCACCCTTTGGCTTCATGCTCATCCATGTCCATCAACCGCCACTCAAGTGTGGAAAGGACTGGCTACCATGGTCTTAATCAAAGATGACGTTGAAGCTAAGCTACCACTACCTCGTAACTACGGGGTAGATGACATTCCGGTAGTCTTACAAGATCGTAAATTCCACGAACATAACCAATTCGATTACCGCACTGATTATGATCCAGATGGGGTCCAAGGACCCGTACCAGTAATCAACGGTACAATTAATCCTTACTTTGACGTTACTACCCAAAAGCTACGGTTACGACTATTGGATGGTGCTAACCGCCGCGAATGGCGCCTGCACTTTAGTGATGACTTAACTTTTGCTGAAATTGGTACTGACGGAGGCTTATTACCAGAACCCGTTTACCTCAAAAAATTAATGTTAACTGCAGCTGAACGAGCTGAAATTGTGGTTGATTTTAGTGATTATCAAGCTGGCGATACGGTCATTTTGTATTCCGACGATACGCCCGTGGTTACCTTTAGAATTCACGATTTCAAACGAACTGATGCGCAATTACCGGAACACCTAGTTGATATTGCCGATCCTGATATTACTCCGGGCACTAAGGTTCATAAAGTAACCTTAGACGGCATGGATGAGGAAGTGGCACTTAATGGTAAGAAATTTGATATGCAACGCATTGATGATAAACAAAAAGTCGGCAACGTAGAATATTGGGATATTACTAAT
This sequence comes from Lentilactobacillus kribbianus, assembly GCF_013184075.1. Classification (GTDB taxonomy): domain Bacteria; phylum Bacillota; class Bacilli; order Lactobacillales; family Lactobacillaceae; genus Lentilactobacillus; species Lentilactobacillus kribbianus. The sequence continues at coordinate 599,257 of NZ_JABEQQ010000001.1, read as the reverse complement.
ACCAATGATCCTGCTGAAGGTGCTGGTATGCTTCATCCATATCACATGCACGGAACTCTTTTCACCATCGTTTCTAGAAACGGACACGAACCTTATCCTAACGAGCACGGTTTAAAAGATACGGTTTCCGTTAACCCGGGTGAAACTATCCGCATTAAAGTTAAGTTTGATTTGACCGGAGTTTATATGTATCACTGCCACATCATTGAACACGAAGATGGTGGCATGATGGCTCAAATTGAATCGTATGATCCCGATCATCCCCAAACCTATCATTTAATGGATATGGATACGTTGATGAACGCCTTTGCTAAGGAACAAGGTATTGATGTTAAAGATGTCTGGATGCCCGGCATGAATACTGATGACAATTCTTCTGGTGGTTGTCATATGAATATGTAACCAAATAAAAAAGAGTATGACTTTTGTCATACTCTTTTTTAACGTCCTAAAATAATTGCGATAACAGCTAGAATAGCTGGAAAACTTTGCACCCAGAAAACACTCTTTTTTTGAATCGTAGCATAACCAAAAATACCAGCAATAACAACAAAACTGGTAAATAACAAACTACCAATGACTTGCGCGTTCGCCGGAAAATCAAAACGAGCAAATAATAAGCCCCCACCAATAAAACCATTATAAATTCCTTGGTTGGCCAAAGCAACTCGTGCTGCTGGTTTAGCCAAAAAATCTAATTCCATGCCAAAAGCTTGATGAAGTAGTTCATTACTACCCCAAATTTCTAAAATCATAAAGCCAATCGCCTCTAATGCGACAATGACTACTAAGATACTGGCGATAATTCCCATTATTTATTTCACCTCCGTATTATTCATCCCGTTGACGTAACCTTGATGATCGGCCAACAGTTTTATTTCATTTTGTTCATCAGCCGCTTTTAAGCGTTGAATGCGTTGCTCACCCCACACCGACATATCCACCAAAATTTGGCTTAAAGTAGTGCCATAATCTGTTAGTTGATACACCACTTTGGGGGGTACTTGTTGATAAACTTTACGATCAATAATTTGATCAGCTTCTAATTCGCGTAATTGTTGCGTTAACATTTTTTGGGTAATTTGCGGAATGGCTCGTTTTAATTCACCGGTTCGCATCGGACCATTGCCTAAGTGGCACAAAATAATTGGTTTCCATTTACCGCCAATAACGTCTAGCGTTGCTTCAACACCAATATTATAGATTTTTCGCACATTAACCCTCCTTAGGCACTTTTAGGTTCCTATTGTACTAAAAAGTGCGTACTTGTTACAAGCGATTGAACCATTATAATCAATTATATCGCTTATTAAAGGTAAGTAACGAAAAAGGAGAACGTTTATGAAAGTATCTGAAGTTAAATCAACCAATACTATTTCGCCAACCCTCACTTTGATGGCCCTAGCCATTAGCGCGTTTGCAATTGGTATCACTGAATTTATTAGTGTTGGCCTATTACCACTAATTGCTAAAAGTTTTAACGTGGCGATTAGTACAGCCGGTTTAACCGTCTCAATATATGCGCTGGGAATTACCGTCGGTGCCCCTTTGATGACCATTTTGACCGGACGAATTCCACGAAAACAACTCTTAATTTACACGATGTTATTGTTTATCGCCGGTAACTTAATTGATGCCGTCGCTCCCACCTTTGGTTTATTATTATTTGGGCGAGTAATTTCCGCTTTAGCTCACGGTATTTTTATGACGATTTCTTCCGTGATTGCCGCTAACGTGGTGGCGCCTGATAAACGGGCCAGTGCCATTGCGTTGATGTTTACTGGGTTGACAGTAGCCACTTTAACCGGAGTACCATTGGGAACTTATATTGGTAACACTTTTAGTTGGCATTTTTCATTTCTATTCATCACTATCGTTGGGGTTGTTAGTTTAATTGCTAATATTTTATTAGTTCCTAGTAACCTCCCTCTTCCCGAAAAATCCTCTGTCAAAGGCATTGGTCGCATTTTAGCCAATCCCCAACTTTTGTTAGTATTGGCGTTAACCGTCGTTGGTTATGGTAGTCCGTACGTAATTTATACGTATTTATCACCGATTTTAATGCACATGGGCTTTAGTGCTGGTACCATTGTGTGGTTATTATTGTTGTACGGTGTGATGGTCGCCATTGGTAACACCATTGGGGGCCGACTAGCCGATCATAATCCAGTAAAAGCTTTACTGGGTATGTTCAGTAGTTTAATTGTGGTTTATTTGCTCGTTCAAATTTTCTTTAATGCTCATTGGCTGGGCTTGCTTGCGATTTTAATTATGGGGTTGTTCGCTTTTATGAACGTCCCTGGTTTGCAAGTTTACATCGTGCAATTAGCCGAAAAATACACACCTAATGACGTCACGATGGCTTCGGCACTGAATATTTCAGCTTTTAATTTGGGGATCACCCTCGGATCATTAATTGGGGGACAAGTGACGGCTCACATTGGTTTAAACGCTACTCCGATTTTTAGTATCGGCATGGCGATTGTAACGGTAATTTTAAATTGGTGGTTGTTACAAATGGCTAAGAAAAAGCAAGATTAATCAAAAAAAGATGCATATTATATATGCATCTTTTTTTGTTTCACATGAAACAATTATTTACGTAATTTTTGGCGAATCTGATCCATTTCGACATCCAACTTAGTAATATCATCCGCCTTGCGACGCAAATCATCACGCAATTGCTCTTTATTATCAACATCTTTTTTATAATTCAATTCATGTTCTAATGACGCCCAGAAATTCATCGCAATCGTGCGAATTTGAATCTCAACCGGAATGCGTTCGGTGCCAGTACTTAAATAAATGGGAACTTCCACAATTAAGTGCAAACTTTGGTAGCCATTAGGTTTAGGATAGCGAATGTAATCTTTTTCCTGCACAATTTCAATATCTGGTTGATCTTTAATTAATTGATGAACGGTCTCAATATCAGTTAAAAATTTGGTAATCACCCGCACGCCCGCAATATCTCGAATTTTGTTGCGAATCTCGGCGGGCTGCTTTATGAGCCCTTTCCGCTGAATTTTTTCCATAATACTTTCCAGGGTTTTAATCCGATGTTGTAAGCTATCGATTAATTTGACATCATGCTCTAATTGATAACTACGATCAATAAATTTAAGTTTGTCAACTACCAAATCTAACGCGGTTTGGTAACGAATTTCAAATTCGCCGGCAAACTTGGACGACATGTTTAGGGCTTGTTTAACAACATCCCCACTTAATAAGTCACTCGGTAAATTAGCCAAGTCACCTAAATTAGGATTGCGGGGTTGCTGATTGTTATCAGACATATCTTTCACCTCTATTGGCGTTTATTATACCTGGTTCGGCAAATAATACCCAATTTGGTCAATATTTTTGCAATTACTTAAGTTCTCCTCGAGTGTGATTAAAAATTACCAATTACCATGATTCCACAACCGCCCATCCAATTCACCTTGAATCTGTTCACTCCGGGTCGCTTGTTGCTGGACTACTTGTTGCAATGCGGTTAAAAAGGCCCGATCCTCATAAGCGGGTTGCTTTTGTTTCAGAGTTTCGATTTGAGTTAATAACCATTCGGTATTGTCGGTCATTATTCATCTTCTCCCTTCTTAACCAACGTCAAAGTATCTTGCAATTGCTCTAAGTCACTTTGATTTTGTTCAAAAGTGTCGCTAATTAGCTGTCCCATCAACTGATCAGCTACCGGTAACTTAGTCGCGAACTGACGCAAACGGTTCGCAAACCAAGTTTGCCGATTAGCTAGTGAATCCGGTTGTACCTGAGTTAAATAACGTTGGTAATCAATTAATAATTGCATTTGCTGGGTTTCATTTTGATACCAAAATTGCGGGATGATAAAGGCCGGCATAATTTGCATTTGAGCTTGTTGAGCCAAGGTCCGATATGGTAATAAAATTTCATCAATAGTGACATTTTCCCGCGCTCCGTGCCGAAAATCTTTTAACGGCCGGCCAGTGGTAACCACTATGCCGAATTCTTTATTTTTTAATGGTGGTTCAGTCACACCATACACAAAATTGCTGGTTAAAACCTGATCTTCCCACTGCTTTAAACTGGCTGGTGCCGCATACCAATAAAGGGGAAACTGAAAAATAATGCGGTCCGCAGTACGCAATAATTGCTGTTCCGCAGTCACATCAAGGCTCGCTAGCGTATCTAAATGATGCCAGGTGACCGCCATTTCTTGGGCTCCCTTTTGTAGAAAGGTTTGGGTCTGTGAATTTTCAATCTCAGGATGAGCGACAATCACTAATGTTTTAATTTAAACCACCTCGTTATTTTTTAGTAACCTCGTTGATAATCCAAACGGTTAATTTGAGGTTGTCCATCTTTTAGATATTGCTTCAAGTTTTCGGTAAAAATATGCAAATTCCGACGAGGTTCTAAGTTTGAAAAACCCGCAACATGCGGGGTGATCATTAAGTTAGGTGCATCCCATAATGGATCATCAGCTGAAAGTGGTTCGTCAGGCACCACGTCTAAAGCCGCTCCCGCAATTTGGTTAGTATTAAGCGCTGTAATCAAGTCCGCACTATTAGTTGAAGGACCCCGGCCAACGCTGATGAAGAACGTCTTGGCGTTCATTTGAGCAAATAATGCAGCGTTAAAATAGTCCGTAGTAGCAGCCGTTAATGGCATTGCATTAACCACATAATCAGCATGGGCTAACTGCTTTTCGCCTGCTGTAAAGGTCATGATTTCATCAAAATTAGCCTTCGTGCCACCATGACGATTGATTCCAATCACATGCATCCCAAATGCTTGCGCTAATTTAGCCACGTGTCCGCCAATTTGCCCGGTCCCAAACATTACCAAGGTTTTATCGGTTAACTCACTCACTGGATGAGTTCGATCCCATTTATGCTCTTGTTGATCAATGAATGCTGACCATAGCTTCCGTTCATACACCAACATGTATGATAATACTTGTTGGGCAACGTTTTCGGCATTCGCCCCATTAGTCGTCGTGGTAATAATATTTTGGGCCGCTAGTTGAGCTAGTGGCAAGTAATCTACCCCAACCGACTTAGTCTGCAGCCATTTCAATTGATTATCTTGTTTCAGTAAGGGAGCAAATTTATCACTCCAGCCAAAAATGATTTCGGCCCCGCTAATCTCAGCTAGTGAAGCTTGTTCTGCCTCGGTTACCAACTGATAATCAGGCGCAACGTCCTTAACCTGTGCGATTTGTTCGGCATTAAATGTCAGTGGACTAATGATTTTTTTCATCTTCATCTTCCTCTCGTAATCTAACTAAATTTTAAAGCAACTAATTGGAAATGCAAGAAAATTACCGTTGGGTAGTGTTTCGTGTTACACTAGCTGAAAATGATTAGTCCACCTAGATTCAAAGGAGATTATTTATGAAAAAAATGTTAACCATCGTCGCCACCATGAGTGGTTTATTGGTAGGAGCTGCCAGTGCCACTACCACCCAAGCCAGCAGCGTTAAGCTCGCTTCGGGATACCTAGACGAAATGAAGGTTTTCAGTAATGGATTTGTAACTACTAAAAAAGCTATCAAAACCGATTTATACCGAAAAATTAATGGCAAAAAGGTTCGTTATACGATTCCCAAGGGCGCTACAGTGGGCGTAGCTACTACCGGCTATACTGAAAGTAACGGTAAATTAAAAACTACGGTGAGCTTGAATTTAAGCAATCAGAGCTATAAATTTAGAAAAAGTTTCACTACTTTTAATAAAAAACACGGTTACTGGATTAAAACTGACAACATTGCTTTGAAGTCGAGCACCTTTAAGCTTGCTAAAAGTACCGCTAAAAATAAATATAGTGATCTCGTGTTTGAACGCGGGAGTGCCTTTAACTATCCCAACCGCAAAAAGGCTACTGGATTGTTTAATATTACCGATGATGGCTACGTTCAATACTATGACAGTCAAGCGGTCAAAAAATCCGGTTACGAAGATGGTCTTTGGAACCAAAACATTTACCAATTAAAACCAACTGCTACCCAAAAAATTAGCAAAATCAGACGTGACGGCCACGTTACTTATTTCTACTACAACCATCCGATTAATGGTTTAAAAGAATATAAGGTAGGCAAGAGCACGTATCGTTTAAAGATTAATTTACAAAATCATGATGGTAATAAAACTTGGGTAACCAAAAACGATTTAATTAATGCTAATTGGCAAAATTATCACGTTGGCGGCAAATCATACTACGTCATTAACAACATTGATAGTGAATAATTATTACTGACAGTGGGATCACCTAATAGATTAGGTGGTTCTTTTTTTGATCGTTAAAAACAACATTGACAATATTTCATTAACAATGTTAGGCTGGTTACATCAATTGTTGGAGGAATTTATTTATGAATCAATCCCAGTACTCACAATTGAATAATCGATTTAACTTTAGCTTTTTCTTTAGATAGCGTTTGTATTCGACCATTTCGGATACGAGCGCAACGAAGCGTTCGTATCTAATTAAGAGCTAAAGCTTTTGAGCATGACATTAGCCAGTTAGATGCGTGATTAAAATCTAACTGGGAATTATAGTAATAGGCCTAAAGACCAGTTGGATTTTTTTCTAAATCTGACTGGCCTTTTTTCTTGCTAAAAATTAAGGAGGCCCAGATGAAACGAATTTCACCACTATTACTATTAATGTTACTCACCCTTACGCTTAGCGGTTGTGGTCGCATTAAACAACCTAAGACGCTTAATATCGGTATCCTACAAATCGTCCAACATGGTTCCCTAGATGCTGCTAGAGACGGCTTTGAAACGCAATTTAATCACGAAGTAAAACGGGTCCACCCCAAGTGGCGGGTTCATTATAACTACCAAAATGCACAAGGTGATCAAGCTAATTTAAACGCCATGGCACAGCAATTAACCATCACCAAGCCTCAATTAGTCCTAGCCATTGGGACCCCTGCCGCTCAAGTAATGGCACGAAAAACACGAACCATACCGGTGTTAACCACTGCTGTTACAAACTTAGTTCAAGCCGGTTTAGTTCAATCTAATCAACGACCACAAACGAACGTTTCTGGTACCAGCGATCAAGGACCAGTAACCGCGCAAATAAAATTGTTAACTCAACTAACCAAGCACTCCCAGCAACCATTAGGCATCATTTATAATTCGTCAGAAGCCAATTCTTTAAATCAAGTAAATACTGCCCGGACGTATGCCAAAGCCCACCAACTGCAGTTAAAAGTAGTTAGCGTCAGCTCTGCCAACGATATCCAATCAGCGTTAGTTGGGCTTACTCCTAAAGTGGCTGGCCTATACGTTCCCACCGATAATTTGATGGCAAGTTCTATGAAATTAATTGGTAAGCAAACGCAACGTGCCCACATTCCAGTAGTCACGGGTTCAATTGAAATGGCGGCAGACGGTGGGACAGCCACGTACGGTTTAAATTACCGTGATTTAGGTAAACAAACTGCTAAAATGGCCGCACACGTAGTTTTAAAGCACCAAAAACCAGCCGAGATGCCAGTTCAAACCGCTCAGCATTTGCAATTATATGTTAATCAATCACGAACTCAGGCCCTCGGTATTAACCCCAAGACCGTTCATAAACCGTAATTAAGAGAGGATGTTTTATCATGATTATTTCTGGAATTAGCCAAGGACTTCTTTGGGTCAGCATGGCTATTGGTGTTTTTATTACTTTTCGTATTTTAGATATTCCTGACCTAACTGCTGAAGGCAGTTTTCCGTTAGGCGCCGCCGTTACTATTTCTATGATTTTAAAAGGAATCTCACCTACTTGGGCCACGTTAACTGGTTTCTTAGCCGGTTGTATTGCCGGTATAGTCACTGGCATTTTAGATACCAAACTACATATTCCGGCCCTTTTAGCCGGAATTTTGACCATGACTGGTTTGTATTCCGTGAATATTCACATTATGGGCCGCGCTAATTTGGGCCTATTAACTCAAAAAACGATTTTTGATTGGGTACCAGCGAGTTGGGGGCTCAACAGTCAAACTCTAATTATGGGAACTGGCATTAGTCTTTTAGTCATTATGAGTTTAATTGCTTATTTTGCCACCCGAAACGGTTTGGCTTTGATGGCAGTTGGTAATAACGCCATTATGAGTGCGGCGAACGGCATTAACGTTCCTGCCATGAAAATCATTGGCTACGCTGTTTCTAATGGTCTCATCGCTTTATCTGGTTCTTTAGTTGCCCAAAACAACGGTTTCGCTGATATCGGTATGGGTGTAGGTACTATTGTCATTGGACTAGCTTCCGTTTTAGTCGGCGAAATCTTTTTACATACCACCAAAATGATAGGTAAATTATTGGCCATGGTGGCGGGCGCCGTCTTGTATCGTCTATTGCTCACCATTGCAATGTCATTAGGCATTGCTCCTGATGATTTAAAAATTCTATCAGCCATTATTTTAGTGATTGTCATCGTGTTACCAATGCTGCAAAATCGTTGGTTACAACACAAAGCAATTGCTAAATACTTAAGCCAAACTCAAGTGGAGGAACCAACTAATGACTAATGCTGTTTTAACCATGACTAACGTTAACAAGGTTTTTTTACAGGCTGACTTGCCTCCCAAACACTCCCTTAAAAATATTAACCTCGCCATTCATCCCAATGACTTCATCGTTGTTATCGGCAATAACGGTGCCGGGAAATCAACCCTGTTAAATACGATTGCTGGTAATTTAAGGGCTGATAGTGGCCAAACCAAAATTAATCATCAAGACGTGACTAAACAATCGATTTCTAAGCGCGCTCAATTTATTGCTCGTGTCTTTCAAGATCCTAAAAGTGGGACGGCCAGCGAGCTTACGGTGGCTCAAAATCTAACGTTGGCTCATTCGACCAATTATTGGTCCTTTCACAAATTTCAAAATTCAACTGAATTAGTTCAATTTGAAACCCTCTTAGCCTCGGTCGATATGGGTCTGGAAAAATTTATGAACACTCAAGTGAAATTTTTGTCCGGAGGTCAACGGCAAGTGGTGTCATTATTGATGGCTACTCTCAGTCAACCGGAACTTCTCTTGTTAGACGAACATACCGCTGCTTTAGATCCCAAAACGAGCGCCAAGGTGATGGAGTTAACTAACCAACTAATCACCCAACAACAACTAACAAGCTTAATGATCACTCATAACATGGAGGATGCCCTCAAGTATGGAAATCGTCTGATTATGGTTCAAGACGGTCAAATTACCCACGATGTTGCCGGCCCTGCTAAGCAACAATTAACCCAAGCAGAATTGTTAACCTGGTTTAATTAGTCGCACATCTTTAATTTTTATTAAAAAACCATCAAACCAGGCTCTTTTTAATCATTTAATGATAAATTGCTTATCGTTTATTAACTTAGCGAGGAGGAATTATTATTTATCAGTTAATGCAGTTAAGCCCCGGTGTCTTACGGACTAAGATTAAAATGGCGCCTAAAAAGCAAAAAAACAGTTACTTAAAAGCTTTATTGTGGCGAGATGTTGCCTTATTGACCTTCGCCATTTTTTATATCGCCACTTTTGTGAAATTATTTGGTGATGTCAATAGTAGCGTGGCTGTTAGTAGTTTCTGTATGCTTTTAGGAATTAGATTCGTTAACTACGGTTACCAATTATCTGACAGTATTTTCGCTTTAGGTGGGGTTTTATTAATCATGTTGCTTGGCAGTATGTTTTTTCAATACCTACCACTTCCCTGGTTTTTTATCGCGCATTCACTTAGCCTATTATTTATTTTAATGACCACCACGGTTCAACCGGCATTTGGTAATGGTGGGTTGTATACTTTTAGCTATATTTTTATTACAGGTAATCCAGTGAGCGCCAGCCAATTTTCTAATCGCTTGGTGGCCATGGCCTTGGTTTGGTTCCTATTAGCGATTGTATTATGGCGTAATCATCACCAGCAACCGTTAAAACGGCGTCTCCACCATGTTTTAACTAATTTTAGTTGGCATTCTGATACCTCGCACTGGCAATTACGCTTAGCCTCAGGCGTTAGTACTGCTCTAACGGTGGCCCAACTGTTGCAACTTCATCGGGCCGTTTGGTTAGGTTTTGCCTGCATGTCGATCTTATTACCACAAAATCCCCATTATGCTAAACGCGTGGGTGCCAGATTAACAGGCGTGATTATCGGCTCTAACCTCTTTATTGTTAGTTTGGCTTTAGTCCCGGACGCTTGGGCTTTTATTTTAGCGCCGCTAGCTGGCTTTGGCTTAGGTTTGACTGACAATTATTTCTACCACAGCATCTTAAATTGTTTTGGGGCGTTAAGTATTGCCACCAGCCTATTTGGTACCGTGCCCGCTGGTGAATTACGTATTTTCAATAATTTCTTAGGTATTTTGGTTGCGATTATATTTATTATTGGCTTTAAGCTGCTCAACCATTATTTCTTGACCGCTAATCATTTTACTGCTCAAAATAACAACTCCAGTTTACCCGATTAAGACAACAAAAAAGACCCTTGAATTCATTCAAGGATCTTTTTTTATTATTGTACTTTAGCAATCTTTCCCTGTTGGATATAAACGCTCAAAATAGCCAAATCAGCTGGGTTAACCCCACTAATTCGACCTGCTTGGGCAATCGTTTCAGGTTGGATTTTCTTTAGTTTTTGGTGTGCTTCGGTGGCAATCCCATCGATAGCATCATAGTCGATGTTAGCTGGAATTTTCTTAGCTTCCATCTTCTTCATTTTTTCAACGTTGGCTTGGGCTTTGGCAATATAACCCGCATACTTAGTTTGAATTTCTACTTGTTCGATTTCATGTCGACCTAGTGGTTGATCTGGAGCCGGGATAAATTGTAATAATGTCTGATAATCAACGTAAGGACGACGTAAGAATACACTAGCAACTGCGCCATCCTTAAGCGGTTTATCACCATGAGCCGTCACTAATTCATCAACTGCCGCGCTAGGGTTCACCCGCACGTGATCTAGTCGATCAATTTCAGCTAAAACGCGTTCTTTTTTAGCTAAAAAGGCGTCATAACGTTCATCAGAAATCAAGCCTAGTTCATGACCCTTTTCGGTCAAACGCATATCGGCGTTGTCATTACGTAACAACAACCGGTATTCTGCCCGACTAGTTAGTAATCGATATGGTTCATTGGTACCCTTAGTTACCAAATCATCAATCATTACGCCGATATAAGCTTCATCCCGTTTTAAGGTAAAACCAGGTTTACCTTGAGCTCGTAAACCAGCATTGATACCAGCAATGATGCCTTGTCCAGCTGCTTCTTCGTAACCAGAAGTACCGTTAGTTTGGCCGGCAGTAAAGAGATTCTTAACTACTTTAGTTTCTAACGTTGGCTTTAATTGATAAGGGGCCACCACGTCATATTCAATCGCATAACCCGGTCGCATCATTTCGGCATTTTCCAACCCTTGAATAGAACGAATTACTTGTTGTTGGACTTCTTCAGGCATTGAAGTTGAAAGACCCTGAACGTACCATTCTTCAGTATTACGGCCTTCTGGTTCTAAGAATAATTGATGCCGATTTTTATCAGCAAACCGCACAATTTTATCTTCAATGGATGGACAATAACGGGGACCTACTCCTTCAATGACCCCAGTAAACATTGGGGCTCGATCAAGGTTTTCACGAATAATTTCGTGAGTTTTTTCGTTAGTATAGGTCAACCAGCAAGACAACTGATTCTTTAAAGCCAAGTAATCTTCATCTTTGGATTCGTAACTAAAGTGGTTCGGTTTTTCATCACCTGGTTGTTCTTCGGTTTCACTGTAATTAATAGTGGTTCCATCAACTCGTGGTGGGGTTCCAGTCTTAAATCGTTCCAAATCAAAACCTAATTCAGCTAAATTTTCTGAAAGTTTTTCAGCTGGTTGTGAATTGTTAGGGCCTGAAGCATACATTAATTCACCAATAATGATTTTTCCGCGCGCAGCTGTACCGGCACAGATAACCACGGCTTTGGCATAATAACGAGCCCCGGTATTGGTAATTACCCCTTTACACTCACCATCTTCGACAATTAAGCTATCGACAATCCCCTGACGTAGAGTCAAATTAGGTTCGTCTTCAATAGTCTTTTTCATTTCTGAATGATAAGCATGTTTATCAGCTTGGGCACGCAGAGCTTGTACCGCCGGACCTTTTCCCGTATTTAGCATGCGCATTTGGACGTAGGTTTTATCGATATTTTTACCCATTTCGCCACCCAAGGCATCAATTTCTCTAACTACCGTTCCCTTAGCCGGTCCCCCAATAGACGGGTTACATGGCATAAAGGCAACCATGTCCAAGTTAATGGTAATCAAGAGGGTTTTATTACCCATTCGTGCGGCTGCCAAGGCCGCTTCGCTTCCAGCGTGTCCAGCACCAACAACCACCACATCAAAGTCTTGCCCCCGATAGGTTTGCTTAACATCACTGACTCGTAAACTTTTCACTAGTTAATTCCTCCATGTTTCACGTGAAACAACTACTTACCCAAACAAAATTGACTAAAGAGTTGGTCCAACAGTTCATCTTGATAACTGTCACCAGTAATTTCACCTAATAAATCCCAACAATGCGTCATATCGATTTGTACTAAATCAACCGGTAAGCCGCTTTCTAACCCATCAACCACCGCTTTTAGTGATTGGTTGGCTTGGTTTAATAATCCAATATGGCGGGCATTTGTAACCACCACATCATTTTGACTGTTTTCAATGCCTTCATTAAAGAACATGTGGGCAATAATTTCTTCCAAATCTTCTAAGCCACTCGCTTGAATAGCTGAAGTAGAAATAATAGGTGATGTGCCCACTAGTTGCCGTAATTCTACTAAATCAATTTTTGGTGTTAAATCCGTCTTGTTTAGCACAACAATGCGTTGTTTAGCTGCCGTGAGATTAATTAAAGTTCGATCTTCATCAGTCAATGGTTCACTGACGTTCAGCACCAGTAGCACTAAATCAGAGCTATCAATTGCCTTTTTAGAACGATCAACCCCAATTTTTTCGACCTTATCTTCCGTATCCCGAATTCCCGCAGTATCAATTAACTTCAACGGAACGCCACGAACATTGACATATTCTTCCAATACATCTCTAGTCGTTCCCGGAACGTCAGTCACAATCGCTTTATCTTCATGAATTAAGTGATTCAACAGACTAGATTTGCCGACGTTAGGACGACCAATAATCGAAGTGGCCAAGCCATCTCGTAAAATCTTACCTTGTTTAGCAGTTTGCAATAACTCATCGATTTGGCCGTGAACTTTAATCGCTTTTTCACGAAGCAAGCGACTAGTCATGGTTTCAACGTCATCGTATTCTGGATAATCAATGTTAACTTCGACTTGAGCTAACACATCTAAAATATCTTGGCGTAAATTCCGAATCAAGTGGGATAAATTACCGTCTAGTTGGCTAATTGCCACTTTCATAGATCGGTCTGTTTTGGCTTCAATCAGGTCCATTACCGCTTCTGATTGGGATAAATCAATTCGACCGTTCAAGAAAGCCCGTTTGGTAAATTCACCCGGTTCGGCTAAGCGGGCCCCGTTACTAAGCACTAACTGCAAAATTCGGTTGGTAGCAACAATACCACCATGACAATTAATTTCGACAATGTTTTCTTTAGTATATGTTTTGGGTGCCCGCATTACGGATACCATTACTTCGTCAATATCATCACCAGTTTGGCTATCGACAATATGCCCATAGTTAATGGTATTAGTATCAACTTTAGTTAAATTTTTGCCCCGATATAGCCGTTGCGCAACTTCAACTGCATCATCTCCACTAATTCGGATGATCGAAATTCCACCTTCTCCAGGTGGGGTCGAAATTGCTGCAATGGTATCAAAATCCGTCGTTGTTAAAACCATAATTGGCTCCTTTCGTTGATAATTACCTTTTAGAATACAAAAAAAGTGCCCACACCACGCCCAAAAGAGCGTGGATAAAGCACTTTCACTACTTTACCTAGTTAAGATAAGAATGATTAACTTATATACTATTCAATAAGCTGTAGTTTGTCAAACAAAATTTATCCAAACTACCGTGGTGCAATAACCAATGACCGGTGTGGTTCTTTTCCCGTTGAGTAGGTTAAAATATGGTCGTTGTCTTCTAGTGAAGCATGGATTTGTTTGCGTTCAAACGCCGGCATAGGATTCAAGTAAACCGGTTTACCGCTGGCAATTACATTACGCGCCGTTCGTTGTGCGAGTTTTCTTAATACTTCTCGCCGTTTAGCTCGATAATTAGCAACGTCTAAGACTACTTCAACACTATTAGCACCCGAACGATTTATGTATATCTGTCCCAGATTCTGTAAGGCATTTAGCGTGCGGCCATGGTGGCCAATCAAGCGACTTTCATCTTGCACGGCAATATCATAATACAATCGGTGGCGATTTTTCACTTCCACCTTGATTTTAGGAGCAAAGCCCATCGCTTCGATTACGTCCGTTAAGTATTGAGTTAATTCGGCTTCGACTTCGGTTGCCGTTAACCGTGGTTCTTCTTTATCATCGTTATTTTCAATAACCGTTTGTGGTTCAGCAGGTTGTGGCATCTGAACGTTAGATTTAAGTTCAAATTCACTGACTTGGTCGCTACTTTGGCTGGCCAGATCCAACTCTTTTTGATCGACCGAAACAACGTCAACAACTGCTTCTCGCCGTCCCAAGCCCAAGAACCCTTTCCGCGCGACTTGAATAATCGTTACGTCGGCTTGTTCTCGAGTAATGTTTAACGCCGATAACCCCGCTTCAATTGCTGTTTCTACCGTTGTTCCTGAATACTTTGCCATGTTGCACCCCTTATTATTAAGTCAAAACGATAAACGTCAACCCCATTTATCATTATCTAATGATAATCATTATCGTTACATAATAGCATTTTCTCAAATGATTTGTCATTTAGTTGCTTAATATTATTAAAACTTATACAACAATTATAACTCACTAACATTTTTCTGACTACTTGTTCAATAAAAAAACGAAAGCGGTTTCCGCTTTCGTTTCCTACTATATATTATTTCTTACGCCGACTCTTTTTAGCATTACGAATTGCTTTTTGGCGTTTGCGTTCTTTATCTTTTTCCAATTTTTCTTTTTCTTCACGTTCTCGACTAATCTTCCAAGGATTTTGAATAACCAAGGTTTGAATTGCCTGAAACGCATTCGTTACCACCCAGTAAAGTGACAAGGCTGATGGCACGTTTAGGGCCGTAAAGAAGATAATTACAGGCATCCCTAACGTCATCATCGTCGTCATGGAACTAGATTCTGGTTGACTCTTAGTAGCTAACCAAGAACTAATAAAGGTAAATACCGCTGCCAAAATTGGCAAAATCAAGTATGGATCTTTATGTCCCAGTTGCAACCATAAGAAGTGTCCCGTCCGTAACTGCTCAGTCCGCAAAATGGATTGGTACAAAGCAAAGATAATTGGTAATTGGACAACCACTGGTAAACAACCAGCTAGTGGGTTAACTCCGGCTTCGGAATACAACTTTTGTTGTTCTTGTTGCAATTTAGCCATCGTTTCACTATCACGAGACGAATATTTCTTTTGTAAAGCCTTTAATTGGGGTTGAATTTCTTGCGTCTTACGCATGCTGCGCGTTTGCAAAATCATCAACGGCAAAATAATAATTCGAATGATAATGGTAAATAGGATAATTCCGATTCCATAATTATTATCAAAGAACTTGGACAACCAAATAATGGCTCTAGAGAAGTTTAATAAAATAACGCCATCCCAAAAACCGGTACTATGTTCGGTAATTGGTGACATCGCCGACTTACCGCAGGCGGTCAAAACCAGTGTTAACGACATTAACGCCATTAGCACCGTAATTTTTTTTATTCTTTTTTTCATTATTCCTCACCGGCATCCGCAAAATCTAGTAGATTTGCTAATTTTAAGGCATGAATCAAGCTCGGCTTGAGTTCTGCCATTGACATGCCATCGGTTGATGGCCGAGCAATCACAATAAAGTCAACATCTTGACGTAACTGTGGCTTGAGTTCAAGAAGTGATTGACGAATTCGTCGTTTCACCCAATTGCGGTGAACGGCATTCCCGATTTTCTTGCCGACTGAAATTCCGACCCGAAAATGTGGTTGCCCCGGTTTATCTAATGTATAAATGACGAATTGGCGGTTAGCCACCGAATCATGGGTATTAAATACCTGTTGAAATTCGGCTTCTTTCTTGACCCGATATGATTTTCTCATGATTCATCTCCAAAAATGATTTAAAAAATGAAAAAAGACCACTGAATGGTCAGTGGTCTATGCAGACAATACTTTTCTACCTTTTTGACGTCGGCGTGCTAACACTTTACGACCATTGCTGGTGCTCATTCGGCTACGGAAACCATGAACGCGAGCGCGATGACGCTTCTTTGGTTGGTATGTTCTTTTCATAACTCAAGAATCCTCCTTTTGTTAGTGTCGCGTTTAAGCATTATTTATATGTTCAAATGCATTTCCTAAACATGATAACACAAATTATTTAGGGATTAAACAATTAATTTCGAGATTAGGTAGTAGACAAATATTTTTTAAAATTGTTTCATGCACATTTTCTGTGGATAACTTCTCGATTTTGAAATCGTAATCAACAGACTTATTCCGGCTTTGTCCACAAGCTAACAGGGCGGGATAACCGTATATTGTCGGTTGTGGATAACTTTTATAAAAAACGCTTAACTCATTGGTATAACAGGGGTTAATTATCCACAGTTAGTTGGTGATAACTCAAAATCAGCTCCTGAAATCGGTAGTTACGAACACCCCTGTGGAAAACTCCATTCAACTCTGTGAAACAATTATGCACAGGGGTAATTAACCTGTGGAAAACTTTTATCATCCATGCTAAAATAAATTTACTAATTCCGAATGACTAGGGGGGCGCAACTGTGCTCAATAACGAATCACAATGGGATAAGGATTCCCTGTGGGCAGAAATCACCAAAAAATTTAAAGAAACTATGGACAAGAGTACCTACGAAGCGTGGGTTCCCCCCATTAAACCAATTTCTTTTGATGGTAAAATTCTCACCTTAGCGGCTGAATCCAAACTCTTTACTATTTATTGGAACAAAGAATTATCCAATGAGCTGATTCAATACGCTTATATGATTACCCAACAAAATGTGGAACCTAAGTTCATCTTAGAAGAAGATATTCCCAAATCAGCCCAACCAGAGCCTAAACCTGAGGTAACTGACCAATTAGTGAACAATCAAAACGTCACCTTTAGTAAGGAAAACCATATCAATCCGACTTATACTTTTGAAAACTTCGTGATTGGTAAAGGTAACCAAATGGCTCATGCGGCCGCTTTAGTGGTATCAGAAGAACCCGGCAAACTTTATAATCCACTCTTCTTTTATGGTGGTGTTGGTTTAGGTAAGACTCATTTGATGCAAGCCATCGGTAATCATATGCTGCAAGAAGATCCCAACGTTAACGTCAAATACGTCACTAGTGAAGCCTTTACTAATGATTTCATCACTGCGATTCAAACCAATAAAAATGAAGAATTTAGACAAGAATACCGTGATGTGGATATTTTAATGGTCGATGATATTCAATTTTTTGCTGAAAAAGAAGGAACTCAAGAAGAATTCTTCCATACCTTTAACGATCTCTACAATAATGGCAAACAAATTGTGCTGACGTCTGATCGCATGCCCCAAGAAATCCCTAAGTTGCAAGAGCGCTTAGTATCCCGTTTTGCCTGGGGCCTTCCGGTCGACATTACCCCACCGGATTTGGAAACTCGAATTGCCATTTTACGTTCTAAAGCCGAAGCGGATCATTTGGAAATTCCGAATGATACATTAACTTATATCGCCGGCCAAATTGACTCCAACGTCAGAGAACTTGAAGGGGCCTTGTCACGTGTTCAAGCCTACGCTAAATTAAGAAAAGAGCCGATCACCACCGCTCTTGTTTATGAGGCCTTGCGGGGCATGAATATTGCCCATGAACATCACGAATTATCAGTCGCTGATATTCAAAATAAAGTGGCCGAATATTATCACGTTTCTCTAAGCGATTTAAAAGGTAAGAAGCGCTTGAAATCAATCGTGATGCCGCGACAAATTGCCATGTATCTTTCCCGAGAATTAACCAATAATTCCCTGCCTAAAATCGGTAAAGAGTTTGGTGGTAAGGACCATACCACGGTCATTCACGCCTATGATAAGATTGCCGACATTATCACTACTAACGCCGATCTTAAAAAAGAAATTAATGAATTAAAACACGATTTAGACGCTAAATAATCAAAATAAAACCAGAAGTCAGTTAGTGGGGGCTTCTGGTTTTATTTTCCATCATCTAACTACTGGCAAGCGAATTGCCCTGCTAATTTAGTGACAATAATGGTATAATTGCTTGTGGACAAAGGTGGAACAACGTTTAAAGTTATCCACAACGTTATCCACACGCAAAAAATAGGCGGTGATTGAGCTAACGGATAGTTATCCACAGAATCCACAGCCCCTACTGTTACTACTAATTTTTTTATTAATTAAATATATAAATACAACTCTCCGGGAGGTATCTTACTTAACATGAAATTCTCAATCAATCGACCGGTCTTCATTAAGGCCTTAAACACCGTATCCAGAGCAATCTCTAGTAAAACCACCATTCCCATTTTAACGGGATTAAAATTATCAGCTGATGTTACAGGATTAGTTTTAACTGGTAGCAATGCTGATGTTTCTATTGAAACCACTTTGGCAGTTGAAGATCCTGACAACCAATTGGTAATTCAAAATCCAGGTGCCATTGTGTTACCTGCTCGGTTCTTTACGGAAATTATCAAAAAATTGCCAGAAGATACCATTGAATTAGAAGTCACTGATAAATTTCAAACTAGTATCAAATCCGGTCAATCGGCCTTTACGATTAACGGTTTAGATGCCAATAATTATCCGCATTTACCTGAAATTGATACCAATGATTCAATTATTTTGGCAGCGGATATCTTTAAAGAAATCGTGAGTGAAACCGTAATCGCCGTTTCTAACCAAGAAAGTCGGCCCATTTTAACTGGTGTTCATTTCACCATCGAAGGCGATTCAATTATGGCAGTGGCCACTGATAGTCATCGTTTGAGCCAACGTAAAGTTATCTTAGATCATCCGGTTAATGGCCACTATGACTTTGTTGTTCCGGGTCGCAGTTTGACCGAATTAACCAAAATGGTCGATGAAAAGCAAACGGATATTACGTTACTAGTAACCGAAAACCAAGTACTATTTATGTTGGGCGATACTATGTTTTATTCTCGGTTGTTGGAAGGTAATTATCCCGATACTTCTCGCTTGATTCCCGAAGACTTTGATACCCAATTACAATTTGAAGCTCATGATTTATTGGCAGCAATTGAACGGGCCTCATTGTTATCACACGAATCCAGAAATAACGTGGTTAAATTAACCATTGAACCTAATAATCATGCAGTTACTATTTATGGAAACTCTCCTGATGTTGGTAACGTTGAAGAAGAATTAGAACCCAAAGCGGTAACGGGCAACAATTTAGAAATTTCCTTTAACCCAGATTATATGAAAGACGCTTTGCGTTCTTTTGGCCAAACCAATATTAACGTTAACTTTACGTCCGCCTTGCGGCCCTTTACTTTAATGCCAACTGAAGATGGCGATAGTTTTATTCAACTAATCACGCCAATCCGGACCTTCTAATTAAAACTAAAATTAAATGCTAATAAAAAAATCACTCCGAGATTAGTCGGGGTGATTTTTTTGCCACTAAATTAAAAATCGGCCTTAAAGGCCATAAAAATCCAATTTTTTTGATTATAGCTATTTTACTTAATTTTGGCTAAATATTACTTTTTAACTTAAAACGGCTGAGAAGGGCAATATGTGCGAAACAAAATGTACTTTTGCTTAAAAAAAGTGTATAATTAACCCTGTTAAAGGTGGGTGAAATCGTGAAAAAAGAAGTTTTCGTCAATGGAGAATATATAACTTTGGGCCAATTGCTTAAAGAAGAAGCCATCATCAGTAGTGGCGGCCAAGCCAAATGGTATCTAAAAGAAAACGCTGTGCGCGTCAATGACGAGCTCGATGATCGTCGGGGTCGTAAATTATTTGACGGTGATAACGTTGATGTACCGGGGGTTGGCTTATTTTTTATCCGTACAAAAAAGGCTGATTAATGAAATTACTGAATATTAAGCTACGCAATTTTCGTAATTATGAAGAGACGGAACTATTATTTTCACCTCATATCAACGTCTTATTGGGTGAAAATGCGCAGGGAAAAACCAATTTGTTAGAGGCCATTTATGTGCTTGCCTTAACGCGTTCGCACCGAACCGCTAATGACAAGGAATTGATAAATTGGCAAAGCAGTAACGCCCAGATTGCGGCGCAAATTGAAAAGCAAAACGGGGTATTACCACTTGAGCTAGACTTAGGTAGCCGGGGTAAAAAGGCGAAGGTTAATCATTTAGAACAAGCTAAACTTTCTTCTTACGTCGGTCAGTTAAACGTGATTTTGTTTGCCCCAGAAGATTTGCAAATCGTCAAAGGAGCACCGCAAAAGCGACGCAAGTTTATGGACATGGAATTTGGGCAGATGAGTAACAAGTACCTCTATAATTCCAGTCAGTACCGCAAAATTTTAAAACAACGTAATAAGTATTTAAAGGATTTACACCGGCAAACCAGCACGGATAAGGTCTATTTAAGCGTGTTGTCGGACCAGCTAGCCGCCTTTGGTGCTGAAATTATCTTTCAGCGATTACAGTTAATTAAACAATTAGAGAAATTTGCGCAACAAATCCACAGTGAAATCTCACAAGGCAAAGAAACCTTGGTGCTTGACTATCACACCTCAATTCCGGTAGCCAATCAAATTTCAGTGGAGGCACTGTATCAGTATTTGCAACAACAGTACCAGCAAATTCAAGCCAAAGAGATTATGCAGGCCACGACATTACTCGGACCGCACCGTGATGATTTGCAATTTTTAGTTAATGATAAAAACGTGGCGGCGTTTGGTTCGCAAGGACAACAGCGAACTACCGCTTTAGCGTTAAAGTTAGCCGAAATTGATTTGATGAAAGAACAAACTAATGAATATCCGGTTTTGTTGTTAGATGACGTTTTATCTGAGCTTGATGATTACCGGCAAACCCATCTGCTGACGGCTATTCAAGATAAAGTACAAACGTTTTTGACCACCACTAGTTTAAGTGGGGTGCAACAAGAATTATTAAGAGATCCCCGGATTTTTAAGATTAAAGCAGGTCAGGTTCAAGCAGGCGATAAGGAGGAACATGAATGAGTGAAGAAGAAAGCAAAAAAGCCCAAGCCAAAGAATATGATGCGAGTCAAATTCAAGTGCTGGAAGGCTTGGAAGCCGTTCGTAAAAGACCCGGAATGTATATTGGCTCGACCAGTTCTCAAGGTCTTCACCATTTAGTATGGGAAATCGTTGATAACGGAATTGATGAAGCCTTAGCAGGTTTTGCTACAAAAATTACCGTTACCGTTGAAAAAGATAATTCCATCACCGTAACCGATGATGGTCGAGGAATTCCGGTTGATCTCCAAGAAAAAACCGGCAAGCCAGCATTAGAAACGGTCTTTACCATTTTGCATGCCGGCGGGAAGTTTGGCGGCGGTGGTTATAAAGTTTCTGGTGGT
This sequence comes from Lentilactobacillus kribbianus, assembly GCF_013184075.1. Taxonomy (GTDB): domain Bacteria; phylum Bacillota; class Bacilli; order Lactobacillales; family Lactobacillaceae; genus Lentilactobacillus; species Lentilactobacillus kribbianus. The sequence continues at coordinate 577,587 of NZ_JABEQQ010000001.1, read as the reverse complement.
CTTCACGGGGTTGGGGCCTCAGTTGTGAACGCCTTATCGACTCAATTAGACGTTGAAGTGGCCAAAAATGGTCACATTTATCGGATGGATTTCACTCGCGGGCATGTAACAGAAGCCATGCGAATTGTCCGAGATACCTCTGCGGATGATCACGGGACTCGGGTTCATTTCTTACCTGATCCAGATATTTTCCAAGAAACTACAACTTATGACATTAAAACATTAACGACTAGAATTCGGGAACTGGCCTTTTTAAATAAAGGACTACGAATTGTTATTAAGGACAATCGTCCAGAAACTCCAACTGAAGAAGACTTTATGTATGAAGGTGGGATTCGGCATTACGTAGAATACCTCGATAAAGATAAAGAAACCTTGTTGAAGGAACCGGTGTATGTTGAAGGTATCGAAAACGATATTACCGTTGAAGTGGCCTTACAATACACGGATGATTATCACAACAATTTAATGACCTTCACTAATAATATTCATACCTATGAAGGTGGGACCCATGAAGAAGGGTTCAAACGGGCGTTGACGCGAATTGTTAACGATTATGCTCGGAAGAATAAATTGATGAAAGACAGCGAACCAAACTTATCTGGTGAAGATGTTCGTGAAGGAATGACCGCCGTTGTATCTATCAAGCATCCAGACCCTCAATTTGAAGGGCAAACCAAGACTAAATTGGGTAACTCAGATGCGCGAACAGCTACTGATCGAATTTTTTCTGATCACTTCAGCAAATTCCTCATGGAAAATCCTAGTGACGCTAAGAAAATTGTTGAACGAGGTATTTTAGCTTCGAAAGCTCGTTCAGCCGCTAAGCGGGCTCGTGAAGTCACTCGTAAAAAGAGTGGCTTAGAAATTAGTAACTTACCCGGTAAGTTAGCTGATAACACTAGTAAAGATCCAGAAATTTCTGAATTGTTTATTGTCGAAGGGGATTCCGCCGGTGGTTCAGCTAAGCAAGGCCGTTCGCGGTTGACTCAAGCAATTTTGCCAATTCGGGGTAAGATTTTAAACGTTGAAAAAGCCACCATGGATCGTATCTTAGCCAACGAAGAAATTCGTTCCCTCTTTACCGCAATGGGCACCGGTTTTGGTGATGATTTTGATCTAGCTAAGATTAATTACCACAAGTTAATCATTATGACGGATGCCGATGTCGATGGTGCGCATATTCAAACTTTATTATTAACGTTAATTTACCGGTACATGAGACCGCTGATTGACACCGGTTTTGTTTATGTAGCGCAACCACCTCTATATCAAGTTCGTCAAGGTAAGATGATTCGCTATATCGATTCAGACGAAGAATTAAGTCAAGTGTTAGGACAACTCCAACCATCACCTAAGCCAGTTATTCAACGGTACAAAGGTTTAGGCGAAATGGATGCGGAACAATTATGGGAAACAACGATGAATCCAGAAAATCGTCGTTTACTACGGGTGAAAGCCGATGATGCCGCTGAAGCCGACCAAGTCTTTTCAATGCTAATGGGTGACAAAGTTGAACCACGTCGTGAATTTATCGAAGAAAATGCTACGTTTGTTGAGAACTTGGACATTTAATTTGCTGAAATACCGTTGAACAAAATGTTTGTTTCACGTGAAACAAATGTCGCCCAAAAATGGAGGTAAAACAGTTTGGACAATGCAGAATTTGAAACCCACGTTACCAATGTGGATTTGTCTAAAAAAATGCGAACATCATTTCTAGACTACGCAATGAGTGTTATCGTTGCGCGGGCCTTACCTGATGTTCGTGATGGATTAAAACCAGTCCATCGCCGAATCTTATACGATATGCATGAATTAGGGGTTACCCCTGATAAGCCATATAAGAAGTCTGCCAGAATCGTTGGGGACGTTTTAGGGAAGTATCACCCCCATGGTGACACCGCCGTTTACGACTCAATGGTGCGGATGGCCCAAGATTTTAGTTACCGTTACATGTTAGTTGACGGTCACGGAAACTTTGGTTCTGTCGATGGTGATGGTGCAGCGGCAATGCGTTATACCGAAGCTCGGTTAAGCAAAATTGCTATGGAAATGTTGCGTGATATCAACAAAGATACAATTGATTTTCAAGATAACTACGATGGTACTGAACGCGAACCATCCGTTTTACCAGCTCGTTTTCCGAACTTACTGGTAAACGGGGCTTCCGGAATTGCCGTTGGGATGGCCACTAATATTCCTCCCCATAATTTGGCGGAAGTAATTAGTGCTATTCACGTCTTGATGGATAACCCAGAAGCCACCACAGCGGACTTGATGGAAGCTTTACCTGGTCCTGATTTTCCTACTGGTGGGGTCGTAATGGGTAAATCTGGTATCAGAAAAGCCTATGAAACTGGTAAGGGTTCAATTACTTTACGGGCTAGAGTTGAAATCGAAGGCGAAGCCGATGGTAAACAAAAAATTATTGCCACCGAAATTCCATATATGGTTAACAAAGCCAAGTTAATCGAAAGAATTGCCGAACTAGCTCGAGAAAAGCGGATTGAAGGCATTACGGATGTTAACGATGAATCCGACCGTGAAGGTATGCGAATTGTGATTGATGTTCGTCGGGATGCTAGTGCCGAAGTTATTTTAAATAACTTATACAAGTTAACGATGATGCAGACATCCTTTAGTTTTAATATGTTGGCGATTGTTGATGGCACTCCTAAAGTGTTGAGCTTGAAAGAAATTTTGACTTATTATTTGGAACACCAAGTTGAAGTTATCAAACGCCGGACAGCTTATGAATTAAAGAAAGCGCAAGCTCGAGCACATATTCTAGAAGGATTGCGAATTGCCCTCGATCATATCGATGCGATCATTGCAATTATTCGGGGATCACAAACTGGTGAAATTGCTAAAAACGAATTAATGGGTCAATTTGGTTTGAGTGATAAACAAGCCCAAGCTATTTTGGACATGCGGTTAGTTCGTTTGACTGGTTTGGAACGTGAAAAAGTTGAAAAAGAATACAATGAATTGATGAAAGCCATCGAAGACTTTAAGTTGATTCTAAGTAGTCGAGACCGCGTTAACGAAATCATTTACCAAGAATTACTTGATATTCAAGCTAAATTTGGGGATGAACGCCGGACCGAATTACTAATCGGTGAAGTCTTAAGCTTAGAAGATGAAGATTTGATCGAAGAAGAAGATGTCATCGTCAGCTTGACTCACAATGGCTACATCAAGCGACTACCAACGACAGAATTTAAATCACAAAACCGTGGTGGTCGTGGGGTTCAAGGTATGGGAGTTCACGATGATGATTTCATTGAACACTTAGTTTCGACCTCAACGCATGATGTGCTGTTATTCTTCACTGATGCCGGTAAAGTTTATCGAATGAAAGGTTACGAAATTCCAGAATACGGCCGGGCTGCCAAAGGAATTCCGATTATTAACCTCTTAAATATCGATTCTGGTGAAAAAGTGCAAGCCGTTATCAATATTTCTAATAAAAATAACGACGAAGCCAAAGATCTCTTCTTTACCACCCTTAAAGGAACAGTTAAAAAGACACCAGTTGCTGAATTTACTAATATTCGTAGCAACGGTCTTAAAGCTATTCACCTCAAGGAAGACGATCAAGTAATTAACGTATTAATCGTCGCTAAAGATCAAAACGTTATTATCGGAACGCATCACGGTTATGCGGTTAGTTTCAGTACGGATGCGGTTCGTTCAATGGGTCGCTCTGCTACTGGGGTGCGTGGGGTTCGTTTACGAGAAAACGATTATGTCGTTGGCTCTGACATCCTAGCACCGGATAGCGATGTCTTCGTAATTTCGGAAAAGGGTTATGGTAAAAAGACGCCAGCGCTTCAATACCCTATTAAGGGTCGCGGTGGTAAAGGAATTAAGACCGTTAACGTTACCGAAAAGAACGGACCTTTAGCTGGTTTAACGACTGTTAAGGGTGATGAAGATATTATGTTGATTACTGATAAAGGGGTCATGATTCGGTTTGGGATTGAAAAAGTTTCTGAAACCGGTCGGGCCACTTTAGGGGTGCACTTGATTAAGATGGATGCTGATTCGACAGTGGCAACAATGGCCAAGGTCGAAAAAGAAGCTCCAGAAGAAGTCGAAGTCACTACCACTGATGAAACGACATCGATTGTAGAACCAGCTGAAGCTGATCCAACAATTGCTAAAGCAGTCGCTGATTTAGCGGATCGAGAATTAGCACAAGAACAAGAATCAGATAATGATGAATCAACAGATAACGAATAATTTAAGAAATGTCGCTTTTTAGCGGCATTTTTTATTAGTTAAATAAATAGCGCTGTAATTAACGTATTTAACTATGTATCGTCAAGATCGAGAAAAAGGCAATTGAACTATTTACAAATTCGTGATATGATACCTAATTGTGAGTATCTGTATGTACAGAAACTCTCCTTGTCCCTAGATTGGCTAGGGACCATAAGTCCACAGGGAGGTGCAAAAACATGGAAGAAAAGAAATACGAAATTACTTACATCATCCGTCCAGATATGGAAGACGCTGCTAAAACTGCTTTAGTTGAACGTTTTGACAAGATCTTGACTGACAATGGTGCTAAGATTATCGATTCTAAAGATTGGTCAAAGCGTCGTTTCGCTTACGAAATCGGCGGCTACAACGAAGGTATTTACCATATCGTTAACATGACCACTGATAACGACGAATCTCTTAACGAATTCGACCGTCTATCAAAGATCAACGATGACATTCTTCGTCACATGATCGTTGTTCGCAACTAAGACAAACTATTAATTGAAGGGAGCAATTCAGCATGCTTAATCGAGCAGTTTTGACGGGACGCCTTACCCGCGATGTTGATCTACGATACACTCAAAACGGAACAGCGGTAGGTTCTTTTACCTTAGCCGTTGACCGGAGCTTCACTAATCAGCAAGGCGAGCGTGAAGCCGACTTCATTAACTGCGTCATTTGGCGCAAATCAGCTGAAAATTTCGCTAACTTCGTTCATAAAGGTTCGCTTGTGGGAATTGATGGCCGGATTCAAACCCGGAACTATGAAAACCAACAAGGCCAACGAGTTTATGTGACTGAAGTGGTCGTTGATAATTTTGCATTATTGCAATCTCGTTCTGATCGAGACAATAATAGCAATAACAACGGTGGTGGCTACCCAGGTATGCCGTCAGGAAATAACGCTCCTACGAATAACGGAAATCCATTTGGAAATAACGCCAATAATAACAATGGTAACAGTAGCACCGGCAATAATGCCGCCCCTGCTGATCCATTTGCTAATACTGGTGATTCCATTGACATTTCCGACGATGACTTACCATTTTAGGTAAATATACGTAAGGAGGAATTCACATGGCTCAACAAAGACGTGGCGGCCGTCGCCGTCGTAAGGTTGATTTTATCGCTGCTAACCACATCGAATACATCGACTACAAAGATACTGATTTATTGAAGCGTTTCGTATCAGAACGAGGCAAGATTTTACCTCGTCGTGTTACTGGTACTAGTGCTAAAAACCAACGTAAGTTAACTATCGCTATCAAGCGTTCTCGTATTATGGGACTTATGCCATTCGTTGCAGAAGACTAGTTAATTGCCATTAAAGTATCCAATATCAAAATGATATTGGATACTTTTTTTATCCCCAGAAATCTTTTTTATTTAAAAAAGTTACCAAACGAGAAACGAGTTATCCCCATGTGGATAAGCTTTTTGAGCTAATAAAACAAGCCGTTGATCAAATTATTAGAAGCGAACGGTCCGTTACTTTAAAAATTACAGGTCGGTTTTATGGTAAAATGGGAGTAGACTTTACAAAATAAGAGGATGAACAATGAAAAATCAGCGAGATGAAAAGCGAAATCAACAACCTTCGCTTATTGGAAACAAACGTTTTCGACGGATTTTGATATTTATCGCTATTATGGTGATCTACGGTGTCGTCGTTTCCTTCTTGTATGATCCGATTGTTGGGATTATTTTAGGGGTTATTAGTGTCATCGGAGTGGTCTATACAGTTACCACGATGAACATGATGAGTTCACAAACTAATCGCTATATTACCGAATTATCGTACCGCATTCATCGCGGGGAACAAGAAGCGTTACTAGAAATGCCAATTGGGATGATTGTATATAACGATGCCCATCGCATTGAATGGGCTAATCCGTTCATGCAATCTTTTTTTGGTAACGAAGATGTTTTAGGAAAACAAATTAAAAACGTGGATGAAGATTTGGCCCGTTTTATTGATGACTTAGAAGGTAGCAGTGAAAAACACGTCATTAACTGGCGTGACCACCGCTTTTCGATTTTGGTGCAATCAGAATATAATACGGTGTATTTATTAGATATCACCAAGTACGTTAAAATTGAAGAACAGTATCAAGAAGAACAAGTCTCAGTTGGTCAAATCTTTATCGATAATTATGATGAAGTGACGCAACCACTGACCGATCAAGAAATTTCTAACTTAAATAACTACGTTACTAACGCTTTAGCTACCTGGTCCAAGCAATATGGCATGTATCTCAAGCAAATCGATGACGATCATTTCTTCTTATTAGCTTACGTGAAATCACTGGCGGCTATTGAAGATGATAAGTTCAGCGTACTTGATTCCGTGCGAGAAAGTACTTCTAAGCAAAACTTCCCGTTAACGTTAAGTATGGGAATTGCTTATGGCGATGACGACTTAAACCAATTAGCTGATCAAGCACAATCTAACCTAGATTTAGCGCTTGGTCGTGGTGGCGATCAAGTCGTGGTCAAATCATTAGATGGTGACGCCCGTTTTTATGGCGGTAAGACCGATCCAATGGAAAAACGGACTCGAGTTAGAGCTCGGATGATTTCTCAAGCCTTAAATGAATTGATGAATGAGTCTGATCAAGTCTTTGTTCAAGGTCACAGCCATCCGGATATGGATTCCTTGGGTGCTTGTTTAGGGATTCGGCGGATTGCCCAAATGAACAATAAAAAATGTTGGATCGTTGTGGATCGCGAAAAAATGCATTCGGATGTGGCTAAACTCCTAGAAGCGGCTAGTGAATATCCAGAAATTGCTGATGCCATCATTACGCCAGCAGAGGCCCTAGAAAAGGCCACTGATATGAGTTTGTTATTGATGGTTGATCATTCTAAGCCGTCCATCAGTATTTCAACCGCACTGGATGAACGGTTAAAGAACCGCATCGTAATTATTGATCACCATCGCCGAGGCGAAGAATTTCCAGATAATCCTATGCTGGTTTATATCGAACCATACGCATCATCTACTTGTGAGTTGATTGCCGAAATGTTTGAATATCAACCTCACGAAGGCGAACCAATTAACAAATTGGAAGCTACTGCGATGCTGGCAGGGATCTTTATTGATACACACTCATTTGAAATGCGGACGGGGACTAGAACCTTTGATGCAGCTAGTTACTTGCGTTCAGCAGGAGCGGACACTGATGAGATGCAATCCTTTATGAAGGAAAACGTTGATAGTTATATGGCCAGAAACCACTTGATTTCTTTGGTACAATTCTTTAACGGTAATATGGCGATGATTGTGGGCGAAGACAACATCGATTATGATTCAGTTACGGCGGCTCAAGCAGCGGATTCACTGCTAACCATGTCCGGCGTTGACGCTTCATTTATCATTACCCGTCGCAAGGATCAACTCGTGGGAGTTTCTGCTCGAAGTACGGGTGCGGTTAACGTTCAAATTATCATGGAAGCAATGGGCGGTGGGGGCCACTTGTCTAGTGGCGCCACTCAAATTGCTAACCAATCGGTAGAAGAGGTCAAACAAGTATTGCTTGAAACTATTGCCGATATCGAAGATAATGAAATAAACAACAATTAATTTTGAGGATAGTGGGTGTTAGATTATGAAAGTAATTTTTCTAGAAGACGTTCGCGGTAAAGGCAAGCGCGGCGAAGTTAAGAACGTACCGGATGGCTATGCTCAAAACTTCCTGATTAAAAATGGTAAGGCTAAAGAAGCTTCCAAAAAGGCAATGAGTGAATTGGCTGGTAAGAAGCGGGCCGAACAACGCCACGAAGACGAAGAATTTGCTAGTGCTAAAATGATTAAAAACAAGCTTGAAGCTGATGACACTGTAGTGGAAATTAGCGCCAAAGCGGGAACGGATGGCCGTTTATTTGGTTCCATTCCTAGTAAACAAATTGCCACGGCTTTAGACCAACAATATGGCATTAAGCTCGACAAACGAAAGATTGAACTACCAGAACCAATTAGAGTGGCTGGTTTTACCAATGTTCCGGTTAAGCTGCATAGTGATGTGATTGCCCGCATTCGGGTACATGTCTCAGAAAAGTAAACTTAATTAAATGAATGCGTGAGCTTAGTTTGCTTGGCTCATGCATTTTTTTATTAAAGAGAACCTAATTGGGTAAACGTAGTGGGTTAAAAGAACAAATGGAGAAATCACATGAACAACGAAATGGTAAATGAAATCCCACCCCAGAATTTAGAAGCCGAAAAGGCGGTTTTAGGGGCCATCTTTTTGAGTGCGGATGCTTTAATTGAAGCAGCTGAATTGATTGAGGCGGGCGATTTTTATAAACGTGCACACCAACTCATTTTTACCGCTATGACCGAGTTAAACGATCGTGACGACGCCGTGGATATCGTGACGGTTACGGATCTATTAACGGATCAAAATAACCTGCAAAACGTTGGCGGTATTGAGTACCTGACTGACTTAGCTAGCACGGTTCCAACAGCCGCTAACGTTAGTTATTACGCCAAGATCGTTAAAGATAAGTCGATGCTACGGCGGTTAATTCAAACCGCGACCAACATTGTAACCACTGGTTATGCGACTGAAGATGACGTAACCACCGTTTTAGACAACGCTGAGCGCGATATTATGAACGTGGCCGAGAATCGGGGCCAAGCTGGCTTTAAGCCCATTAAAGACGTTTTAAATGCCACATTTGCTGAAATTGATCGACTATCGCAAAATGGGGATGAAGTCACCGGATTATCGACTGGTTATCCCGATTTAGATAAGATCACCACTGGGTTGCATGAAGATGAACTGATTATCCTGGCAGCTCGTCCCGGGGTCGGAAAAACGGCGTTTGCCCTGAATGTGGCTCAAAATATTGCTACCAAAACGGATAAAACCGTAGCTATCTTTAGTTTGGAAATGAGTGCCGAATCCTTAGTAAACCGGATGTTGTGTGCGGAAGGTAGTATTGATGCTAATCATTTGCGGACCGGTAACTTAGACGAATCTGAATGGCAAAATTTGGTGGTGGCAATGGGAAGTTTGTCTAAGGCCAGCATCTATATTGATGATACGGCCGGTATTAAAATGTCTGAAATTCGGGCTAAATGTCGCCGGTTGGAAAAAGAAACCGGTAATTTAGGGATGATTGTTGTCGATTATTTGCAATTGATTGAAGGTAACAACAAGGAAAATCGGCAACAAGAAGTTTCCGATATTTCCCGTCAATTAAAAAAATTGGCCAAAGAATTACACGTCCCCGTAATTGCCTTATCACAACTTTCTCGGGGAGTGGAACAACGCCAAGACAAACGCCCCGTCTTATCTGATATTCGGGAATCGGGATCCATTGAACAAGATGCTGATATCGTGGCCTTTTTGTACCGGGATGATTATTACCGGGATGAAAATGAAGACGATGATGATGACGTTGACGAAGACGACCAAAATGTTGGTGAAGTAGAAGTTATTTTGGAAAAAAACCGTTCGGGAGCGCGGGGAACAATTAAATTATTATTCGTAAAATCGTATAATAAATTTTCTTCAATCGCTTATTTACCCGAAAATGGTTAAATAAAAAAGAGGTTGTGACAAAACTAAACCGTTTGTCATAACCTCTTTTATTTATTAGTAAATAAGTCAATTAATTTAATAATCACCCATAATGCAACGACTAGGACCAAACATGATAAGATCCAATAGCCAAAAATGGCGTTAGCATGGCTGATTCCCCAACCCGCAATCATTTTGACGCCGGCGGGTTGAAAATAAGCGCTTAGGTAACTAAAACCTAAAAAACCAGCAATATAAGTGACGATGTATAAAATTCTGGATGATCCATTGTTATTATTTTTAGCCATACTGTCTCCTGCTGTTTAATTTATCTAAATTATACCATGGCCTGATTGAATAAAAAAAGACGCTTACCAATATAGTAAGCGTCTTTTATGTTTAACAGACCACCGAAATGAGTCTGTCGTCAATTGTTCGACTGTTTAAATACCAGTAATCATGATAATCACCAGTTAGCGCGCTGAACTCAACGGGTTCTTCGCCGTTGTTGATTACCTGTTCAGTCAGGTAATCTTTGAGGATCCATACGTCCTCAAGCGCATCGATGCGTAAAGCCATCAAGGATTTGAATTCTTTGGGGCTAATCCCAAGATCAGCACTAGCCTCTTCGGTTGATAGACCACTTAATTGAAAGTTGGCCTTTAATTCGTTCATGGTGGCCTGCATGTCTGTTGCATCAAGTGACAATGCTAAAAAACCTCCTTGCAGTTGAGAGGTCCCAACTTAGCCCCATTATAGGATAATGAGAATAAAAAGCAAGTTAGTCCATAATTGTTACTGCGAAATTAGTTGAAACTTAAATACTAGTTCAATATTAATTTCAACTTAGTACAATGATAAATTTACCAAAATCACCAATTTTCAAGGGAAAATAATGGATATTAATGATAAAAAATAGTAGATTAATGCCATAAACAATTAAATAATAAACATAATTTACCAATTAATTATTTACGGGGGATTTAAAAAATATTTAGGAGGGGTATCTATGAAAAATAGGAAAATGGCAATTGCTGCGGTTGCCTTTGCAGGAACGTTATTTTTTGGCGGTAAAATGGTTACGACGCATGCAGCCGATACTACTACTGCAATCACTGCTACCAAAGCACCTACGCAAAATCAATTTACACCATCCAATGCGCTGTTACATAAAAGTGCAAAGTATTACAGAACCAATTACACTAAACTCCGTTCACAATACAGAGTTTACAAGAGTTATCAATCGGGGATTGCCAAAAATGGTCAAATTAAAATTTACATTAATCCCAAGGGCGTCACTAAAGATATGAAAACAAGCTTACGCCTAGCCGTTAGTTACTGGAATCAAAAATTAGGTACTAATGTAATTAAGTTGAATGCTAAAAAAGGGCATTCTGCTGAATTTAAGGTTGCAAGCAAGAGTACCGATGCGGAAGAAGACGCATATTGGGATCAAGACAGCCGTACCTTAGCCCTTGATTTGAAACCATATAATAAATCACTAAGTTCATTATCTCAACAATTAACGGAGAATTACTCTGATAAGTTAGATAAAGAACTAGAAGCCAAAGTAAAGACTTATTCTGATTCACTAGGATCAACCACCCCTGATACTACAGCAAAAGTCCAAGCTTACCGCGATTCTCTTACAGCACAAAATAAAGCTAAATTAAGTGAAGCAGAACAAAATATCAAAAAAGATAAATTAGATTATGCTTCTCGTAACCTATATTACGGAGCGGTTTTAGCTCATGAATTAGGTCATGCTTTAGGCTTGGGTCATTCACCATTAGCTGATGATACAATGAATGCTACTAGTGATTCGCCAGAAGTCCACGACTATGAAGATGTTTTAAAAGCTCCTAAGAGTGGCTACAACCCATTGACCAAGACTGATGTGTCACGGGCTAAGTTAGCTCTTCAAATTTTTAAAGCATTTCACTAAAAATTAATAATAAAAAAGACCAGGCACTTTGAGTGTCCGGTCTTTGCTTTTTTTAACTAAAAAAATAGTAATCACGGCCTCAAGGACAGCGTGATTACTATTTTTGTATGGGCAGTCAGGGGCTCGAACCCTGGACCCACGGATTAAGAGTCCGTTGCTCTACCAACTGAGCTAACTGCCCATATCACTAATCGACTTAATAATAGTATCATGTAAATTGACATTGTGCAACTATTTTTTAAGAAAAAATTCAAAAAAGATTATTTTTTTCTTCAGACGGCTGTCACTTATAGTGGTCCCCTTATCGAATTTAGGAGCTGTGTTATAATGTTCTCTAGTTAGTAAACTGTCCAAACACAATTTAAAGATAACCAAATAAAATCGCAACATAAATTTTATCAATGAATGGAGAAATATTACATGGCAAAAAAAGTGCTAGTAGTTGACGATGAAAAACCGATTGTTGATATTGAAAAATTCAACTTGGAAAAAGAAGGTTATGAAGTAGGTGTGGCCTATGATGGTGAAGAAGCTTTGCAACAGGTCACTGATTTTGATCCGGATTTAATTATTTTGGATTTAATGTTACCTAAAATTGACGGCCTAGAAGTAGCTCGTGAGGTTCGTAAAACCAAAGAGACACCGATCATCATGGTAACTGCTAAAGATTCAGAATTAGATAAGGTGTTGGGACTAGAATTAGGGGCTGATGATTACGTTACCAAGCCGTTTTCTAATCGAGAATTAGTGGCACGGGTCAAAGCTAATTTACGACGCCAAAACTCTGCCAGTGCTAATAACGATGCGGATAATGACAACAAAGACATTGTAATTGGTGATTTGGTAATTCATCCGGAAGCTTACTCAGTATCTAAGCGCGGGGAAAATATCGAGTTAACTCACCGTGAATTTGAATTATTACATTATTTAGCTCAACATATTGGCCAAGTAATGACCCGAGAACATTTGCTACAAACTGTTTGGGGTTACGATTACTTTGGTGATGTGCGAACTGTGGATGTGACCGTGCGGAGATTGCGAGAAAAAATCGAAGATACGCCCAGCCATCCGGTTTGGTTAGTGACCCGTCGTGGTGTTGGTTATTACCTACACAACCCCGAATCTGATCAAGCTTAATTTATGTAAGGGAGTAAGAGCTAGTTGAACAATCGAATTAAGTTTTATCAATCTATTAAATTTAAAATCGCGCTAGTTTTTGCTCTAGTTCTATTGGTGACCCTAGAAATTGTGGGCGCCGTTTTTGTGAGGCAATTGGAGCACCAAAACTTAGCTACTTTTAAAAACCAAATCCAGCTGCAATCGTACGTCTCGAATTCATTGACTACGGAATTAGAGCGGACCAATGAAGAAGCGGCTAATAAGCAAATTCGAGCTATTTTAAACGACTCGGATAATACTAATTCAGCTCAAATTCAGGTTGTTGATAATAAGGGAACCATTCGAGGCACCAATCAAATTAACAATCAAGCGATTGTGGGCCAAAAAACAACCGATAATAATATCAAGAGTGCGATTTATAATAGTCGAACTATTGAAAAAAATACCTATGATTCCAATAGCAATACCCGCTACTACACCGTGATTACCCCGCTAATTAAAACTTCCGGGAGTAACAATAGTGAAGTAGTCGGGGTAGTTTATACCAAAGCCAACCTTGATCCGGTCTACGCTAACATTAATAACATTACGGTTATTTACTTGTTTGCGGCAACGATTGCGATCATTTTAGGGTTAATTATTGCCATTGTGATTTCACGGGCAATTACTAATCCGATTGAAGAAATGAAGAAACAGACCATGCGGATTGCAAGAGGGGACTACTCTGGCCAGGTACATGTGTATGGTAACGACGAATTGGGCCAACTAGCCGGCGCCGTTAATAACTTGTCGGTACGGGTAGAGGAATCTTATGAATCCACCGAATCGGAACGGCGACGACTGGATTCGGTCTTAGCTAACATGACGGATGGCGTGATCGCCACCGATCGACGAGGAAATGTCACCATTATTAACGAAATGGCGGCGGAATTTTTGAACATGTCAGAAGATGATGCCTTAGGCAAGTCTATTTTAGATGTGTTGGATATTCATAAGGACTTTAGTTTACGTGAATTACTTGAAAAACCTGATGAACTGATTCTTGATTTTTCCGATGATGATCACCAGATTATTTTGCACGCTCATTTTTCGTTAATTCAACGAGAATCCGGCTTTATTAGTGGGTTAGTGTGCGTGTTACGAGACGTTACCGAACAGCAAAAAATTGATGCTGACCGGCGCCAATTTGTTTCCAACGTTTCGCACGAATTAAGAACGCCGTTGACCAGTGTTCGTTCTTATATTGAAGCTTTATCCGATGGTGCTTGGCAGGATGCTGAGTTAGCACCGAAGTTTTTGAAGGTGACTGAAGATGAAACGGATCGGATGATTCGAATGATTAATGACTTGTTAACCTTGTCACGGATGGATTCAGGGACGCAACAACTCAATTCAGAGTTGGTTAATATCAATGAATTATTTAACTACGTCTTGAACCGATTTGATATGATTTTGGAAAAAGACGACAAGCCCGAGAAAAACTACACAATCAAACGGGAATTTACTAAACGGGATTTGTGGGTTGATTTGGATACCGATCGCTTCACACAAGTGTTGGATAATTTGATGAATAATGCCATCAAGTATTCGCCAGATGGTGGGGTCATTACTTGTCGTTTGTATGAAACCCGAAATAAGGTGATTTTAAGCGTCAGTGACCAAGGTTTAGGGATTCCAAGAAAAGATCTACCACATATCTTTGACCGTTTCTATCGGGTTGATAAAGCTCGTTCTAGAGCTCAAGGTGGTAGTGGGTTGGGATTGGCGATTTCTAAGGAAGTAGTCGAAGCCTTAGGTGGCCAACTTTGGGCCGAAAGTGTTTATAACCGGGGCTCGACCTTCTATATTGCCTTACCATATGAACCGTTAGCAGAGGAGGACTTGTGGGATGAAACTTAGAAAATACGTCATACCCGTCTTACTCACGATTGCCGTGATTATTAGTTTGGTACTGTCAGTGGGGATGTGGCTTAATCCAGCTCGTTACGGCAGTAGTCGCCAAAATAGTAACCCCAATACAGCTAAAAATGAAGAAGTGAATAAATCACTAGGTTACGTTTATAGCCCCACTCAGGCACTTTATACTGATGAAAATGGGTCCCAACATTTAATGGTCAACCAATCGGTAAATACCGTCAGTGAAGTAAAAAAACAGATGAAAAACTACAAGCAAGTGCGGATGAGTCAAATGAGTCGGGACTCTGAAGAAAAGTACTTGACCATTGCTAATCGCAAAAATAGTTTTATGCTGAATTATTCTGCTGCGGTGCCGATGAAAATGGTGAATGAAATCGTTAATGATAGCTTTAATCGGTTAGATAATATTATGGTTAACCGAATTGTGGTGCCAATTAATGATAAACGTCACTTGTATTTATTAACCGATAAAAACTGGCAAGTGTATAAGGTGACGGTAGCTGCACATAGCTTAGCCGGACTTAAAAAGATTTTAACTACCGGTGGTTCTGAACAAATTGCGGCGCATTTTGGTGATCTTAACGGTGTCATGAATACTTTTGTTGATGCTAAAATGACGTTGCAATCTTACCGTTACTTAGTTAATACTCAAACTAAAGATTATTATGTAAGTCGGTTATTAAATGATGATAACTCGCAAAATATTCGGGTTAAAAAACAAGGTGACCGAACTATTTATACCGATCAAAACGATCGTACTTTGACTATTGATAATAAACAAAGAATGGTTAATTACGATGATTACCAAGCTACTGCTAGTGGTAGCGACCTTTCTAGTGTATTAACTGGGGCGTACGAAGATTTAACGGGACTCGGGTTGTCACTTGATAACGTGCGCATGTTTGGGTACACTACCAAAAATCAGACGTTAACCTACCGCTACTTTGTAGAAGGTTTTCCGGTCTTTGCTACACAGGGCCAAGGGGCGATCATGATGAAAAATATTAATAGTTCGTCAGTTAGTTACCGTTTCTCGTTGAACAGTCCGCAAGTCCCTATTCCTAATAGTGGCGATAGCGTCGAGTTAAAGACAACGCAAGAAGTCATTGATTCCTTAGTTAATTTGGGTTATAAAAAGAATAAAATTAAGCAATTACACATTGGCTACACGTGGTCTAAAGACGACTCAGCCGATAATTTAGTCCGATTAACGCCAGACTGGTATGTCTTTTATGATCAAAAATGGCAAAGTTATCAGGATTTGATTAAAACACCTGTCAGCTATTAAATCCTTAGAAAGGGGGACCACTAGGTGAACTTCAAACGAATTGAATTAATCTTTTTGCTAACTTTTTTGGCAATTGATATTTTCTTGTTCGGGATGGTCCGGCAGAATCAAAACATGCAGACCGAAAACGTATCGCAAAATAATTCGAATGCCACCATTATTAAAGAAATGCGTAATGATCAAATCAAAGTCGGTGATTTAAGCGATATTAATCAAACTGCTTATTACGTTGCGGGTACCAAAAATAATTTGCTGCGTGAAAAGATGGGCCAGTTAACTAATCAACAAACAAGTTTCGTTGATAATAAGTTACGGAGTAATTTTAACGAACCAATCGATATTTCGGCTAAGTCCCCCCAAAAAACGATTTCTAAGATGCTGACCGATTCCACTTTTGTGCTTTATGGTACTGAGTATCACTACAATTCAGAACTATCGTCAAGTCATCAATTGGTGTACGCACAAACTGCTATGGGACGTGATATTTATACCCCTAAAGGTCAGTTGATTTTTAACTTAAATAGCGATCACCAATTAATCGGCTACACGCAACAGTATTTAACAGATATTAAGAGCTTACGAGAACAATCCGAAACTATTTCGGAACAGCGAGCCGTTATTTGGTTGTATCAATATAACGAAATTCCTAATAATACCAAGATTGCTTGGTCAAAGCTGGGTTACACTAAGCTAATTGATATCGATAACAATGTGGTGATGATCCCTACCTGGGTGATTGCCATTAAGTACAACAGTTCCACGATTCAAATCAAGCGGATCAACGCTTTTACGGGTTCCTTGATTAAAAGTTCCACGGCAAGTAATGTTAAAGAGACAGTCAATGACTAAAAAGGAAGAGCTTAATGCAAAATGATGATTTAAAAATTAGCGTGCTATCTAGTGGTAGTGCAGGAAATGTTACCTACATCGAAACGCCGCAGCATAAGGTGCTACTAGATGCCGGCTTGAGTGGTAAAAAGATTGCTGATTTAATGAAATCAATCAATCGCGATATTAACGACGTCGATTCCTTATTAGTTACGCATGAACATTCAGATCACCGTCAAAGTGTGGGCGTTTTAGCTCGTAAATACGATTTAAACGTGTATGCTAACGAAGGAACCTGGGCGGCGATGGATGGTAAAATCGGTAAAATGCCAGCAGATAAAATGAATATTTTTCCCGCGGATACGGTCATGGATTTTGGTGATTTAGATATCGAAAGTTTCGCCGTATCTCACGATGCCGCCGAACCCCAATTTTATGTCTTTCATCATAATAACCGGTCCTTTGTGGTTTTAACGGATGTTGGGTATGTGTCAGATCATATTGAAGGAGTCATCAAAAACGCGGATGGCTACTTATTAGAATGTAATCACGACGTCGAAATGTTGCAAAATGGTGAGTATTCATGGCCTCTTAAACAGCGTATTTTAGGTGATCGCGGTCATTTATCTAACGTTGATGGAGCCAACGCAATGCTGGATGTGATTGGTGATCGAACTAAAAAAGTGTTTCTCGGCCATCGCAGCCAACATAATAATTTAAAATCATTGGCGCACTTAACCGTGGCTTCCATTTTGAGCGATCATGACCTGGGAGTTGGTCATGACTTTAATTTATTTGATACCGATGTAGCAAATGCCTCTAGTTTAATCGTAGTTTAAGGTTAATCAGTTATTTTAAGGTAAAATGAAAGTAAACATCGACAAAGCGATGAATTTATTAGGAGGGAATACTAATAATGAGTAATAGTTTTGGGAAAATAGTTGCCACAGCTGCCCTAGCCGGTGCTTTGGGTGGGGGAATTGCATATGGTGGCATTTCATACTTTAATAATAATGGGACTTCATTAGTGTCGACCAATAATTCAAATGGTACGGCCAAGGTAAGTAATACTAAGGTGAACGTGTCAACGCAAGCCGAAACGGCCTTTGAGAATAATAAAAATGCCGTGGTATCGGTTATTAATATGCAAAAAGCCCAGTCACAAGACGGTAGCTTAGCTTCTATTTTTGGTGGTGGCAACAGCAGTAGTAATTCTAAAGATAGTGACGAGCTAGAAACGGCTAGTGAAGGTTCTGGGGTTATTTATAAAAAGAGCGGTAATGATGCCTACATAGTTACCAATAATCACGTTGTCAGTGGTTCTAGTGCGATTGAAGTCATTTTGAGCAATGGTAAGAAGGTTTCTGCTAAGGTAGTTGGTAAAGATTCCGTTACTGATTTAGCCGTCTTAAAAATGGATGCTAGTCAAGTTAAACAAGTGGCGACCTTTGGTAATTCAGATGCTATTAAAGTCGCTGAACCAGTCATTGCAATTGGTTCACCGCTAGGATCTGATTACGCTACATCAGTCACCCAAGGAATTATTTCAGCGAAAAAACGAGAAGTACCGCAAACTAACAGTAATAACCAACAGATTGGAAATGCGACCGTTATCCAAACGGATACAGCAATTAACCCTGGGAACTCGGGTGGGCCATTAGTAAACATGGCCGGTCAAGTTATTGGAATTAATTCAATGAAGTTGGCTAACGATAGTTCTGGTACCAGCGTAGAGGGGATGGGCTTTGCCATTCCAAGTAACGAAGTTGTGACGATTATTAACCAGTTAATTCAAAATGGAAAGGTAGTTCGTCCGGCGCTAGGGATTTCTTACGTAGACCTAGCTAACATTTCGGCTGATCAACAAAAATCAGTATTGAAGTTACCTAGTTCCGTTACCCAAGGGGTAGTGGTGATGAAGGCGGGTGCTACTTCACCAGCTGGTCGAGCTGGAATTAAGAAGTACGACGTTATTACCAAGTTGGGTGATAAAAAGATCACCACGCAAAACTCATTGAGAGACTTGTTATACGAACACCAAATTGGTGATAGGGTATCGGTAACTTATTACCATCAAGGTAAGGAAAAGACCACTACCGTTAAATTAACTAAACAAGCGTCTGAAACAACGACCGCTTCTAACTCAAGTGCGGGCGAATAACTAAATAAAACGTTAATATGATCAAAGCCGGTTTGCGAACCGGTTTTTTTGTTGGTTAAAAACAGCGCCATAGCGCTAAAACCAGCAATTAGTTAAAGCCGTGAATAGTTTTAACGTTTAAAATCCGAACGGAAACTTAATGTAATCGAAATCATTTTGGTAATTTAATCCAAATTACGAACGGAAATAAATAGGTGAGCTGATAATTTACAGTTCAAAATAAAAGTTATCCCACCTTATGTGGACAAGTCTGTGCATAACTGTCAGTTACGTAACTAAAAGCTGAAATACCAAGTAATTTCGCTGTGGTTAGCAAAAGGGGATAAGTCGTTTTTGCCTGTGGATAAC
Organism: Lentilactobacillus kribbianus; assembly: GCF_013184075.1. GTDB lineage: Bacteria > Bacillota > Bacilli > Lactobacillales > Lactobacillaceae > Lentilactobacillus > Lentilactobacillus kribbianus. The sequence goes on along the minus strand of NZ_JABEQQ010000001.1, from coordinate 558,181 downwards.
TTTTTTATAGCTTATGAAAGTGGTTTGTTCGGATAGTAAAATGCTGGTATAATAAGGTTTGTAAAAAATAGATGCGAACGTATGTTGTGCATAAGACTGTGGATAAATAATTTGATTATTGACAAATCCAAAAAAAATGCTTGCCAAGAAAAATAACAGGCTGTCATAAAGCTGTGGATAACTCTGTGGACAACCTGTTAAAAAGTGGTGGGTTTTCCACACATAATAACGAGGAGAATAAAAATGAACGTCAAATTGGTAGTAGTTGGAAAATTAAAAGAAAAATACTGGAAACAAGCGATTGTGGAATACGCTAAAAGACTGGGCCGTTTTTGCAAATTCGAAATCGTTGAGGTTCCCGATGAAAAAGCACCGGAATCTTTGAGTGCAGCCGAAATGGCCACTGTTATGCAAAAGGAAGGCGAACGCATTTTAAGCAAAATAAAAGATCGCGAGTACGTATTTGCACTTGCCATCTTAGGTAAAGAACGGACCTCCGAAGAATTCGCGGCAGAATTACAGCAACTAACCACGTACGGTCACTCTGATTTAACGTTTGTGATTGGTGGTTCTTTAGGAATGGATCCAGCCGTCTTGAAACGAGCCAATACCCAGATTTCCTTTGGTAAGTTCACGATGCCGCACCAATTGATGCGTACTGTGTTGACGGAGCAGATTTATCGGGCGTTTATGATTAATGAGGGTAGTCCGTATCATAAGTGATGAGAATTTTTAATATAACTGATTTTTAAGTGATAGGAAGTGCAATATGGATCGTTTAAACCAAATTGAAAGTGAAATTCGATCAATGGAGGGAGGAAGATTTCAGAAACTTTGCGATAGATATTTACATCAAAAATATGGATGGGAATTGTACACTCCTGGGTCCATGGATGGTTCCAATAAAACTACACCAGGCACACCAGATACTTATGTATATTTAGATAATTCAGATAAGTATATTTTGACAATGTTTGGTACACGAAAAGATGCAGTTAAAAAATTAGAATCTGATATTAGAGATGCAAAAACAAAGTCTAAATTAGAACATGGCAAAATTGATAAAATTGTTTGTTGTTATGAAGGATCTAATATTTCAGTGCAAAAACATGAAGAACTTATTAATTTGGCTAAACCATATTCGCTGATTATTTTGAATTCAACGATGATTGCAATGGATTTAATCGATGAGTATCATACACTAGCTATAGAGTTTTTTGAATTATCTAATTGGACAGGACAAATTAATAGTTTTAATAAATTTATTGAAAAACATGATAAAAGTGAAACTAATGCTCCAATAGATACGCTGTATGTTGACCAAGATAACCAGGTAAATAAATTAAATGAATTGATAATTAGCAAACAAATTGTAATTATTACAGGTAAACCAGGAGCAGGTAAAACAAAAATTGCAATTGAATCATTACGAAAACTTGATGATATTCCTAATAATCAATGTTTATTTGTTAAAAGTAATGGGCAACTTTTATACAATGATTTAGATGGTTTTATCTCGAAGACAAAAAATAATTATGTATTAATTGATGACGTTAATGAGGTGAAAGACCTCGCAAGCATTTTTTCATTTCTACAAGAAAATATTAATTTGCATTTTATTATTACAGTTAGAGATTACGCTTTATCTGATATTAAAAAAATTAGTTATAAATATGATGTAGATTTATTTTATTTAAAAGAGTTAAATGATGAAACTATTGGACAAATAATGAAAGAATATTTCCCTGAAAATAAAGGCGTTAGAAATCAAATAGTTAAATTATCACATAATAACCCTCGACAAGCAGTTATTGCAGCAAAGTTAGTCAGCGAAAAAGGGATTAATGTTTTAAAAAATACTCATTCTATTATGGTCAATTACTATAAATACGTAATAAATGATGCAAAAATATCAGATTCATGTATGCGTTCTTTATTTATCGTAGCCGTTTTTGAACGAATTAAATTTCGTGATAATAATAATCTTTCTTCTATTTTAAAAGTTCTTGATTTGGAAATGAATCAATTTGTAAACGATGTGGTGTGGCTTAATGATAAAGAAATTTGTAATATTTTTCAAAACAAGGCAGTTAGTATAGAGGACCAATCATTACGAGATTATATCTTATATTATTATTTTTTTGAATCACATCGTTTTTATTTGAAAGATTTATTTAGTACGATATATAGTTATGGATTTCATAATTTAGTGTCATCTTTAAATCGTGCAAGTGCAATCGAAATTAATGAAATAAATGAAAATAAATTAGGAAAAATTGCACGTGACTTTTATGATTCAACAATTTCTAGCATGTCAGAAAAAAACAAAATTGATTATTTAGTGATGTTTGGTATTTTTTTAGAATCAAAGGTTATCGAAATGGAAATGAGTATTATTAATAAATTACCATTAACTAATTATGTACCATCTTTTCAATTCAAAGATTTTGATAGGAGTGCAAGAGGTGAATATAATGATTTCCTTAAACTTATGCGCACTTTAACACGGGCAAACATAAAGGAAAATACTAGCATAGTAGTTAGCGAATGCCTAAACTATTTGGAAAAAAATGGTAAATATGTAATTAATATTACTAATTTCTTTATTGAAGTATTTGGATTTAATCCTGAACTTTTAGATCCTAATGCTATATTAAAAATAGCTATAAACGCCTTTGAACGAGAAATGCATAGAAATAATCTGGTTGTATCAGAATGTCTTTTATTTACATGCCGCTCTTTTTTGAATACACGAGGTAGTAAGTATTCCGTTATGAATGATAATGGAAATTTCAGTTATATAAAATATAATCTTGATGATAATTCTATCGATATGGTTGTTAGAAAGAAAATTTTAAATATTATTAGTTATTTGGTAAAGAACAATCTTATTCCTGAAAATACATTTCTAACATTAGTACATGAAAAAATTAATTATACAAATAAAACGAAAAAAATTGCAGATGTAGATATTAACACATTTTTGGATGCAGCAAATGCTTCATCAAATATTAGTAGTGACAATAAAAAATTTATAGCTGTAGAGGCTAAACGATTAGATTATATTAATAATGATATTTCTGTAAAACAAGTGATGAACTCATTTGACTCTTTGCAAGAATGTTATTGGATAATGAACAATTATTCTAATATATCTGGAGAAATTCCTTATTTAAAGAAAAATCCACAAATTAATCATTTGATAGATAAATCCTATATGGAATCAAAAAAGTATTCTTATTGTATTGCGAAATGTATGAAATCTAATCCTCTTGTAAATGTTGATAGGATTGAACAAAGTTTTGAAAATGGTTTAAAAATATTAAATCAAGATCAAAAGGAATTTCTTATTAAATCTATTTTAGAAACAGGATTGGAAAAGGTAAATACACATATTCTTTACCGATTAGTCTGTATGTATGGAATTCGTCGTTTTTTAAATGATTTCAAAACATGTTATTGGGAAAATAAACAGCTTTTTTATCTTATATATTCATCAATAAAAAATCCTAATGCAAATGATATAGAAATACTATATTCATTGATAAAAAATTTTAATAAAGAAGAATGGGGTATTGTACAGTATGATAATCTTGCTAAAATAGTACAAGAAAATAGTAAAATTAATGAACTAATTATTGACAAAACAATTAATTATGGCCAGTTTTTTTCATTTAGGTTCTTATCAGATATTGATGCAAAGATATTTTTTGATAATATCCATGAAAAAAATAAACTATATGATTTCTATATAGCTGGGTTGCCTAATGAAATTGATATCAATAATTCTTTATTTATTTTACTAAAAGACGATGATATTTTTCAGAAGAAAATAATAAATTTCCTTTTTAATGATTTAAATTCTAACTATTGGTGGAGTCAAGGTATGCTTGAATCTAAAATAATGATTTTATGGAAAGCTCCATCATTCTTAGATTTAATCAAACTCAAAATTGAAGATAGAAATCCTATGTATTCATATTTTAATAATGGATGGCAAGCAGTTTTTGCTATAGGAACAGATGCAAAGAAAGAATGGTTAGCTACAATACTTCGAAATACTAATGATATCAATACAATTAAAAAAATTTTAAATTTAGAAAATAGATTTTTTTCATATGATGATATGTTTTATTGTTTTAAAATTATTGCTGATAAAAATTATCCGTTAAAAGAGTTTAGTATTTTGAAGTTTAATAAATACTGGTCAGGTTCTGAAGTTCCAGAAATAAAAAAAGATCTTAATTTTGTTTCTAAATTATTGACTATATTTAAAGATCCTTCTGACGTAGTGTATTTGAAAAATTTACAAGAAAAGTTAAAAGATAAAATTCAGGATGTTCTTATGAGGGAATTTATTGAAAGGTTTTAAATTAATATAGAATTATGAATAGGATAGAGGATTATTTAAATTACAATCACAACCAGTGAGGTAATAAATGAAAATTACTGAAATAAAATACCGCTCCGAAGGGCTGATCCAACAACTTTTATTAGTCTGGGAAAGTTCAGTTAAGGCAACCCACCTTTTCCTATCCGAAAAAGAAATCAAACACATTAAACAATATGTTCCGCAGGCATTAATGGGAGTGCAGCGGTTAATTATTATCGAAAATGAAACTCATGTTCCGGTAGGTTTTATGGGAGTTAATAACCAACATCTTGAAATGCTTTTTGTTGCTGATACGGAAAGAGGCAAGGGGTACGGCAAAAAATTATTGAATTACGGAATTAAAAACTACTCAGTTAATGATCTTGCGGTGAATGAGCAAAATCCGTTAGCTAAGGGATTTTATGAATATATGGGATTTGAAACTTATAAGAAAACAACCCATGATGAGCAGGGCAATCCATATCCCCTTTTATACATGAAGCGTCTTAAAAAAGAGTAACCACTCAGTTGAGTGGTTACTCTTTTTGCTAAGTTAACCGTGACCAGATCGTCATCATTTATAGAGTAAAGCATAATCAAAACTTGTAAAAGCGTTTACATTATATGAATTTAGCGTTAACATAAAATTGATTAAAAGATATTGAATTCATTACCTAAAAACTATAATGGGAGGCTTTTATATGAACCGTCTCAGTGGAAAAGTTGCAATCGTTACAGGTGGGGCCAAGGGATTTGGTGCGTCAATTGCAAAAACTTTCGTTAACGAAGGTGCCAAAGTAGTTATTACGGATTTAGATGTCCAACAGGCAAATGTGGTGCTAGATGAACTAGGTTCAGAAAACGCCATGTTTATCGAACAAGATGTGGCAGATGAATCCGGTTGGGAAAATGTTTTTAAAAAATCAATAGAGCGATTTAATAAGGTCGATATTTTAATTAATAATGCCGGTGTTTTGCAGTTCGATGATGCTGAACATGTTGAGTTAGACCAGTGGCATAAATTATTAGCGGTGGACCTAGATGGTGTCATGTTAGGGATCAAGTATGGTATTAAGAACATGAAAGTTAATGGTGGCTCTATCGTTAATATTTCTTCGATTGCTGGGTTAATTGGGATTCCTAATCTATTCTCTTATAATGCTTCTAAGGGTGGGGTGCGAATGATTACTAAATCAGCCGCCCTTTATTGTACTGATCAAAATTACCCAATCAGAATTAATTCTGTGCATCCGGGATATGCTCATACACCAATGGTTGATGCTTATCCAGAAATGCGAACAGATTTGGAAGCCTTACATCCTATGAAACGCTTAGCCGATCCGCAAGAAATTGCTAATTTAACTTTATACTTAGCGTCAGATGAATCGTCATTTTCGACTGGTTCAGAATTCGTCGTTGATGGTGGTTACACCGCTCAATAAACTTAAAGACAAAAAATGGTATTTTAACGTGAAAACGTCAAAATACCATTTTTATTTGATTACAATTTTCCATTTACAAAGTGAGCTTCGCCGTTACCAAAGCTCCAATCATCATCGCCATTAATAGTGAGGTTTACCACTACGTCTGCTGGTCGCAAACCGATTTGAGTTTCAAGTTCTTCGACGAGGCGCTTGTAGAAGAGTTCCTTTTGATCGCGAGTCCGGGCCCGTGAAGTGAGGCTAATGAGTAAAACTTTATCGGTCCGTTCAATGCCGATACCGGTATCTAAAATGTTCATTTCATAGGCTTCGTGTTGAGTAACTACTTGGTAACGATCTTTGTCAGGCACCTTAAAAGTTTCAAGCATTACTTCATAAGCAATATCCATAATTTGCTTAATTTCGGCTTCGGGACGCCCTTTAATCATATCAATTCGCATAACTGGCATGGTTTCATTCTCCTTATCATCGGCCGAGGTTTCAGCCATTCTTATCGCTACAAATTATACCATTATCTGGGTGGCATTAATAAATTTTCAGAAACATAAGCTAAACCATAAATTGGCTAAGCTTAGGAGCTTTTACAACCTTTTTGGTAGTGATGTGATTATTATTAATAATAATCACTTTTTACAATTTAAAAGGATGGTGTATAAAACATGGCCCGCAAAGTAATTCTATTTATTGCCCAAAGTTTAGATGGTTATATTGCCCGTAAGGATGGTTCCATCGATTTTTTGGAATTCAACGCCACGACTAATGAAGTCGACCATGAATATGCTAAATTGATGGAACACGTTGATACCGTAGTGATGGGACGCACAACGTATGATCAGGTAGTTAACGAACTTTCGCCTGCTTCTTATCCATACGAGGGACAAGAAAGCTATATTTTAACTAGTCAGCTGCAGTCACAATCAATTCCACACCGGCACTTTGTACATGAGGATATTGTTCATTTGGTGAAACGATTGAAAGAAGAACCTGGAAATGACATTTGGATTATTGGTGGCAGCAGCTTAATTCCAGCACTTATCAATGCTGACTTGATTGATATTTACCAAATCACGACGGTTCCGGTCATTTTAGGTAGTGGCATTTCACTATTTACGGGGGAGACTAAACAACGCGTTTTACAATTAGAAGCGGCTACTAAGATTAATAACTATGCTTATTTAACTTATACTAGAGCTAAAATATAAAAACCACTCACAATGAGGAGAGTCTGCCAGAATGGCGGGCTTTTTTATTACAATTAAGCAATGTTTTGCTAATTTTAAGTTAGTTATTTGGAATAAATGGGAAAAATTTCATTTTACATGTGGGAATATGTTCATTTTATGATACAATGACTCATGTAATCGATTACATATGACAGACACTTTATTTTTAAGGAGAGTAAATTATATGGAACATTCTACGAACAATGGGCCACACGAATTTGGGATTTTTAAATTTCGTGGTAAAGAATTAGGTAATGGCTATTTGAGTAAAGCCCCGGTCCTTCAATTTATCTTGGTATCATTATTATTTCCAATGTGGGGAGCTGCCGCTAGTTTAAATGATATTTTAATTACTCAATTCAAATCCATCTTTCAATTGAGTAACTTGGCTTCTGCCTATGTTCAAAGTGCTTTTTCATTAGGTTATTTTGTGATGGCGATTCCCGCTTCATGGCTAATTAAAAAGACTTCTTACAGAGTAACTATTATTATTGGATTGCTATTATATTTGATTGGTTGTGCTTTATTCTTCCCAGCTTCGGCTGCCGCTACTTATGGTTTCTTTTTATTGGCATTGTTTGTTTTGGCCACTGGATTGACTATCATCGAAACTTCGGCTGATACGTATTCAGCTTTATTAGGACCGGAAAAACAACGAACTTTACGGCTTAATATTTCGCAAACCTTCCTCCCAATTGGCTCAATTGTTGGTATTTTACTTGGTAAATATTTGATCTTTACTAATGGAGCAAATCTAGATGAAAAACTCAGCAAAGTATCTGGTAGTGCTCGAGTTCGTTTGGGTGAAGAAGCACTCCAAAAAACCCTGCAACCATATAAGTACATTATTATTGTGATTGCAATCATGATTATCTTATTTATGATTACTCAATTTCCAAGTGGTAAACCAACTAAAAATAAGGCAGTTAAAGAGCAAAGTACTGGTAAAACTGTGATGCAACTCCTTAAAAATCACAACTTTACTTATGGCATGTTCACTTTGTTTATGTATGTTGGTCTTCAAGTATCAGTTTGGTCATTTACTATTCGTTTGGCATTAACCTTAAACCCAGCTATTAATGAACGAACTTCTTCTAATTATGTTATTGGAAGTTACATTGCCTTTTTCATCGGCCGAGTTTTAGCTGATTATTTAATGAGAAAAATTCCGCATCTTAAAGTGCTCTTCTGGTATTCTGTTCTTGGTTTTATTGCCATTGGTACCATGATGATTGATCGCAACTTTAGCGGTGTGTACATTGCTATTTTAGTTTCTGGCTTAATGGGACCTGGCTACGCTACTATTTATACTGAAACACTTGGCTTTATTGAAGATCCACACCAAACCGAAACTGCCGGCGCAATGCTAGTAATGATGGTTGTCGGTGGTGGGGTATGGCCTGCCATTCAAGGATGGGTTGCAGATATTACGGGTTCAATGACCATTTCCTTTGCAGTGCACTTCTTTACCTTTGGAGCAATGATTATTTATGCCTATCACTATATCAAGCATCCATTTGACGGTTTAGCAGAGGGAGCAAAAAATGACCAAAATTAATTTATATAAAGATAATTTTCAAGAGCAAGCACGAGTATTGATGGAAAATGATGAATTTATAATTTCCAGTTTTAAGTATGATTCTGGGGTAGAAGCCCTTAAGGTTCAAAACTCAAGAGGATATTTAACTATTTTACCGTTCGAAGGTTTAATGATTTGGGATGCTGTTTTTGATGGATTTGATTTAAAAATGAAAAACACCTTCAAGCAACCTTACCCTGGTAAACAAATTACCGATTCTTACGGACCATTTCAATTTCATTCTGGTCTCTTGGCTAGCGGTAATCCTGGTCCAGAAGATGATCATTATGCTCATGGTGAGTTCCCATTGACTTCCATGGATAGCTCGTTTATTGAAATTAATGAGGATGCTGTTACGGTCAGCAGCCAAGTTGAATATGTGAAAGGATTTGGTGATCATTACTTTGCTAATCCATCAGTTACCTTGAAAAAGGGAAGTGCTTTATTGGACATTAAAATGTTCGTAAAGAACTTGTCTGATTATCAAGAAATGCCATTACAATATTTAACTCACATTAATTATAAGTTTGTTAAGGGCGCCCAAATTAGCCAAAACATTCCCGAGACAGCCTTTCATTTGCGAGAATCCATTCCGGATCACATTCATCCCACTAAAGAATGGCTAGCCTTCACTAAACAAATTGCGGCATCAGGCCAACTAATTAACGAATTGGATAAAGAAGAACATTTTGATCCAGAAATTGTTTATTTTGGTGATGACTTAAATCAACAAGTTGACCAAGCAGAGTTTGAAATGAAAATGGATCGTCAGCACACAGTTATGGTTTCTTTTAATACTAAGGAATTTCCTAATGTCACTCGTTGGTTAATGTATAATCCCGATTTACAAGTCGCTGCTTTTGCATTACCAGCCACTAGTCGCACTGAAGGTCGAACAGCCGCTAAAAAGGCCGGGACTTTAATTATGTTGCAACCCGGTGAGAGTCGGCAGTTTGAAGTTACTACCGGTTTAAAGGATTAATAAGTTTAACGAGGAGAGCAAAGAATGACTAAATATATTTTAGGAATTGATATTGGAACATCAGGCACCAAAGCCATTTTGTTAACGACTGAAGGCGAAATAATTGCTCAAAAGAAGGATAATTATTCTTTTGCAACGCCACATCCTGGTTGGGCTGAAGCTAATGCGCAAGATTGGTTTAATGCCGTTGCCTCACTAATTAGAACCTTAGCTTCTAAAGTTAATGACGAAGATATTGTGGCAATTGGAATTGACGGTCTTTACGGTGGTTCTGGTATTCCGGTAGATACAACTGGTAAAGTGTTGGGACCGGCATTGATTTGGATGGACCGCCGAGCCACTAAAGAGACAAAAAAAGTAGCTGATTTAGTTAGTGATACTGAATTAATGGATGTTACAGCTAATTTGTCAGATCCTTACTATGGGTACACTAAATTAATGTGGTTAAAGAAAAACAAGCCGGAATTGTATCAACAAACCGCTAAATTTTTACCACCTGAATCCTACGTGATTTATCAACTGACCGGTCAACAAAGTATTAATTACTCGGCTGCTGGTAATTTAGCTGGAGTCTTTGATATTAATAAAGACGAGTGGTCACAAGAATTAGCTGATAAGTTGGGAATTGATATCGATAAATTACCGCAAAAATTTGTTGAAAGTACCGATGTAGCTGGTCGGGTTAATGATAAATGGGCTGCTCGATTAGGATTAAAGGCAGGGACACCAGTCTTTAATACTGGGGTTGATGTGGGCCCTGCTACCGTTGGAACTGGTGTTTTTGAACCCGGAAAAGTTACGGTGGCTCTTGGTACTTCAATGAATGCGGCATTAGTAACTGAAAAACCCCTTAGAGATAAAAAGTTGATCATCTGGCCTTATTCCTATAAGCCTAAAGATTACTATTATAATTTTGCTGGAGCTAATACAGCTGGGGCAATTGTGGCGTGGTTTGTTAAAGAATTTGCTACTGAATTTGATGAAAATGATGGCCCTAAAGAGCTCGATTTTCAAAGTAGTGATGTTCCAGCCGGTAGTAACGGCTTGCTAGTGCTACCATTTTTTATGGGAGAACGAAGTCCATTGTGGGATTCAGATATTCGAGGAACCATTTTAGGTCTATCTCTTAAAACTACCAAATATGAAATTTATAACGCCTTTCAAGAAGCGATTGCTTACTCAGTTCGTCAAAGTATTGAACAATTTGGGGATGAAGTGGGCGATTCTATCACACTAGTTGGTGGTGTCAGTCACTCCAAGAAAATGGATCAAATGATCGCAGATGTAACTGGTAAGACTATTTTAACCACCAAGTCTGGCGGAGAAGCTAATTTAGGGAGTGCCATTTTAGCTGGTGTTGGTATTAATAGCATTGATCCTCAAGATGCATCGAAATGGATTAAAATCGATGAAAAGGTTACCCCTAACCTAGAAAAACATGAAATCTATAATCGTTATTTTGATATGTACAAAAAAGCGTATAATAACCTTAAGGATTTTTACCAAGAGTTTTCAAATATTTAAAATAAATCTTTAGGGAGGAGTAAGAACAATAGATAATTTAAAACGACGTGAACAAATCCTCAGAGTAGCTCGTCAATATTATATTGATGGGATCGAACAAAACCAAATTGCCAAAAAGGAAGCCATTTCGCGCACCACGGTTTCGCGCCTATTAGCCACTGCTAGGGAAAAAGGACTTGTGACCATTACGGTAAATGATCATTTGCGTGATGCCCAAACGTTATCTAATCAACTTACAAATCTCTATGATGATGTAGATTTTACGGTTGTCTCTACTTCTCAAGATGACCAAAAAATGAAATTAGAACGAGTTTGTGAATCTGCCACTGATTATTTAAATAATTTAATTAAAAACGGTGACATTATTGGCTTGGGTCGTGGTCAAAGTATTCTTCAAGTGGCTAAGGGACTACTGCCGAAAACGGTGCGAGATGTCGAAGTTGTTCAACTAGATGGTATTTTTACCGATCCGGTTGACCATTTCATGGGGTTAGAAGCGCTAAGTCAATTCTCACAGGCTTATAATGCAATGGTTCAACTATTACCGTTACCAATTATGTTTGCTGATCCTAAAAATAAGGCGCTTGCTGAACAAGAAAATCATGTTAGATATGTTGAAAAATTAGGTCGAGTTTCTAATATTGCTATCTTTAGCATTGAAGATGTTTCGCAAAGCCACTTTTTAAATAATGATAATTATTTTACTGCAACTGAACAACAGCAAGTCCAGGATCAGGCAGTCGGTGAAGTTTTATCCCACTTTATTGATGGCAATGGTAATCCAGTAGTATCTGAAATCGAACAACGAACGGTTTCAATTCCACTAGAGAATTTGCGTTATAAAGAACATTCCATGGTGATTGTGAACAAAACGACACAGGTTACAGCTTTAGCAACGGTACTGCGTTCGGGTTATGCAAACGAGGTCTTTATTGATCAACAAAGTGCTCAATTATTGTTGGAAATGAATCACGCAACTACTTAAATAATTATGAACAGTAAAACGCTCCGCAGAAATTTTTCTGAGAGGCGTTTTTATTTATCATAAATTAATATAATTAGAATTAGATATGACTGGACTTACCAGAAAGCTACATCAGATAACTCTAACGTAAGCGCTTCATTGAAAAAGAGCCTAGGTAATGGTTTAATAATAAGTAGTTAAACGTAATAGATAATATTTTTATTTTGGGGGAAGACTACTCCCATTTTGTATGATGCTTATGGTGCCCAGATTGATATCGGGGATCAATATTATCCATCTAAAGCCTTGGCCGAAAAAATGAAGGATAAAACAGAATAATCAGTCAAGACGATGGTAACATCGTCTTTTTTGGTAGCTATAGCCGGCAAAATTGAAATACGTTATAATAGCTCAATGTAATCGAATACAATTAGGAGGCTGACAATTATGGGAAAACTAGCTGGCAAAGTCGCCATTATTACTGGTGCTGCTCAAGGAATGGGGGCTGCTCACGCAAAGCTATTTGTTAGTGAGGGAGCTCAAGTCGTTATTACTGATGTTAAGCAAGCCGAGGGGGAACAATTAGCAGCTGCGTTAGGACCAGACAAGGCTTTATTTATCAAGCAGGACGTTGCTAGTGCCGCTGATTGGGAGCACGTGGTAGCGGCCACTAAAGCGCAGTTTGGCCAGATCGATATTTTGGTGAACAACGCGGGCATTACTTTTGCCAAACCCCTGCAAGAGATTAGTGAAGCCGACTATATTAAGATTTTCCAGATTAATCAATTAGGTACTTTTTTAGGTCTGAAAGCAGTGGCTAAGGAAATGGTGGCACAACACGCTGGTTCCATTATTAATGTTTCTTCTTTAAACGGTCTAGTAGGGGGAGCCGTCGGATATACTGATACCAAATTTGCAGTTCGGGGCATGACCAAAGCGGCGGCTTTAGAACTGGCCCCTAGCGGCGTGCGCGTTAATTCGATTCACCCTGGTGTTATTGAAACACCAATGATTTCGCAAGCAGGAACGGCCGAAGCTGTTAAACAATTTGCTAAAGCGATTCCGCTGCGTCGGATTGCAGAACCGGAGGAAGTTTCGCAAATGGTCTTATTCTTGGCTTCCGATGATTCTAGTTACTCTACCGGTTCAGAGTTTGTGGTTGATGGTGGGATGTCAGCGCAATAAAGATAAAATTTAATTGATATGATCATGTAAAGATAAATGTAAAAATAATTTATTTTTATGTGATCATATTTTTTTGTGAAAATATATATTGCATACAAAAGTGGTCTATACTTGCTTATATAATGATATATAAAATAAAAAAAACGTATTATTCTATTGATTTTTCTCTTTTAATATTATAATATAGCCATATGAAATGCTGTATACGCTTTCATTGTTTAAAAATATATAAGTAATAGTGAGGAATAATATGAAAAAGCGTGGCATTATTAATTCCAATATAGCTGCAGTGGTTGCCAATATGGGACATAATGATTGGCTTTCAGTTGGTGATGCGGGTATGCCTGTTCCTAATGATATTTCTAAAATTGATTTGGCAGTATCTGCTGGTACTCCCAGTTTAGAAGAGGTATTGATAAATCTTCTTTCAGAAATGGAAGTTCAAAAAGTTTACTTAGCAGAAGAAATTAAAAAATATAACCCAGATCAATTAATGGTTATAAAGAAGATACTTCCCGATGTTTCAATTGATTTTGTAACACATGAAGAGTTAAAAAAGAATCTGAAAAAAACAAAAGCCTTTATTAGAACAGGAGAAATGACACCTTACGCTAATATTATTTTAGAAAGTGGAGTTACATTTTAAATAATATTTGAAATCGAGGTGATAGTTTGAAAATAGAATTAAAAGGAATATCTAAGTCATTTGATCAAAATCACGTTTTAAAAGATGTTAATTTTTCAATAAATGGCGGTCAAGTTAAGGCGTTGATGGGCGAAAATGGTGCCGGAAAATCAACATTGATGAATATTTTAACGGGTTTATTAACTGCTGATAGTGGAAAAATCATTGTTGATGGTCAGGAGTTAACGTATAAAAATGCTTTTGACGCCGAGCAACATGGTATTAGCTTTATCCATCAAGAAATGAATAACTTTGCTGAAATGACCGTTATCGAGAATATGTTTTTAAATAAAGAATTAAAAACAAAATTCGGAATGCTAGATGATAAATCAATGATAGCCAAAGCAACCCAAACGCTTGAGCAATTAGATGCCAACATAGATTTAACGACTAAAATTGGTGATTTAAGTGTTGGTAATCAGCAGATAATTGAAATAGCCAAATCCCTAATGAATGATACTAAAATACTGATTATGGATGAACCATCAGCAGCTTTAACCGAAACCGAAATTGATAAAATGTTTACGATTATTCGTAAATTAAAGCAACAAGGTGTCGGAATAATCTATATTTCTCATCGTATGCAAGAAATTTTTGAAATTACGGATGAAATCACGGTGATGCGAGATGGTTTGACGGTGGCCAATTATAAAACTGCTGAAACTAATATTCATCAAATTGTGAAGGATATGGTAGGACGTGATTTGGCTGATTTTTATCCAGAGCGGCAACCTCATTATGGTAAAACACGATTAAAAATAGCTAATTTTACTAGTAATGGGGTGTTTCAAGATATTTCTTTTTCCGTTAAAGAGGGCGAACTGTTAGCATTTTCAGGATTAATGGGATCTGGTAGAACTGAAATAATGCGGGCTCTGTTTGGAATTGATCACTATGATACCGGTACGATATGGGTAAATAATAAAGAAGTTAAAATATATAACCCTAGTGATGCTATTAAACACGGTATTGGCTTTTTAACAGAGAACAGAAAAGAAGAAGGTTTGATTTTAGACGCAGCCATTGCTGATAATATTGGTTTGCCTAGTTTAAATGAGTTTAGTAAACATGGTCTTTTAGATCAGAAGAATGAAAATACTTTTATTGATTTATTAATCAAAAGATTAACTATAAAAACAGTTGATCGAACGGCAACAGCACGATCATTATCTGGTGGTAATCAACAAAAAGTAGTTTTAGCTAAGTGGGTTGGAACTGGTTCACAAATATTAATCTTAGATGAACCTACGCGTGGAGTTGATGTCGGGGCTAAACGAGAAATTTATGACCTGATGAATGAGCTAACTGATCGTGGTGTAGCAATTATCATGATTTCTAGTGATCTACAAGAAGTAATTGGTTTTTCTGATCGAATTATAGTGGTATATGAAGGCCAAATTACCGGCGAAATTCTAACATCGGTGGCAACGCAAGAAAAAGTAATGACTTTAGCCACAGGAGGTAAATTAGATGAGTAGTGAAACAAAACAACCTTTTAACCTAGGGCAATTTTATACGAAAATGGGTCCACTAGTGGCTTTAATTGGATTGGTAGTAATTGTTAGTATTTTAAATACTTCTTTTTTAACAATTCCTAATTTAATGAACTTGCTGCAACAAGTGTCTATCAATGCCTTAATTGCCTTTGGCATGCAATTTGTTATTTTAACTGGTGGTATTGATTTATCTGTAGGTGCCATCTTAGCATTGAGTGGAGCAATATCAGCGAAGTTAATTTTAAACGGGATATCACCTATTTTAGCGTTTATTATTGGTGTTATTTTTGGGGCAGTTTTTGGAGCAGTTAATGGCTTTTTAATTGCGTACGGAAAAGCAGCACCTTTTATCGTTACGTTGGCCACAATGTCAATTTTTCGGGGGATGACTTATGTATTAACTAATGGTAATCCAATTACTGGGCCGAAAATGAATGATAGTTTTTCCTTTCAATTCATTGGGCAAGGATATTTGTTTGGGGTTCCCTTTCAAGTTTATTTAATGTTAATCGCTTATATAATTTTTTATATTTTAATGCATAAAACAGCATTTGGGCGAAGAACCTTTGCTATTGGTGGTAACCAAAAAGCAGCGTTTGTAGCTGGAGTAAAAGTAAATCATATTTTAATTTGGATTTATGTTGTTGCGGGACTGCTAGCGGCAGTTGCAGGAATGGTGTTAACTTCGCAGTTATCATCGGCTCAACCAGATGCTGGTAGTGGTTATGAAATGGACGCAATCGCGGCCGTAGTTTTAGGTGGAACCTCATTGGCAGGAGGGACTGGTAAAATATCAGGAACTCTTATTGGGGCATTGATCATTGGAGTTTTAAATAATGGGATGAATTTATTAGGAATTTCAAGTTTTTATCAACAAATCGTCAAAGGAATTGTTATTTTAATTGCTGTTTTATTAGATCGCAAACAAGCTAAAAACTAAAAAAAGAGGAAATTAATCATGAAAAAAAATTCAAAAAAATTCTTAACTTCACTTACTGTGTTAACGGCAGGATTATTTCTTTTAACTGGCTGTGGCAATGCTACAGTTGGCAAAAAAAATAGTAATGATACTAAAGTTACTAAAAAAGCTAAAAAAGATATTAAAGTAGGAATGTCTTTATCTACATTAAGTAATCCATTCTTTGTTAATTTAAAACAAGGTGTGGATGAGACAGCTAAGAAAAACGATACTAAGGTTCAAACATTTGATGCTCAAAATGATAGTGCCAAGCAAAACAACCAAATTTCTGATTTAGTTACTAAAAAAGTAGACGTAATTATTATTAATCCAGTAGATTCTGATGCTATTGTGCCTGCAATTAAAAAAGCTAATGATGCCGGTATTCCCGTTGTTGCTTGTGACCGTGGCTCTAACGGTGGTAAGTTACTGACAACGGTAGCTTCTGATAATGTTTTGGCTGGTAAGATGGCTGGTCAATATCTAGAAAAAATTGTTGGTAAAGATGCTAAGGTGGCTGAATTAGAAGGAACCCCCGGTGCCGATGCTGCGGTTCAACGTGGAAAAGGATTTGAAAAAGAAGTTAAAGGAAAACTCGATGTGGTTACTAAACAAAGCGCTAATTTTGATCGAGCTAAAGGTTTGAGTGTTATGCAAAATATTTTACAAGCTCATGGTGATATCAAGGGAATTTTCGCTCAAAATGATGAAATGGCATTAGGTGCTGCAAAAGCCATTAAAAATAAAGATATCAAAATTGTTTCTGTTGATGGAACTCCAGATGGATTAGCCGCCGTTAAGAACGGTACAATTGACGGTATTGTAGCCCAAGAACCCAAACAAGAAGGTAAATTGGCTTTACAAGCTATTTATGATTATTTCTCAGGCAAAAAGATCGATAAAAATATTAAATCTCCAATTAAATTAGTTACAAGTAAAGAAGCTAAATAATTAAAAATTTGGTAGTTGAATTAAAGTAAAAAACATCGAATCATTTTATGGATAGTAAAAAAGTCGGTATTTAACTGATATTTTACTGTCCGTTTTTTATTTAATTTATTAAAGCTTAATGCTTTGTAGATGAATAAAATCAGTTATCTTAGGATGTTGCGGTGTAGCAAAAAGATTACATTTGGGAGACCAAGGGGAACTAAGCTATTAGTGTCACAGTGAGCATGAGAAGCAGTGGTTATCAATTACCGTGGGGGCTGTTACTTAAAATTAATTCGTCAGTTTATCTTAACTTTGCTTGCTTAAAAGAGACAAAATAAAAAAGCCCGTTGCCAGGCTAATTGAAATTACGATTGCGAATTTAATTCTAATAAGCGGTGGCGTAAGGCATCATCATAAGCGGTCAAGTACAAACCGTACTTACCACGTTTCATCAATACGTTTAAGACGTTAGCGATGAAGACCTTGTATTCTGCTGGAGTGAACTTGATATCCTTACGTTTTTTGAATATCTCTTTGTGAGAATACTTTTCTGGAATGATCGTCATGGTATCGGTTTTAGGATCATAGCCAAATGATGGCCGATAATCATTCCTACGTAATTCAAATCAAAGCCTTGCAACGTGTAAATGGTTCCTACTTGAGTAATTGAGCCTTCTCGCTTGGCCCAATGGGTACGTTGCGGGTCCCACTCATCCCAAGGTAAATTGAAGGTATCCATTTCGACGTTGTGACGACCATCAATCCGTGGGAATCCTGAGGTTGCCACCATTCGGCTCATCCCCACTTCTTGGTTTCGTTGCTTGATTGCATCAAACATCACGCCGGCTTGATCGAATACCTGAAACTCAAAATCACTATTATTAGGGAAAGCTTTAATTGGTTTTTCTGCCGTCAAATCATCCATCCACTGTACTTGTTCGTCACTAGCAACCATCCGGTATTGGAAATTCATATTAAATAATTTGTATGGGTGCTTGCCGATGGTTTTCATCAATAAGTCCTTATCCCAATACATCTTGGATTGAAAGACTTGGTCGAAGTCATAAACGGCGACCACGACTTTGGCTAAATCCATCAAATCTGTTAATTGATTTTGCCCACGATAATGCGCGTAGGGTTCGGATTTAGAGTATAAAAGATGAGCTTCATCGACAAAAATAATATCGTATTTTTTGTGATTTTTTTGCGCATAGTTAATCAGTGAGGTCGGGCGACGAATGTCACCTACTTTTAAGTTAGGAATAGCTGAACCCAGATCACGATAAGCTTTGTAGAGTTCAGGATGGTTCACTACTAGCGACGTTTTATAATGGTGATCAGTCATATATTTACGGACCAATTCCATTAAAACCACTGATTTACCAGTACCAGCAGCACCGTCAATGATAGCAATCGAATGTTGTTTTTGATTAAGACTATGTTTAATGTAGTCGTTGATATCTGCAATAACGTGTTGTTGATCAGCAGAGAGGTCGTCGACCAGAAATTGTTCTTTGAGAATTTCGTTCATGAGTTGCTCCTAGGATTAAATTTTTGATTGTGAAAAAAGTCATGATCTATTATAGCAGTTAAATCTAAACGCGCCTCTCACAATTATCCCACAATAAAACCCCCAAGTTAGGCTTGGGGGTTTGTTGTGAAATTAATTTAGTTAGCGTCCTTAGCGATAATAACGCGCCCCGCATGGGGGTTTTCTAGGATCGTATGACCTTGCCGAACTCCTGCAAGGGTAAATGGTAAGACGTCACCAATCTTAATCGTTAATTTTTGGCTTGCCATTAAATCCATGATCGTTTGCAGGGCTTTAGTATCAGGTACTTCTCGGGTAGGACTGATATGGTTGATTTGCACTTTTTTATCGGTCACCACGGCTTCATCATGGGCAACCGTGGCAATAATTCCCCCGGGCTTAACCATCGCAATATCTTCCTGGCTAGAGGCTCCGTTCATTGCGGCATTGATTACCAGGTCGGCCTGATCCTGTAAAACTTTCGCCGGATCTTGTTGATCGTAGGCCACGTATTCAGTGACCCCTAATGATTTGACGTATGCTTCATTTCTACTAGAGCCAATTCCAATCACTTGATCGCCCAAGTTGAGGGCTAATTGAGCCGCCAGCGAACCCACGCCCCCGGAAGCGCCTTTGACAATCACGACTTGCCCGGGTTGTGCCTGACCAAAGTAATGCAGTGCATTATAAGCAGTGATCCCTGGGGTTACAATCGCGGCCGCTGCGGCAAAGGAGATCTGGGCTGGGATAAGCACGGTATTGGCTTCGCTACTAGTAGCATATTCAGCATAGGAATGATGGCCATGCGCTACTACACGATCGCCGGGGTGAAATTTCGTAATGGCTGATCCTGTTTGTTTAACGATGCCGGCAACGTCGCGACCTGGAATCCGGCGCTGGGTGGTGGCACCAAAGACTCCCGCGCGCTGAGAACGTTCAAAGTTATTTAACCCAAACGCTTTATTTTCGATTAAAATATCGGTATCTTTTAACGTAGGAAGGGCCACGTCGTATTCTTCAAATACTTCTGGGCCCCCACTGTGATCATATCCAAATGCTTGCATAATGAAATCCTCCTCTGTATTCAGCTGCCTAAAGTGTAGGGGATAACCCGGGGGAATTCAATTATTTAGTTTCAAAGTTTCCCTGCCAGGACTGTTGGTAATGGCTAAAGCTAACTTACGCCGTTAATGACCTGAATACAAGGATTGGTATATCTTGATAATTGATCGTCTCGCTTATTAGTTAGCTTATCAAGTCCTAACATTTATGGTATCTTAATACTAATTAGTGTAACTCATTTATCAATTTTTAAAGGAGACTTCAAATGCAATCAGCAGTTTTGGTAATTGATATGACTAACGATTTTTTGACTGGCACATTAAAGAATGACCGGGCTTTAAAGACGGTTCAACCCATTAATGATTTGATAAAGCGAGCCCACCAGCAATCACTGCCAGTTATTTATGTATCTGATGCGCACTATCCAGTCGATCACGAATTGAAAATTTGGGGAGAACACAGTATGAAGGGAACGTGGGGCAGCGAGATTATCCCTGAATTAGCTCCACAGCCCGGTGACTATTCATTGGAAAAACGGACTTACAGTGCCTTTTTTGAAACGGGTTTGGATACTTTATTACGTGATCTGCAGGTGGATCACCTTATTTTAACGGGAGTGGTCACCAATATTTGTATCCAACATTCAGCCGCAGACGCTTATTTACGCGGATATTCGGTGACGGTACCGACAGAAACCACTGAAGCCTTAAATGAGCCAGCGTATCAAACGGCCTTAGATTATATTAAAACGATGTACGGGGCTCAAATTATCTCAGTAGCTCAAACCTTAGCTAAATAACGGCCCCAACTGCTAGGACTAAGGAAACTAGCAGTTTTTTTAGTTAAAGCTAACGATAATATCAACAAAACGGTTGCTTATTAAAAGTAAGTGAACTAGAATAGCCTTAAGCAATTTATTAGGAGGCTATATTATGACAGTTATTAATGGATACGAACAAAGTGACCGTGAAGAACATATTAATGTTTTAAACTTAGCATCATTAGAAAAGCGAGCACAAGCTATTATTCCTACGGGTGGTTTTGGTTACATAGTTGGTGGATCAGAAGATGACTGGACCTTAGCCCAAAATCGAAAAGCCTTTACTCATAAGCAAATTTATCCCCGGACTTTGGCTAATATCGATAATCCTGATTTAAGTACGAATGTTTTTGGGATTGATTTGCAAACACCAGTAATGATGGCACCTTTAGCAGCGCAAGGGTTAGCACATTCTAAAGGGGAAGTGGCTACAGCTAAGGCGTTTGCCGACGAAGGCGCTTTGATGGCTCAAAGTACTTATTCTTCTGCTTCTATTGCAGATACAGCTGCCGCTGGGGCTGGCGCTCCCCAATTTTTCCAACTTTATATGAGTAAAGATTGGAAATTCAATGAAGCGATTTTAGATGAAGCTAAAAAGGCCGGGGTCAAAGGAATTATTTTAACCGCCGATGCCACGGTTGATGGCTATCGGGAAGCTGATATTATTAATAATTTCCAATTCCCAATCCCAATGGCCAACCTAGAGAAGTTTAGTCAAGGGGCTGGTAAAGGGCAAGGTATTGCGGAAATTTATGCCGCTGCTGCGCAAAAAATTAGTCCAGATGACGTGAGAAGAATTGCGGAATACAGTGGTTTACCGGTGATTGTCAAGGGAATTCAAACTCCTGAAGACGCTGAATTAGCTATTGGGGCCGGTGCCGCTGGCGTTTATGTTTCTAACCATGGTGGCCGTCAATTAAATGGTGGTCCCGCTTCATTTGATGCGCTTAGTGCGATTGCCACTGCGGTTGCTGGTCGAGTTCCGATTATCTTTGATAGTGGGGTTCGCCGTGGTTCCGATGTCTTTAAGTCCTTGGCTGCCGGAGCTGATTTAGTAGCGTTAGGACGCCCATTTGTTTATGCTCTCGCCTTGGGTGGGTCCTTAGGGGTTCAAGATGCCATTCAAGAACTCAATCATGAATTTGCGACTACCATGCAATTGGCGGGTACTAAGACGATTGCTGAAGTTAAACAAGCTAAATTAGCGGACTTTAACTACTAACCAATAACAACAATAAAAATAATTTTTTGGGTGGTGAAGTTTGGTCTTGGACTGAACTTTTACCACCCAGTTTTATTTCGGGATTCATTATTTTTTAACCATTAATTATTAAGTTTTTCTGGTACAATAAGAATAATAATTGGCTTTTTGCCATCGGACTTTGATGCTAAACAACCGGAAGTGTGGCGGTTTATTCGGGTTAGTTTGGGTCAATTTGGGGCAGAATAATTCATAAGGAGCTAAAATGGGAACCTTAATTTTCTTAATCATGATGAGTTTAATTGCTGGTATTCTGACGGGCATCGTCGGGATGGCCTCGTTAACTTTGTATCCAGTGTTACTATCGGTGGGGATCGCGCCGATTACCGCTAACGCTACGATTACCGTTGCTCAAGTCGGTGGTGGGTTAGGTACCGTGTTGTCCTCGTTACCTGAACTTAAACACCATTGGCGCCTAGCCTTAAAAATTGCTCTCTTAAATACTGCCGGTGGGGTATTAGGGGCCCTGATTTTAATTCATAGTTCTAACGCAGGGTTTCAAAAAGTTGTCCCGATTTTTATTTTGCTGGCGGGAATTTTAATCTTAACGCCTCGCCCCATCGCGAAATCAACTACGGAAAATAATCCTTGGTGGAACCGTTTGCGCTGGATGGCCGTTTTCTTGGTGGGAATTTACAGTGGTTATTTTGGTGCTGCAGCGGGCTTGTTAATGATTGCCGTCTTATCACAGTTGGTTCACGAAGATTACGCAATTTATAATTCTATGCGTAATTTTGCTACTTTCACTAATAACGTAGTTTCCGCTAGTCTGTTCGCATGGCAACTGACGATTGCTTGGCAGGTCATTATTCCGCTATTAATCGGGTTATTTGTGGGCGGGTACCTCGGTCCGGTGATTGTGCGCTACATTCCTTCACGATTTATCAAGACTACTGTCGGTATTTTTGCGCTGATCTTGGCAGTCGTGTTAGGCTATCAAGCGTATTTTTAACCTAAAAAGCTCGAAGCCATGGCTTCGAGCTTTTTTATAGCGTTTTTAATTTACCGCGAAAATCAGCGAGGTTTTGGTAACCTTTTGCTGCCATTAAGTCGCTTAATTCATTGGTTACCCGTTCAAAAATAGCAGGACCCTCAGTACCTAAAGCTGTGCCGATTTGGACTAAATCAGCGCCACATAAGATATGTTCAAAGACATCTTGTCCCGAACTAATCCCTCCGGTTCCGATAATTTTAATAGTTGGGTTAAGTCGTAAACGAAAGGCCCGGACATTAGCTAAAGCGGTGGGTTTAACATAATTTCCACCGATCCCTCCAAAGCCACCTTTTGGTTTAATAACCACGCTTTCGGTGAGGGGATCAACTATTAGGCCGTTTCCGATTGAATTAATGGCGTTGATATAAGCTAGCGGGTATTGATTCAAGATGGCACTCAGTTCATCAAACTGATGTAAGTCAAAATATGGTGGTAATTTCAGTCCTAATTTACCGTCAAAAAACGTAAAAATGGTGGCTAATAAATCAGCAACAGCAGCGAAATCATAACCGACCTGAGATTTACCGGCGACATTGGGACAGGAAAGATTTAGTTCGACTAGTCCAGTATAGTCACTGGATTGAATTTGTCTTAGCATGGTTAAATTATCGGCCACACTGAGACCGGCAATGGATAAAATGAGATTATGCTGATCAGTTGCTTGCTGTTTGGTAACGTAATCTAAATAATATTGAAAGCCGTAGTTAGGTAAACCCATCGAGTTAATGCTACCGAGTGGTAATGATTTTAATCGGGGGGTAGCGTTACCCAAACGAGATTTGACGGTAGCACTTTTAGTGACGGCACCACCAGCACTAGAAGTTAAAAGCGTATCGAGTTCGGCAGTAGACTGACACCAAACACCAGCAGCGTTAAGAATAGGATTCCTAAAATCAATGCCAGCAATAGTAGTTTGCAAGTTTAGTTTAGGACTCATTTTTAACCTCCTGACTGACCCAATGCCAAGGATCCTTGTGCCAGGCACTAAGATAGTCAAATTGTTCTTGGGAAACTTGGCCCTGATCAAAAGCTTGTTGAATCACATCGGTGTAAGTTAACAAGGGATGCAAGGTGGTGTGGGCATCAGCAAAATTTTGCTGGGCATCGGGAAACTGATACGTATAAATTGCGGCCACTCCCGCAACGTGGTAACCAGCATCCCGCACAGCTTGGACGGCTTTTAAGACGCTGCCGCCCGTCGAGATCAAATCGTCAATTAAAACAACTTGATCAGTGGTACTTAAACGGCCTTCAATTTGTTTGTTAGCCCCATGATCCTTGGCCTTAGAACGAACATAAATGAGGGGCAAGTTAAGCTTTTGAGCTACCCAAGCGGCATGGGGGATCCCGGCAGTGGCGACGCCGCCAATAACAGTAGCATCGGGATAGTAGGTTTGAATCATTTCAGCCAAACCAGTAGCAATTAGCTCTCTTAATTGGGGATTAGCAATAGTTAAACGAAAATCGGTGTAAATCGGGGCTAACATCCCACTGGCATACTGAAAGGGTTTGGTTAACGATAAACTAATAATTTGGTCGGCGGTTAAAGTATCAATAATTTTAGCGTTCTGCATTTTCCCACTCCTCTAAAAGTTGATGATAGGTATTAACGGGATTAGCGGCCTGAATAATGGGACGGCCGATGACCAGTGCATTACTGCCCTTTAAGGCTGCTTCCCGCGGGGTGGCCGTCCGCGCCTGATCATCTTGGGGCGCACCATGGGGGCGAATGCCCGGAGTTACGTACAAGAAATCTTTTCCGACCTGCTTTTGAAGCGTGGGAACCTCTAGCGGGGAGGTGATCACGCCGTCTGCGCCCGCTTTTTTAGCCAGCTGCGCTAAGCTTACCACTTGATCCGCCATATCGAGGCGGCAATTTTGCTCGGCTTGTAATTCTTGCGGTGTAATCGAGGTTAATTCTGTCACTGCGAGCAGTCTAGCGGGAGCGACACCAGCATCTTGAGCGCCACTAAGGAGTCCCCGTTTTGCTTGAGCTATCATTTGAGCGCCGCCCAAAGCATGTACCGTGGTATAAGTAACACCTAACCGACCGATTTGGCGCATTCCATTTTCTACGGTATTAGGAATATCATGTAGCTTTAAATCTAAAAAGATATGATGGCCCATGTTTAGTAAATCCCGAACAATTTGCGGTCCTTCACCATAAAACATTCCCATGCCGATTTTGACGGTGAGAGTTTCATTAGCGTCAAATTGATCGATTAATTGAAATAAATCAGCCCGTTGAGCGACGTCTAAAGAAATAATTAATGGTCCCATTGCTGTCAACCTCCTAATTTTGGGTACAAAAAAAGCCCGATAAAACGCAGTTATAGCAAGGCTTATTTCAACTTACTAATCCCACGAGTTCACGGACTGGATTATTATTCGTCCGCTTTTGGCTTCTCTGAACCAAATTAAAGCTCTGTTATTTGTAGTTAACTTTACCATACCTAAAATAACTGTCAAGTAATTTTCGTAAAATGATTTTCTGAATAATATGGGCTTGATTTATGTTTTAGTTCGTGAAATAATCAAGCCAGTAAAAAATAACGAATGTCAGCGAGCATTCATTTGGAGGAATAGCGTATGAAAGATACCGCAACTATTGAACACACCCATAGTTTGACGACTAAGCAGAAATGGACGATTGCTTCGACCAGTTCTGGCTTTGCGCTGGAAAATATGGATGTGCTTTTTTTATCGTTTACCATGAGTTCCATGATTTCGCAATTGCATTTAAGTGGCGGAGCAGCGGGCTTAATCGGCTCCATCACTAACCTCGGGATGCTGTTTGGCGGCGTTTTATTTGGCTTAATCGGAGATCGCTTTGGCCGGGTGAAGACCTTTACCTATACCATTTTTATCTTTGCCCTGGCGACCGCGATGATGGCGGTCGCCAATAATATCACCGAAATTTACATACTGCGGTTTCTAGCCGGTATTGGGGCCGGTGGTGAATACGGAGTCGGGATTGCCATGATTGCGGAATCATTTCATAAAAATCAGATTGGCAAAATGACCTCCATTGCGGCGATTGGCGGCCAAGTTGGTGCCATTTTAGCGGCTGTCTTGGCGGCCCTAATTATTCCGCGCTTCGGGTGGCACGCCTTATTCTTAGTGGGGATTGTACCGGTAGTTCTAACTTACTTTGTACGGCGGCATTTGAGTGAAACCGATGAATTCATTCAATCTCAACAAGAACACCATGAATCCACGATTAAAGCGGTGTTCAAATACATGTTCAGTTCTCCTAAAGTGGCCTATCAAAGTGGGGCACTGATGGTGATGACTACCGTTCAAATTGCCGGTTACTTTGGCTTGATGAACTGGTTACCCATTATTGTGCAGAAACAACTGGGATTAAATGTTTCTAGTTCTTCATTGTGGATGATTGCGACGATTATAGGAATGAGTCTAGGAATGATGACGTTTGGCACCATCTTGGACTATTTTGGTCCGCGGCGGGCATTTGGGATCTTCTTAATCGCGTCCGCCTTAATGGTTTACACCATTACCTTAGCGCATAATTTAGTATCCCTTTTAATTATCGGAGCGGTGGTCGGTTTCTTCTCAAACGGGATGTTTGGCGGCTACGGGGCCGTAATTTCGCGCCTTTATCCAACCGAAATTCGGTCAACGGCTAACAACGTGATCGTTAATGTGGGCCGAGCGGTGGGGGGATTCTCATCAGTGGTCATCGGTATTTTGATGGATCACTACTCACTGACGGTAGTCATGGGTTCTTTATCGGCATTATACTTATTGAGCTTGGTGACTATGTTGACGTTGCCAGGACTTAAAGGTTTAACGGTTTCTAAATAGTACCCACTAAAAAAACGCGAACCTAGTTCGCGTTTTTTATTAATTAGTTTTCTTTGCGGCTTTAATTTGCTTGCCAAACTCGGTTTGATCAAAGTTTTCAATGACTTTGTTTAGTTCAGTCGCGGTTAGACTAGCACCAAATAAGGGACTGCCGGGTTCGGTCATGATACCGTCCGCCAAATTGTAGTGGACAATGGGATCAAACCCCATGGAGTCTACAAATTCAGCCACTTGGTCCACTGCCGCCGGATTATCACCAGTAACTAATAACGCTTTGCGGTTAGGCGCCCCGTGCGACTTGGCTTCTTCTTGCAGGTTATGATAGCCCATGTGATTAAAGGTTTTCACGATGGTACTATCCTTGAAGTACTCCTGGACTTGTTCGCTAGAAGTAGAATCCGGTGCTAAAACTTCTTCACGAATACCATCGGTTTCCCACCAGTAATTCATCGCGTCGATAACTAACTTATCCTTTAGTAGTTCTGGTGCAATATTGTGATAGCGACTGAGCGGAATCGCTAAAATAATTAGGTCACTGTTCGCGACTAAATCGGCGTTTTCGGTGGCGATGGCTCCTGGTACCAAGGTTTCAATGGTTAAAGCAATTTTTTTTACAGCGCCAGAGCCAGCAATGCGCACCTCGTAACCCGCTTTGAGGGCTAAGCCGGCTAGCACAATCCCCACTTTACCAGCGCCGATAATCCCAATTCGTTTGAAGGTCATTACTTAGCTGCCTCCTTTGCCAAAAGAATTTCTTTTACCCGCGGAATAACTTTGGTAGCGTAAAGTTCAATCATCCGTTCTCGTTGCGCCGCGGTTTGATTCCCAGCCCCGTAGACCAAGTCAAAACGACCTAGGTCCAAAAGGTCAATGGTGCGGGCAATGCGTTGGGCGACCGTTTCGGGATCACCAACGTAAAATGAACCGACTTTAGTTTCGTTATCAAACTGTTCGCGACTCATAGGGGCCCAGCCCCGGGTAAGTCCAATGCGGTCAAAGTTAGCTTTGATGTTTTTAAAGGCCACTTCAACAGCTTCACCTTCATCATCGGCAATAAAGCCATGAGAGTGAACCGCCACTGGATAGACCGGCATATTTAACTGGGCTGCAGCCTTGTGATAAAGGTCAATATAAGGCTTGAAGCGGTCAGCTTGGCCCCCGATAATGGCGATGATAACTTTATAGCCAAATTTAGCGGCGCGGATGATGGATTCTGGCGAACCACCAATACCGATGTAAGTTTCGAGTTCCTTTTCGGTCTTAGGATACACTTCTTGGTCCTTTAATCCGGGGCGGAACTTACCGGACCAGGTAACGGCGTCTTCCTTGCGGAGCAAATCAAATAGTTCCAATTTTTCGTTAAAGAGATCATCGTAATCGGTTAGATCATAGCCAAAGAGCGGAAATGATTCAGTAAACGAACCCCGACCTAACATGACCTGGGCCCGTCCGTTGGAGAGACCATCTAAAGTAGCAAAGCGTTCGTAAACCCGCACTGGATCATCAGAACTCAAAACGGTCACGGCAGTCGCTAACTTAATTTGCTTAGTGACGGAAGCAATTGCGGCCAAAACGGTCTCGGGACTAGAAACACTGTAGTCAGGGCGATGATGCTCACCAACGCCAATCACGTTGATGCCTAGTTGATCGGCGAGTTCACCTTCGCGGACAATTTGGCGAATGGACTCTGCAGCCGATGTTAAACTGCCGTCTTCGTTGGCAACAATGTCACCAAAAGTTTCGATCCCAAATTCTAATTTATTTACGTCTACCATAAGATTAAGCCTCCAGTCGTTTTACTTACTTTTTGTAAGTTGATGAGATAAGCATATGCTATTTATTCTAGAAAAGCAATTATTTTTATTGGGGGGATTGGTTCGGCAGGTCGAATTGATCGCCCGGATTTAAGACTTTAACCATTCCAGCGGGCAACAATGTCGCAAAGGCCCGCGGATCTTGTTGGATATCTGGAAAAGTATTGTAGTGAACCGGAATAACGAATCGCGCTTGAACTCGTTGGGCGGCACTCGCGGCGGCTTTAGGACCCATGGTGTAGTTATCACCAATCGGTAACACGGCTACGTCAATGTCGTAAGCTTTGCCAAAGAGGGTCATATCCCCATAATTAGAAGTATCGCCCGCTATGTAAATAATTTGGTGGTCGGCCATAATCAAAAAGCCACATGCTTCGCCCATATAGATGGGTTGACCGTCTACTATCAGGCTGGAACTGTGTTGCGCATGGGTGGTTTTGATGGTGCCAAAATCAAATTGCCATTGGCCTCCTAAATCCATAGCGTGACCAGCTGGCGCACCGTGTTGTTCAGCGTAGTAAACGAGTTCACCCATCCCAATAATTGGAGCGTGGTTGCGCTGGCTGAGCGTAATCATGTCGCCACTGTGGTGTTGATGACCATGAGTGACTAAAATGGCATCACACTGAAAATTTAAATCGATATCACTTTGGGGATTACCCACAATCCAAGGATCGACCAGTAAAACCGTTCCGTTATTTAATTGTACTTCGATACATGCGTGTCCATGAAAAACTAATCGCATAATAATGCCCCCTTTGGAGCACATTGTAGCAGGAGTAGCTCATCGACGGGGGTTAAAAGCTCATTAATGGGAGTTAAATGGTTATAATGAGGCCAAAAGGGGGATGAACAGATGCAATTAACGGCAGAAGATCAACTAGCTATTTTTAAAATCATCATTCAGGCCGATCAATTGGCCACGCAGCGAAATGCAAAAGCGTACGCCGCGTTATTTACTACTGATGGTGGTATTACCGGCATCAAAGGAACCGTGACGGGATCGGCTAACTTAATTAATTTTACGCAAAAAACGTGGGGGCAAGAACCAGCTCATGCTCAGCATTTAACGGTGGCCCCCCTGATTACGGCCGTGGTCGATAACACGGTCACTGCCCAATCAACGTTACTAATTATTGATCCGCTCGCCAAGACAGTGGTGGATTGTCAATTGATCCAACATTAACTGCAGCACCAAGGGAACCGGTGGTTGTTTACCGCTCGTCAGGTTATGTAAGCGTTAGTTG
This sequence comes from Lentilactobacillus kribbianus, assembly GCF_013184075.1. Lineage (GTDB taxonomy): Bacteria > Bacillota > Bacilli > Lactobacillales > Lactobacillaceae > Lentilactobacillus > Lentilactobacillus kribbianus. Next base: position 528,284 of record NZ_JABEQQ010000001.1, on the reverse strand, counting down.
TTGGCGCTTCTTAGGCGCCTTGTGAAGATAATCCTTATATTTGCTTATGGTAAAAACCATAATTTATAATTAATGAAAATGATAAATTAAGGATTGAGGTGCTTAGGATGGATTTAAAAGATAGTGAATCAGCCAATTTAGCTCAGATTATCACTAATCAAATCAAGATGGGCATTGAAATAGAAAAAACCAGAGTTAATGCTAACAATGAACTGAGTCTCCGGCCGTTTCCCCAAGCGCTGGGACGGTGGCAGCAATACGTCAAAGGTGAATTTTGTACGGCCCAAATGGAACTAGTTTTACCGCCATACCGAAAGGTAACGGAGGCGGTCAACTTTGCTACAGAACTGGCAGAGGCAGTCCAACGCCAGATTATGCCGGCGGAAAAGTTGTGGCATTATAGTTGTCCGCCGAAGTTATCGGCTTATATTCCGATTGGAGAGGCGACGCCCGAAATTAACCAGTACCGCTTAAAATGTGTGCAAAAATATGATGTTCGTCAGCTATTAAACAATGGGGTGCATATTAATTTAAGTTTTAGCCCCACCGCCGTCCAATATTTAGTGCAACGATATCAATACGCTGATGCCAACGAACTATATTTACAAATTGCCCAGTATTTCATGTTAAATCGGTGGGAATTAACGTATTTATTTGGCGCCACGCCGTTGGCTGATGCTAGTTATTTTGATAAACCACTGACCCGGCCAGTCCGTAGTATCCGGAGTAGCTCGCTAGGATTTACTAATGATGTTAGAGGAGATTATCGCAGTGTGGCCGCGTATGTGGCCGCCATTGAAGCGGCCATTCAAAGCGGCCGTTTGTTTAAACCCCGGGAATATTATGAGGCGGTGCGCTTAAAAAGTGGTAGTAGCAAAGCACCGCAAACTTTACTGAATCAAGGAATTACGCATTTAGAATTGCGAACTTTTGACTCGAATCCTTTCGTGGCGAGCGCCGTTACGGCCAATCAGTTGCGCTTATTACAAGTCATGGCTCTTTATTTTGCGAGCTTACCGCGTTTAGATACTAAGCAGCTACCAGCCCAATTAGCGCTAGCTCACGAAATTAATGAACGGGTTGCCTTGGAATCAGTGACGCATCGCTGTGCCTTTGCCCGCGAAGGGCGCCAGTTATTGACGGAGATGTTAGCTTTTGTGCAAGCAGAAAACTTACCATTGGAATATGAAATAGCTTTACAACATTTTCAAGCCCGCTTTGAAAATTATAAAAAAACGGTCGCTTACCAAATTTATGTGCGAGCGAAACAAATGCATAGACCACAAACCGTCACTAAGGTTAGCTACCGCTGAGTTTACTTAAAATTGACTGTTTGCTTTTGATCGTGCTAAGCAAAATGCGGGCTATGAGCAGTTGCGCCAGTACACTGATAACAACCAAACGATGGCCTTCGTGGGTTCCTCAGGGGTCGGTAAGTCCACGTTAATTAACGGATTAATGGGTCAAGATGTGTTTGCCACCAAAGCGATCCGAGAAGATGACGATAAAGGGCGGCACACCACTACGTTACGGCAACTATTGAAATTACCAACAGGGGGAATCGTCATTGATACCCCCGGAATGCGAGAGTTGCGGATTCAGACTGGTGATTTAGCGAAAACCTTTGAAGATATTGAACAATTGGCCGCCCAATGTAAATTTAAGGACTGCTAACATCAAACTGAACCGGGATGCGCCGTGCAAAAGGCAATTACGGCTGGAGAATTATCTGCCGAACGGTTTGCAAGTTACCAAAAGTTACAACGAGAAATGGCCTATAGTAGCCTAAATTCTCGGGAGTTGGAAAACGAAAAAATCAAGCGCATGTTCGGTAGTAAACACGAAATGAAGCAAATGTTAAAACATTTAAAACAATAAGCCAAATGCCCGTCCCTTTACCGGGACGAGCATTTGGCTTATTACTTAGGCGTCAAATTTCAAAAAAGAGCGTAAATTGGTTATCTTTAAGGTAATTCGAAATAGAAAGTGAGGACTTAAGATGACAGAACCTAATTTGAGAGACCCCCGAAAGCTATTTTATGACGATAAATTTAAGCGCCAAGATCAATCAGCGCCGGCTTTGCAAAATAAAATGGACCCCCAACCAGATTGTGGCGAAGATAGTTATGTGGGGCACCAAAAGTTGCTTAACCGCCGGGTATTAATCACGGGTGGTGATTCCGGTATTGGGCGCGCCGCCGCGATTGCTTTTGCTCGGGAAGGAGCCGATGTGGCCATTCAATATTTACCTGGTGAGGAATCAGACGCTGATCAAGTCGCCCAATATATCCAAGAGGCCGGACGCAAGGCGGTATTATTACCGTATGATTTGTTAGATGAGAATGCGCCTCAAGCTCTGGTGCAGCAAGCGGTCACGGAGTTAGGGGGCTTAGATACCTTAGTCCTAAACGCCGCGCACCAAACGTCTCAAGCAGATATTAGTGAGCTGCCTCTGCAGCAGGTCAAAGATACTTTCACGATCAATATTGTGGCCATGTTTGCGATTGTTAAAGCCGCATTACCAACGTTACCGGCTGGAAGTAGTATTATTACGACCACTTCGATTCAAGCCTTTAGTCCGTCGGATCATTTATTAGATTACGCCGCCACCAAAGCTGCGATTGCCAACTTTACGGTGGGACTGGCGAAACAATTAGCCGCTAAAGGAATTCGGGTTAACGGGGTCGCTCCGGGACCAATTTGGACAGCACTGCAATTAGACCATGGCCAACCACCAGCAGCCTTGCCTAATTTTGGGCAAAACACGCTAATGACTCGAGCGGGACAGCCAGTAGAATTAGCTCCTGTTTATGTTTTTCTAGCTTCTAATGATGCGAGCTATGTGACTGCCCAAATTTATGGGGTTACTGGCGGCAAGGCGATTAATTTATAAAAAAACGCTCGTCCTGTTTCAGGGCGGGCGTTTATTACATACACTATTTTAAAATTTAGATTCTCCCAAAGCATTTTGAGCGGCTAAGTTTAATAGACTCCATTGACGATCGAAGCCGGGTTGGAAGAAGAAATCGGTATCGGCTAATTCTTCTAGCGTCATCTTTTGACTAACTGCTAGCGCAAGGACGTTACCTTGAGCCGTAATATCATAAGTAGAAAGAACAGCGCCACCTAAAATTTGGTGAGTTTGAGGATTAAAGGCTAATTGGACGTAAACTTTTGGATTATCAGCTCCTGCGGGAACATAAGTAGGCCGCAAGGTATCTTCATAAAATGAAGTTTTAATGTTGAGACCAGCGCGCTTGGCGGTTGTTTGATTTAAACCACTAGCAGCAAAATGATAGTCAAAGACACTTAAGGCTGATGAACCGACCACGCCCTTAAATGGAACCGTAGGGGTTTTTTCAAATAGGTGTTCAACCACATAGCGAGCTTCGCGCCGGACCACAGTCGCCAAGGCAATGGGCATTTTTTGTTGGGCGGGAATCGAGTAAGCCAAAGTAGCATCCCCAATAGCGTAAACGTCTTTTAGGTTAGTCCGAAGGTATTCATCATTTTTAATAAAGCCCTTGGAATCTAGTTCAACAATTCCATCTAACCATTTAGTATTAGGTTTAACGCCGGCCGCTTGAATAACTAAGTCAGTTGGGTAACTGGCAGTGGCTGTTTTAACACTGGTGACTTTATCACTACCTTCAAAGGCTTGAACGTCAGCTTTCATTACTACTTGAACACCATTATTAGTGAGTTCTTTTTCAATAATATCGGTCATATCTGGATCCAGATAAATGCCTAAAGGCCGATCAATCACGTCTAGTAAGGTAACGTTTTTACCAGCTTTTCGGCTAGCTTCAGCGGCTTCAATACCAATATAGCCAGCCCCAATGACGGTGACATTTTGAATGGCTGGATTATCCAGTTGTTGTTTAATTTTATGGGCCCAATCATAGCCCCGCATCAGATAAACATTGGCTAAGTCAGTGCCAGGAATCGGTAGGTTGTTAGGTGTAACGCCGGAACTTAAAATTAATTTGTCGTAGGCGTACTCACTAGTCGCCCCAGTGGTAACCTCTTTTACGGTAACCGTCTTATTATCAGCGTTAATCTTAGTAACTTCGTGGTTATTCATGATGTTAACGCCTTGAGTGGTGAACTGTTCTGGTGAGAAGTTACGAACATCGTTAACGTTAGTAACTTGATTTTCTAAGAATAATTCCATCCCACAAGACATAAAGGAAACGAAGTCACCGGCTTCAAATAAAGTGATATCTAGATTAGCGTAATTATCTAGCAAGGCACGCATAGATTCATGACCACCATGAGAAGCCCCGACAATAATAACTTTTGTTTTTTCCATAAAATAATACCCTCCTAAGTTTAAACAACCAATTGGGTTGCGTTAATCCTGTTAACGCTTTCACATTATAATGATTCTAAAGAAAAGTCAAATTATAAACTCATAAGTTTTAAAAAAAGGTTCGATTAGTTTTAATTAAGGATTAATTTGTTGTTGATGTAGTGATTTTGATAAAGACGTCGGTTACTTTTAATGAAATAAAAATTATTAGAGTGAACTATAATAAGTTTTTAAGGAGAAATAATGAAAACTTTTGAAGTCAAAGTGTTGTTGGCCTCATTTATAATTGTCCTAGTGGTTAGAACCTTGTTAATGCTAGTGAACAGTAACTGGTTGGCTGATGGTAATTTTTTGATTTTAGTGGTGGTACCAGTGCTAGTTTTAATGCTAGTGTTTAATTTGGTAAAATTTATCTGGACCAGATGGAGTTAAAAAGTAAAGCCATCCTTTATTAAAGGATAGTGACCGTATTATAATCACTAGTGACGATAAAAAAGTAGCCACCATAAACAGTTATTGAATGATTAGTGCTGTTCAGGGGAAAGCAAGAAAAGAGGGCCCTTATGAATGAACTATTAACGGTGGGTGAACCGCTGGCAGTTTATGCTTCTCAAGACGTTAATCAGCCGCTAAGTGCTGCGCATAACTTCCAAAAGTTTTCCGCCGGTGCGGAATTAAACGTTGCCACTGGAGTTACTAGACTTGGTCATTTTGTCCAATATATTTCAAAAATTGCTAATGATGCGGTTGGCAAATTTATTTTCGACGATTTAAGTCAAAAACAAATCGGAACATCATATGTTTTTCAAACTAATGACTCTTACACTGGCTTTTACTTTAAACAATTAGTAGATGCTGGGGACCCGGAAATAGAGTATTTCCGTAATAACAGTGCTATCAATCAATTAACCGATGAAGAAATTGCGCAAATTGATTTCACTGGCGTTAGTTATTTACACATTACCGGAATTTCGATTGCGTTATCACCAAAACTAAGAACGGTGATTAGGCACTTAATTAATCTGGCTCATGAAAATAACGTCATGGTAATTTTTGATCCTAATATTCGAGAATCGTTGTGGTCGTCTGAGATACAAATGATTGAAACGATTAATTTGGTGGCTCAAGAAGCGGATATTATTATCCCAGGACTTAATGAAGGTGCTCGATTAACAGGACTAAGTAAACCACAAGAAATGGCTGATTTTTACTTTAAGCAGGGTCGGACATCTCAGGTAATTTTAAAGAGTGGCGAAGCCGGAGCGTATTCCTTTAATCGGGATGGTGAATATTGTCATGTGGCGTCTTTTAACGTTGATCATGTAGTGGATACGGTGGGTGCCGGAGATGGTTTTGCTGCCGGATTAATTTCTGGCTTGCTCGAACATTTGTCTATGCGGGATTGTTTGGTCAGAGCTAATGCTTTGGGAGCCTTGGCTATTCAAAGTGCTGGCGATAATGATGGCTATCCTACTTCACTAGAATTGAATCGCTTTTTACAGCTTAACAGGGTATAGACATTAAAAAATAAATATTAAATATTAAAACCCCACAATTCAGTTATTGTGAGGCTTTTTTAGTAAAAAACGCAGCTTTGACGAAGCGCTTACATTGCGGTATGCTAAGGCTAATTAAAGACTATTAGGAGGGCTCATCATGACAGATTACCAGGAACAGTTAACCGAAATTAAGGCTAATAATCAAAAATTATTTGCTAGTGCTGGTGCCGCCGGAAATGGGTTTAGACAACTTCACCGTGAGGCCATTCAAGCGGGTGCTTTGGATAGTAAAACCAAAGAACTACAAGCTATTGCCATTTCGGTTGCGATGCGCTGTGAAGGATGCATTGTTCAACACGTTAAAAGTGCTTTGAAATTAGGTGCTTCTCGCGACGAATTAGTGGAAACAATTAACGTTGCTATCATGATGGGTGGCGGTCCAGCCACAGTATATGGTGGTAAAGCGCTGGCATGTGCTGATGAATTTTTTCAAAAATAAGTAAATTAAAGCAGGCAAGTCACTTTTGACGAGCCTGTTTTTTGATCGTAATACCTGTCATTTTAAATTTAATAAATCGAGTTAGTTCACAAATTATATCCAGGTGTGATAGCATATACACGTAAAGCATAAGTAACTAATAATGGTTAGGGGGAGTTTATATGAAGAGGATTCAATATAATGAATATGGTGACAATTCGGTTTTGGAAATGGCTGATGTATCCATTCCAGAACCCCAACCTAATGAAATTTTGATTAAAACTAGTGCGGTTAGTGTTAACCCAATGGATTGGAAAGTTAGAGATGGTTTGATGAAAGAAATGTTAGACCTACCATTTCCAATCACTCCTGGTTTAGATATCGCGGGGGTCGTAGAATCAGTGGGGGATGATGTAACTGATTTTAAGGCTGGTGACCGGGTTATTTCTTACGTGGCATCCTACCAAGGAACCTATGCAGAATATGCTGTGACCGAAGCTAAATGGGCGACTAAATTACCTGATGAAATTGACTTTAAGACGGGGGCTGCTTTACCATTAGCTGGATTGACAGCCTTAGAAGCTCTTGATGCTTTAAATCTTACGGATGGACAACGTCTCTTAATTCAAGGTGGAGCTGGTGCTGTAGGTACTTTTGCTGCTCAATTTGCTAAAGCTCGTGGCATTAAAGTTTATATTACTGCAAGTCCTGATCACGATGATTTCTTGCAACAAGTTGGCGTTGATGGGGTCTTTGATTACCATAACATTCACGCTTTTGATGGCGTGGAACCATTTGATGCCGTTCTTGATTTAGTGGGCGGAGATAGCTTAGATCACACTTATGAATTGGTTAAAAAGGGCGGGGTTTTGGTTTCAACTGCCCAAATGCCAGATGATGACGAAGCGAACAACTTTGGCATTACTGCTAAATTTAACAAAACGGAACCTAATCAAAAAGCATTAACTGAAATTGTGGCCGCTGTTCGGGACCGAAAAGTGAAAACTTTTATCAATGAACAATTTGATTTTGAATTAGAAGCCGTTAAAAAGGCTTTGGCTTCCAGTCAAGATGGTCACGTTTCTGGTAAAATTATTATTAATATTGCCGAATAATTTAATCGATATAAATAAAAAGGCTAATTAAGGAGTAATCCAGCGATTAGTCTTTTTTAGATTGTACTTTCATGAAAGCGGTTTTATACTTTAACTAAGAAGGCACCAACTAGTTAATAGGAGGAGTTATCATGATGAAAGTATTTGTATCAGCCCAATTACCAGAAATTACCGTCAACAAGTTACAGGCAGCCGGCTTAGACGTTACGATGTATTCTGGTGAGACTTTAATATCTCACGCTGAACTATTAGCCGCCGTAACCGATGTGGATTTTTTAATCACACCATTATCGACGCAGGTTGATCGAGAAATCATTGATGGTGCTCCTAAGTTAAAATTAATTGCTAATTTCGGGGCTGGGTTTAACAATATCGATTTTACCTATGCCCGGGCTAAACAGATTCCGGTGACTAATACGCCCTTAGTTTCTACCAACGCCGTAGCGGAAGTAACGCTAGGATTAATTTTGGCTTTAAGTCATCGCATTGTAGAAGGCGATATGCTGATGCGCACCACTGGTTTTCCAGGCTGGTCACCATTATTTTTCTTAGGCCACGAAATTGCGGGAAAGACCTTAGGAATCGTAGGAATGGGTAATATCGGACAAGCGGTAGCGCAAAAGGCCCGGGGTCTGTCCATGAAGGTTAACTATTGGCAACACCACCAATTAGCTGATCCACAAGAACGCAGTTTGGGCGCGCACTATGTTTCTATGGATGAGCTATTGCAAACTAGTGATTATATTAGTATCAATGCCCCCTTAAATGATAGTAATTTCCACCAATTCAATGCCGCTGCCTTTAAACAAATGAAGTCGACCGCTGCTTTGATTAATGTGGGTCGGGGTCCCATTGTGGACGAAGCCGCTTTAGTAGCGGCCTTACAAGCAGGTGAAATTGGTGGGGCGGCCCTTGATGTTTACGAACATGAGCCTAAGGTGACCGCAGGGTTAACGGCCATGAAAAACGTTATTTTAACCCCGCATCTGGGAAACGCTACGGTGGAAGCTCGAAATGCCATGGGAAATATTGTTGCTGATAATGTGTTAGCAGTAGCGGCACAGCAAGCACCACAGTACGTTATTAATTAAGCTAAAAAGGCAATCTTAGTCAGAGATTGTCTTTTTTTAGGTGTTTCTAATTGCTTGACACTTAAATAGAAGAATATACTTCTAAAAAGTAATTATTACTATTTAACTCAAAGGAGACTAACATGGAAAAACAAGATAAAGCTACCGCATTAAGAAAACTCAAGAGTCCTAATATTAAGACTCGCAAACGAGCATTGAAGACTTTGCATGATCTAAAACGTTAATAAGCTAATAAAAAAGCAGAAACCTTAGCAAGGGGTTTCTGCTTTTTTATTGTGATTTTAATTAACTTAATACCAATTTGAGAAGGTCTGAAGGCACTTACTTAGTTAAGTAAGCCTTGCTGTAATCCCAGTTAGCGCCAGTAGGGAAGTAAATAACTCCCTTAACATTGGATTTAACTAATTGAGGAGCAGCTTGTTGATAGATAGGCACGATGCCGGCTTGATTAGTAAGCAGTCGGTTGGCCTGTAACATAGTATCCCAGCGCTTAGTGGCGTCATTGGCTTCCGCACCATCCGCCGTCTTCATTAACTGATCGTACTGCTTGTTGGACCACTTGCCGTTATTATATTCATTGTTGGTGGTGAAGAGATCCAAGAAAGTGCTAGCGTCCGGATAGTCAGCGTTCCAAGCGGAAATATCCATATCGAAATTCCCAGTTGATTCCCGGGTGAGCCGAGTCTTGAAGGGAAGATTTTGGTTGGTAATCTTAAGTCCGGGTAGCTTTTCGAATTGTGACTGTAAGTACTCGGTCGTGTTTTTACCGATCGGAGTATCATCAGCTAAGAGATCAAAGCTAACACTGGATTTACCACTTTCTTTTAAAGCTTCCTTCCATAATTGCTTAGCCTTAGCTTCGTTATATGCGGTCATTTGCTTGTCGGCTGAAGCAGTCGCAAAATCTTGGCCATCGCGATATTGCATTTTAGTGGGGACGACGCCGTTAGCCACGGTGGAACCATTCTTTAAAATCTTATCCACGAACTGTTCGCGGTTGGTGATTAGAGAAAGCGCTTGGCGGGCTTTAACGTTCTTGAAAAATGGTTGTTTCTTTTCATTCATTTGTAAGTAATAAGTGGAAGCTGAGTTTCGTAAGACATAATCTTTATTCTTGGTATATTGTTGCACTTGGCTACCTGATAAATTGGTGATATCTAACTTGCCAGCTTCATATTGGGACAGTGCCGTTTGGGGATCTTTGACCGTCCAGTATTTAACCTTATTCAAACGAACACTGCTAGCAGCCCGATAACTGGGGTTTTTGACCATCGTCCAGGTATCATTGGTACCGTTCCAGCCAGTTAACTTGAAAGGACCATTGTAGACCATGGCTTGACTAGTAGTTCCATACTTACTTCCGTATTTTTTAACCGCGCGTTCATTTTGAGGATAAAACTGAATATTAGCGACTAACTGATTGAAGTAGCTTTGGGCGTGATTTAGATCAACTACTAATTTATACTTACCAGCGGCATGCACTCCTAATTGATTAACGGCTAGCTTGCCGGCATTGATTTTAGTGGCATTTTGGATATTGTCAAACAAGTAAGCGTATTGAGAGGCGGTTTTAGGATCCACCGTGCGTCGCCAAGAATAAACGAAGTCTTGCGCAGTAACTTCATCGCCGTTACTCCATTTAGCAGGACGTAAATTGTATATGTACTGTTTACCGTTATTAGCGGTATGCCAACTTTTAGCGAGAGCCGGAGTCAAGGAACTATTTTTACCGAACTTTAGCAGTCCTTCGTTGGTATTATTCAAGGTTTGAGCTGAAACCACGTCGGTACTTTTGGAAATGTCCATCGTCGTTAAGCTCGAAGCAATTTGAACGTTAACGGTTTTATGGGTTGCTTTAGTAGTATTAGCCGAATTGGAGCCACAGGCGGTTAATAAGGTAGTGCCGAATAAAGCAACAACACCAAAGGTCACGGTTGCTCTTAAGTTCATAGTTACCACTCTCTTTCTGATTGATGTTTAAACTACATTTAAGATTGAAATAATAGTAACGTAAGAAAGATGAGTTGTAAATGAGAAAATTTCTCATTTATTTTGGTATAGTTAAAGTTAAATCCAATTAAATCAGGGAGTAAAAGGTTAAATAAAAGTTGTGAAAAAATTTTGGTTTCTCATTTTAGGCCGGAAAATTAGATTATTATTTTCATAAGCAGATGGCTTAGGGCTCTTTGATTTCAATAAAAAAGAGTGAACCAAGACGACTTTGGTTCACTCTTTAGGTGCTCATGATTATTTTGCTGCCGCTCGTTCACGATACATAGCTACTTCAGCGGGGGCTGCCCGCACAAAGTGATTAGGGGTGATTTCGACTAACTCGCGCTTTTGACCATCCGATTCTGCAGCGGGATCATAGGCAATCTCTTCACGGGCTCGTTCCAGACGGGGATCAGGAATGGGGACCGCAGAAAGCAAGCTACGGGTATAGTCGTGGAGCGGATGGCTGTAAATTTCATCAGCGCTAGCAATTTCTAGCATTTTGCCATAATGCATCACGCCGATTCTATCCGAAATATACTTCACCATCGAAAGATCATGAGCGATAAAGAGGTAGGTTAGGCCCTTTTCCTTTTGTAGTTTCTTTAACAGGTTGACGACTTGAGCCTGAATCGAAACATCTAGAGCGGAGATGGGTTCATCACAGATAATAAAATCTGGATTAACCGCAAGGGCCCGGGCAATCCCAATTCTTTGCCGCTGACCACCGGAAAATTCATGCGGGTACCGGCTCGCGTGGTCCTTGTTTAACCCGACAGTTTCCAATAATTGAGCAACTTGTTGGTTACGATCATCCTTATCTTGGGCAAGGTGGTTAATATCAATTCCCTCAGCTACAATATCTTGGACCTTCATCCGGGGATTTAATGAAGCATAAGGGTCTTGAAAAATCATTTGCATCTGCCGCCGAAAGTGTTGTTGCTGCGAGCGTGATTTGAGGGCATCGATATTTTGGCCATTATAAATAATTTCACCACTAGTGGGCTCGTATAAGTGGATGATGGCACGACCGGTAGTGGTTTTACCTGAACCAGATTCGCCCACGAGACCAAAAGTTTCGCCCCGATAAATATCAAAACTAACGTCATTGACCGCCCGCACCTCATCGGCTTTGCCAACGTTGAAAAACTGGTTAAGGTGCTTGACCTCAAGAATCTTATCCGAATTATTTTCTGTCATTTAGAGGTCCTCCTCTGCACTATGATGATTTAAACGGTCGGCATTAATTAATTGTTGCCGTTCGTTTTCATATTTTTGTTGGCGTTGCACAATAATTTCGGGTGGATTGATTTGGGGGGCTCGTGGATCAAGCAGCCAGGTAGCGGCAAAGTGCGTGGGCGAAACTTCAAAGAACGGTGGCTCCGCTTTTAAATCCACTTCTAAAGCATATTTATTTCTAGGAGCAAAGGCATCGCCCACTGGTGGGTTCAATAAATCAGGAGGCGTTCCCGGAATGGAGGGCAAGTATTCAGCATCAGTATCTAAGGTTGGCATTGATTCTAGTAGGCCCCAGGTGTACGGGTGCTTAGGATTGTAAAAAATTTCATCGGCTTTGCCATATTCCACAATCTTACCAGCGTACATAACGGCAACACGATCTGCCATGCCTGCTACGACCCCTAAATCGTGGGTAATAAAAATAATGGACGTATTAATCATATTTTGGAGTCGACGCATTAAATTCAAAATTTGGGCTTGAATCGTAACGTCCAAGGCTGTGGTAGGTTCATCCGCAATTAAAATATCCGGATGGTTAATTAAGGCAATCGCAATCACGATTCGTTGCCGCATCCCCCCGGAAAATTGGTGCGGATAGTCGTTAATACGCTCTTGGGCATTCGTGATGCCCACAGCCTCCATCATTTTTAACGCGGCTTCTCGAGCCTTATCAGGCTTGACACCCTTATGGACAATCAACGGTTCGGCAATTTGCTTGCCAATTTTCATCGTGGGGTCTAAAGAAGTCATCGGATCTTGAAAAATTTCCGCGATGTCTACGCTGCGAATTTTTTCCATTTGGCGGTTGGACTGCTTTAATAGGTCTTTCCCGTCATATTCGATGGTCCCATTAGCAACCACCGCATTGTTAGCGAGGAGGCCCATGATAGCTCGAGTGGTCACTGATTTACCCGAACCTGATTCACCAACAATCGCTAGCGTTTCACCACGACGCAAATCAAAACTCACGTTACGAATAGCTCGAACGGTACCAGCGTAGGTATTAAAGTTAATTTCGAGATTACGAACCTCTAAAATATTCTTAGCATTTTCCATATTATCACCTACTCTTTAGACTTTGGATCAAAGGCATCTCTAAGACCATCGCCAAACAAGTTAAAACAAATCATTAAGATAGAAAGGACAATGGCTGGAAACCACATTTGGTATGACAAAAATTGAAAGTTCTTTTGCCCATCATTTAGTAAAGTTCCCAAAGATGCTTGTGGTGCTGAAATTCCGATCCCGATATACGATAAGAGGGCTTCAAAGAAGATAGCACTAGGAATGGTGAACATTGTGTTAATAATAATGACACTGGAAAGGTTAGGTAACAGGTGTTTCAGGGCGATTTTGATTGGGCTTTCACCTAATGATCGCGCTGCTAAGATAAATTCCTGATTTTTCAGTTGCATGGTTTCCGCTCGCACCAACCGAGCCATGCTAACCCAACTGGTAATGGCAATTGCCAAGATAATGGAAACCATTCCGGGTTTTAAAACTAAAATCAATAAAATGATAACTACTAGGTTGGGAATCGACATGATAATTTCAATAATTCGTTGCATAAAGTTATCAATGCGACCACCTTTCCAGCCCGAAATAATCCCGTAAGCAATACCAATGGTGAGGTCAAAGAAGGTGGCCACTAACGCGATCGTTAGCGAAATTCGAGTACCGTAAAGGACACGAGAGAACAAGTCCCGCCCGAATTGGTCGGTTCCCATTAGGTAAAAGGTGCCAGGCTTTACCCCAGCTTGCTTATAAGCATCAACTCTAATTCCACCTTGCATGATGGTTCCGTTAAGTCCCGGAATGGGAACTCCTGGCACTTTAGCGGGCAAATTAGTTACCGCTGGATTTTGTGCATTAGGATTATGAGTTTCAAAGATTCCCGAACCAAAAGCCAAAACAAAGAAAATCAAGAGAATAACCATGGAGACCATGGCGCTTTTATTTTTCTTTAAGCGGCGCCAAGCATCTTGGGTAAACGTTAGGGATGGTGCTGAAATTTTTTCGTCATCCAGATGTTTTTTTTCGTCTGCCGAAATAACCTGAAAGTCGGTGGCAACTGGTTGATAAGCTGCTGGCTCATTATTATCAGTAGGCAAATTAGTTGTGAGTTCTGCTTCAGTTGGTTGATTAGTTTGATTAGTCATTTGATAACCTTCTTTCTTTAGCCCTTATCAGTTAATCTAATCCGTGGATCAACCAGACTGTAGATAATATCAGTGATAAGCAGTACCACCATTAACATGACACTGTAAACGATGGTGAGTCCCATGATGGTGGGGTAATCGTTGGTCAAAACGGATTTAACAAATAGTTCACCAATGCCGGGAATAGAGAAAATATTCTCGACTACCATTGAACCAGTCATGATACCAACGGCTAACGGACCCACCACGGTTAACAAAGGAATCAAGCTGTTTCTTAGGGCGTGGTGATAAATAATACCAATTTTGGTTAATCCTTTAGCTTTAGCTAACTCAATATAATCAGAGTTCATGACATCGACCATTTCGGTTCGCATAAACCGTGCTGATTCGGCTAGAGGTGAGACTGCTAATGCTAGGGTTGGCAAAACGGTGAAGATGAAACTGCCCCAATTGGCAATCGGAAACCAGTGTAATTTAACTCCAAAGAAGTATTGAAAGAGGACTGCCAAGACGAAACTCGGAATTGAGATTCCTAAAATCGAAATAATGGTAGTAGTGGTATCCACCCAAGTATTTTTCTTGACCGCTCCAATGGCCCCAATCAAGGTTCCGATAGGTACCCCAACGATGATGGCTTGAAAACCAAGTTGTAAAGAAGCCCCAATTCTACTGCTAATGAGATAGGAAACGGGTTGATCACTGAACTGAAAAGAAGTTCCGAAGTTACCGTGTAAGATGTTGCCTAAATAAGATAGGTATTGCTGCCAAACGGGCTTATCCAGTCCATATTGCTGATAGATCACGGCAATTTGTGATTTGCTTAGCTTGGCCTGATTATTTAAGGGTGTTCCGGGTAGTAACTTCATCAAGAAGAAGGTAATGGTAATAACAATGAATAGGGTTAATAAGAGGTAAAAGAGCCGCTTTAATAAGTATTTGGCCATTGGCTAATCCCCGTCCTTTCCAAATTTACTTAGTTAAATATGCGTGGCTGTAATCCCAGCTTGATCCGGTTGGGAAGTAAACGACTCCCTTGACGTTTGATTTAACTAATTGTGATTGTGCTTGTTGATACAACGGAATAACCCCAGCTTGATTGGCTATTAATTTATTTGCTTTTAACATTGCATCCCAACGAGCAGCTGGTTGGTTGGCTAAACTACCACCAGCATCTTTTACTAACTTATCGTATTCAGCATTAGACCATTTACCGTTATTGTAAGAACTCTTGGTAGTAAACAAATCTAGGAATGAACTAGCATCCGGATAGTCGGCGATCCAAGCAGATACTACTAAGTCGAAATCACCAGCTTGTGAACGAGCTAATCTCGTTTTGAATGGTAAATTTTGGTTGGTAATCTTTAATCCGGGTAGTTTTTCAAATTGAGATTGTAGATACTCAGTTGTATTTTTACCAGCAGGAGTATCATCAGACAAAAGATTCAAGTTAATACTTGATTTACCAGTTTCTTTTAGGGCTTCTTGCCAAAGTTTCTTCGCCTTAGTTTGGTTATAAGCCGTTATTGTTTTATTAGTGGATTCAGTTGCGAAATCCTTGCCATCACGATATTGCATATTGGTTGGTACTAAACTATTGGCTGGTTGAGAGCCATCTTTTAAAATCTTGTCAGTAAATTGTTTTCGATTAGCAATCAAAGATAATGCTTGGCGTGCTTTAACATTTTTGAAAATGGGTTGCTTCTTTTCATTCATTTCTAGGTAGAAAGTAGAAGCTGTTTTTCTTAAAACATAATCTTTGTTGTGGGTATATTGTTGTACTTGGCTACCAGATAAGTTGGTTAAATCAAGTTTGCCGGCTTCGTATTGAGATAAAGCAGTTTGGGGATCCTTAACAGTCCAGTACTTAACTTTATTGAGTTTAACGTCTTTAGCATTCCAGTAGTTGTTATTTTTAGTCATGGTCCAGGTATCATTAGTCCCATTCCAGCCGGTTAGTTTAAATGGACCGTTGTAAACCATATCTTGACTGGTAGTACCGTATTTGCTCCCATATTTTTTCACCGCTTTTTTATTTTGTGGGTAAAATTGAGGGTTAGCTACTAATTGATTGAAGTAACTTTGAGCGTGGTTTAATTCGACTACTAATTTATGTTTTCCTTCGGCTTTGACCCCCAATTGATTTGGGCTTAATTTACCGGAGTTAATCTTAGTAGCGTTTTTAACGTTATCAAACAAGTAAGCATATTGGGATGCGGTTTTAGGATCGACCGTTCGTTGCCAAGAGTAAACAAAATCTTGGGCAGTAACGTCATCACCGTTGCTCCATTTAGCAGGACGCAAATTATAAGTGTAACGTTTACCATCGCTAGAAATCTGCCAATCTTTAGCAATTGCTTTTTGCAGCGAACTGTTTTTACCAAATTTCAGCAAACCTTCGTTAGTGTTATTTAAGGTTTGGGCGGAAACAATGTCGGTTGACTTCGAAATATCCATCGTGGTTAAGCTAGAAGGAGTTTGAATATTCAAGGTTTTGTTGGTGGCCTTGCTACTATCAGTGGCCGAACCGGAACCACAGGCTGCTAAAAGGGTACTACCAAATAAAGCTACCACTCCAAATGTAATCGTTGGTTTAAGTTTCATATGTACTCACTCACTTTCCAAAATTTTTAAGGTCTATTTAAGTTAGGGACAATACTAAATGATAAAAATCTATTTGTAAATGAGAAATTTTCTCATTTAACAAATGACAAACGTGGTTTATGCTGATATATAGCCGTTTAATGCGGATAAAAAATATGTGAAAAAGGTTGAAAAATCTCATTTTTGATTAAAGTGAGTTTTTTCAACCTTTTGCATTGAGGATTTAACTGAAAATAAAAAAGCTTCAGACAACATCTATTGCCTGAGGCCTTTAATGATTATTGAAAGTGATTAGCAGAAAAGCAATTACGATGAGCCCGGCTGGAAATAAGATGGTGAAGGCTCCCAGTAATGGAATTAGACCGGCCACCAACCCTGCCCCTAAAGCAAAGGTTACCATGATCAGACCAGTTACTTTGAGCTTTTGTTGAGCCGAGGTTTCATGATAAATAATGGCATCAAAGCTACTTTCCGCTAAGGTTCGTAAATTACCAGTCATCATCAATGGGGTAAAGGGACCGCCTGCTAAACGCCGAAATTCCTGTAATTCCGCAGCGGCAGCCATAGATAAAATAGAAGTAGTTAATAAATTGGGTAAAATTTGTCCAATCACCGCCACTATTACTAATAACATAAACTCATACGCTAAAATCATTTGGCGTCGGAACTTATCAGCGTTCTTAAACCAATGACTTCGTTGTAATAGCCGAATTAAGATAGTCCCTAAAAAGAAAGCCAATAACGATAATGCGTAGCGTACACTCATCTCAAATTGTCCTTTACCTAAGTTAAGTCCCAACAAAATTAAGTTTCCAGTTTGCAAACCGGCAAAGACTTCACCATGCAGCATAAAAGTATAGGCATCAATGGCACCTGCTACCATTGTTAACAGGGCGCCAAAACCAGGTTGTTCGGCAATATTATCCTTCTTACTCACGATAAATCTCCCCCTTTTGGCTGTCATCATAATCCCAGTAATCATTGGTGACAATCATTTACCTTCAAAAAACCCCCGCTAATTAAATTAACGGGGGAAGTAACGGCACTATGAAGTTTATTTAATTACTTTTTGACCGTTGTAATAACCATCTGCGCTGACGTGGTGACTCAAATGATATTCACCGGTCCGAGCATCAATGGAGATAGCGGGTTGCTTTAGTTTTTGTTGACCACGACGACTATTTTTTTTCGTCTTGGATGTTCGTCTTGCGGGAACTGCCATAGTAGTGGCTCCTTTCTGTAATTATTTAATTTCTTGAAAAACGGCGGGGCGATTGAGCTTAGGTGAGTATTTTTTCAGCTTCAATCGATCCGGGGTGTTGCGAACGTTTTTGCTGGTTAAATAAAGTCGTTCACCAGTTTCTAAGCATTCTAGAATAATATTTTTACGCATTAAAAAAATCCTCCGTTAGTGACAAATGATAATAATTACCATTTAGTTGTTACTTACTTTAGCATTGCTGCTAGTTAAAGTCAATTCGAGGAGGTAATTACAAAAAGCATTCCGATTGGCGGAATGCTTTTTGTTTAGTCATAGTTTAAATGCTTGTCTTGATCCAAAGCGTTAATTTTTTGAATATCTTCATCAGTTAACTTAAAGTCGAAAATATCAATGTTTTCTTGGATACGAGCTGGTTTAGTTGACTTAGGAAAGACTACGAAACCAGTATCAATTTGCCATCTCAAAACTACTTGAGCAGGGGTCTTACCATATTTAGCGGCTAATTCCAAGATAACGGGATCTTCCAAAATTAAGTGACCATGGCCGATTGGTGAGTAACCTTCATTAACAATATCGTTAGCAGTATCAAACGCACCTAAATCAGCTTGTGTTTTATAAGGGTGGCGTTCAATTTGGTTAACCATCGGTTTGATTTCAGCCATCTCAAAAACTTGGTTTAATTGATCTTGTGAAAAGTTCGAAACACCAATGGCACGAACCTTTTTTTGTTTGTAAAGAGTTTCCAAGGCTTTCCAAGTATCAAGTGATAGTTGGAAGTTTTCTTCATTAGGCCAGTGAATTAGGTAAAGGTCCAAGTAATCAACTTGAAGATCATGAAGTGCTTTATCAAAAGCTTTCAAGGTACTTTCATAACCTTGGTCAGCGTTCCAAACCTTTGAAGTTAAAAATAAATCTTCACGGTTAATATCAGTTTGACTTAGTACATCACCAATTTCTGCTTGATTGCCGTAAATTTCAGCAAAGTCAAAATGACGATAACCAGCATCCAAAGCGGTTTGCATCATGTCTTTGACATCGGCCTTATCGATTAGGTAGGTTCCAAAACCCATCATAGGAATGGTAACCCCGTTACTTAAAGTTTGATTTTCCATAATTTACTTCCTTTCCAAGCAAAACTACTGTAATAATTTGTTCGTGAGAACTTGTAAGTATATTATAGATACCGTTACAAACGAATAGCAATAACGCACTTTTTTGTGCGTATGAATTTGGGAGAGTTTAATGACTGATTGTGTAAGAAAATACGCTCAAGAAAAAATTGCCAGAAAAGAAATTGATTGTGCGAAGGAATATACTTTATCGATGTTTTCAGGTAAATATAAAATTGTGATTATTTATCACTTGTGTCATGATGGCACGATGCGATTTAATCAAATTCAACGATTACTAGTAGATGTAACCCATAAAATGTTGGCGCAACAGTTAAAAGAACTGGGAGATGATGGTTTAGTTACGCGAACAGAAAAATTAGTAAATAATCGCAAAGCGGTCTTTTACAGTTTGACTACCGTCGGGGAAAGTTTGGTGCCAATTATTGAGCAAATGTTTGCCTGGGGTCAGCATCGCTTAAACGAATTAGGGTTGGCACAAGACATGAAGTTACAGTGTGATTACTAAAAATTCACCAAGTTCATCACTGGTAAATTAACAACTACTTATGATGATTTTGTTTGGCTTCCTTAATGGTTTTAAGGGCTCGCTTGCGGGTTTTGATATTGGGACTTTTTAAGCGACTGTAAGCACTAGCTAAATCTGTTTTTTCCATGTTAATTCTCCTTGTTTGAAATTCAATGAGTTAATAACTTTTATCGAGTAAATGATAATAATTACCATTTACATCGACGATAACTTTATCATGGAAATTACAAACTGTCAAAAAAAACACTCACCTAATGGGGTGGGTGTTTTTGAATTATTTAGTTACCGCACGCAAGGCCAACGCAAAATTACCAATAGTAGCCGAACCATTGTTAGCAGCTACTGGCATGGTAATGTATTGGGTTAAATCTCCAATAGCTACGTAGTCGTTTAACAATATTTGAAATTCACTTCGTACCTTTTGCAAGAAGGGTTCACTAACCACCCCACCACCAAAAATAATACGTTGAGGTCGTAACATTAACGTGGTATTAAGGGCTGCTTGAGCAACGTAAAAGGCCATGATGTCCCAAACTGGATCACTTAAGGGCACCTCTTTACCAGGATGGCCGGTCCGTGCTTCAAAGGTGGGACCACTTACTAAGCCCTCTAGACAGTCGCCGTGATATGGACAAATACCAGCAAAATCTAAGTCGGCGGGATGACGTTTTACCCGAATGTGGCCGGCTTCCGGATGGCCGATAGCACCAGCAAAATCACCATTAGTAACTATACCAGCCCCGACGCCGGTACCGATAGTGTAATAGACTAGTGATTGCAATGCTTCTGGTGCTAAAATAAATTCACCGTAAGCCGAACCATTCACGTCAGTGGTCCAGACAATAGGAAGATTAAACGCTGTTTTTAAAGGACCAATAAAGTCCACGTTCTGCCAACCTGCTTTGGGGGTATTAGTAATATAGCCGTATTGAGGTGAATGAGGACGAATTTCAATTGGACCAAACGAAGCCACAGAAATCGCAGCCAAATCAGGGAACTGACTAAAAAAATTAATAGCTTGTTGTAAAGTTGCTTGAGGAGTAGTGGTGGGAAAACTAATCATATCTTGGATTTGATAATTTTCATCACCGACAGCACAAACAAACTTAGTCCCTCCAGCTTCGATGCTACCTAAACGTATGGACATGCAACCACCTCTTAATTAAATTATTTTATTGATATTTTATCATTAATAAAGCAAGGTAAGGATTACGCTATTAAAAACGGAAAAATATTTTATTTGCGTTTTCTTTGGTCCCGCTAAAAATGCTAGAATAAGTAGCAGTTATGTGATTTAACTGAAGAAAGGAAGACGCTATAATGCTAAATCGCCACAGTAACGTGACACTAATTGTCTCCACAATTATTTTAGGAGGGCTAGTGGGAGCGGGGGCCATCGTGATTGGAGAATTTTTGGATCTGATTGAGGCCCTCTTTCTAGGCTTTAACGAAAGTGCGCTGCAGCCAACTGCTATTTTGGTCACCCCGATCCAGCGGTTACTGTCTTTAACCTTGGGCGGGATTATTGCAGCTATTAGTTGGTGGGCTCTTAGTACTAAAATGCAGCCGACCGTTACTATTAGTGCAGCTATTAAGGGGGAACACTTACCGTGGTGGTCCACGATTTTAGATGTCTTTACCCAAATCTTTTATGTTGGTACGGGGGGCTCGGTGGGGCGTGAGTTAGCTCCACGGCAACTAGGAGCCCTAATTGCGCAAACTTTGGTCCAGCTACTAGATAAAGTTCGCAAGGTTAAAGTCAGCGATGAAGACCGGCAATTATTCATTGCGGCAGCCGCAGGGGCTGGCTTTGCCGGAATTTATATTGCCCCGATTACGGGCATGTTGTTTAGCGTGGAAATTTTACTTAATAAAGTGACTAAACGAACGGTTACAGTTAGCTTAATCATGTCGACTACAGCGATGGTAGTGGGCGCTATTACTCATGGCTTTCACCCTTATTACTTGGTTGGTGGCAGTGATTTTAGTAGTTCGTCACTCTGGCTGGTGGTAGTTATTGCCCCAATTTGTGGGGTCGTCGGGGCTTATTTTCGTCGGTTATTTAAACAAGCAGGGGTTAAGAAGGCCACGGGCACAGCTGTTTTGTGGCAATTGCCATTAGTGAGCTTATTAGTGGGAGGAATTGCAATGGTCTTTCCTCAAATTATGGGTAATGGGCGTGCTTTAGCAGCCTTGGCGCTGCAGTTACATACTTCGAAAATGATTGTGATTTTACTGTTAGGCGGGTTGGCCAAAGCACTAGTGACACCGTTAACTTTGAAGGCGGGCGCAGCCGGTGGGACATTAACGCCCTCTATTTCATTAGGAGCCGTGATTGGTGTAATCGTTGGTTTTGTTGTTAACCTCTTTTTCCCAGGTATTGCGATTTGGCAGGCTGGTGTAATCGGGGCGAGCGCCTTATTGGCTACTTCACAACAAGCACCCTTAATGGCTTTATTTATGTTATTTGAAATTTGTCATTTGAACTACTCGGCCTTTTTGCCACTAGGAGTAGCGGTGGCGGTATCAGTTATGGTGGGCAATGTTATTTTGAAACAAAAATAAAAGGTGCTGGCAGATTTTTGCCAGCACCT
The DNA here is from genome assembly GCF_013184075.1 of Lentilactobacillus kribbianus. Taxonomy (GTDB): domain Bacteria; phylum Bacillota; class Bacilli; order Lactobacillales; family Lactobacillaceae; genus Lentilactobacillus; species Lentilactobacillus kribbianus. The sequence continues at coordinate 506,323 of NZ_JABEQQ010000001.1, read as the reverse complement.
TTTTTTAATCATGTTTCTTACTTTTTTCTTTTTTAGGTGTTTGTTTTTGTTGCCATTCTTCCTTGGTTAAGAGATCTTTAACCTGTAATTTTACTTCAGTCACTTGGTAACCAGTCATTAATTTGACCGCGCTGGCAATTTTAGTAGTTAATTTATCTAAAATATCTTCAGCCCGTTTACCATATTCCAAAATGGCATTTAGTTCAATCGCAACCGTTTTTTGATCAGGGTCTAAGTCAATATCAACACCAGATTCGGGATTATCACCACTGGTGAAACGATCAGAAATATTATCTAAGAGGTTACCTTGTAAGCTCAAAATTCCATCGATTTCAGCAGCGGTTTTACCAGCAATTTTTTCTAAAACTTCATCATCAAAATAAATGACCTGTTCAGTGTTAGTTGGGTTAGTAGTTTTATCCATAATCGCGCTTCCTTTCATTATTCAACTTGGCTGTTATTTTCAATATTTGAATTAGGTTTGCCGGTGGCTTGTTCTTGCCATTCTTGTTTACTCATTACGTCATCTACCTCTACGGCCACTTCGATTACTTCTAGCCCGGTGAGTCGCTGAATATCTTGGGTAACTCGTTGACAAACTTGGTTAAAGATTTGCCGCATATCCTTACCGTATTCGACAGTAATGTTTAGGCTAATTGTGACCTGCTTTTCGCCGACTTGGGCGTTTACTCCTTGAGTCGGGTCGGAATCACTGCGGAAACGATTGCTGAGATTACTAAACATCCCGCCTTCCAGTGATAACACGCCATCAACATTGCGAGAAGCAATTCCGGCGATTTTTTTAATCACATCATCATTAAAAGTTAACTTAGTTTGCGGATTAGGGTGTTCTGTATTCATGGTTAATTTCTCCTTTAAATAAATTTACTTTGAAAGCAGTTGTTGAATCTTTTGTCCTAATGCCGCAAAATCAATTTTGATAAAGCGGCCAATGAGCCAGCCAATAATACCTAAAATAGCTACCAAAAGGGCCGCCAAGAAGCCTTGAAAGACCCATACGATGCCGAGGATTATACCTATTCCCGCACCAATTAAACCGTTATTCATCTCATCCACCCCCTCAAACCACGGTAACTCGTTTGTTCCGATTGAGCGGTGATAGTTGAGCGACTGGCTTCACCGCGGTGATATCTAAGCGATCTTGTAAATATTCACTCAAATATTGATTAATCGCCGTGGCTAAGTGCTCGATATTTTGTTCATCGTTAACGTTAGCGCGGACCTTGACTTTAGCTCGCTGGGACCGTAATAACTTAATGTCGACTTTGGGTTCCACTAGACCGAATTGTTCCACTAAGGCATATTGTAAATTTTTAGCTAAAATAGCTTCAGGAATTTCTAGTTTTCCGGTAGTGTTAGTAAGCACTAGTTTCTTTTGGGTAACGGGACGAAAAATACCCAGGAGCAGCAGGCTTAACCCGACTAAACCGATAAGCACTAAAATAACTAACCAAACATAGGGTAAGACCACTTGTTGACTGTTATCGATGGTGTGAGCCCAATCGGACAGCCCCGGAATGAAAAACCATAGACTAATTTGATAAAGGGCAAATCCCATTAACACTATGCCCACTAAGCCGAACAGGATTTTATTAACTAATCGCATGTTCGCACCACCTTATTTTTGGCTTGATCCTGCGATTAAAGAAACAATTATAACTAAAATAACCGCTCCTGCAATCGAAGGAATTAGTGCCATTCCGGCTAACTGTGGTCCCCAAGTACCCAGTAAGGCTTGTCCGAGCCAAGAACCAATCAAACCGGCAGCAATATTTGCAATCCAGCCCATTGAGCTACCCTTATTTGTAATAGCTCCAGCGATGACCCCAATGATTGCACCGACAATTAATGACCATATCCAACCGAACATATCAATCACTCCTTTTCTTTGAATTGCTAGTTATCTTGAATTACCTTTAGCATACTAAATCAGGTATAAATAAATCAAAAATAATGCCTATTAGGTCTTAATGATTATAATTAGGACGATTTTAATTATTATTAATAAGCGACTTACTGGTAAAAGATTAGAGATTGGCATAAAGTAAACCTAACGTTGATGAAATTTTAATTCAGGGGGGATTTTAATGACAATTAAGCAGAAATTGGATGTGGATTACGATCCACAAAATAACTTGAAATTAGATTATTATTGGGACGATAGTATTACGAATAAAGGGGCCATTATTGATATTCATGGTGGTGGCTGGTTTCGTGGTGACAAATTAAAAGACGCCGATTGGGCAACTCGATTAGCGGGGGAAGGCTACTTTGTGATAGTGCCTAATTATCGCATTGTGCCACAAGGCCATTATCCTGATCCGTTAGTGGACATGGAAAATGTTTATGAATGGTTACAATTTCACGCTAATCGGTTTGGATTTGATAAGAATAAAATTGGAGTCGTCGGTTCTTCTGTTGGGGGAAACATGGCCGTGGAACTAGCGATTAAATATGGGATTCCGGCAGTTTCTTTATCCGGGATTTTAGATATTGATGACTGGTTGGCCACGCATAAGGAAGTGGTCGCGCAACCAGATACTAAGCAAAATTTTAATGGGGCGAGTGCTACGATTAATCAAGATGGCTCTAATGATGCCTTTTACAAGTGGTTTATCATGAATTACTTTGATAATAGTGAAAGTGAAGAACTCTGGTTTAAAGCAACACCGTACCACCGCGTTAATGAAAAAACGGGTCCGATTTTTATGGCCAACTCTTTGAATGAATTTGTGCCAACGACCGGAGTGACTACAATGGTGGAGACGTTAAATCAATTTCAGATTCCGTCAGAAAGCCATTTTGTGGCTGGCACTAAGCATGCCAAAGGATATTTGGATGAAGTATTTGTGCAATCAATGTTGTTTTTGGATCGCTTCGTTGCTAACGATGAACTACAGCCTAAGGCGATTGATAATGGTATTTAAATAAAAAAGGAAACCTATTTAGGTTTCCTTTTTTTTATATATCTTACACTACGCTGAATTTGTGATTAACGAGCTGGATTTGTTGATCGCATTGTTTGGCAACATCTGGCTCATGGGTAACTAAGATGACACATTTACCCTGTTGATGGGCTAATTGTTGAAACTGCTTGATAATGGATTGGGTATTTTGCTCGTCTAAATTACCCGTTGGTTCATCAGCAACTACCAGCGGAGCATCGCAGGCCATCGTCCGCGCAATGGCCACTCGTTGCTGCTGACCACCGGAAAGATGTGTGACGTTTCTAGTAATATCTGCTTGAGCGATTCCCACGCTAGCTAAGATCTCGGTAGCATATTGTTTGTTACCTTGATGAGTGGAATTAGTAATCGCCATTGCGGTCATTAAATTGTTTAGTGGCGACATATACGTGAAAAGATTGTAAGCCTGAAAGACGACTGAAACGTCGTGACGGCGGTAGTTGGTGAGGCCAATCCGTTTAAGCGGCGTGCCTTCGTATAAAATATCTCCCGCCTTAGGTTGATCTAACCCAGCCAAAAGAGAGAGGAAGGTTGTTTTACCAGAACCGCTTTTGCCCACGATGGCATATAGTTTGCCGGGTTCGAATTGCAGGTTGACGTTTTGAAATAAGGGATTATCACTATTTTCGTACCAATAGGTTAAGTCTTTAGTGGTTAGCATTACTGTCATCTTGATTCCTCCTAATCGTCAATTAAGACTTTTTTCGGTTCGAGTCGCAAAATTCCAAATGAGCCGATTAAGACGGCGATAAACATAATGGAGAGACCAAAGCCGCCTAGTTCCATTAATTCAGTCGCGTTGACCTTAGTTTCTAATTTGGTTTTCGTTGCTTTCTGCTTTTGGGTTGCAGTAGGCGAACTACCCATTGGGCCGTGACCGCCAGCTGCACCGCCACGGTTGCCTCCGGGAGCCTCGCCACGACTACCAGGTTGGTTTCCAGTAGTTTGCGAACTGCTGGTTTGGGTAGTTTGGGCTGACGATACTAGTTGCTGGCCTAATTTATTCCCTACTAACTGGCCGCCAGCTCCCGCAATGACTAGCGAGACTACTAGTACGATTACTAATTCTGCAAAAAATTGTCCAATGATTTTGAGGCGTGATTCGCCTAGAGATAAGAGCACGCCAATTTCATACCGTCGCTCTCTAACCATCAAGATAACGATTAAAGCGAGGATAATCGTACCCGCTAAGGCTACTAACCACACGATCTTATTAGCAAAGCCACTAACGGTACTCATAGATTTTTTAACGGTTTGATAGCTGGCATCATCAGCAGTGTTGGCATATTTACTGCCTTTAACGGTATTAGCAAAAGTATAGGAAGTATAAATCGTGTTGGAAGGATCATTGCCCATCATGGTCGTTGATGAAATACTAGATGCCTTGTAAATCCCCACGATTTTAAGCTTGTAAGTCTTCTTACTATTACTTGGATTCTTAACCGTGATGGTATCGCCAACTTTAAGGTTATCTTGGGAGGCTAATTCACTTTCAATAACGGTATTATTGGTGCCTGCATCAGCCGTCGTTAGGCCGCGACCAGAGGTGATTTTACTACTTTTAGATTGAAAACTACTTACTAAATTAGTGCTGGAAACCCCGGTAACTGTGATATCACCATTGGTAGAACTGCCGGAACCACCCATCTTGTTACCCATCGGACTGGCCGACGTAGTGGAAACCGCATCAAAGGATTTGGCGTTCACCGAACTATTCACGGTAACGTTATAATCCGAAATATTCTTATTTTGGGCAATTTTTTTAGCATCACTTAGTTTCACTGGCGTCATCGTTAGCTTAGGCCGGCTACTACTACTTGAGCTAGTTGCTGATGCTTGCATTTTTTTAAAAGCTTTTTCCCGGTTCGCTGACAACGTGAGGGTGGAACCGACACTTCGCTTAGCCTGTTCCGTTGCTTTATTAGCAGCGTTACTAATTAATAAACCAGCCAGCACAAATATTAAGATGGCCGAGGTGACCAAAGTTAGTAAGGCCGTCCGCCCCCATTTGGCACTGGTATTTAACCACGCCCGTTTAATAAAATTCATATGTACACAACCTTTACTCAAATTTTTTAGAAGATGAGTTAAGCCTACGGGAAGGAACTTTAACGGGTCTTAAAGAAAAGCTAAAATAAACATAAATTAGGGATAATGTAAAATTAATTGCCTATTTTACTAAGAACTATCATACTAGTAGCACTTATACCACTCACAAGGAGAGCAAACATGAAGCAAATTTATTTTCTTTGCACCGGTAATTCTTGTCGCAGTCAAATGGCAGAGGGCTTTGCTAAGCAAATTTTAGGATCGCAGTGGCAGGTAGCCAGCGCGGGTATTGAAACGCACGGACTCAATCCACTAGCGGTGCAGGTGATGCAAGAGGTAGGCCTTGATATTTCCCAGCAACAATCACAGTTGATTGATCAGCAGTATTTAAATAGCTGTGATATAGTGGTTACTTTGTGTGGGGATGCACGGGATCGGTGCCCAGTCACACCGCCCGCCGTTCGAAAAATCCATTGGCCCTTACCTGATCCGGCCTTAGCAGCCGGCACGGTCGCTGAAAAATTAGTTGTCTTTCGCCAGGTCCGTGATGAGATTGAACAACGAATTTTGGCTTTAGCCCTTCAATAAGAGGGTTGCCCTTTTTAGCGAGACGAAGTATGCTCTATATATTCCGTGAACAGAATATATAGAGAGGATGATGGGATGAATTGGAGTTTAATATTAATTACTTTTATCGGAGTTAACTTGGATTTTTTCTTTATTTTATTATTTTTACTGAAAAAGTACGAACTTAAAAAAGTAATGGTGGGCTACATTATGGGTATTACACTATTAGTTGGTCTTAGCTTTTTTGCGGGCCAACTTTTAGCGTTATTTTTACCAGAATGGTTACTGGGTATCCTCGGTATTTTACCCATTTACATGGCATTTAAAGACGATCCGGATGATATTAGCAACAACCAACATCATGCACCAATTATGGCCACTTTTATTACTTATTTATCCGTTTGTGCGGGTTGTAATCTCTCCATCTTTTTACCGATTTTGACCGGGCTAACCCTTAGCCAATTTTTGTTAGTCTTATTATTTTTAATCGGGCTCTCCATCGTTATTGTGGTTATAATTAAGCTAATTGGCAATATTCCAGTAGTTCAAACAATAATGAATCGCTATGGTGAAATGGGGACTAAAATAGTTTATGTGGCGATTGGCTTATATGTTTTTTGGGACAGTGGCTTTCTTAACCACATCCTTGCATGGATATAATAAGGTGAGGTAATCATTATGACTAATAAAGCGGCCTTGATTGCTGAAGCGGCCCAGATATATCGGGTGTTAGGCAATAGTATTCGAATTGATATTTTATATTTTTTACGGGAACAAACGGACTACGTGACCGTTTCGACAATTATCGCGGCAATGAGCCTCCCCCAATCAGTGGTGTCTAAACATCTGGGGGTGTTATTTCGCTACCAGTTAGTTGCTAAAAAACGAGTAGGCACCCGCATCTTATATCGGTTGGATGATCCCCATATTGTGGAGCTGGTTGACGATATGATGAATCATGTTAAACATGAAATTAAAGGTGAACCTCATGTGAATGCATAATATTAAATAGGACAACGCTATAAAAGCGTTGTCCTATTTTTGAATAAACACTAATTTAGTGGGCGTCGACAAAGGCGCTTGGAACTGGTAATTCAAGTGATCAAATTGTTTTAATTCGGTAAGCGTTTGGACGTTATTTTCTGCCAAATACCGCACCATTTCCCCCCGCGCCATTTTAGCTAAAGTTGCCTTAGTTTTGACTTTTCCCTCGATTAACTGTCCAAAAATGATATCAATAAAGACTTCATTTGGTTGTAGATATGGTCGAATAGTTTTGGCGTATTCGTTAGAAGCGAGGTCAATCACGGGTTCATTATTAATTGCTAAAGCGGTATAAATCTTGTTACCCCAAAACTGGTATAAGTTCGTAGTCTGGCCTAGCTGTAATGGTGCCTGCATTTCTAGCCGATATGCCGTGATTCCGTCAAATGGCCGTAAGCTACCGTAAAATCCAGATAGAATTCGTAGATTGCTTTTAACATACTCTAAGGCTGCGGTTGTGAATAAATCGGGAGCCATGTATTGATACTGTAAGCCAGTAAAGGCCATGATGGCGGGCGTTAAATCCGTGGTTAAATTCATTTTTAGGAGTCGTTGATAATTGGCAGTCGCTAACTGATCACTACAATGCCAAAGGGCTTTAAGCTCGGTAAAAGTTAATTGACGTAATCGAGCTAATAATTGGCTAGCTTCACTTAAATAAAGGGGCGTCGTTTCGGCTACAAAGTTATCGGTATCAACGATCATTTTTTTGGCGGGCGCAATGATAATTTTCATGATTACTAGTCTCGTTTCTAGAAATTGATACCAACATTTTAACATAGTACCCGGCTATTTAGTGGCGGCGTAAATATTATTGCACAACAACTGAGTGGCACCACTACCGGCACGATCATCGTAATAACGAGTAAACCGTTCGTCGGCCAAGTACATATCAGCTAATCCCCGATGAGCAGCGCTAGAATAGTTGGACCACGTATAGGTTAGCCATTGTTTGTGCAACTGAAAAATAGTGGTTTGATTTTCAGCACTGGTGGTGGGATGGGCCACAGTGGCTTTCAATAATTCAATTAATTGATTTTCCGTTTTTTGTATGGCCGCAAACTGTTCTTCATTTAATTGGGCGTATTTTTGATTGGTGGCCGTAATAGTTGCTTCACCATATTTATCACGAACTTCGGCTCCAAATTGCTCTTCGTTTTCGGCTAGTTGTTGTTGCTTAAAAATTTCAAATTGTTCTTGGTCTGTCATTTGACTTACTCCTTGATTAATTAAAATTTGTTGTTGGACGGTTTCGATAGTTAACTGCAGTTGTTGAGCTTGGTGTTGTAAGTGAAGTAACTGTTGATTGAGATCGGCAGTCAACTGGTCTGGCTTTTTCGTTAAAATTGTCGCGATATCCGCCAATGAAAAATCTAAAGCGCGGTAGGTCATGATTTGGCGTAACCGCTGCACCTGCTTTGGGCCATAAAGTCGGTAACCGGCCTCGCTAATAGTAGCTGGTTTAAGTAAATTAATTTGATCGTAATAGCGCAACGTCCGCGTACTGATTCCCACCAAATCGGATAATTGTTTAATGGTATACTGCATGTTTGCACCTCCTAATTAAGAATATAAGGGTTGCCGTGGCGTCAAGGTCAAGAACTTGTTTTTGTGAATTAACTATAAAAGGATTGATTGAAAATGTAAATCGAAGAGAAACGTTGATAGTAACAATTTTCGGTTGATTTTTAAAGAGTGAGATATTTATAAAATTCGAATTTAATTGTGAAAAGGTATACTTTTATAATCAAAAAGACTGATTTTACAACATATTTTATTTATGTTAGGGTAGTATATACGTTTTAAAAAAAGAGAACTTATCTAATTGGATGAGTTCTTTTTTGTATATTGGTCTCAAGGGCCAAATTTATAACTTAAGGAGGTTGTTGCTTGACTACTAAAGTAGAGGTTAAGAACTTAACTAAAATTTTTGGAAAACGGGTCAATAAGGCCAAGAAACTCCTCACGGATGGAGCTAGTAAAGCAGATATTTTGAAGGAAACTGGAGCTACGATCGGAGTTGATCGAGCCAATTTTACGGTGGAAGACGGAGAAATATTTGTGATTATGGGCCTTTCTGGTAGTGGTAAATCCACTACGATTAGAATGATAAATCGACTAATTGACCCCACTAATGGTCAAGTCATTTTGGACGGCAAGGACGTAATGACTATGAACAAAGATGAACTAAGAAATATGCGTCGTCATAAAATGAGTATGGTGTTTCAAAATTTTGCGTTATTACCAAATCGAACGGTCTTAGAAAATGCTGAATATGGCTTGGAAATTCAAGGAATGGATAAAACTGATCGCCAACAAAAAGCCGCTAAAGCTCTCGAAATGGTGGGCTTAACCGGCTACAACGATCAATATCCCACTCAACTTTCTGGGGGAATGCAGCAGCGAGTTGGGCTGGCTAGAGCATTGGCTAATGATCCAGAAATCTTATTGATGGATGAGGCTTTTTCTGCGTTAGATCCCCTTAACAGAAAAGAAATGCAAAATGAATTATTAGATTTACAAGAAAATATGCAAAAAACCATTATTTTTATTTCTCATGATCTTAATGAGGCATTGAGAATTGGGGATCATATTATGATTATGCGTGATGGTGAGATTGTGCAAATTGGGTCGCCAGAAGATATTTTGACACATCCAGCTAATGACTATGTCGAACGCTTTATTGAAGACGTTGATCGAAGTAAAGTGCTGACTGCCAGCAAGGTTATGATTAGACCAGTTACGGTAAATATTGAAAAGGATGGTCCGCGTCTAGCATTACGGCGGATGCGAGAAAATGAAATCTCCAGTCTTTACGTGATTGATAATAAGCATCAAATGGTGGGCTTAATTGATTCAGCTGATGTAATTCAATTGATTAAAGATAATAATCGTTCTTTGACGGGGATTCTTAGGCATGATGTTCCAACCGTTGCACTAGATACACCACTAAAAGATATGATGGACGAAGCATCACATTCTCCAATTCCAATTGCGGTATTGGATGATAAAAAACGACTACGAGGTATTATTATTCGTGGTGCGATTTTAGATGCATTAAACGGTAATGGAGGTGTAGACTATGTTTAATTTACCTAAGTTGCCACTTGCAAAATGGGTTAATGAATTTGTTAATTGGTTAACTCAATTTGAAGGTTTCTTTCAAGGAATCACTAATTTCTTAAATGCCATTATTAATTCATTTCAATGGTTATTTGATTTATTACCAGCATGGTTATTTGTGGTAATAATTGTGGCTATTACTTTGTATGCTAACCGCAATAAACAAAAATGGAGTTTAATAATTTTAGAAGTGCTGGGATTTTGGTATATTGCCAATCAAGGATATTGGCGAGATATGACTCAAACCCTTACGTTAGTACTAACTTCTAGTTTAATTGCGATTGTAATTGGAATTCCGTTAGGGATTTGGATGGCTAAAAGCAATAAAGTTAAAACGATTGTCAATCCGATTTTAGATTTTATGCAGACAATGCCAGCCTTTGTTTATTTGATTCCTGCGGTTGCATTCTTTGGAATTGGGATGGCTCCAGGAGTAGTTGCATCAGTTATTTTTGCGATGCCTCCAACTGTAAGAATGACTAACTTGGGAATTCGTCAAGTGCCAGAAGACCTGATAGAAGCTGCCAATTCATTTGGCTCTACTAGTTGGCAGACGCTGACTCAAGTGCAACTACCAATTGCTAAGTCTACTATTATGGCTGGGGTCAATCAAAGTATGATGTTATCTCTATCTATGGTAGTAATTGCCTCAATGATTGGGGCAATGGGATTGGGTACTCAAGTGTACTTTGCCGTAGGACGTAATGATGCTGGTAGTGGTTTTACCGCTGGTTTTGCTATTGTTGTGTTGGCAATTATTCTTGACCGGGTAACGCAAGCCTTCAATAAATCTCAGAGCAAAAATAAATAGGAGGACGAGCGTGAAAAAGAAATTGACCTTTTTATTACCAGTCGTTTTAACGTTAGTCCTTCTGCTGAGTGGTTGTAGCACTGAAGCTCCTAAGTATAATGCTAAGCAAAAGTTGGGATCTCAAATTAATTACACCATTACGGGAATTGATGCAGGTGCTGGCATCATGGCCTCTACTCAAACAGCATTAACTCAATACGGACTGGCTCAAAATAACTGGCAATTACAAACTAGTTCGACAGCTGCAATGACTAGTACTTTGGATAAAGCTATTAAGCACCAACAACCAATTGTGATTACCGGGTGGCAACCACACTGGATGTTTACTAAATATCCAATCAAATTTTTAAAAGATCCCAAGCAAGTTTATGGTAAAACTGAAAGTATTCATACTATTGTGCGTAAAGGATTACAAAAGGATCAACCACAAGCTTATGAAATGTTGGATCGCTTTAACTGGACGCCAGCAGAAATGTCTCAAGTAATGATGCAAATTAATAACGGTAAAGATCCACAAAAAGCAGCTCAAGAGTGGCTTAAAGCTAATCCGGATAAGGTTCATACTTGGACCAAAGGAATTAGCAAAGTAACTGGAAAAACAACTATTAAACTAACTTATGTAGCTTGGGATTCCGAAATTGCTTCAACTAATGTAGTAGCGGAAGTTCTTCGTGGCTTAGGCTATAATGTCACTACCCAAGCGATGGAAATGCAACCAATGTGGGCTTCCATTGCTACCAATGTTGCCGATGCTCAAGTGGCAGCTTGGTTACCGACTACGTCCGCCAAGTATTATCATGACTATCAAGGTAAGTTTGTCGATTTGGGTCCTAATTTAAAGGGGGCACGAGTCGGCTTAGCAGTACCTAAGTATATGACTAATATTAATTCGATTGAAGATTTGAAGAACAAATAAAAAAGGAATACAATCAAAGCTATTTATAGGCTTTGATTGTATTCCTTTTTTAGTATTTAGAAGAAAAGATAATATATTCCGCTCAGTCCAATAAAACCATAAATCAGGGGTTTTAATGTTTCTAAGTTCCATCGAGTTGATAGCCGAGTAGCTACGATAGTTCCCAACGTAGCCGCAATCATCCCAACAATGATTGCTGGGACTTCAGTCGTACCTAAGATACCGTTAAAGACTCGAATGGCAGTGATATAAATAGCATCAATTAAGAAAAATCCTTGAATATTACCCAAATAATCCGGCATGGATTTAGATAATGATAAGAAATAAAGCGCCATTAAGGGGCCACCAATACCAAAAAGACCGTTAAAAAAACCGGAAATAATCATGAAAATTAGAGAAATCCATAAAGGATATTTTTGACTGCCAGCAGTTTTGGAAAAGGTAAAGTAAAGGCATAATGCTACCAGTAACCCTCCTAGCATTAAGCGCAAAACATGGGTATCTAACACGCTACTAAGATGAACGGACCAAGTGGCAACGGCTGCGTAAACGATAAACGGTGGCAGTACTCGTTTGAGCTTAAATTCGTGACGATAACGAATAGTGAGGGTTAACACACTGCTGAACATAATGACGCCACCGATTCCGGCTGCTTGAGTCATTGGTAAAATAGATGGTAAAAAAATCATCATGATGATGACGGAACCAAAACCAGTGAGACCTTGAACTAGGGCGCCTAAAAAAGCGGCAATAATGAGGATGAACCAGGTCATGAATGAATCTCCTTACGAGTTTAATTGATTATAAAGTTACATAATATGATAGTTATTATCTTATCACATTTAAATTTAACCACAAAAAAAGTCGGTCATAACCGACTTTTACAATTAATTATTTAACTTGGCCAGCAAAGCTTGGCATGAAGGCAGCATTGATGGTTTCTACTTCTACATTTTGACCTGGTTGTGGTGCGGCCACATATTGGTTGTTACCAATGTAAATGGCGACGTGATATGAAGCGCCCTTGCTACCCCAGAATAATAAATCACCAGGTTGAGCTTGGCTAACACTCTTGTAAGTCACTTGGCTTTCTTGGGCAACGGTATTATGAGCTAGGTTAATGCCCGCCGCATGTTGGTAAACGTAAGCAGTTAAACCAGAACAATCCATGCCACTTAAGCTGGCTCCGCCCCAAACATAAGGGATGTTCATGTTAGCCAATTTTTTAGCATAACTGACAACCCCGCTAGTAGCATCAGTTTGGTTAGTAGTGGTTGAGTTTGCATAATTGTAGTTATAGGTTTGAGTAGTTGCTTGACCATTATAGTTAGTGTAAGTATCGGCACTGGCTGTATCAGTAGTAGCGATAGTGGCGCCCATCAAGCCCATAGTTGCTAGTAAAGTTAATCGTAATGAAAGTTTCAAAATTAATTCCTCATTTCTCAAATTTATATGCTTATCTTACGGCATCAATGTTACGAAGCAGTTTTGCTGAATTTACAACTTTGAGGCGAATGTTTCGTTTAGAGTAATGTGTGCCATATTTGTCATTTAGGATAAGGGGCATTAGTTAATATCGTTTAGTAAGTCGCTTTCGTTGACTTTAACTGCCGGCCAATTTATTCTGTGAGTGTTCCATAGATTACATATAAATATTTTAGGGGGAATTTATTTATGCCACTGATTAAGCCAAATAGTATGAAGTTACGGGATTCTAAGGAAGATAATTTAATTGATCCAGAAAATTCAGTGATTGCGGTAATTGATTATCAACCAACGCAGTTGCTCACCCAAGAATCAGCTAACACTGCCAAAATCATGCGCAACGTCGTTGATTTGGTAGAATTAGGAAAACTATACAACGTACCCGTGATTGCTTCGACAGTTAACGTTACTTCTGGTGGGAATGAACCATCATTTCCAGCTTTAAGAGAAGCTTTTGGTGACATTAACGTTTATGATCGGATGTCTATTAATGCTTGGGAAGACAAAAACTTTTACGATGCCGTTCATGCTACCGGCCGTAAAAAATTAATCATTGCGGCCCTTTGGACAGAAGCCTGCCTTTCATTTCCGACTTTGGATGCGTTAAAAGAAGGCTATGAAGTGTATCCCGTGCTAGATTGTGTGGCCGGTTCGTCAGTTGATGCGCACAATGCAGCGATTATGCGGATGCAAGTTAAGGGAGCCCAAATGACTTCCATTCCGCAACTAGCTTGTGAATTTCAACGTAATTACGATATTAATAAAGCCACCGTACCGGGATATTCTAAGATTTTATTGGACGCTGGTTCGTTTTTAAAAGTTAGATAAATAATAAAAAGATTAAGTCTTTAGACTTAATCTTTTTTTATAAGCTCCAACGGCCGCTTAGTTGATTTAATTCATGATGGCCCAATACCGTGATTTGGCGGAGTAACTCTTGGGCTTTTAGGCCCGCCGCGGTTAATTGATATTGGTAATGGTCGTTAGCCGCCACCAAGCCCATTTGTTCTAATTCCACCAAGGTCGTAAGCAGGTGCAGTGTGGAGAGGCCACGGACTTGGTTTCTAATGGTCATAAAATCAATGTGAGTGGACTGAAGTTGAATCAACAAGACTGCATACCAGCGCTGGGCTAAGATTTTAAGTCCGACTTTAGTATCGAAATTAAGATCACGCATCACCATTTACCGTCACTTCCTATTAATAAAGTAGTTTTAAAATACCACTACTACTTACTTTTTACAAGCTAATTAATAACCAATTTCTTTGGTGTGAGTGAGATATTCATAAAATATCCGTCGTTTTTTATTAATAATTAAAATCACGGCATTGATGAAAAATAAGCCTAAAACTAGGATTGCGATAATAAAAATCAGGAGGTAAAAGACCCGATATTGCTGGTGAGCTGCTGTGAAATGTTGGTAGATGGTTGGCATAAGGTAATGAAGATTAGCTAACCCCAAGCCATGTAACCATATTTGGCGACTAATGAGCGCTGGTAACTTAATGGGAGTTTCATCGGCGTTGACTAACTTAATTTTGACTAACCGTTTCCCCAGGGTGGCTCCCTGCCAGTAATAAGGTAAGGCGATAAAATAAAGACTGACCCCCACGATAAAACTACTCAAGTTAGTCAGGCCCCAATTAGGATTCAGGAGGGCTAGCAGATCAAAGCCCAGATTGAAAATAAGCAAATCCACCGTCAAAGCGGTCAGTCGGCGCCAAAAGCTGGCGGTATCGCGATCGTTTCTTTCTAATTGATTTAATTGATCAATAGAAGGAAATAATTTAGTTAGCATTGGTTCGAGCAGGTAACCGAAAACGCCCCCGCTGGTATTTAAAATTAAATCATCAACGTCAAACAAGCGATAAGGACGGGGATAGATGAAATAAAGGCCACTTAGTTGAGTTAATTCAAAAAAGAGGGAAAGTAAAAAACTAGCTAAAATAATTTTTGGCAAGGACCATTTAGTCAAATAACGTAGATAAACGCCCAAAGGAATTGTTAAAACGAGGTTAAAGAACGGTTGAATAAAGGCATTTTGCTTGAAGGCAGTTAAATAAGTGCTGAATTCTAGCGGGCGCCAGCTGGTGTGAGTAATAAAGTAGTGGAGCGCGTTAAAGGGGACTAGTTGGCACCAAGGGGTACGCAAATGCGCGACAAAATTTTTATCGGGCAGTGGTAGAATAATTAAAAAATAAGCACATAATAAATAAAAGATGAAGCTAAAAACGATGAGTAGTTTAAATTTAGAAATGGAACCATAAACATGATATTGCCAAGCAGCATACGGAATACTTAATAAAAAGGCCGCAAGCGGGAACAAAATAATTGCAGTGATGACGGGCATAAGATAAAAGCTCATGATAACCTCCGAAGAATGATCTTGGCACTTATTATACCATTATGAACTATTTTTAATTTTGGAAGTTCTTTTGCTAAGACTCCAGAAAAATGTATGCTACAATTATTTTTAAAGATGGAGGGTTAAAATTATGAAAAAAATTATTTCGCTTATTGCACTTTTAATATTAGCTGTTGGTGGTTACTTTGGCTGGCAGTATTATACCCAAACTTATCAAGGACATCCCGCCTATGCGGTAATTCCTAATCAAGTACCTAAGCGCGAAGCCACGGTCGATGATAATGGTAAGAAGGTTGCTGATTCCTATTCCTATTCTTATAAGCTGCATTTTGTGCGAACAGATGGTAAAACCGAAACCCTACCATACGAAGTGATGGGATCTGATCCTAAGCCATTTACCCCTAATGCAACGGTAAAGGCAGAAATTTCAGACAAGCGCGTGGTCAAGGGCCCTAATTACGTAAGTAAAGATAAGGTACCGGATGCAGTGAAGGACAAATTAAATCAAAAATAATCAGAGAAAGGTCGATGAGCAGTAATCGACCTTTTTTTGTTTGCCAAATTTATGAGAGGGATATTATGGCTGGTAATGATTTACCATAAGCAAGTATTAGATACCATAAAAGAACCAGTCATTAGCCCAAGAGCTAGTCACTGGTTCTTTTTTATTGACCACTAATTTGTAAAATATCAGCTAATGGTTCCCGCTGAGTCTGAAATTTGTTTACCTTAGAGTTGGTGGCATACCCCAGACCAATGCCAATCAATAGCGATTCATCAGCTGGTATCGCAAACTGTTCGCGCACCTCGGCCGGAAACCGGATGAATTCATAGGCAGTGACTGAATCTACGCCGTGATTATAAGCGGCTAAGACGAGGCTGTTACCAAAGCCTCCAGCATCATAAACGGAATAACTCGAAGCATCTTTAGGGATAGTGATGTATAAAATGGCTGGAGCATCAAATAATTGGCCTTGGGCTTGCATAAAATCGTCCACATCAGGGGCACTTAATTGAGACTTGAGGTCTTGACTCCACTGATCCATATTGGCTTGGGGATGAGCGGCCCATTCTTTGGGTGGGACCACTTCTGTCCAACTCTTGTCATGAGCTTGGGCGTGAGCGGCGTGACTGTTTCTGATCTTAGCAGCTGTTTGCCCCACGGCTAAGTATAATTTCCAGGGTTGGGTATTTTCCCAAGAAGGGCTCCGTTGGGCTTCAGTGATGATGGTCTTTAATAAATCCAAGGGTACAGGTTGGTTGGTAAAGCGCCGGGTAGAATGTCGTTGAGTTAATAAATCAGTGGGTTGCATTAGAGAACCTCCTCTTATCTTTAATAACTATTTGTAAGTGTAATTTTAACGCGTGGAAAAATAAAAACAAGCAGGGGTGTTAACTACTATTTAATTAGTGCGGCTTATAATCGCGCTGAATTAAGCTATAATTAACAATAGTATCTTATGTGAAAGGAGCATCTTACCATGAGCATTCCCGTTTCTATCGAAATCGTACCGCCCAGTAGCCCGGATAAACTACCGGCATATCAAGAAATGCTAGCGGGACTCCCATTATTACATCCAACCACGGTAGCGGTAACCTTGGGAGCCGGTCAAACACCAACTAACAAAGCAGCCAGTATGCAGACATTAGATGTGATTGAAAATCAACTTCATTTACCAGCAGTAGCCCATTTACCAGGACTGTACGAAACTAAAGCCAGCGTGCAACAAATGGTGCAGCAATTAAAGGCAATGCGGGTTTCGCGCGTTATGGCACTCCGGGGAGCGCTGCAAGGCAATCAACCCGTGGGGGATTTTTTGCATGCGCTGGATTTAATTGAGTATTTGCAGCAACTGGGCGGCTTTGATATTAGTGTCGCTGGTTATCCGGCCAAACACCCAGAAGCCCCATCTTTAGCGGTTGATTTAGACTATCTAAAATTAAAAGTGACCGCTGGAGCGCAACAAGTGATTTCCCAAATATTTTTTGCTAACGACGTTTTTTACCGCTTCGTTCAACAGGCTCGCACGATTGGAATCCAAGTACCAATAATTGCTGGAGTGCTGCCAATTACTAGTCTGCATTTGATGAAGAACCTTACCCAAAATTTGCATATCCCCATAACTCCAGCGGTTCAAGCGATCATCGACCAATACGCTGATGATCCAGTGGCCTTTCGCCAGGCCGGACTGGCATTTACTAGGCATCAAATTGAGGACTTAAAGCAACACGAAGTTGACGGTATTCATATCTTTTCAATGAATGATTTGGCAGCGACTAGGACGGTTTTGGGACTTTAAAATAAAAACGTAAGCACATACTATTCGATTTGTTTGTTGGAAAGTTATGTTATATTAAAAGGGAATAATCAAGGGGGAATTATCTATGAAAACTAGTTGGGCTTTAGTCGGGGGACTAATGAGCTTAATGTTGTTAACTAGCGGTTGTCAGGCGAAAAAAAGTAATTCGGCTGCCTCTTCAAGTACTCAGGCAGCGAGTTTGCAACCAGTTAAGCCCAAAAAACAATCACAAGCCAAACCATGGCATCAATACCAAAAAAACGTGAATATTCCGATTTTGATGTATCATAGCATTTCGCAAGGTAATAGTTTACGAGTTCCTAGTGCTGAGTTTGAGCAACAAATGAACTATTTACATAAACACCACTATTATACTTTGACTACAGCAGAGGCCATTCGCGCCTTTAAGACCAACCAATTACCACAAAAAAAGGTAGTTTGGGTAACGATGGATGATGCTTACAAAGATAACTACACCAAGGCGCTACCTATTATCAAAAAATACCATATTAAAACTACTATTAATTACATCACTAGTTTTGCTAAACACCATAATCATTTGACTTTGAAACAGGTGCAAAAAATGCGTCAAACTCATTTGGTAGAATTTCAAAGTCACACGGTAAAACACTTGGATTTAAATGAGTTAACGGATCAGCAACAAGAAAAAGAATTAACTGATTCCAAACGTTGGCTAGATCAAAAACTGCATCAAGATACCCAATTGATTTGTTATCCGGCCGGACGGGTGAATAATGCCACGGCCCGACTGGCGAAACAAGCGGGTTACAAGATTGGCATTACTACGGAACCAGGAATGGCTAATGTTAAGCAACAGGGATGGTATAATTTAAAACGACAACGAGTGGTTCCAAATATGACAACGGCTGCCTTTGCAACCTTGTTACAAAATAATTAAGGCGGGGGACTTAGTTTCCAACGCCTTTTTTCATGATTAATTAAGGAGAACGATATGAAAAAAATTGTGGCTGGAATTGTCGCCCATGTTGACGCCGGCAAAACTACGTTATCAGAAGCAATGTTGTATCAAGCCGGCATGTTACGGCAATTAGGTCGGGTGGACAATGGCGATGCCTTTTTAGATCCGGATGATTTAGAAAAACAACGTGGAATTACTATTTTTTCTCACGAAGCCCAATTTCAGTATCAAGATTTGGCAGTCACATTATTAGATACACCGGGTCACGTTGATTTTGCGTCACAAACTGAACAAGTACTCTCAGTATTGGATTATGCGGTTTTGGTAGTAGCGGCCACGGATGGCATTCAGGGCTATACGCGCACGTTATGGCGATTGTTAGAACAGTATCAAGTACCAACGTTTATTTTTGTTAATAAAATGGATGCCCCCGGAACCGACGAGCAGGGGATACTAAATCAATTAAAAACGGAATTGGCTACTGGATGTGTCGCGTTTGATGATGTTTCAGAATCGTTAGAAGAAATCGCTATGCAAAGTGATGATATGTTAGATGAATATTTAGCTAGTGATGCTTTAACTACGCCAACCATTCAACAAGCTATTGCCAAACGCTTAGTTTTTCCCGTTTATTTTGGGGCAGCTTTAAAATTAGACGGAGTCGCTACCTTGTTGGCCGGATTAAAAAAATGGAGTGTTCAGACGCAAACCGAACGCGAATTTGGTGCGCGAGTTTTTAAAATATCGCATGACGCAAAAGGAGAACGTTTAACATGGATACGCTTGACCGGGGGCCGTTTACAACCGCGACAAGTAATCGTTGATGAGCAAAAAATTAATCAAATTCGCGTTTATAACGGTACCAAGTTCACGATTCAATCGGAAATCAGCGCCGGCCAAGTTTGCACTTTAACTGGGCTAACCCAGACTTATCCGGGCCAAGGATTAGGGCAGACTAACGACGAGAGAAGCCCCTTATTACAACCGGTATTAAATTACACGGTGGTACCTAATGGCAACGATATTCAAACCTGCTTGGCAGCCTTTAAAGAATTAGAAGATGAAGACCCTCAATTACATGTAACCTGGTCGGAGCAATTACAAGAAATTCGAATCCAAGTAATGGGAGTCATTCAGTTGGAGGTTTTGCGGCAGTTGTTAAGCGATCGATTTGATTTGACGGTTGAGTTTGGTGAGGGTTCTATTTTATATAAAGAAACCATTACGGAGCCGATGGAAGGGGTGGGGCATTTTGAACCGCTACGGCATTATGCGGAAGTGCATTTATTGATGGAACCAGCCCCTCGAGGCAGTGGGATTAGTTTTCAGAGTGACTGTGCCATTGAAGTATTGGATCGCAACTGGCAACACCAAATTTTAACGGCGCTGCAAGCTAAAGAACACCGCGGGGTACTGATTGGTGCGCCTATTACTGATATTAAAGTGACATTAATTAACGGGCGCGCTAGTAATGTGCATACGGTGGGCGGCGATTTTCGTGAAGCCACTTGGCGGGCTTTGCGGCAAGGGTTGATGATGTTAAAACAACGGGGAGCGCTGCAATTATTAGAACCCTGGTATCAATTTCGGCTAACTATTCCGGCTGATCAAATCGGGCGCGCCATGACTGATATTCAACGGATGCAGGGTCAAATGGCTCCGTTAGTAACTGACGACCCTAATGAAGAAATGACTACTATTACTGGGACGGCACCAGTAGCCACTATGCAGACCTATGTTCAAGAAGTAAACGCCTATACTCACGGTCAGGGACAATTAGAATGTGTTTTCGCTGGCTACCAACCCTGCCATGATGAGAAAAGGGTGGTTGAAGACATGAATTACAATCCGGCGGGTGATTTAGCCAATACTCCCGATTCCGTTTTTTGCGCTCATGGCGCCGGTTACCCAGTGGCTTGGGATCAAGTACCACAAATGGCACATGTTGATTACCAAAAAAATTAATAATATAAAAAAGAGACTGTTATTATCATTTTTTAAATGATAATAACAGTTTTTTTAAGGTATAATAGTCGATTTCACAACCCCGTTAACTATTATAAAATCAAGAATTGATAACTAAACAGCGATGTCATTTGTGAATTGAGAACAGGAAAACTTCATATTCCAACCACAGATTAATCACACATATATTTTATATTCTTGATAAGAAAAAGATTAATCTAAATTCGAATTGACGCATAATACTTAATAAATGGAGGCAATCAAAATGAAAGAAAAAACAGCTACCCCCATCTTAAAAGTGGTAAATATTATAATTACGATTCTTTTCGTTTTTGGGAACCAAATGAGTGCTGTGGCCGCATTTGCTGATAGCAGTGACGCAGATAAACAGGAAAAAAAGTTGACCTTTAAAGATCAACAGCAAAAAGTAACTGCTGATTTAATTAAGGGTGAACAATATACGTTTGATTTAACGACTGAACTGCGTCCAGGTAAGAATAAACTGGCTTTTTCAGCTGATAAATTTAGTATTGCAGAATTTAAACAAGCACCGTTACCAGAACGGGTTTCTTTAGCGGGCGATAAAAAGCAAGGCTATACTTTGAATTTGAACGCTGATGAGACACAACAAGTTCATCTTTATTTACAAGTGACTGCCGCTGGTTTAATGGATAAACAAGATTTAACACTGAAAATACAACAAGAAAAGTTTGAATTTGGTGAGATTAGTATTGTTAAAAAGCAAACGGCTGCTAATGATACCGAGGCTCAAAATGATATTTCTGAAGTGACTACTACTGAAGATGCATTGTCTGCCGGTTCAGATGATTCTAATGTCAATAACAGCACAAATAATACTACTGTTAAAAAGAGTAAAAGTCGTAACGATAAAGAAAGTAGCCAGGCTAAAGAAGATCGTAAAAATTCTTCCATCAAAGCAACCAGTAAAGACCAAACTACGGTTAAATCACAGACTAATGGTGGTACTTCAAAGCAGAATAAGACCCCCAAAAATAGTAGCAGTGACAATGCTAAGTCAGAATCTAGTGACGATGATGCTGACGGTGATTCCGACGACGGTGCGGATATAGAGAAGTTGAAGAGTAATTTGTCACCGAGAGCAGAGACTGGCACTGACGTTAGCGAGATGCTAAACGGAAAAAGTTTCTTTAGCCAAATTCAATTGCAAATTGGTAGTGGGACTCCTTATATCATTAATTCGGGGGATCAATTACCAGCTAATATCAAAGACGGTTCTAAATTTGCATTAACATATGATTTTAAAGTTAATGACATTAATGAAAAAATTAAGGATAGTAAACCGGAAGGACTAAAGAAAGGTGATAGTTATTCATTCACTATCAAAGGACTCTCAAATATCAATAACGGTAAGGGAGACCTTTCTGGTGATCTGGTGGGGAAAAATCCATTAGGGGTTGATGAAATTTTTGGTACTTACAAGATTGAAGAAACAGCTGATGGTAACGATGCTAGGGTAACTTTTACGTTCACTAATTCCGGTCCTTTAGAAGGTGACGGAGAATTTCAATTTGGTATTGAAGGTAAATATCCCGGTTCAGGGCCAGTGAGCGTAGAATATCGGGAAGATTATGAATTTGAATTAAAGGTTAATGAAAGTACGAAGTTAATTGCTAAATCAGGTAAGTTTAGTACCACTGAAGCTAACGTAATTGATTGGACGATCGATGTTAAAGCTAATGGTTCATTAACTGATTTAACGCTAATTGATACCCCCCTTAATGATACCCATGAATTATTTAATGAGGAAATGGCGATTCTTATCAATGGTGATAGTCAGTTAGATAAGAGTCATTATAATCTTGATTTACGGACCGGAAAAATCACCTTTAGCCAGGATGTCAAAATCACGAAGATTAGCATTGTCCTGAAGACTAAGGTTACCAATTTTGACGTTACAAAATACTGGAACAAAATTGAAGCGCAAATGGGCGATAGCAATATTGGTTCAGTAGAAGCATCGGTTGAAAGAACGAATACAGGGACAACTAAGAAGTTGGATGTTGTCGGTGGCAAATATCAATGGACAGTTAAGTTGGCTACCTTCGAACTTAGTGAAGCAGACTTAAAAAACTTAAACTTTAAAGACACGATGGTAGGAACTAAAAATCCGACTATTAAGGCGATCGAAGCTAGTAATTTTGAAAACTTTAATCCATCCGAGGATGTAACTTCATTATTTACTACTACTTCCAGTGGTGATAATATTACGGGAGCGGTTAAGAATGATGCGGACGTGACGGCATTGAAGAATAAGTATCTCCGTATTATTTATACTAGTGAAATTTCTAATAGTACCAGTGACGAGAATATTGATAATATAAAGAACGAATTTAAGTGGTACGTCAATAATACAGAAAAAGGCGATGCCAACACTTCCAAGACATATTCGGGCATTGATAAGACCACCGCTGCTCACGATGTTAAGAAGCAAACTATTGATTGGAACATTATTGCCAACAGACAAAAATGGACCTTTACTGGCAATTACGTCCTAACCGATACTTTACCAGTGGGAATGGATTTTGCTAAAGAAGGTACTAGTTACGATTTAAAACAAATTATAATTAATGGACAAACCTTAACCCAGTTGATTGCTGATAACACTAGTGGGATTACGGAAAATAGTTTTGAATTTAAGAAAGTTGATGGGAAAAATACTTTTACCATCAACCTACCATCGTCTAAATATTCTGGACAGCAGATTAACGTAAAAGTTAATAAAACCACTTACGACTATAACTTAATTACAAATCAAAAGTTAAGTAATTTGGCTAATTATGAGGTAGATGGTTATACTGGCAAAGATTACGAAGACGTTATATTACCTGAAAAAATATTCAAGGATGCTTACAAAGACGCCAAGTTGAATTTAGATACTGATGATACACCGCTGACGGGAAATGTAGCGTGGACTATCGGGTTTAACACGCGAGAATTAACCACCTTTAATAAAGGAAATGAAGTATCCTTTACTGATACCTTAAATAAAGATGGGGTTAACTATCTATCATTTCTTAACGAAAATCCGGAGCAAGCCGGTTATGAACTTTATGAAATTACACGGACTAATGATGAAAATAATAACGATAAAATCGTTATTGCCGAAGAAAAAGTTAGCGCGGATAAGTACGAATTGGTTACTACCGAAGCTGGCCATGGAAAGTATGCCCAAACCTTTAAGATTAGATTTAAAGAAGATATGGGAAATAAGGCCCTTGCGCTGAAGTTTAAGACGCCGATTGATTTTGATGCCTGGGTTAAAGCTGAAATAGCCCAACCGTCGAAAGAAGAATATTATAATAAGGCAGTGGTTAACTATAATGGAAAAGATATGAACGTTAAGGCCTCAACTTCCATGCAAATGCAAGATTACTACATGCAAAAAACGGGTAAGGATCAAGGCGATGGAACGATTAAATGGGATGGTTACATCAATATTTCGGCTAAAGATTTAAGTAACTACTCAAACCTAAAAATTACGGATACGCCAACGGGCGGTCACCATTTAATGTTAAATGATGCTAGCGGAAACATGGCCTTTAAGCTATATGAGGCTAAGGTGACAGGCTACAAATCTGATGGCACTCCGGAATTGACTAAGACTAATAAAATGTTAGTCGATAATATCACCGATCCAAATGATTACGATTATAAGATCGATATGATTGGAAATAACGCTGAAGGATTTACCCTAACATTTGCTAATGGCTACAAGGTAAATAAACCACTCTATATTGAATACCTTACTAAGATTGATAATAGTAGTAGTAACAAGATTCAAAATAAACTAAGTTTAACGGCAGAAGACTACGAGGTTAATACTGAATCTGAACTGAGCGTGCATACTAGTGGTATTTACTACTCCTATGAAGTCTTGATTAAAAAATATGATCAACAAACTAATAAGCCTTTAGTAGGCGCCGAATTCAAGCTGCAAGAAAAAGATGCTGATGGTAATTGGCAAGACACCAAAAATATGGCTAATTTAGATCAAGTGGGGACTACTAGTAGTTCTGGTATTCTTCAATTTAATCTATTGAACCGCTCTAAAACTTATCGAGTAATTGAGACCAAGGCCCCTGACGGTTATCACGGTAATTACACGAGCCCAGAGTTTAGTTACAGAGATAAAGACAATGGATTACATGTGATGAATATCCCTAACACCAACAACCCCGAAGTCGGTGCCCTCAAGCTTCACAAGACCACCAAGGGCGAAAGTACCAACAAGCAATTTAGCTTTAAGGTCGAAGCCATGAACGGTGAGGAAATTGACGATAGCATTAACGGTAGTTTCAACATTGCTTATTCAGATGGCACTACGGGTAAGGTTCAGTTTGTTAGCGGAAAGAGTGATGTAATTAAGCTCAAGGCAACGGAATCAGCGACGTTAATGGATCTCTTTATTACCAACCCACTGACCAAGAAGACCATTGACTATAAGGTAACCGAAACTGATAGTCAAGGTTACCAAACGGAAATGTCAGTGAATGGTGATGAACCTATCCTAAGTAATGAACGAGATGGTATTCAACTAAGTGAAACTGAAAGAACAGTCGTTGATATTATCAACTCTAATCATCTAGGTGATTTAGTAGTTAGAAAGCAAGTCACGGGCCCCACCGCTGACAAAGACCAGGTCTTTAAGTTCAATGTGTTAGTTAGTGGCGAACAGGCAACTAAGGTAGCGGGGAAGACCTTTACGGCTAAGATTTTAAATGCTGATGATCAAACTGTTGGTGCTACTAAAGACGTTACGTTTATCACAGATGCTGATGCCGATGGTAATTTCCGATTAACTAAAGACTTTGAATTAAAAGATGGTGAGCGAATGTTTATTAGCGGTTTACCGCAAGCATTAAAAGCCCGGGCCTTAGAAGTTAAGGATGCCGATGATCCATACGAAACTACTGCTACCCCAGCCACCGGTAGTGAAACTACTGATGAAGGTTACCTTTCAGGTCACGTGGAAATTAACGAAGACGTTGATCGACTAATTAATTTCAATAATCACTTACCAAGCGGAACCTTCCAACTTTCTAAACAAGTTGTGGGTGCAGCTACTGATAAGGACTTCGCGTTTGAATTAACTACCGATAAATTAACTGGTGAAGTTAAGGGACAACTCATCAAGAGCAATGGTGACAGTGAAGCTACCACGGTATCATTTAATGATGAAGGTAAAGCTAAAGTAACGTTAAAGAATAATGAGCGTTTGATTTTAAGTGGTTTAGCAGTCGAAACGACAATTCAGGTGACGGAAACAGCCGATACCCAGTACCAGACTAGCAACCAATTAAATAACAAACCATTGCAAAGTGGATTATCATCTGACACTGCCACAATTAAAGATGATGATACACAAGCAATCACTTTCTATAACCAAGATCATACTGGTGCCTTGCTAGTTGAAAAGCAGGTAACTAATTTGCCAACTCATGAAGCTAAGGAAGAGTTTACCTTTAAAGTTAACTTTGATGGTGACGTCGATAATACGTTCCAATTAACCATCTTAGAAAACGGCAAAAAGATTAGTAGTACGGATGTGAGTGCTACTGATAACCAACTAGAATTTAAATTAAAGGATGGACAACAAGCCTTAATTAGTGGCTTAAAGACTGGTACGAAGGCCACGGTAGTCGAAACGACAAATGCAGATTACCAAACTTCTCACCGCAAAGTGGCCGCTAATGATTGGATTGCTGGTCACCAAACGGAAGCATTAACAGTTCAAGAAGATGAACTAGGTGGTTTCCAATTCCGTAATGAATTCTTAACCGCCGATTTCAAATTAACTAAAACCGTTTCTGCTCAGTCTGATAAAGCGTCAATTGATCCAGATGGCAAGTATCGCTTCGATATTTACCTATTGAAGAATGATACCAGTGGTTTAACTGAAGCTAATTTAGACGATTATCTGTTGAGTGACTTCCACCAATACGACTATGATTTATTAGAAGATGGTCATAAAGTAACGGAAGGAGTGCTGACCGTTAATAATGGTCACACGACTACGGTTTTAAAAAAGGACCAAACAATTCACATCAAGAACTTGAAACAGGGCCAAAAGGTGATGGCTAAGGAACAAAATAGTGACACTTACCAAGCTACTTATCAAGTTAAAGGTAGTGAAACAAGTGATACTGCTCCAGTCATCACATTAGATGAGGCTCAAGAATTATTGGTTAATAACCAATACTTGGACCAACCAAAGGTGCATACATTAACCATCGATAAGACGGTTACCGGTAGCACGACCAAGGAAGCTTTCGAGTTTAAGTTGCGGCTCTTTGAAAACCATACGGAACCATATGTAACTCCAATTACCGCTTCCAAGAATCACAATCCATTTATTAATTTGGAAGTAAACGAACAAAACGAATACACTTTCAAGTTAAGTAATCAAGATTCCATTACCTTCAAATTGCCAGCAGGCATCAGTTACCAGGTAGTAGAATCGACGCAAGATGAACGCTTCACTACCGAAGTTGAAGGTAATAACGTTAAACGAGCTGGTAATAAGTTGAGTGGTGAGTTAGCGTTGACTAGCGATAATACTCAATCAGTTCACTTCTACAATCAGTTTGGAATTGAACCACCTGAAGAAGAAGGAATCACGCCACCGGATACTGATGATACTGGAACTCCGCCAACTTCAGGAACAACCACCACTACCGGATCAGATACTGGTAAGAAGGGCGGCTTAGGATTTTTACCACAAACTGGTGAAGGTCGAGCATACTTCTTATTGACCGTACTCGGCTTAATGATATTAGCAGTGAGCGGTTATTATCTGTATCGAAAGAAGCGCAGCTAACAATAGTTAATAAAAGAATCTCATTTCAGTTCAGCTGGGGTGGGATTCTTTTTGACCACTGAGCTACAATCAAAAAGAACCGCCATCGCTATGGATGGCGGTTCTTTTTTTATTTTTGTAACGCTTTAATAATATCTGGTTCAATTTGTTCTGGTTTGGTACGTGGTGAGTAACGCTTGATTACTTCACCATCCCGGCCAATTAAGAACTTAGTGAAGTTCCATTTGATGCGACCGGTGTTAGTTTGTTCTTTAAGGTAAGTGAAAAGTGGATCAGCCTCTTTACCATTAACCCAAATCTGCTTAGTCATCGGAAAGGTAACTCCAAAATGAACCGAACAGTACTCGGCAGTTTCTTCGTCACTGGCTAGTTCTTGGCGAAACTGGTTGGAAGGCAGTCCCAGTACGGCCAGTCCTTGCTCATGATATTTCTGATATAGACCTTCAAAGCCCTCCAACTGGGGAGCAAAGCCACACTTACTGGCGGTATTCATTAAGAGGACGACTTTACCCTTAAATTCGTTGAAATCAATCTTTTGACCACTCATCTCAGTTTCAGTAAAATTGTAAAAATCACTCATTTTGACACCTCCTTACTAGGCAGTGTAGCATAAAATATAGATGATCAATAATTTGAAAACTAACTAAAAATCAGTAACTAATTTCGTAGTGAGAATAGTTACTGATTTTTTTATTAATTAATTTTTACCGCGCATATCGTAATTTTCATTGATAGTTTTATAAGTTAAACCACGGACATCTTTGTTGCTGCTTGGTTTCATCAAACTGAAAATATAACCTAAGAGCATACTCCCTAAGAAACCAATAATACTTACTAACAAGGCATTGACCCCATTGGTTTGAATGAAGTAACAAATCAGAGAAATGACGATTAACCCTACTGTGGCACCAAAGCCGTTAGCCCGTTCACTTAAAATACCGAGAGCAAAGATCCCGGCGATTGGAACGCCGAATAAGCCAAAGAGTCCTAGGTATGTATCGATCATATCAGAACTGTGTAACTTGATTAAAACTAAGGTGACAATCAAGCTAAAGAAGCCGATTAATAAGATACTCCAACGAGTAATTTTCATACTCATTTTATCGCTTTTATCTTTCATGAATCGTTTTTGGAAATCAGTCACAATACAAGCAGCCGCACTATTTAAACTAGAGGCAATGGTTGCTTGTGAAGCGGCAAAAATGGCGGCAATAATCAAACCAGCGACACCAGCAGGAATTTCCTTTAATACAAAGTATGGTACCAACGCGGTGGTGTTAAAGCCAGCTGGTAAATGACCACCGTGGTGATAGAAACTGTATAAGATAGTTCCCATCCCATAAAATAGTGGAATGGTAATCAGAGATAGTAAGGCATTGGTCCAAATAGATTTGGCAATTTCTTTATTATCAGTTGAAGTGGTATAGCGTTGTACCACATCTTGAGAGGCGGTGTATTGGTATAAAGTATTAAAGATTTGCCCGATTAAAATAACCGGAACTGTAGCCTGCATCAAGCTAAATGAGAAGTCGGCTTTCTTTAAAATTTTACCGTGTACAGCGGTATCATGGGCTACCGTTGCCCAGCCCCCATGGGTGTACTTAACGGCAAAGAAGATAATTAAGACGGCCCCGATCAGTAGTAAGAATCCCTGGATAACATCACTCCAGATAACCCCTTCCATTCCACCGTAGTAAGTATAAATAATACATAAAACGGTAATTAAGGTGGCAATCAAATATGGATTAATATTAACAAAAGATACTAGTGCCATAGTTGGTAAGTAAATTACAATTGCGATTCGACCGATATGAAATAAAACGAACAACAAACTACTGAAAACTCGTAAAAAGGGATTGAAACGAAACTCTAAGTATTCATAAGCGGTAGTCACGTGTAGCTTAGAATAAAACGGAATATAGAAGTGAATCAAAATCGGAGCGATTAAAAAAATAGCAAGGTTACCAAAAGCGTACGACCAATCAGTTAAAAATGATTTTTCGGGAGTCGACATATAAGTAATGGCACTAAGGGTAGTCGCAAAAATACTAAATCCAACAGCCCAAGCCGGAATTTTACTGCTAGAAGCCTTAAAGAAATCTTGCGAACTCTTTTGACTTTTACGACTGAAGCCGAACCCGATTAGAAGCATAATGATCAAATAAGCGATTAGGACGATCCAATTAAGGGTCCCGAAATTACTTTTTTCCACGGTATGAACCTCATTTCTTAAACAATTTTAGTAGTTGAATTAGTGAATAGCTTCCAGAAAATCATTCACTAGTTTGATTTCAGAAGCGATTAAATTGGTGGGGATATTGTATTCCAAGAACACCGGAACAACGGGATTAGTCATTCTTAACAGTTGTTGCCAATCAGTATCACCATCAGCTAACATGGTTGTTTGACGATCGTGGACGTTTTTTAAATGAAAGATGGTGGTATATTGAGCCAATTGTTTATAGGCTTGTTCTGGTTGTTGATTAATCCAGTACCAATTACCAGAATCAAACGTATAACCGAGATGCGTCACCGTTTTTGTCAAGTATTCAATTTTAGTGAGAAATTGGGGCATCTTACCGTTATCATTCGGTTGGTTTTCGATAGTAACGGTGGGTAAAGTGCTAGCTAGTAGCATTTCTAGCGTCTGACAGGTGTCGTTTAATTGATCCATGTCATTGAAGTTTAAGTCTCCTAAGCTAAACTTTAAATTAGTAATGTTAAAGTCCTTAGCCATTTTTAGATAATCCGAAAGCTGTTCGTTGATTTGATTTTCATAAAACATTTCTTCAGGCACTGAGTAAAATAATTGCCAATTATTTTGTACACATAACTGTTGAATGGCAGTTAATTCAGCTATTTTGGTAGCTTCATTAAAAAACTCGCCCCGAACTTCTATGGCATCAATTGGTTGACCTACTAATTCGTTTAAGCAATCCAATTGAGATTTGCCGTTTTTCTTAACTTCATTTTCAAATACAGCAGTATTAATCGAAACAGACATATTTTCGTCCTCCAAAAAATTTGTATTAAAAAAGGCCACAAACAAACGCACCACGATGCGTTGTTTGTAGCGATTGAAGTTTTGCTTAACTATTACAAGCCAAAGTGTAACAGATTTATTTGATTTTGAAAACGGTTTCTTTTATTTTTTTTTACAAAAAGGGAGTAATAGCCCCGATCAATTGAGCGTCGTTAGCGAGTTGAGCCATTTTGATTTGAGTTTGATTTAATTCGGGTGGTAATTGTTTTTTCAGTTCAGCGGTTAACATATTCAGCAAATAATCCCCTTGAAGTGAGACGGCACCACCAATGATAATTAGATCCGGATCGTGTAACAAGATCACTTGCGCCAAGCCACATGCAACCTCACTCACCCAATTACGAATCATTTTATTAAACGGTTGTTGGCCCTGTTTAGCGAGTTCAAAAGCTTTTTGTACACTGGTAGCTAAAGGTTTTAAGTCACGTTCTAAGACCAAGGTAGCGGCTCGTTGTTCGTAATTAGTCTGGGAACGAGAATCAAATAGGGTGGTTCCTAAAGAATTAGCAGTGCCGTGTTTTCCTTGGATTAATTGACCGTTCACTAAAAAGGCGCCACCAATTCCAGTTCCAATAGCAACGCAGTATACCCGTTGATTGTTTTGAGCAGCTCCAGCCTGCCATTCTCCTAACAAAGCGGCGTCAACATCATTAATAACGTGAGTGGGTAGGCCGGTTTGTTGGGTAACTATTTCCTGTAACTTGGTTCCTTGATAATTAGGAATAGTGGGACCAGCATACTGAATACTACCATCATGACCTACTGTACCAGCGGTGCTAATCCCAATCCCAGCAATGGTTGGCTCCATTTGCTGAAAGTATTCAGCAGTGATTAAAATGGTATTTAGAATCTGGTTATTTAAGTTATTATTGGTCGTTTTTTTGCCATGTTGAGAAATGGATAAATCATCGTGAACTAAGCCGTATTTAATGGTGGTACCACCAACGTCGAAAGCTAAATATGTCATTGTGGAAATCTCCTTTGGCTGTGAAAAAGTTTGCAATAAAAGTAAGCGATTTCATGGTATCATATGTTTTTTTCTTCCTCAAATAAATATTTTTCAAACAAATTGAAAATGGATAATAGCAAGTATAAAAAGACAAAATGAAAATAATTACCGTGATTAATATTTGAAATAAAAATTCTCTTAGGCTATCTTTTAGTCAGCGATTGATAAGTCACTAACTATTACACAAACCAAAAAAATGAAATGAGGATCTTTTACTATGAAGAAACTGTATTCTGCACTCATGACCGCTTTTAATGATGATGACACAATCAATGAACAGGGCATTCGTGAAATGGTTCGTTACAATATTGACGTAAATCATATCGATGGACTTTACGTCGGTGGCAGTACCGGTGAAAGTTTCATGTTAAGTACTGATGAAAAGAAATTAGTTTATAAAACCGCTTTTGAAGAAAATAATGGTGCTGTTGATTTGATTGCTCAAGTAGGTTCAGTCAATGTTTCGGAAGCTAAAGAATTGGCTAAATACGTTACTGAACTAGGTTACAAGACGATTTCAGCTGTTCCACCATTTTATTATCACTTTACTTTTGACCAAATTAAAAATTATTATGATGAAATTTTGGCTGGTATTGACACTCAATTAATTATCTATTCAATTCCAGCCTTATCCGGGGTTTCTTTATCGTTAGATCAATTTGCTTCATTATTTGATAATCCTAAGATTGTGGGAATCAAATATACTAATAATGATTTCTTATTGTTGGAACGTCTTACGGAACGTTTCCCAGAAAAGACCATCTATTACGGTACTGATGAAACTTTATTGTCAGCTTTAGTCTTAGGAGTGGATGGGGCCATTGGTTCAACCTATAATTTGAACGCACCACGTGCCAAACAAGAAATCGAAGCTTTTGAAGCCGGTGACATGGACAAAGCGTTGAAATTACAACACGAAACTAACGACTACATTATGGATGTAATTGATAATGATCTTTACCCCACTATTAAGTTACTCTTTGCTGAAAAAGGAGTTAATGCCGGGGTCTGCAAATCACCAATGAGCAAACCAACTCCTGAAATGAAGGACGGAGCCCGCAAAATTATCGCAAAGTATTTTGCTGAATAGAAAAGGGGCTCAAAAAATGGTGAATAATTTTTTAAATGATGTGAAAAACAAGTTAATCATTTCTTGTCAGGCTTTGCCAGATGAGCCACTTCACAGTTCCTTTATCATGGCCCGGATGGCTCGTGCGGCTAAACAGGCTGGAGCAGCAGCTATTCGTGCCAACTCGGTTGTCGATATTCAGGCTATTCAAGATGAAACAGGTTTACCGATGATTGGCATTGCGAAGGTTGATTATCCAGATTCACCAGTATACATTACCCCCACGATGAAAGAGATGCGGGCGATTGCCGCTACTGGTGTGGCAGTAGTAGCTTGTCAGGTAACTGGTCAAAAAAGACCACATGATGAGCAATTGAGTGATATTGTGACTCAATTTAGGCAAGAATTTCCGGATACCTTGCTAATGGCCGATACGGATACGTTTGAAAATGCTCAAGTAGCTGATCAATTAGGCTTTGACATGATTGGGACGACGATGCGGGGTTACACACCAGCATCTGAAGGCTTAAATATTGCTGATGATGACTTTGCTTATTTAAAGCAATTACTGGAATTTACCAAGACCCCGATTGTGGTAGAGGGTCGAATTGATACCCCGACTAAAATGCGGCGAGCTCTAGATTTAGGCGCTCATACGGTGGTCGTGGGAAGTGCAATTACTCGACCACTAGTTATCGCTACCGAATTTATGAAAGCACTCCCTAAATAAAAATTATGAAAGCGTTTCTCTAATTATCATTTATAATAAAGAGAAGCGCTTTTATTTTCGCTAAAATAAGCGATATGAGGTGAATAGAAATGAATAGTAACATTGTGGAAACGATCGAACAACGCTTTCCAACCTTATCACGGCAAGAACGAAAGGTCGCGATGAAATCCTTGCAAGATCCAGATCATGTTAAATCAATGGGAATTACTACTTTAGCTAAAAAAGCCGAAGTAAGTACCTCTACGATTACCCGATTTATTCGTAAAATGGATTGCACTGATTTTGCTGAATTTAAAGTCAAGCTAGCTGAAGCATCGTTGACGACCATCAAAAAGGAAACGATTCCTAATACTATCGTGGGGCAAGTGGAATCATTTTATGAAAATGTTTTGGAATATACTTGGCGTAAGTTAGATGTTAAAATGCTTAAAATAATCGTGCAATTGATTGCTGCGGCCCCGCGAATTTTCGTGGTGGGATTAGGTAGCTCTGGATACAGTGCTCAAGAAATGGCTCAACGCATGGTGCGAATGGGCTTAAACACGGTAGCTTTATCTGATACTCATATGATTTATGTTACTAGTCGCTTGATCAAAAAAGACGATATTATCATTGCTTTGTCGACCTCAGGTAATTCCAGTGAAATTAATGATGCCATTAAACTAGCTAAGCGCAGTCACCCCACCGTGGTGGCTATCACCGCTTTCGTTAACAGTCCCTTAGTCAAGCTGGCAGATTATTCGGTGGTCGTTAAGAACAGCGATTTGGTTAAAAATACCCGCTTTGTCAATTCTCAACTAGGAATCGTGTACGTTTTAGATGTCTTGAGCACGATGTTGCTAGAAAATCCGACCTTTAAAAAGCGGATGAATCAAACGGTAGAACTATTATTAGATCGGAAAATGGTCCATTCAAAAGCACTATATGAGGAATAGCCTGCGGGATTTAAAAAGGATAGGGAGGCTTTTTATGTATAAATTAATTGCCAGTGATTTGGATGAAACTTTACTAAAAGCAGATGGTAGTATTTCAGCGGAAAATATTGCAGCTATTAAAGCGGCCGTGGCTCAAGGAGTCAAATTTGTGCCGACAACGGGGCGTAACTTTCAAACGGTCCAACGGTTATTGCACAAGCTGGATTTAAAACAACAACCCAATGAATATGTGATTTCGTTTAATGGGGGCGCGACGGTAGAAAACGCAGGCAACCGCGTGATTTTTAGTCACGGCATGGCTTTTCAACAAGCCCAGCAGGTTTTTAATACTTTGGCGCAATTTGAGACAGCAGATATTCACGTTTACACGTTAGATGATATTTATATTTATCGTATTTTAGATGATGATCGGGAGTATATGCGCACCCGCCACGTTAGCTATCACGAAATGACTGAGTTAGATTTTAGTATTTTCGCTGATCAAACCATCATCAAAATTATTGCGATGCACCCTGATCGCGCCGTCCAAGTCCAAATGCACGATGCATTAATCCATGCATTAGGTACCACTATTAATTGTACTTATTCTTCGGGATTATATGTAGAAGTGAATCAAGCGGGCGTTGATAAAGGTCGGGCGGTGTTAGCTTTGGCGACCAGATTAGGAATTAAACGCGCAGAAGTGTTAGCCTTGGGGGATAATTTTAATGATTTGACCATGCTAACAGCGGCCGGGACGGGCGTGGCAGTAGCCAATGGTATCCCTGAAATTAAAGCAATTGCTGATTATGTCACCACTGCCGATTACAGTACGGGCGTGGCGGAAGCGATTAATAAATTGGTATTAACAGGTCATTAAGAAATAAGTGGGGGATCAATATGGTGCAAGAACCGTCATTTCAAATTCATTTGCCAGATCTTAAAAGCAATGAACAACTTTTCTTGGAAACAATTTATAGTTTAGCCAACGGACATTTTGGGGTGCGAGATTCTAATCCGTTTCAAGGTAATGCGGATCAGTTCCTCGGAGCACCGGGGTTATTTGTGAACGGTTTTTACGATTATCGACCGTTAAGCTACGGGGAAAAATATAGTAATTACGCGGAAAATGATCAAATTATTAATCGCTTAATGGATCCGCGCGCCCTCCAAATGATTGTGGGTACTAGCGATTCTAGAAAAACGCCATTTGATATCTTGTTACTCGATAAAAACTTAGATATGAAAACGGGGCAACTAAAAGAAAAATTTGCCGTAACCACACCAGCACAAGAACAATTTCATCTAATGATTGAAAGCTTTGCGAGCTTAGCCGATGAGGCGGTATATGGTATTCGTTATTCAGTGTTACCACTTAATTTTAACCGGACGGTAACCATCATTAAGCAACATGATAATGTTAATCAAAACACCAATGAACCTACTGATGATGTCCGAGTTAATCACAGTATGGGCTTATTAAATGGTTTTCCGTTGTCTAATAAATTACAACCGGCATACGAGGTCATGACCTCACAAAGTCAACAATCAGTGACCTTAACCTGGCATTTGGTGGATCAAGAAGATGATATGGTCAGTGAAATGGAATTGAATACTCCAGATGAATTGGGCTATCGCACTACCTACCAAGCAGAAGCAGGGCGACTTAAGCAACTGAGTTTTATTTACGGTATTGGACCAGTGGTTAATAATAATGAGGGATTTTCTAACGCTGATTTCTTAAAGGCAATGCACCAGGTGAAATTCGATGAAGCTTTCGCAGTTTCAGCCGAGAAGTGGGCCAAATTCTGGCAGCATAGTGACATTGCAATTGATGGTGATAAGAGTGTGCAAACTAGTTTGCGATTTGATTTATTTCAACTTAATCAATCAGTTGGTCGTGATGGACGCACTAACATTCCAGCTAAAGGCCTGACCGGTAACGGCTATGGCGGTCAATATTTTTGGGATACTGAAATTTTTATGCTACCATTTTTCATTTATACTCAACCGCAAACTGCTCGCAAACTACTGGAATTTAGAGCGCAAACCTTACCGATGGCTTTGCAACAAGCCCGTAACCTGGGCTTCTTAACTGGGGCGACTTTTGCTTGGCGCACTATTAATGGTCGAGAGGCTAGTTCGTACTGGCCAGCAGGGTTAGCTCAATTTCATATTAATGCAGATATTGCCTATGCTATTGATCAATATGTTACGGTGACCGAAGATTATGAATTTTTACGGCAAAGTGGTTTTGAAATGTTAGTGCAAACGGCCCGCTTTTGGCTTGAATATGGTAATTACGCTGAAATTGATGGAAAACGTTGGTTTGTTATTAATACAGTAACTGGTCCTGATGAATATAGTGCTTTGGTAAATAATAATTACTACACTAACGTCATGGTGCAACATAATTTAGAAATGGCGGTCAAGTATGCCCATATTCTTAGTGAAAAGGATGCTGATTTATTGAGTTGGTTGGGGATTACTGATGCTGAAATTGAGGCAATGACTGATGCAGCTCGCTCGATTTACTTGCCATACGATCAGCAAAAGCAAATTAAACTTCAGTTTCAAGACTTTAATCAACTTAAACGAATGCCGCTAGAAGATATTGACTCTGGTAAGTTTCCATTGCTACTGCATCACCACCCACTGACGCTTTATCACTATCAGGTTAACAAGCAAGCAGATACGGTGCTAGCGGATATTTTATTTCCTAATGGTAACCCGTTGGAACAACTCAAACGAGATTATGATTTCTATGAACCCATTACCAGTCACGATTCCAGCTTATCTCGCTCGTCATTTGCTATTTTGGCAGCTAGAATTGGGTATGCCGATGAAGCCTATAATTTCTTTACGGAAGCAGTTCAAACGGATTTATTAGACCTACAAAAAAACACTGCTAACGGTATTCATGCTGGTAATGCTGGCGGATCATGGCAAGCTATTATTTATGGATTTGCTGGCGTTATGAATAACGCTGCTGTCTTTACATTACAGCCCCATTTACCGATTCAATGGCAACGATTAGCATTTAAGTTAACGTTACGAGATTGCGAATATGCGTTTGAAATTATGCAGACTGAAGTGACAGTGACGCTTGTCAAGGGCGGGTATGGCAAAATGGTGATTGCCAACCAAACGATTGAATTAACAAGTGATCATCCCGCCATCACGGTGTCTTTGCCGACAAGTTAGGCTAGTCAAATCAGGATTAACATGCTAGGATAAATTAACCCATTAAATCGATAAGTAACTTTAAATTAGTCCCGTGAGGCTATCAAGTTGCCGGTAAAGTGCTCCCTTTATTTAGGGAACCTCTAAATCAACGCAACTAAAAACTAGCCTCTTTGTCTGAACAGACAAGAGGCTTTTTTCGTGCTTGTTAAGGAATATAGTTCGTGTTTGTTGTTTAAAAAATAATTTAAAGCTGTATATAAGCTTTTAAAACGATAAAACACGAACTTAAATTAAATTATTATTGACTAAGTTCGTTCGTATGGACTAAGATATTTCATGAACCAGGAACGATAATATATTTTTGGAGGGACCATTTGATGATATCTAACCACCATGTGAAATACGGAATTGTTGCGGCTTCGTTGCTTTTATTGTCCGTTGGCCTTGTCGGCTGTGGTAAAACGGCTCAAAAGAGTACCAACTACACTCCTAAGAAGTTAACCGTTGAGTTTGTGCCATCGTCTAATGCGGGCACAATTGAGGCTAAGGCTAAACCCCTAGAAGGACTATTGAAAAAGGAATTGGGGATTCCGGTAAAAGTCGCTGTTTCCACTGACTACAATACCATTGTGGAAGCAATGGGATCTAAGAAAGTCGATGTGGGTTATTTGCCACCAGATGCTTATGTTTTGGCCCATAAACAATATAACGCTAAGGTCTTATTACAAGCACAACGGTATGGAGTTAAGGAGCCCAATGACCAAGCCACTAAACAATTAGTTGACTATTATCGTTCGCAAATCTTGGTTCGCAAAGATAGCGGGATTAAAAATCTTAAGGATTTAAAGAATAAAACTATTGCTACGCAAGATACTACCTCCACTGCTGGCTGGATTTATCCGGCGGTAGAAATGCTTAATCACGGCGTTAACATCAACAAAGATAAGATTAAAACGGTACAAGTAAAAGGCCACGATCAAGGGGTCTTGTCGGTATATAACAAAAATACCGATGCCGCCTTTGTTTTCCAAGGGGCACGCAAGTTAGTGCAAAAAGATGAACCGGACGTAATGCAAAAAGTAGTACCGATTTATACTACTGATAAAATTCCTAATGATACCATCACGGTTAGAGGCGATATGAGTGCAAAATGGCAAAAGAAAATTTCGCAAGCCTTTAAAGATATTGCTAAAACCAAGAAAGGTCACCAAATCATCTCGAGTGTCTATAGTCACGAAGGATATGTTGATTCCAAAGATAGTAACTTTGATATTATTCGTAAATACGACAAAGAAGCTGCGAAATTAGATAATTAATTAAATTGAGAACGTAAAAATTAATAATAGAAATGGCTGCCGAAATATGATTATTGAGTATTTCCAGCCATTTTTTTGGAGGATATACCAGATGAAGGCCCAACCAATTATTGAATTTCAAAATGTTAATAAAGTTTATGACAACGGTACGGTGGGATTAAAAGCGATTAATTTAAAAGTTAATCCAGGAGAATTTTTGGTGGTGGTAGGGCTATCAGGAGCTGGCAAGAGTACCTTAATGCGGACGATTAATCAAATGCACCGCCCCAGTTCCGGTAAGGTGTTGGTGGATGGGGTTGAAGTGGCCACGCTGAAAGGAAC
The DNA here is from genome assembly GCF_013184075.1 of Lentilactobacillus kribbianus. Taxonomy (GTDB): domain Bacteria; phylum Bacillota; class Bacilli; order Lactobacillales; family Lactobacillaceae; genus Lentilactobacillus; species Lentilactobacillus kribbianus. Next base: position 467,324 of record NZ_JABEQQ010000001.1, on the reverse strand, counting down.
CGCATTAAGGGAGTTGCGGCGCAAAGTCGGGATGATTTTTCAAAATTTTAACTTGGTTAAGCGCTCTAGCGTGGAACATAACGTTTTATCGGGCAAAATTAGTTATTATCCTACCTGGAAAAGCATCTTAGGTCTTTATTCTAAAGCCGACAAGCGAAAAGCCGCCCAAGCGTTGGATCGAGTTAACTTGTTAGAAAAAATTTATATGCGTGCTGATCAATTGTCGGGCGGTCAGCAACAACGAGTAGCAATTGCTCGTACCTTGATGCAAGATCCCAAGATTATTTTAGCTGACGAACCGATTGCGTCGCTGGATCCGTTAACGACGACAGCGGTTATGAATGATTTGCAAAAATTAAATCAAGAAGATGGCATTACAGTGATTGTTAATCTACATTCAGTACCGTTAGCTCTGAAATATGCGGATCGGATTGTGGGAATGAGAGCTGGTCAATTAGTATATGACGAACCCATTGATCAGGTAACGGAAGAGGATCTAAATCAAATTTATCAGCCAATGTAGGAGGACAGCATGGATGTAATGAAGCGGTTGCCACGACAATCTTGGTGGCAAAAGTATCATCTTAAAACTATTAGTCTAGTAATAATTACCGGGCTATTAATTATTTTATCGGCACAAGTAGCCGGGGTGGATCTGGCCATGTTTTGGGGTAATTTAGATCAGTTCACCAATTTGTTAGTCCGAATGGCCCATCCCGATTGGGCTTACATTACTATTATTGGGCAACCTATCTTAGAAACGATCCAAATGGCCATTATTGGGACTACAATTGGTACCTGCTTTGCAATCCCATTGGCATTTTTAGCTGCTAGCAATATTGTGCAAAATTCATGGATCCGGGGGCTGGTGCGGTTTGGGTTGGATTTGGTCCGAACCTTACCCGACTTGTTATTAGCCGCCATTTTTGTCGCGGTATTTGGTATTGGCGCTACCGCCGGGGTGGTGACCTTGGCTATCTTTTCGTTTGGGATGGTTTCTAAATTATTTTATGAAGTTATTGAAACCATTGATGAAGGCCCTATCGAGGCTATGAAATCTGTGGGGGCACGTAAATTACAAATCATTCATTTCGCGGTTGTCCCGCAGGTCCTTAACCAATTTATTAGTTATTTTTTGTATACTTTAGAAATTAATGTCCGAGCTTCCACGGTTCTAGGATATTTGGGTGCCGGCGGAATTGGGGTGTACTTACAGCGCTCATTAAATGAATTTAACTATAGTCAAACAGCAGTAATTATCATTATGACCTTAGTGGTAGTCTTTATCATTAATATCATTAGTAATTACTTGAGGGAGCGATTAATGTAATGGAAAAATCACCGGAATTAACAATTAAAAAAAGTTACTATGACCGTTACGGTTGGCTCTTTTGGGCTTTGATTGTCTTGATTATTTATGTTTGGTCGCTGCAAGGACTAAAGCTAAGTGGCATTCAGGCATCGGCTAGTTCAGTATCTAAATCTATTATTTCAGGTATTTTTCATCCCGATTGGGCCTATGTCTATAATGGTAGTGGCGAAGATTTAGTATCTTTAATTGTCCAAACCCTAGCAATTGCCTTTTTGGGAACTATTATTTCAGCGGTTATTAGTGTTCCGTTCGCCTTTTGGGCTGCTCAAAGTCCAAGTGAAAAATGGCACGTCCGTTCGACCAGTGGCAAATTTGTCTTAACGTTAATCCGAACATTTCCCGAAATTGTATTGGCGATCATGTTTATTAAAGCAGTTGGGCCCGGTTCGTATGCGGGAGTACTAGCTGTGGGAGTTCATTCAGTGGGAATGTTAGGAAAACTATTTAGTGAAGCTATTGAAAATATGGATGACGGCGCTGAAGAGGCTATTGTAAGTGTAGGAGGTAATGCAACGCAAGTTTTTGCTTTAGCAACGTTACCGACTATTTTACCCGAATTCATTTCTTATACATTGTATCGGTTTGAAATTGCCGTTCGTTCCGCTACTATTCTGGGAATGGTTGGGGCGGGAGGCATTGGTACGCCGATGCTGTTTGCCATTCAGACTAGAAATTGGCCGCGGGTCGGAATTATTTTGTTGGGAATTATTATCATGGTGTTAGCCATTGATAGTCTATCGGGTTGGTTACGAAAGAAGTTAGTTTAAAATGAAAATTAAAATTTTATCTACTAGTGATGTCCATGGATATTTATATCCTACTAATTACAGTACCAAAACTAACGTAGCAGAATACGGCATGCTTAAGGCCGCGGGGATTATTAAACGGTACAAACAAACGGCATCGGCTGATGAGATAGTAATAGCTATTGAAAATGGTGATTGGATTCAAGGCTCACCATTAACTAGTTATGTAGTGAAAAAGCTGCCGGTTGCTAAGCAAAGTATATTTTCGCAAATTACAGCTGACATCGGCTATGATGCGGGAGTATTAGGTAATCATGAATTTAATTATGGCTTAGCTTATCTTCGTTCCACTGAAACAGAGCGAAATTACCCCTTATTAGGCGCTAATATCAAGGGGGGAAGGGCGCAACATATTGTGGATCAACCCTATCAAATTATTGAACAACAAGGCGTTAAGATCGCGATCCTCGGCCTGACCACCGCCTTTGTCCCCCGCTGGGAACGAGCAGAACATCTTCCCGGCTTGAAATTTGAATCAGCCCTAGCTACCGCTAAAAAGTGGGTACCAAAGTTACGAAAGATGGCTGATGTGGTGGTGGTTTCGTATCATGGCGGCTTAGAATATGATCCTCACACTGGCTTAGCCACGGAACCGTTAACTAATGAAAATGAAGGTTCTCGCATTTTAACTGAGGTTTCTGGGATTGATGCTTTGATAACGGGACATCAACATCGTCAAATTGCCCAACTAATTAACGGAGTGCCAGTAACTCAGCCGGGGGAACGTGGTCAAATGGTGGGGTTGATTGAACTTCAATTAAATGCCGATAACCAAGTGACGAATTCTACTGCTAAATTACTGGCAACGGCAACTGAAGCTCCGGATCCGACGTTAATGAGCAATACCCTACAATTGGAGAATGATATGCAACATTGGTTGGATCAACCACTTGGACGAGTGGTGGGTGACCAGATGATTGTCACTGATCCCTTAAAAGCACGACTGGAAGGGCATGCGTACTTACAATTTATTAATCAAGTACAAATGGCAGCCACTAAGACCGATATTGCAGCGACGGCCCTTTTTAATGACGAAGTGCATGGTTATGGGTCTGTGATAACTATTAGACAAGTGCTAAATAGTTACGTTTATCCTAATACTTTGGTAGTAGAACGGATTAGTGGTGCCGATTTGAAGTTAGCATTAGAACGGAGTGCCAGCTACTTTGCGTTGCAAGCTAATCGAGTAGTGGTAGCAGCAGCTTTTTTAAAACCCAAGTTCCAGCATTTTAATTATGATTTTTACTCGGGGATTGAGTACACTTTTGATTTAAACCGTCCAGTGGGCGAGCGAGTAATCCAGTTACAATACCATGGCCAACCGGTGACCCCTAATCAAACTTTATTGATCACAATGAATCAGTACCGGGGTAACGGTGGCGGTGACTACCCGATGTTTTCAGCGGATAAAGTAGTGCGTGAGGTTAATATGGATATGACAGAGTTAATTACGGATTATTTAGAAAAACATCCCTTAGTGGTGGCTCAACAACCCCAAAATTTTACAGTGAAATATTAAAAAGTATCCAGTGCCGGATGTTTTTTTTTTTTATCAGGGGGACTAATGGTAAAGTGATAATTAAAGCTAGTAAAGGAGCGTTAACAAATGAAAATGGTAAATTTGGCCGGGCAAAAAGTATTACCAATGGGACTAGGAACGTGGCATATGGGGGATGATACTAGCCGACGATCCTTAGAAATTGCGGCCTTACAGGCGGGAATTAAGCAGGGCTTAAAACGAGGGGTAGTGGCAGTTGATACTGCTGAAATGTATGGTGAAGGTCGGTCGGAAACCTTAGTGGGGGAAGCGATTTCTTCGTTTGTTCGTTCCGACCTTTATCTAATTTCCAAGGTCTATCCGTGGAATGCTTCCATGGATTTACTCCCTAAAAGTTTAGATGCGAGTTTACAGCGTTTGGGCACCGATTATTTGGATTTATACTTACTGCATTGGACGGGAAATATTTCTCTTACCGAAACGGTGGCCGCAATGGAAGCCGCTAAAAAGGCCGGAAAAATTTTGCATTGGGGCGTTTCTAATTTTGACACCGCAGATATGCAAGCCCTGTGGCAAATTGAAAACGGTAATCACTGTGTTACTAATGAAGTGCTGTATAATTTGGGTTCACGAGGAATTGAATATGATTTAATACCGTGGATGCAAGCTCATCAGTTACCGCTAATTGCCTATTCACCAATCGCTCAAGCGGATACGTTAGGTAATCATTTGCTTGCTAATCCAGTTTTAAAAGAGATTGCAACTAACCACCAAGTTTCGGTTTTTCAGTTGATGTTAGCCTGGGTAATTCGCAATGGTGAAACCTTGGCTATTCCACAGTCTAGCCAAGTAAAACACGTATTGGCTAATTTGGCGGCCATGGATTTAGAGTTAAGTGCGACTGAGTGGCAAGCAATTGCGAAATACTATCCAAAACCGATTAAGAAGCAACCGTTGGATGTGTTGTGAAATAAGTGATTATAAGAAATTAGGACATAAATTAGTCTATCAGTTGTGATATATCATTTAATTACTGATTGGCTAATTTTTGTTGTATTAGTAAGATAATAGTGTAATAATGAACTTTGAAAGCGCTGACTACATGTTGTTTACAAAAATTAAATATGTGAAGCATTTATTAATGCTTTTAAGAAAGGGTGTCTGCACTATGGACGATTCAAAGTCAAAGAATGTTCAAGCAGGTAAAATGGGGTTCGTCGGCCTTGTTGCTCTTTGTGTCAGCGCAATGGTTGGTTCTGGTGTATTTGATTTACCTAAAAATATGTCGATTGTTGCTGGGGTTAATGCACAAATAATTGCATGGATTACCACGGCTATTGGTATTTGGTTTATTGCAGAAACTTTTGTAATTCTTAGTGATGTAAAACCGGATTTAACCGCTGGATTATATAAGTATGGCGAAGTTGGTTTTGGTTCATTTACAGGTTTCTTTACTGCATGGGGATATTTCATATGTGAGTGTGCAGCTAATGCGGCATATGCTGTTTTAACAATGAGTACTCTTGATTATTTCTTCCCAGGTACATTTACTGGAGGAAATAATTGGCCTTCTGTCATTGGTGCTTCAATTATTACTTGGGCATTATCGGCGTTGGTTTTAAAGGGTGTTGAAGTTTCAAGCACTGTTCAAAAAGTAGCAACCGCAATTTTGTTAGCTGTTATTGTGGTATTTTTAGTAACTGTTATTTCACATTTTAATTTAACCACATTTACTACTAATGCAAATGCGACAAAGGCCGTTCCATCTCTTAGTGATAAACCAATGGGAAGTGTATTTCACCAGGTTATGGCTACTATGATGGTTACACTATGGTTATTTGGTGGTGTTGAAGGTGCTGTTGTTATGTCAGGGAAAGCAAAAGATCCTAAGCAAGTATCTAAGGCAACCATTGCTGGTTTTGTGATTTGTATTGTTATGTACACATTAGTTGGTATGTTGTCGCTTGGTGTTTATTCATATGGTCAATTGGCCAATTTAACATCACCATCTACGGCATATATTTTAACTGACTTATGGCATAGTACTATTGGTCGTGATGTGATTACTGTGGCATTGCTTTTTGCTGTATTTTCAAGTTGGATTTCGTGGATTCAAATGTCAGCGGAGTTGCCACAACACGCTGCTGCAGAAGATGGGTCATTCCCAAAAGCTTTTGCACATGTATCTAAAAATGGTGTTCCAGATTTTTCAGTACTTATGGCTACTTTAGTAATTCAAATTGTTATTATTTTTGCTCACTTTGATTTGAATGCTTATCAAATGCTGTTAACCGTTGTTGGTACAATGACCATTCCACCTTATTTGATTTCAGAAATGTATCTGTTAAAGATTAGTCATAAGACCAAAAAATTCGATCAAGGTTCAAAACATTCACCAAAGAAGGCCATGATAATTGGCGTTCTAGCGTTCTTGTATACTTTAATTATGGCATTTTCAGCCGGTATTAGATATATTGCAATTGCGTTTATTGTTTATGCCATTGGTATTCCATTCTACGTATGGGCAAGAAAACAACATAATAAGCGAGTATTTACTCGTGGAGAATGGATTTTTGCCGCAATCATTATTGTGGTGGGGATTTACGGTGTCTATGCATTAATTTCATAAATAATTAAAAAAGTATCAAATTCATGAATTCCTTCAGCCTAATTCTTGAATTTGATACTTTTTATTTTACTTAAATGTACTAAAACATTGATGTATAAACTTTTTGGAATTACTATATAAAATAATTAAATAATTTATGAAAATAGCCTTGTTAATTTATTAACTTGTGTTATCATATGCTTGTAAACAACATTAAAGCGCTTTCTTGAAGTTTTTCAAATAATACATTTGGAGGTTTCATATATGTCAGAATTAGAAGCAAAGTTACATTCACTTGGTGTTGATCGCACCTCTATCAGTCCCTATAAGAAATGGTCACGTGGTTACATGGAACCAGATAATATTGGTGCTGGATATGTTTCTGGTTTGAAAGTAGATGCAGGCGTTGTTGATAAGACAGATGATATGGTACTTGATGGTATCGTTTCATACGACCGTGCTGAAACTAAGAATGCTTATATCGGTCAAATTAATATGACTACAGCATCAAGTTTTTCCGGAGTACAAGGTACTGTTCTAGGTTACGATATTTTACATAACCCAGAAATTGATAAAGCTAAACCATTGTTTACTGAAAAACAATGGGATGGTAGTGAACTTCCTATTTATGACGCAAAGCCTTTACAAGATACTCTTGTTGAATATTTTGGTACTAAAGATGATATGCGTCATTACCCAGCTCCGGGTTCATTCATTGTTTGTGCTAATAAAGGTGTTACTGCAGAACGTCCAAAGAATGATGCCGATATGAAGCCTGGTCAAGGATATGGTGTTTGGTCAGCTATTGCAATCTCATTTGCAAAAGACCCTACTAAGTATTCCAGCATGTACGTTGAAGATGCTGGTGTATGGGAAACACCTAATGAAGATGAATTGATTGAATATTTAAAAGGTCGTCGTGAAGCTATGGCTAAGTCAATCGCTGCTTGTGGTGAAAACACAACTGGTGAAAATGGCGGTGCCGTATTTACAAGCTCATGGATTGGATTTGCTCATGCAATGATGGAACCAGGTCAAGTTGGTAACGCAATCACCGTTGCGCCTTACATTGCTATGCCTATTGATTCGATTCCTGGTGGCTCTATTCTTACTCCTGATAAAGATATGGATATCATGGAAAACATTACACTCCCAGAATGGCTTGATAAGATGGGATATGAATCATTATCAAAAGATGGAAAAATTAAATACTAATAACTCCTGATTAGTATTTAAAGATTGGAGATTATCATGACGATTGCAGTTAATAATAATTTACAAGTGATTGAGTCAGTCATTCCAAGCGATAAAATTCCTGAATTTGTATCAGAATATATTGATGATATTAATGACAAACTTAGCCAAGTTGTTCTAGATAATAATGGTACAAGTATTGATATCTATCTAACATCTGTTAAGAGAGTCTATAAGATGAATAAAAATGAACTACTAACAGTTGAAAAGTCTGATGTTACTAGTGCGAAATTTATTACTGGAGCACCATGTGGAGAATTTATGATTGCTTTGCGTGATGGTATAGTATGGCACCCTGAAAACATTATTTTTGGACGAGTTTTTGACTTTGTTCAAGATACAAAGCCTAGAGAAATAAATATTGCGGGATATGATAATACAATTCGCCATGAATTCCCTCAGTTATTAGATCCAGATCATGCTGAAGAAGTTGATAGATTACGCAAATGGATGCAGGAGGGGCATATTAGTCATTATGAGTATGATGATGCTAATCCTGTTTATCCTAAGGCGGGCAAATAGCTTGACATGTTGAAAGACAATATTGTATTATGTGACTAATTAAAACGAACTTAAAATCATTGTTGTAATTTAAACAGAGATCCAGTATATGATGAAATCTGGTTTTCAATGTAATTCACATTCGTTTCTAAGTCTAAAATATGAATATAATGAATTTAGTAAATTCCGTTGAGCAACGTTATAGCTTGAGTTTGAATTTTCAAACTTACTGAGGCAGTGTCTTTGAGGATACTGTAAATTGAGGTGGAACAGCGGTTTAGCGCCCTCTAAAGTATATAAAATACTTTAGAGGGCGCTTTTTTTTTGAAAGGAGAATTCATATGGTCGAACTTAATTATCAAAAACCAAAAGGTACAGCAGATATTTTACCGGGTGAATCACAATTGTGGGAAAAAGTTGAAAATATAGCAGAGAAAACATTTCGCGAGTATGGTTATAGAGGAATTAGAACTCCTATTTTTGAAGATTATAATGTGTTTGCTCGTAACGTGGGGGATACATCTGATATTGTTGAAAAACAAATGTATGATTTTATGGATAAAGGTGGTAGACGTTTAGCTTTACGACCTGAGGGTACAGCGGGAGTTGTTAGATCCTATGTTGAAAACAAACTTTTCGGACCTGAATATCCTAAACCATATAAGGTTTATTATATGGGGCCGATGTTTAGATATGAACGTCCGCAGTCTGGACGTCAGCGTCAGTTTACTCAAATAGGTTGCGAGGCTTTAAATAGTGAATCTCCCCAAATTGATGTAGAGGTTATTTCTGAGGCTATTGAATTTTTCCACAGATTAGGTATTGATAACTTAAAATTGGCTATAAATTCTTTGGGCGATAATGAAACAAGAGAAAATTATAGAAAAAGTCTTATTGAATATTTAGAACCATTTTATGATGAATTAAGTGAAGATTCGAAATCTAGACTGTATAAAAACCCTTTAAGAGTTCTAGACAGTAAGGATAAAAATGATAAAAAAATAGTAGAGAATGCGCCTTCTATTTTGGATTCATTAAACGATTACTCATTAAAATATTTTAATGAGGTGAAGTCATTATTAGATGAATTGAATATTAGTTACGAAATTGATTCTAATATGGTTCGTGGGCTTGATTATTATACACACACTATCTTTGAAATTATGTCTGACTCTGATGCATTTGGAGGAGATTACGTGACAGTTTGTGGTGGTGGACGATACAATGGATTGATTTCACAGTTGGGTGGACCTGATGAAGGTGGAATTGGATATGGTATTGGTGTCGAACGATTACTTATTTTAATTCAAAAAGAAAATCCTGATATTATACCTAATGATTCTCCCGATATTTTCTTTGCAGCTGCAGATAAAGAAGGAGATAACTTAGCATTTACTATTCTTGATTCTATTAGAAAAAAAGGTATTTTTGGTGAAAAAAATTATCAAGATAGAAAATTAAAATCACAAATTAAAGAGGCCTTTAGAGTCAAAGCTAAATACTATGCTGTTATCGGCAAAAAAGAAGTAGAATCCGGAGAGTTTCAAATATCTAAGGAAGGATCGTCTGAAACCAAAATCATTAAAATAAACGATTTTAAAGATAATCCTCAAAAATTTTTGAATTAAATCGTAAAATATGTTGTAATAACTACTTATAGTAGTTATTACATTGGAGCATTTTAATTAAAAATAAAAAGACAGCTATAGAAATAGCAATCTTCTAGAAAATAATTAAGTTGTTGCAATGTGATAATTACTGATCATAGTTATCACGTATATATCTAATGATTCCTGACATAGTCATCAGATATATAATACAAGATAGTGATTCCTGACATAGTCATTATTTTGTATGCTTCAAATGTATTACTTCAAGAAAGCGCGAGATAAATTAAACTCGAAAGCTTAAAATTGAAGTATTATGAGACAATCTACTATTGATTAAATTCAATCGTAGATTGTCTTTTTATTTTGTTCATACATACACAATTAGTATAAACCTTTTTGATTTATACGTGTAGCTGTGATAATAAGATTCAATAATAAAATTTGATTGTTTAATTTTTGTCATTGTAGTCTATAATTATTTTTGTTGTTTTAATTTTATTTTTAAAACTTAAAAAGGATGGATGTTTTTATATGATGAGTTTTATCACAATATTAGGTGCTATAGTATCATTTATTTGTGGATCATTTTATTTGTTCGATACAATTCAAGGGAAAGTACAACCTAATCGTGTAACTTGGTTATTATGGACGATATCTCCGATGATTTCTACGTTTGCTTCATTATCTGCTGGAGCTGATTGGAAACCAATAGTACCCGTATTTATGGCCGGATTTATGCCACTATTAGTGTTGATTGCGTCATTCATTAATAAAAGTTCTTACTGGTCTTTAAGTTACTTGGACTATATTTGTGGAATTTTATCTGTTTTATCTTTAATAGTATGGTATTTGTCTAAAGATCCAAATTTAGCTATTGTATTTTCCATTTTTAGTGATTTAATGGCAGCTATTCCTACGTTTGTTAAAATTTGGCGTTCTCCGGAGTCAGAAGCGTCTATATATTATATAGGTGGTATTTTTACGGATGTTTCTAGTTTGATCACTGCTACCAGATGGACAATTGCTTCGGTTTCATTCTCTATATACTTAATTTTGTTAGATATTTCATTGTTAATTTTGATTTATTATAGAAAAAATCATAATTCTGTATCGAAACAAATTAATATTTGATTATCTTTCTTGCTACCTAATACATACCTTGATACACTAATGAAAACAGCGGCCATAGCCGCCAACAGAAAGAAGGATTTACAATGATTATTGCACTAGTTGTTATTGCCGTAATTGTGGTTATTGGAATTTTAATTTATAACGGCATGGTTAAATCCCGGAACATGGTGGATGAATCCGAAAGTCAAATCGGCGTTCAATTGAAACGACGGGCAGATTTGATTCCGAACTTGGTCAATACCGTTAAGGGCTACTCTAAGCATGAACATGATACTTTTATGGATACCATTGCAGCTCGTAATGCTGGAACCAGTGAACCTCTATCTAGCTTGGAAAATGATGCCAAAACGATGGCTAATGATAACGTTGATTTAGCTCAACGAGTGAAGGCCAATGATTCTGCTACCGCTGGATTAGGTCGGTTATTTGCTATCGCTGAAAACTATCCTGATTTGAAGGCTTCACAAAACTTTAGCCAATTACAAGAAGAATTAACTACTACTGAAAACCGAGTTGCCGCTAGCCGGACTAACTTTAATCGAGTAGTTCGAGACTATAACACCAAGATCCAATCATTTCCAGCTAATTTATTTGCCGGTATGTTTGGTTTTTCTAAACGCGATCAATTACCAGTTGATGCGGCTGATGAAAAAGTTCCAGAAGTTAAGTTCTGAGGTGATTTAAGTGGCTAAATTGGATACCTTGGGGGCCCAAGTTAGTGCTAATAAACGGCGATCGGCTTGGACTATTGCCTTATTTTTATTATTGATTAACGTAATTTTTTTCGTGGTTGCGTACGTCTTAACTAGTGGTGACATGGTCACAGTGGCCCAAGTCATGATTTGGCTAGAAGTCTTTTTGGTGCTTTATATTTTGTACCGGTACTGGCAGGGTGGCCAAGAAATTATTCGAATGAATAAAGGGCAAGAAATCTTTGAGAATTCACCTAACGAACAGTATCGACAAGTCTATAACATCGTTACGGAATTAAGTATTGCATCTGGGATGCCGATGCCCCGGGTATATGTGGTTCCGGATAACTCACCGAATGCTTTTGCTACCGGAATGAGTCCAAATAAGGCGAGTGTGTCAGTGACGCAAGGCTTATTAGATATCATGAATCGAGAAGAATTAGAAGGCGTGATTGCTCATGAAATGAGTCACGTGAAAAATTATGATATTCGAGTGACCACGTTGTCGATTGCTTTAGTGGGCTTTATTAGTTTGATGGGCTATGGCTTAATGCGAGTCGGTCAATCAATGTCTTACTATCGTAGTAGCGACGAAAAAGATAATACGTCAGCTTATTTTGGTATTGCCATGATGGCGTTAGGCGGAATTATTTTAGTAGTGGGGCTACCCATTAGTTATTTGTTAGAAAAAGTTTTATCCAGAAAACGAGAATCACTCGCCGATGTCTCTGGTTCGGAATTAACTGGTAATCCTCAAGGATTAATTAGTGCTCTTGAAAAACTCCAGGGACCTCAACCAGCAGCTAATGTTTTGTCACCACAAGCGGCCGGACTTTACCTAGTTGAACCGCTATTTGGCAAAGAACATAAGCGATCTTGGTGGTCGAGAATGATGGATGATCATCCGCCACTAGATGAACGGATTGCGGCTTTGAAACGAGTTTTAGGTGAATCGGACGATTCGCAATAATATCAAAAGCTACCGAATTTTTCGGTAGCTTTTTTATGTGTGCAAACATTGTAACCCCTGAATTTATCAACTATGATGAGATTATCAAACAGCTTTGGAGGAAGAGAATATGGAATTTAGAACATTAGGTAAAACTGGTTTTAAAATTAGTGAAGTATCCTTGGGAACCTGGCAATTAGGTTCAAAATGGGGAGATCCATTTGATGAACAGGATGCCATGGATACACTAGAAGCAGCTTATCAATCTGGGGTTAATTATTTTGATACTGCTGATATTTATCAAGATGGCTTAAGTGAACATGCGGTTGGTCAATTCCTTAAGCGACACCCAGAAATTCATTATTCTACTAAAATGGGTCGTAAGATTGAACCTCACACGGTGGCTAATTATTCTAAAGAAAATTTGATCGCCTTTGTGGATAGTTCGCTCAAAAATATGGATGTAGATTCATTAGATTTAGTATTGCTTCATTGCCCACCAACTAGCGTTTACTACGATCCTAGTGTTTTTGCGACATTAGATGAGATGAAAAAGGCCGGTAAGATTCAAAACTATGGGGTCAGTGTGGAACGAGTAGAAGAAGCTATGAAGGCTCTGCAATTCGATATTTCAGCGGTTGAAATTATCTTTAATATGTTCCGGCTCCGCCCTGCTGAACAGTTCTTTGCAGAAGCGAAAGCAGCTAATGTTGGTATTTTGGCACGAGTACCATTAGCTAGTGGTTTGTTGAGTGGTAAATATACCAATGAGACTAAGTTTGGTAAGGAAGATCATCGTTCATTTAACCGTAATGGGGAAGCCTTTGATAAAGGCGAAACTTTTTCTGGGGTTGATTACGCTACTGGAGTTAAGGCCGCCGATGAGTTGAAGCAACGGCTAGGTACGGATAATTTGGCAGCCATGGCTTTGCGGTATATTTTAATGTATGATGAAGTTTCTGCCGTTATTCCGGGGGCAAGTAAACCAAGTCAAATCACAGCAAATGCTGAAGCAGCTGCACTACCAGCCTTTACTACTGAGCAAATGCAAGTGGTTCAAGATGTCTATAATAAGTATATTAAGAACCCAGTGGAATATTTGTGGTAAGGTAAAATTAAAGCATTAAAAAGACAACTCCTACGAGTTGTCTTTTTGATTACTTATTTTCAGTCATTTCCATGACGTGATCAGTTTCATGTAGGGATTGAACAAACAATCCATAAAGAAATTTACCATATTGGAAGAGAACATAGACAATCATCAAGCTAGCGATAGTTTGTTCTGCTAAGGCCAAGCCGGTCCCCCAAGTATGCAAACCAGCGATGCGTTGTGATAGGTAATAAAGACCGGTTGATGAAATTACCAATGGGAAAGTAAAGGCAGCAAAACTAGGATAGAATTTGATTAATGAATGTTCAGCGGAAATGTAAATGCGGGCCATGGCTAGCAAGGTACCAAAATAAAGAATCTGAGCTAGAATACCTAAGCTAATGGCAAAAATAGAATTAATGGTGGTAAATGAAAGTAAGTAACCAGTTAAACATAGTGATGCTGGTGCGGCAGTGATAGTGATCAAAGGTAAAGTTCCTTCGGGCATTTCACGTTCGCTGTATAAGCGCCATAAGATGATTGGTAGTAAGACAGCGTAGAAGGCGAGTGCCACGTAAAGTAAAATTTTACCAACGTTAGGTAAAAATTGAGCCGCAGTGACTGGTGCTACGCCGATGCCAACAAAAGTGACGAACCAACTAGGGTAGACGTGCTTCATTTTAACAGCTGGTTTAAGTAAGTGAAGGTAAACAAAGATGGCTGTAATACTTAGGTGAATTACGATGGCAATGCACCAAAGAGTTAAGCCAAAATTATGAAATCCCCAGCGACCCCAGTAGGTAGAAATAACCATTAAAGCCATTGTGAAGGTGGGAAAAGTGGAAGCAGCGACTGGATTTTGAAGTTCGGTTGCTACGGAGTTAAAAGCAAATAAAACTTTCAAGATAATTAAAGCAATCATTAGCATGCTAATGACGCCGCAGACATTACTTACAACAGTCATTTTTTCAGCAACAAATAGATTTCCCAATGAGGCGATGCCTAAAATCAAACCACACATTGCCATTGGTACCTTTTTTAAGAAAGTTAACATTAACTAATTCTCCTTCATTCGTTATTTATTTACAAGTATTATTCTAGAAATATCTTAGCCATAAGTCAAAACAATCATTTTTATCGCTATAATAAAAAAAACAAATAGTAAAAATTGAATACTATTTATCATTCCTAACTTGCCAGACCTTCATCACCTCGGTAAGATAGTGGTATAAGGCTATAAAACGCTTGCATTTAAAATAAAGGAAGTTTGACAATGGATAATTTATATACCGTAACGTCATTAGCTGATGACGTTTATAATATTAGTGAAAATATCAGCGAAACTGTTTCGATTTCTCAACAATTGATCGTCGGAACTACTCGAGCAGTTTTGATTGATACTGGATTAGGCATTGATGACGGCTTAAAAAAAGTAATTCGTAAAATTACTGATAAACAAATCGTGGCTTTACTAACTAATGGTGATGCTGATCATATTGGTGGTGCCTCGGCCTTTAAAGGAGTTTTTATGCACCCAGCCGATGCTGAATTGATGAAACAAAATGCTACGACTGAAACACGGTTAAATACGGTGGCGACCGTTAGTGAGCACAATAAAGAATTAGTTGATTACATGAAAGCCAATATGCTAGCGGCAGATTCATTTGAATATATGCAAATTCATGATGGCGATGCTTTGGAATTAGGCGGTGCTGTTTTGCGGGCGGTGGGATTACCCGGTCATAGTAAGGGAAGTTTAGCTTATGTTGATACTGATCGACACATGGCCTTTACTGGTGATGGTTTAGCTAGTGGTTCTATGAGTATTATTTTTGGCGAAAACAGTGCCTCTTTGAGTGATTGGAAACAAGGCTTGTCACACCTAAAAGAAGTTTTAGGCAACCATGACGATAATAAATTGTATAGTACTCATCAACCTCAAGCTTTTTCAGATGATATTTTGGCAATTTTAGGAAAAGGAATTTATGAAATTGAAGCTGGTAAGGCTCAAGCCGATAAACCAGTGACTCAGTTACCAACCAAACCGGTTCAGGCTACTGAAACTAGTCAACCAATGGCTCATCAATGTGGTAACTCACAATATGTCATTATGTACAATGCACTTAATCTATAAAATAAAAAACGTTACCTAATTAGTAGGTAACGTTTTTTTATTTAGTGGATGAATCTTAGCAGAGGTGAACAAATAATGACGGCAATTAAGAGCCAAAACATTAGTTGATCACTTTTTTTAGCGTCTGCATTTTTAAAAGGTTTTTGGCTATCACCGGTGGTTTGCGGTTTACGTTCATCATTGTTTTTCATAGTGTTTCCTTTCGTGTAGGAACAGGTTTTAATCATATTGCTAATATTATAGCAGATCGAATTTAAGCAAATAAATTTTTAATTTGAGCTATACTGGTTGCGGCATCCAGATCAAAAACGGTTGGATCGATGGTGAGTTCTAAACAACCTAAATAATTAGCATCATCATCGCGAACCGCATAATAAACATTATAGTTCGTATGCCCGTTTTTTTGATAAGGCATTACTAGCTTGTCGACTTTGCCTTGTTTTAGTGCATTGAGGACCGCCATGACTTTATCAACCGCCTGGGCTGGATGACAATTTGAAACGGGATGACCAACTTGGCTTGGTTCACGGCGAGCCTGCCGATGCCCGTTATCAGAATACCAAACAAATTGATTGTCGGCATCTACGAAATCAAATTCAAACGGTAAAACGTCAAAAATGCCCTTTAAAGTTTTTAAGGGTAGCTTGCCAGTTGGGAAATTGATAGTTCCATCATCAAAGGACATAGGACCAACTACGGGTTGATTATGGGCTGAGTTCATTTTAAAATCTCCTTTTATATTTATCAGCAAACGGTTTCATTGCTATTGTGACACAATTTATCATTATTGCAAATGAGTAAAAAACCTATACATATTCAGTGAACTCAGCTATAATTATTAGTGTAATTTAATGTAACAATTATTTTATAGTAAAAATATAATTAATTTAAGAATTAAGTCGATAATTGGAGGAACATAATAATGCGCCGTAATATTAGACTAACGTGGTTGACAAAACTGGTGTTAGTAATTGTTATTAGCTGGTTTAGCGGGTTGGTTCCAGTGCATGCGACTAGCTTGAGTAAAGAAACGATAGCAATTCAAAAATTAGTTCAGCGAGATATGAAGGCGGCTCACGGCAAGTGGTCTGTTAAAGTCACCAGGTTAAATAAACGACCATTAAAAATGAATACGGGTAATCAAAAAATTGGTAAGCAACGAGCTGCTAGTACTATCAAAGTCTTTGTGATGCTGAGTGTTTATGATAAAGCTAAGCGGCACAGTTAAAACTTAGTGCCAAAACTAAAGCTGATTTGAAATTAATGATTCATAATTCCGATAATGCGGCAACCAATCGTTTAGTTCATCGAGTGGGCGGTATCGGTGCCGTTAATAAAATTGTAAAAAAATTTCAATTTAAAAACACCAATTTAAAGCGATACATGCTTGATTTTAAAGCGATAAATAAGGGAAAAGATAACTACACTACTGCCGTAGATCTAACTAGCTTTTTGCGGCGAGTATATCAACGTCAATTACTGGGACCAAAATATGATTCTAAAATGCTGGCTTTGTTACAAGGGTGTAAAAATCACAGTAAACTTCCTAAATTGGTTCGGGGTGCTAAGGTTTATAACAAAACGGGCGAATTTCCTACTAAAGGGGTGCAAAATGATGCGGCCTTATTTAAAACCAAACAGGGGGTCTACACTGTGGTCGTTATGGCCCAAAGTGGTAATCAGTATTATCAATATCAAGGCATGAATCGCTTAGGCCGCGACGTGGTTAATTATTTAGATAAACATAAATAGGAGGGATGATTGAATTGAAAAAATTTAAATGGATATTTGTGTTAACGGCCATTCTGACTTTGGGGGCTAGTGAAATCGGTTTGGGGAGTGCAGCCACCATCGCACAGGCCAAAACCGTTAATTGGCAAAAGCCATCACAAAAAAAGGCTTACCCTAAGTTGAAAAAGGGTGATTGGTTAAAAGTTAATATTAAGAAACAACGAGTTTACGTAATGCGTAAAAAGCAAAAAAAGGCTCTATATACGATGGTTTGCTCGACCGGTATTTATAATTCAACGCCAAGGGGCACCTTTCATATTCAAAATCGAGGCAAGTCTTTTTACAATAAGTCGTCTAAAGAAGGGGCTAAGTATTGGACGTCCTGGTTATATAATGGTATTTATTTGTTCCACACGGTTCCTACCAATAAAAAGGGTAAATATATTAAGTCAGAGGCTAAAAAATTGGGTAAACCTGTCTCACACGGTTGCATTCGATTGACAATTCCAGATGCTTATTGGATTTACAAAAAAGTGCCACGGGGAACTAAAGTCCATATTTACTAACAATTAAACTAAAGGAGTTACATAATGAAAAAAACCAAAAAAGTATTGGCGGCCTTATTAACGGTGGGAACCCTAGGAATGGGGGCCTTAGCTTCAACCGTTGTTACCCCAACGGTAGCAGCTGCTAAAACCACTAAAAAAGCACCTAAAAAACATAAATATTTATTAGTTATGGGTCATGGTGCTGGTGACCCTGGTGCCCGCGGTAATGGGGCTAGTGAAGCTAACTATTTACGTAAAAAAATGTTACCTAAATTAAAAAAATACGCCAAAAAAACTAAACGTAGTGATATTACGTTTTACAATCCCAAACATAACATTGTAAGAGATACATTTGTCTATCATAAAGGTTCTTATAAGGTACCCAAAAATACGACCGTTATTATGTTTCATTTAGATGCTGCTGGTGGTCACGGTGGCCATGTTATCATTCAAAAGAAAAAGCCTACTCCAAGAGATAAACGAACGGCTGCAGTTATCAAAAAATATATTGGATTGAATCCCGCTTATCGTGGTTATAGTTATCGGACTAACTTACGTAATTGTAATGTTTTGCGGAGACGTCATATTGATTACAGTTTGATCGAAACAGCTTTTATTGATAATAGATCTGATTATAAAAAATTAAATAAAAATATGGACAAAATTGCTAAAGGATACATTCAAGCTATTACCAATGAAAAAATAAAATAAAAAACGCTGCCGTAGCAGCGTTTTTTTATTTGACTGGTTTCCATTTAGGATATGTCAAAATTAATCCCTGGGTACCATCATCACCCAGATGATCGACATTAACCATGATTTCGTATAATTGTTTGGCTAACTTGGTAGCAGGTAGATTAAGTTCCATCCGGTCAGCCTCTTGGAGGGCAATGCGTAAATCTTTTAAGAAATGTTTGGCAAAAAAACCTGGCGTATAATCATCTTTTAAAATTCGTGGTACGTAGTTATCCATACTCCAGTTATCAGCACCACCAGCAGAAAGAGTGGCTAAAACAGCTTGGAGGTCTAATTCAGCACTTTGAGCGTAAACTAACATTTCGGTTAATCCAGTCATCGTCCCGGCAATCATAATTTGGTTGGCCATTTTAGTGTGCTGTCCACTACCAGCATTGCCAAAATAGCTTACTCGTTGAGCGATAGCCGAAAATAAAGGAACTAAGAAATCAAAAGCCGGTTTATCGCCACCAGCCATGACGGTTAAAGTACCGTTTTGAGCACCAATGTCACCACCAGATACTGGTGCGTCCAGTGAGAGTAAATTATTTTGGTGCGCAGCTTCAGCAATCTTAATTGCTAAGGCGGGGGTGCTGGTGGTCATATCAACTACAATCGTTTGTGGTTGCGCTCCAGCTAAAATACCCTGATCACCGAAGTAGATTTCTTCGACATCTTTAGGAAACCCCACCATTGAAATAGTTACTTCAGCATTTTGTGCAGCCGCCGCCGGTGAGTCTGCCCAATTGGCCCCGGCATCTAATACCGTTTGGGCGTGCGCTTTAGTACGATTATAAACGGTTACTTGGTGATTAGTTTTTAATAAATTCAAAATTATTCCGGTACCCATGACACCCGTACCAATAAATCCAATTTTCATTACAGTCACCCCTAATTATTGTTATGTTAATAATAGCATTGACCTATTGTTTATTCGGCCATTTTGCTTGGTTCCCTTTGATTTCAATGATACTCTTTAATTATAAGAAACTAAGGAGGAATATTATGACTGCATGGCAGAACTTTCGTGATGCTAACAAACGTTTTTTTAAACATTGGGCTAGTTATGTTTTATTATTTTTCTTAACTTCAGCAGTAGTAGCGTTATTAGCGGTTTCTACCTTTAATTGGTTTACCAGTTGGTTGTTAAGGGTTACTAAAATTCCATACATATCATTTAATAATATTGGTGAAATTTTAACGGGACATATTGTGGTGGCCCTAATTTTAATTGTGGAATTAATTGTCATTTTAATAGTTATCTACTGGCAGTTTGCGTTTATTTTACTTAGTGTTCGCAATATTCAACATGGAAAATCGGAAACTTTAATGCAAGTATTGCGACAAACGGTAGCTAGTTTAAAGGTGGCTTCGCCGCTAACCTTTGTATTCTTTTTAGGCTATTTTATTATTATTTTACCGTTTGGTAGTTTATTTTTACGAACACCGTTATTGAATAAAGTTAAAATTCCTGGTTTTCTTATGGATTTCTTTTTACAAAACCCGTTGTACACCGCGGGGCTAGTACTTTTTTATTTGGTTATTGGCTATATTGGTATTCGTTTATTTTTGACCTTACCATTTATGATATTAAGTCATACTTCGGCCAAAACAGCGATTAAGTTGAGCTGGCAAAAAACGCGTGGACGATTATGGTTTTACTTAGCTAGTTTTTTGTTAATTGCTGGGGTCAGCTCAATGGTTACAGCAGTGGTTTACGCATTGATATACGGTGCGCAAACGTATCTGGATACGACCCGAGTGGCTTTTGCTAGTGCCATGCTGAATTTGTTTATTATGGAATTCGTTGCTGAACTGATGAGTTGTTATGTTCCGGCGATGGCCGCGGGACTCATGTTGGATGGGAGTGAAGATTTTGCTGTGCCGGTGGAAACGGCCAAAATACAATTCGGTAACCGCAAAAAGGGTCATCGTAGAATTCTTCGATTACTCACGGCAACGATGTTGGTATTCACGGCCGCCAGTTTAGTCATATATAATGTTGCTGTGCTAAAGGGGTTAGCTTTAAGTCGGCCCATGGCCATTTCTCATCGAGGGGTGGATAACGGCAATGGCGTGCAAAATACTCTACCGGCATTAAGATTAACTAGTCAAGAACATCCTGATTACGTGGAGATGGATATTCATGAAACTAAGGATCATAAATTTGTGGTGATGCATGATGAAAATTTACAAGATTTGGCGGGCATTAATAAAGCACCGTATCAATTAACGTTACAACAGTTAACTAAGATCACGGTCAGAGAAAACGGTCATCATGCCAAGATTGCCAGCTTTGATGACTATTTGAAAACAGCGCACCAGCTACACCAAAAATTGTTAGTAGAAATCAAAGTAACGCCTCATGATAGTGCTAATATGACTCAACTTTTTGTGAAACGGTACGAACAAAGTTTATTAAAACACCATGATCGCGTGCATACCTTATCATATCCGGTAGTCACGCAACTCAAGCAGCAGGCACCCAAGTTGTTTGTTAGCTTTATCTTGCCGTATAATTTAACCTTTCCAGAAACTAAGGCTAATGCCTATACCATGGAAGCGACTACCTTAAATTCTAGTTTTATTTCCAATGCTGACGAACGCCACCAACAAGTTTATGCTTGGACGGTAAACGATGTTAACCAGATGGATGAAATGATGTTTTTAGGTACTAATGCAATTATTACTGATCAACTGCACTCGTTGCAGACTGAAATCAAGCAAAATACTGATCATCCTAGTTATGCTAACTTGTTATTAGCACTGATGAATGAATTTGAAGCCTCAGAAGATAGCAAGACGGTTTAAAAAATAAAGAACTCCTAATCTACTAAAAGATTAGGAGTTCTTTTGCTAAGAATGTGGCAATTCATGCTTAGCTTAATGTGGATTTAATTGTGTTTGGGGAATGATGCAAAGCAAGTTTAAATTAGAATTCCATTGTTGCGATGGTGCTGACAATACTGCGAATGACATCATTGTTCATGGAAATAGCGTAGTAACCATCTTTGTTCTTAGTGTTGTCTTCGATGATAGTTTGGTTAGGTTCTTTGACGTAAATATTTTGGAGTTCTACAGTATAGGAAAGTCGAATGTTATCACCATAGTGAACATTTTTTGGCAGGGCATCTTTATCAAGGTTAAACTTAATGAAAATACCGGTCTTATCCAAGTTATCTAGGATGCCACCAGGAATTCTTTTAAGCAAAGTAGGGGTTAAATTCATATAAACAGTGGTTAAACCATCCTTTTTCAGGGCAGCTAATAAGTCCTTTTGCGAAAGAATATCGGCTTTGTTACCCTTAACGGCAGTATCACGGTTAAATGTGTTAATAGCATTAGTGAAGTTTACATTGGAATTGTAAAGTAAACGTAAGCCACTAAGGTTAGAAATGGTACTTGTAGTCTTTTGACCAGCTACATCATAGTTACTGTAATTAAATACACGGCTGGCAGTAGTTTGATTGACGCCATTAGACTTATAATTTTTCAGTCCGGTTGACTTAATCCAGCTACTTACTTCTGGGTGAGTTGAGTCAGTTACGTATACCCAACGATCTCCTTCACGGGTACGAGTAGCGGCTTTAGTAATTGTTAATTTGTCGTTCTTGTAATCAGTGGTATCCATTACTTTACGACCAACTTTATATTGGGTATATGCAGGTGCAGCGTATGTAACTGAATTACCATCGTTGGTGTCACCGGGATGAGCAAACAAATAGGTGTTGGCTTTTTCAGTGGCGAGTTCAAGGTGACGAAACCATCAAACAACGAAAAAATTTATTAGAACAAACGCGGCGCCATTCCGAAATCGAAATTAGGGATCGGTTAGATAGTTTGAAAATAGTGAATTGAAAAATCGATTGGTATAATGATAAGTTGGATCATAAAACTCACGAAAAAGAAAAGATGACGGATTATCTCAAAAAATTGAAAAAAAGAAAATCTACTAGTAAAAAATGAAAATATTATAGTTTATTGAAAATATTTGTAATTAACGATTGAAAAGGGTTTTGCCTTGCTTTTTGATGATTTTTGAATTAGGATAGGGGCATTAAATGGAAAGGGGGTGGTACTTTTTGAATAGTCATTATTATTTGAAAGTATCAGCCTTGCCCCTTAACGGAGACAAGTTCTGATTACTTGCTAAAAAACCAGCCAAATAGTTTGGCTGGTTTTTTATTGTTTATTTAGGCGAAAAAAGTGAGGGTATCTTGTAGTAGTTGCCGACTAGTGTGTAGTTGGTTAATTTGGCGAGTGGAATCTTCATATCCTAATCCAATACCCATAACGGCGACTTCTTTTTTGGAAATATCTAAAACACCGTAACCTAATTCTGGATACTTGACGAACTCACTAGCGGAAATACTAGCTAGGCCATGATCGGTAGCTGCTAACATTAAAGTTTGGGCAAAAGCGCCTAAATCATAAATGGACCATGCGGGACTATTTTTAGGTAAAGTCAAGATGGCAATGGCAGGAGCGTTATAGAGGGCGTATTGACTGTTGGAGTAGATATATTGCATGCCATCTAAAGTTTGTGCTAGTTCCACATTCCACTTGGCCATTTTAATTTGTTCAGTTGGTGACCATTGACCGGTTTGCGCTTTTTCTAAGAATAGTTTACTTTTCTTATTAGCTTGACTCAGCTGTTGAAAACGCCGTTTGTATTCTGTTAAGGTATCTCCTGTAGCTAAATAAACGTGCCATGGTTGAGAGTTGGCCTGAGAAGGGGCTTGCTGTGCTGCTTTAATAATGTCTACCAAGACGTCTTTTTCGACGGGGGTGGACTTAAAATCGCGAATTGAGCGCCGGGTTTTGATTGCTTTGCTAGTTTCCATAATAGGACCTCGTTTACTTATTAAATGTAAGTATATAATTTACACCTATTACTAGCATTTGGCAATTTAATTCTGACGTTAAAGTCTAAAATGATGCTATAATTATTTTAATAATGACGTGATAAACATGGGAGGAAAATTGATGGAGCTAACTGAACGACAAAATAAAATTGTACAAATGCTCAAAGAAAACAGCCCCATGACGGGAGAAGAAATCGGGGAAGCTTTAGGGTTAAGTGTGCCAACATTACGAGCTGATTTGCGGTTACTAACGGCGATTGAAGTCCTCGCAGCTCGGCCTAAAGTCGGTTATATTTACCGAACAGAACAACCTAATAAAGTCGATTATGATAATTTGTACGGTATTCCGATTAAAGATATTTTGTTACCCACTACCGAAATCGGCGAAGATGCTAGTATGCAAGATGCGGTGACTAAGTTGTTCATTGAGGATGTTGGTTCACTTTATGTTGTGGATGCTAACGATCAATTGGTAGGCTTGATTTCTCGCAAAGATCTTTTGCGAGCTAGCTTTACTAGCGATAATCCTAAATCAATGTTGGCTGGAGTGGTAATGACCAGAATGCCTAACATTGTGATGGCTACCCCGGATACTACGGTCCTAGAAGCTGGCAAGCTCTTATTAGAACATGAAGTCGATTCACTTCCCGTAGCTGAAAAGGCGGGGAGTCGTCATGTAATTGGTAAAATTACGAAAAATCGTATTTTTCAACACTTTATTGAACGAAGCTAATTTAATTAAAGTGGTATATGCCAAAAAGACGTCCTAATGGGCGTCTTTTTTATATTTATGAGATTATAATTAGATAAAAATTAGTTTTTTCGAAAACGCTTGCATTTTATTTCGCGATAAGTTACGTTATACATATCAAATGCAATGTATTATTTATCAGAAAGAAGGATAATATGACTCAATTAATTTACACGTTTGCGGAAGGTAACATGAACATGCGCGATTTATTAGGTGGTAAAGGGGCTAATTTGGCAGAAATGACTAATTTAGGTTTGCCGGTTCCTCACGGTTTTACCATTACTACTGAGGCTTGTCACAATTACCAAGCTTCGCATCATCTAAGCGCAGATTTATTGAGCCAACTAGACGCCGCAATTGAAAAATTAAATCGTGATACTCGAAAAAAATTTAACGATGACCAAAATCCCCTGCTAATTTCAGTTCGTTCCGGTGCTAAAATTTCGATGCCAGGGATGATGGACACGATTTTAAATATTGGATTAAATGACTGTACGGTCCAAGCATTAGCTCAATTAACTAATAATGAACGGTTTGCCTATGATAGTTACCGCCGATTATTAGCGATGTTTGGTAACGTGGTTTACGGGATTGAAGAAGGGGCTTTTGATCAGGTCTTAACTGATATTAAGGAACGCAAAAATTACCACTCCGACCTTGATTTAACTATTAGCGATTTAAAGGCCATCGTAGCGCAATTCAAGCAGTTATACTTACGATCAGCCCGCGGAGAATTTCCGCAAGATCCAAAGGAACAATTACTAGCAGCCATTACGGCAGTATTTAAGTCATGGAATAATAACCGGGCCAAAATTTATCGACGAGAAAATAATATTCCAGAAACTTTAGGAACGGCCGTTAACGTTCAAGAAATGGTTTTTGGTAACGCTGGTCGCGATTCTGGAACTGGGGTGGCGTTTACGCGCAATCCGGCTACTGGAGAAAAAGCGCTGTTTGGAGAATACTTACAAAATGCGCAAGGTGAAGACGTGGTAGCTGGAATTCGGACCCCTGAAGATGTTTCGGTATTAAAAAATGAAGCTCCTTATTTATATAAACAATTAGCGGAAACCGCTGAAAAATTAGAAACGCATTACCGCGACATGCAGGATTTAGAATTTACCATTGAACACGGTAAAATGTATCTATTACAAGCTCGAGATGGTAAACGAACTCCTGATGCAGCCGTGAAAATTGCGGTTGATTTAGTGAATGAAGGCTTAATTACAAAAGCGGAGGCACTGCTACGAATTAGCCCGGATTCGGTGTCTACCATGTTACATCCCGAATTTGATCAAGCAGAAATGGATGACCAAGAAATTTTAACCACTGGTTTACCTGCTTCACCAGGCGCGGCTACTGGTCAAGCTTACTTTACGGCTAGCGATGCCAAACAAGCTAGTGACAATGGTCATCAAGTGGTCTTAGTACGGCAAGATACTTCACCGGAAGATATTGAAGGAATGATCGTGAGTCAAGCTATTGTGACGTCACGCGGTGGAATGACCTCACACGCTGCAGTAGTGGCCCGGGGGATGGGAGCCACTGGGGTGGTTGGTGCGAATGAATTAAGTGTGAATTATGAAACGAAACAGGCCAAGGTTAATGGTCATGTTATTCATGAAGGGGATTGGCTGTCAGTAGATGGCACCACGGGAAACTTATACTTGGGGCAAATTGCCACTACTGATGCATCCATTAAGGGGGATTTGTCAGTGCTGCTCGACTGGGCCAAAGAATACGCCGGCATGGACGTTTATACCAATGCCGATACACCGGCCGATTTTCAAAAAGCCTTGGAGTTTGATGCTGATGGTATCGGGTTAACGAGAACTGAGCATATGTTTTTCAAGCCAGAACGGTTACTACAAATGCGACGCTTAATTTTAGCTGAAGACGTTAGTGGTCGCAAAGAACCGTTGTCATTATTACTACAGATGCAACAAGATGATTTTTATCAACTTTACAAATTAGCTGGTAATAAAGCAGTGACAATTCGCTTACTGGACCCACCATTGCATGAATTTTTACCTCATGATGAAAAAGAAATCAAAATGGTGTCTGAACAAACGGGAATTGCCCCCGAACAATTGCGAGAACGGACCGCGGCCTTAAAAGAATTAAACCCGATGTTAGGTCATCGAGGTGATCGATTAGCGGTTACTTTCCCTGATATTTACCAAATGCAGGTGCAAGCTATTATAACTGCGGTAATTCGTTTATATGATGAAGGACAAGTGGTGCAACCCCATATCATGATTCCACTAACCGATTCGAAAACCGAAATGAGTTGGGTTCGCAAACTAGTGGTGGATCAAATTAAGGTGATGCTTAAAGACCGTGATCTTAAGCTACAGTATACGGTTGGTACGATGATGGAAATGCCACGAGCTTGTGTGACGGCTAATCAAATTGCTGAAGTTTCCGATTTCTTTAGCTTTGGAACCAATGATTTAACCCAACTAACCTTTGGCTATTCACGAGATGATGTGGGTTCCTTTATGCCTGAATATATTAAACAAGGAATTCTTCCCGCGGATCCATTCCAAACGGTGGATATTGAAGGAGTTGGTCAACTTATGAAGATGGCGGTTGATCGGGGTCGTCAAACTAATCCAGAGTTGCCAATTGGAGTTTGTGGTGAAGTGGGTGGTGATCCGGCTTCCATTAATTTCTTTGAAACGATCGGTATTAGTTATGTTTCCTGTTCACCATTTAGAGTGCCAGTGGCTCGTCTAGCTGCTGCGCAAGCACATATTAAAGCCTAATAAACCTGAAAATAAAAAAGCGTCCCTATAAGGGAGGCTTTTTTATTTAGCAACTAACTAAGACCATCCACAATTAACATAAATCCTAACCCTACTAAAATGACACCAGTAATATTTTCACCATATTTGTGGAAAAAGGTTTCGAATTCGGGAATGTGAGAAAGTCGTAGTCCTACTAGACACCAGACACAGATTAAAAAGAGTAAATAAAGATTAGTGACAAAAAGTTCTCCATTACTAAGAGTCGAGAAATAAGGAATGTAAACCCCTAAATTATCACCACCGTCAGCTAAAATAGTAGTAAAAACTAAACCAATAGAAATGATATTTTGACTCTTAATTTTTTGCTTTTGGTGTTCGCGTTTAGTTTCGTGTTCACTCCAAAAAATATGTAGTCCCATCATC
The DNA here is from genome assembly GCF_013184075.1 of Lentilactobacillus kribbianus. Lineage (GTDB taxonomy): Bacteria > Bacillota > Bacilli > Lactobacillales > Lactobacillaceae > Lentilactobacillus > Lentilactobacillus kribbianus. The sequence continues at coordinate 439,876 of NZ_JABEQQ010000001.1, read as the reverse complement.
AATGGAACTGCACCCAATCCAGCAATGAATTTGGTAGGTAAAAGACGAATACCCAAACTACCTAAATCAGCGATTAGTAATATCACGATAAAGGCGGTAATTTGGCCGATAAATACTTTGGTTAAACTGGCACGTTTTTGAGAATCTGCCTGAGTGGTCACCACCATCAAGAATGTCACCAGTAAAAAGAGGTCATCCATATTGGTTGCTAAAAAAGCGGATGTGGCTTTGATGAAATTAGTCAGCATAATCTGGTCTCTCCTTAACAGCGCTTATATTATAAGTTCATTTTACGCTTAGTTAGGATTAACTGGGGAAATGGGGCCTTGAATAAATTATGGATTATGGCGTACTGAAAGCAGCATTTCTACTTTGAATATTTTTGTCTAAATAAAAATCGTTGAATAGTAGCCTTTACGACTAAACTATCCAACGATTTTTAATTAGTGGTGCCTACCGATCTAAATATTGTGCATTTTCTAATCAGAAATTCAAAGTCTAATCGCCTTGATTACACTCTAGAATTCCGCATTACCCGGCGTTCTTGGATAAGGGATCACATCTCGAATGTTATCCATCCCTGTTACGTACATAAGTAATCGTTCAAACCCAATTCCGAAACCAGAATGAACAGTTTCACCATATTTACGTAATTCTAAGTACCACTTGTATTCTTCTAATGGCATTTCTTCTTCAGCAATTTTAGCTGATAAGACGTCCAAACGTTCTTCACGTTGACTACCACCGATTAATTCACCGATTTCTGGTACTAACAAGTCAACGGCAGCAACTGTTTTGTCATCATCGTTAGCACGCATATAGAAGGCTTTAATATCTTTAGGGTAATCAGTGATGAAGACCGGTTTTTTAAATACTTGTTCAGAAAGGTAACGTTCGTGTTCACTTTCCAAATCAAGGCCCCAATAAACGGGAACTTCAAAATCAACGTCAGCCTCAGCTTCTTTTAACATATCGATAGCTTGGGTATAAGTGATTTGAGCAAATGGTTCATCACGAGTTAATTCCAAGCGTTCGATTAAGTGTTCATCGACGTTATCGTTTAAGAATTGCAGTTCATCGGCAGCGTGTTCAAATAAGTATTCCACTACGTATTTCAATAATCCTTCTGATTCATCAATGATGTCTTGCAAATCAGCAAATGCCATTTCGGGTTCAATCATCCAAAATTCAGAAGCGTGACGGGAAGTATGTGAGTTTTCAGCCCGGAAAGTGGGACCGAAAGTATAAACATTGCGAAAGGCTAAAGCAAATGGTTCAGCTTCTAATTGACCACTAACAGTTAAGTTAGCTTCTTTTTTGAAGAAATCTTCGTGATCATCAACATTACCAGCTTCATCCTTTGGTAGGTTGTTTAGGTCTAGAGTAGTTACTCTAAACATTTCCCCGGCGCCTTCAGCATCGCTAGCGGTGATGATGGGCGTGTTAACGTAAACGAAGTCTTGTGATTGCAAGTATTGATGTATCGCAAAGGCAGCTAAAGAACGAATCCGAAAAACGGCGTAAAAAGTGTTAGTCCGGGGACGTAAATGAGCCATCGTTCTGAGGTATTCAAAAGTATGTTTCTTTTTTTGAAGAGGGTAATCATTATCAGAAGCCCCTTCTACCGTAATATCGGTGGCATGAATTTCTAATGGTTGCTTGGCTTCTGGCGTATAAACCACGGTACCAGTTACCGCAATGGTTGAACTAATGGGCAACTTAGTTAATTCACTATAATCGGGTAAATCACTTTGCATTACGATTTGGGCCCGTTTAAAAGTAGATCCATCGCTTAATTCGATAAACCCAACTCGTTTAGATCCTCGAACAGTTTTAACCCAGCCGTGGATAGTAATAAGTTGATCTTCAGCATAATGGTGATCGCTAAATAATTCTTTAATAGTAATTGTTTCTGGCATATTATTACTCCTTTCAAATCTGACAAAATAAAAAAGACCTTAATCCCATAAAACTAGGGACGAAAGGTCTTTCCGCGGTACCACCCAAATTGCTTGCTTAATGCAAACCAACTCAATTAACGTATCAAATACGCTCCGCTGGTAACGTTGCGGTAACGGCTAATCCTACTAAAAATAATTCGTTCAGATTGCAACCAAAAGGGGTGTTATTTTCCAATGACTATTTCACTAAGCTTTCACTATCCTTAGCTCGCTAACAAATTCATCAAAGGTACTTGTCCGCTTTATCGGTTTTCAGTAATTGGTTTGATTTTATCACAGCTTCAGGCATCAGACAATTTTTTGTTTTCGAGTTGAGATAATAGACAGTTTGGCTAATTAAGGTAGAATGAATTATGGAGGTGATTAACCGTGGGATCTAATCGCACCATTTTATTTATTCAAATCGTAATTTACATAGCTTCACTAATTTGCATAATGATGATGGAAATGACTTGGTCAATGTATCTGATGATTTTGGGGATGCTGATTGGTTGTGTTTATTCATTTATTAAGGCTAAATAATATTTTTATAAGATGGTAAAGGGCGTTTAAAGTTATTAAAACGGCATTTACCGTCTTTTTTATTGGTTATTAAATATACATTTCACTCCCAATTTTATGTATAATATTTCTTTTAAATCGAAAAGCGTTGCATAAATAACCACAAGTGGTTATAATCTAGCTATTATGTAAGTTGAGAAGGGGAGTTTGAGGTTAATGGTAAAGAAGTCGAAGATATCGCTGGTGGGATTAATCTTAATGATTTTTACCGCTATTTATGGATTTGGGAACGTAACAATTGCTTATGCCCAAATGGGTTACGCTAGTATTATTTGGTATGTATTTGCTGCCATTATTTTCTTTTTACCATCAGGGTTAATGTTTGCTGAGTATGGTTCCGCCTTAAAAGACGATCATGGTGGTTTTTATTCATGGTTGTCAGAATCTGTTGGCGAGAAATTTGCGTTTGTAGGGACTTTCATCTGGTTAGCTAGTTGGATGGTCTGGATGGTATCGACATCATCTCGGGTCTGGATTCCGATGAGTACCATGATCAGCGGTTCTGATCAGACGCAAACTTGGAGCCTGTTTGGTTTATCATCAGTCCAAACAATTGGGTTACTAGGGTTCTTTTGGATTATTGTCGTGACCTTTTTTACTACCAAGGGGATTGACTCCATTAAGCGGGTAGGTTCTATTGGTGGAACGTTTATTATGATTTTGACTGCTATTTTTCTAGCAGCTTCTATTATTTTGCTATTTGTTAATCATGGTCACTTCCAGGAACCAATTCATGGTCTAGCTAGTTTCACTAAATCACCTAGTCCAGCATTTCAGTCACCGATCGCCATTTTCTCATTTATCGTTTATGCCATCTTCGCATATGGAGGAATGGAATCGATGGGGGGAATTGTTGAAAACATTGATAACTCAGAGAAAAACTTTCCTCGCGGTATTATTATTAGTACTATTTTAATCACGGTTTTCTATGCAATCTCCATCTTCTTTTGGGGAGTTAGTGCTAACTGGCATAAGGTCATCGGTGGTGACAACGTCAATTTAGGTAATATTACCTACGTTTTGATGAATAACTTGGGCTTCTTCTTAGGTGATAGTCTGGGTTGGTCACACGCTACTTCAGTGATGGTTGGTAACAGCTTAGCTCGTTTTACGGGCTTGGCATCATTTCTTGGTTTTGTGGGTTCTTTCTTCTTGATGGTTTACTCACCATTGAAGTCCTTTATCATGGGCTCACCAAAAGAACTCTGGCCAGAAAAGATGACTAAGTTAAACAAGCATGGCATGCCAGCTTTTGCCATGTGGATGCAAGCCATTTTGATTTCTGCCGTGGTCTTATTAGTTTCCTTTGGCGGTTCAGGAGCACAAAAGTTCTACTTAATTCTTACGGATATGGGAAACATTTCGACTACCGTTCCATACTTATTCTTAGTAGGGGCCTTTCCGTTCTTTAAGAAACGGACGGACTTGAACCGACCATTCGTGGCTTTTAAGAGTAAATTTTGGACAAATACCATTGTGGCTATTATCTTAGCGGTACTAACGTTAGGAATTGTCTTTACGGCAGTGGAACCTATTTTAGAACACGATTATATGACCGCCTTTTGGACCATCATCGGACCGGTATTCTTTGGGGCCGTTGCCTTAATTCTTTACTCAACTCAAACGAAACGGGCTAAAAAAATCAATAGCCAAAATAAATAAGTAACTACAAGGTATTATTTTTCGAAATAATACCTTTTTATATGGAAAAAAGCCGATAAAAATTATTTTTATGCAAAGTTTGCTGAAATAAGACCATATAAATTAGGGTAAATATGCTAATATAAAGGGTATTATAACGCTTACAAAGAAAATAAAGGATGTGAACGTGGTGAATGGATTTACCGGTGAATTTTTAGGAACAATGGTTTTAATTTTATTTGGAACGGCCACTAGTGCTGGGATTAATTTGAAAAAAACGTATGGTAGTCAAGGTGATTGGTTATACGTCAGTTTGGCGTGGGGCATCGCCGTAACCATGGGTGTTTATGTGGCAGCCATGTTTGGTACCCAAGGTCACTTAAATCCCGCAGTGACGATTGCGTATGCTTTATTTGGCTTATTTCCTTGGGGACAGGTACTTCCTTATATTATCGGGCAATTTTTAGGGGCCATGGTGGGAGCTGCGGTGGCGGCTTTCATGTTCATTCCGCAATTTAAAGCAACTACTAGTCAAGAAGGTAATGGCGTTGGTATTTTTGCTACTCGTCCCGCTATTTATGCGCCGTTTTATAATTTTATGTCAGAAGTAATTGCGACGTTTGCCTTTATTTTTGTGCTATTGAACTTGGGTGATTTCACCACGGGATTGAAGCCGCTAATTGTTGGTTTGGTAATTACCGTTGTTGGGATTGGTTTGGGAACGACTACTGGTTTCGCGTTAAATCCTGCCCGTGATTGGGGTCCACGTTTGGTATATACTCTCTTACCTTTACCTAATAAACAATCATCCGCAGAATGGAACTACGCTTGGATTCCAATGTGTGGTCCTATCGTTGGGGCTATTTTAGCTACGGGCTTAGAAGCACTTCTTAAATAATTAACCGAAGAAAAAAGGTTGTAACAAACTTTAAGTTTGTTACAACCTATTTTTTAATGAATTTATTTTAAATCCAATTCTTTTAAATAAGCTTCGTATTTAGTTTCATCAAATTCGTGTTCTGCTTTTCCCATAATAATGGCAGCTAAGGAATTTCCCACCACGTTAACGGCGGTTCTACCCATATCGACAATCCGATCAATTCCGGCAATAAAGGTTAAGCCGGCCATTGGAACGCCGATAGTAGCTACAGTAGCTAGTAGGACCACAAAGGAAGCTCCCGGCACTCCAGCCATACCTTTAGAAGTAATCATTAAAACCACTAGAAGGGTAATTTGTTGGCCGATACTCAAATGAATATGGTAGGCCTGAGCTAAAAATAAAGCTCCCATTGCTTGGTAAATGGCGGAACCATCTAGATTAAATGTATATCCGGTGGGAATAACAAATGAAACGATTCCCTGACTAACTCCGTATTTTTGCATTTTGTTCATCATATTGGGTAATGCGGCTTCTGAACTAGCAGTCGTAAAGGCCAAAATGATTTCGTTTTTAATTACTTTTAATAGCGTGAAAAATTCAATGTGATGCATTTTAGCAACGATACCCAAAACAACTATTACGAAAAAGATCATTGCAGCGTAAGTTAGTAAAATGAAGTAGCCTAGTGGTGCTAAGGCTTTTAGACCCATTTCAGCAACCGTTACCCCAATTAAAGCACAAACTCCAATAGGGGCCAAGCGCATCACCCAGTTGGTAATTTTAAACATTACTTCTTGAATGGCAGTTAACCCATCTACTAGAATTTGACCTTCTTTACCAATTGCGGTGATACCAAGGCCAAATAGGACGGAAAAGAAGATAACGGGCATCATATTACCTTCAGAGAGTGATTGAAAAATATTTTTGGGGATGATATTCATAATCGTCCCCCAAAGACCACTAGATTCCTTGGCCGTTTTGGCGGTAGCCATGTATTGACTAATATCGGTACTGTGCAAACTATTGATGTCAATATAGGTGCCGGGATGAAAAATGTTAGCAAATAACATGCCGACTACTAGGGCAACCGTGGTTAAGATTTCAAAATAAATCAATGTCTTAACGCCGACGCGACCTAATTCACCAATGTCGCCCATACCAGCGATTCCGACCGTTAAACAAGCGATAACAATTGGTAATACAATCATTTGGATCATGCTAATAAACATCGTTCCGATATTTTGCATGGTAGTAATGGCGGTTTTATTTTGGTAAAAAATCACGCCTAAAATGATTCCTAAAGCTAGCCCAATCATGATCTGCCAACCCAAGGTAATCCGCCAGTGTTTGACCTTTTTCATAGTAGTCTCTCCGTTTCTTAATGTTCGTTATTTATCTCGTATAGGTATTAATTATACAAGAGTAACCGTTAAGAAAACAGAATTAATTTGAAACGTTCTCATAAGAGCGATTGTAATGGTGAAAATAATGAGAAAACCGAACAAAATTAAGAATCTTGGCGGGTAGCCGCAATATCGATTTCACGGATGTTAACTTCTTGAGGCATATCATAAATGAACTTAACGGATTCAGCCACGTGAACGGGATCTAAAGTAATGCCACCCATGCTGTCTTTCCATTCTTGATAGCCATCAAGGGCTTCGTTATCAGTAACGTGAGTTAAAAGTTCAGTTTCTGCAGCGCCGGGAGCCACCATGGCAATCCGAACATTTTTATCAGAAACTTCTTCCCGGATGGTTTCACTAAGGCCGTGTACACCGAACTTAGAAGCCACATAGGCTGCATGGTTAACAAAGGTTTTCTTACCAGCTAATGATGACATGTTAATAATGGTACCATGCTGTCTTTTCATCATATCGTTTAACACGATTTGAGTCCCGTTTAACACACCCATAACGTTAGTATCTAACATGGTTTGCCATTCATTAGGATCTTGGCGCCAAACGTTACCTAACAGCATCACCCCGGCATTGTTAACCAGTAAGTCGGTTGGACCATATTGAGCTTCGGCATCTCTGATTACGGCTTCAAATTCATTTTTATCAGTTACGTCAGCCTTAGCTACCATAACGTTATCGAAGTTTAATGGTAGTTCTTTAACTTTTTCAACGCGGCGGGCAATTAGTAACATTGGGTAACCGTCTTTGTTAAATAGTTGGGCCATTTCGGCACCAAAGCCGGAACTAGCGCCAGTAATAACTACTAATGGTTTGGAATTATTCATAGTAAATTTCCCCTTTTTTATTTATATTGGATCAGCTACAATGTCAATATACAACCTGGAGCTAACTTCAGGTCAAGGAAAAAGAAGGAGAAATTTTTTGGCGTATAAAATAGGCGATATTGCAAAAAAAATGAACGTTTCGGTTGATACTATTCGTTATTATGATAAAGAAGGGTTGATGCCATTTATCGATCGTGATCAGGCGGGACGACGAGTGTTTAAAGAAAATGACATGAATTTCATTGAAGTGATTCAATGCATGAAACAATCTGGCATTCCCGTGAAAGATATTGGTACTTTTATTGATTGGTGTATGACCGGGGATAGCACGTTACAACAACGTTATGATTTTTTAGATGAGCATGAACAACAATTAGAGAGAGAAATTAATGAATTGCAGGCTAATCTTAATTTTTTGCGTTGGAAGAAATGGTATTACCAAACGGCCTTGGAAGCCGGGACGGAAGCTATCCATTTTATACCGGGAACACATGATGTGGATCCACATGAGCATGAACGTTATCAGCAGGAATTCAATAAGAAGTAAAAAGACTCAAATCGAATGGTTAGGGGTCTTTTTTATTGTTAAAGGGATAAAATATTATAGGTAGATAAAATTCTATTAATAACAATTTAATCATCGAGATGATGAAAAAATGATAAAACTTTTAATGACATTATTAATTATGAGTGTATAATCGGTTATGAAAAACGATGAAAGGCCTCATGAAAAATGAAAATAAAAACCCCCGCATTACTTACTGGAGCTTTCCTGCTTGTCAGCCTTAATGCTACCCCCCTAAAAGCCGTGGCTGATGTTGCTGTGGTGAATGATAGTGTTAGTCGAAGTGCTGATAGTATTAATATAAATTATATTGGTATTTATGTAGTAGATCTTGGAAATATTTAATCTAATCAAAGGGACGTTATTGCTAACCATAAATATACTGGTACAGTTACATTAAATTATTCCAACATGTCTACAAATTTTGATTTTACTAAATTAAAAATAACTAGCAGTCATCCGAATGCGGAATTAACGGTAAAAGAATACACGGTTAATCCTTGGAATAACGGTAATAGTGGTTCGATTACCTATCAAATTGAATTAGTTTTTACAGGAGATATTGGTGGTCAGTATCAAACTACGTTTACTACAAATTACAATTCAGAACCGATATCATTTAATTTTAATATTACATCCGAGGAATTCGAAGGTGGCGATAAACCGTCAGACCCCAATGGTGGTGACGAAGGCGGCAACAAGCCGTCAGACCCCAATGGTGGCGATGAAGGTGGCAACAAGCCGTCAGACCCCAATGGTGGCGATGAAGGTGGCAACAAGCCGTCAGACCCCGATGGTGGTGACGAAGGTGGCGATAAACCGTCAGACCCCAACGGTGGTGACGAAGGTGGCAACAAACCGTCAGATCCCAATGGTGTCGACGAAGGTGACAACAAGCCGTCAGATCCCAATGGTGTCGACGAAGGTGACAACAAGCCGTCAGATCCCAATGGTGGCGATGAAGGTGGCAATAAACCATCAGATCCCAACGGTGGTGACGAAGGCGGCAATAAACCGTCAGACCCCAATGGTGGCGATGAAAGTGGCAACAAGCCGTCAGACCCCGATGGTGGTGACGAAGGCGGCGATAAACCGTCAGACCCCAACGGTGGCGATGAAGGTGGCGATAAATCCTCAGACCCCAACGAAAACGATCAAGATGGGGTAACCCCTACTGATCCTAACCATGATTCGAATCAAGGTAACCATGAGGATCCCACTGACGTAACCCCCATCGATCCAGTTCAAAAACCAGCAAATGGTTTAACGAAAACTAACAAAACGAAGAATACTACTAAGCAACCAGCCGTTACTCAGGCTAGAGTAGCGACTAACGTGGTCAATAAACAAAGTACCCTTCCACAAACTAGCGAACAAAAGCAAATGAATGTATCATACCTGGGTATGGCTTTATTAGCCTTGCTCGGCTCAGTATGGTATTTTGGAAAAACGAAAAGACAGTAATTTTTCAATAAGTAAAGGCACTCAAGCTGACAATTAGTTTGAGTGCCTTTTTATTTAAAACCGTCATTTATGAAAAAGATAACTAATAACGGTATATTATTATAAACATTAAACAATTATGATTTTGAGAAAAGCGCTATCAAAATGATCGGATTTAACCTATTATTTAAGTAACCAAGGAATCCGAACTTTTAACAGAAATGGGGTTTTTATTTGACAATTAAGATGATTGTAACGGATATGGATGGGACCTTTTTAAACGATCAAGATGGCTATAATCTAGCTCATTTTGAACAAGTATATCAACGGATTCAAGCTAAGGGCATCAAATTCGTGGTAGCCAGTGGCTCACAATACCAACGATTACAGAATCAATTTGATGCTATTCGGCAAACAATTGACTTCATTTCGCAAAACGGCGCGGTTATTCATAGTGGCAATCGCTTGGTTGATTTTGATGAAATTGACCCCCAAGATTTAGCGCAAACCCTTAACATTATTAACAATCAATTTGCAACGGATACTATTTTGCAACACACGATTTCGGGAGTTAAACGAACTTATGTGGATAGTCAAACACCCGCCGAAGTGATTGATATTGTCAAACGTTACTATAATGCAGTCCAATTGGTGGATGATTTTGCTCATTTATCTAACGAAAAAGTAGACGATCATTTGACCAAAGTGGGGGTTACTTTTGCTAGCGATAACTTTGCACAAAACGTCAAAATGTTGCGCAATGATTTACCACAAACTTTGATGAGCCAAAATTCTGGTTTCAATACGGAACTAATTGGTAACGTTGGGGTTAATAAGGAAACGGCCATTCAAAAATTGCAACAACGCTATAACATCGCTAACGATGAAATCGCGACGTTTGGTGATGACGAAAATGATTTAGAAATGTTGACGATGACCCCATATGGATTTGCGATGCCAACGGCGGCACCAATCGTTAAAGCCCAAGTAACCCAAACCACGGTTGCCGGCAATAATGATGATGGGGTTTTAAAAACAATTGATGAATTAATTTAAATATGCGGAGAAATTGTTCCGCTCTTTTCTGAAAAAATCGTTGAATAGTTCGGTCATAAGACTACTATCCAACGATTTTTTTGCGCTGTTTACCAGTTGGATCGCACTAAAAAACGTGCTCCCAAAACAAATTTATCCGTTAATTACAAAAAGTTCAATAGCGTCATAGCTGACGAACTATTGAACTTTTTTAGATTACCCTCTTAATCCTTAAATTGTTCCGCCACGTATTGACGATACAAATCATGATCTTTTAATAATTCTTGGTGCGTTCCTTGCCCAGTAATAGTTCCATTTTCGATAAAAATAATCTTATCAGCATCCACAATAGTGGAGAGACGATGAGCAATGACCAAGGTGGTTCGGTTAGCCATCAAATTATTGAGCGCTTTTTGCACCATTTCTTCAGATTGACTATCCAAACTGGCAGTGGCTTCATCAAGCATCAAAATTTTAGGATTACGCAAGAAGGCGCGAGCGATAGCTAAACGTTGGCGTTGACCACCAGAAATTTTAATCCCACGTTCACCAACTTCGGTGTCTAAAGTGTCAGGCATCTCTTTTACAAATTGATCGGCAAACGCTAATTTTAAAACTTGCCACAAGTCGTCATCACTAACTTCTTTATCAAGTCCAAAGGTTAAATTATCGCGAATGGTGCCAGCAAACATAGCACTATCTTGGGAGACATAGCCAATTTGTTCTCGCCATGATCTCAAAGAAACATCGGTTAAATCATGATCACCAATTCTAATATGGCCGGTATCTGGTTGATAAAAGCGTTCTAACAAACTAAAGAGCGTTGATTTACCAGAACCACTAGGCCCAGCAAAAGCCACAATGGAATTAGGATGAGCATCAAAAGTAATATTTTTAAGCACTTGATGTTCTAAATCATAACCAAAACTCACATCGTCGACACTAATGGTTAAGCCGGAAACATCCACTATTTCACCAGCTTCTAGTTGTTCTTCTGGTTGTTCTAAAATATCTTCCAAGCGGGCAGTTGCTCCCTTAGTTTTTTGTAATTGAGTGAAAAATTGAGAGAATTGGGTTGCAGGAGCAATTATTTGGAATAAATATAGTAAAAAGGCAACCAAGGTACCGATAGTGAGGGTACCTTGTTGAACACGAATACCACCATAACCAATCACTGAGACCAAGATGGCCATCATAGTTAACAACATCAATGGTTGAATGATCGCGAATACTTTAGATTCTTGCACTCCGGTGGCAAACAAGCGATCAATAGCCAAATCACCTTGATCAATTTCAGTTTGTTCACCATTAGAGGACTTAATTAACCGAGATTCACCCAACGATTCAGTCGTGGTACTGTTGAATTCTGCGGTTTGACGTTGCATTCGAATTGAAATGGTTCGCATAGCGTTACCAATAGGCACCATGATTAAACCTAAAATAGGAACGGCCACAATAACAATAAGGGTCATTTTCCAATCCATAAAGAATAAAACAGCGATAGCACCAATCATTGATACGATGCCACTAACAAATTAAGGTAATTGGTCAGCCACGAGGGATTTAACAACCGTGGTGTCATTAGTTAAACGACTGGCGGTATCACCAACTTTGTGATCATCAAAATATTTGACTTTGAGTAACATAATTTTATCCCAAACCAATTTACGTAAATTGGCCACGGTTTGTTCACCCATGTAACCCATCATAAAACTAGAAATGGCACCGGTAGCCGCTTGAATTAAGAAAGCGGCAATAATTACGCCGATGAAACCCATATTCATATTTTTAATGGAAGAGCCATCAATAAGGGTTTTAGTAAACATCGGAATAACTAAACTAATACCGGTAGAAATCAGACTGATTAAAAAGCCGACAATTAAAATGACCAGGTTGGGTTTGGAACGGTTAAGTAAATTCATGAATTTATGCCAAGTAAAGTTGGCGTTTAAAGATTGATCTTCACCATGAAGAGAGTACGAATTGCGCATATTATTTACCTCGAGAATTTAATTTCTAAAAAAAGCGGTAAAAAAAGTCGTGGTGAGCTGAAAAACCGCGATCGCCGCCGAATGGGGATCTGAAGTCAGGATGTCTGAAGGGACCGAAATCATCGTCATCATCTGGTTGACCATCGTTAAGACCGGTGCGCATTTTTTGTAATAAGGTGGTTAATTCAATAATTTCTGCTTCAGTTAATCCAGCGGTTAGATCGGTCGCCATTTCATCAAAATTAGTAGGATTAGTTTTAGCGGCTGCTGCTTTACCGGCTTCGGTTAACTTAATAATAGTAATTCGGCGATCATCAGGGTCGTTGCTACGTTCAATCAAACCCTTACTTTCTAGTTTTTTTAAGAGTTCACTAGTGGAGGAAGGGCGAATGTCGAGTAGTTCACTGAGTTCACTTTGAGTTAAATGACCGTCTCGTTGTGACAAAATCCAAAGGACACGATTTTGGCTGTTAAAGTGAAAATGAAAATGACGACCATTATGCTTACGAATAGAGTTCATGGTTTGAAAGAGAGTTTGTAATAATTCTTTAGCTGTATTTGGGTTATTATCCATGGTAAAATCTCCTATATTTATTTTTCAAATTATGATTCATAAATTAATTAGGTGCCTAACAGTTTCTAAAGTATACACGCTATTTTTTAAATAACAAGCATTTTATTTTGGTACCTAACTATTTTTGGGAATGAGCTTCATCTAATCGCGGTTAAACTACTTCAGGTTAGGAATATGGTAAAATAAAAGTATCCAGGCAACATTTTAGAGGAGGTATGCAGGATGGTGAAAAAAGAGGCCCAAGTTGCGATTCATTCAGCCGCAACGGCTGCCGCTGCAGTAGCGGTCACCCCAATTCCATTTGCTGATGCAGCATTATTGATTCCGATTCAAACAGTAATGATTGCCAAAATCTACCATGCTTATGGCGAACGTATTTCTGAAGGAGCCATTAAAGGGGCTTTATCAGCCACTACTGCTTCTAGTATTGGTAAAGGAATCGTGGGCAATGTGTTTAAGTTAATTCCGGGACTAGGAACAGTGGCGGGAGCCGTCTTAACTGGCAGTACCGCGGTAGCAATAACTGAAGGCTTGGGATTTGCAATTGCTAATGCCTTTGAAAATGATGATATTGATAATTCAGATGATTTAATGAAAATAATTAAACAATATTTGAGTAATTTTGGTAAATAAAAGGGTAGCCGGTGGGCTATCCTTTTTGGTTATACAGGCCACCAAAAAATAGATAATGGTATGTTATAATTAAGGAAAAGTTTATCTAATAATTAGAGAGAGTATAAATATGAAAAACATAACTAAAAAAACGATGATTTATGGCAGCTTGTTATTATTTCCCATCTTAATGCTATTGCCGTTAATGACCACGCACCACTATTTACTGCAAAACGATATGTGGTTTCATATTGCTCGAATTACGGAATTAAGGGAAAGTATGCAGCACGGTGGGTTAGCTACTTTGGGGAGTATCTATACGTTTGGGAATGCGGGGCAATTAATTAAGGGGATGTATCCGACTGAAATATTGACTTTTTTAGTCGGACTGACTAATAAGTTATCCCGAATTGATCAAATTTATGCCATTGTATTTCTTATTTTAACCTCGGTTAATATCAGTAATTACGCGGCTTTTTGTAAAATGAAATTGAATTCCTTACAAGCAGCGATGGCAGCTAATGTAATTACCTTCACGGTGGTATTTTTTGAAGTAATGCGATCGGGACAGTTAATGTTAGGCATTGTGTTTATTGTCTTTCCGTGGGTATTTTACGGATTATGGCTATTACAAGTGCAAGCCAATAATAAACGCGCCTGGCTTTATATTGGTTTAGGAGTTGGGGTTACCTTATTAATTCACATTGTTAGTGCTATTATCGTGGCTCTTTTCGTGGTGATTATGGCAATAATTGATTTGGCGACTGGTCATAATAACTGGTTGGAATACGTTAAGGCCGCTGGGGTTAGCTTAGTAATTGGCTTAGTAACCATTACTAAGATCTTAGTGTTTAGTCCGCATATTATTACGGTAGCTCCTGTGCAGACGATTCATATCGGAACGATTGCCGATATTTTTTCGCCGTTGGTGGGGGGCAACAGTTCTTATTTCATGATTATGCCGATTACGATGATTACTTTTACTTATTGTCTACTTACAATTCGGCGGCAAGATAATCAGTTCGCGTTAAGGTTAGCGGCTATTGTAGTGACCTTTATGGGAACCTCAATTGGATACACTGCTGCCTTTAAATGGGTTCAGTTTCCTCAACGTTTCTTTATTTATGGGTTGGCCTTAACTATTTTCGTGATGCTAGTAACCTTGCGCGGTCAATATCGCAATTTGATTTATGTAGGGTTAGCTGGCTTTGTACTATTAGAAGGATCCGACTTAGCTTTAAATGCGCGTCAATTAATTAAATTAAGTCCCACCTGGTCGGCAACGCAAACCCATAAATTTAAGGATAATCGATTAAGTGTCGATGAGGTGGGCTTGCAGCAACCGCAATTTAGTAATTTTCGAACTTACGTAGACTATATGCCAAAACAACAGCAAGCTACGATGAATAAAATGAATATTGAAAAACAAACGTTGAATTTATTGGGCCGTAACTTTAGTAATCGTTTTGGGAAATCGACATATTCTAGTAAAGAAATGGATGATGTTAATCAGGCTCATTCAGTTCGCCTAACCGGCTTTAGTAGTAAAGCTATTCAACGTGATTTGACGAAGCGAAATGACTTTGGTCAATCTAAAGTGAAACCAGTTAATCCGGTTACGACGTTAACGGTAAAACAACGAACGGTTAATATGGCTGTTAAAGTACCTAAAGCCGGGCAGTATGACTTACCTTACTGGGGTTATCGCAATATTCCGTATCAAATAAAAATTAATCAACAAACTCAACCTTTAAAAATATCTGAGCAAGGCCGACTTAGTGTTACCTTAAAGGCCGGCGCTAACCGAGTAGCGATTACCCAAAAACTACCATGGTGGTATATCTTTACCTTAATCATCAGTATAGGATCATTAGTAGCCAGCTTAACTTACCTAAGTGTTACGTGGTTTCAAAACCGTAAAAAAACAACGAACTGAATTTAATCAGTTCGTTGTTTTTATTTGTTGAATTAGTCATTTAATTGGAATTTTAATTTCATTTCTGGTTCACCAAAGGCTAACATACGACCAAGTAAGTGGTTAGCATTTTTTTGGTAAAGGGTCGCCATTTGGTTGTTGATATCCATTAAGTAAGCTGAAACATCATCATGATCAGCAAAGTGTTGGTCAGCTTCTAGTTGAAGGTGACGGCAATCGGCAACGGTCTTTTGTTCGAAAATGTTTTCTTCATCTTCATAAAGAGCGAAGTTGCTATCACCTAACAAAGCCATGATGTTAGTTAACCAATAGATGTTATTAGGATTTAATTCGCCAGTAGTATTTTTGTAGTTTTCTGGGACGTCGACTACGTTAGCGTAGAAAGGAACCACAGCATTAAAGGTATTGGGACCAAAGGCTAACCAGTGAATACCAGCAATGGCTGCTGGGACATCATTACGAATTTGTAAGATGTGTAATTCTTGGTTTCGGTTAATGCCGATGGGGCGGAATAATTTTTTCTCAGCAGGAGTGCCAAGGGTACCATAAACATCATATTTAGTGTTTTGGTAGTGAGAACTCAAGACCCACTTGACGTCTTCCACACTAATTTTTTTAGATGAATGGCAAATAAAAGGTAGATCTTGGTCCAAAGGATCCTGTTGAATTTCAGGATTGAAGTATTTTTGACCATACCAAGCCCGGGGGTTGTTGTAGCGGGTATCTTTGATAGTAGCACTACCAAAAATGTGACGTAAATTAACATCGTCAGTATCTGGACTTAAGTGGTATTTTTCAATTAGATCGAGTAAATCAGCAGCAAACATAGTGTCATTTGAATTAAAGTCAAAATGAGTAATGTTGAAGCGATTAGGAGCAATGACATACGCATCATCAGGAATCTTGATGGCAGCCCAGTGGTGACCAGCAATAGATTCGAAGTACCAGACTTCGTCCTTATCAGAAAAGGCCATACCGTTGGTTTCGTAAGTACCGTATTCTTCAATTAAAGCGCCGAGTCGTTTAACCCCTTCTCTAGCAGAGTGAATATAAGGCAAAACAATTGTTGTGAAATCTTCTTCACCAAGACCATCTTCCACTAAGGGATCAATACCTAAAATACGAGCATTAGTGGTAATAGTTTCAGTTGCAGTCATAGCAACATTATCACTGTTAATTCCTGCACCAGCCCAGATACCGTGACCATCAGTAGCATCAGGAGTAGCGGTGTAGCGCATTGGATCATCAGGCAAATCCATTGCTACCTTACTTAACACAGCTTGGTAGTGGCGGGGTTGTTCATCTGGATTGACGACAACAAATTTTTGGGGGTTTAGTGGACCCGCACCGTCTTCGTTTCGAGAAATAATGGTTGAGCCGTCAGTAGTGGCAGCTTTACCAACCAAAATGGTGGTACAAGAACCTTTTATCCGTTTCATCATTAAATCACTCATCCTTTTATGTGTTTGTTACATTGTAAATCAATCCCTAGTAAAATGCTAATGAATTATTAGAAAAATTCACATAATGATATTTTTATACAAAAAACGCTCATCTTGAATAGATGAACGTTAACGGTTAATTTAGAATTCAATACGGTAATCAATAGTAGCGGTTTTTGTCTCACCCTTGGTTAAAATAACGTCGGCCGGACCGAATTCAGTGAATCTGGTTGCATCGGGAAGCGTTTGGGCTTCAAGAGCCACTCCTTCATAAGGTTGGCCCGTGCCATTGGTTTTAATAAAATTCATGTTTTCTTTAGTAAATGAATTAGCGGTAAAGACTACTAAACCATTACGATCGGAATCAACAATTACCCGTCGGCCGGTTGCCGGATCACTCAAGGTAGCGATTTGGCGACCGTGAGCACTAGCATTAATTTTGAAGATATCGTCAAACCCTTTTTCAGCAGTATTTTGCATTGCAGTAATAGCGTCACCTAAGCGCGTGGGCTTCCGAAAATCAAATGGTGTATCGGTAACTTCGATCAGTTCACCGGTTGGAATTTTTTCATCGTCAAATGCTAAGTGAGTATCAGCATCTACTTGGAGTTCTTGGTTCAAAATAGTGGCGTCATCACCTAGGTTGAAGTAAGTATGATAAGTAGGGTTAAAGACCGTATCAGCACTCAAAGCGGTGGCTTTAAAACTGATATTAACGATATTGTCTTCGGTTAATTGATAAGTAATTGTGACATCTAAATCACTGGGAAAACCGTCTTCAGCGGATTTTTGCACCCGGTGAAAAATAATCGTTGGTACGCCGTTATTCTCACCAATACTGCCATCCCAAACATGGGTGTTAAAACCATGCGGTCCCCCATGTAAATTGTTATTACCTTCATTAGGTTGAATCTTATAAGTCTCATTATTCAATAGTAGTTCACTATTTTTGATGCGGCCGGCCGTACGCCCAATCGCCATGGAAACATAAAAAGGGTTGGCGAGATAGTCTGCTGAATTGGGATAATTAAGGACCAAATTAGCCGTGCCACCGTCTTTAGTGGGAACTAAAATCTCATAGAGAGTGGCCCCCATACTAATTGCGGATACGGTGACGCCGTTAGCGTTAGTGAGTGAATATTTATTAACGGTGTGACCTTCGTAGGTATCAAAAAAGTGAGTAGTTGCGGTAATTGTATTTGGCATTATCCATTCTCCTGATTGCAATCGTTTTCATTAATTTTAATTCATTCCGGCATGGATGTAAATTAGTAGATCAGATATTTGATTATGAGCTCATTGATTGACTTTTAAGCAGTAAGTAGGTAATATACCATTTAGTTAGTTTTTATTTAGTTAAACTAACTAAAATGAAATATTGATTTATCCAACTCATCATAAAGAATGGAAAGGATGGGATGAAATGCAACAACTGAAACTAGAAAATAAAGCTAGCACCAAAGAAATGCTGCACTTTGTATTTAACCGAGTGCTAAAACAAAAATGGATTTTAGCGGTTAATATCTTGGCACTTACCTTGATTACGGCGCTTCAATTTGTCATGCCTCAATTTGAAAAAACGATTATTGATAAAGTGATTCCAATGAAGGATCTACGCTGGTTATCTTTAATGATTGGAGGCCTATTGTTGACGGCCGTTGTTTTGGGCTTACTTAATTATTTTTCCTCATATTATATGGGGGTTATGAGTCAATCAGCGATCACAGAACTAAGAGATGACTTATATCATGATCTTTTGGCTCAAGATACCGCCTTTTTTGAATCCAGCAAGACAGGGGATTTAATGGTTCGCTTAACCAGTGATATTAATAATTTGCAGAGTATGATTTCTGCTAACATGTTATCCATGATTGGTAATCTCTTTACCTTCGTGGGGGTGTTAGTGTTTATTTTTATCGTTAACTGGCAAATGGCATTGGCAGTAACCGTGACTTTTCCACTGATGTTTGTTATTTACCGGGTTTTTCGTGATCGAATTCACGCTGCCTATAAAGCGGCTCGTCTGTCACAGACCAAAATGTCCAACCAGATGCAAAATACACTGACTCAAATTGATTTAATTAAGAGTTATACCAACGAAGACTTGGCACAATCAGAATTTAACGCGGTATCAGAACAAAACCGGCAAGATATGATTAAAGCTACTCAAAATGGTGCTATATTTTCACCATTAATCGATGGTGTGAACTACTTACAAGTGGCCATTATTTTGGCCTTGGGGGCTTATTTTGTGATGCAAAAAACGTTAACCGTAGGGGATCTAGTCGCCTACTTAACCTATGTGGCGATGTTACAAGCACCAATTCAATCGTTTACGCGGTTATTAAATCAAATTCAGCAAGCGTTAGTTTCATACAGTCGTATTAATGAAATTACCCAAGCTAAACCGACTATTTTAGAACCAGCTCATCCGGTTGCTTTTCCTAAAGCACCATTGGGATTGAAATTAGACCAGGTCAACTTTAGTTACTTAGGTGATAATAAGATGCCAACTATTAAGGATGTTTCATTTACCGTTCCAGCTGGGAAAACGACGGCACTAGTTGGTCACTCTGGTTCTGGTAAATCTACCATTACCAAATTAATTGATCGAATGTATGATATTGATAGTGGTCGCATTACAATTAATGATTTAAACATTGGTGATTTTCGATTAGAGGACTTACGGCGCCACATCGCGATTGTTTCGCAAGATTTATTTATTTTAGACGGAACCCTTAGAGATAACGTGGTTTATGCTAAACCAGAAGCAACCGACCAAGAAGTCCACGAAGTTCTGCGCTTAGCTGATTTAGAGGCGTTTGTGACTAGTCTTCCGGCAGGCTTAGATACGCAGGTGGGTGAACGTGGCGTTAAGCTTTCTGGTGGTCAAAAACAACGGTTATCTATTGCGCGGGCTTTATTGAAAAATGCACCGATTGTTATTTTAGATGAAGCAACGGCTAGTTTAGATAATGAGGCCGAAAAACAAATTCAACATGCCTTGGATAATTTAACCGAAACTAGAACAACGATTGTAATTGCCCACCGCTTATCCACGGTCTATAATGCTGACCAAATTGTAGTCATTGATGATGGTCAGGTCGTGGAAAAGGGGACGCATCAATCATTGTTAGATAAAAATGGGGCTTATGCTAAGTTATACCAAGCTCAATTTGATTAAAAGGAGATAACATGACCCAAACTACGCAAAAATTAATGCAACTATTTAGCCAAATTAACCATCAACCATTAATGGCTAAACGAACGCGGCACCACCATGGCGATTCGATCAAAAGTGGGCGGGGCCCACAACGACTATTACGATTATTAAGTCATAACGATGGTCTAACTAATGCTGAAATTGCAGAACTATTAGATATTCGTCCCAGTTCAGTCAGTGCCGGAATTAAACAATTAGAAGCTAATCAATTGGCAGTACGGCAAACTAGTCCAGTGGATAAACGGGTTTCTAGTGTTCATTTAACGGCTAAAGGGCAGCAGCTGATGAATGATTGGCAAAATATTCATAATGAAGTAACCGAAAAGATATTCGCTAATCTCAGCGAAACGGAACAGACAGAACTGGTAACTTTACTGACTAAAATGAATGTCAATTTAGAACAGTTAGAAACCACAGAAGATCCGGAATTACAACACCTCCACCAACAGATTCATGATTTAACCGTCCAAATGGGGGAGAATAATCAACAGCACCATGATCATTGCAAATAAAAAAATCTTTTTCAAATAGCCAAAGGACTATTTGGAAAAGCTTTTTTTAGATAACGATGCCATCACAGTGATCAATTTCATGTTGAATAATTTGGGCACTGAAACCGGTAAAAGTTTGAGTTTGGGTTTGAAATTGTTCATTGCGGTAGTTAACGGTAATGGTTTCAAACCGATTTGTGGGGCGTTCACCAATTAATGATAGACAACCTTCTTGAGTACGATAAGGTTTAGCTTGCTTGGTAATGACCGGATTTAACATCACTAACGTTAAGGGACCAATTTCGGCAATGATGATGCGTTTATTGACCCCAATCATGTTAGCTGCCATCCCAACACACTCGGCTTGGTGGGCTTTAAGGGTATCACGTAAATCTTGACACGTTGACTGATCTAATGCAGTAGCTGGTTGAGCAACTTGATTAAGTTGTAAGGGATTGGTAACGATGGGTTTTATCATGAAGGACTCCTTTAAATATCGCAATTTCAACCTATTATAGCGCGAAATGAAACTGAGGTTCTAGGTAAAATTTAAATCAAGGTGGTAAACAAAAGTTAGCGGTTTCTTTCGCAGTATGATTGTTCTATAATGTAAGTAAGTGAAATTAATTTTGGATTAATGGATAATAAATTAAGAAGGTGGTCGGTTAATATCACAAAAAAGAATCAACCAGTTACTCTCTTAATGGAGGACCTATCCGCAGTTGGCAACATTTCCATCACGGCCGCATTACCTATCTTGGCCGCTTTTGGTCACCAGGTATTACCACTACCGACGATGATGTTGTCAGCTCAAACGGAAGGGTTTGGTCAACCGGCCCGACTAGATACCAATCCGTGGTTACAACAAACTGCAAAGCATTGGCAAAGCCTACCAACTATGAAGATTGATGTAGCTCTAATTGGTTATGTTGGTAAGGTAGCAACTGTTAAATCAGTAGCTAAATTTTTAACTACTTGGTCACCAACCCTCACGGTAATCGATCCAGTGATTGGTGACGAAGGTAAGATGTATCCGACGCTTGATGATGATTATATGGATCATTTGGCGCATTTGTTACCGTTAGCTAACGTTATTACTCCTAACGCTACAGAACTATCTCTTTTTAGTGGGGTAACGTTTGCAAAGGAACCAACAGACGCCGAATTACTAGCAGCGTTAACTAAGTTGCAACGGCAATTGCCAAACACTACCATTGTGGTAACTGGGGTCAAGCGTGGCGACCAAATTGGTTGTTGCTGGCTTGAGCAAAAAACTAGCAAGTTAGCTCAGTATTTTGTACCATATATTCCCCGACATTTCAGTGGGGCTGGTGACGTTTTTGTGGCGATTTTAACGGGTTACTTGACCGCTCAAATATCAATTAGTGACGCGGTTACAACTACCATGAATGACTTGGTAAAAGCCATGCGGATTACAGCTGATTTAGGGTATATGTCGGGATTAAATTTGGTTTCGATTTTAAACACAATTACAACAACACAATTGGAGGATGATGAATAATGGAACTTACAGATATTGAGGCAGATCTTAGAAAAGTTTTAGACAATTATTTTGATTTAGTAGAATTTCCTGATGATGGATTATTCGTTGTTGGTTGCAGTACTAGTATGATTTTGGGTAAGTGGATGAGTACTGATTCCAGCTTACCAGTTGGTGAATTGTTGTATAAAGTTTTAAATGAATACGCTAATAAATACCACTTCGACCTAGCTATTCAAGGTTGCGAACACATTAATCGTTCCTTGATTATGAAGCGTTCAACTGCAGTTAAGCACAACTTCGAACAAGTATCCGTAGTACCAGCTATGCACGCTGGTGGAGCTTTATCAGTTGCTGCTTATGAAGCTTTGGATGATCCCGTTGAAGTTGAACATATTGTAGCTGATGGCGGAATCGATATTGGTGGTACCGAAATTGGGATGCACGTGCGTTTCGTTCAAGTTCCAGTTCGTTTGACTGCTAATGAAATTGGTGACGCTCACGTTGTGGCTTTAAAGACTCGTCCTAAATTAGTTGGTGGTATCCGGGCACTTTATGATTTCACTGATAAAAATGTGGATCCTAATCGGAGAGGTTAATAATGAAAAATAACGCGCAACAAGAAAAAATGCATAAACCAAATCAATTACAGCAAATGGTTTTCGCTGCGGTTTTAATCGCTGTTAACGTTGTGGTTAGTCGGGTTTTTATTATTCCCGTTCCCATGACACACGGTTATTTGAATCTATGTGATGCGATTATCCTAGCTGCTGCCGTAATCATGGGCCCACGGTGGGGGGCTGCAATTGGTGGTCTGAGCGGTTTTCTTCTTGATTTATTAGCCGGATATGGTCAGTACATGATTTTTTCATTAATCGTTCATGGACTAGAAGGCTTTATCGCGGGTTATGCGCGAACCAGTAACAAACTAATTCAAATTTTGATTTTGCTGATTTCAGCGTTGGTAATGGTGGCCGGTTATTGGGCCGTAGATAGTATTTTATACACTCCAGCGGCCGGATTAGCTGGCGTAGTACCTAACTTGTTCCAAGGACTAGCAGG
This sequence comes from Lentilactobacillus kribbianus, assembly GCF_013184075.1. Classification (GTDB taxonomy): domain Bacteria; phylum Bacillota; class Bacilli; order Lactobacillales; family Lactobacillaceae; genus Lentilactobacillus; species Lentilactobacillus kribbianus. Next base: position 416,713 of record NZ_JABEQQ010000001.1, on the reverse strand, counting down.
GGTAGCGGTGGCTTTAGTGCTATTACCAATTGCTCGTAAATCGCTTAATCGAAACAATTAGATCTTAAGACGACGTATTAGTACGTCGTTTTTTTGTACAATTACCGGTTTAAAATTAGTGCATAGTAATTAATTAGCGTTAAAATAACTTAAAAAAGGGAGAGAATGGCATGAAAAAATTAGCGATTATTGGTGCAACTGGTTCAGTTGGAGAAACACTTGTTGAGACGGCTTTACAGCGAGATGACATCATGCTAACCCTTCTTTCCCGCGATACGACTGGTATCAAGGCTAAAGATCCGCGCCGAGAAAGAATTATTACTGGTGATGTTTTTGATAAAGTAGTTTTAGATAAGGTCCTCATTGGACAAGACGTGGTAGTGGTGGCGGTTGATAAAAACATTACCGCTATTGCCGAAGCAGTGGTGGCCACTATGAAACGAGTTAAGACAACCCGCTTGATTTTTGTTGCTTCAATGGGAATTTATGCTGAAAGTAAAACAGGTGCTACAGAGGTCCGGGAAAAAGCACCTCGGCAGGCCTATCTAGATGCTATGGAGATTGTTGAAAATGCTGACTTAGATTTTACTATTTTACGGCCGGGCTTAATTGATGATGAAGATGAAAATTATCAAATGATTAAAGATGTTGATCCGGCCAGTGGTCGGCAGGTATTGCGAAATAGTATTGCGGGAGTGGTGATGGAAATCATGGCTGAACCGCAAGATTATCGTAATGAAATTATTGGTATTGGTTGTATTGAATAAAATAAAAGGCACCCCATTAGGAATGGGGTACCTTTTTTAATATTATTAAATTAATCAAGAATGTATTTTCGATCATTTAAAAAGAATGATCTGTCTGTAATTGTTCTTTTAGTAATTGAAAACCTTGGTGCACACTTTGTTCGCGAACCTGATTGCGATTACCGGTAAAGTGAAATAACTGACCAAATGGTGTTTCATTTCGATAAGCTAAACCAATCCAGACTGTTCCGGCTGGTTGATTTTCCAAAGAGTCGGGTCCAGCTACTCCGGTAAATGAAATAGCAATATTAGTTTGCAGTTTGGCTTTGGCCTGTTGAGCCATCCAAATAGCGGTATGCTTGCTAACGACCCCATATTGAGAAATAATTTCTTTGGGAATATCCAGTAGGGTTTCCTTAGCTTCGTTAGCGTAAGTGACAAAACCACCTGGAAAAATAGCGGAAATACCGGCGACGTCCGCTAAGTTACTCTGAAACATTCCGGCAGTAAGACTTTCAGCAGCAGTAATGGACAAATTGCGTTCGATTAAAGTCTGACCAACATTAGCAATTAGTGATTGAGTATCTCTATTTTGCATAATTTTCTCCTTTACGTAAACCAAACAAACATAATTCTATTATAGTTAAGTTGAAGGCAATTACCAATTAAGTACCTTTCAGGTGCTAAAAATCAACGAACAGGTGAGATATAAATGACGCAAATTACATTGCCAGAATTGGCACAATTACTACAACAAACTGTGGGACCGCAAGACCATTGGTGGCCTAAAGAACAGTGGAATCAAATTGTGATTCAAAGCATTCTAATTCAAAATGCTACCGGAAGTAAAGTAGAGGAAGTCAGTAATCAATTAGACCATACCATTGGATTTGATTTGGCGGCTTGGCAAAAACTAAGTGAAAATGAGATTCAAGAATTGATTAAACCGGCTGGCTTATATCGAAGTAAGGCTAAGTATATCAAAGCAGCCATTAACTATTTTGCTCAGATGGATTTTAATCCTCAAACGGTTCAGCAATTAACTACCGCCACCTTACGACAACAATTACGGTCCTTACCTGGTATTGGTAATGAAACCGCAGATGTTTGGTTAGTCTTCATTTTTAATCGAGCTAAATTTATCGCTGATTCTTATGCGCGACGTTTATTTGTGACCTTAGGAGCTTCCCCCAAACTGACTTATGAGAAACTGCAACGGAGCATGGAAGCTAATTTAGAGCTAGATAATTTGCGAGCTAGAAGGTGGCACGCTTCTATTGATGAATTCGGTAAATTGTGTTTTAGTGGAAATAAGCCTAAGGGCGAACTATTAACTGATTTGCAACTACCGTCAAAAATTTTGGCGGAACTACAATAATAATTTAGGAGGTAGTGATATGACTCAGCCAAATGTGACCATTGGTGATACGGACTTGGTGACCACACCACTAGGACTAGGTACTAACGCGGTGGGTGGTAATAATTTGTTTCCCAATTTAGTTGATCAAACTGGGATTGATATTGTCAAAGCGGGGCTTAATTCTGGCATTACTCTCCTTGATACGGCCTATGCTTATGGCTTAGGTCATTCTGAGGAGTTAATCGGGAAAGCTATCAAAGATTATAACCGGCATAGCTTTGCTATCGCTACTAAAGGGGCTCAAGATTTTAGTAGTGGTCAGCAAGTTATTAATAATGATCCCCAGTTTTTAGTGCAACAAGTAGATAATAGTTTACGACGATTACAAACGGATTATCTGGATATCTTTTATATTCATTTTCCAGATGAACAAACCCCCAAAGCCGAAGCCGTGGGAGCTTTACAACGCCTAAAAGAACAAGGAAAAATTCGGGCTATTGGTATTTCTAATTTTTCACTTTCCCAAATTGTGGAAGCTAATGCTGATGGTTACGTTGATGTTGTTGAAGATGAATATAGCTTGTTACACCAACAAAATGCCAAAGAAATGATGCCTTACTTGGCTGAAAATATGATTAGCTTTGTTCCTTACTTCCCATTAGCCTCTGGATTATTGACGGGAAAGTATAACTCAGCAGTTAGTTTTGTAGATGACGATATTCGTAGTCAAATGGATGATTTTAAAGGACAACGATTTAGTGAGGCCTTGACGGCAGTAAGTCAGGTTCAACCAATTGCGGCTAGTCATGGAGCTACCATTGCTCAAGTCATTTTAGCGTGGTACATGCAAAATCCGCTGGTATCGGTAGTGATTCCTGGGGCTAAACGTCCAGAACAAGTGGAATCTAACGCACAATCGATGAGCATTGAATTAACGCCAGATGAATATCAACGCATTGATCAAGCCTTTAAATATTTCAAATAAAGCTCCCAAAAGTCCATCTTTAGTAAGATGGACTTTTTTATTTTTGCATAAAATATCCTTTTTATGAATTTATATTGCATAAATAACCATTTACAGTTATACTCATCTCTATTAGAAAAGCAGGACAGAGAGGAAGAGTAATTTATGCCAAAGAAAAAAATAGGAGTAGTGTTGGGTTTTATCTTTGCCCTAGCATTAACGATGATGCCGATGTCGCATTCAGTTCATGCTGATGATTCACTGGCTCAAATCAAGGCCAAGGGTGAGTTAGTGATGGGAACATCTCCGGATTATCCCCCATATGAATTTGAAGCAACAGTTCACGGTAAAAGTCAAATTGTTGGAATGGATGTGGAAATCGGCAAAAAAATTGCTAAAGATATGGGCGTGGAATTAGTAATCAAAAAAATGTCGTTTGATACTTTGCTAACCGGACTGCAAACCGGCAAAGTGGATATGGTTATTTCGGGGATGAATCCCACCCCAGAACGGCGACAAAATGTCAGTTTTTCGGATATTTATTATCAAGGTGGATTTGATATTTTAATTAATAAATCTGATCAATGGCGTTACCACGACAAGAATTCATTTGAGAATAAAACGGTGGGTGCGCAAACTGGTTCTACCCAGTATGTGGAATCAAAAAAACAAATTAAAGATGTCAAAATTAAAGGCATGACGTCAGCATCAGATTTGGTATTAGCCTTACAAAGTCACAAGGTAGCTGGTGTGGCCATGGAAAAGCCCACCGCAGAAGCTTATGCGGCCAATAACAAATCTTTAGTGGCTATTCCCACGCATTTTGATTTGAATGCTTCATCAACTAATTCGGCCGTAGCCTTTCAAAAAGGGAGTACGACATTGGTTAATCAAGCCAATAAATCCATCGCAACCATTAAAAAAGAACAGTTAGTGAATAAAAAGTATTTACCTGCTGCTGGTAAATATATGAAAACTAATACGGTGAACACCTCGATGTGGCATTACTGGAAGGCTTTTGCCATTGGAATTAAATACACACTGATTATTACGGTTTGCTCGGTAATTTTTGGTTTTATTATTGGTGTCATCTTAGCCTTATTACGCCAATTAAATGGAAATCCATTGAAGAACGTGATTCGTTGGTTAGCAACAGCTTACGTGGAATTTGTGCGGGGGACACCAATGATGGTTCAAGTGATGTTTGTTTACTTTGGATTAGGTCTGGTTGTTAACTTGCCTGCACTGGTTTCAGGAATTATTGCTATTTCACTGAACTCGGGCGCTTATGTAGCCGAATATATTCGAGGAGGAATCAATTCAGTGGATCCTGGGCAAACCGAAGCCGCTAGAAGCTTAGGAATGTCTAAAGGCCTTACCATGCGGTACGTGATTTTGCCACAAGCTTTAAAGAACATTTGGCCTTCTTTAGGAAACGAATTTATTACCTTAATTAAAGACAGTTCCATTGTATCCATCATTGGGGTCACAGAACTAATTTATCAAGCTAATATTGTTCGTTCGGATACGTATCGAGGAGTAGCGCCGATTGCGGTCATCATGGTGATCTACTTTATTTTGACCTTTACGGCATCTAGGATTTTAAATCACTTCGAAAAGAGGATGAAACATGACTAAAACAATTATCGAGGTGAAGGACCTCACTAAAAATTATGGGGATAAGGAAATTTTAAAAGGTATCAGTGAACAAGTGAATCAGGGACAAGTGATTGTTGTAATTGGACCTTCTGGTAGTGGTAAAAGTACCTTTTTACGGTGCTTAAATTTACTGGAAACTCCGACTAGTGGGGCGGTTTTATTTGAAGGACAACAATTGATTGGCTTAAAGGAAGCCCAATTGGATAAGTTACGGAAAAAAATGGGAATGGTTTTTCAAAGTTTTAATTTGTTTCCCAACATGAATACCTTGGAAAACGTGAAACTAGCTTTGACTAAAGTGAAGAAGATGTCAGTCACTCAAGCGGCTGACATCGCTAAACAGCAGTTACAAAAGGTGGGGATGCTTGATTATGCTACACAATTTCCTAGTAGTTTGTCAGGGGGACAAAAACAACGGGTAGCGATTGCCAGAGCATTAGCGATGCAACCAGAAGTGATGTTATTTGATGAACCAACTTCGGCATTAGATCCAGAAATGGTCGGGGAAGTATTAAATGTGATGAAAGCTTTGGCTAATAAGGGTATGACAATGGTAGTAGTTACTCACGAAATGGAATTTGCCAAATCAGTCGCAGATCAAATTTGGTTTATGGCCGATGGCTACATTCAAGAAACCGGGACCCCAGAAGCGTTTTTTACGCACCCACAGACTAAGCGGGCCCAGGATTTTATTAGTAAATTAACGCATTAAAATATAAAAAAGCCTTCATTATCAATATCAATTCAATGACAATGAAGGCTTTTTTAATTTAGGAAACAATTAAGAGGCGTTGATTTTCTTTAGCAATCGCTGGCAACACGATGTCATCCACCCAGTGAGTGATCATTTCTGAACTAACTGGTTGACCAGAAAGGTAATTTTGGTAGCGAATTAGTTGAAATAATACTAGTTTGGTGGTGATTGGTAATTTGATATTTTGCTTAATTTCACCGCGTTTTTTTGCTAGCTTGGTGGTTTTACGCATTAATTTGAGCGCATAACGATGAGTTGCTTTGAGTAACTTTTTAGTGGGCCAATCTTGGTGCTGCAATTCGATAATGAGAATTCGATTGAATTCATCTGGCAGCCGAATCACGTAATCAGCGAATTGATTACCAGCGTATATTAAGTCAGCTCGTAAACTACCGTTATCAAATTCCAGGGCTTGCATACACTGTTCGTCATTTTGAGTCCAATTATCGATGGTAGCCACGCTTAAATCCAACGGATTCATCCAATAATGATGGATAACGGAGCGACTAACTTGAGCTGCTTTTTTGATTCGCTTAAAGGTAATATCTTTAAAGTGCTGAGTTTGAAGCATTTGATACGTTGCCGCAAAAATATCGTCAATAACTACGTCACTCTTACGACGAGTGAATATACTGGGCATAAATACCTCCTATTTTTATGATAAATATAGCTAAACCATCATTGCTATTGTAGCATGTTTTGAGAATTCTGTTGGCGCTTTCATAAATTAATAAAAAAATCACCCCGATGAGGTGATAGTCATTAATTAAAATAGCGATTTAAAAAGTCTGTAATATGAGCTTGGTAGGCCTTGGGATCAATCCAAAAACTTTCAGCATGGGTGGCATCTTTAACAATCCATTTTTCCTTCGGTCCAGCAGTGGCGGCGTAATTTTCTTCAACCATTTCCGTGGGCACGTAAGTATCTTTTTCACCATGAATAAAGAAAATGGGTAAATGATTTTTTTGCAGTTGTTCAATGGATGACACTTGTTTTAAGTTAAAGCCTTGACGGCGCTTGTTAATCATACTAACAGTAGGTAGGAGCGGGTATTTAGGCAAATGATACAAGCGCTTGAGTAAATAAGTTAATTCAGAGTTGATATTTGAGTAACCACAATCAGCAATGATCACCTTTACTTGTGATGGTAATTGTTCACCACTAAGCATTTCTACCGTAGCACCACCCATGGAAACCCCGAATAAAATAATGCGACAGTCATTACCTAAGGACTCGATAATTTTATTTAACCAGTCCAAATAATCAAGCCGATCTAACCAGCCGAAAGTAATGTATTTACCAGTAGATTGCCCGTGAGCACGACTATCAGGTAGCAAAACATTAAATCCCAGATCATGAAACATTTTGGCATAATTGGCCATGGTTTCACCGTTACCTTTGTAGCCGTGAGCAATAATCACCACGTCTTTAGTCGCTTTCGTAGCGGGAACATAGGTTGCTGCTAATTGAGTGTCAGTATTGGGATTTAGGTACCAAGTTCGAGTGGGTTTCGTGTGCAACCAGTCAACGTAATCGTAATATTGTTGGGCATATTTTTGTTTGTCCGCCGAGGTGGCTGGTACTTCGTCCACACGATCAAAGACAAAATTATAGAGCCGCTCTGAAACATCTAACAAGCCGGTAACCGTGATCACCGGTAAGGCAATTGCTGCTGCCATTCTTCCTTTTTTCATATCAATTCCCTCTTTATCTAGTGATCTTAGTAACCATATTCTAACCGTTTTTAGAGTTTAATTTCAATTGAAAGGGATGCTTCACACACAATCATTACCAAAAATTTGCTAACAAATGATACTAATGCCTGTGCTATACTAATATAGTTATATTCATAAATTTATACTTTGGGGGTTACCATGAAAATACCGGTATTAATCGGCTTAGTTAGTGGTGGACTATTGTTTGCTGCTAGCGGATTAAGGGTGGCCGCAGCTACTACTAACGAAACGACCGCAGCACCAGCACAAGCTACCAGTACTTATTCATCAGCAGCACCAACCAAATATTTACCTATTAAATCGTTGAAAAAAGTTAGTTATTACACGCAAATGGGTGCTAATAACAAGAAAAATTACAACGTTTATAAAAGTGGTGCTGCCAAAACCAGTGCTGCTAATATGAAAGCTATTGCTAAAGGCAGTAAATGGGCTAATAAAGAAATTCACATTACCAGAGAAGAACGAACGCAAGATGGTTTGTGGTTGAAATTTACATATAGGGGAACTACCTCCGGCTGGATTCACGAACATGGTACCAATATTAAAAACAGTCGCAAATTATACGCTCCCCTGATTGGGCAACGGCCGGAACTGCCTACGGGGTGTGAAATTACAGCGGTCACCATGATGCTGCAATATAAAGGGGTTCACGTCACGAAAACCCAATTGGCTAATGCGATGCCACGCAGTTCCAATCCTAATAAAGGATTCGTTGGCGACCCATATAAGGCCTCAGGGTGGTATGTTTATCCTAAGGGACTATTAAAAACCGTTAAAAAATATGGCGGTTTATCTAAAGACCTCACCGGGGATTCATTTGGTACTTTCAAGAAATATATTAAGGCCAATAAGCCAGTGGTTGTTTGGTTAGCCAATGTTGACGGTTTTCCTAATCACGCGATTACTTTAACTGGTTATAGTAGTACCCGTGCTTATTACAATGATCCGTGGACTAAGAAGCGGACCTCAATGAAACTAACTAGTTTTAAGAGTCATCGTAAAGCTGATGCTTATCGTGCACTCAGCTATTAATTAAGGGAGGGTTTATCATGAAAAAAATAAGGATGACTATGTTGATGGCCGTAATGGGGATGCTAATTGGTGGCAGTCAAGTGGCTGCGGCTAATAGTAAGTATTACACGGCTAATCCGACAATTGTCAAAGCTAAAAAAGGTTTGTATGAATATAAGGATGTTAACCGAACTAAAAGGGCTAAATTAGTCCACAAAGGTACCATGCTGCACGTAATCGGTATGAAGCACACTACTAAAAAAACGCCGGTATTGAAAGTTAGTGGTAATTACTATGTAACGGCTAATAAGCAGTATGTTGCGAAAACTTCTGGTTACCAAAATCCTAAGCAATACTATCAAGTTGCTAACACCCAAATTAAACCATACGGTAAAGTAGGCTATATGGTTAAACGTAATTATGAAGGTATCAAAACTTGGAAGATTATGAAAAAAATGGGAACCTTCTACGGTTATAATAAATACAATACCGCCACTTATAATGCGGTTAAAGCCTTTCAAAGTAAGCACCATTTAAAGGTAACGGGAAATGTTGACGAAAAGACCTGGGTTAAAATGGGTTTTTCTAAATCATCATTTACCGCTATTGATTCATACATTGCACCATTAGGGGCTCATGCTTGGAATACCCGGTCACAACATATTGAAGCGATGATTAAGCAAGCTTACAAATACAAGAATAAACTATACTTAGTGGGTTCTTCTTCAGAACCAAGTTATGGTACTGATTGCTCTGGATTAGCTATGCAAGCTATGTACGCCGGTGGGGTTAACCCATTACCAACGTCATCGATTCACCATGCTTACCCTGGTAATGAATGGAACAGTCGTAATTTGTGGGCGGCTAAAAAGTTACGTAAAGTGGCTTACAATCAACGTCAACGCGGTGATTTGATTTTTTATTATCAACCAGGAACTCACACTATCTGGCATGTAGCCATTTATTTAGGCCATAATAAAGTAATTGAAAGTTGGCCACCAAAGATCATGGTTCAACCAATTCAAAATAGTCAACGTTCAGACATTGCTGGTGTTAAACGGGTCTTTAATTAAGACAATAAAAAAGAGCAACTTCGCTTTTAAACGAAGTTGCTCTTTTTGCTTAGAAGAATAACTTGCTGGCAGTAGCCACACAAATTAATAAAATAGTTGAAGCAATCGCAGAAGCACCAAATGGTTTAGCACCTCGGTTAATAATAACTTTAAAGTTAACACTCATTCCCAAAGCGGCCATGGCCATTCCAAGGAAAATGTAAGCTAATTTAACTAACCAAGCTAAAACGGTAGCTCCTAAAGGCACAAAAGTCCCAATAACACTAGCTAAGATGAAACCAGCCATGAACCATGGAATTGGTAGTTTACCATTGGCTTCAGTTTGGGTACCATTTTTCTTGGCTTGTTTTTGCCACCAGGCGCCGATAATAAACGCAGCTGGCGCAAGTAAAAGTACTCGAGATAATTTGGTGATAATGGCACTGTCTAAACTAACCGGACCACCAGCACCACCGGCAGCAACCGCATGAGCGATTTCGTGAAGAGTACCACCAGTCATAACCCCAAATTGAGTGGGGGTCATGTGAAGAAGGGGTTTGAGGCCGATTTCAATTAAAGTAAAGACTGTTCCCATAATGGCAACAACAGCAACTGCTAGTACTTCATCTTCATGCTTTTTTTGTTGTTGATCTTCAGGGACCGTAATTTGAGGTGAAATCCCCATAACTGCGGCGGCACCACAGATACCAGTACCACTAGCAGTAAGAATTGATAATGCTGGATCTACGCCCATTTTGCGAGCAATCCAATAAGTTAAGATGATGGTTCCAGTAACCACGAAAATAGCTAAAGTGATAGTTTTAACCCCAGCAGCGGCTAAATCAACTAAGTTTAATTTAAATCCTAATAAAATAATACCTAAACGCAAAAACTTATTTGAAATAAATCCAATACCGCTTTCAGCGGCTTCAATTCCTGTTCGCCAAACTTGAAAAACCATTCCCAATAATAGGGAGATAACTAATGAACCCACGACAGCTAAGTAAGGTAAAGTAGCCAAAAAGGTTCCTGCGACCGCACAAATCAAGGTGAACAAGGCGGCTACCCAAAAGCTTCTGGTGGACATTGTTTCAATAATTGCTTTCATAAATCCATTCCTCTCCAAAACACAGTATACTTTGATTTTACTAGTTTGCTTTCATAAAATAAAATTATGATTTATTATTAGTTAATAACCAATACTTATATAAGGAGAAATAAGATGCTAGATCACCGCTACCATACTTTTTTAACCTTAACCAAAACTGGTTCTTATACAGCGACCGCCGACAGATTATTTATTAGTCAGCCTGCCGTTACTCAGCAAATTAAAAGTTTAGAGCATGAGTTGGGAGTGCAGTTGGTTAGTTATCACCGTCCCCATTTAGAAATCACTACCGCAGGTCATCAACTGGCTTTATTTGTGGCTTCTTTAGAAGTTCAATCGCAGCAAATGATTAAACAAATTAAAACGGCAACAGCCGAACGTCAAATCTCGTTTGTGGCGACCTTGTCAGTGAGTGAGTTCTTGGTTCCCCAATTGATTTTAAAATTAAAACAACAAGGATACACCAACATTAATTGTCAAACTGCCAACACTCAAGTAGCTTTACAACAGTTAGATGATGGTAGTAGTCAATTTGCTTTAATTGAAGGTAATTTTGATAAAGCTAATTATGATTACCAAATCATTCGCCAAGAACCCTTTATTGGAGTGGCTGCTGCTAGTAATCCGCTGGTACAACAAACCGATTTGCGGTTAGCCAACTTGTTATCTGAGCCGTTATTATTAAGAGAAGTTGGTTCCGGCACCCGTGATATTTTTCAAAGTTTGGCTCAATCCCAAAATATTAGTATCACGGAATTTAAACAATTGATTACGATTGACAATCCGACGGTAATTCGAGAGCTCTTGTTAGAAGATGTGGGAATTAGTTTTATGTACCAATCTTTGGTGAAAACAGAACTGGCGACAGGAAGATTAGCTAAGCTCCCATTAAAGGATCTGCAATTGCAGCACGAATTAGTATTAGTGTGGCCTAAAAATAGTTATTTTGCCGCTGAATATGAGCAATTATTAAAATAGTTTCAGCTAGTTTTCTTCATTATTAATAAAGCGTATACTATGGTTACTAACAATTAATTAGCAACCGGAGGTATTCTTATGCAAGATTTTCGTTTTCACAATACAACAGATATTCGTTTTGGTACGGATGTCATTGATGCGGGACTTCATGATGCCATTACGCAATTTGGCCGGAACGTTTTATTAGTTTATGGAGGTCAATCCATTAAAAAATCTGGTCTTTATGCCCGAGTTAAGAGTTTGCTGGCTGATTTAAATATTACGGAATTAGCTGGCGTTGAACCTAATCCTAAAATTGATTCAGTTCGAGCCGGACAACAACTAGCTAAGGAAAATAACGTAGATGTCATTTTAGCAGTTGGTGGTGGTTCAGTGATTGATGCTAGTAAAGTGATTGGATCAGCCTACTACTATGATGGCGATCCTTGGGATTTAGTGCTAGATAGCTCTTTACGAATGGATATTAAGCAACTACCATTAGTCGACATTTTGACACTTGCTGCGACGGGAACCGAAATGAACTTTGGTTCGGTTATTTCAAATCCAGACACTAATCAAAAATTAGGAACTGGTGGTCCTAACTCTCCGGCAGTTTCCTTTTTAGATCCTACGTTGACCTATACTGTCTCTGCCTTGCAGACGGCGGCCGGTTCTATGGATATTTTTAGTCACCTAACGGAACAATATTTTGATGCAGAAACGGATAATGACGCTTCTAAAGGGATGATTGAAGGTTTAATGCGTTCAGTTATCAAGTGGGCGCCGGTGGCTTTAGCGGAACCAGATAATTATGCGGCTCGGGCTAATTTAATGTGGACTGCTACGATGGCGTTAAATGGTATTGTCCGCTTGGGGGGCAAAAATAGTTGGACGGCGCACCCGATGGAACACGAATTATCTGCTTATTACGATATTACTCACGGCGTGGGCTTGGGTATCTTGACACCCCGCTGGATGCAATATATTTTAAATGAACAAACCGTGAGCTTATTTGCTCGTTTCGGTCGTAATGTTTGGCAAATCGTGGGCGATGATGACATGGCAGTAGCTCAAGCAGCCATTGTGGCTACCTATGATTGGATTAGTTCATTGAATTTCCCAATGACTTTACCAGGCGTAAAAATAAATGATGAGACTAACTTTGATGTCATGGCCCAAAGTGCGGTTAAGGTCGGTCATTTAAACGAATCAGCATATGTAACCTTGGATGTTGATGATGTTAAAAATATTTATCGAGAAGCGATGCAACCAATGAAGTTTGAGTATTAAATAAAAGTAGGATCTAATTTAGATCCTACTTTTTTATTTTGGTAAGCTTTTTTGCAGTAAAAAATTAGAAATTAATTTAGGATAGTAATATGAAATATATACCGCATTAACTATATTGATTATTGGGGGACTGAATATGCAAAAACGAGGAAAGACCGCGACTAAAGTTCATTATAAAATGTATAAAGATGGTAAGCACTGGGTAGTAGCTGGGATTGCCACTGCTTTATTGGGTGGAGGATTATGGGTATTGCAACCCAATAATGTTAAAGCAGCCACCTCACCGGAAGTAACTGCTAGTACAACATCTACTGCAACGGTCAATAAAGAGACCAATGATACAGCTAAAACTGTAACACAGTTAGCTAAGCAAGTATCATCTCAGAATCAATCGGAAACTGGTGCCAAACAAATGGCTACTAGTGAGACTACTTCAGATAAATCTGAGGTTGCTAGTGGCAACGATACCAATAAAACTGCAGCCATTGTTAAGCAAAATGATTCTCCAACCGATGATAGGCAAAGTGAAAGTATTGATGGTACTAATTCAAATAATAATACCGCAACGTCAACTTTAGATGACCAGACTGTATCTAACTCTGCAAGAAAAGATACTCCTGAAGACGATGCTAAAACAGCAACCGGTACTAAGCAGCCAGCAGGTAGTGATATCTTAGCCACTAAAACGCCTTCCAATGCTACTGCAGTACATAAATTAGAAACTAAGTCTAAAACAACACCCAAGGCCAACACTTTAAGCGGAACGGACGGTACCGTTGCTTGGAATATTGATGATGATAGTATTTTACATTTTGGTGCCGGTATCTTTAGTAATAATAGTGATCAACACAGAAACTGGCAGAGTCAAGATAATATAACTCAAATTAGTTTTGATGGCAAAGTGGTCTTGCCTGTGGATTCATCATGGTTGTTTGCTAATTTAGATTCGTTGACCACTATTTTACTTCCAGAAAATATTGATGCCAGTCAAGTTGCCAATGCCGCTCATATGTTTGATAATGACCGATCGCTTACGAGCCTAGATCTATCTCAGCTTAATACAAGTAATATGACTGATATGAGCTATATGTTTTCGGGTGATACAGCGTTAACCACAGTCAATCCAGAAAATTGGGATACTAAAAATGTGGCTGATATGACCAGTATGTTTCGAAGTACGGCCTTTAAAACTTTAGATTTATCGAAATGGAATACCAGTAAGCTCACTGCTTTATCATCAATGTTTACCCAAATGCCTTTTTTGACTGATTTGAATTTAGCTAATTGGGATGTTTCGCATGTGGATAGTCATAATGGGCAAGGATTTCTCTTTTTATTAGGCGGTGATTCATTGCTTAGCAATTTTAATAATACCGGCTGGCATGTAGATAGTGCTATAGTCGATGGAATGTACTTTTACACTAATTTATCTACGATTGATTTATCGTGGTTTGATAATTATATATGGTGGAACTGGGGTATTTACTGGAAATAACGTTGTGACAAAAATTATTTTGGGTTCTAAAACTATGGAAATTGATTCAATAGGTGGTTTAGATGAGGTTCCTATCCCCGGTTATTCTACTAATTGGTATAAATTAAATGCTGATGGCTCTATTGATTACAGTCATAATTGGGATAATTACACTTTAATGGGGAATAATTACGATCCAGAAACTGGCGAACCCACTGGGCAACGAGCTACAGATCCGGGTACCTATGTGTTAATTCAAACGGCCATCTACGCACATGACAGTACAATTAAAGTTGGTCAAACATGGAATAAAAATGATAATCTATCGGATTCCTACGACTATCATGGCAATAAGATTGATCCTAATAATATTCAAGTAGTAGCTGGAAATGTTGATACTAATACCCCTGGTCAATATGTCATTACTTATTCTTATACTGATGATTTTGGACGGACCGTTACAGCTAAAGCTACTGTTACCGTTGTTCCTAATGATGATGGTGGGACTACACCAACGGATCCCACTGACCCGGATAACCCAACCACACCAACGGATCCAACCAATCCCACTGACCCGGATAATCCGACTACACCAACGGATCCAACCAATCCAGTTGAGCCTGGTAATCCCACTGAACCTAATATTCCTTCGACACCATTGGATCCCAGTGAACCAAATCAACCCCAACCGGAAGAACCAAGTAATCCAGCTATGCCTGATTTGCCAAATACTTCAGTTAAACCAAGTAATCCAGGAAAGCAACCGGGACACGATAATCATATTAATGAACCAGCAGCAAAGCCCGAAACGGTTAATAGTGGTAAAAACAATCTTTCCGCTAAAACTCAAGTAAGTAAAACTGCTCAAGCAAAATTACCACAAACTAATGAAAGTAAAGCTTCTGCCTCAGTATTAACCGTGGCCGGACTAGTGATTTTAGCTTTAATCGGCGGTTCATTAGGGTTAACCAAAAAGAAGCGTAACTAAAAATATTGAATTAATCTTTCCTTAAACTCATTTTAAGGCAGTTTTAAGTCACCTTTTCTATACTCTGTAACAAGTCAATCGAAGGATTGATGCAAACTCTAACTTTAATTTACAGCAGCACATGATTACTGATTCCCAGCCAGAATCAGTAATGATGAATTTTCCCTCTAATACTAAAAAGGATGGTCGCAGTGGTGAGCGATCATCCTTTTATTTTTTGGTAGCTAAACGAAGCAGCCAGCTACCACCTAAACAACAGCAAAGCAACGTCACGGCCATTGGTAGATAAGTATGAGTTCCCATTAAGCCAACGATAGGAGCCATTAGGCTACTGATAGTATTTTGAGAAACTCCTAGTAAAGCGGAAGTACCACCGGAATTAGTACTATTACTGTTCATGACAATAGAAGTAATGGTAGTAAGCAACATTCCCACCATAATCAAAATTAAGAAAATGAGGGCGATTACTAAAACCAGATTTTGATACCATAGTGAACTGATTACTAAAATAACACTTAAAGAAGTTGCACTCATAAACGCAAACCAGGTTTGTCCTGATAGTGAATAGTGCTTAGAAAGGCGGCCAGGGAGGGCAGAACCTAGGGCAATTGCAATTCCGTTAACCGCATATAATAAGCTAAAGGCACCAACAGACATATGAAAATCTGTTTGAAAAACAAATGATGATGCAGAAATATAACTAAACAAAGCACCATAAATCAAACCGGCAATGATCAGTAACCGAACAAAGGACCATTTTTTTAGCAACTTGAACATTTCCAAAATGGTAGTGAAAGAACTTCCGGTTACGCGTTGATCAATGGCTAAGGTCTCTGGCAACCCTAGGATAATGGCTGCCACTACAATCATACCGATTACGGCCAACAACATGAAAATACCTTGCCAACCAGTATAATGAACCAACATGCCACCAATGACGGGAGAAATTACTGGGAAAATACCATTAACGGCAGAAAGCATTGCGTAAAACTGAGTTAATAACGGACCAGAAAATAGATCACGAGCAATAGCCCGAGATAATACCTGTCCACTAGCTCCCGCTAATCCCTGAATGAAGCGCAGCCCAATTAGAATATAAATAGAAGAACTAAAAGCAATTAATAGGGAAGCTAAAGCAAAAGTTAAAAAACCGATGATTAACGGAATTTTGCGACCGTACTTATCACTTAAAGGCCCCGCAATTAATTGCCCTAATGCCAAACCTAACAAGCAAGCACTCAAGCTCAATTGCAGCAAACTAGCGGAGGTGTGTAAGGCCTGAGTCATTTCGGGCAGGGCTGGTAAATATAAATCAATGGACAGAGGACCCGTAGCACTAATGGTGCCTAACAGAATAATTAACCAAATTCGTTTGGCCAATGACGGATTATTGGATGTCATAAAATACCTCCTTTAGGTAATAATGAGCTAGATAAGTAATAATTAACAAACATTTAACAAGTAAAGCTGGTTTAGTACCAACTAGTTTTATGTCATATAATTGATGTCCTTAAACCTCTTCATCCAGTGGTGGATTAACGATATGACGAGAGGCTTATGGTATAATCAATAATGATCAGGGATAAATATTCCTAATAAAGTCGTTAAAGGAGTCTTCTCAACTAATGAAAACATTAAAAGAAATATTGAGTTGGATTATTCCCATTGCGGTTGGGTTAGCAATTGCCTTTTTACTAAGAACTTTTGTTATTACAATCGCGCGGGTAGATGGTCCTTCGATGGAACCTAACTTAGTAAACAACGAACGAATGATTGTTTGGCGTCAAGCCCAAATCAAACATAATAGCGTCATTGTTTTTGATGCTTATGGGCAAGACCCAGCTGCTACCACTAAAAATACTGATTACGTTAAGCGAGTAATTGGGATGCCTGGTGATACGGTTTCCAGCAAAGATGGTAACCTTTACGTTAATAATAAGCTGGTTAAACAAAATTACATCAGCAAGTATCAACGAACTCAAGGTACTGGTAACTGGGACTTAAAGAGTTTATCAGCTCGTTGGCAAAAGAATAACGGTGCTACTAAGGTTCCTAAGGGACAATACTTTGTAATGGGTGACCACCGTAGTGTATCTAATGATGGCCGTTACTGGGGCTTCGTTCCTAAGGATAAAGTGATTGGCGTGGCTAAAGTACCATTCTGGGAAACTAATAAAACTAAACGTAATAACGTTAATAATTTAGCTTATAACTAAATTAAGAGCTGGTACAGATTAAATCTGTACCAGCTTTTTATTTAACGCTACTTAAGGGATTCTATTGGTTGTATTTAATAATACGGGGCTTTTTGACGTCAGTGACATCGATAGTAGTAATACTACCATTTTCTGGCTGCTTTAGTAATGGTTGATCTGGTGTTAATAAGGTGGCCAAGGTACGAATGTAGGTACCGTGACTAACCACTAAGCCATTTTGACCATCTTCTAGTTGAGTAGCTAAGTAGCTCAAGGCGGCATGGATTCGATCAGCTACTTCTTGGCCCGCTTCCGCTTCATGAAAAGGATCAGTATCTTTCATGAAATCACGAATTTTTAAAATACCAAATTCGGCCACTAAATCGGCCTGACGTTGATATCCTAACGGGCGAGAAATCATATTCCAAGTGTGAGTACTATTTAAGCCTTCAAATGAGCCAAAATAGGCTTCTCTTAAATCACTTAATTGTTCTGATGCTGGTCCCATTGGCATTGCCTCTTGCCGAATTAATTCAAGAGTTTGCATGGCACGTCCTAAATCAGAACTAGCGGCATAGTCAAAAGTGACGTCGGCTAATCTTTGACCGGTTGCTAACGCTTGTTGTTGACCTTTTTGGGTGAGGGGAGAATCAATCCATCCCTGCATTTTATTGAAGTGGTTGAGCAGTGTTTGCCCATGGCGAACAAGATAAATGGTTTTCACATTCTAACCTTCTTTTTTTATACTACCTTTAGCTTATCAAATTAATTGACTTTTACCATCAAATTTATATGATTAGGCAAAGGGGGAGTTACTATGTTAACGATTAAATATCACGATAGCAGTTCTGAAAGTGTCATTCAATACCCATCTGCAGCTGCTTTTGTGGCTAACCAACGGCTAGAAGTACCCGATTTAGAAGATTATTATCGCGTGATTAAAGCTGATGTTGACGGTCAGTCCATTGACCTGGGAGTAGATGCTACTATTTTAGGATTATACAAAAAATTGTCGCAAAAATAAATGAATGATAAACTGACCCTAAGTAAATAAAAAGAGGGTGCGGTTTATGAAACTTATTTCTTGGAACGTCAATGGAATTCGTGCCGCCATAACTCATGGTTTTATGGATGTATTTAATGAGTTAGAGGCGGACGTTTTTTGTTTGCAAGAAACCAAGGTCCAAGCAGATCAAGTAACGCTTGATTTGCCGGGTTATTACCAATATTGGAGTTACGCGCAACGAAAAGGATATTCGGGGACGGCAATATTTACTAAAGTAAAACCCATTGCCGTAACGGAAGGTCTAGGGGTTGCCGAATTAGATCAAGAAGGCCGTCTTTTAACCGCGGAGTTTGCGGATTACTACGTAGTTTGTTGTTACACGCCTAATTCTCAACCGAAATTAAAGCGTTTGGCATTTCGCCAAACCTGGGACGCTGCCTTTTTAAATTATATTAATCAATTAAACACTCGCAAACCAGTCATCTTTTGTGGTGATTTAAACGTAGCTCATGAAGAAATCGATCTGAAAAATCCTAAAACCAATCACCATAATGCGGGTTTTTCTGATGAAGAACGGGCTGATTTTACCAAATTGCTGCAGTCAGGTTATACGGATACGTTCCGGTATTTGTATCCTGAACAAGGTGGTATTTATTCATGGTGGAGTTATCGTTTTCATGCGCGTGATACCAACGCTGGTTGGCGAATTGATTATTTTGTTACCAGTGATAGTTTGCAATCTAAAATTAAAGATGCCCAAATTTTAACGGATATTTATGGCTCCGATCACTGCCCAGTTGAACTCGATTTCGCAAACTAACTTTGCGAACCGCAAATCCATGGTATACTAGTAGGCGAGGTGATACAATGGCAGAATCAATCAAAGATATCGCGGACGAACTTGGTGTATCGAAAACCGCAATTCGCAAACGAATGACCGATGAGTTCCGAAAAACACAAACCGAAAAGCAAGGTAATAAAATCCTAATTAAGGATGAAGGAGTGGCTGAATTAAAGCGCCAATTTGAAGAAGCCGGTACTATTAATACCAGCGATGATAATTCAGTGGATGATCATGGCGACGAATCTGAATTGACCGCCCAAGAGCTAGAGATTTTAAGTGATCAATTAACTAGCCAAAACGATCAATTAAAGGAAAAGGATCGCCAAATTGCTGAATTACATAAGCTACTCGATCAATCTCAACAACTTCAACTCGATGTCCAACAACGAATGAAGAAAATTGAAGGTGAACAAAAACCGGTAGCAGCGATCGAAACAGCGGCCACCACTGATTCAGTTGCTGGCTCGAAAACAGAAATACCGGAAAAAAAGTCTAATGCTAGCCACCAAACTTTTACCAATCCTAAAAAACAAACTAAGCGTCGGGGTTGGTGGCCATTTGGTCGTAAAAATTAATTAATTAAGTGACGGGATACCGTCGCTTTTTTTATACCTACAGTTAAATTGGTTGTACAAATGGGTTGAACCAACTAAACTAGTAACCAAATTAATTAAATGGAGGCTCGCTAATGAATGATGACGGACAAATATTAGATCAAGCGGTCATAAAACAACTACACGAAAACTATAAGAACACGCCCCAAGCTGACGTTTTACAGCGTACTATTACGCAAAATGGGGTTAACGCTGCAGCAACAGATCCAGCAGCGACGATCAGATTAGACCCGGTTTTTTCATTAGAGGTAAAGACTGGTAAAGTAACTAATCAACGTCGTAGTGGCCGGTGCTGGATTTTTTCTACTACCAACATGTTGCGCCATAATTTTGCCCAAAAGTATAACGTCAAAGATTTTGAATTGTCCGAAAAATATTTATTTTTCTGGGATAAAATTGAACGAGCTAATATTTTTTACGAACGCATGATTGCGACTGCCAGTCGACCAGTAGATGATCGTGAAGTGGCCTTTTACTTGAGCATGCCGGATGAAGACGGGGGCCAATGGGCGATGGCCGCTGGTTTAGTCGAAAAGTACGGAGTCGTGCCCGCTAGTGCTTATCCTGAAACGGCTAATTCCAAAGATAGTAGTGGTTTTAGCCTAGTATTGAACCAAAAATTACGTAAGGATGGTCTTAAACTACGCGAATTAGTTAATCATGGGGACAATGATGCTGAAATCAAACGCGTCCGCCAAGCAATGCTTCAAGAAGTATACCGACTAGCGGTTTATTCCTTAGGTGAACCGCCCACTAGTTTTGATTTAGTTTATCGAGACGACAAGGATAACTATCATCGGGATAATCAAATTAAGCCATTAGACTTTTACCATCAATATTTTGATATGGATTTGAGTGATTACGTGGTAGCAACTAACTCACCCGATAAGCCAATGAATCAACTATATTCCCTTCCCAGCGAAGATAATATTATCGGCGGTCGTAAAATTGAATTTGTGAACCTACCAATGACAGCACTCGAACAAACAGCAATTGCCCAATTGCAAGATGGTGAAACGGTTTGGTTTGGTAACGATGTATTACTACAAATGGATCGCAAAACAGGTTATCTAGATAGCCAACTTTATCGATATGATGAGTTATTTGATATTAATACTCAAATGACTAAGGCGCAGCGCTTGGCTTACCATGATGCAGCAGTTTCTCATGCCATGACATTAACTGGAGTAGACTTAGTGGATGGTCAACCACGCAAATGGAAGGTCGAAAACTCCTGGGGTGATAAGAGCGGTAACGCGGGTTACTTCACCATGAATGAAAACTGGATGCAAGATTACGTATACGAAGTTGTTGTTAATAAGAAGTATCTTAGTGATGAACAACAAGCAATTCTAAAGCAAACGCCAATTGTTTTGCCAGCTTGGGATTCATTAGCTTAACGGTAACTAAAAAAGCTATGACAAATTTTTATTTTGTCATAGCTTTTTTTAGTTATTTAACTCGAACCAAAACGCGATTAGCTCGATCGCCATCTAAATCATGGACGGCTTTGTAACCAGTCATTTTATGA
Source organism: Lentilactobacillus kribbianus (assembly GCF_013184075.1). Taxonomy (GTDB): domain Bacteria; phylum Bacillota; class Bacilli; order Lactobacillales; family Lactobacillaceae; genus Lentilactobacillus; species Lentilactobacillus kribbianus. The sequence continues at coordinate 395,423 of NZ_JABEQQ010000001.1, read as the reverse complement.
TGAGTAGCTTTATTAGTGCCGTTCACAGTTTTATTTTTAATGGTAAGCGTTTGGGTCATCGAAATGCCACTTAGTTTACCCTTCATTTTGAATTTAGGGGCGGATTTAGTACCCGACACGGTATAAGTTAAAGTTCCTTGTTTATTTAAACCGTGGGCTTTTTTAGCGGCTGCTAGTGAAGTGTATACTTTATCAGCACTATAAAGGGTTACTTTATTATCCTTGAAATAATAAGCATCAATTCCATGGCTGGCATTGCCATTAATCGAATCGGTTAAATACCAAAGATGCTTAGTTTTAGTAATTTGTTTTTTAACATTCACTGTTTTCGCGGTATTTTGCATGCTGGCTTTACTGTGATCTTGCGATTTCTTGTAATTTGATTGACCACAACCGGCTAATAGTAATACTAGAGCTAGGGTAGTTCCCACAGTGCCGGTTAATTTATTGATTTTCATTTGAATTCCTTTCCATGAAATACATTACACGGTTTTTGACTTCCAATACGTAGATTCTACCATAAATAAAGCTTAAAAAAACAGGTAGCATTATTTGACAATCAGGTTGGAAAACTATTTACTAGAACTATTATGAGGTGAGAATATGGATAAACCAACAATTCTAATTATTGAAGATAACCGTGAACTAGCCAGCGGGTTAGCCGATTTTTTGGCTGATACCACCAAAGTAGATATGGCCTATGATGGCCTAGTCGGCGAAGAAAAAGCCTTGGATAATCATGCCGATTTATTGATTTTAGATATTATGTTACCAGGCCAAGATGGCTTAACGTTACTTAAAAACATTCGGCAAATGGGCTCGGATATCCCGGTCCTAATCTTGACGGCCAAAGATACCATTGTTGATAAGCTCAAAGGATTTCAGGCTGGCTCTGATGATTATCTTACTAAGCCGTTTCATCGAGAAGAGTTATTGATGCGAGTTAAATCCTTATTAAGACGAGCTGGTAAATTAAATAAAGAAACTGAAATGGTATTTGGCCCTATTAATCTTAACCTGGCTAAGCATACGGTAATGGTTAACGGCCAAGTCGTTGATTTAAAAGGCAAAGAGTTTGATCTATTAGAGTATTTGATTGAAAATCCAGAAATGATTATAACTAAGGAACAAATTTTTGATCGCCTTTGGGGTTTTGATTCTGAAACGTCCTTAAGTGTGGTGGAAGTATATATGAGTAATCTTCGCAAAAAATTAAAGCCAGTTCAAGCTGACGGCTTAATTAAAACCATTCGCAACGTAGGTTACATTGTGGAGGAAAGTGATGAAGGCACAAAATAAGCTAAATAAATACCAGCAACGTAAATTTTTTGTGGTGGAATTAACTGCCTTTGCTGTTTTATTTGCTTTGCTAGGATTAGTGGTTTCGCATTTTTTTGAAGTTTCCGTTTACACTAACATTGATCAGGGAATCATTCACCAAGAGCAAGCCTTATTGCAACCCGTACAAAGTCGAGATGACCAGCAAAATCATTCCGGTGGTGGTCCCACTAGATTTCAAGCCGATAACGTCATTTATGATAAAAACGGTAAAATTTTAAATGCCAATGCGTTGGGTAATCGTTATAGCGTGTTGAAAAAAATTAAGTTTAATCCTAAGCAAATGGAAAATAAACTAGCTACCAAAGATGTTAATGGCAATTATTTTCGAGTTTTATTAATTAGGGCTAATACCGTTGATCAAAAAAATACTCGCTATGTTTTAATTGCAGAAAATATTGATACACAAATGAATATTATTGCTGCCTTTAATAAATTATTGATGGTGATTTTGATTGTCTTTTGGGCTGTCGCTATTTTGATTAGTTTCTGGCTATCTCGTTACTTCATGAAGCCAATCTTAAAAGCTTGGAACAAACAGCAAGAGTTCGTGGCTAATGCAGCGCATGAATTGCGAACTCCATTAACGATTATTCAAAACAAATTAGAATATTTATTTACCAAGCCTAAACGATCTATCATTGATGAAACCGAGCCCATTAATCAGGCACTTAACGAGACTAAGCGTTTAAGCCGTTTAACGACTGAATTATTAACCATTGCCCGATCTGATTCTAATACGCTACAAGTGAAACCGACGGAAATAAAGTTAGCTGATTTCTTGCCTGAAACGGTGGAACCATATGAAGAATTAGCGGCCAGTCAGGATAAATCATTAACTTATAGTAATTCGGTGGCAGGCTTTGTGACGATTGATCCAGATTTGTTAAAACAAGTTGTGGTTATCTTATTAGATAATGCGCTGAAATATACTAACGCGGGTGATAAAATCGAAGTAACTACTGAACCCAGTGGTCGTAATAACTGGAAACTGACGGTAGCTAATACTGGGAAATCAATTTCTGATGCAGATAAAAAACAAATTTTCGAACGATTTTATCGAGTTGATAAGTCACGAAACAAAACAACTGGTGGTAATGGGTTAGGTCTTTCAATTGCTCAATGGATTATCGCCCAACACCACGGTAAAATTTCAGTAGCCGACATGCAGCCCAGTGGGGTGGTTTTCACTTGTATTGTACCCATTAAAGGCTAAATAAAAAAGATAACGGTCAAACGACCGTTATCTTTTTTTGAATCTAATTATTATTTAACTTCAGTGGTTGGGAAACGCAAAACGGCTGCGTAATCTGAATCATGAATTGGCATTTCAGCTTCTGGTAAGATGTAAACATCACCGTTAAAGCCAGTGACGGTAATTGCCAAATCATTAAGCAAGTTGCTTGCGTGACCTTCAACAGCTTCACTATCGAATTGAACGTGGTTAGCATCTTTTTCAGGAACGTAAGCTCCTTCTTTAATAAAGAGGGTGGCAACTGAACCGGCCACTGCAGCATCAGCAATATGATTGATGTTAGTGACGGTCTTCTTAGCACCCGTAGCGTTATCAAAGTGAACAGCTAGTTCCATCACCGTTAAATGATTAAATTGATCATTAATGTTGTGAACCATGTCTAACAATTCCTCGTGAGAAGTGCGGAGACTAGGAATCTTTTCAAATTTAACGTTTGATAACAAGTTGTTCTTGGAAATCTTGCGGAACTCACCTTGAACCTTGGTTTCAGCTGCTAATACTACTGGCAAGTGATCTTGATTAGTAAAGTTCTTTTGAACGTATTCATCAACTGCTTGGAAATAACGGAGTTGATCACTTCTGTCAGATTCCTCTTTAGGATCATAGCCCCGCTTAAAGGTAGCACCATGGCCACGTCCTTGACCAGCTGATTTGACTTTTTGGTCATCACCAGGAACATAATTACCCAAAGTATCTACAAGAGTTGTCGGTGTGTCAGCAGTAACTTCGGCTTCTTCGATGAGCCGGTTTTGAATTTGAAATAAGTGGAATGAATTTTTCCGTAAGACCACTAAGTTATAAGCTAGTGGGAATTCGAAGTCTTTAAGCAATGGTAAGACTTGCATAGTATCACTAACGGCAAAGCCAGGCTTGGCAGGATAATTTAGCCGAAAGACGTTAATTTGATCAGCGGTGACATAAATCGCTAATCCTTGGGCCACATGGTTACCTAGCGTTTCAGTTTGTAAGAATTGGTTTAATTGTTCTTCGTAATCAGGCCAAAATTTACTCAAGTATTTTGATAGATAAGCTTTCTTGGCTTGCGCAATCAAACTATTTAGTTGGGTCCGATCGGCAGAGGCATTATCAGCCTTGGGATTGAGTGGTAAGACAATCGTTACGATTGGGCCTTTGTGTGATGAAACCGTTAATAAGTTTTTAATATCTGCATTAATTGCCATGTTTGTCCCCTCCAAAATTTACTATTGATGATTAAGTTCATCTTATCACGGATAAAGATAAAAGTTCATTTTAACGATTTATGGTTCGATAAATGAAATACAAAATTAGGGCAACGATAATAGCAGTACCAAGGAGTGGCTGCTCCTTGAAAAGAAGATGAAAGATATGAAAACTGTGAATCCCATGAACACCAACGTTAAAAAAACTAATAGTTGAGATAGTTTTGTACCTTCTTTCTAGAAACTCCAACCTAATTGAGTTATATTTAAAGTATTCTTTTAAGTAACATAAGGAAAGGAGCTCCCTATGTCAATTAATTGGCAAGCAGTTTTTTCGATTATTGTGACAATTAATGCTATTTTAGCGATTATCACGGTTTTTCGAGAAAGAAGAGATATTGCCGCTATCTGGGCTTGGTTAATGGTCCTAATTTTCTTGCCGGTAGTTGGTTTTATCTTATATGCCTTTTTTGGTCGGCAATTGCCCCAAAATCGGATGTTTCAATTACATAATCATGTGCAAATGCAACTTAGCGAGCGCTTAGATGAGCAGCGTAGTCAGTCAGGAAACAATGAGCCTACCCCAGCGGATGCAGTGGCTAAAAAATATAAAACGTTAGTGGAACAATTTCAAACTACTGATGCCGCCTTTTTAGCTCGACGTAATAAGGTACATGTTTTCACCAACGGCAAAGAATTTTTTCACCGAATGATTGAAGACATCGAAGCGGCTAAAAGTAGTATTCACATTGAATTTTATACTTTTTACAATGATGATATTGGTAATGAAATTTTAGATTTATTAGTTAAAAAAGCTCGCTCGGGGGTTCAAGTTCGGGTGATTTATGATTCTTGGGGTTCCATGGGCACCTCGCGTAAATTTTTTCAACCCCTACGAGATGCGGGCGGATTGGCTTATCCATTCTTAAATACGCATTCAGTTATCTTAGATTTTCGGTTAAACTTTCGTAATCACCGTAAGATTGTGGTGGTTGATGGTACCGTAGGTTATGTTGGAGGCTACAATATTGGTGATCAATATTTAGGCCGTAAAAAGAAGTTTGGTCCTTGGCGTGACACTCATTTACGCATTATTGGTTCCGGCGTCTTTGGGTTACAATCACGGTTTATTTTGGATTGGAATGCGACTAGTTCACATGATCAAATCAATGAAGAACAAGTAGATCCCCTTTATTTTCCGATAACGACCACTAAAGGGGTAGTCGATATGCAAATAGTTTCTAGTGGTCCCAATAATGATAAACAGCAGATTAAACGCGGCTATATTCGCATGATTTTAGCTGCTAAAAAATACTGTTGGATTCAAACCCCATATTTGATTCCAGACGATAGTGTTTTAGATGCAATTCAAATTGCGGTGAGTTCTGGTGTAGATGTGCGCATCATGGTCCCACATATGCCAGATCATCCATTTGTTTATCGGGCTACGCAATATTACGCGCGACAATTGGCTAATATTGGGGCTAAAATATACTATTATCAAAAAGGATTTATGCATGCTAAAACGGTCGTAGTTGATGGTGAGATTGCTTCGGTCGGTTCGGCTAATTTTGATTATCGTAGTTTTAAGTTAAACTTTGAAATCAATGCCTTTTTGTATGATGAAAAGTTGGCCAAGGAATTAACTAGAATTTATGAGGATGACATGGTAGAAAGTACTTTACAAACCCCAGCGATGTTTAAAAAACAATCATGGTGGTTAAACTTTAAACAAACGTTTAGCCGGTTATTCTCGCCCATTTTATAGTAAGGCATGATAGTTGCTTCTAGTTGGTTTACTTAGATATAATAACGATGAAGGGTAATGTTAGAGTTACCACTTAGCGATAAATCACCGAAGATGGTGGAACTATGCCAGCGTGCTAGATCGCTAACTGGAAGTCATAATAGGTTTGTTAGGATTGAGGTAGCGAAACGCAGGCCTTAGTCGCTTTAAATAGGAAAACCTGACTTCGCGATATGCATTGCTCTTTAGATTGACCGACTGGTACGATTTTAGAATCGTAATTCAGCTCAATCGGTGGAGGCGCAGGCCTCCATTTTTTATTATCTAATTTAAGTTGAGGTCAGGAGGACCAACAATGACAAGTAAAAAGGACCAGGATTATGCCAATTTAGCTGAAATTGATCCCACGATTATTGTTGATTTACGGTATGCGACCACTAATAATTTTACTCATCAGGTGATTTATGATTTTAAGCAGGCAATTGCTCGAATCGATACTGCTAAAAAACTCCGTGAGGCCAATCAAGCATTAAGAAAACAAGGTTATCGGATTAAAGTATGGGATGCTTATCGACCGGTATATGCTCAAGAAAAACTATTTGAGGTTTGGCCTGATCCTACTTGGGTAGCTAAACCTAATCCTAATTTCAGCCACCAAAAAGGAGTAACGTTCGATGTTACTTTAACTGATATGGCTGGTAATGAACTAGAAATGCCGACCGCTTTTGATGATTTTACCGCGGCGGCTAAACGGGATGCGCCCCGCAACCCGGTTGCTGATAAACATTATCGGATTTTAACTGAGGCGATGGAAGCAGCTGGCTTTGTCGGTTACGAAAATGAATGGTGGGATTTTCGGGATGCCGACATGGCTGAATTTGGTCCCAAACCAGTGGATCCTAAAAAATATTGAACTAATTAAATTACTTTAAGTTGTTTTTAAGCTACCACATCTATACTGACCATAGTCAATTAAATCAATTGACCAACCAAATCCAGAAGCCAAGCAGATTTTATGATTCCCCCAAATTATAAAGTCATCGTATGTTTTCTTCATGGTAAACTCTCAAAACTCCAAAGAAAAAACGCCTGCTTACGCAGACGTTTTTTTATTTGCTTAAATCAAATTTGAGATCGACGATATAAAAGACGACCGCGCCAATGGTCATTGATAAAAATTCACCAATGGCAGTACTTAAATAAGCGCTCCAAAAAGTGGGCCAAAAGGCACTGTTACCAACATACGCAATTTCAAAAGCAATGATGAACATATAAAATGTTGCAATCAATACTGAAGCCACTAACTTCATGATGGTAGACGACATATGACGAGTGACTAGATTAATCGTGACCAAAGCGATAAAAGTTTCCGCCGTACCGACAATCAAGTCAATGGCCCCCATGGGCGACATCATATTGGAAATAAAGCAACCTAAAGTAATTGCCACTACATAACGCTTATTAAAAGCGGCCAAGTTATTAAGCCCTTCAGACAACCGCAGTTGTACCGGGCCAAAGCTAAAGGCTGCAAAGACCATTGTAATTACAATGTAGAGTGCAGCGACAACGGCAGCCTTAGTTAAATCAATTAGACTGTCGATGCCGAATAAATTAGTCTTAGAATTCATTACAAATTCCTTTCCTTATTTAATTTTCAGTTGTAAACAACCTCTAATAACTTTACCGCTTTTTGAAATTAAGGTCAAAATAGTTTTAACTATTTAAAATCCACAAGAAAATTACAAAGACTACTGCTAGGGCGTACATCATTGCGGAAACTTCTTTTCCCCGTTTAGCAGCAATCATAGTGATAGGGTAAACGATAAAGCCTAGGGCAATTCCATCAGCGATACTGTAAGTAAAAGGCATGCCGACAAGAATAAAAAATGATGGAGCGGCAATTTCGAATTGTTCCCAGTGTACGCTCTTTAAAGATTGTGCCATTAAAATACCCACGATGATCAGAGCTGGGGCAGTTACTTGGCTGGTAATCACAGTCAGTAATGGGGAGAAGAACGTTCCTAAAATAAAGAGGATTCCGACCACAATGGTAGTAAAACCAGTCCGACCACCCACAGCAATTCCAGCAGATGATTCTACGAAAGCACCCATTGGTGAAGTCCCTAAAATAGAGCCGACCATCATAGTAGATGAATCAGCAATAAGGGCTTTACCCACGTTAGGAATTTTATTGTTTTTGATTAAGCCAGCTTGTTCAGCTAGTCCCACTAGAGTACCAGCAGTATCAAAGAACGTGACTAATAAAAAGGTTAAGACGACGACAATCATTTGAACAGAGTCAATATCACCAATATGGGTGAGGGCTTGACCAAATGTGGGAGCGATACTTGGTACGCCGGCAATGATTTGATGTGGTACGGGAATCAAACCAGTAACCATCCCTAAAGTAGCGTTTAGCACCATCCCGATAAAAATGGCGCCGGGCACACGCATACTCATTAAAACTACGGTTACTAATAAACCAAAAATAGTTAACCAAGTAGTCCCGCTATGTAAAGTTCCCAAGCTAACTAGGGTTTCTTTATTACCCATGACGATGCCACCTTCTTGTAATCCAAGAAAGGCAATGAACAAACCAATTCCGCCACCAATGGCTGATTTTAAATCAGCGGGAATGGCATCAATGATTTTTTCCCGTAGTTTAAAGGCAGTTAGTAAAATAAAAATAATGGAAGCAACAAAAACGCCTGATAAAGCGGTTTGCCAAGGCACTTTCATACCTAAACAAACAGAATAAGCAAAGAAAGCGTTGATTCCTAAACTAGCTGAAATGGCGATGGGGTAGTTAGCGATAAAGCCCATTAAAAAACAACCAAAAGCAGAAGCAAAAGCGGTAGCGCTGAAGATAGCGCCCTTATCCATGCCAGTAACGCCCAGCACGTTGGGATTGACAAAGAGAATATAAACCATGGAGACGAATGTGGTAATTCCGGCAATCGTTTCTTTCTTAAAATTAGTGTTTCGTTTTTCAAAATCAAAGAATTTCGAAATCGAATTTAACATAGTATGGCAATCTCCTTTTAAAATAATGTTCGTGTTTGCGACTTGAAACAACAGAATAATCATATCATTATCCCATAATTGTTTCAATAGACGAACGAGAAAAGTTTAGTTATCCCCAAGATGATCGTTTAGTGTGCTCGGTTGGTTTAATGATTGAACGGTTATTTAATCGTTTTCATATTGATGGAAATACCTTATAATAAGGATAGATTTATTTGTGTAAATAAGGGGAAAAGAAAGTGAAAACTGTTTTAATTTTGGGGGCAACCAATCCGGTTACCCACCAAGTTGCTAATAATTTAAAGCAACAAGGCATTTCTGTCGTAATTTATAATGAGGACCCCAAATCAATTGCGAAATATCAAGCGGTCTTAACTACTCATGAAATCACAACGGTTCTTTGTACATATGGTCCCATGGATGTGGATTGGTATGTTGAAAGCTTTTATGAGGCTTTACGACTTAACCACCAATCAATAGATCACTTTATTTTGTTATCGGTAATTGGGGTTAATAATGAACAAGAAGAATCACTTCAATATGAAGGTGTCACCGATCAACGTGAATACTTGTTACAACAACAGTATGCTATCAAGGTCGTGGATGAGGCTGAAATGCCATACACCATTATTCGCCAAAGTCGGGTCGTAATAGGAGCACCAAAACCTTATCAATTATATTTGGAAGGTCAAGTGATGCCGGTGGGTACCGTTACTGACGGTACTGTAGCTGCTATTTGCACGGACGCCATTTTGCACCACCATTATGTCAATGAGTCAATTGGAATAATGAATAATTAACGGAGGATATCATGACGATCAATATTTCTAATGAGGAAATGCCCCAAATCAAGCAGCAATTAAGTGAAGCCAATCGGCAATCACATTTTGTTATCGTTGAATTAACGTCCAGAGAAACTCACGAAACCATTCATGTAGTTTCTGATTATCATAATTATCGGCGCATGCGCGAACAAAATGTTGATGTGTTTGATTTCAAAATTGTACGTGATATTTTACCCATTACAGATAATTTGGCCTATTGGGCCAAAGCTAGTGATTTAATTGCCAGCTTACCAGATGATCAAAAGGTGAATGCATTAGATGATTTAGATTTTTATTCTAGTGCGGTCATGGCAGAAAATTACGTTGATACTACTGGAGAGGAACCGGAACGGTAAATGTTTTGGTTCCTTTTTTTGCGAAATCAAGTTAGGCTAAAATAAAAGGACCGTCACGAAAGGAGTCATCATGGCATTACAATTTGTTTTAGGTACGGCAGCGATGGATCATCAACAAGAATTGCTTAACTTAATTAAGCAATCAACTGATAGCGCGGTACAACACAGTTTTTATTTAATTCCTAATCACGTTAAATTCGAATCCGAAGTGCAGGTAATGAAACGCTATGGTGATAATCAAGCTCCCATAGTGGCCACGAGTCAATTACAAATTTTATCGTTTACCCGATTAGCCTGGTATTATCTGCGCAATCAACCAGCGTATCAAAAACAACGAATCAGTAGTACGGGGATTAGTATGGCGCTTTATCAAATCATTAAAGATCACCAAGATGAACTACGCTTATTTGATCAAGAGGTAAGTCAACTAGGCTTTACGGATCAATTAGCTCGTCAAATTAGTGAAATGCAAGCAGGTAATGTTTTGCCAGCTGATTTAAATCGGTTATTAGCGGGTGAAACCTTGACTAATGACTTACAAGATAAATTGCATGATTTTAACATTGTTTATCAAGCATACTTAGCTGAAGTGCAGGATCAATATTTCGATAATCAAAACATCTTAAATTTACTTACTGATTATTTAACTACGATTGATTTAAGTGATACTGACTTTTATTTGGATCAGTTTTCGCGATTTACCGCTACGGAATTACGTTTAGTTGAGACTTTAGTCCAAAGAGCCCATAAGGTGGTTATTTCTTTAACGTTGGATAAACCGTATCCAGTTGAATTACCGGATGCTACTAACTTGTTTTACCAGTCGGCTAAAACTTTCTGGCGCCTGTATCATTTTGCGGCGGATAATCAAGTTCCGTATTTATCACCAATTAAGGCTACTACACCACGGGTGAGCTCGGCCTTACAATCGTTGGAAAATTATTGGGTGGCGTCGACTAACTTAAAGACTGACTTGCCACGTAGTAGTGACGTGGGTGACACCATTCAAGTATGGCAAGCTGATAATCGTTATTCAGAACTACTACAAGTGGCTACCTGGATTCGCCAACAAGTGGCAATGGGGGATTATCGTTACACTGATTTTGTCATTTTGACTAGGCACTTGGATCAATATCAACAAATTATTGCCCCAGTGATGCAGTCTCAAGCTATTCCTTATTTTGAAGATCAACAAAAAACGATGGCAGATCATCCCCTGGTGGAATTGATTGCCGCTTTGTTTTCAATTGAGACACCGACTAAAAATAAACGGCACTACCGCTATGCGGACATGATGCGTTTGTTGAAGAGTGAATTATTTATTCCGATAGTTGAAGGACAACCAATGCCCTTAAAACAATACCGCCAAGCAGTGAGTTTAACCGAAAATGTTATTTTGAAAACGGGTTACGAAGATTTTCGTTGGACTCAAGCCGCTGATTGGCAATATAACGATATTAATCGAATTGAAGATGATCGAGTAGTTTCTGATAAGGATGCAGCTGCAACGGACTTGGTTAACCAAATTCGGCGCTATGTCAAACAAACCTTACCACCCTTTTATAAAAAACTGTTTAAAGCTAAAACTAACCAGGATGCAGCCGTTGTTTTATATGAATTTTTGCAAAACAGTGGGGTCTTTAACCAATTAGAACAGTGGCGTCAAAATGATGTGGATCAAGGTGACATTACGGGTGCCAATCAAATTGAACAAGTGGTAAACAACCTTAATAGCTTACTAGACGAAGAAGTTTTGATTTTAGGGCAGCAACCCTTTAACTTTGAGGAGTTTTGGAACATTTTGTTGACTGGTTTTCAAAACGCCCAATATTCAGCCATTCCTTCTACTTTGGATCAAGTACGGATTTCAGAAAGCGGGATTGTCCAACCTAATAATCGTAAAGTGACGATTATGATTGGAGCTACTGATGATAATATGCCGGCGCAACAAGTTAACGAAGGCCTATTTGGTGACGATGATTTAGTGCAATTACAAACAGGCTTAACGGAGAATCAATATTTAAGTGATTCTAGTGATATTCAAATGGCTGGGGAACCTTATTTAAACTACCTGGCTTTTTTGAGTAGTAGTCAACAATTGATTTTTACGTTTTGTCCGTCAACCGGCGATGAAAGTGACGTGGCTATTTCGCCATATGTCTCACGGATTAAGAACTTCTTTAATTTAAAGATTCAGCACCATGCTGCTATTCCACAAAATGATAATCACATTCGTCCTTATTTGGGGACTAAACGGGGCACATTACATCATTTAATTCAGGTGATTCAAGCTAGTTTTAGTAACCAGCAAGAGTTAAGTCCCGCTTGGCGGATGGTTTATAACAAGCTAATCAATGATCCAAGCAGCCAGACTTTGACTGAACAATTATTGCAAAGTATTAATTACCAAAACGTACCAACCAAGTTAACCGATAATATCGTTACGGGTCTTTATGGCCAAACGATTAATTCGTCGATTTCACAATTAGAACTCTTTTACCGCAACCCTTACGAGTACTTTTTACAGTATGGTTTACGCCTACAAGAACGAGAAATCTTTACGTTGTCATCAGCTAGTACGGGGCAGTTTTTTCACGAGGCTTTAGATTTAGTCATTCGCACAATTAATGATCAAGGTTGGCAATTAGCTGATGTCAGTGATGAAACGTTAACTAGTTTAGTAACGGATATTAGTCAACGAATTGTCAATGATCCTCAGCAACAACAGTATTTAATTTTGACCAGTTCCAGTCGTATGAATTATTTAACGCAACAACTGACTCAAACAGTACTAGAAATGGCCAAAACCTTGAGAAATCAAAGCCGGTTAACCGCTATGCGGCCAAAAAAAACCGAATTAATTTTTGGGCAACCGGTGCAAACCGCCTTAAAAGGATTAAGCTTTGCCGTGGCCGATGATCGCCAAGTCAACGTTCGCGGTCGAATTGATCGAATTGATATGATTCAAGCTGACACGCGGCATTATTATGGCATTGTGGATTATAAGTCGGGCGCTAAAACGTTTGATTATGGCAAGGCTTATGATGGCACGGAACTGCAATTGTTAACTTACTTAGATGTGTTACGGCAAAACTTAGTAGAATTAGATGAAGAAGAAGCCCTCATTGCGGGCGCCCTGTATTTACAGGTGCATAATCCCCGGTTTAAGACCAAAGATTTACAGGCCAATGATTATAATTTTGAAAAATTAGCTTTAAAAGATCATCAATATAATGGCTTAATCGTTGACGATGCTACTCTGGTCGATGAAATGGTTAAAGACGTTGCCGAAAGTACTAATTCGTTAATTTATCCGCTTAAGAAGAAAAAAGAGGGGGTTACCTCCACTAAACGAGCTAACGATCCGTTGATTACAGCACCGGATCTAACCCTGTTCTTAGCACATAATGAACAATTAATTAAAACGGCAGCTCAGCGTATTTTTAATGGTGATATTGCCTTAGCTCCAGTTCGTTATAGTGATAACACTAGTGCGATGCAATATACTCCGTACAAGGCCATTATGAATTTTGATCCGCTGCTAGCCAAAAATAATTATCGAATGGCCCCTAAACTATCAGACAAAGATGTTTTGCGACTACTCAGGGAGGAAAAATAGCCATGGAATACACAGAAGGGCAAAAACAGGCGATTAATGATCATCCGAAGGGTAATATCTTGGTGTCGGCCTCTGCTGGTTCAGGTAAAACCCGCGTTTTGGTTGATCGCATTATTAAAATGGTGATCACGCAAAACGTTAACATTGATCAACTCTTAGTGGTTACTTTTACCAAAGCGGCCGCTAAAGAAATGAAAGAACGATTGCAGTTAGCTTTGCGCAGCGAGTATCAGGCTACCGATAATCCGGAACAAAAGCGTCATTTATTACGGCAACTGCATAAAGTCCCAGTAGCTGATATCACTACGATTGATGCCTTTTGCCAAAAATTAGTCGGGCGTTATTACTATTTATTAGGGATGGATCCTAATTTTCGGATGTTAACCGATGCTACTGAAATTGATTTATTACGGGAACAAGTTTGGGATGATTTACGAGAAGAACTATATCGTGATGATGACGATGGTAGCTTTGCGGCCTTGACCGAAAACTTTTCCAATGATAGAAGTGATGATGGCTTAACTAAGCTCATCATGAAAATATATGATTTTGCTAACGTCAATGATCATCCAGCTCAGTGGTTGGCTAATGCGGCTAACTTTTATCACTTAGATAGTGAGCAATTAGCTGATACCCAATTATTTAAACAATACATTCAACCAGAACTCCAATTGGCAGTGTCATCCATGCAGATGATGATTAACCAAATGATTCAAAATGCCCAGTTAGGAGAATTACCTAAGGATGAAAAACTAGCTAATCAATTTAATGAACAAGTGAAAATGATTCAAACACAACTACTTCAGCCGGATTGGAACGAGTTGCGCGATTTATTGCAACAATTTAATAATCCCCGGTTGAGTGCTGCGCCTAGAGGGGCCGAACCAGAGCAAAAAGAGTTGCATGAACAAAATAAGCAATTAAAAACCGATATCATCAAAACCATCAATGAGTTAGCTGATGGCTATTTTGAATTGGCGCAAGGAGCTACGGTAACCTTAATTCAACAAGCCATGCAACGAGTTGATAAGTTAGTGACGGTAGTGCAAGCGTTTAGTGCGGCCTATGACCAAGCTAAAAAAGCCCGCCAATTAATGGAATTTATCGATGTGGAACACGCAGCTTACCGAATTTTGACTAATGCTAGTGAACCCGGACAACAAATTAAAGCTAAATTACAAAATCAATACGTTGAAATCATGGTCGATGAATATCAGGATAATAACCGGCTGCAAGAAGCCATTTTAAGTCAATTGGCTAAGCCGGAGGCCGGCAATCGATTTATGGTGGGGGATGTGAAACAATCGATTTATCGTTTCCGATTATCTGATCCTACGATGTTTATTGACAAACAGACGCGTTACGCTACCGACAACACAGCTGATGAATTAATTAATCTAGTAGAAAACTTTCGCTCGACCAAAAATGTTACTGATTTTGCCAATTTGATTTTTGAACAAATAATGGATCAACGAGTTGGGGATGTAGATTACGTCGGACCCGCTCATTTAAAGTTTGGGGCTAAGTATTACCCTGAAGCTGCCACCACTACGGCTGAATTACTGTTATACCAAGAAAATAACGCTAAGGATGCGCAATCGTTGGCGGTTAATGCTACTTTTGTACCAGAAGATGGGGCGAATGGCCAAGCCGAATTAATCGCACAACAAATTCGCCAATTGGTGGATGATCAGGTCGAAATTTACGATCGCCATGCCCAAGTAATGCGACCGATTAAATATGGGGATGTGGCTATTTTATCGCCGACTCATACCAATGATTTGGTTCTAGCTGAAGTCTTAGAAAAGTACGCGATTCCAGCCACTGTCAATCAGGCCAAAAGTTACTTTAAAACGACCGAAATTCAAATTATGATGGCCCTCTTGTCAATTATTGATAATCCTTATCAAGATATTGCACTAGTAGCAGTTTTACGTTCACCAATTGTGGGCCTAGACGAAAATCAATTGGCATTTATGCGGATTAATCAACAGACTGGTAACTACTACCAAGCGGTGCTTAATTTCTATCAAAACTTTGAAACTAGCCAAGCTACCCCTTTTGGAGCTGCTGTCTTTGCTAAAATCAGTCGCTTTATGGAACAACTGCAACAATTTAGAGATTTAGCGCAACAAAGCGATTTGGTAACCTTAATTTGGACTATTTATCAAGAGACCGGTTTTTTAGATTATGTGGGGGGCATGCCCGCTGGGTATCAACGTCAAGCTAATTTACATGCACTCTACGAACGGGCGGCCCAGTATGAACAAACCAGCTTTAAAGGCGTATTTCAATTTGTCCGGTTTATCGAACGCATGCAAGAACGCGATGATGATTTAGGGCAAGCCAATATTGAAACCGGGGCAGATACCGTGTTAGTCACCACGATTCATGGTAGTAAGGGGCTAGAATTTCCGGTGGTGTTCATTAACGACTTGAACCGTCAATTTAATATGCAAGATACCAGGGCTAAATATGAATTAGATGATCAATTAGGTGTTGGTATTACGTATTTTAATTTAGCTACCAGAGAAGAAAGCAACACTTTACAAAAAAAGATCATCTCTAATCATGCTAAACGGGCCGCAATTTCAGAAGAAATGCGTAAATTATACGTGGCGGTTACCCGGGCGGAACAAAAGCTCTATCTAGTAGGGAGCTTTAAGCACAAAAAGAATCAGCCGACAGATGAGGCCGGCTTTGTGCAACTTTGGCAAGGTAAAACTAATGCTAATGAGTTGTTGCTACCAGAATCGGTACGCTTGAAAGCTAATAACTACCTTGATTGGGTGGGCCCGGCGATTGCTCGGCACCCCCAAATTAGTGGCAGTCATCCAACTATGTCAGTGTTAGCTAAAGACGAAACACAACTGGCCTTTCACCTAGTGACAGCGGCCCAATTAGCTGAGCATCAACCCACGGAAATTGAAACGACGGAACAAGCCACTAATTGGATCACAGCTTTAAACCAGGTTAACGATGCTGCAATGGAAGATGCAGTAATTACTAAACAACAAATTGATCACGAAATGGATTTTGTTTATCCTTATCAAGCTGCTACTAAAACCACTGCGTACCAGTCGGTTTCGGAAGTGAAACGACTATTTGATGATCCCGACAATATTGAGTTAGGTAGTTATCAATTATTAGATGTGGATCAAGTAGGTCAGGTCAAGCCAGCGTTCGTTACGCCATTTGGTCGTCCTAAATTTTTGCAAACTACTAGTCAAGCCAGTGCGGCTGAAGTCGGAACGGCTACTCACTTAGTCCTGCAACAAATGCAATTAAAGGAACCGCCAACCATACCAACCATTACGGCTCAAATTCAGCAATTAGTTGCTGATCAGGTAATAAGTGAAATGGTAGCCAGCCAAATTAATGTAACTGGTATTATGAACTTTTATCAAAGTGAGCTAGGTCAGTTAGTTTTAGCTAACGCAGCTACTATCAATCGAGAAGTACCGTTTTCAGTTTTACTTAATGCCAATCAAATTTTTACCGGATTTCAAGATGATCCTAACCAGTCCGTTTTAATTCATGGAATTATTGATGGCTATACGGTAGCTGAAGACGAATTGATTTTATTTGATTACAAAACTGATCATGTGACTCCCCAAAATTCAGTTGATCAAATTGTGGCCCGTTATCGAGGGCAAGTAGAATTATATGCGACGGCATTAAGCCAAATTTTAAAGCGACCAGTTAACCATAAGTATCTTTATTTATTAGACGTTAACCAAACGATTGCCGTGAAGTAGTCGGTGATTTGGCTTGAAATTGCGCTGATTTTGGGTTAATCTAAGTACGCACTTTATAATAATAAGTAAAAGTTGGGAGATTTGATTTTATGATGAAAAAAATTCTACGTGTCTGTATGGGCTTGGCTTTGGTTTTGGTCATTGCCGGTTGTTCTAACAGCAAACAAGCCAAATCCGAATCCAAGACCGACAGCGCATCATCAAGTAGCATAACTGCTAAGAAGTCGACAACCAAATCGAAACCAACTAATCAACCTAAAATTAACTGGCGGAAGCCATCTGAAAATAAACCTTATCCTAAAATCACGACAAGTAACGGTCGTTATTTGCAAGTTGATATCAAAAAACAACGAGTTTACGTGATGAGTCCGGAGAAAAAGATTCTATACACTATGTATGCTTCAACGGGAAAGGATAATTCTACGCCACGAGGAACATACCAAATTCAAGCTGAACGCGGTGATTTCTTCTATAATAAGGAGTCTAAAGAAGGTGCCAAATATTGGACTTCTTGGAAGGACCACGGAATTTACTTGTTCCACACGGTACCAACCGATGAGAATGGTGATTATATTAAAGCAGAAGCTGATAATTTAGGGAAGAGTGCTAACTCACACGGGTGTGTCCGGCTATCAATTCCAGACGCTAAGTGGATTAACCAAAACGTACCAACGGGGACGAAGGTTGTCATTAAATAAACTGACACATTTAATGGGAGACTAATCATGAAGAAAATTAATTTAAAGAAACTAACTGTTGTTTTAGGAACTGTGATGGCTTTGGTACTGGTCTTAGCTGGTTGTGGTAATACAAAAAAAGATGCCAAATCAGAACTAGTAGGTGATAATAAGACGCTAACCGTTGGTCTAGAAGGTACCTATGCACCATATTCCTACCGCCAAGATGGCAAGTTAAAGGGATTTGAAGTCGAACTCGGTCAAGCAATGGCTAAAAAAATGGGCCTCAAGGCTAAGTTTGTTCCCACTAAATGGGACTCTTTAATTGCAGGGTTACAAGCTAAGAAGTTTGATGTGGTAATCAACAACGTGACGGTTACTAAAGAACGGAAGAAACAGTTTATTTTTTCAACGCCATACATTTACTCTAAGTCAGCTTTGATTGTGCCTAAGGATAGTAAATTAAAGAGCGTTGATGATATTAAGGGTAAGAAGTTTCCTGAAGGTACAGGAACCGAAAATGCTATTTACGCTGAAAAATTCGGAGCCGATGTGATGCCATCAGATACTTTCCAAAATACGGTGTCCTTAATTTCAGAAGGTCGGGCCCAAGGAACTATTAATTCGCGCGAAGCCTTTTATAGCTGGGCTAAAGACAATCCGGATAATAAGTTGAAAGTTACCGAAATTCCAACTTCTAAGATTCCGGCTTCAGAAATTGCGGCAATGTTTAATAAGCAATCACCAGCATTACGCGATAAAGCTAATAAAGCCTTAAAGGAATTACAAGCTGACGGTACTTTAACTAAGTTATCTAAGAAGTACTTTACGACTGATATTACTAAAAAATAAAAATAACGATAGGGATGACTGATTATATGTGGAATACAATTATGACGTCATTGCCCGAATTAGTGGCGGCTGGAATTAAGTTTACGATTCCACTCGCCATTATTTCGTTTGCCTTTGGGTTAGTAATCGCGGTGATTACCGCTTTAATTAAACTGGCCCGTCCGCGTGGCAATGCATTAGTTAAGGGAGCTTGGAGCGTATTAGTGGCAATAGCTTACTTTTATGTTTGGCTATTTCGTTCAACCCCACTCCTAGTTCAATTATTTATTATCTTCTTTGGATTACCCAATTTAGGGGTACAAATGCCGGCATTTACTGCGGCGGTTATCACCTTTTCACTCAACACTGGTGCCTATGCATCTGAAAATATTCGTGGTGCCTTACTTTCGATCCCTCAAGATCAATGGGAAGCGGCAGAAACGTTGGGCTTTACCCAAAGCCAAACCTTATTTAAGATTATCTTTCCGCAAGCAATTCGGATTGCTTTGCCAACATTATCCAATGAGTTCATTGGTTTAGTTAAAGATACGTCTTTAGCTAGTTCCATCACTATTCTAGAAATGTTTACGGTTAGTCAACAAATTACGGCGAAAAATTATGAGCCATTACTAATGTATTGCTTAGTCGCCGCTCTTTACGCTATTTTGTGCTCCATTTTAAGTATTTTGCAGCACTACTTAGAAAAGCGTACCAGCCGTTACATTAAGCGGGGTGAAAATTAATGATTAAACTCGAACATTTGGTGAAACAATATCAAAATCAACGAGCGTTAGATGATGTCTCAGTCACTTTTGAAGATAATCAAAGTACGGTTATTGTCGGACCATCTGGTTCTGGGAAATCAACGTTGTTGCGAACAATTGATCTGTTAACCCATCCGGATAGTGGTACTATGCAAATTGATGATATTACGGTTGATTTTACGAAGGAAATTTCACGTAAAACGGTCCGAGCCATTCGGCGTAAATCAGGAATGGTGTTTCAAAACTGGAACCTATTCCCGCATTTGACGGTGTTGCAAAATATCACTGAGGCTCCGCGCACCGTTTTAAAGCAGTCAAAAGCAGCGGCCGAGAGCCGGGCATATGAGTTATTGCAATCAGTCGGATTAGCTGAGTATGCCGCTCAATATCCAACGCAATTATCCGGCGGGCAGCAACAGCGAATTTCCATTTGCCGCGCATTAGCAATGGGACCAGAATTTTTATTACTGGATGAACCAACAAGTGCTTTGGATCCGGAGTTAGAAACTCAGGTACTTCGAATCTTAGAAGAAATTGCTGCTAAGGGACAAGCTATGGTAGTGGTTACTCACAACATGGAGTTTGCTCGGTTAGTAGCTGACAAAATTGTCTTTGTTGAAGACGGGCAAGTGCTCTTTGCTGGTCCGGTGACTGAATTTTTTACTACGGAAAATCAGCGAATTCAAAACTTCTTAGCTGGTTTATCACTGGCTTAATAAAAAAAGACCCCCAAGTTATCGGGGGTCTTTTAGTTTATACATTAAATTATTTGTTATTCTAAATTAAAACTGATTGTTAAAATAACCGCCATCAGCATAATGATGGTCATTAAACCCGTTGAAAAACGAGTCCAAGGACGACCGTTCACCCGTTTTAAAATGAAAAAGGTGATAGCCAAGCACAAGATACCGATAAGATACATAGTAATGAGGGCGATTTTAACAGAATTATTTGCAGCTGACATATTTTTCACCTCAGCTACATTCTACAACAAATCAAATTGGTTAATCAATTATAAACTGATAAGCGTAACGAGGAGTTTCTTCGTGTCCGTTTTCTTGCATGTAGATAACACCACGTTTTTCAAAACCATTTGAGGTAATAACGTGTTGCATTGCCATGTTTTCAGGATGAGTATCAATGCGGACATCACGATAACCTAAGATACCGGAAATGGTAATTAGACCACTCATCATTTTTTGGGAGAGTCGTTGGCCCCGGAAGTTTGGTGAAACGGCAATTCGATGAATAGCGGTATAGCGTCCTTCTACACCATTGATCCATTCACCATCGTGGATGTTTAGATAGTTAATATCTAGTCCCTGGTGCAATGCAGCAAACCCAGCGATTTGGTCATCGAAAATCAAGACGTAACCAATTCCATTTTTGACGTCGGTTTCGAGATCACCATCACTTGGGTAGCCCTTTTGCCATTGGTCAATCCCTTGCTCGTGTAAAAACTCGATTGCCCCATGAATAATGTTTTTAATCTCTGGAATATCTTCGTTCCGTGCTTGCCGTAAGTAACTTGCAGCCATTCGTGTCACATCCTTCTATTTTTCTTATTTGTATAATTAGCTTTTGCTAGTATAACAACATAGACAAAGATTATAATTCAAAAAATCTAGTTCCGCAACCTAATTCTATCACTTGTAAAAAAATAGTTTAGTATCTTGCCTGAAGAAAAAAAGTCGAAAAATAGGCTATAATTAATTTAAGATTATCCTAAGTCAGGGACGGACCTTATCAGCTGGCGAATGGAATCACTTATCATTATAGTAGATAAATTTAAATTTAATATCCATAAATTACAACCCTGGGGTGTAAGAATATGAAAGAAAACGAAGCAACCGCTAACAATGGACTACAGTTGAGTCGAGTAGCGAGTCGGCGGGATAACAAAAATCAGGCTAAGGTAAATAACCGCCAAAAACAAGCCGCTAATAATAGTAAAACACCACAAAAACCGAAAGCACCACGACCTACGCGTAGAACTAATTTGCACGTGAGTGAATGGTTGCAAGATACAACAGCCAATATTTTGGGAGCTACTAGTTTTGCTAGCGAACGATTTGGGATAGAAGATAATTTTAGAAATCGACAACCAGTCTTAATTCAAGTGGGTGAGCGGCTATTAAGTCGGGGCGCTCTTAGTAAAAATGCAGCGGCCCGGCTCGGTTATGGGGCGGCTATCAGTGATTTGGTTAATTTAAGAATCAACCAATTCTACTATCTAATACTATGGACTAGTGGGGATAACACGACTGAAGTGATTAACCGCGCGGCTGGCAGTAATTATTCTCATTATCTCAATCAAGTTAAAGATGGGGAACAATTTGAACGGGGATATCAAACGGCAGTGGGACAATTTGTCCTAGCAATAGTCGGCGATCAACAAGATGATAGTAATCACGAAGCCTTCTTGCCAGTAATAATGAAAAAGATTACTCAGTTATCTACTGAACAACAGAAAGATTTAACTAGTCGGTGGTTCCAACATTTCGATCACCAGCTTAACGGTCAAAATCCCGAACGATCGGTAGTCGCTAATGACGAAGCAACCGGCAAGTTTTTACGGCGCGAAACTAACCATAGTTTTTTAAGTAGTTATCACTTACCTAATCAAGCGACTACTTGGTTAGAAACATTCAGCTATCAAGGACCCGATTATACTGATGTGTTAGATCGGGAGCTCAAGCAAAAATTAGATTTCCAAGATTTAACCTCACTAACCAGTGTGGTGGATCGCTTTGTTAATCAAACTTTGATGCAAATTATTAATTTAGTGGTGCCGTTGTCACTGTACGATGTAATTTACCAATTAGCTAATAACGGGCGTGATTGGTTAGGCGTGCCAGTTACCATGAGTACTGAACCTAGTGAAGTAGAAACGGTGGTAGCTTTAAACTATCCCGAAATGATGAATTGGTTGCGTCGACCGAAATCTATTGCTAGCGCCAGTGCTCGATTAGGAATCTTAAACCTAGCTAAGGGACATGAAATTAGTGTGCAGCATCCTGATTTGCAAGCTAAATTCAGTTTTGCCCGCGATGTACGTGGTAATCAAATGTATAACGATATTACCGGCGAGCCACTAGTGGTTCGTTACGGAATTATTGAAAAGTTGTTTTTAGCTTGGCAAAAAGCCTTGCTTTTACCGGTACTCAGTGAATACACGCTCGCACGAAACCGGTTATTAGTTCAAATTAACAGTGGA
Organism: Lentilactobacillus kribbianus; assembly: GCF_013184075.1. GTDB lineage: Bacteria > Bacillota > Bacilli > Lactobacillales > Lactobacillaceae > Lentilactobacillus > Lentilactobacillus kribbianus. The sequence continues at coordinate 372,832 of NZ_JABEQQ010000001.1, read as the reverse complement.
GAATATACCAAGAGTCGCAACGTCTTAAAACCTGATTTGGCTAAGGAACAATCTTTAGCAGAAATAGTTGATCAGGCTGCTAGCTATGCACTTGATCAGTCGATTGGTTTGATTGCTAAAGGTGAGTTTGATTATGAACAAAATATGGCGGTTAAGACTTTGCCAGAATTTAACCAAATGATGCGGTTGGCACCTAGTGACCGTAATCTTGGTGGCGACAATTACCAACTATTATTGAAACAAACTCGGGTAGTTTATTTCTGGCTTTATCAAAGCTCATTTGCTGATCAATTAACACCGGCCCAACGAGCTCACGTGGAAAATAAAACCAGTCAATTTAGTGGCGATGATGTTAATTTGGTGAATGATTTATTTCAAAAGGTTAAAACCGTCGCACAACCAACGCCTAGCGAATTAGAGAATCCTATTAAGGTAACTCTTAGTCCAGTAATGCAAGTGGTTAAAAGTCAAGTCACCAATACGAAGCAATTGACGGAGCAGGTGGTTACTAATGTGGCCAACGTAACTACGATGGCAATGCAACAATCGTTAAGTGAAACCAAGCAAAATTATTTAAGCGAGCAATTAGCTCGAGCACAACAAGCTGATCAGCAAGCAGAAGAATTACTGGCGGGATTGCAACATTTATTGGCAGGGGTTAATCAAAATGACCTGGTCGAAATTACTCAGGTGACTAATCAATTACAACAATCAGCCACCATGGCCTTGGCTAATGCCAATGAAATTTTTTATCCGAGTGCACCTAATTCCCAAAGCGCTGTGTTTACGGAAGCCACTCCATTAAATACCACGAGTTTAACGCCCCATAAGCAAGCCCAACTAAATCCGCTCCAAGTCAAGTTAGCTGATGCGGAAGAAGTAATCGATGATGCTCGGAATTTGCAGGCCCGCATTCGGTCGCTTATTAGTGATACTGCAGCGGTGCGTGATTATAACCATGAAGATAATTTAGAAGATTACGCCAGTGTTAACCATATTTTGAGTGATTTAAAGGAACAACAAGATCATTTAGCTCAACTAATTACTAGGGGGAAACAGGCTAGTGCTGAAGCTAGTTTAGCTATTAGTAGTCAACAACAAGATACGGCTAACGCAGCCATTGAAGAGGTGCTAGCATTACGTTCACCGCTAAGTAACATTAACCAAATGGTGGATATAGATGATGAGAAATTGGCATTTTATCGTTAATTAAAAGGAACCTTCTATATAACTATAGAAGGTTCCTTTTAATTCACATACTTTATATGATTTCAATCGCCATAGCGGCTCCGATGCCTCCGCCCATACAAAGAGTGGCAATACCTTTATTTTGTTGGGTATGAATCAAACTATACATTAACGTGGTTAATATACGTGCGCCTGAATCAGCGAGGGGATGACCTAAAGCAATTGCCCCACCATTTATATTGAGTTTGTTGGCAGGGATCTGTAGGTCTCTACTAACCGCGATGGATTGAGAGGCAAAAGCTTCGTTAATTTCAAAAAGATCAATGGCGTCGATAGTGGTGTTAATTTGGTGCAGCAATTTATTGACCGCGTAGTAAGGAGCGTAGCCCATGATACTAGGATCAATACCCCGTTCAGCATAACCGGTTATTTTGGCTAATGGTTTTAAATTGTGTGCTTGAGCGTAACTGGCAGTGGTTAAGATTAATGCCGTGGCCCCGTCGTTTAATCCGGGAGCGTTACCAGCGGTGACAGAACCATCAGCAGTGAAGACGGGTTTTAGTTTAGCCAGTTTTTCTAAATTGGTATTGGCCCGAATAGCTTCGTCTTGAGTCATGACATTGCCATCGGGTAGGTTAATGGGGATGATTTCATCATTAAATGCTCCGCTTTGAGTAGCTTTTAGAGCCTTTTGTTGTGAGTTTAAAGCAAACTGATCTTGTTGTTGTCTAGTTACGTTGAACTTTTTAGCAACATTTTCACCGGTAATTCCCATTAACTGATTAGAATAAACGTCCATTAAGCCATCGCTTTGAATGCCGTCTTCCATCATTATAGAACCGTATTTGTGCCCCCGTCGTTGACTGCGATCAAAAAAAGGAACGTTAGACATACTTTCAGTACCACCGACTAAAATGACGTTGGCTTGGGCTAATTTTAATTCATTAACTGCTTGTTGAACGGCCTTTAAACCTGAACCACAAACCTGATTAACGGTATAGGCAGTACTCTCGGTGTCGATACCAGCCCCAATTTCAATTTGACGAGCAACGTTTTGGCCGTTGCCGGCTTGAATGGCATTGCCAAAGATGACTTGGTCAATGTCTTTCTTAATTGTAGGTACTTGTTTAATGACGTGGTTAGCGGCAATTGTTCCTAAGTCCACGGCTGAGAAGCTAGCTAGTTGGCCATTGAGTTTACCAATTGGAGTTCTAGCAGCTGAAATAATTACAACTTCTTCCATAGTGTCCCTCTTACATTCATTAAGTTTATTCGATAGTAGTATACACGGTTTTACAGTGGAGAGTGCGGTCTAACTACTGGATTTAACCATATGTTTAGGAGTGGTTAAAGTGGTTAATTAACTGAAATTAATTTCAGTTATAAAAAGGGGCTTAAAATAACCAATTTAGTAATGTCGAAAAGTGTTGACGAATTCTGGAGTAGCTGGTATATTTATATACGTTGCTGATTGAGAGAAACAAAAAGCCATCAACGAAAAAAAGAAATTAAAAAAAGTAGTTGACGGATTGCTTGATTGGTGATATTATTAAGTAGTTGTCGCAAGGAGCTAACAAGTTCCGATCGACAAGGTAGACCTTTGAAAACTGAACAAAATTTCGATTAAACAAATGTGCTGGGCGTCTTGATTTTAAATCAAGACCAAAACATTTGCGAAGTCAATTCGCTAGTAAATGAATCAAAAAATAATGAGCTTACAAACAGCTCAGTTTAAAACTGAGAGTTTGATCCTGGCTCAGGACGAACGCTGGCGGCGTGCCTAATACATGCAAGTCGAACGCGTCTTGGTGAATGATTGGCGGTGCTTGCACCAAAGAGATTTCACATTGAGACGAGTGGCGAACTGGTGAGTAACACGTGGGTAACCTGCCCATAAGCAGGGGATAACACTTGGAAACAGGTGCTAATACCGTATAACAACTCAAACCGCATGGTTTGAGTTTGAAAGATGGTTTCGGCTATCACTTATGGATGGACCCGCGGCGTATTAGCTAGTTGGTGAGGTAACGGCTCACCAAGGCAATGATACGTAGCCGACCTGAGAGGGTAATCGGCCACATTGGGACTGAGACACGGCCCAAACTCCTACGGGAGGCAGCAGTAGGGAATCTTCCACAATGGACGAAAGTCTGATGGAGCAACGCCGCGTGAGTGAAGAAGGGTTTCGGCTCGTAAAACTCTGTTGTTGAAGAAGAACGTGGGTGAGAGTAACTGTTCATCCAGTGACGGTATTCAACCAGAAAGCCACGGCTAACTACGTGCCAGCAGCCGCGGTAATACGTAGGTGGCAAGCGTTGTCCGGATTTATTGGGCGTAAAGAGAGCGCAGGCGGTTTCTTAAGTCTGATGTGAAAGCCTTCGGCTTAACCGGAGAAGAGCATCGGAAACTGGGAGGCTTGAGTGCAGAAAAGGACAGTGGAACTCCATGTGTAGCGGTGAAATGCGTAGATATATGGAAGAACACCAGTGGCGAAGGCGGCTGTCTGGTCTGTAACTGACGCTGAGGCTCGAAAGCATGGGTAGCGAACAGGATTAGATACCCTGGTAGTCCATGCCGTAAACGATGAGTGCTAGGTGTTGGAGGGTTTCCGCCCTTCAGTGCCGCAGCTAACGCATTAAGCACTCCGCCTGGGGAGTACGACCGCAAGGTTGAAACTCAAAGGAATTGACGGGGGCCCGCACAAGCGGTGGAGCATGTGGTTTAATTCGATGCAACGCGAAGAACCTTACCAGGTCTTGACATCTTCTGCCAATCTTAGAGATAAGACGTTCCCTTCGGGGACAGAATGACAGGTGGTGCATGGCTGTCGTCAGCTCGTGTCGTGAGATGTTGGGTTAAGTCCCGCAACGAGCGCAACCCTTATTGTTAGTTGCCAGCATTTAGTTGGGCACTCTAGCAAGACTGCCGGTGACAAACCGGAGGAAGGTGGGGATGACGTCAAGTCCTCATGCCCCTTATGACCTGGGCTACACACGTGCTACAATGGACGGTACAACGAGTCGCGAAACCGCGAGGTCAAGCTAATCTCTTAAAGCCGTTCTCAGTTCGGATTGCAGGCTGCAACTCGCCTGCATGAAGTCGGAATCGCTAGTAATCGTGGATCAGCATGCCACGGTGAATACGTTCCCGGGCCTTGTACACACCGCCCGTCACACCATGAGAGTTTGTAACACCCAAAGCCGGTGGGGTAACCTTTTAGGAGCCAGCCGTCTAAGGTGGGACAGATGATTAGGGTGAAGTCGTAACAAGGTAGCCGTAGGAGAACCTGCGGCTGGATCACCTCCTTTCTAAGGAATAAAGGAAGCCAGCACATTAATCGAAGTTTTGTTTAGTTTTGAGGGGTCTACCCTCAAACCCAAAGTACATTGGTACTTTGACTTGGTTCTTTGAAAACTAGATAATATTAATTTCTGTAGTGAATTATATTTTAAATATAATTTCAACCGAGAACACCGCGTATTAAATTGAGTTTTTTAAAAGAAGTATCGCAATACTCAATAACTTTAACGCAGCACGAAAGTGCTGTGAGGTTAAGTTATCAAGGGCGCATGGTGGATGCCTTGGCACTAGGAGCCGATGAAGGACGGGACTAACACCGATATGCTTCGGGGAGCTGTACGTAAGCTTTGATCCGGAGATTTCCGAATGGGGAAACCCAGCAATCTTAGTCGATTGTTACTTTTCAGTGAATACATAGCTGATTAGAGGTAGACGTGGGGAACTGAAACATCTCAGTACCCACAGGAAGAGAAAGAAAATTCGATTCCCTCAGTAGCGGCGAGCGAACGGGGAACAGCCCAAACCAACGAGCTTGCTTGTTGGGGTTGTAGGACTGAACATTTGAGTTACCAAAGATATTGATAATTGAATGATCTGGGAAGGTCAGCGAGACAGGGTGATAGCCCCGTAGATGAAATCGATATCTCTCAGTTCAGGATCCTGAGTACGGCGGAACACGTGAAACTCCGTCGGAATCCGGGAGGACCATCTCCCAAGGCTAAATACTCCCTAGTGACCGATAGTGAACCAGTACCGTGAGGGAAAGGTGAAAAGCACCCCGGGAGGGGAGTGAAACAGTTCCTGAAACCATGTGCCTACAAGCAGTTAGAGCCCATTAACGGGTGATAGCGTGCCTTTTGTAGAATGAACCGGCGAGTTACGGTTGCATGCAAGGTTAAGGTGAAAAGCCGGAGCCGTAGCGAAAGCGAGTCTGAAATGGGCGTTTAAGTATGTAGCTGTAGACCCGAAACCAGGTGATCTACCCATGTCCAGGTTGAAGGTGCGGTAAAACGCACTGGAGGACCGAACCCGTGTACGTTGAAAAGTGCTGGGATGAGGTGTGGGTAGCGGTGAAATTCCAAACGAACTTGGAGATAGCTGGTTCTCTCCGAAATAGCTTTAGGGCTAGCCTCGGAATTAGAATCATGGAGGTAGAGCCACTGTTTGGACAAGGGGCCCGTCATGGGTTACTAAGTTCAGATAAACTCCGAATACCATTGATTTATGTCCGGGAGTCAGACGGTGAGTGATAAGATCCATCGTCGAAAGGGGAACAGCCCAGACCACCAATTAAGGTCCCTAAATATATGCTAAGTGGAAAAGGAAGTGGAGTTGCATAGACAACTAGGATGTTGGCTCAGAAGCAGCCACCATTTAAAGAGTGCGTAATAGCTCACTAGTCGAGTGATTCTGCGCCGAAAATTTACCGGGGCTAAGCATATTACCGAGATTGTGGACTTGACCTATGGTCAAGTGATAGGAGAGCGTTCTAAGGGCGAAGAAGTCAGACCGTAAGGACTGGTGGAGCGCTTAGAAGTGAGAATGCCGGTATGAGTAGCGAAAGATCAGTGAGAATCTGATCCACCGAATGACTAAGGTTTCCTGGGGAAGGCTCGTCCTCCCAGGGTTAGTCGGGACCTAAGCCGAGGCCGAGAGGCGTAGGCGATGGATAACAGGTTGAGATTCCTGTACTAGTAGTTGATGTTTGAGTGATGGAGGGACGCAGGAGGCTAAGTTGTGCGCACGATTGGAAATGTGCGTTCAAGCTATAAGTCAGTAAGGGAGTGAAAGGCTTACTTACGTGTTGACAAGTAGTGATGAGGACCGAAATTTAGTAGGGAAGCGACTGACGTCACACTGCCGAGAAAAGCTTCTAGCGAATTAACTACTACCCGTACCGCAAACCGACACAGGTAGTCGAGGAGAGAATCCTAAGGTGAGCGAGTGAACTCTCGTTAAGGAACTCGGCAAAATGACCCCGTAACTTCGGGAGAAGGGGTGCTGATCGCAAGATCAGCCGCAGTGAAAAGGCCCAGGCGACTGTTTATCAAAAACACAGGTTTCTGCAAAATCGTAAGATGACGTATAGGGGCTGACGCCTGCCCGGTGCTGGAAGGTTAAGTGGATGAGTTAGCTTCGGCGAAGCCCAGAAATGAAGCCCCAGTAAACGGCGGCCGTAACTATAACGGTCCTAAGGTAGCGAAATTCCTTGTCGGGTAAGTTCCGACCCGCACGAAAGGCGTAACGATCTGGGCACTGTCTCAACGAGAGACTCGGTGAAATTAAGATACCTGTGAAGAAGCAGGTTACCCGCGACAGGACGGAAAGACCCCATGGAGCTTTACTGTAGCTTGATATTGGGTGTTGGCATAGCTTGTACAGAATAGGTCGGAGCCGTAGAAACCGGAACGCTAGTTTCGGTGGAGGCGTTAGTGGGATACGACCCTCGCTGTGTGAACACTCTAACCCGCGCCACTAAGCGTGGCGGGAGACAGTGTCAGGTGGGCAGTTTGACTGGGGCGGTCGCCTCCCAAATAATAACGGAGGCGCCCAAAGGTTCCCTCAGAATGGTTGGAAATCATTCGTAGAGTGTAAAGGCAGAAGGGAGCTTGACTGCGAGACAGACAGGTCGAGCAGGGACGAAAGTCGGGCTTAGTGATCCGGTGGTACCGTATGGAAGGGCCATCGCTCAACGGATAAAAGCTACCCTGGGGATAACAGGCTTATCTCCCCCAAGAGTCCACATCGACGGGGAGGTTTGGCACCTCGATGTCGGCTCATCGCATCCTGGGGCTGTAGTCGGTCCCAAGGGTTGGGCTGTTCGCCCATTAAAGCGGTACGCGAGCTGGGTTCAGAACGTCGTGAGACAGTTCGGTCCCTATCCGTCGCGGGCGCAGGAAATTTGAGAGGAGCTGTCCTTAGTACGAGAGGACCGGGATGGACATACCGCTGGTGTACCAGTTGTGCCGCCAGGCGCATCGCTGGGTAGCTATGTATGGATGAGATAAATGCTGAAAGCATCTAAGTATGAAACTCGCCTCAAGATGAGATTTCCCATTCCTATATGGAAGTAAGACCCCTGAAAGATGATCAGGTAGATAGGTTGGAAGTGGAAGCACAGTGATGTGTGGAGCGGACCAATACTAATCGGTCGAGGACTTAACCAAGTAGAAAATGGTGTTCAAAGATACAGAAATTAATATTAGCTAGTTTTGAGAGAACGAAGTTCTTTCAGTAACATAAGTGTGGTGGCGATAGCCAGAAGGATACACCTGTTCCCATGCCGAACACAGAAGTTAAGCTTCTGCACGCCAAGAGTAGTTGGGGGATCGCCCCCTGCGAGGGTAGGACGTTGCCACGCAAATGTGAAAAGCAATCTCACAGTGATGAGGTTGCTTTTTTTGTTTGTCTAAAAATAAGTTTGTTGTCAAAACTAATCAACTGTTATGTTACTTCAAAACATGATATTATTAATACTACCAATGATTGTAACGATTTAATTAATGGAGAAAAAACATGGATGGATTATTTGATTCAAAAAACCAATTACGTCAGTTAAATGGTAAATTGGTCTTACAAAATATTTTTAATAATAGTGGTACCTCACGAGCTCAAATAGCACGTGACCTAAAACTTAATAAATCCACGGTATCGTCTATCTATAATGACCTCATGGCTACAGATATTATTCAAGAGGGCGGTGATGGAGCTGCTTCTAATAATGGTGGTCGTAAACCCACTATGGTAAGCATTAACGCTCATTACGGCTTTACGGTTAGCTTAGACATTGCCTATCGTAACTTGCACTATATGTTTAACTATTTAAATGGTGATATTATTGAAGCTAGTGAAATCCGTATTTTTCAAAAAGATATTCATGAAATAATGACCATCATTATTGATTTAATTAAAGATGTTAGCCGCAAAATCGAATCTGATAATGGCTTAGTGGGAATTGCCGTTTCTTATCACGGAATTGTAGATGTCAAAGAAAAAGAAGTTACTTACTCACCATTTTTGGATTTAGATGGGGTAAACATCGTTTCTGAGCTCGAACAAACCTTTTCTGGGGTTGATGTCCTAATCGATAATGAATCGAACGTAACGGCCTTATATGAGCGTGATTTTGATCAACATAAATTAACCGATAATTCCATTACAATTAGTATTCATAAAGGGATAGGTTCAGGTATTATTATTAATCGACGTGTTTTTCGAGGTTCCGATGGTGAAGCCGGTGAAATTGGACGAGGCTTAATCAATATGGACGGTCATAATGTCAAAGTTGAAGATATTTGCTCCGAAGACGCCATTATTAATTCTATTAGCGCTGAATATGGTGAGGTATTGTACCGAAACGATGTAGTGCGGCTGTATCGTAAAAGTAACCCCATTATCGTCAAACATTTAGACGTTTTCGTTGATACCATCGGTTTACTGATTTATAACGTAGGGCGGTCATTTAATCCTCAATCGTTCTTCATTAGTTCGCCTTTAATCGAAGAGATGCCGGAAATGTTAAATGCCATCGAAGAAAAAATTAAGAGCCTAGGTGGCGATAACTATACGGTTTTCTTAATTGATAACGCGGATAGAGCTACCTTGCTAGGGGCCTGTTCCTTAATTACCCATGAGGTATTGGGATTAAGAGATTATGAATTACAATTTTTCAACGAAAATAAATTAAATTACTAACAAAAAGGATCTCTTGTCATCATTTAATGGCAGGAGATCCTTTTTTGATCTAAAAAAAGTCCCGTCAATGACGAGACTTTTAAAATTATTCAGTTTCTACCTTAGCATTAACTTCACCGGAACGTTCGCGTAAAGTTGCTTCGATTTCTTCAAGGGAACGGTTTCTAGTTTCAAATACCTTACTGTGAACAAACCAGATGGATGCGAAACATAAAACAGCGTAACCAATGAACAAACTACCAGTACCAAAGAAGTTCAACAATGGTGGGAAAGTTAATGAAACAACCATGTTAGCACTCCAGTTAATAACACTGGCAAATGAGTTTCCTAAACCACGAATATTAAGTGGGAATACTTCACCAATCATAACCCACATAACGGGACCCCAAGTTGCTGAGAAGAAGGCGATATAAACAGTAAGGGCAAGAACACAGATCCAAGCAGCTAAAGTACTACCACCAGAGAAGTGCATTGAAATACTCATGATAACCAATGAAATACCCATTCCAATGGCCCCACCAATTAACATCTTTTTACGATCAATCTTATCCATGATCATAACGGCTACAGCAGTTACGATAACGTTAAAGACCCCAATTCCAATATGCGCGATCAAGGCTGCAGAAACCCCGAAACCAACGTCAGTAAAGATAGTAGGTGCGTAGTAAAGCACAGTGTTACATCCCATTACTTGTTGGAAGATAGCTAAACCAACCCCAATAACTAAAGCTGGGTGAACTAATTTACTAAACAATTCTTTGAAGCCACCACTCTTAATGTTAGCTTGAGCTTCAATTTCTTTTAATTCTTGGTTAACAATAGCAGTATTACCATTGTTCATGGTAGTTAAAACGTTACGAGCATCGTCAACGTCACCTTTTTTAACAAGGAAACGGGGACTTTCTGGCAAAATCAAAGCACCGAAGAAAAGTAATGCTGAAGGAAGAGCGGCAAAACCTAACATCCAACGCCAACCAGTGTACATTCCTGAGAAAGTGTAGTTAGTAATGTAGGCTAGTAAGATCCCGGTCATAACCATTAATTGGAATAAACTAGACATTGAACCACGCTTATCAGCTGGTGATAATTCAGCCAAGTAGGTTGGAATCAATGCTGAAGCGGCCCCAACGGCAACCCCTAAGATTACTCGAGAAATGATTAACGTCCAAAATTCTGGGGCAAAGGCGGAACCGATCGCACCGATAAAGAAGATGACGGATGATAGAAGAACTAGCTTACGTCGACCGTATTTATCAGACATTGGTCCAATAATGGCGGAACCTAAAATCGCCCCCAATAGGACGGCAGAAACTACCCAGCCTTGTTGCCAAGCATTCAAGTGAAGTTGTTTTTCAATGAAAAGAATGGCACCGGAGATAACTCCTGTATCATAACCGAATAATAGTCCACCTAAGGCACCGAAAAAGTAGACAAACGCGGCTGAAACATGGTGCTTCTTCTTTGGGGCAGTTTGATTATTTGAATTTTGCATGTAAATTCACCTCATAGAATTATATAGATAATGTCAAAAGCAATAAAATAAGTTGGTTGGTTGTCTAAACTTATCTAATGGCACAATGATACAATTAATCTCGAAAAAAGGCAAGCGCTTTCAGAATATTTTAATAAAAAGTGCATTGTTGAGCATGGCTACATAATTACCTTAGCGTCAATTTCTAAATGTGTTTAATATAGTAGGGAAAAACTTTTGTGAATATTTTTATGAAAGTGCTTGCAAATTTTTAGGTTAGCATTTATACTTGCATTTGTAAGTTGGTTGTTTAAACAAACTATATGCTATTGAAATCGAACATATAATACGGAGGCATACACATGAGTGATTTATGGAAAGGTATTAATAAGATTGAATACGTTGGCAATTCAGATTTAAGTTCTGGTTTAGGTTTTCACTACTACAACCCAGAAGAAGTAATCGCCGGCAAGAAGATGAAGGATTGGTTGCGTTACTCAGTTGCTTACTGGCACACATTTGACCAACGCTTAGTTGATCCATTTGGTGATGGTACTGCTCATCGTCCATACGACAAATACACTGATCCAATGGAATTGGCTTTAGCTAAAGTTGATTATGCATTTGAATTCTACCAAAAATTAGGTGTTCAATTCTTTGCATTCCATGATCGCGATTTGGCTCCTGAAGGAAACACACTTCGTGAAACTAACGCTAATCTGCAAAAAGTTGTTGATAAGATTGTTGCTAACCAAAAAGAAACTGGCATGCAAGTTCTTTGGAACACTTCAAGCTTATTTACTAACCCACGTTTCGTTTCTGGTGGTGCTAGTTCACCATCTGCTGACATTTTTGCTTATTCAGCTGCTCAACTTAAAAACAGCTTGGATATTGCTAAACAAGTTGGATCACAAAACTACGTCTTCTGGGGTGGTCGTGAAGGTTACGAATCACTTTGGAACACTGATATGAAGCGCGAACAAGAACATTTGGCTAAGTTCTTCCACATGGCTAAAGACTACGCTAATGAAATTGGTTACGATGGCCAAATGTTACTTGAACCAAAACCAAAAGAACCAATGACTCACCAATACGACTTTGATGCTGCTACTACTTTGAACTTCTTGAAAGATTATGACTTGGACAAAGACTTCAAGCTTAACTTAGAAGGTAACCATGCTAACTTAGCTGGTCACACTTACCAACACGAAGTTCGCGTTGCTCGTGAAGCTAACATGTTAGGTTCACTTGATGCCAATGAAGGTGACAAGTTAATTGGTTGGGATATTGATGAATATCCTTCAAACTTATACGAAACTACTGCAGTTATGTATGAAGTTCTTGAAGCTGGTAGTATTGGACCTAAGGGTGGTTTGAACTTCGATGCTAAACCACGTCGTTCATCATTTGATGCTGAAGATTTATTCTACGGCCACATCGTTGGTATGGATAGCTTTGCTGCTGGTTTACGAGTTGCTGCTAAGATGAAGGAAGACAAATACCTTGAAAACTTAGTTGCTAACCGTTACTCAACTTTTGATTCAGGTATCGGTGCTGATATTGAAAATGGCAAGGCTGACTTCAAGACTCTTGAAGAATATGCTATCGATATTCCGCAAGCTGATTTGATTGCTGCAACTCACTCAGATCACTTGGAACAAGTAAAAGACACGATTAACCACTACATCGTTAATACTTTGGGTAATAACTAATATCGTTAATCAATAAGAGAAGTGATTGGTTCATATTGGGCCAATCACTTTTTGATTATTAGGAGTGAAAAATATGAGTGAATATGCATTAGGAGTCGATTTAGGAACAAGTTCGGTTAAAGTTTCGGCTGTTACCCCGGATGGTACCATTGCGGCTCAAGAAAGTTTTGATTATGATTTAAACCAACCTCAACCAGGTTATGCTGAACAAAATCCCGAAGATTGGGTATATGGTACTACGGTAGCAATTGTTCGGTTAATTTTAAATGATCACATTGGGGTTGATGAAATTAAAGGCATTAGTTATTCTGGGCAAATGCATGGTCTGGTGTTACTAGATGAAAATGGTAAAGTATTACGACCAGCAATGCTATGGAATGATACCCGTTCAACTAAGCAGTGTGAAGAAATCATGGCTAAAATGGGGCAAGAATTTATTGATATCACCCATAACCGACCTTTAGAAGGATTTACGTTGCCGAAGTTACTTTGGGTGAAAGAAAATGAACCAGAAATTTTTGCTAAAGCTCAAACGATGTTGCTTCCTAAAGACTACTTACGTTATAAAATGACGGGTAAGTTGGCAATGGATTTCTCTGATGCTACTGGAACGGTGATGCTAGATATTGAAAAAGCTGACTGGAGTCAAACGATTTTAGAAGCCTTTGATATTCCCGCCTCAATGTGTCCACCATTAGTGGAATCAATTGAATTTACCGGCAATGTTACCGAAAAATATGCTGAATTTTCCGGATTATCAACGACTACCAAGACTTTTGGTGGTGGAGCTGACAACGCTTGTGGTGCAGTCGGCGCCGGGATTGATACTCCTAATAAAGTATTATCTAGTATTGGAACTTCTGGAGTGGTCTTGAAATTTGAAGATGACGATCGGACTAATTATAATGGCGTGTTACAATTTGAAGATCATGCAGTACCAAATTCTTATTATTCAATGGGAGTTACACTAGCCGCTGGCTTTTCATTGAGCTGGTTTAAGAAGACCTTTGGCGATGATGAAGACTTTAATGGCTTCGTAAATAGTGCTGCCGAATCATCGGTTGGTGCTAATGGCTTGCTTTTTGCTCCATACATTGTTGGAGAACGGGCACCTTATGCTGATGCTGATATTCGTGGTAGTTTCATCGGTATTGATGGTGTTCATAATAAGGGGGATTTTGTGCGGGCCGTCTTAGAAGGGATTACTTTCTCATTTGAAGATATTATGGAAATTTATCGTGCTAAAGGAGCTAAGTTTGATACCGTCGTTTCTATCGGTGGTGGGGCCAAGAGTGCTATGTGGCAACAAATTCAGGCTGATATCTTTAACACTAAGGTAGTTTCACTTAAAAATGAACAAGGTCCTGGCTTAGGAGCCGCTATGTTAGCCGCTGTGGGACTAGGTTGGTTTAAAGACATTCATGAATGTACTGCTAAATTTGTGGAATATTCTAATGTTTTCTTACCTAATCCAGATAATGTTGCTAAATATAAACAACTACACGCAATGTATGCCAAGATTTACAATCAAACCAAAGAAATTTCACATGATTTAGTTAACTTCCGCCGCGAGCAGGAAACTAAATAACAAAAAAGACCTGACGACTATTGACGTCAGGTCTTTTATAATATTTTGGTTGATAAAATGCAGTCAAGATACAAGAAAAGCTTCCGCAATTTCTTGGAGGTTTGCTCCTCATGATTACAATTTTATCAATTCAATTGCGATGAAATAAAGTCTCCCCAAATAGTTCCCTATCTGGTGAAGCGTATTGAAGCAATTTGCTCCATTGCCTCCCAAGGCGTCAACCTCTTGAGGGATGCAAAATCACCGAGAAATTATCTCAATCGACTTTCCGGTAGTTTTAGTAAATCAACGAATACGGGAATTTCTTCGTGGATCGGGCAACAGTAAAGCTGCCAACGAAGAATGAGATATTTGCTAAAACTCCAATTGAAAATTAAATTAGGTGGGAAAATCAATTGAGATAACTTCTACGGCTAGTGGTTAACTAAACCGGTGAGTTGATCACAACCGACTTTCCCTTGGTAGACTGATATTTAGACGACGCTCCAGGATCTTGTAATTCAGCTGTCATCAGGGTTCACCTCCGGGAAATTTTTTTGAAATGAAAAAGTACTCGGCCATAAAATTGGCTGAGTACTTTAAAAAAAACTTGCAGCCAATCGTTGAGTTTTAGCACTATACAGCGTAGTTATCTAAGATAACAGCTACATTAGTTCAAGCCTTAGTTTGACGAGAACTGCTGACTCATTGGCGTCTTTCGACGTTTCTGAGTAGTAGCGTTTTCTGTATAGGAGCCTCACCTAACAGCTAGTCCTATTCATTTCTATAATAAGTATAACAATAGAAAACTTAAAATGCAAGAAACTAGTTTGCAGTCATTATATTTCACGTAGTTGGGAGATCTTTTTCAACCAACACCGTAAAAAGTGTAATAATAGAATTAGAAGAATTCAAGGAGGATTAACTATGACAGACAAATTGTCCATTACTGATTTAGATCAAAAGGCTTCGGATACGGCCGTTCAGGTCTTCATCGAATTTTATTTGAACCATTACCGCGATGGGAGTCTAGACATTTTAGCGCAATATCCAGTGGATCACTATGTTGCTGAAATTAACCAGTTTATTTTTGAAAATAATGCTTATCAACCAGAACAAATGCAAGCTTTATTATTAGCTGATTTAAAGCAGTATTTTATTGATATTATTGCTGCCGTTAATCCCGGATATCAACAAAATGGTGCTTTAGCTAACGGTGATTGGGAAAAATGGTATCAAGAAACAGCAGCTAACTTACAGACTGGGCAATAAAATTAGTGAGAGAAAGCGGTTGCATAAAAATATAGATGCTGTAATAATATGGCTAAGTATTAAATAACTTTAAGGAGATTAACGCTATGAGTAAAGTTGCTTTAGTTACGGGTGCTGGCCAAGGAATTGGGTCAGCAATTGCTAAGAGATTGGCTCATGATGGTTTTGCGGTTGCTTTAGTTGATTTGACTGAGGAAAATACCAAGAACACGGCGGCAGCAATTAAAGCTGCCGGTGGAACTAGTATTTCGCTAGCGGCGGATGTTTCTGATCGGCAAGCGGTTTTTGCAGCAGTTGACCAAACCGTATCACAATTAGGTGATTTAAATGTAGTGGTTAATAATGCTGGAGTTGCTCCAACGACACCGATTGATGAGGTTACGCCTGAACAATTAGAAAAAGTTACCATGATTAATACCGGTGGAGTGGTTTGGGGTATTCAAGCCGCTCATGCTGCGATGAAACAATTAGGTCATGGCGGTAAAATTATCAATGCTGCTTCACAAGCTGGTGAAGTAGGTAACCCTAACTTGACAGTTTATGGTTCCACTAAGTTTGCGATTAGAGGTATCACTCAAACAACTGCGCGAGAATTAGCTGTAGATGATATTACCGTTAACGCATATGCTCCAGGAATTGTGCGGACGCCAATGATGATGGATATTGCCCATGAAGTTGGTAAAAATGCAGGTAAAGACGATGAATGGGGGATGCAAACCTTTGCTAAAGACATCACCTTAGGACGTTTGTCTGAACCAGAAGATGTTGCCAATGCAGTTGGCTTTTTAGCTAGTCCTGATTCGGATTATATTACTGGTCAAACCATTACGGTTGACGGTGGGATGGTCTTTCATTAAAATGGGTTAGCTGCTAGGCATGAAATTGTTCTTCATTTTGATAACTTGCTATTATTAAAGTAGGCTTAGAAATGAATGGAGGGATTAAAATGCCAAAAAGAGTCGCGTTACCAACCCAAACAGTTTCAATGGCAACTGAACGAGTGCGCCAATTACTACAAGCGCACTCCCTATTAGCAATTGAGGTCCCAACGTTAACTAATCAACGAATGGCCACTCAATTAATTGAGCAATCAATTGCTCAAGGAGTGTTACCAGCAGAAATTAGACGGCAAACCCGGCAACATTTAACCGGATTACGTTATGAATAATAAAAAAAGGTAAACGAGAATTTCTCGTTTACCTTTTTTTATTTAACAATTAGATTATTGTTCTTTGTACCATGGGTAGTGGAAGTTACCTGGGCGGTCAACTCGTTCATAAGTATGAGCACCGAAGTAGTCCCGTTGTGCTTGCAATAGATTTTGTGGCAAGATTGCTGCACGATATGAATCATAGTAAGCAACAGCAGCTGAAAGTGATGGTACTGGTACACCAGCTTTAGTAGCTAGTTCAACCACTTCACGAGCTGATTGTTGGTATTTAGAAGCAATATCAGTGAAGTATGGGTCTAACAACAAGTTATCCAATTCTGGGTTCTTGTCGTAAGCGTTAGTAATGTTTTGTAGGAATTGAGCACGAATAATGCAACCGGCACGCCAAATCTTAGCTAATTCGCCAAGTTTGAGGTCCCAATCATATTGTTCTGAAGCAGCTTTTAATTGAGCAAAGCCTTGAGCATAACTCATTACCTTACCAAAGTAGAGAGCTTCGCGAACTTTTTCGACAATTTCGTCAGCATTGAAATCAACCTTGCCATCAGGACCAGGTAAAATTTTAGATGCATTAACTCGTTCGTCTTTAAGCATTGAGATGAAACGAGCATAAACTGATTCGGTAATTACTGATTGGTCTACGCCGACTTCAAGAGCGTCTTGAGAACTCCATTTACCAGTTCCTTTGTTGGCACCACGATCTAAGATCATGTCGACAATCCAGTTGTCAGTGCCAAGGTCGTCTTTTCGAGTTAAGATATCAGCAGTGATTTCGATTAAGTAACTGTTTAATTCGCCTTTATTCCATTCTGCAAAAATATTGGCTAATTCAGGAACATCAATGTTAGCTACATTACGTAAAATGTTGTAACTTTCATCAATTAATTCTTCATCACCGTATTCAATTCCGTTATGGACCATCTTGACATAGTGACCAGCACCATTAGGGCCGATGTATGCCACACAAGGTTCGCCGTCTTCAGGAGCTTTAGCAGCAATCTTAGTTAAGATTGGGGCAACAAGATCATAAGCTTCCTTTTGACCACCGGGCATTAGTGATGGACCTTCTAAGGCACCTAATTCACCACCGGAAACACCCATACCGATAAAGTTAATGCCAGATTTATCTAAGCGAGCATTACGAGCCATGGTGTCGTGGAAGTTAGTGTTACCACCATCAATCAAGACATCACCTTTATCAAGTAATGGAAGTAATTCATCAATCACAGCATCAGTTGGTTTCCCAGCTTTAACCATCATAATGATTCGACGAGGCTTTTCTAATGAATTCACAAAGTCCTCAATAGTATAGCTAGGAACTAAATTTTTATCACTGTGGTCTTTCATTACATTTTCAGTTTTTTCACTGGAACGATTGAAAATGCCAACGGTGTAGCCGCGACTTTCAATATTTAAGGCGAGGTTTTTGCCCATTACGGCCATACCAACAACGCCGATATTTGCTTTTTGTTCAGCCATTAGATTCCATCCTTTGTGTGTTAGATTTGATACACAAGTAGTGTAACACTGCACAAGCTAATTGTGAAATAAAATGATGAAGTTTTTGTAAGTGAATTCATTAGGATAATTAATAAAAAAGGACCAATCAACTTAGAAAAAAATTCTAACTGATTAGTCGCTATTTTAATGATTATTGGTTAATACGATAAACCCATTGGCGATTGTCTCTGGCAAGTAATTCGTCAGCGGCAACAGGACCCATTGTACCAGGGATGTAGTTAGGGAAGTTAGGTTGTTGAATATCCCAAACTTGGCGAATTTGGTCAACAAATTTCCAAGCAGAAGCTACTTCTGGCCAACTAGAGAAGTTGGTACCATCACCCTTTAAAACATCGTGAATCAAACGTTCGTAAGGTTGTGGGACGTCTTTTTGGTCTTCCATGTAGGAAAGATCAACTGGTTCAGTATGGAAGCCTTGTTCGTTATTTTTAGCGTTAACTCGCAATGAGAAACCTTGGTTAGGTTCAACAAAGATAGTTAAGACATTGTCATTAAGTGGGGTGCTGCCACTTTGTGGGAAAGCAAAAATATCGACTAATGGTTTTTTGAAGACAACGTCGACACGGGTAAATTTACCGGCTAATTTCTTACCGGTTCGAATATAAAATGGGGTTCCTGACCAACGATAGTTATCAAATAATAATTTACCGGCTACAAAAGTTTCGGTATTAGAATCAGCTGGTACATCATCTTCTTCACGGTATGGCTTAGTTTTGCCGTCAGGACTTTCTCCGTATTGACCGCGAACGAAGTTAGAAGAAGCTTCGATAACATCATAGACCCGTAGACTCCGTAAAGCTTTAACTTTTTCAGAACGGATATCAACATCCTTAAAGGCAACGGGTTGTTCCATGGCCAAAAGGCTGACGATTTGCATGATATGGTTTTGAACCATATCGCGAAGAGCACCGGAATTATCATAATAACCAGCCCGTTCTTCAACCCCTAAGTCTTCGGCTAAAGTAATTTGGATATTATCAATGTAACGATTATTCCAAAGAGCTTCAAAAATAGTGTTACCGAAACGAATAGCTTCGATATTTTGAATCATTTCCTTACCAAGGTAATGGTCAATTCTAAAAATTTGGTTTTCATCAAATGCAGCGCTTAATTCATCGTTTAATTGTTTAGCTGATTTGTAATCACGACCAAATGGTTTTTCGATAACTAATCGGTTGAATTCACCGTTATCAGTTAGTAAGTGTTGAGTTTTAAGGTTTTGTGCCACAGTACCAAAGAAGTTTGGTGCCATTGAAATATAGAAGACACGGTTACCATTAATTTCATATTTTTTATCGAGTTCATCGGCTTTTTCACGCAGAACTGAGTAATGTTTAACGTCGGTAACGTCGTGAGCAACGTAAGCAAAATGACTAACAAAATCTTGAATCATTTTTTTATCGTTGCTTTCTTTAGCAACTGATTTAGTTACCATTGCTTTGAATTCATCGTCACTTAATTCCGCTCTAGAAGTACCTAAAACGGCAAAATGATCACGGATATTACCTTTTTCATAAAGATTAAATAGTGCTGGATATAATTTACGGGTGGCCAAATCACCGGTACCACCGAATAACATAATTAAAGCACGTCTTTCTTTTGCCAAAACGTTCACTCCTATCTCATCATTTAACTAAGTAGTAACTGATATGTCTATACCAGTTACGGATATTATATACTACATTTTAATAAGGTAAAAGGGGATAGCCGGCGTTTTTTTATGAAAATAATGAAAATGAGGGAATGCAAAAATGAAAAGGCTATGTTATGATAGGGGAATCGATTGTTAAGATTTCTATAATTAACACGGAAAGTTCTCGGAACTGGCGACTGCCCCCAGTATAATCTGGGTAGAATTCAATTAAGGAGAACTCGAAATGAAGAAATTTAAACTATTACCGTTCATTGCTACTCTCGTTGTAACGTTGTTTGTAGGTATGAGTACAGCTAGTGCGGCGAAATCACCGTCATTAGCTGTTAACATGATGTATGCTAACAGCAAAACGGTAACTGGTACAGCCACCAAAGGGGTGGATGTCCTAGTTAAAAACTCAAGTAAAAAAACAATTGCCAAATCGAAGGCTTCTAAAACTACTGGTAAATACACAGTTAAATTGAAAACGGCTATGAAAGCTAACCAAAGATACTATATTTATGCACAACGTTCATCAGTATCTTATTTCTACCGTATTATGACTGTTCAACCAGCTAAAAAGACTTCTGGTAATAATAAACCTAGTTCTACTACCAACAAAAACAATAGTGGTTCCAAGACTACTAATGTTGCTCCAAGTACCCCAACTGGAACTTGGAAATCTGGTAAAGATAAAAATGGAAATCAATTAGTAATGAAGTTCAGCCAAAGTACAGGCTTTAACGAATACCTATACAATGGTAAAAAGTTGAAGAAAACAGTTGTTAGTTATGCTGCTTATAGTGTCAAACCAGCAAAAAACAATTTCTGGGCCATCACTTACCGGACCAGAGGAAGTAAAAAGACTCAAACATTTTACGTTCGTTTCAGCAGTAACAAGCGTTTTGATTTAGTTAATTCTAAAAATATGATTGCTAAATTCAAGATTGCTGGGTTAGCTGCTAATACCTACCGCTTTGATTTAACTAAGTAATTTCACTAAATGATAATTTTTAAGGACTAAGTTTTTTAACTTGGTCCTTTTTTGTACCCTAAAATGGGTACCAAAACCTTCTTAATTGCTTTAATTAATAGATATGAGAGAATATAAATAAGAGAAACTTTAATTTGTCGAAAGAGGAATGATATTGTGATAAAAGAACGAACGGAAATTCGTTTTAGTTCAGTACTGATTTATTCTCTGCTCTTAAATGCAGGGGCGGCGTTCATGTGGCCGTTAGTTACCGTTTATATGCATGATTACTTAGGAAAATCAATGAGTTTGGCCGGAATCGTTTTATTCTTAATGTCGATGATGATGGTATTAGGAAGTTACGTTGCCGGAGTGCTGTTTGATAAATGGTCGCCGTATAAAACGGCTGTACTAAGTATTTTAACTTCGACCATTGGAATTGCTATCCTGGTTTTTTTCCACGGATGGCCAGTTTTTGGAATTATGTTGATGTTTGTCGGCTTTGGTGACGGAGCGGGATTAACGTTGTTGAATTCGTATTCTACAACCATTAAAAGTCGTTCGACACGTTCGGTTTTTAACATCATTTATATTGGAAATAACCTAGGGGTTGTTATCGGAACCCTGTTAACCGGGTTCTTGTTAGATAAAGGAATCTCACTGTTATTTTCAGTAGCGCTGATTTTTTACGTTATCTTACTTTTGATCACTATCTTTGAGTTCAACGTTAAATTTGATTTAACGAGAAAACGAAACCGAAAGAAAGCTGCCCAAGGACCACGCCGCCTTAATCGAACTATTTTATTAATCTGCCTCTTAGTGTTATCGCTGTACATTTCATACTCACTCTGGGAAAGTATCATTTCAGTTCACATGACTTCTCTAGGGATTTCATTTGAAAAGTACAGTTTACTTTGGACTTTAAATGGGGTTATGATTGTGACCTTGCAACCATTGGTTAACCGTTTGGGGAGTCACTTTAAGTTAAGTACTCAAACATATGTGGGGGTTATCATTTTTGCCCTGGCTACGGTTGGCTTGATTTTTGCTCGTCAGTATACGGCCTTCATTATGGCCATGGTCTTTACCACAATTGGTGAAATTATTGCCTTTCCAGGGATGCCGACTTGGATTGATTCATTGTCGGCGCCAGAAGATCGCGGTCGCTACCAAGGAATGTTTAATGCCTTTGTCTCTATTGGTCGAGCATTAGGTCCAGTCATTGGTGGGTTTGTGTTACAATATTCTACCGATACGGTCTTGTTTAGCTTTAGTGGAGCTTTGATTATCTTCTTCTTAATTATCTTGGTTATCAGAAATAAAAAGGTAGCTAATCGAGCTAAGTTAAATACTAATAATTAATTATCAAACTAAAAAACCTTTAACACTTAATAGTGTTAAAGGCTTTTTTATTAGTGCAGATGCTTTTTAGTTTCTGCTACTAAGATCTTATAGATTCGTTCAATATCTCGACCAGTGCCGCGCAATTCGAAATCAGCGATGAAGGGAGTGTTGAAGTTTTCGGCGTAACGTCGGGCAGTTAGGCAATATTGTTCATTAAAGTTACGATTACCACTACCAATGACGCCCCAACAATAATCAGCATTATTATTATAAGCAACATATTCACCCAAAGAATTGGTCATCAATTCAGTGACGCCGGTATCAATACCGTTGCCTCCGGTTAAATAAGTGGGTACTGAGAGAAAGTAGGGGTTAACCTCATCGGCAAAATCTGTTTGGTCAGAAATTTCTTTCAATTCAATTAATGGATTTTCAGGAAATTGGTCATGGATCCCATTAGCATATTTATGTAAATTATTAGCAAATGAGCGAGTGTTACCTTCGATAGAAATATAAAGTAAGCGAATTGGTTCCAAGATAAAGCCTCCTCAATCAATTATTGATGTCATTATCATATCATTAAATCTATTTTTGTTTCTTGCTACCTCTAAAAATAAAGAAACTAACAATCATTGAAATTATTAAAGCAACTATTCCAACTATAGTAGCCAGTTTACCTAGCTTAAGTCCTGGCGTCGTGTAAGTTAACCGAATCTTGTGATTACCACCAGGAAGCTTAGCACCAACAAACCCTTTATTAACTACAAAAGTATCGGCTTTTTTACCATCGATAGTTAATTGCCAACCAGTAGAATAAGGAATAGAAGTTACCATGGTACTGGTATTTTGAGTATGAGAAGTACCAGTAACCACATTTTGATCAACTTTAAGATTCTTCAAGCCGGTCTGTTTAAGTGCCTGCATACGGTTAGTGTACGTTTTATCATAAGGAACGGCTACTAACTTGGCACTCTTAATGTGGAGATCTTTGATATCACCATTTAATTTTAACTTGATCGTCTTTCTAGTTTTACTTGAGTAACCCAGATTTAAAGTGACTTTATCAACGGGTTGGTAATTGGATAAGTTATTAATAGGGTATTGATAAAGAGCATTACGATTATTATTAGTATTAGCATGAAGCCGGTATTGTTGATAAGAAGGGTGCAAAATGTTTTTTCGTTTATCAGCAATTCTATCCATCACGGAATATTCAGTGTTATTTAATAAATGTTGATTAGTATCAATTTGAGTTTTATCGATTAAACTTTCTTTATCGCTGCGAATACCATCCAAAACTAAATATAATTCTGCGTTTTTAGCTTGGTTAGGGTTATCAAGGGTTATGGTATAAGGAATTCTCTTACCACTAGCATCATTAGCAATGAATTTTAAGCCGTTTTTATTGGCTTTTTTGCTTTTGGCAATAATAGCTTGATTATCTTTAATCATTTGGTTGGTAGCTTTTTTGTTGGCGTTTAGACTAAGTTGTTTATGAATAGTAGAAAGTCGTTCATCAACTTTTTTAGGATCAGTTCCTAGCATGCCAAATCGATAAGCAGCTAATTGGGTTTTGGAATCTACCACCTTACTAGTATCCATTGCTACCTTATAATTAATTGTTTTATTCTTGGATCGATAGTTAACGGCAGTTCCTTCATCAGCTTTATTTTCTACAGCTGCAGCCTGCGTCATTACTTGTTCACGATCTAAAGCATTCAGTTTGTCAAAAGCAGTTTTAGAAATGGTTTGTTTTTGGGTATAAATTAATGGCAAAGCATTATCTGACTTAACTAAAGCAGTGTTGTTGATATTGCTGAGGTATTCATTTACACCAGTATGAGCTTTGGCTTTAAAGACCTTAGTAGTATTATCTTTATTTTTCACAACATGATAACCATAAGGGAGGGCCTGCTTCCAAACGGTGCTGGCCCGGGCGTAAAAGTATTGAACACCTAACAGGTTATTAGCAGCAGTTCGGTAATCTAATTCACCAATAGGCGTATTAGCCGTAAATTGACTATTAGCGATTGCCCGTGAGAAATCAGCTGGATAACCGTTTTGAAGAGTCAAATAAGAATTTTCATCGTTAATACCAGTATCCATGCCGATGTTAGTGTTGGTATTGGTAGAGTTAGCAGCAGTCGGATTAGAATAATGACCTAACGCTGCAGTCCGGAAAAAGCCATTTTTCTTAGCTAGGTAATTGTTAGCGCCATTATAAAATTCATCATCAAAGCGTTGGGCTAAACCACGATTTAATTGTTTTTTAGTGACAGTCCCGACATTAGTACTATAAATTCCAGTAATATTGGCAGCTAAGTTAAAACTAAGGGATAGGGTAATCACTAGCGCTTTGGTTTGTGGCCGCCAATTAAAGACAATGGCCATTAATAATAAAATTAAAGTACATAACAACATACCATACGTAACGAATTGACGATGCGAAAGATTTAAAATTCCACCACCAGCTAACCAAACTGAAACGATTAAAAGTAAGGAAGCAATAATCATGGTGGCAATATCGCTACGAGTTAACACGTTTAAATGATCAATTAAGATCATCGCAGCAAAACTAAAACCTAAGGCTCCTAAAAAGACCCAGCGATTGGATGGAGCTGCTAGACCATTAAAGACGGCACCGACAGCCGGAAATAAAATTCCCACAAAAATACTGATTAAGCCGATATTTAACCATAAGTTAGCTTTAAAGTGTTTGAAGGCGTAGACGATTCCTAGAAAAGAAACGGAACTCATTCCCATAATCATCCAGTATTGCATCGAGCCAATCGGGGTCAAAATATTATCTGGAATACCTAGGTAATAAGGTAGAGAGTAAAATAGCAAGCCACTAGCAAATTTGCCACTAATACGAGTGGAATGTAAGGCAAATAAAGCGGTTGGTAAGAAAGTAACCAATCCAGTTAAACCACCAATGACCGCACCCAGCACTACTCGTCTAATGTAAGGCCAAACTTTAAAGTGAGAATCACTGAAACGACTAGCAAAACGTAATACTGCGTATAAAATAGTGGCAATTGCCAACATCCAAGCAAAATAAAAGTTAGCTAAAACAGTGAAAAATACGGCTACCGCTAGGGGAACAAACGAATGCCCAGTAGCAATACGATCAACTCCATAGGCCAATAGCGGGAAGAAAATCATTGGTAAGATGAAGAAGGGATGGTGCAAACTTGAGTAAAGCAAGTAACCGGTAAAAGTATAAGTTAAAGCACCGCCGACTTGAGCAATTTTACTAAAGCGGTGAGTCGAGGCAAATAGTATGTATGCTAATCCGACACAGTACAAACGTAAGAAGACTAAAATACCATAAGCTAATTCTAAGTGACCTTTAGGGAAGAAAATAATTAGGTAATTGAACAAATCACCCATGACATAGTAAGAATAGTTGGTTAATTGATCGCCACCTAAACCAATATCCCAAGACCAGTGAGTGAATCCTTGACTGGGATGGGCAATAAAATTAACTAACATTTGTCGAAATGATTTCAAGATGGGATAATGTTGGGCCATACCATCTTTAAACCAAACTAGTGATTTATCTGCTAGTAATAGATAACCAAACATCATTCCGGCCAAAAGCCCAAAGCCAATGGTGTAATAAAGCCATGCCGGGGTTTTCTTTAATAATTTTTTCAAAATATTCCTCCAATATAAGCTGTGCAACTATTACCCAAGAAAAAAGCCGGAGATCATAAAAGAGCTCCAGCCATTTGTTACTCCTAGTAATCCAAATGATCATTGAATTCATCATCGTTATCATCAGTGTTAGAAACATGTCTGGTAACTTCGAACCAATTAATAAATGAATTTTCGTAATCAAGTATTTTAAATTCAAAATTGTTAATGTTAATGACGTCACCACGCTTGATGCCTGGATAATTATCCATGAAGTATCCGGCTAAAGTAACGGAGTCGGAATCTTCAAATTCCGGTACATCATGGTCAAAGTAACGTTCGAAGTCATGGGTAGTAATACGTCCATTAACTTGGTAGGTACCATTAGGTTGTTTAAAGATAAATTCTGTAAAGGAAGGATCGATTTCATCACGAACGGTTCCGAATAATTCCTCGTAGATATCTTTATCGGTAATAATTCCAGAAGTACCACCATATTCATCAACCACCACCACAATTGGGGTCCGCTTTTTAATCATTTGGTGCAAGACGTCGGCAATAGGTGTGGTTTCTGGTGTAGTAGAAATATGACGAAGCAAACGATCAACCCCAATTGAAGCGTCGACTTGCGATTGGCGAATTAAATCATAGCTATAAACGTAACCTAAAATTTTATCTTTATCACCGTCGGCCACGACTGGGAGGCGACTAAATTTTTCTTGAAGGTAAACTTGAACGGCCTCTTTAACAGTGGTTGTAATATCAATAACTGTTAGCTGAGTTCGATCAATCATAATATCGCGTGCTTCCTTATCGTTTAATTCAAAGGCCCGCCGCATATAGACGTAATCGTTTTGTTCTAGTTCCCCCGTTTTGACGGCATTGCGTGATAGGTTTAAGATTTCAGCTTGTGAGAATGCCTCATTACTATCATCAGCAACCTTTAAGCCCATCATTTTAACGATGCCACTTGCAGAAGCATTGAGTAACCAAACGAATGGGTAAAAAATAATGTGGAAATAATGTAGTGGGGTAGAAACTAAATCTAGTACTTGCATCGGCATATCAATACTAATGTTTTTAGGCACGATTTCAGTTAATACAACTTCTAAATAAGTTAAAATTAATACCCCGAAAATGGCCCCAATAGTATGAGCAGTAGCCGGATTAATTGGTGAGTTATTAATTTCCAAGATATCTACTAAAAAGGTAGATACTAGTGATTCACCCAACCAACCTAGGATAATTCCGGCCACCGAAACCCCTACTTGAGTAGTGGATAAGTATTCGTTTAAATTGGTGACCATTTTAATTTCACGGTCGATCTTTTTAGTGGACTTAGTAGCAGTCTTACGCCGTTCTTCCAACGCGCTTAGGCGTGATTGCACCAAAGCAAATTCACCAGCTACAAAAAAGGCGGCAAAGAAAAAGGTGACAATTACAATCACTAAATTGATTATTATCTGACTATCGGACAACTCTTACTCCTCATTTCCTGATACATAATATTTTCCCTAGAATTTCATTGGTCTAAACCAAAGCTTGATTCTATGTAAACTACTCATTATTATACTCTGGTTTGAAGTGTTTTTGAAAGGAATATCGTCTTTAAAGGCAAAATTCTTAATGCTTTATTAAGGTGGTGCTAAAATCAAAATTGAATAGTTAATTAAAGTAACGGTTATTTGATTGATGAAAGGAGATAATTGTAATGGCAAATGATTTATCTAATTGGCGAGATGACTTTTGGGATGATTTAGGGCGCACGATGATGCACTCAACTGGTGCTGTGGGCCGGTTTAAAACTGACATTACCGAACAAACGGATCAATACGTGGTAGCAGCAGAGTTACCGGGATTTCAAAAGAAAAATATCCATATTAGTTACCAAAATAATAATTTGAGTATTAAGGCTAATCATGAATATAGTGCTGAACAACATAATGATGATGGACATTTAATTCGGCATGAACGTTCTAAGCAAGCCGTTAGTCGTTCATTTTATCTGCCTAATGTTAATCATGAACAAGTAAAGGCCACTTATGATGGTGGTGTTTTGACGATTACGTTACCAAAGCAACAACCGGGAGAAAATGAAGGTCATCAAATTAAAATTGATTAAACAAAAAGCCGGGTCGATGACCCGACTTTTTTATTTTAATATTGTTTACCTAATTCATAGACCATTTCGGGATCATTACCAGTACGTTGGTTTTTGTTTAGTAAGTCAATCATATCCATTTCGTCAGTACTTAATTCGAAGTCAAAAATTTGGTAGTTTTCTTGAATCCGACTGGCAGTGGCAGATTTAGGAATAACAGCAATCCCTCTTTGAATATGCCACCGTAAAATAATTTGGGCGACAGAACGTTGGTGGTGGTTGGCGATGGTTTGAAGCATCGGATTGGATAATACTACGCCACGACCAAGCGGACTCCATGCTTGAGTAGCAATTTCTTCTGTGTGATCAAATTCCACAAGGGGAGCTTGGCTCAAATAGGGATGATTTTCAATTTGGTTAACTACGGGCATTTCGTGGGCCTGGGTTTTGAGGAGCTCTAGTTGGGCCCGGTTGTAATTACTAACCCCAATAGAACGAACTTTACCAGCTTGTTTGAGGTCTTCAAATGCGCGCCATGTATCAAAGAAGAGGGTATTAACTGGCCAGTGAATTAATAATAAATCAATGTAGTCGGTATTTAATTGTTGTAGTGAGAAATCTACACTGGAGCGAGTCAGTTCGTAACCCTGATTAGGTTCGGCGACTTTATCGGTAATAAAGACTTGCTCGCGGTTGATACCATTATGTTGTAACGCCATCCCTAATACCTGTTCGTTATTATAAAATTGAGCTGTATCAAATAACCGGTAGCCGGTATTATAGGCGGTACCAATCGCCTGATCCATAGTCTCTTGATCGGTGATTTTATAAGTACCGAAACCTACCAGCGGCATTTTATGTTCATCTGAGAGAGTGACCACATGTTGTTTGTCCATCTTTTTCCCTCCATAAATTAGTTTGCTTATACTGTACCACAAGTTTCAGGACCATTTTGGTGAGCACTTACTTTAAGAAAAATTTTGTTTTAGGTTATGATTAGATTAAATTAGGTGATTAACCACGATTATCTTTGTACAATGAAAAGCAACGAGGTGGACAAGTATGACTAATAAAAATCCAAAGCTAACGCCAGTCGATCCCAACGTTGGTTTAAGCACCGACCAAGTAACGCAACGAATGCAAACCGGCCAACATAATACTGCGCCGGAATCTTTAACGCATAGCGTACAAGAAATTCTACGGTCTAACATCTTAACGTTATTTAACTTTATTAATTTAGCATTAGGGGCACTGGTTTTTTATACCGGTAGCTACAAAAACTTACTCTTTTTAGGTATTGCGTTTTTTAATACTGCCATTGGTATTATCCAAGAAATTCGTTCTAAACGGCAAATCGATAAAATGGCCATTCTAGCTGAAGGCAAAATAAACGTTTTAAGGGCGGGACAAGTGGTGGAAGTGACGCCAGAAGAGATTGTGTTAGACGATATCATTTTACTAGGTCGTGGCGATCAGGTACCGGTCGATGGTCAAGTAGTGACTAGTCAGGCAATGGAAGTCAATGAATCGCAAATTACCGGAGAACCTAATACTATTTCCAAAGAAGTTGGTGATTCGCTGATTTCTGGTAGTTATTTGGAAAGTGGCTCTGGCAAGATGCAGGTCACAAAGGTCGGCAACGACTCTTTTGTTAATCATTTATCGGCCCAGGCTCGAGAAGGTTCTGATACCAACAGTATTTTATTAACGACCATTAATAAGATTATTAAAGTTTTAACTTACATTATCATTCCGGTGGGAGTCGCTTTGTTTGTGGCTAAGTTAATTAGTGGTAACGACATTAACCGAGCCATTTTAGGTACCGTGGCAGCCATGATTGGGATGATTCCAGAAGGATTGGTATTACTAACTTCAGTTACTTTAGCAGTATCCGCGGCAGCGTTAGCACGACGACGAGTCTTAGTCAGAGATCTGCCAGCCATTGAAACTTTGGCGCGCGTAGATACCATTTGTTTGGATAAAACGGGAACGATCACTAGCGGTGATTTAAAATTAAGCCGCTTAGTGCCCTATGGAAATTTTTCCAAACAAGAACTAACTGACTATACGGCAGCGGTAGCCTATGGCACCGGTGATGAAAATGAAACCGCCCGGGCAATTCAAGCAGGCATTGCTAAACCTACTGAGCAGGTGGCTCAATCATTTCCCTTTTCATCAGCACGTAAGTGGAGTGGGGTCTTACTAAGAAATGGGCAAGTAGTGGTAATGGGAGCCCCCCAGTTCATTTTTAAGCAACTAACGCCGGAGGTTAAAAAAGAAATTCAACAATTCGCGACCCAAGGATTTCGGGTATTAGCTACAGCAACGGCCACCGAAGTAACCGACGATCACGAACTGATTGCCCCGCAATTAGTTGGCTTGGTGTTAATTACCGATGTGATTCGTCCTAATGCGGATGTGACTTTTCGCTTCTTTAACAATCAAGGGGTCAAAATTAAAGTTATTTCCGGAGATGACCCAACCACTGTATCTACGATTGCTAAAAATGCTCGCATCAAGGATGCCGGTGATTTGGTCGATATGAGTCAAGTGAGTGATGAACAATTAGCGGCGGTTGCTAACGAAAAAACCGTTTTTGGCCGGGTTACACCAGATCAAAAACAACATTTAATTGAAGCAATGCAAAGCGCCGGTCACACCGTTGCAATGACTGGAGATGGAGTGAACGACTTACTGGCATTGCGGCAAGCTGATTGTGGTATTGCAATGGCGTCTGGTAGTGAGAGCACCAAAAGTATTGCTGATTTTGTTTTGATTGATTCCAATTTTGACGCTATGGTAGGGGTGCTCAATGAAGGGCGTCGGGTAATTAATAACATCGAGCAAGTAGCTTCCATGTATTTGATTAAAACGATGTATTCGGTAGCTTTGTCGATCATTTTTATCTTCATGGCTACCAATTATCCTTTTGAACCCATTCAGCTAACGCCAATTACTACATTAATGGTAGGAATTCCATCGTTTGTTTTAGCGTTACAACCTAACTTTAAAAAAATTACCAATCAGTTTTTAAAGCAAGTTTTGAAAATTTCACTGCCCGCGGCTCTATTGGTGGTGGGCTACATTATGGTAATTGAATTCTTAGGTTTTATCTTTAAATTTGATTACCAGTTTTCATCGACTTTGTGCGTATTACTAACGGGAGCAATTTGTTGGTTATCGTTGGTGATGGTATCGCGGCCACTAAATCGCCTCAAAATAATATTAGATGTCAGTGTTTTGGTAGCATTCGGGATTATTATTGTGTTCTTTAACCGATTATTTTCACTGGTATCTTTCTTTAATCCAGCCATTTGGTTATATGCGGTACCTTTAATTGCGAGCGTTTATCCGGTGTATGTATTTATTCAAAGTCTAATCATTCAGTATTTAAATCACAGTCGCCGATTACAAAATATGGAATAGTTATCTTAGGCTGATGCAAAAAAATTTGCGTCGGCCTTTCTTATTGCTAAAATTAAGCTACTACGGTATTGCTGAAATAAATATAATTGAAATATAGAACATCTAGTGTGTTATACTAGTTATTGAAATAGTTATTAGGAGGACATCAATTTATGGCCGAAATCGAACGCTACCACAATTGGGAAGCAAAAATTAAAACGGTAGAATTACCACTTTGGAACGATTTACCCAAATTTGAATTATACATGGATCAAGTAACGGCACTGATTAACGGCATTTTGGGACCATTAGAAATTGATCCAATCACGCCAGCGATGATTAATAATTATGTTAAGAAAAAGGCCATTATGGCCCCGGTCAAGAAGCGTTATCAAACGATGCAAATTGCTGATATTATTTTAATTAGCTTGTTAAAACCGACTTTTTCATTGGAAACAATTCGTCACGGAATTGATCAAGTGACAGCTAAAATTTATCCACAACAGGCTTATGATGATTTTGTTAAACGGCTAGAATTTTCGTTTAAAAATATCGATCATCGTAATCAAAGTGCAATGGCCGAAAAAAATTTGAACGATAAATTATTACAAGTTGCAGTTAATACTATTATTGATCGGTTAGAATCCAAGAAATTGTTAGAAATAATTGCACAACCATTGCCTAAAGTACATGATAAGTGAAATCTTTCACGTATCGGTAATGGAACCGTTTTCAGTAATTGAAAATATTTTCAATCTATAATAAAGGCGTTATTCCTTGATAAAACAAAGAGTAACGCCTTTTTAATTTATTTTGTGTTTTTCTGATCAATTACTGTTTACATTATTTGAAAACGTGATATGATGTTTTTGTGAAATAAATAACAATGTTTTTCTTTGGAGGAACGAAGATGGCAAAAGACGCTAAAAACCAAGATAAAAAAGTAGTAGCACCAGAAAAAACATCCGTTGATGACATGATCAATGGGTTAGTTGCTAACGCTGTTTCTGCTCTTGAAGAAATGGATTCATTTGACCAAGCCAAAGTTGATTATATAACTCACCAAATGGTGATGGCTGGTTTAGACCAACATATGGAATTAGCCATTATGGCAGCCAATGAAACTGGTCGGGGAGTTGCTGAAGATAAAGCTGTAAAAAATATTTTTGCCACTGAAGAAGTTTGGCATCACATTCGAAACCATAAAACGGTTGGTATTATTGAAGATGATACTGAACGTCAACTAGTTAAAGTAGCAGAACCGTTGGGAGTATTAGCGGGAATTACCCCGGTTACTAATCCCACTTCTACCACTTTGTTTAAATCAATTATTTCTATGAAAACTAGAAATCCAATTATTTTTAGTTTCCATCCACAAGCAATGAAATCTTCTATTGCCGCTGCTAGAGTTGTTCGCGATGCTGCGATAGCTGCTGGCGCACCGGCTGGAATTATTCAATGGATTGAAGAACCTAGCTTGGAAGCTACCACTAAGTTAATCAATCATCCAGATGTTGCTAGTACTTTAGCTACTGGTGGCCCGGGGATGGTTAAAGCCGCTTATTCCACTGGAAAGCCAGCCTTAGGGGTAGGTCCTGGTAACGGTCCGGTTTATATTGAAAAGCACGCTAACATTTTGCGGGCAGTTAACGATATCGTTTTATCTAAAACTTTTGATAACGGGATGATTTGTGCCACTGAAAATAGTGCCGTCATTGACGATGATATTTACGATGATATCAAAGAACAGTTCGTTAAAAATGGGGTTTACTTCATTAAACCAGAAGATAAAGCAGCACTAGCAGAAGCAATGTTTGATGCTAAGCGTGGGGGCGTTAAAGGGCCTATCGCGGGTAAATCAGCTAAGCAAATTGCTGAATTAGCAGGTATTGAAGTACCAGCTAACACTAAAGTATTAGCCGCTGAAATGAGTAATGAAGAAATTGGTCCTAAGTTCCCACTTTCTGGAGAAAAATTAAGTCCAGTACTATCCGTTTACCGGGTTAGTGGTCATGAAGAAGGCTTTGCTATTTGTGAAGCTTTACTCAACTATGGTGGCCTGGGTCACACTGTTGGAATTCAAACCCAAGATGATGATTTGGCGGTTGAATTTGGTCGAAAGATGAAGGCTTCTCGAGTTATTGTTAATAGTCCGGCCGGTTTTGGTGGTATTGGTAATCTCTACAACCAAATGACACCATCTATGACACTGGGAACTGGTTCATGGGGAGCTAACTCTATTTCTCATAACGTTACTGATTACGATTTATTAAACATCAAAACTATCGCAAAGAGACGAAATAATATGCAATGGATAAAATTACCTCGAATCTACTTCGAAAAAACTTCAGTTCGGTACCTCGATGATATGCCTGGCATCAACAAGGTATTTATTGTTACTAGTCCATCCATGGTTGAACTGGGCTTTGTTGACATTGTTTTAGACGAATTGAAACGACGTTCTAATGAAGTTCAATATTCCTTGTTCTCTAGTGTAGAACCAGACCCAACTACTGATACGGTTAACAAAGGGGTAGCACAAATGCGGGCCTTTGAACCAGATACTATTATTGCCTTAGGTGGGGGGTCACCATTAGATGCTGCAAAGAACATGTGGTTATTCTATGAAGATCCAGAAGCTAGCTTCTTTGGAGCTAAACAAAAATTCTTAGACATTAGAAAGCGAGCTTATCGTTTCAAGAAGCCAAAGAAGGCGCAAATGATTGCTATTCCAACGACTTCTGGAACTGGTTCTGAAGTTACTCCGTTTGCAGTTATTACTGATTCTAAAACTCACGTCAAATACCCATTGGCTGATTACTCACTAACTCCTGATGTTGCCATTATTGATCCTCAATTCGTAGAAACAGTACCAAAGGGAACAGTAGCTGCATCTGGTTTAGATGTTCTCTGTCACGGAATTGAATCATTTGTCTCAACAATGGCATCAGATTATACTCGACCACTATCATTACAAGCGATTAAGTTAGTCTTTGAAAACTTAACTGCTTCATATAATGGCGATACAGAAGCTCGAGCAGAAATGCATAATGCTGCGACTTTAGCCGGAATGGCTTTTGGTAATGCTTTCTTAGGAATTAACCATTCTATCGCTCATAAATTAGGTGGGGAATTTGGCTTAACTCACGGAATTGCCATTGCTATCACCATGCCACATGTCATTCGTTATAACTTTGAATTACCAGAAAAAATTGCGGTATGGCCTAAGTACGAATACTTCCGTGCTGATAAAGATTATGCTGAAATTGCTCGTTACGTTGGTCTAAAAGGGGAAACCGACGCAGAACTAAAAGAGGCTTTGGTTCAACGAATCATCGAATTAGCCCATTCAGTTGGGGTTTCACTCAGCTTAAAGGACTGGGGTGTTGATAAGAAGCACTTTGATGAAACGGTCGATAAATTAGCCGAATTAGCTTATGAAGATCAATGTACTACTGCCAATCCTAAGGAACCATTAATGGCTGATCTTAAGCAAATTATGATTGATGAATATGAAGGTACTGGGGTAGAAACTAAATAAATTAAGTTACTAAAAAGCACTAGGGGTCGTAACTCATCAATGAGTTACGACTCTTTTTGTGAGTAATAATCAAAAAATGTTTGCGTTTTCACTATCTTTATAAATATATTTGTTGTATTATTAGGAACGTAAAACGTATATATGATATTATATTGGTCTATATATCATCTTATACATTGGCATATATCACTTATTTTAATTAATATTGGAGGAAATTAACAAATGCAAATTAGTTGGATTGGAGCGCTGATCGGGTTAGCGCTGGCTATTATTTTGATTTTATATAAAATTAATCCCGTTTATTCATTATTCTTAGGTGCAATTTTTGGAGCCGTTATTGGTGGAGCTAACTTAGTTCAAACGGTGAATGTAGTGACCACTGGGACTCAAAGTGTGATGGGAACGGTAGTCCGGGTTTTAGCTGCCGGCGTTTTGGCCGGTGTCATGATGGACTCGGGGGCAGCTAACACTATTGCGGTAGCTATTGTTAATCAGTTAGGGGAGCGATTAGCTATTTTATCACTAGCGCTATCAACTATGATTATCACGGCCGTGGGGGTTTTCATTCCAGTTGCCGTTTTGATTGTGGCCCCGATTGCTTTAGAAGTTGGTAAAAAGATGCAAATTTCAAAAATTGCGTTGTTAGTAGCCCTATCTGGTGGTGGTAAAGCCGGTAACGTTATTTCGCCCAACCCAAATACCATTGCGGCAGCTCACGGATTTAACGTTGAACTAAGTCAATTGATGGTGGCTGATTTTATTCCCGCCTTGTTTGGTTTGTTAGCTACGGTCATTGTGGCATCATTATTGAAACGTCATGGCCAAATGGTATTAGATTCTGATTTGGATGGGGTTAAAAGCTTTGATACTAAAGATTTGCCATCATTAAAGTCGGCTATCGTGACACCGTTAGTAGCAATTGTCTTATTAATGATTAATCCTATTGGTAGTATTTTACACATTGCTGTTTTAACTAAATTTCAAGTAGATGCGATGTACATATTACCTTTTGCCGGAATTGTGGGAGCGATTGCTATGGGGAAAGGCAAAATGCTCAAAGCCTACGCTACTTCAGGAATTCAACGAATGACGGATGTTGTTTTAATTTTAATTGGTGCCGGTGCCATTGGTGGATTGATTACGCAATCCACTCTACCAGCACAAGTGGTATCTCTAATTAAGTCTTCAGGAATTTCTGGCGTGTTCTTGGCCCCAATCTCTGGATTACTTATGTCAGCTGCAACGGCCTCGACTTCTACTGGGGTTATCTTGGCAACTGGTTCCTTTGCCAAATCAATTTTGGCCTTTGGGGTTACGCCAATTGCCGCTGCCGCTATGATGCATACAAGTGCAGTGGTTATTGATCAATTACCACACGGTAACTATTTCCATGTGACTGCGAAATCATTGAATATGAGCATTCAAGACCGGATGAAGGTGGTTCCTTACGAAGCAATCGTCGGATTAACTATGACGATTGTGGCCACTGTGATGTACGGATTCTTTTAAAAGGGAGTTATTGATGATGAAATTTGTTTTTGCACCAGACTCATATAAAGGTAGTTTAACTGCTAAACAAGCAGCTGAAGCAATGAAACAAGGTGTTAGTCGCGTTTTTACTGATGCTGAATTTGAATTAATTCCGATGGCTGATGGTGGTGAAGGGACCGTTCAATCACTAGTCGATGCCACTGCCGGTCACTTAATCGATACTGAGGTGATTGACCCCTTGGGGCAACCAGCCGTAGCTCAGTATGGTATTTTAGGTGATCAAAAGACGGCTGTGATTGAAATGGCAGCTGCTAGTGGGATTCAATTTGTTAATGAGCAAACCCATAATCCGTTAATTGCGACTACTTACGGTACAGGACAATTAATTGAAGATGCCCTTAATCAAGGCGTAGAAACCATTATTATTGGTATTGGTGGTAGTGCTACTAACGATGGCGGGGCCGGGATGGCCGAGGCACTGGGAGTAAAACTCTTAGATACCAATAACCAAATGATCACTCGTGGTGGCGGTGGCTTAGCCCAATTAGATCATATTGATCTTAATCAGCTTGATCCCCGAATTACGACTACCAAAATTATCATTGCTTCGGATGTAACCAATCCATTAGTGGGACCTAAAGGAGCTAGTGCCGTCTTTGGACCTCAAAAAGGAGCAACACCAGCCATGGTACAAACTTTGGATGCTAATTTGAAACATTATGCTGAAGTTATTAACCGCGACCTAAATATTGACGTGGCTAATCAAGCTGGTGCCGGTGCTGCTGGTGGATTAGGTGCAGGGTTATTAGTCTTTACTAACTCAGAAATGCAAAGTGGTGTGGATATTGTTTTAAGAGAGACTGAATTTAAGCAACGGGTCAAAGATGCAGACTTTGTCTTTACTGGTGAAGGGGGGATTGATTTTCAAACTCAATATGGTAAAACCCCAATGGGAGTAGCTCAAGCTACCAAAGCAGTTGATGCCCACGTGCCAGTTATTGCCTTAGTGGGTCAAATTGGTGAAGGAGTCGATGTGTTATATGATCTAGGTATTGATGCTATTTTTAGCACGGTTCCTGGGTTAATTGATTTACCAACGGCTATTAAAACGGCTAGTATTAATTTAGCTCAAACGGCCGAAAATACAGCTCGTTTGATTAAACAAACTATTAAATAATCGTGAAATTAAAAAACCGGGGTAGTCACTAGGACTATCCCGGTTTTGTGGTAATGGATTGCTTATTTTAACCTACTGGTACAATTAAGCATATAATAGAAGAAAATGACGAAAGTAGATGATTTAATGGCAGTTAATTTAACCTTAATTAAGGACCGAGTTCAGTTGGCAATGAAGGATGACACTACGGGACATAGTTTTGATCACATTCAACGAGTGGTGAACAATGCCAAAATGATTTTAGCCTCACTACCTGATGCGAATGCCGCTATTGTCTACGCTGCAGCTTACATGCATGACTTAGCTGATGATAAATTAGTGGCTGATCCAGTGGCTCGTAAAGTGGAAATGCAGGAATTACTACTAACAGCGGGATACAGTGAAGACGAAGCGAATGCAGTGATGGATATTATTGAAAAGTTATCATTTAGTGCTAATTTACATCACCATCAAAAACTAACCCTAGAGGGACAAATAGTTCAAGATGCCGATCGCTTAGATGCGATTGGGGCCGTGGGCATTACCCGAGCAATTTATTATAGTGGTCATCATGGTGAAAAAATCTATGATCCAGCCATTAAGCCCCGTAAACATATGACCAAAGAAGAATATCGGCGCCCCGGAACCACAATCAATCATTTTTATGAAAAGTTGTTAAAGTTGGCTGATGAAATGAATACCGAACCAGCTAAACAAATTGCACAACATCGTAATCAAGTAATGAAAGATTATTTGGCTGAATTTAAGGCTGAATGGAATGGTGAACGTTAATATTTAAGCTATAAAACCGTTAATGCAATTATTAGGTTAACGGTTTTTATTATGATCAAATAATGCTTTGAACACAAGATATAGTGTCTTTGTGGTCTAGAAACACATACATATTGATTTTTCAAGGCTTATATTGAGATTTTTTTTGGAGTAAGATGGAATGTATTGGAAGAGGTTTAAAAAAAGCAACTCTTAATTCAAACCACCCGTATTTTTCAATTTTACATAGGAAGGAAGTCACATTATGAAGAATCAAGCGGTAGCAATGACGGCTGAGTTAACCGAATTAAAAACTAAACAAGTGATTAAAGTGGACGGTGAGAAAGTCCCATTCTATCCTTATAAAATCGAAATGGTTGTTCGTAGCTTAGTAAATGATGAAGCTCAACAAGCACAAATTACTGAGCAGATATTGACACAGTTAAGCACCGAACCTGATAGTATCGACGTGCAAACTATTCGCGGAGCGTTTCGCCAAGTATTATTGACTAATGAACGGCCCGATCTAGTGGCTAAATATGATTTATATCGTCAACAAGATATGGCTAAATGGAAACAAGCGATTGATCCTAAGAATAAATTAGGTCAATTATTTGATGGTACTGATCATTTGGTGCACGAAAATGCCAATAAAGACAGTAATATTTTTAGTACTCGAAGGGATTTAACGGCCGGCATGGTGGGAAAATCTATGGGATTAACGATGATGCCAGAAACAGTGGCCAAAGCCCATTTACGCGGTGATATTCATTTTCATGATCTGGATTATTCACCCCTAACTTCAATGACTAACTGTTGTTTGATTGATTTTAAAGGGATGCTAGCTAATGGTTTTGAAATTGGCAATGCCGAAGTGGAATCACCTAAATCCATTCAAACTGCTACTGCTCAAATGTCTCAGATTATTGCCAACGTGGCTTCAAGCCAATATGGTGGTTGTTCAGCCGATCGAACCGATGAATTATTAGCTCCTTATGCCGAATTGAATTACCAAAAGCATTTGCAAGAAGCTAGTGAGTGGGTGGCAGCTGATAAACGCGAAGAATTTGCGCGCACTAAAACTAAAAAAGACATTTATGATGCCATGCAAGCCTTAGAATATGAAGTAAATACTCTGTTTTCTTCTAACGGGCAAACCCCATTTACTACCGTGGGCTTTGGGTTGGGCACTTCGTGGATTGAAAAAGAAATTCAAAAAGCTATTTTAAAAGTACGGATTAAAGGGTTAGGAAAACAACACCGAACGGCAATTTTTCCTAAACTAGTATTTACCTTGAAGCGCGGTTTAAACTTAGCACCAGCTGATCCTAACTATGATGTAAAGGAACTGGCGGTGGAGTGTGCTACTAAGAGAATGTATCCAGATATTTTGATGTACGACAAAATTGTGGAATTAACGGGTAGTTTTAAGGCGCCGATGGGTTGTCGTAGTTTCTTGCAAGGCTGGCGTAATGAACAGGGTGAAGAAGTTAATAGTGGTCGAATGAATTTGGGCGTGGTCACGATTAACTTACCACGAATTGCGTTAGAAGCTCAGGGCAACGAAGCTCTTTTTTGGGAAATTTTGGCTGATAAATTAGCGGTAACTAAAAAAGCACTCCTATTTCGCATTGCTCGGTGCAAGGAAGCTCAACCACTGAATGCACCAACGTTATATAAAAACGGCGCCTTTGGGGTCCGATTAAAAGACAGTGATGATGTTGATGAACTATTTAAAAATAGTCGGGCCACCATTTCACTAGGCTACATTGGTTTATATGAAGTGGGAACGACTTTCTTTGGTCCTGATTGGGAGACTAACCAGGCTGCTCATGATTTTACTCTCTCAATTGTAAAGTATCTTCATGATGCGTGTGTTGATTGGGAAGAAGAGTATGGTTATCATTTTAGTGTTTATTCTACTCCAGCCGAATCGTTAACGGATACTTTTTGTGAAGATGATATTGAAAAATTCGGTAAAATCAAAGATATTACCGATAAAGAGTATTACACCAATAGTTTTCATTATGACGTGCGTAAAAATCCCACGCCATTTGAAAAATTAACGTTCGAAGAGGATTACCCTAAGTATGCGTCCGGTGGTTTTATTCACTACTGTGAGTATCCTAACCTCAAGCAAAATCCAGCGGCACTAGAAGCAGTTTGGACGTGGGCATATGATCATGTCGGTTATTTAGGGACTAATGCATCGATTGATCATTGCTTTAAATGTGGCTTCGATGGTGATTTTAAACCCACAGCACGGGGATTTGAATGCCCTCAATGTGGTAACCGGGATCCTAAGACCTGTGATGTGGTCAAACGAACTTGTGGTTACTTAGGTAATCCGATGATTCGGCCAATGGTTAAGGGGCGGCATAAGGAAATTTCCTCACGGGTTAAAAACATGACCTTGGGGGCGCTTAATGATGACTAGTCGACAACCACGTCCGAAACGGTATCCGAAAAATCCGCAACCTCAGGAATGGTTAGCTTCTGACCGTAGTCAGGAATACATTGCTGACTACAAGCCGTTTAATATGGTTGATGGAGAAGGAATTCGTTGTAGCTTATACGTTTCCGGTTGTTTGTTTAACTGTCCGGGTTGTTATAACAAGGCTGCACAAAATTTTCATTATGGCAAACCCTATTCACAAGAACTAGAAGATCAAATCATTGAAGATATGCGGCACAGCTATGTTCAAGGATTGACCTTACTAGGTGGGGAACCATTCTTAAATACGCAGGTATGCTTACGCTTGGTTCGTCGCATTCGTGCTGAATTCGGTCATGAAAAAGATATCTGGTCTTGGACCGGATATACTTGGGATGAATTAGCGAAAGAATCCATTGATAAATTGCGGCTACTAAGTTATCTCGATATTTTGGTGGATGGCCGATTTATGGAAGACCTTAAAGATCTCACGTTACAATTTCGTGGCAGTAGTAATCAGCGAATTATTGATGTTCAGAAATCACTTAAGCAAAACCAAGTGGTC
This sequence comes from Lentilactobacillus kribbianus, assembly GCF_013184075.1. Taxonomy (GTDB): domain Bacteria; phylum Bacillota; class Bacilli; order Lactobacillales; family Lactobacillaceae; genus Lentilactobacillus; species Lentilactobacillus kribbianus. The sequence continues at coordinate 331,882 of NZ_JABEQQ010000001.1, read as the reverse complement.
ATTTGGGATAAGTTAATTCGGTAGATTAAAAAAGAACTATGCTAAAATTTTAATTTTGGCATAGTTCTTTTTATTTATTGTCGTTTTCATGAGAATATTTTTAAAAATAACCAAACGACTAACGATAATAGTAACGAATATCCTAATGTCAGTCCGATTAACCAACCTAAATTAGTGAATATGACCAACCAGCTTCCTGTCGGGACAATAACTGATAATAATAGTGTAATTATTAAAAGAAACAAAAGCCACAAGCCCACACCTAAGCCGGCGTTACTAAGGTCAGCACGACTTAAATCAAAACCACCACAAACAATATTGAGTGAAATTATAATAAATAAGATCATTTTCCACCAAATAAGGTTCTGGTCAACAATGTCAATAGTGTCAGTAAATGTAGCTAGTAGTGAAGAAATTAGTCCCGGAACTAATAAGTAACTAAGTCCCAACAACGTCAAAGAACAGCCAATTATGGGCGCTAAACCAATAAAAAAGTTACCAAGTTGTTGGTATTTATTTTGTTCATTCCAGGAATGCCGAACTGAGCCCAACGTGGTATTTTCTGGTGTTGGTACGTTTAATAAGGTGACCTGAGTAATTTTGTGACCAAACAGCAGGGCCATCATTAAATGACTTAATTCATGAATGATTACACCGATTCCGCCGAACCAAAGTTGACTTTTAACGCCCCAATAGTTGACTATTAGTTGCTTGTTACGACGATTAATGGTTGATAATCCTAAGGTTAATAGTGAAGGAACAATCACGATGCTGAAAAAAACAACTACTAAATTATGGCCTAAATTTGCTAGATTAATCACATTACTCCTCTAAATCAGTAAAGGTACCGTGAACTAAATTCTTCATGTCTTCGGCTTGTAATTTAACGGAACGCCCGATTTGACCAGACGACACTAAAATAGTGCCTTGTTCTTGAGCTCGATTATCAATATAAATGGGATAATGGAATTTTTCGTAAATCCCAATGGGGGTGTTAGCCCCGTGTTCATAACCGGTAGTTTTAAGCAGATCCTTTAAGGGCACCATGCTGACTTTTTTGTTGCCAGAGGCTTTGGCTAATTTCTTTTCGTCTAAATGACTATCAATGGGTACCACTCCTACTAAAGGGCCGGTGGTTTTGCCGCTTAACACTAACGTTTTATAAATGCGGCTTTCATCTTCGCCCATATGATCAACATCTAATTGGGCCACATCGCCTTGTTGAACGGTAGGGAAAATGGCCTGTTCGTACGGAATTTTATGTTTATCTAAAATTTGTTCAACTAGGGTTTTATGAATCTTCTTTTTACTTTTTTTCGACATAATCAACCTCCTAACCGACATTTTATCACATTGGTTTCCTGATTAGTTCTGGTTTTCCAATCGAGTTCTGATATACTAAGTTAGTGATTATACTAACGAATGGACAATAACGATAGGAGTAAACTATGGCTGATTTAGTTTATCGTCAAATCGTGACCGATTTGAAACAACGAATTCAAGATAATGAATTTAACACTAAAAAACTGCCAGATGAACGTAGCTTAACTGAACACTATGGTGTAAGTCGTAGTTCAGTTAAACGGGCATTAAACGTCTTGGCCAATGAAGGAATTATTTTTAAAAAACGGGGTTCCGGGACTTTTATTAACCCGTTATACCAAAAGAACCAAACTATCTTTCAATATGAAGGTTCTAACTTAGGGGTTACCGACAGTTTCAAAAGTGAGGGTAAAATTCCAAGCATCCAAGTATTGGATTTTAAGGTTATTCCGGCCAGTCCGGAACTACAAACAGAATTATTTTTGAACGCGGGTGATTTTGTTTATGAAATTAAACGACTTCGTTCATTTGATGAGCAACCGTTTATGATTGAATTGGGCTATATTCCGATTAAAGTTGCGCCTGAATTAACCCCACAAACAGTAGGGGGCTCTATTTTTAATTTTGTAGAAGATTCAACTGGTAAGGCAGTGACTAAGTCATTTATGACTATTTCAGCGGAACCGTCCACAGCTGAAGACCAACGCTTACTTCAATTACAGCCGGTAGAACCAGTGGGGACGATGGAAGGCATTTTCTTTATGGATGATGGTACTCCATTTGAAGTTTCCAGCATGCGCCTTCATTATAAATATTTGAATTACAATACGTTTGTTAATTTGGATGAAAATAAATAATTGCAGCGACTCATTGATGGAGTCACTGCTTTTTTTATGGATTAAGTTGGTTTTAAGTCCCATTAGTTATTATCAATTCCAATTGGTGGACTATTGGCTCACAACAGTCCATAATTGGGGATGTTGTTAGGTTATTTTATAGCTTTTTGAAATTGGACCGTATCAATTTATAAAAAGGTTGACTTTTACTTTTTATCGGTTAAGATAGGAGTTGTAAAATAATCAAAGAATGATATTAGATTTTTTACGAGCATTCTTGTAACTTTATTTATGACATTTAAAAGGAGTGTTAATTGATGGTAGATTACGATTCTAAAGAATATTTAGAACTTGTTGACAAGTACTGGAACGCTGCTAACTACGTATCAGTTGGTCAATTGTTCTTACGTAACAACCCACTATTGAAGACTGCGCTTACACCTGAAGATGTTAAGGTTAAGCCAATTGGTCACTGGGGAACTATTGCTTCTCAAACTTTCATTTATGCACATTTAAACCGTGCTATTAAGAAATATGACTTGAACATGTTCTATATTGAAGGTTCTGGTCACGGTGGACAAGTTATGGTATCTAACTCATACCTTGACGGTTCATACACTGAAATCTACCCTAACATCACTCAAGATGAAGAAGGTATGGCTAAGTTATTCAAGCAATTCTCATTCCCAGGCGGAATTGCTTCTCATGCTGCTCCTGAAACTCCAGGTTCAATCCACGAAGGTGGCGAACTTGGTTACTCACTTTCACACGGTACTGGTGCTATCTTTGATAACCCAGACGTTATTGCCGCTGTTGAAATTGGTGATGGGGAAGCTGAAACTGGCCCATTGGCTGCATCATGGTTCTCAGATAAGTTCATCAACCCAGTTAAAGATGGGGCTGTATTGCCTATCATTAACATGAACGGTTTCAAGATTTCTAACCCAACTATTCTTTCACGCATGACTGACGAAGAACTTACTAAGTACTTCGAAGGTATGGGCTGGAAACCATACTTCGTCGAAACTGGCGACACTATGGAAGACTGGAACAATCACATGCCAATGCACGAAAAGATGGCCAAGACTCTTGATACTGTTATCGAAGAAATCAAAGCTATTCAAAAGAATGCTCGTGAAAACGAAACTGCAGAAACTGCAACTCTTCCTGTATGGCCAATGATTATCGTTCGTTCACCTAAAGGCTGGACTGGTCCAGTTAAGGATGACAACGGTGAACCAATCGAAGGCTCATTCCGTGCTCACCAAGTGCCATTGAACCTTTCATCAAATGACATGCAAGATGCAGATCAATTTGTTGAATGGATGAAGTCATACAAGCCAGAAGAATTGTTCAACGAAGACGGCTCATTGAAGCAAGAACTTGCTGATACCACTCCTAAGGGCGACCAACGGATGGCAATGAACCCAATCACTAATGGTGGGATTAACCCAGAACCATTGAAGCTTCCTGATTACAAGGAATTTGCTGTAGATATTAAAGAACATGGTGCTGAAGAAGCTTCAGACATGATCGTATGGTCAAAATGGTTGGGTGCCGTTACTGCAATGAACCCTGACTCATTCCGTTCATTTGGTCCTGATGAAACTAAATCAAACCGTCTTTACGGCTTACTTGCAGAAACTCCTCGTCAATGGATGGAAGACATCAACCTTCCTTACGATGAAGATGTTGCTCACTCAGGTCGTTTGATTGATTCACAACTTTCAGAACACCAAGCAGAAGGTTGGTTGGAAGGTTACGTCTTGACTGGTCGTCACGGTTTCTTCTCAACTTATGAAGCCTTTGGTCGTGTTGTTGATTCAATGTTGACTCAACACATGAAGTGGTTGCGTAAGGCTGCTGAACAATCATGGCGTCATGATTACCCATCATTGAACTTTGTGAATACTTCAACTGTATTCCAACAAGATCACAATGGTTACACTCATCAAGATCCAGGTATGCTTACTCACATGGCTGAAAAGAAACCTGAACTTGTTCGTGAATACTTGCCAGCTGATGCTAACACCTTGTTAGCTGTTGGTGATGTTGCCTTTAAGCTTCGCGAAACTATCAACTTGATTGTTACTTCAAAGCACCCACGTCCACAATGGTACTCAATTGAAGAAGCAACTAACTTGGTAAACAACGGTCTTGGCTACATTGATTGGGCATCTACTGATCAAGGTCAAAAACCAGATGTTGTTATCGCTGCTGCTGGTTCAGAACCTAACTTGGAAGCACTTGCTGCTATTTCAATCTTGAACAAGAACTTCCCAGAAATGAAGATTCGTTACATCAACGTTGTTGACATTCTTAAATTACGTCGTCCAGATGTTGACCCTCGTGGTTTGTCAGACGAAGAATTTGATACATTGTTCACAACTGATGCACCAGTTGTCTTCTTGTACCACGGTTTCGAAGATATGATTAAGTCAATCTTCTTTGACCGTCACAACCATAACCTACACGTTCACGGTTACCGTGAAAATGGTGATATCACTACTCCATTCGACATGCGTGTTCTTAATGAAATGGATCGTTTCCACGTTGCTGCTGATGTTGTTAAGAGCATCCCAGAATACAACGTTAAGGGAATGAGATTCATTCACGAAATGCAACGCATGGTTGATAAGCACAATGCTTACATCCGCGAAGTTGGTACTGATTTGCCAGAAGTTATGAACTGGAAATGGGCTCCACTTAACAAATAATCTAATTAATTAGATAAAAAAAGAGATCGCTTAGGCGGTCTCTTTTTTTGTGTGGTTAATGAGTTGAATATTTTTGTTGATAAACTTTTAGTAGTTGCCACTGTAATTGGTGGTATTCAGCAGGAGTTCCGAAATTAGTAACGTAGCTAACAGGGGCCTTATCAGTATCCCAATTGGGTCGATTAGTAATGACATAATCGTATTGATGAGTATCGGAATATAGTTCGATTTCTACGTTAGTAAAGTACGATAATCCCAAGATAATATAACGTCGAAAAACGTTTACTAGCGGTCTAGATTGAGCGCTGGATAAACCGATTTTAATTTTACCGGCTAAGGCTTTATGAGTGTTATTGACGATGCTGACAAAGTTTTCGGTAAGTAAAGTAATATCGGTCGGATTCAAGGTTAAGTAATGATTTTCATCAATAGTAGCAATTAAGCGGTTAGCGAATTGATTTGTCCAAGGATCCTCGATAGTAAAAGATAAAGTAGCGTCTTGCATTCGTTCCAAATTGTTGATGCGATAAAGATAGCCATTAGTGAAAAATATTTTGAGACAAATTAAAGCAATTTCGTGAGCGACGCCTTCACGAATAGTAGGGATCATTTTGGGGAAATAATCATCTACTTGCTGCATGGTAACGAGGTATGAACGTACAAACGGAGCTTGAGCTAATTCTTTAGTTTCTAGTTGGTGCCAATAGCTACTGGTGGCAAATGGCATGGGATCAATGGTCCAAAGTAAGACGAAAAATAAACTGGCTTCTATATCATAGTGATGGCCATTCTGTTTGACGAAACTGAGTTGGTTAAAATAATTTTGCTTGAATGTTTTAAAAAATGGGAGTGGGGCGACAAATTTTTGAATCCACTCGGCTTGCTCATAGTTGCTAGCATCGGCAAATTGACTGCGATAATGAGTAATTTGAATGAGCCAGTAGACGTTAAAAGCAATGCTGGGACTGAAATTAGTTTGCAGGATTTGTTCTAGTTGTTTTACCTCTTGAACGATTTGATTGTCTTTAGCGGTCGGCCATTTTAAATCAAAAATAGCCCCCAAATTCAAATAAAAATAACGAATATCCATTTCACTACCTACTAAAACGCCGTTACTTAGTTCTAATTTAAACTCTACTAACAGTTCGTTTAGATGTTGTAGGCGTCTAAAATAAGTGGCCTCACTAATGTTTAATTGATAGAGTAATTCGACCTTATTTAATTTGGGGTGCTGTAATAAATACATGAATATTTGAACGTTTACCGACGTAAATAAATATTTACGCAATAAGTCAGCGTAGCTAAAATTGGCAGTGAATTGAATTATCAATTCATTTTCAATAACGGCAAACGTAAATCTTTGCTGTTTGATTTCGTCAGCAAAATCGTATTGAATAGTTTCGATGAGTTGATTAAGGCGACTGGTGTTGATTGATAATTGTTCTTCTAAATCTTTCAATGGCACTGCCTGCTGACGGTTACTAATGATTAAAGTGCTATCAATTAAGCTTAACGTGGCCTGATCAGCCGTGTTTAAAAGGTCTTTCTTATCCATCTGAGCGTTTCCTTTCAGGAGAGGTGGGTTTAGACTGACTGTATTTATTTTGGTAGATTTGTAGTAACGCCACTTGAATATTGGCATAATCGCTTGATACACCTAAACCTAAAATATAGTAATGAGGTTCGTTGATTGGTAATGAATCGTAAATATTAGTGATTACGTAGTCATAATTTTTATTATCATTAAACGCTTCAATACTAATATTACTAAAATAAGTGAGCTCTTGAAGGATATGACTGTAAAAACGGCGAGCGAGCGGTAAATGCATGTTGGTTCTAACCCCAATTTTTAAGGCGCCCATTAATGCATTTTGGGTATTAGCAATGATGCTTAATAAGTTGATTTTTAAAAATTGATAATCAGCCTCATCTAAGGTTAACGAGGTTTGTTGAGTGAACTCATTAATGAAGTTAGTGACTTGTTCCTGAGGCCAAACAGGGGCGTCGGGTCCAATAGTGTAATGATAATGACTAATTTCAAACGCGGTCATAGTGTATAAAAAGCCCTTAGTAAAGGTTAATTTGATGACTATCAACCAAATTTTTTGAGTGACTTCTTGTTGCGAACTGGGAGCTAGACGTGGAAATAAGTGTTTGATTTGATTCATACAAAAACGGTACCGTTGGTAAAGCGGACTGCCTTGTAAATATGGGCCAGCATAAAAATGAGTGAAATTATCGTTTTTACTCGTAAAGATATCGCTGACCCATAAAATAGTAAACTCTAATACCGCTTCATTAATATCTACAATAGTTGAATAGTTAAAGTGATAATTGCTTAGGAAGGTTTCAAAAGCGGCCATAGGGGTAATAAAATCAATCAGATCTTCTAATCCAACTAAATTTTGCGGTCGCATAAAACGACGACGATACTGAATGACATAACTATTCCAGTAAATAATAAAACGGGCATCGGGGTTAAAAGTAATTTTTAAGTGAGCTTCCAAATCGCTAACGGTCTGCCACAACGCAGCGTTGTTGTCATCTGAGAGAGGATGTTGATTAAAAATAATACCGAGACGGTTGTAAAAATGCCGAATATTTAATTCATTCCCCACTAAAATGCCATTTTTAATTTGAATATCAAATTCGGTCAATAACTGATTGAGATACCGGATTCTGCGAAAGTATGCCGAAGCATTTATTCCGAGTTCAGTGTTAATTTGTTGCTTATTCATTGAAGAATGAGTTAACAAGTATAACAACATTTGTACGTTGGGTGATTGCATTAAATATTTGTGTAGTAACTCGGCATAATTAAAGTTGGGGGTGAAATGAAGGGACACTTGTAGACGATTTAAGCCAATTTCAAATAAGCCACTGCTAATTTCTGCCGCTAAATCGGTCCGTATGCTAGTGACAATTTGAGTTAGTTTAGTAGTATTGACCCCCAGTTGTTTTAAAACCTGAGGCTTATCGAACTGAAAATATGGTGGGGTACCATTTTGCAATAAGATGTTGATTAATTCGATTTTTTGCTGTTCAGTAGAATCTAGCAAATCGTTTTTATACATAATTTATTATTCCTTAGTTAGTGCAGGCAAGGGGTTTAACAGTAATAAATTTCAAAAACAATATTTTTTCTAAAGGAAGCTGAGAGCTTTTTTAGTTAGTCTTATTCTATAATTAAAGACATAGGAAAGCCAGGGGAGAATGCAGGGGTAATTTAGACAAAGGGGTTAGTAATTATCCGCTGGTTTCTAGGGGAAGCATTAAAAAATGCTTAAAATAGCTATGATAAATACTAACATGACCACGTTTGAAATTTAACCGATTAGAATCGAATCATGGTTTGAGATAACTTATTGTGGGGGCAATAAGTTATCTCAACCGATTTGGACGGAAAACAACAAACGCTGCCAATTACACGGACATTTAGTCCCTTATAAAATAAAAAGGATTCCCGGTGGGGAGTCTTTTTTATTTGTCAGGATACAATCTGAATTACCGCCAAAAATCAGTGGGGGGAGCTACCGTGATGGTATGCCAATCATCAGTGAAAGGCAAAGGAAATTGAACTTGCCAGGAATGCAGTAACATGGGTTGTTCAACCGCATCGTGACTGTAAAGGGGATCTCCCACTAAGGAATGCCCAATGGCCGCCAAATGTACTCGAATTTGATGAGTTCGGCCCGTTTCAAGATTGATTTTTAATAAACTATAATTGGCTCGACTAGCCAGGACCTGATAATGAGTCACGGCTGATTGGGAGTTCAAGCCAGCCACCATACGTTTGCGTTTGTCGAGTGGATCACGCCCGATGGGGAGCTTAATGGTCCCGGTGGTAGGTAAATGATTACCGTGCACCCAAGTTAAATATTGCCGTTTGATCATTTTACTACTAATTTGGCGATTTAAAATAGGGACGACGGCTGGTGATTTAGCCACGATCAAGGCGCCGCTGGTAGCCATGTCCAAGCGATGGACCATGTAGGGAGCCTCATTTTTGGCATTGAGATAAGCAGCAACAAAGTTTAAAGTACTACCTATTTCTTGAGGCTGATTAGGATGGGTTTTTTCACCGCGCCGTTTGTTGACAATGAGTAGCGTATCATCTTCGTAGGCTACGACAACCGGGGCACTGGAATCGGGAGTGATGGGATGTGGTAAATGTGGAAAATCACTGGCTTTAAACGTTAAATCAATTTGATCATTTTCCTGGATTAACTGGTTAACTGGTTGGTATTGGTGGTTGACTAGTACCCGTTGATTAGTTCGCAACGCGCGAATGAGGTATTTAGGAATTAACCAATCTTTACTTAAAAGTTGGCGTAAACTATGTTGATTCCATGGAACAGCTACCGTTCGACGGTATTGCCAGACGTTTTCTTGCATGCCAATTTACTCCTTTGATTTCAATTTAAAAAGCATTACCGCTGTGCGATAATGCCTTTTAATGATGAATTAAAGATTATTTTTTATCAGTTTTATCTTTGACAATCATAACGTCGCACTTGGCGTTTCTGAAAACAAAGCTGGTAACTGAGCCCATAATTAAACGTTCGACGGCACTTAAGCCGGTAGAACCAATCACGATGATATCATTATCGTGGTCAGCTGGAAATTCTTTAGCGATAATGGGTTTAGGATTACCAAAACGAATATGAATGTCCACATCCATTAAACCAGCTTCGTGAGCTCTTTTTTCCATTTTACGTAAAGCAGCTTCGGTATTTTCGGTTAATTGAAAAACTGCATCGCCACTAACGACACTACCGTAAGTTTGGTTAAATTGATTAACTTCTAATACGTTTAAGATGTCCAAGTGAGCGTTATTATCTTTGGCGATTTCGATAGCTCGTTGCAAAATAGCTGCAGTCGCATCGGAACCGTCAACTGGTACTAAGACGTTTTTATATTGTGAATCCATAATTATCACCCCAGCAACACTTTTATTTATACCTTAATTCTACCATTCATTGAGTAATTTGTAAGTAAATAGGATTATTCTTTTCTTGTGAAAAAATCAGTTTGTAATCGCTTACTTTTAGTGCTATGATATGGACAAATTCAACAATAAAGGGGTCCTTTGGAATGTATTACGTCTCGATGAAATCTAATGATATTCGGAAAAATTTGGCCACAGAAACCTACTTAATGAATGAAAAAAACTTTGATGAACCACTGCTATTATTTTACATTGAGGGACCTTGTATTATTGTCGGTCGTAACCAAAATACACTAGAAGAAATTAACCAACAATACGTTGATGAAAATGGGATTGTGGTGACTCGTCGACTTTCTGGTGGTGGTGCTGTTTATCAAGATTTGGGTAACTTATGTTTTAGCTTCGTGGTTAATAGTGATAGCGAAGAGTTTGGTGATTTTAAGTCATTTACTCAACCCATTGTTGACGCACTGCATGACATGGGAGCCACTGGGGTAGAAGTGAGTGGTAGAAATGATATCTTAGTAGATGGTAAGAAATTCTCTGGTAACGCTATGTACACTAAAAATGGGAAGACTTTCTCACATGGTACTTTGATGCTAGATGTGGATTTGGATGTGGTTACCAAGGCGTTAAACGTACCTGAAGATAAGATTAAATCAAAGGGTATTAAATCAGTTCGTTCTAGAGTAACTAACCTAAAACCATATCTGGATAACAAATATCAAAACATTACCACTCCTGAATTTCGCGATATCTTATTAAAAGAGCTATTTCATGTTGATGATTTAGCAGAAATTGCGGATAAAGAATATCAATTAACTGATGAAGATAATGCCGCCATCGAAACTATTTTTGATGATGTATATAATAATTGGGACTGGGTTTACGGTAAATCACCTGAATTTACGCTGAAAAAGCGGCAACATTTTACTAACGGCACGATTGATGCCCGCTTGCAAATTGATGATGGTAAAATCGAACAAATTACCTTTTATGGTGATTTCTTTGGTTCTGGTGACGCAACTGAGCTAGCTGAAAAATTAGCAGGAACTAGATTTGATCGTCAAAGTGTAGCGAAGGTGTTAAATGAGGTCGACTTAAGTCAGTATTTTAGTGGTATCTCAGTGGAAGACTTGTTGGGAATGCTTTTCTAATTAACTTAAATACGGTAAGATAAAGGATAGTTTAACGATAAATTCAAATTGAATTTATCGTTTTTATTTGGAGGATAAAATGCAAAAGCAAAAGAAACTGGTTATCAGTTGGGCAGTGGTTTCCATGATAACTTACTTATTAGTGAGTGCGTTAACCATGATTCCTGGCCTGAAATTAACCAAGACGGTTGATCCTAGTGAATTTCTACGGATTAGTTTAGTAGCTATTGGGCTATATGCTGTTGCCATTATTTTAGCGGCCCTAAACTTGCGCTTAAGCTATTATTTAATGGCAGCAATCGTGGCGGTATATGCGATTGGTCAAGTCGGAGTTATTGGGACAATGATTTCAGGTGCCAAAGGCTTACTAGTAGTGCGGTTTATCATTGGTTTGATTGCCGTTTTTGGTATTGTGATCGCCGTTTACTGGTACATGCAAGCATATAAGTTACGCCAAATGTATATTAATGAACGAATTGCACAAATTAAACAGAAACAGGGGTAAAAATCGTGAAGCAAAATATCGCAGCACTTATTGATGCTATTAATAATGATCAAATTGCTAGTCAGACAAGTGAGGTTACTTTAGCTGCTCTAAAGAAAAATATTGCTAAAACTATGTTGCCACTTTATGAATTTGTGCAACAACATCTAGCTAAGGAAGAATTAGCGGTGGCTGAGTTGAAAGTGAAAAAAACGGATTTAGTTTTTCGAGTAGAAACTAACGTAGTTAATTTGCCACTTGGTGAACCTGCTAGAATCGAAAAGTTTATGAGTGATGAAGAAACGGCAGGGGTGAATGTATATCTAGTAGCGGTGGGGGAACAATTAAATCCCTCTGGACTACGAATTGACGAAATGACGAATGCTGAAGAATTTACTGATCACCTTACTGATCATTTAACGGCTATGGATGATTGGGTGCAAGGACAATTAGACGCTTTTGAAGGCAATGAATCAGCTATTGATGAAAAATAACTAGCGTTGATTCTAACGATGTGGTATTATGTATTTATGCGATGAGTCGAGTAGACACGCAACGAAAGTTGTTCGCGAAAGCGATTAAGTGTTTTTTCGAACGGGACACGTTTTCTACCGGATGTAGGTGTCTGATTACTGAATTGTGGAATTTAAGTAATCCATTTATCTTTGATAAATGCCGTTAGGCGGGCCTTTATGGTTCGCCTCTTTTTTTGTCTTCAAAACCAGATGGTTGACAATCAGATTAAAGATGACCAAAATGAAATTGGGTTGTTGATTTGACTTCACAATTTTAGGAGGAAGATAAATGAGCGATTTAAAGAGTACCGTCCAATTAAATAACGGGATATTGATGCCTCGTTTTGGTTTGGGAGTTTGGAAAAGTAGCAATACGGATGCTAAAAATGCGGTGACAACAGCAATTAAGCATGGTTATACGCTAATTGATACTGCCAAGCAATATGGTAATGAAACTGGGGTTGGTCAAGGAATCAAAGAAGGATTAGCAGAAACCGGGATGAACCGTAAAGATCTATTTGTAACTACTAAACTGTTTAACGGTAACCAAGGTTACGAAAGTACGTTACGCGCTTTTGATGGTCAATTAAAGCGTCTGGGATTACATTATATTGATCTGTACTTAATTCATTGGCCAGTTGATGATAAGTTTATCGATACCTACAAAGCGATGGAAAAACTTTATCATGAAGGTAAAATTCGAGCATTGGGAATTTCTAATTTTGATAACGAACGATTGGCTGAACTGTTAGAACATACTGATGTAGTGCCAGCAGTTAACCAAATGGAATTTAACCCAACGAACCAAGAAAAAGATATTTTAGCTCAAGCTAACTTAGAAGGAATTCAATTAGAAGCCTGGTCACCACTAGGCGGTGGTGATTCATTGAGTGATCCTACTGTACTAAGCTTGGCTGAAAAGTATGGTAAGACTGCCGCTCAAATTATTTTACGCTGGGAATACCAACGGGATTTAGTTATTATTCCTAAGTCCATTCATGAACAACGAATTGTTGAAAATAGTCAAATTTTTGATTTTGAAATTACTTCAGATGATGTGGCCAAATTAAATGCCTTGGACAAAAGCAAGCGCGGCCTTTGGTATGATGACTTTAAATGGCACAATCCTGATGGTCCATGGGGTGATTCTGTGGATAAATGGGATGATTCGCCAGCTAATTATGCTGACTAATAAAAAAGACTGCCATTAGGCAGTCTTTTTTATTTTAAATTAGCAACCGGACGAGAATAACCAACTGCATGCCACCATGGTGCAGAAACTTTTTCAATAATGACACCACGATTTTGAGCATCAATCATCTTACCACCACCGATATAAACACCTACGTGGCTAATGTTGTGCTTGCTGGTACCAAAGTATACTAAGTCGCCTTTTTTACGATTGTGTTTAGAAACTTTTTTAGTGCCGTTGTATTGGGCTTGAGCAGTTCTTGGTAGGCTCTTTTTGATTGATTTTTTGTAAACGTACTTAGTTAAACCAGAACAATCAAATGAATGAGGACCAACGGAACCCCAAGAATATCTTTTACCTAATTGCTTTTTAGCAGTTTCATAAACTTTAGAATAACTTTGAGTAGTAGCAGCGTCAGCGTTAACTTCTGTAGTAGCCATGGTCATTGCGAACCCGAATAGGAAGGCAAAAAGAATAAATGGTTTCACGATAATGTTAGTAAGACGATTTGATTTGATAATAAACTCTCCTTAAAATTTTAATTAAATTATTCAGCTTTAACTAAATCTTTGTTGGCGCTGATGTATTTTCCGTTTAGTAGTTGAAGACGGTAAGCACCGCCTTTAGACCGAACTACTTTTTTGATGGTTAATTTTTGACCTTTTTTAAAGGAACCGGTATGACCCGTCAATTCAGCAGTTTTGTAAATACCGATTGATTTTAACGTTTTGAAATGCTTGCTGCTTGGTAAGCTAGTGTAATAACTGGCTTTTTTAGGAGTTGAGTACCAAGACTTCACTTTACTAGCGTTTAAAGCTTTACTTAAATCCACGGTATTAGCAGTGATACCACTGATATGGCCCTTTGAAGTATATTGCCAAAGATCGGCCTTAACACCACTTGGTTTCTTATTGGAATATTTGGCAATCCAGGAACCGTTAAATTGAGAAAAATTGATTTTGTGTTGTTTAGCAAAACTTTCGTAAGTGTAATAAACCAGTGGCTTATTAGTTAACTTGCGCATTTGTTTGTACCAAGCGTTTACGTAAGATTGTTCGCTACCTTTGCCTTTACGGTGTTCGTTGTCTAATACGAAGAACTTGGCATGTTTGTTAGTTCGTTTGTAGAAGTCTTTGGCTTCTTGTTTAGCATCGGCTACACTAGTAAATTCTGTGTAGTCATATTGGCCAAAGGGGACGTTGTATTTGTAAGCTCCATTAGCGTTGATATCTTTGTGAGTATCAACCTTAAAATCAGCATCACCTTTGTTACCGTGTTGTACGCGGATGATAACCATTTGCATTTCTTTAGAAGCTTTTTTCCAATTAATGTTACCTTGATATTGGGATACGTCGGCAATTTTATTTTTGCTAGCAAAAGCGGTTGTAGAAAAACTTAATGCAGCAAAGGCACCCATAAGTGCAGCCATAATTTTTTTAGTATTTAATTTCATCTTTAATATCTCCTAAATCAGTACAAAAATCATTATATCGAGTCAATACTACTAGAAAATCTCAGCAAGGTTTCAATTTGGTTAAAAGATATTTCGGAATTTGTAATATTAATGCAAAATAATGCCAAAAAACGACTATCCGTTATGTGATAGTCGTTTTTACGTTATTTGAATTTGACGATAATTTTTTCGATCAAACGATATAATAGCCCGACTAATAGACTGACTATTAATGAAGAAATTACCATATTATGTTCAATGATCGGGATGTTATTTGAGATAAATCCCATCATAGTAAAGATGATGATCCAAAGAAAGGTTCCTTTAATATTGTCTTTAGTAAAGCGTTGAAAGTTCATCCGATTATAACCGGCAATCATTGGAATTAAGTTACCAACTACGGGAATGAGATTACCGGTGACGACGGAACCGTCTTTGTTTCGCTTGAAATAAGTGGCAGCCCATTTGTCATTTAATTTAACATGATGATTGGGGTTGCGTTGTTGATGGTGAAATGCCATTTTGTATTTTAGCTGGTTGCCTAAAAAGGCTGCAGCGCTACCGGCTATAATAACCATCAAGATATTCATGTGACCGCTGTTAGCTAAACTACCACACAAAAAAATTAAAACGTCACTAGGAAGCCAAGCCAAAAAGATAAAGGCACAACCTAAAAAAATGATAAAAAAGAAAACAAAATAACTACCGAGACCACCAGCATCGACGGCAGCTTTGATAGAATGATCAAGAGTCATCGAGATATTTTTAGTAGTGGTGTAAATATCATATGGATTGGTTCTCATTGATAACTACTCCTATCGTTAATTATTACTTCAATTTTAGCATGAAGTGACTTGAGTGACATTTAGTATTAGTAATTTTCAAAAATCAATAAATGAAAAAAATTTTCAAATAATTAAAAACGGTTAATTGAAAAGTAATGTTAAATAAAAAAGAAAAATATCGAAAAAACGCCTATATATCAGCATTTTTCATAATATGAAAAGTCCGAATCAATCACTATCATAAAGTAATAATAGTTTCTCTTGCGAAAATTACTTTCAAAATATATAATAAAAGTGTATTAAATCTAGTAAACATAAATTGTGAGGTAATTAGAATGCAAATTGGGATGATTGGTCTCGGTAAAATGGGTCTTAACCTTGTGAAAAATTTGATTGATAACGGCAACGATGTAGTTGCGTTTGATTTGAACCCAGATAGCATTAAAGCAGCGGTAGAAGCTGGAGCCACTGGAGCTACTAGTAATGCTGATTTAGTATCTAAGTTAAGTGCACCAAGAATTGTTTGGATTATGGTTCCGGCTGGTAAGCCAACTGATTCAACTGTTGAAGAATTGGTTAGTTTATTATCATCTGGTGATTACCTAATTGATGGTGGTAATTCATTTTACAAAGATTCAATTCGTCACAGTGAAATTGCTAAAGCTCAGGGCATTAACTTCTTTGACTGTGGCACTTCTGGTGGTCAAGATGGTGCTCGCCATGATGGTAACTTTATGATTGGTGGTCCAAGCCAAGAAGCTTTTGATCATATTCGTCCAATTTACGAAGGAATTGCCGAAAAAGATGGTTATTTATACACAGGAAAACCGGGTTCAGGTCATTTCTTAAAGATGGTTCATAACGGAATCGAATATGGGATGATGGGTGCTATTGGTGAAGGATTTGATGTTTTGCAAAACAGCCAATTTGAATATGACAATGAAGCTGTAGCCAAAGTTTGGGTTCATGGATCAGTTGTACGTGGCTGGTTAATGGAATTGGCTGAAGAAGCCTTTGCAAAGGATGATAATCTTTCTAAGATTACCGGAACAATGCACTCATCTGGTGAAGGTAAGTGGACTGTTCAAGAAGCTCTTAATGAAGATGTTGCCGTTCCGGTTATTACCGCTTCACTATATCAACGTTGGGATTCAATGAATAATGATGATTCTTTCACTGGTAAAGTAGTTTCTGCCTTACGTAATGGTTTTGGTGGTCACGCAATGGATATGAAAAAATAATTAATTTGATTTTAAACTCTCACTTAGGTGAGAGTTTTTTAGTAGATTCAATTTAATAAAACCAAGTTTGAAACCGGTTACAAAACCTGATATAATAACTTTGTGAAATACTTAATAAAAGGGGATATTATCATGAAGATAACAGCAGCGGTTGTACAACGGCAAGGAGAACCATTTGTTATTACAGATGATATTGAATTAGCAGCAATGGGACCTGACGATGTTATTGTTCACATGGTAGCCAGTGGTATCTGTCACTCAGATGAGGCCCTGCGCAAAGGGGACGCTAAAATTGGTTATCCAATTATACTGGGTCACGAGGGCTCTGGGATTGTCGAAGCGGTGGGAAGTAGTGTTGAATCCGTGCAACCTGGTGATCATGTGGTATTATCCTTTTATGCTTGCGGCGTTTGCGATAATTGTTTACGGGGAATTCCAACACAATGTCGCAATTATGCTAAAAATAATTTATCTGGGACTAGGCCTGATGGTTCTGCCCACTTTACATTAGATGATCAGCCCATTGATGATATGTTTAACCAATCTTCGTTTACTACCACAACGGTAGTACGAGAACGCAACGTCGTTAAGGTACCCAATGATTTAGATTTACGCAAACTGGGGCCTTTAGGATGTGGGTATGTTACCGGTAGTGGAACCGTGTTAAATACGTTAAAACCTCGCCCAGGAGACACGATTGCTGTGTTTGGTACTGGTGCGGTGGGGTTAGCGGCGATGATGGCCGCTAAGATCGCGGGTTGTACTAAAGTTATCGCGGTAGATCAAGTCGACAGTCGGTTATTGTTAGCTAAAGAACTGGGGGCCACCGACACGATCAATAGTCGTGGTGGCGACGTGGTAATGGCGATTAAAGCGTTAACCCATGGCCGTGGAGTAGACTTTACGGTTGACACTACCGGAGTAACTAAAGTGATGAAAGAAGCCATTGCGGCTTTAGATCAAGGTGGGGTCGCAGCAGAAATTGCAGTCACTGCTAATCATATTGATATTGATACGTGGAATGACTTGTGTGTAGATAATAAGTCGGTGATTGGAGTTAACATGGGGGATGCCATTCCACAAATTGATATTCCACGCTTAATTGAATTTTATCAAGCCGGCATGTTTGATTTCGATAAAACTGAAAAATTTTATTCATTTGCGGATATTAATCAAGCTAATACGGATTCAATTAGCGGTGAAACGATTAAACCAGTTCTAATTATTGATGAGCAATATCAACCTGAATAGATAAAGCGGGAATGCAAGTTTAAAAACTTCATTCCTTTTTTATTAGCACGTTAATTATAAATATCATATATCATTATAAATAATTACTTAATAAAGTACTTGTTAATAGTAAGTGGTAATGCTATGATAGAATTAAATCAAGGAGGTATGTTTTAATGACAAAAGTACTAGTTTTAGGGGCTTCTGGCCAAATTGCCCAGTTAGCTGATCAGATGTTAATTAATGATAATAATGATGTGACCCTATTTTTACGTGATACTGCCAAATTGAAATTAGACGCAAAATTATTAGCTAAGGCCACCGTAGTAACCGGTGATGTTTTGGATGCTAATTTATTAAAAAAGGTTATGACGGGGGTCGATATCGTTTATGCTAATTTGGCCGGCAAGGTTATTGATATGGCTCGACTAATCGTTGACACGATGCATGAGACCGGAGTTAATCGAATTGTTTGGATTTCTACTTTAGGAATTTATGACGAAGTACCAGGGAAGTTCGGTGAATGGAACAACACTATTTTGGGCGATTACATTACTAACTACGCGGCGGCCGCTAAAATCATTGAAGATTCCGATTTAGATTACACTATTATCCGACCAGCGTGGTTGACCGATAAAGATGAAGTGGATTATGAAGTTACGCAACGTAACGATCCTTTTAAAGGTACAGAAGTATCTCGTAAATCAGTGGCGACAGTAGTAACTGAGATTGTGGCTCATCCAGATAAGTACAAACGAGCTTCGATTGGTTTAAATAAGCCCAACACTGATGGTGATAAACCAGCTTGGTATTAATTGACAAAATAAAAAACGGTAACGAACTTAAAAATTCGTTACCGTTTCTTTTTTTATTTATTAGTTTTCACTACCAAACCAACGACCAACGACAGCGGCAAGAGCGCCACCAACGAGGGGAGCAAGCAAGTAAACCCAATAGTGCTTGAGAGCAGAACCACCGGCCATAATAGCTGGACCGAAGCTTCGAGCTGGATTTAATGAACCGCCAGTTAAGTTTAAAGCAGCGATAATCAAAAAGCCAAGGGTTAAACCGATAGCTAAAGGAGCCAAGTTAGCATTGCCTAATGAATCACTAGTAGTCATAACAATTACTAACACGAAGATGAAAGTAATTAATAGTTCAAACCAAAAGGCAGTACCAGCACCAATTTTAGGAAAATCAGTTTGGCCAAGTTGATTAGTAGCTAAGCCTAAATCACCAACAAGGGTTTTAATAATAGCTGAAGCAGCTGTGGCGCCTAAAAATTGAGCAACCACGTAACCAATAAAATCAATCCCACTTAGGCGATTATTGATCAACATAGCTAATGATACGGCCGGGTTAAAATTACCACCAGAAACATTACCGAAAGCATAAGCCATTACAGTAATTGCTAATCCGAAAGCCAATCCAATTGTCAAAGCATCACCTTTAGCTAAAACAACGGCAGCTGTTCCGGAGAAGACTAACATAAACGTTCCGATAAATTCCGCAACGTATTTTTGCATAATAAATTCCTCCCATAAAATAACTTCTAAAATAATACTTATCTATTCTATCATAAACTAAGTGAACAGCCTATTCTAGGAAGTAAGTAGAAAATAAGTTATAATATATAGTAAGAACGATAGTTAGGGAGGATGATTTAATGACTAAAATTACAGCATACGTAGTTCGTCACGGCCAGACTTACTTGAACTTATACAATAAAGTTCAGGGCTGGATTGATTCACCGCTTACCGAAAAGGGGCAACAAGATGCCCATAGTGCCGGTAAACGATTGGCCAAAATCAACTTTGATGCTGCTTTTTCTAGTGATTCAGGTCGAGCCATTGATACAATGCGCTTGATTTTAAAGGAAAATGCAGAGCACAATATGAACATTGTCCAATACCAATATCCCGAATTAAGAGAACAATTTCATGGTTACTTTGAAGGTAACGATTTAAACCAAATGTGGCAATTTGTCGGCGCCCAAGTGGAAACTACCACCGAAGCGGGAGTCTTAAATAAGTATGGTTTGGAACGGGCTCGAGACTTAATTGCCCGAGCTGACTTATATGACCAAGCTGAAAATAACGATATGTTTTGGCATCGTTTAGACCGCGGCTTTGACAAAATTCGGCAAAACACTAAAGATGGTGATCAAGTTTTAGTGGTTTCTCATGGCATGACTATTCGTTCGATTGTAGATCGTTATGCACCTGAATTAGATTTAGGAGTAGCGACCGCTAATGGTAGTGTTACCAAATTAACTATTACAGATGACGATATTCAAGTAGAGTATTTCAACAACCTGGACACGGTTTAAAAGCGGTTGAGAGTTGGAATTAATTATGGTATCGTGAAATGACTATTGTTGCTAAATGACCGGCGTTAATAGCTGGTCATTTTTGTGATTGAAGAAAGGTACGAAAAAATATGATTACAGTAACCGACATGGGTTTACAATTTTCTGGTAAGAAGCTTTATGAAGACGTAAACCTTAAATTCACGCCGGGCAATTGTTATGGCATTATTGGTGCCAACGGAGCCGGTAAATCAACATTTTTAAAATTACTTCAAGGACAAATTCAACCTACCACTGGTAATATTCACATTGATAAAAATGAACGAATGTCTAGTTTGAGCCAGGATCATTATGGCTTTGAAGATCAAACCGTGATGCAAACAGTTATTCAGGGGAACCAAAAACTGTTTGATATTATGAGTGAAAAAGACGCTCTTTATGCTAAACCTGATTTTTCAGAAGCAGATGGGTTAAAGGCGGCTGAACTCGAAGGTGAATTTGCTGAAATGGATGGCTGGAATGCAGAAGCAGACGCCTCTTCGTTGTTACAATCATTGGAAATTCCAGAAGATTTACATCAAGAACTAATGAGTGAATTAAACGAAGGGCAAAAAGTGAAGGTATTATTAGCTCGTGCCTTGTTTGGTGAACCCGATATTTTGCTCTTGGATGAACCAACCAACGGACTAGATGTTTATACCATTCAATGGCTCGAAAACTTTTTAGCTGATTATCCTAAAATTACCATTGTGGTTTCTCATGACCGGCATTTCTTAAACGCCGTCTGCACAATGATGTGTGATGTCGACTTTGGTAAGATTCAGATGTACGTAGGTAATTACGATTTCTGGCTACAATCCAGTCAATTGGCTGCTAAACTAAAGGCCGATGCTAACGCTAAAAAAGCTGATCAAATCAAGGAATTACAAGAATTTATTGCGCGGTTTAGTGCCAATGCTTCTAAGTCTAAACAAGCCACTTCACGGAAAAAGCAATTGGACAAGATTTCTTTGGATGATATTAAGCCATCATCTCGAAAATATCCGTTCATCAAATTCGAAGAAAATCGGCCAATTGGTAATGACTTACTTCGAGTTGATAACGTTAGTAAGTCCATTGATGGTAACCAAATTTTAAGTAACGTTACTTTCACCTTACGTCCCGGCGATAAAACAGCCTTGGTTAGTCGCTCTGATTTGGCTACGACGACCTTGATGCAAATTATTGCTGGCGAAATGAAACCAGATGAAGGTACCGTTACTTGGGGTCAAACCACTTCTCAAGGTTATTTACCACGTGATTTTACTGCTGAATTTGACGGTAATGATTTACGCATTTTAGATTGGCTTCGGCAATATGCAGAAAAGGGGGCCGATGACGATGCCTTTTTACGGGGCTTTTTAGGTCGGATGCTCTTTTCTGGTGATGACGTTAATAAAAACGTTAATGTCTTGTCAGGTGGGGAAAAAGTTCGGGTGATGTTATCCAAACTGATGTTGCAAAAAGATAACGTTTTGCTATTAGATGATCCGACCAATCATTTGGATCTAGAATCTATCACAGCCTTAAATGAAGCCTTAGTTAACTTCCCAGGCTCATTAATTTTTACGTCTCATGATCACGAATTTATTCAAACCATTGCTAACCATATTATCGAAGTATCATCTAATGGAATTATTGATCGTCGTGAAATTACTTATGATGACTTTATTGCTCATCCAGAAGTGAAGAAACAATTAGAAGATCTTTATAATGATTAAAAAAATCCTGGTAACCGAATTTAGTGGTTATCAGGATTTTTCTTTAGTTTTCACTTAAATATTGCCAATCGATATCCCATAGCACTGCCATCGCTTTTTCACCGGTATGAACGCTAATGGATGGTCCAATTTTGCTGATTTGAATAGTGGCATTAGGAAACTTAGCTTGAATAGTTGCCTGCCATTCCTTAAGCGCTTTAGGATTATTAGCATCTACAATTGAAATTCGCACGGGAGTATCATACGTGGGAATTGATTGTTCTAAGTGACTTAAAATTTTGTTAAAAGCGGCTTTCATCGTGCGCTCTTTGCCTTGAGGAACGATTTTACCATCGTCATCAAAGGTTAAAAGCGGCTTGATTCGTAACATACTGCCAATAAAGGCAGAGGTATTGGAAATTCGTCCGGTTCTTAATAGATGCGTTAGACTATCCACGACCAAAGTAACGTTGATGGAATCTCGCAAAATGGCTAGTTTGGGTAAGATTTCTGCAGCATTTTTGCCGGCCAGAGCCATTTTGGCAGCCAGTAAAGTTAAGTCAGCTTCTCCAGCACTGGCGATTTTAGAGTCAAAAGGATAGACCTTAATATTGGCAACTTGAGCAGCGTAAGCTACTAGATTTTGGTAAAAAGTGGTAATACCAGATGATAAGTTCACACAAATAACTTCATCGTAACCCGCGGCACTTAACTGATCAAAGGCCGCCTGCATTTGCCCCATAGAAACTTGGGCGGTCGTCGGTAATTTGTCACTGGCGGCTAATTTGGATAAAAATTCTGCGGCCGTGATGTCTACGCCTTCGGCATATTGAGTCATGCCAAAGATAATAGTAATGGGTAGGACTGTAATGTGATATTGTTGAGCTTGCTCCGCGGTTAAATAACTGGCACTGTCGGTAATTACAGCAGTTTTCATTTTAAATTCTCTTTTCTACTTGAGGTTCGTGAAACGGAAATATTTGCAAGAGTTTCACTCGATGGTTACAATTATCTTGTATTATACAGATATTAAAAGAACAGGGAAACTAAAAGTAATTCAACTTAATAATTAAAAAACAGGAGCTGATGAATTCAGTTCCTGTTTTTATTTTATTATTAAGCTAATAATTTGGCGATTAATTGGTTAACTGCTTCTTCATAATTATGAAGGCGTTGATCAACAGCAGCTTGAGTTTTATCTTTAGTGCCCAGATAGAATTTGATTTTGGGTTCAGTCCCAGAAGGCCGAACGGCTAGCCAGGTTCCATCAGCAAACCAATACTTTAAAACGTTAGAAGTAGGTAAGCCAGTGGTAGTAACGTTGCCATCTTGATCAGTATATTGATCAGTTTGGTAATCAGCATAAGCTACAACAGCTTCACCATTGAGTTCTTTTAATGGTTGTTCGCGTAATTGAGTTAGCATATCGGCAATCTTTTGTTTGCCGGCCAAGCCATCCATTTCTTTTGAAATGGTCTTTTCATCAAAGTAACCAAATTTTTGGTACATAGCTTGCACACCATCGTAAAGAGTTTGGCCTTGACTCTTGTAGTAAGCAGCTACTTCGGCCAATAAAAGTAATGTTTGAATGGCATCTTTATCGCGTACGAATGGTTGAATTAAATAACCGAAGCTTTCTTCAAAACCAAATAAGAAAGTGTTACTATGATCATTTTCGTAGTTTTGAATTGCTTCAGCAATATACTTAAAGCCGGTTAAAACATTTTGAGTAGCAATTCCGTAAGAAGCAGCAATATCAGCAGCTAATTCGGTGGAAACGATAGATTTAACAATCGTACCATTAGCTGGAAGATCATTAGCCGCTTTTTTAGCGGTTAAAATGTAGTTTAATAAAACGCTGGCAATTTGATTTCCGGTTAATAGTTTGTAACTACCATCTGGTTGACGAACAGCCGCTCCTAAACGATCAGCATCTGGATCGGTAGCAATTAAGACATCAGCGTTGATTTTAGTACCTAACTTAATGGCTAAATCAAATGCTTGGGGAAATTCAGGATTAGGGAAGGGTACCGTAGCAAATTCTGGATCAGCAATAGTTTGGGCTGGTACCACTTCATAATCACTAAAACCAATTTCTTCCAAAGCTCTTCTGGCAATTACTTTACCGGTACCATGAAGCGGAGTGTATACAAACTTCATGTCAGCACCAGCAGATTTGATAAGTTCATGGTCAATATTAACCGTCTTTAAGTTATCGAGGTAAGCGACATCCACATATTCACCGATTAGTTGCATGACGTTATCAGCACGTAGTTGTGGTTCTGTAGTTACCTCAATTGCAAACAAGTCACTTGCTTGACGAATATATTGGGTGATCATATCTGATTCCTTAGGTGGCATTTGGCCGCCATCTTGGCCGTAAATCTTAAAGCCGTTATATTGTTTAGGATTATGGCTAGCAGTAATCATGATACCGGCGTATGTATGTAAGTGGCGAACGGCAAAGGATAATTCTGGGGTGGGCCGCATCTCGTCAAAAACAAAAGTATTAATGCCATGGTGTCCCAAAACCTTAGCAGATTCATGAGCAAATTCTTTGGAGAAGTAACGTGAGTCAAAGCTGATGGCGACACCACGATTTTTAGTGGCCGCATCTAAGGTATCCATAAAACGAGCTAAACCTTCGGCAGCTTGACGAACGGTGTAAATATTCATCCGATTAATACCAGCGCCAATGACACCACGCATGCCGGCCGTTCCAAATGAAAGGGGAGCAGCAAACGCATCAGCGATTTGATCAGGATGGTTATTCATTTCCTTAAGTTCATTTAATAAATCAACTGGTAAGTTTGGTTGGCTTAACCAATTTTGGTACAACTGTTCAGCTGTTTCAGTCAATATTTTATCCTCCGAGAATGTTTTTACGTTAAGCGTTAGTCTCATTATAGAAACTATCTAGAAACGCGTCAATTTTATTAGGCATAAAAATAACAATCTTCCTTATTATAGAAGAATTGGCAAAATGATGCTGAAAATATGCTAAACTTTTTAGGTTAATAATTTTGATGAGTAGTAAAGGAGAATGGTTGTGTCAAATACTCAAAAAGGTATTCTATTAGCCAGTAGTGCTGGTATTTTTTGGGGCATTCAAGGGCCAGTATCACAATATTTATTTGCGGCGGTTAACTTATCACCAGAATGGCTAATGGCAGTTAAAATGTTATTAGCCGGTTTAGCCATTTTATTATATGTTCGAATTGGACAACGTCAGCCAATTACGACTATTTTCAAACGCCCGGGGGATGGATTTCATTTAATTGCCTACGTTATATTCGGGCTAGCAGCGGTTCAATATGCCTATCTCTTAATGGTACAAGCCAGTAATGCTGCGACGGCAACCGTTATGCAGAGTTTAGGAACGGTAATGATTGTGATAATTACGGTTGTGTTTTATCGCAAGTATCCCCGGTGGCAAGAAACCACAGCTGTTTTAGTAGCCTTACTGGGAACGTGGTTGTTGGTTACCAAGGGTAATCTGGCTCATTTGGCTATTTCACCACATGCTTTATTGATTGGTTTGGTTTTGGCATTGAGTGGTGCAATGCAGACTTTGATTCCAATTAAATTAATTAATCGTTATGGTTCGTTAATGGTGATTGGTTGGGGGATGCTACTTGGTGGTCTTATTTTTTCTGTAATTAATCCGGTGTGGCAAAACACCCCGCCACTAACGTTAAGTGTTATTCTAGGAGTTGGTTTTATTGTTTTATTTGGCACTATTTTAGCTTATCTTTGTTTTACTGCCAGCCTAAAGTATATTTCACCAACCGTGGCGGGATTACTGGATGTTTTTGAACCATTATCGGCCACTTTAGGTGCAGTGTTATTTCTAAATACTTCCTTTAGTGGGGCGGAAACAATTGGGGCTATTTTAACGATTAGCACCGTGTTTATTTTGGCGTTGCCGTTTCGATTTCCCAGTAAGAAAAAATTATGAACAACGTGTTGACTTACTGATGAAATTCTCTATAATTTATACTGTTAGGTTTAGATAGAAAGGGGGATTTTAATGGCAGTTGATAAGCGAACGGCTCAGACTAAGCAGCGAATTATTGCCGCGTTAATTGAGCTTATTAACGAGAAGGGCTTTAATGATATTAACGTGACCGATATTTCTCGGCGAGCTGGCATTAGTCGGGGGACGTTCTATATTCATTACCTAGATAAATTTGATTTACTCCATCAAGTGGAAGCCGAATTATTAGGTAAGCTGCAACAAACGTTGGATGATATGATTCCAAAAGCAATTAAGCAGTTAAAAGATGAAGATAATGTTGAAACTTTTCCGTATCAAATGGTTATTTCAACACTAAGTCAGTTCTTTAATGACCGTGAATTGTTGACCTCGCTACTTAGTAATCAGGGTGATCCGGCGTTTTTATCACAGCTAAAAGGATTATTTAGCACCGAAATTCGCAAGAAGTTTTTAGAATTTAATGGCACAGTAACTTATGATGCTGTTATTCCAAAAGACTATATTGAAGAAATGGTACTAGATACCTTAATGGGCATCGTCTTGCACTGGCTATCAAAGGATAATCCAGAGCCAGCAGCTGAAGTAGCCCAGATTATTTTGCAGTATCGAGTTACCGCTCCACAAAATTGGATTAAAATTGATTAGAAGAGGTTGAAGAATGAATAAATTTGTAAAAAGGTATACTGTCAGCTTTATACTATGGCTGGTAGTCTTAGTAGCAAGTGTGTTGATGTTGCCAAACGTCTCGAACTTGATTGCTAATAAAGGCCAAACTGAAATTCCTAAGTCGGCCCAAAGTCAAGTTGCCAATACCATTCAATCCCATTGGGGTCATAAAATTGGTAATACTAGACAAGTGGTCGTGGTCTTTAATAATGGCGATGATAAGTTAACTAATACACAGATTGATGCAATTAATTCCACGATTAGTGATTTAAATGCCCATAAATCTCGTTATGATATTAAAAAAATTACTAGTCCTAACCAAAATGCAGTTACTAAGAAACAATTGATTTCCAAAGATAAAACTACGCAGTTGATGCAACTAGACGTAGGTAAAAAAGATTCGGTTTCACAAATGAACAAGGATATTACTAAGGCGGTTAAAACCCAAGGGGTTAAAACTTACGTCACTGGTAGTGACATTTTAAATGATGATTTCCGTGTGGTTACCGAACAAGGATTGCATAAAACAGAAGCAATTACGATTGTCTTTATTTTCTTAGTTTTAATTATTGTATTCCGTTCATTGATTGTGCCATTCATTTCCTTGATATCAGTTGGGATTTCATTCTTGATTTCTCAAAGTATCGTTATGAATTTAGCAGATAAATTTGATTTCCCAATTTCTAGTTACACCCAAATCTTTATGGTGGTTGTCTTATTTGGGATTGGGACTGACTATAACATTTTGATGTTAAATGAATTTAAGAGTCAATTAGCTGCTGGTAAAGATAAGGTTGAAGCCACAATTGGTGCTCGCAAGAATGCGGGACGTACCATCTTATACAGTGGTTTATCACTATTGATTGGTTTTTCTGCTTTGGGCTTGGCTCGCTTCTCCATTTACAAATCAGCTGTCGGTGTTGCTATTGGGGTAGCTGTTTTACTATTAGTCTTGTTAACATTCAATCCGTTCTTTATGGCTACTTTGGGTCAAAAGATTTTCTGGCCTTCAAAGAGTTTAAAGGGCGAAAGCGACAACAAGACTTGGAGTTTCTTATCTAAGCATTCAGTGGCACATCCAATCATTGCTTTGTTGATTGCTTTAGTAGCTACTGTCCCATTTGCATTACAATATAACGGTCACTTGAGTTACGATAATGTGGCTGAA
This sequence comes from Lentilactobacillus kribbianus, assembly GCF_013184075.1. Taxonomy (GTDB): domain Bacteria; phylum Bacillota; class Bacilli; order Lactobacillales; family Lactobacillaceae; genus Lentilactobacillus; species Lentilactobacillus kribbianus. Next base: position 304,123 of record NZ_JABEQQ010000001.1, on the reverse strand, counting down.
TTACCTAAGAGTGTGACGGCTCGAAAAGGTTTCAAGACGGTTCAAGACCATTTCTCAAAGGGAACGGCTGAACCAACTACGGTTTATATTCAAGCTAAACACACTTTAAATAATGAAAAAGATTTAAAAGAACTTGACCGAGTTACTAAACAAATTCAGGGTGAAAAAGGTATTGATTCTGTTAACTCTGTAACTCAACCAGGTGGAGTAGCTTTGAAACAACTTTACTTGAGTGATCAATTAGATACTTTAACTGGTAACGTTGATCGCATGGAATCAGGGTTGAAGAAGGTTTCTAAAGGAATGAAGAGTTCCAAGTTTGATACCCAACCATTAAGCGATATTGGGACTTCCACTAAGAGTATTGCCAGTCAATTAACTGATATTCAAAGGAGTTCTGCTGCAGCTGGTAAGAGTGCTACACCAAGTCAATTGGTAGGGCAATTAAACCAACAACTAAGTGCTAGTGGTCAACCACTTAATGCTATTCAACAAAGTGCGTTAACTTCAGCATTGACCCAAGTAATGGCACAACAATCGCAAACCGCTGCCGGAATGAAGAGTTCATTGACTGGGGTAGGTAGTGATGCTCAATCTATCGGTGAAAATGCTCAGGCATTGGCTACTGAACTAGAAGCTATGCAAACTAAATTGGTAGCAGCTGGTAACGGTATTGATACGGTTAAAAAAGGTTTAGGTCAAACCAATGACTACCTTGGTGGGGTGGCTAAATCTGCTGCTGGTGATACTTTCTACATTCCAAAGAATGTGTTAAAGAGTGATACCTTTAAGACGGCTACTGACACTTACATGTCATCAGACAAAAAAGCTACTAAGATGATTGTTATCTTGAAGACTGATCCAAGTACGGAAACCTCTATGAAACGAGCTTCTGGCTTACAAAAGATCGTTAAGGATAACTTAAAGGGTACATCATTAAAGAACGCTACAGTAGCTGTTGGTGGCGAATCAAGCAACTTAAACGATACCAAGAATATTGCCACTAGTGATTTTGTTCGAACAGCAGCAATTATGATCGTTGGGATTACTTTAGCCCTCATTGTTGTATCTCGTTCATTATTACAACCACTCTATGTCATGACTATGTTAGTAATTGCTTACTTTACTTCTCTAGGCTTGACTGAATGGATTAGTAGTAAGAGTCTAGGCCAAGATATGTTAACTTGGAATACCCCATTCTTCTCATTTATTATGTTGATTGCTTTGGGTGTGGATTACAGTATTTTCTTGATCATGCAATATCGCAACGATCCAGATCATACTATGTTTCCAAGTCAACGCATTGTGGCAGCTGCCGGAGTTATTGGAACAGTGGTTATCTCTGCAGCCGTTATTCTTTGCGGAACGTTTGCAGCCTTGATTCCTTCTGGAGTCTTAACTTTGATTCAAGTGGCGGTTGCCGTAATTGTTGGTTTGATTATTCTTGTGATTGCAATTCCAATTGTTTTCCCTGCTTTAATCAAATTAACTTACGAACCATTTGTTTTCCCTTGGAGCAAGAACGCTACAGGTAAACACAGTGATACCAATAAAACTACTAGAAGTAGTAACTAAGAAGCATAAATAAAAAGGACTTCCTTCAATTAATGAAGGAAGTCCTTTTTAGCCTAATAAGTAGGTGACGCCAGTCGCATTTTGGCCTAAATAATTAGCCATTTCGGGATTGGCAGTTCGTAAGTGTATAGGCATGAGGGGAAACTCTTGATCCATTAAATCATAAATTAGATAAGCTCGATGACTATCACCGGTATGAATGATATCTAAACTTGCGATATTAAGTTCGTGCATTTTTTGAATTTGATTGCGCCAAAAATCACTGACGTAATCATCATTAGTTGTTCGTTCAATAAACTGAAAATCGTTATCCTTAAAGCGCATTAGATATTTGACGTTGGCGCGATTTTCTACGATGGCTCGAAACCAACTGATGCGATGTTGGGCCACCAGCTGACTATTATCAGAAATCGATAAATATACCCGGGTGTTTTCTAAGGTGTGCCTAATTTGGGCAATGACGGTGGCAAAACTAGCGTTGGCCTGAATTAGGTTCACTGCGGTTTGAATTTGATAGCTTAAACCGGCTGCGGGGACTCCGCTGTTAACCACGGTGACATCGGCTAGACTTTGGACGGCGGCTTGTCTAGCGACACTGTAAGTGTCTGTAAAACGGTCACTAAGATGCAGTGATAAAATTTTGCTGCCATCTGCTCCTAACTGATCATATAAGGTAATTAACTCTTCAACGCTGACTGTACCAATTTTGGGGCTAGTTGAAGACCTTTGTAATAATGATAAATATTTAGCATTACTAATTTTGCTAATATGACTGTAAACTTGGCCATTAATAATAATGGGAAGATCAATTACGGTTACAATATCATTAGACCATTGGGTAGCATTTACCACCGCATCAGTAACGATTTTAATCCTAGACAAACTCATCGCTCCTTTCGTTTGGCTCCTAAATTAAGTATATTAGATAATGATAAGATAATAAAATTGTAGGTCTATAATTATTATAACGTTCTTTTTAATAATGGGAGGTACAAATGAAGGATAAATATGAAGTTACCGAATATATTGGGGTACCACTTAGCCTGGATAACTCCGGTCATTATCAAATAAAATTAGATGACAATGGTCAGTTTCGACTGCATAGCTGGCGAACGGGTAAGCATACTAAAGGAAAGTTTAAACAGTTAGGTCAGGTTTTTATCACTGAAAATGATATGTCCGTTGTGGTGATTAAAACTCGGCCAGTTCCATTTAAGAAACGTCATGCTTATACACCACTACAACGGTTCACCAATGAAATGGTTTCCGCTGCGGTTCTTGAACAAGCGATGACTCAAATAAGCCAATAAAAAAAGAGCCTTAACTCAGGCTCTTTTTGTTATGCAATTACTTTAGTAATTTTTCTGCATCTGCTTTGATGTCTTCAGTAGACATGCTCAAGTATTTATCCATCGCTTTTCCGGTGGCCTTGGTGTCGTGATTATTTGCTTCCATGTAGTAATCCCACAATGCGTCACGAACTGGCATGTCGCTGTCGCTCCAATCAAAAACTTCGTTCATATGTTTGTCCAAAATTGGTGATTCTGCCATTCCAATTACCTCCTCAAACTTTTAGTACAATTCTATTGTAGGCCTAAATGAAAAAGGTGGCGTGAAATATGCTCAAAAAATTAATTGTTTTGGGGATTGATTTCCATAATCCAGTTTTGTAGCGGAGCAGTAGCGCTAGCTTGTTCGATATTATTTAATAGATTTTGATTACGGGAAATAACCGTTCCGGCTACAGGGGCTTGAAGGGTTTCTACTGATTTTTCGCCTTCAACGTCTAAGAGATCGTCACCGACGGCCATTTCTTGCACCTTGGTCGGAAAATCAGCAAAGGTGAGTTCACCTAGACGATCAATCACTGATTGATCAATTCCCATTAAATAATGGCCATTAGGCAAGGTGCGGTACCAGATACCATCTTTGACCGTAATCGGTCCAGATTCATCAGTACTCTTGGATTCATCTAAAGCATCATTTATTTGTTGCCACCAACTTGTTTGTGCCATAAGAGTCACCTCATTACATTTTCTTATAATTATACACTATAATGACATTAAGACATAAGTGAAGGGAGATTTATGATGTATTTAGTTGATGTTAAGCGCAATAATAAACCAGTATATGATGCCCGCGTTAATCAGGCGATTGAAAATTATTTGGTTAGTGATTTGAAGTTACCTGGAAATGGGTTAATGATGTATATCAACCAACCCGCTGTGGTCATTGGACGAAATCAAAATGTTTGGGAAACCGTCAATATTTCTTATCTACACGAACATGGATTTCAATTAGCCTGGCGAACTACTGATAGTGGGGTAGTCCTTCATGACTTTGGAACTTTGATCTTTGAGGCCATCATAACTGAAGGAGAAAAGCATTTTGGGGATTATGCTTACTATGCGCAACCCATTTTAACCGCCTTAAAAGACCTAGGAATTGATGCTAAGTTAGAGGTTAAAAGTGGCCGGTTACTGTTTCACGATAAAGCATTTGCTAAGTTGAATATGGCTCAATTTGATAATACCGTAAAAGTTAGCGGTACCATTTTATATGATATGGATTTTAATGACGCTAAAAACGTCTTGAACGACGCAGAAACTCATCTTAATGAGAATACTACGGATGATCCTAAAGTGGCCGAGATGATAAATTTAGGCGATTATTTGCCAACCGGAATGACGATGGCAGAATTACGGGATATATTGTTAAAAGCTATTTTTGACGTAAAACAACTTGATGATATTGAAGATTACGCCATTAATAGTGATGATTGGGATATTATTGATAAGCGGTTAGCCGATACTTATGGGACCGATGAATGGAATTTTGGTCGTAATCCGGGCTATGATCGTTACTTTACCCGCGACTTAGTAGCTGGTAAGATGGAAATTAATTTTTCCATAATGGATGACCACTTCTTGCGGTTTAAATTCAATCCGTTTTTCCCAGTTGAGGGAGATTTGGATTTAGTGGCAAAGCAACTAATTGGTCAAACGGCTGATGCCAAGGGAATTAGAACGGCCATTTATCCAGGTAAACTCAGAAATATTAGTGAAAAAGAATTAACTGACTTTATTTTAAGTAGTTTGCAAAATAATCAAGGCTTAATTTCATAAATAAAAAAGGTTCACTATCAGTTGATAGCGAACCTTTTTATTATAATTTTAGCTATTCATTTTATTGATTAAATCAACAAATGTGTCAGCAATCGACTTAAAGTAAGATAACTCACGTTGGCTGGTTACTTCACCATTATCATCTAAGATGTTAGTGACTCCACCGATATAAGCTTCGGGTTGTTGAACTACTGGCATATTCAAGAAGACAAGTGATTGACGTAGGGCCATATTAGCACCGAAACCACCAATAGCACCTGGAGAAACACTAATGATAAGTGCGGGCTTTTTGTCCCAAATGCTTGATCCCATTGGACGAGAACCAACATCAATCGCGTTCTTTAAACCACCAGGAATAGAACGGTTATATTCTGGTGTGGCAAAAATAACGGCGTCCACATTATTCATCGCTTCACGGAATTTGGTCCAAGAAGCGGGAACTTTACCATCAACATCTAAATCTTCGTTGTAAAGATCCAAGTTGATATCGATTAATGAAACGTTGTAGTCGGCTGGTAGTTGATCAGCAACGGCTTTAGCAATTTTTTTAGTGAAGGAACCTTCACGTAAACTCCCTACAATTACACCTACATTTGTCATATGGTGATACCTCCAAATAAAGTTACTTACTTTTAATAAGTTAAGTTTATTATACTCCTAATCTGGGAATAAATGCAACTGTTAACTTAATAATATCATTGGCAGAAAAAAGAGGGGGATTTGACACTGATATTAGCAAACAAAAAAGACCCGATATCTTTGATATCGGGTCTTTTACGAATTATGACTCATGTCATATATCCTTTAAATTGTAAAGTTTAATTTTAGTTTTTTAAAATTAGTCTTCAACAACAGAAACGTTAGCAGCTTGTGGGCCACGGTCGCTGTCTTCAACGTCAAGGGTAACTTTTTGGCCTTCGTCAAGTGACTTGAAACCATCTTTGTTGATAGCTGAGAAGTGAACGAATACGTCACCATCGTCAGTAGTAATGAAGCCGTAACCTTTATCAGCGTTGAACCATTTAACAGTACCTTGTTTCATAATATGAAACCTCCTTGCGCCGTGCGCATTTTAATATTTATAATGCATCTTAACTAGTTGAACATGATTAAGGAGTTATTTCATAAAGCTATAAAACAAGTACCTTAATAAAGTGAAACTCTAAAACACATTGACAATAATATACCAACAACCCACCAGATTGTCAAACGATTAAATCCACGAAAAAGGTTTTAATAACAATATTTAACGGACTTTTTGATAATAAAAGACCGCCGACTATGGGGTTGGCGGTCTTATAGAAATTATTTAATTATTTTGCGGGTTCTACCACGATATTGCCTTCTTTAACAGCAACCTTGTATTCCTTAACATCAGGATTTGACAAGTAAACGTTGGTTAATTGATCGGTAATTTCTTTAGTAATCACCCGATGCATTGGGCGAGCACCCATTTGTTCGTTGTAACCTAAATCAACTAACTTACTCTTAGCATCGTTAGTCACCGTAAAGGTAATGCCTCGAGCGTTTTCTACTCGTTGACTTAATTCGGCTAACATCAAGTCTAAAATCTTTAGGATGTTTTCTCTTGAAAGGGACTTAAATTGAATAATATCGTCAATTCTGTTCAAGAATTCAATTCTAAAGTAAGGCTTGAGTCGTTCGATAACATCTGGTTGTTCTTCAATGTTGTCTTGACCAGCGTTACTAGTCATGATGATAACGGTATTACTGAAGTCAACGGTTTTACCGTGTGCATCAGTTAAACGACCATCATCTAAAATTTGTAATAAGAGGTTTAAAACATCGGGATGAGCTTTTTCGATTTCGTCCATCAAAATCAAGCTATATGGATGACGACGAACAGCTTCGGTCAAGCGACCACCTTCATCGTAACCCACATAACCAGGAGCAGAACCGATGAGCTTGCTAGCACTGATTTTATCCATGTACTCAGACATATCATAGCGAATCATAGAATCTTCAGTACCAAATAATTCCTTAGCCAAAGCCTTAGCGGTTTGAGTTTTACCAACCCCGGTAGGGCCAACAAATAAGAAACTACCAATTGGACGATTGCTTTCAGTAAAGCCAACCCGACTACGTTTAACGGCAGCAGCAATAGAGTCAATGGCTTTATTTTGGCCGATAACTTCAGCCTTCATGTCTTTATCCAGGTTCTTTAATTGACTAACTTCGTCTTCGTTAACGTTAGTAACTGGGACGCCAGTAATTTTTTCAACGACAGCTTGAATTTGTTCCACGGTAACGTCGGGAACTTCGACTTCTTCACCATCGTCAATGGCGTTAATTTGATGATTAATCTTACCTAACTTATCCTTTAATTGAGCCGCTTTTTCGAAATCTTCATTATTGGAAGCTTCATTCTTTTGCACTTCTAATTGTTCTGCTTGTTGTTGTAAGGTGGCTTTGTCTTTTGATAAATGAGAGCTCATCGCAACCTTAGCACCGGCTTGATCGATTAAATCAATTGCTTTATCAGGATTCATTCGATCTTGAATATAGCGATTACCTAAAACTACAGCAGCTTGCAAAGCATCTGGAGTGTAGTGAACGTGGTGGTACTTTTCGTATTTAGGAGCTAAGCCTTCCAAAATTTGAATCGTATCTTTTTCGTTAGGTTCGTTGACCGTAATAGGTTGGAAACGACGAGCTAGGGCTTGGTCCTTTTCAATATCACGGAATTCGGCGTTAGTGGTGGCCCCAATTAATTGGAAATCACCTCGAGCCAATTTAGGCTTCAAAATATTACCGGCATCCATTTTATCGCCTTCACCAGTTGAACCGGCACCAACGATTTGATGAATTTCATCGATGAAAAGAATAACATCGCTGTTTTCAGATACTTCGTCGATTAATTGTTTCATTCTTTCTTCAAATTGACCCCGAACTCCAGTCCCTTGTACTAAGGAAACGACGTCAATAGAGATGATGCGTTTATTCAGTAATTTTTCAGAAACGTCACCATCTACAATTTTTTGAGCTAAGCCTTCCACCACGGCAGTTTTACCAACCCCGGCTTCACCAATGAGCACAGGGTTATTCTTACTACGACGGCTTAAAACTTCTTCCATTTGTTCGATTTCATTATCACGACCGATAACGGGATCTAAATCACCGTCTTTAGCCATTTGGGTCATATCAGTACCGTATTCATCAAGCAATGGATGATTGCTTTTAGGCTGTTGTTGACGTACTGGTTGTTGACCATTATTAGCTTGCATTTGTCGTAATTGGTCTTTAGAGACCGGTTGGCCGTTAATGGTCATGCGACTGTTGCCATTGTTAAAGGCGTCGCGGAAAAATGGGTCATTTAAAATATCATCTAAATTATTAAATCCGAAAAGATCATTATTATTCATTCAAAAATTCCTCCCTTAAATCGAGTGATTGTCTGACTGTAATGATGCGGCAATAAGAAAGCTTTGTTTCTTTACACAACTTAAATATTATCACCTTATTGTTATGATTACAAAAGATATGCTCACGTTTTTTAGATATAAAACATAGTTATATCAACGATGAACAAATATAACATTTTAAAAAATAGCACTAATTATTATAGAGTGCTAACACAAAAAGTTATTAAGATAGAATTTCAATGGTAATTGGTACTGCTGCTTTAATAGTATTATGAACCGTACAAATGTGTAGCGCATGATCAATGAACTCAGCTTGACTATCCGGATCCAGGTTAGTTTGACAGGTAATACGCATGGTAACTTGAATCAACTTAGATGATTTATCGGCAAAAGTAGTGGTTTCGCCCACGACATCTACATTAAAAAGACTAAGCTCAAGGTCGGGATCATGTTCAGCGATACTTTTGGCACTGATAGCCAGACAAGACCCCAGCGTGCTGAGTAAATACTGCACCGGGCTAGGACCAGCATCGGTCCCGTGTAATGACAGGGGTTCATCAGTAATGAAAACGTGGGGGCCTACTTGGTTCAGAACTTGTCGGCCCACTTTTCTTAACTTGGTGTGAGCGATTAATTTTCCCATTATAAAACCTCCTGATGGGGTTGCCTGAGTTCAATGATAGTATTTAAAATAAGTTTAGCCCAAAAAAGCGTTTTCGCTAAAAAATTTGCTTATAAAATTTCTTCCTGGTCAAATTTGCATTTTGATTGGGTTCTGTATTATACTTAATAGGTCTATTGGAAATTAGGAATTAACTGAAGCAACATTTAAGATAAGGAGACCTGTTATTATGCGTATTTGTCATCCACACGGTGTACAAGGCCGTCGACCAATTAATGTAAAAAAAGCTGAAAAGCGTAACAAGGAAGTTGCAGATTTGCAAAAGTTCCTTAAACAAGCACCAGCTAAATAATTAAAAAAAGACACTACGATAGCCATGGTCGTCGTAGTGTTTTTTATATTCCAAAAAAGGATTCAATATCAATTGATATTGAATCCTTTTTACTTGATGAAGATTTATTTTAAAATAATTTAACTATCTAAGACAGCCACTTTATTTTACCTTGTGGGCGTGAGCTTGTTCCTTACGCTGCTTGGAGAGGGCTCTTAGTTCATCTTTCATTGCCAAAATATCATCCTCGTGTTGCGCTTTCCACTGTTGAAATGAAACATTAGTGTCACTATCAGTGGGCTTTAAGCCGGTATTTAACCAAAATAGGGCTTCCGTTAAGCTGGGAAAGTTGTGCATCCATAAAGTTTGACCATTTTCAGAGTCAAACGCAACATAGGAACGAGCATGATGTTGCAAGAAAGTATGGCGACGAATTTTAAACGCTTTTCGTTGTCTGGTCAAACGAAAATCAGGTAAAATGAATTTACCTTGTCGCTTTAGTTTAGGGAATCGTTCATTAAGTTGGTTACTACGATCCTTTAGTAGAGCCCGAGCATCATCAATGGTAATTAGTTGGGCATTAGATTGGGACATGTGAGGTATCTCCCCCTTTTTGCTTTACTTTTTATTTTCGCACAAAATTTATTAATTTTAAAGTAATTACAACTTTCATTATCATTTATTAATTTTTTTAACTGAGGAGGCAATTATTATGAGCAAGTTTTATGCTGTGAAAAAGGGGCGGCGTCCGGGAGTATATAACACTTGGGATGCCGCTAAAAAACAAGTTAGTGGCTTTTCTGGGGCGGTGTATAAGAGCTTTGCTACTGGAGCAGAAGCAAGAGCCTTTATGACAGGATCATCAAAAACCGGGGTGCCAGCTCATAAACGGTCTCAGCCGATGGCCACCGAACCATTAAAGTCGGCCCAAATTATTGCTTTTACGGATGGCGGTTCCAGAAATCACGGTAATGTTGCTGGTGGTCATGTTTTAACGAGTGATAAAGCCGCATGGGCTTACCGACTTGAATTACCTAATAACGAGGTGGTTAGTGATTCAGCTGGTGAATGGGGAGCCACTAATAATCGCATGGAGATTATGGCATTAGTAAAAGCCCTGACGTATTTAGCTAAACGACAATTACAACATGAAAGTATTCGCATAGTAATGGATTCTAAATATGTATTAGATGCAATTAATAAGGGTTGGTTAGCTTGTTGGAAACGGCGTAACTGGCATCGTAGTGGGAATGCTGAATTAAAAAATAGTGAACTTTGGCGTCAATTAGATCAATTATTATCACAGTTTAATCATTTACAGTTTGTTTGGACTAAAGGTCATGCTGATAATTCCGGCAACGTTTTTGTCGATCAATTATTAAACCAAACGATGGATGACATGACACCAAATAAAAAGCCCGTTGCTACTAGCTTCGTGAATAAATCAACCCACGGGACTAAGCAACTAGGCTTGTTTGATGACTAATCTTATTTGTTAACCTTGTGATAACGTTTGTCGACTTCTTTACTCCAAAAACCACCAGAAAGTTCGATCGGTTCTTGAACCATAATGAAGGCATCTGGCGAAAGCTCTTTAATTTGTTCCATGAGCCTCCGCTCGGCTTTTCGAGGTGCTAAAATACTTAGTACCAACCGCGGACCGCTACGACCATCAGCATGAGAAACGGTAACACCATAACCCTTTTCACGTAGGTTTTCTGGTAACTCTTCATTATGAGCATGCAGTGGGTTAGTCGGATCAATTTGAACGGTTACTTGGAAATTAACGTAGCCTAAAGCAATCCGATCTTCAATAATGATACCAATATAGATACCAACCCCAAACCCAATAGCATAAGCAGCGATATTTAACTTACTATCAATATGCTGTAGGGCAATGGCCAAGGCCATAACATAGATTAATTCTTCAACGACTGCCACAATGGGCGCCAAATATCGGTGACCCTTAACTACTAACATTGTTCGAAATGTGTTAATGGAAATATATAATGCATTTAAGACGAAAATAGTTGCGGCTAATTTCATCTGCTCACCTCCTAAACAGGACCTTTTAATCTTTAGTTTAGCACTGGTATTTTTAAAATGCTGATTTAAGCATTTATGAATTGGTTTGTAGTTGTCAAATTGACAATTAAGACCTGGCGAGATATTCTTAATTAGTAATTGAATTTAAACAAGAAGATGAGGTTATTTGTTTAATGGCAGAGTTAATTCCGTACTTGATGTTTGAAAATACGAAAAGCGCTCTGGAATATTATCAACGAGTGTTTGGAGTAACAGATGTTTATCGTAATATTCCAACACCCAAACAAGCTGATGAGTTGGCATTAAATGTCGATATCGACTTGGAAGAACTTACTATGAGTGCCGGTTTTAAAATTTTAGGGCATGAGGTATGTTGTGCTGATAGTTTTCTGGGAAAACCAGTAGGATCATCACTGGTATCATTGATGTTGCGAGTGGAATTAGATGATTCCACGGCAACTAATGCGTTAGAACAATTATATCAGCAAGTATCTAATTCTAATGAAGTAAAAGTGATTAATTCGTATGAAAAGCGACCAACTGGAAACAAGCTTGGTCAAATAGTGGATAAATACGGGGTAACCTGGATTTTTAATGCAGTAAAATAATAATAAAAAGCACCAATATCTAACAAGATATTGGTGCTTTTTTGTTAGGATGAGCTAGTTGATCAGGATAGATTATTTAAGAAGACGTTAATGAAGTTATTAGTTCGTGAAAGTGCTAACATTAAATTGTTAAGGGCTTACATAATTTCATAACGTGATATTTGATAGGGATGGATATATAGGAGATGATGACATGAAGAAGGTAGGCTGGTGGTTTTTATTGACAGTGGTATTACTTTTAACGTCATGGTTTAATGATCCGGCACTAGCCAAAGCAGTTACGACTAATGAAGCAACCACTGTAAGCGATAATCACCAACCATCAGATTCTAATGATAGTATCGGTGCAGATCAAAATTTCCCACAGCAACCTAAAGAAAAAACTTCAACGACCAGTAGTAACACCGTTAATCAACCAGCCACCACGACTAATCAACCAACTAAAGAAGCGGCATCAACCACCAAACCGGAGTTAAAACTCACCGGCAGTAACCACTTGGTAGTTGGACAAAAACAACGATTAAATGGTCAAATTTTAAACGCGACGGGACAATTAAAATGGCGTTCGAGTAACGTTAAAGTAGCTACGGTTAACCAAAATGGAACGTTTAAGGGAAAAAAGCTGGTTCAGTAACTATTCGATTGGAATTTGGTGGTCAATTTAAAGAACTAAAAATAAGGGTTACTCAACAAACTAATGGCACCTTAAATAGTAAGTTTAAAAGAGCTCGAAAAAATGAAACGATTATTTTGGTAGGAAACTTTAAAATGAACGGTGACGTTAAATTGCCAACGGCTAAAAATGTTAAAATCAACGCTACCGGTGCTTCTTTTACGGGAAAAAGAGGTTGTTTTTATGGCATTTTAAATAGTGGTCTTCAATGGAAGGGTGGCTATATTGGTAGTGGTGGTCATACATTTCGCTTATTAAGAACTACCAATGCCAATATTAGTGGTATTAGTTTTCACCAAACCAGTGCTATTGGCGGCCATGTGTTTGATTTAATGGGATGCAAGAATATTAATATTAACAACAATGATTTTTATGGTTACAGCCATACCTTAGATACTCAAAGAATTCGTGAAATAAGCGATCATGATGAGTATGCAGAAACTATTCAAACCGACTATGCTAATTATGATAGTGGCGGTAACCGATTCAATCAATATGGTGAGGGCTACTTTAACGGTGAACCATCATCTTATATCACGGTGACCCATAATACTTGGCAACCTGAATATGATGGCAAACGCTTAGTTTCGTTAGCTCAATCACCAATTGGACAACACGACACAATTAGTAGTAATAGTCGAGAAATTAATCACATTACGTTCACTTATAATACGGTTAATGATCCAATCCGATTAAGCGGAATGGGATCTGATACCGCTTATTTTGGAGCCTCCATTCATTTTGAATCGGCAAGTGACATTGATATTTCTCACAACCAATTTAATTCAACTATGAAACGCTCACGCCCGGAAGATTGTATTATTATTTCTAATCATTATGGTCATATGCTTAACACCTTGAACGTTAAAATTGATGATAATTCGTTTAATGGCTATCATGTAAGCCGAGCGGCAGTACGTTTAATTGCTGCTGGTCAGCATACTATCAGTGGCGTCCAAGTAACGCAAAATAAGACAAATCAAATGAAATTAATTGAACGTTATGGTAATACTCAGGTATCAGATAAATAAAAAAATGCTAGGTAGTCACCCATAAAAATAAAAGTTGAAATTATCCTAGTATGTAATGGCTTTCAGGCAAACTTTTGGAACCTTTTATTACGATTGCGAGTCAAGTGCTTTGATTTTTTTAAAAATACAGCTAGAATTTAACATGAAAGTAACAAAGAGGAACAAAGAACAAAAACTAGACCAAAATCTGATGTCTTTAAAAGCTGTACATAATCGGGGGGATTTTATTATGAAGAAAACAATTACAATTGCAACCGCTTTATTAGCTACTTTGACTTTGACTGCCTGTGGTTCTAAGAGTTCTGACAAGGCTAAGAGTTCTAGTTCAGTGAAGACTGAAAAAACTTCATCATCAAAAGCTTCTTCATCTTCAATGAAATCAGATAAGAAAGCCAGCTTGACTGAATTTGACAAGATTACTACTGGTAACGAAAAGACCGGTATGGGCGGAACCTCTGAAGCTAAGGTAAAAGAATACCTAGGTTCTAAAGCAGAAAAGGTAAGTAGCACTACTACTGCTAATACAAATGTATCTAGTGACAGTAAGACTGAATCTAAATCTGAAAAGAAGACTATCTTATCTTGGACCGATGTTGATTCATCACTTAAAGGTGCTACTGTTCAAGTTGAATTTGTTAACAAGAAGGCCGTTTCTAAGAGCTTTACGGGTTTAACTAAGGGTGCTAAACTTACTCAAGCTAAGTACGACAAGGTTAAGAAGGGTGACATGTATGACACCGTTAAGAAGGACCTTGGTACTCCAATGGATGAAACTGTAACTGGTTCTGAAAAAGATTCACATCAAACCTTGAAGTACACTGTAGATGCTAAGAACGCTACTCTTAAGTTCAAGGACATGAAGTTAACTGAAAAGACTTTAGCTTAATAATAATGGAAATTAATATTAAATAACGCTGTCCAGCCTTCCACTTAATTTCCAATGCAACTAAAAACCCGTTAAATTGAATTAATCAATTTAGCGGGTTTTTTGCTTTTTCAATTAAAGGTTATTCTTTAAATAATCTTGTAAAACGAGGGCATTATTATGTTGGCGATCTTTAGCGCCATATAATAAGATAATCTTTTGTTTAACAAGGTTTTGTTTAACCATTGCCACAAATGATGAAGTAGCAGGATTTTGATTTAATTCGGCTAAATAACGTTGCCAAAATTCGTCAAACCGACTAGCATCATGATTAAACCAAGATCTTAATTCACTAGATGGAGCAATTTCTTTGGCCCATAAATCGAGGTGGGCATTAAGCTTAGATACGCCTCGCGGCCAGAGTCTATCGATTAAAATTCGGTAACCATCAGTATCTACTGGTTTATCATAAATTCGTTGAATTTCAATTTGCATAAGAAAAGCCTCCACAGAAAGGATATTAAAGTGACAATTTCAAAATCAGCTGGCATTAAATTTTATCAAACGGGCACCACTGGTCAAATCGCACAAAACTTATTAGGCACGACGTTAAATTACGTGACTTCTCAAGGAATTACTCTCAGCGGCCTTATTGTAGAAACCGAAGCTTATTTAGGTGAAGTTGACACTGCTGCACACGCTTATAAGGGACGCCATACGGCTGCTAACGATCCATTATATGAACCACCAGGCACGATTTATATTTATTCGATTTATGGTCATTATTTGTTCGATGTTGCAACGCAAACACAGGGTGTCCCCCAAGGTGTTCTAGTGCGGGCTATTCAACCAATACAAGGCATTGAACAAATGGAATTAAATCGCTACCAAACCGGGATATCTCTTACTAATGGTCCTGGTAAAGTAATGGCCGCTCTAGGGATTAACAACCTGATTTTAAATGGTGGTTTGGCTAATCAAGCACCATTATTTATTGACCTATCTAAACGCAAACAACCGCAGCAAATTCAACATAGTAGTCGTATTGGAGTAGAACATCAAGGTGATTGGGCGGATCGGCCACTACGTTTTTTTGTAGCGGGAAACCCCTATGTTTCCAAAATTAGAAAAAAAGAGGTAGATGCCATAAACTATGGTTGGCAAGTTTAACTGTATCGATGAGCTATTTTGGCAGAAACCGCACTAGCAATCGCACCAATTAAATCGTCAATAAAGGTGTTACTAACGTGTTCATTTTTATCTTCATCGAGTTTCTTAATAATACCGACCTTGTTACGATCGATATAGCCATAATTGGTAACCCCAATCGTGCCGTAAATATTGGCGATACTTAGGGCTAATCCTTCATCGACTCCAAAAACACCAGCATCATTTCGAATAATGGCTTCAAGGGGTTCACTTAATTGACCTTCAGTAGCTAAACGATCCAGTTCTAGACCGACCATGGCATTATTTAACACTTCTCGTTTATGCAAAACACTGATGGTATCCTTTTGAACCTCTTTAATGTCTAGATCATCAATAAAATTACTTTGCATTTGATAAGCAATGTCAGCAATATCTTTATAAGTAACCCCTCTGGCTGCCAAAGCATTAGTAACATATTCAAAGGCAGCAGTATCTGGGTATTTAAATTGTTTATTATTCATTTTTTTCACATCCTTAAACTATATTATACAAAAACGCGAAGCAATTAGTTGCTTCGCGCCTTGTAGAATTTTATAGTAAGTATTTTTTATCAAATTCAGGATCTTGAGAAGTTAAGATCTTAGGACCTTCTTTAGTAATAGCTAAAGTGTGTTCATATTGTGCTGAAGGCGTATTATCAGCTGAAACATAATAAGTCCAATCATCTTTAGCATCATAACGATCGGCAATTTGCCAAGTACCGGTATTAACCATTGGTTCAATCGTAATGGTCATTCCTTCACGCAAACGAGGACCCTTACCGGCGATACCATAACCGGGAACGTTAGGGGCTTCGTGAATGGTTGGTTGAATACCGTGACCAATTAATTCCTTAACGTCACCAAAGCCGTTTTCGTCTTCAATATATTGTTGCATGGCCGCACCAATATCACCAACCCGATTACCAATGACAGCTTGGTCAATACCGAGATAAAGGGCAGTTTTAGTAACATCCATTAATTTGGTAATTTCCGGGGAAACTTCACCTACGGCATATGACCAGCAGGAGTCACTTTCAAAGCCGTCCAAGTTAACACACATATCAACTTTAACGATATCGCCTTTTTTAAGTTTTAAGCCCTTCCGAGGGATCCCATGGGCCACTTCGTCGTTAATGGAAACACAAGTAGCGAATTTATAACCGTCAAAACCGATTTCAGATGCGGTGGCACCGTGTGATTCAATGTAGTCACGAGAGAAAGTTTCAATGTCCCAAGTGTCTAAGCCGGGTTGGATAAGGTCGCGCAAACCAACGTGAACGCCAGCCAAAATGGCCCCGGATGCAGCCATTTTTTCAATTTCGCGAGCAGATTTTAAAGTGATCAATGTGTAATTCCTTCCTTTTATAAAATTGTTATTATTAATCGATGATGCCTTTTTGGATAGCCTCTAAAATTAATTTCACTTCTGAAATTTTGGAATCAACAAGATAGGCCATGGTTTCGTTATTTTGTTCTTTAGCTTCGTGAAGCTGACCATCTAAAAAGGCCAACTGATCATGGAGGTATTCAGTTAATTTCATAATTACACCGTTTCCTTCCTGGTTAGTATCAGTTTTATTATAGACCAATGGTTCCAATTAATCATTAATGAATGCTGGAAACCTTGTAATGGTCAATTATAGGAGTAGAATTAAAAGAAATCAAATTATAAAGGGGTATCAAAATGATTGTTTTAATACTGATGCTAGTTGTTTCAATAATTTTGCTGATATTAGCTATCAAAATTAATAAAATATATCATCAAAAAATTGAAAATAAGAAGCTTCAATTACAACACTTAAAGGAACTTCAACAACAACTAAAAGAGGCGGAGTAGATGGATATTTTAACAATTAGTAGTTGGATTACTTGGATTACTGTTACTTTGATTTTGGTTGTAGGCGTGATTATGATTCGAGTAGCGGCACTAGCTAAAAAATTAATGAGTTTAAGCAATCAAGTTGATCAGGCTCAAACTGAATTACTAACCGAAATGGTAGCTAAGCAATTAAATAAAAACCAGTAGAATCGATCTCAAGTAGAGGTCGATTTTTTATTTATGCTGAAATCAATTGCGGGATGTGCTAATATTATATACGAACGTACGTTTGGATATCAAGGAGGACCACAGATGAATTATGCTAAAGAACCGCATGGGGTCTTTTTCTTTATTGATAATAAATCTTTTTATGCCAGTTGTGAGAGTGTGGTACGGGGACTAAATCCGTTAAAGTCCATAATTGTAGTCATGTCAGAACAGGCTAATACTAATGGGGGATTAGTGTTGGCTACTTCACCGATGGCCAAAAAACTTTATCATATTACCAATGTTAGTCGGCAACGAGACGTTCCTCATCGCGCTGATATTTTAGTCGTTCCGCCGAGAATGAACCTTTATATTAAAATGAGTCTTAAAATTAACCAAATTTATCAAGAATATGCAGCGGCAGAAGATATTTTACCGTATTCAATTGATGAGTCACTATTAGATATGACCAAATCATGGCGTTTATTTGGTGACTCTCCGGAAGCGGTGGCTAAGATTATTCAGCACCGAATTCGACAAGAAATGGGCCTCTACACGACGGTAGGAATTGGTGAAAATCCGGTTCAAGCTAAGTTAGCTTTGGATTTATATGCCAAACACGATGATCAATTGGTAGGAGAAATCAAGTATGAAACGGTGCCTGAAACTATTTGGCCGATTACTAACCTAACTGATGTATGGAGTATTGGTCAGCGGACGGCCAAACGTTTAAAACGACTACATATCAATACGATGGCGGAATTAGCTCATAGTAATCCTTACCAGTTAAAGGCTGAATTTGGAATTGTGGGTTACCAATTATTTGCCTTAGCCTGGGGAATTGATCGAACTTCCTTGGCAGAAAAACGATCGGTGAAAGAACCGGGATTTAGTAATTCACAAGTATTGCCTAGAGATTACTCAAAATATGCTGAAATTCGAGTGGTAATAAAAGAAATTGGTGAACAAGTGGCGGCTAGAATTCGCGCTCATCAATGGTTAACCACTAAAATTAGTTTAGGTATCGGCTTTTCCTATGCAGTAGCCCAACAGGGAGAACGCAGTGGCTTTCATTGCACTAAAACAATTGAAGCCACTAATAACAGTCACGAGCTTGTGTGCGAGTTACTATCCTTATTTGATGATTACTGGAACGAAGAACCGGTACGAAATATAGCGGTGAGTTTTAGTGGCTTAATGCACGATTCTGGTGAGCAACTGTCGTTATTTCAACCAGTGAAGCAACAACTGAAGCAAACGGCGGTGGATCAGGTGGTGGACTGCATTCAAACTGAGTTTGGCATTACTTCGCTAGTACGAGCCAGTAGTTTACTACCGGGAGCGACGATGATTAATCGGGCCAGTCTGGTAGGTGGTCATAATGGAGGGAATGCTTATGATTAAGCCAGAACAAGAAGTTAAGATTTTACAACAACATATTGATCAAACATTTCAACGCCGCCCTAATACTATTTATCGTTTGTGGATTGTGCGTGATCGCTTTGACCAGTCAGTGAACTTTTTTATGTTAATTCAACCTAAGTTCAGGCGCCCCCATTCCATCCCACTCCACATGGTGTTAACCCTTGATTTAGATATTATTGAAACCATTATTGCTCAAATCAGACACCAATATCACTTAACGATGATTTTTGTGGGGTTTGAAGGACTGCGCTGGCCTACTAGCCAACAGTTAATTCAATCACATACGGTGGTGAAGCCATGATGGTTATTTTCGATGATTCGTTTAACGATCAGCGGGTCCAACACTTTTTTGATTATGAATATCTAGATCGTGGCATTGTAAAGTGGCAGGGATACTTTTTGTCTGATCATACCTCGGCGTTAGGCCGATTACAGCAACGTCAACAACAGCTGTTTGAAACCAAGCTGAAACAACAATCCACTGCTAAAATAAAGCAGAAACTAAAGCAAGCCTATCAACAGCAATTACCGGTGTTAGTACAGTTTAATCAATTAGAGGAGCACACCCATCATTTATTAATCATAGTGGGCATGGTGGATATGGTAACGGAGCATTATTGTCAAATTAATAACCAAACGTATGAATTACTAGATATGAGGGGCATCATTGAGGCGCTGGATGATACGGAACCTTATGCTATTCAATAAAAAAAGCTAGAAATCAATTTGATTTCTAGCTTTTTTATTACCAAATTTTAACTCGTTTATCAGGAGCCAAATACATTCCATCTCCAACTTGAACGTTGAAAGTATCGTAAAAGTCATCAAGATTCTTAACTTGAACGTTAGCTCGCAGTTCAGCTGGTGCATGGACATCGATATTTAAGAGTAGTTGTTTGTATTCTTCAGTAGACTTGGTCCGCCAAACTTGGGCCCAATTAGTAAAGAATTCATAGAGATCATAGTTGGACTCATTTTTAGCTGCTTCTTCAGCGCAACTTAAGCCACCGGCATCCGCAATATTTTCAGAAACGGTTAATTTACCGTTGACCTTACTACCGGCAAACGGAATTCCATCGAATTCTTCAATCATTTGTTGAGCCAATTGTTTGAAATGAGCATTATCTTCGTCAGTCCACCAGTTATTTAGGTTTCCGTTTTCATCAAAGAGCGAACCGTTGTTATCAAACGCATGGGAAATTTCATGGGCAATAACTGCACCGATGCCGCCGTAGTTTTGACTTCGCGATTGTTTTAAGCTATAAAACGGTGCCTGTAAGATTGCGGCAGGAAAGACGATAATATTTTTAAAGGGATGGTAGTAAGCGTTGACGGTGCTAGCGCTCATTTCCCAGTGAGTTCGATCAACGGGTTTGCCTAACTTAGCAAAACTATGTTGGATACTAATCCGGGAAATTTCATCTAAATTGGTCAGCAAAGAACCACCTTGATTACTTGGTACTATCTTGAATTTATATTCCAGTTCATCGATATGATCCGGAAAACCAACTTGCAGTTCTAGCTTATCTAATTTCAAAACTGCCTTTTTTCGGGTAGCTTCACCAAGCCACTGGTTATTGGTTAATCGTTGTTTGTAAACTGCGATCATGTTACGAACCATCTGCTCTACGTCAGCCTTAGCTTGTTCGCCGAAATATTTATGAGCGTAAAAATCACCGGTCGTTTGGCCAAAGACTCCACTAGCAAGGTAAAAGGCTGATTTTTTCTGTGGTGTAGTAGATTTACGGCCGGAAAGAGCGCGACCGTAAGTCGATCCGGTTTGCCGAAATTCTTCTGATAAAAGGCTGGAGTAGCCATTAATGGTTTTAACGAGCATCCAGTTCTTCATATCATCAAAATTAGCTGGGTTCATAATATCGTTTAAAGCATCGTAGTATTTAGGTTCAGTGACAATCACTTGCTCCGGTACTTGATTAAAGAGGGCCTGACTTAAAGCGGTTAAGTCCAAGTAATTGGTGCTTTTAGCAAATTCAGCGAAGTTACGTGGATTGTACATTTTGCTGTAGTCAGCAGATTCTTCAGCCGATTTGACGTTAGGAGCAATTAAAGCATCGAATTTTTTAGCAGAAGCAACAATGGCTTCTGCTTCAGCGCCGCTATAATCAGCTAGCACTAAAAGTTGCTGCACCATTTGGGTAAAAATGGGCATTAATTGGGCAGCCGATTGGTTGTCGGCGGCATAATAAGTTTTATCTGGTAAAAAGAGGCTAGGTACACCAGCAAACAAAGCGTTCACACTGGTATTTTTCATATCAGCATCAACATCAAAGTTAAATGGTAGTGGCAACCCACTTTCGATCCAGTCTGCCAATTCGTTGTTTAATTCATCGAAGTTAGAAAGATGTTCAATACGTTCTAAGACTGGTTTTAATGGGGTTGCGCCATCTTGATCCCGTTTTTTGAAATCAGCAGCTAAATGATATAGCTTTAAGAATTCAGCTAACGGACCGTTAACTTGATCCATATGGGCACTTAAATCATCAAAGTCGGCCATTAGTTGTTTGTCAATATTATCGTTAAGATCCATGAAACCACCAGTAGAAGCGTGATCAGCTGGAATCTTAGCGGTTTTAAGCCATTCACCGTTAACAGCTTGATAGAGATTATCTTTTAAAAGAGCTTGATTAATTTTGTCCAAATGAGAATCCTCCTTCTCCGTTTATATTGATAAATAGTATAGCTCTTTAAGGTTACTATTGAAAGTAAAGCAAACAAAAAACGCAACGATATTGGTCGTTCCGTTTTTAATGGAGATTACTTAGTCATAAAGACGTAAATTTTTTCAGCAGAAACTGCGGTCTTGAAATGAATACCATTACTAGTAATCGTATGAGTTTGTGTTGAGCTAGTGTTATTTTTTTGTTTTTTAACTTGATCACCAAATTGTTTTAAAACCTCTTTAGAATTAGCACCAGCGGCGTTAGCCATTAAGGCCAAGGCGGTTCCGAAATCTTTTTGGCCATCAGCGGTCTTTAACTTAGCGGTTGGAATGATCAATGCCATGCTGAGCAATTGATTGTTATCCACATTGGTTCTGATTTGATAGTTGGCGGTTTTAACTTGAGTAGTTAATCCGTTAGCGTTACTGTTTAAAGTTTGTCCTTTGGTTTTCTTAGCAGCTGCTTTAGTAGCTTGTTGGTAGTCTTTATTTAATTGTTGAGCTTCAGCACTCATTGTGGCCTGTTGTTTTGCAGCTGCGCTAGGATCAGTTTTAGCTAGTTCTTTTAGGTCAGTAATACTTTGCTTTTGTGTTTTTTGCGCTTTTTGTAAACGAGCAACCAAATCAGTTGGTAACTTAGACTGGGTCACGCTCTTATTGTATTTTTTAGCAAATTGATCGTACTTAGCAAGCGCGTTTTGAGAAGCAACGGTGACCGTCTTAGTTTTATTACCACTCTTAATGGTAATGGATTGAGCGGTGGTTTTGGCTGGCACGGTGAAGAAGAAAGTATCTGAATTAACCGGGGCACTCTTTGTTTGATTATTGAGTTTGTAGGTTACCTTTTTAGCTGATGATGTCCCCTTAATTGTTGCTGCCATATCATTGATTGGGTACTGACTTTTAGTGGTGGTTAGTTCTTGTTTACCACAGCCAGCCAAGCCCAATGCTAACAAAATAGTTGGAAAAATTAAACTCTTTGATTTCATATTTATTACCCCATTATTTATGATATTTTTAATCATATCACAAACTCCGGTTGCGACTAATAATAATCAAAGGAAAGCGTTAAAATTCGGTCCTCAATTTTTCGATGTTATACTGAAAGTAAATAGATCATCCGGAGGTCGAGATTATGTATAAAAATATTTTAGTTCCGATAGATGGTAGCGAAAACGCAGAATTGGCGGTCAAAGAAGCCATTTTGCAAGCTCAAGTGCATAAAGCCACCTTGCATGTGGTTTTTGTGGTCGTTGATCAAACTTACATTCAATACGGGGTAGCCATGGGCCAAGACGTGATGGGGCATTTAGAAGATGGTGCCAACAAAGAATTAGCTAAGGCCCGCCGTGAAATTGAAGCGGCCAATGTCCCGGTAGAAACTCATTTTGTGGTCGGAGTACCTAAAATTCAAATTGCCGAAATTTTACCAGAAAAATTGGAAACTACTTTAACCATTATGGGTAAATCCGGGGTAAATGGTATTTCACGAGCCTTTTTAGGTTCCACTACCGAATATGTAGTTCGCCATTCTACCACCAACGTATTGGTGGTGGAAACCCCAGCAGATGGCCGAGAATAAGCGCAAATAAGGGACCGAGTCCATCGGTACCCTTATTTTTTTATAATGATGGGTAAAAGCTACGGTGATCAATCTTGAAAGTGCTAAAATGAAATTATTCAAAGTAGAAAGCTGATTAATTATGCTAAAAAAAACAAAGTGGTGGACGTTAATTATTGTGGTAGTACTAGCAATTATTAGTTTGATTTTAGTTAATCATGATGATGAATTGTACCAGCAACCACTCTTTAAAATTACCAAGATCAGTCAAGCACACTCCCAAAAAGTAGTGGATGATTTTAATAATGTTGATCATGAACATTCTCAATTATTAACGGGTGTCATTACCAACGGTGAGTATCAAGGAAAACAGTTAAGAGTTACTAATACTTATTCTGATTCAAGGGGCTTAGATCAACCTTATCGAATAGGAGAGCATGTTTTTATTACATTACATACTAAGCCACGACTACATGCCACCGTTAAGGGAGCTAAACGAGATACGCCAATTTGGTTTTTAACCGTACTAGCTTTAATGGTGATGCTATTTGGGCTTAAAAGTGGGGGCTTATTGGCTATTATTAGTATTTTGATTAATACGGGCTTATTTATAGTGGCGATTAAAATTAATGCAGCTAAATCTGGCGATCATGTTATCTTGTTGTTTGCCACGTTAGCTTTGATCTTTTGTTTTATTACTTTATGGTTAGTGATTGGTTGGAACCGGCAAATGTTAATCACTATGGCAGCGGTGGTTTTGGCAACTGGAGTGGCCGTGGGTTTGAGTCAATTAGTTATTGTAATGACTGATGCAAAGGGAATTTATTATGAATCGATGGCTTATGTAACTCAACCACCGAAACCACTATTTGTGGCGCAAGTTTTAATCGGGGTCTTGGGAGCAGCAATGGATGTTGCGACCGATATCATCGCGTCACTTGTGGCCTTAAAACAAGAACGACCAGAGTTAACCGGGCGACAAATTTATCGATCGGGAAATCAAATTGGCCGAGCGATTATGGGACCACTAGTTAATGTTTTGTTTTTCATTTTTATGGCGGCAACCTTACCAATGACCCTAGTTTATTTGCGAAATGGTAATACTTGGGTGTATTCATTTGCGATGAACATGTCACTGGGCATGGCTTCAACTTTAATTAGCGCTATTGGAATTGTTTTAACGGTCATCTTTGCAAGTTTGTTGACTAGCTGGTGGCTCAAGACGGGAGGATCGGAAAATGGGTAGTATTACGGTCTTATGGTTGATCTTACTAATCTTAATGTTAGTAGTAGGGGGTCAAGAAGGGGTCAGTGCCTTTTTAAGCTTATTGGTTAATTTTGGCATTTTGTTTTTTGCAATTGTACTGATTTCTTTTCAACTCAATCCGTTAGTGGTAGGGATAGTAGCCAGTGTGGTTTTATTGGCAATTACTATCTTTTGGAGTAGTGCCAGTGACGAAGCATCGATGGTGGCTTTTGGGGCTTCTTTGGTCGTTTTACTTATTCTGTTGATTTTGATTGTTGTGATTACTAAATGGGCAGCTTTAGGTGGTTTTGGCCTAGAAGATAGTGATGAATTAGAAGGATTATCAATTTTATTAGGCATTAGTTTTCAACAAGTGGCGATGGTGACGGCTTTACTGAGTTCATTAGGAGCCATTAGTGAGGCAGCGATTGCCATTGCCTCTGGTTTAACTGAAATTACAGCCCAGCATCCACAAATTACGGCCTCCCAACTTAGAAAAGATGGTAGTCAAATCGGTCAACAAATTATCGGTACCGCGCTAAATACCCTATTTTTTGGCTTTTTTGGGAGCTCATTGGGCCTCTTCATTTGGCTAAATAGCTTAAATTATTCTTGGGGCGTGATTATTAACGATAAGGTGTTTGTGACGGAGTTAGTAGCCATTTTAATTGCATTATTAGGGGTTATTTTAATTATTCCTATGACGACAATAATTATTAGCCGGCGATGGCAGAACAAAATAAATAAACAAAAAGACCACCATTAAATTGGCGGTCTTTTTTATTTAATAGGAATTAGTAGTTTCGTTAGCATAAATCCATTGGGCTTTATCATTAATATAGATACGATAGTAAGTTTTAAATTTACCAGAGTTATCAGTAATGGTAGCAGCGGCATCAGCCGTATAAGTTTGGCCGCCTAGATATTTCAAGTTAGTTACCTTTTTGGATAAAAGGTGAGTGTCAAAAACGTGATCTCTAGTATAATCGTTGACATTATCTTTAATCCTTAACGTTTGACTACTTGCTTTATAAGAAGCGCTAGGGAACTGAACGGACTTATTGTAAACCCAGTAGCGCTTAGCTTTATTACTAGCAGAAAAACGAATACGGTACCATTGAGAATGATCAGTCCGAGTGGCTCGTTGATCTACCCATACCTTACTTCCAGCCTTAACATTTTTAGGCCATTTGTAAGATTTGACATTTTTCCGAGTTTTTTTGAGGTGATTGTATAAAACATTATTTTTGTATGTTTTAGTTACTTTAGCAACTTCATTACCAGTGCCACTAACATAAGTGGCCTTTTGTAACTTGGAGTTGTTATTATGAGAAGTTATTGACCCATTGTTAGAAGAACCATGAAGATTGTTATAATAACTTTTGACTAATTTATAAAACTCCGACATGGTATAAGCTGAGCCAAAATATTTCTTACCGTTGGACTTGTAATAATCCACAGGATCAGTATGATCAGATCCACCTAAGTGTTTAGCTACAGACTGATGAGACCAAACGGTACCATTGCCATCATAAGCAGCATCGTTAGGTTTTAAGTTGTATTTATTCAAAAGGTAAGCGGTATAGTATGCCGAATTAGCGATTTCGTGGGCGAAGGCACTTTTACTGTGGACGCGCACTTGTTCAAACTGAATAAAACGGGCATTACCAGGATAGCCAACGCCCCAAGAAAGATAATCGGTGTTGGCGATATTGACAATTTTACTACCATCAACAAATGAATGAACAAAAGCGTTCTTGTAGTTTCGTTTCATATAAGCTACTTCATTATAGAGGGTAGAATTATTATTGGCCGTTTCGTGAACAACCACACCTTCCGGCTTACCTTTCCCATGACGGTACTTATACTTGGGAAATCCCTTCCAAACAGCAGAGGTGATTTTGGCGGGCTTGATGTTTTTGCTACTAATATAATTATTCACAGAGCTAGCTTGGGCAACTTGGGTGGTACCAAATGCCAAACCAACAGTGGCCAAGACTATGGTGGCCAAGGTTGTACAGATGTTTTGTTTTTTCACGGATTAATTTCCTCCAACATGTTAAACAGCAAGCAATTTTTAAAATTTCGAGTTTATCTCTAACGAAGTAAAATATACGCACATTTAGTGATGATTACAAGCGTTAAAAAAACCCCTTATTCCGCGTAATTGCATGCTACAAGGGGTTTAGCATAGAAGTTATCAATCATATTAAATCTTGATAACAAATTGTTATACAACTAAAAGTGAATAATTAATTGTTATTTAGTTGTAATTTTTTTTGACATTCTGGGCAATAACCATAAACTTCAAACTGGCTGTTGTTAACCCAATAACCTGATTGTTGCTTAGTTAAGTTAATCAAATTTTGATTAATATTTTTGTATTCATCGACAAAAATATCGGTAATTTTACCGCAATTTTCACAGATAGCATGAAAATGAGGGACCCCAAAATAATCATAGTGAAGACTAGTATCATTTTCAGTGGCTGGCAGTTCAATCACCAAATCATTTTCCACTAGTAATTTGAGGGTGTTATAAACGGTAGCCAAACTCAAATTAGGTAGCTTGTTATCGACACCGGCATAAATAGTTTCTACCGTTGGGTGGTTATGGTGCGTAATTAGATATTCTAAAATAAATTTACGCTGTGGGGTCATTCTGACACCACTCTGCTTTAGATGTTGAATTGCTGCTTCTAACGGATTGTCACTCATTGATAGGTTCTCCCATAAAGCTTTGACTGTTTAATTACTAATTTAGCCCCAGTTTAGACTCATTATCGTTAAATTTCAAATTTTGTTACTCGAATGGTAACTCTAAAATCCAGGAAAGTTGGGCCCCTTGAGGCTGAAAGCCTAACTGGATAGCCACTAATTGGTTGGTGGTTAAAGGATTTTGGTCATTGGGTAAAAACACCTGGATACTAGTAGCAACAAAATGATCCTGAATAAATAAAACTACTCGTTGTAATACTTCGGCTAAAGTTTTACGGTTATCAGTAAACATTACATATGAAATAGTAGCGACGGGCTCAGTTAATTGAGTGATTTTTACAATTCCTAAGAAAGCATTGGTATGACGATCAGTAATCGCCCAGGTTAACTCTTGTTCATTCATTACCTGACTCATGGTTTGATTAACGAAAGTAATGATGTGATTTACTTCGGTGGGTAAATTAAAATCGATGGTATGAATAGTGGTTTTCAGGTTAAAAGAATTTAACATTTCGACAACGGGGGTTTTAGTTAACCAATCCAGTTTGTAGTTAGGGGTTAACACGGGATGATATTGTTCAAATAATGACATAAAAACGACCTTTCTGAGAATAAATGATACCGCTTCAATCTACTTGTGGCATAATGAAATTGTTAAAGATATTGGAGGGGATTTTAGTGATTGAAAAATATTTAATCGGTACGTATACCCATAATACCAGTAAAGGAATTTATCAACTAGAGCTAGATACTACAGCTAATCGAATGCAAAATCTAACCTTAGTTGCTCAAGCCGGTAATCCGACTTATTTAGCGGAATCACAAGCCCATCGTATTTACGCGGTGGATAAAATTGTTAACGCAGAAATTAAGGATGACGTTCATGGCGGGGTATTGGTTTTAAATAACCAAATTCCAGCTAAAGAACTATACCGACATTTAGATCCAGGAACTAATCCAGCTTATATTGCAATCGATGAAGAGCGGCAATTATTATTTACCGCTAACTATCATATGGCCACGGTTAGTGTTTATAAAATTTTAGCAAACGGTGATATTGAATTAACAGACCGGGTACTAGATGCTGGCCAAGTAGGTCCTAGAAAAGAACAGGCTGATGGTCCTCATCCCCATTACGCTAATGTGACGCCAGACGGTCGCTTGGTAGTTTGTGACCTTGGTTTAGATAAAGTTTATCTTTATGATATCGGTGAAGATAATAAACTTTACCCGGTTTCTGAGTTACAAATGGAACCAGGTTACGGTCCACGTCATATTGCTTTTGATGAGCATAAAGGTGTTGCTTACTTGGTGGGTGAATTAAGTAGTAATTTAGCGGTTCTTGATTATAACGAAGAGGCCGGTGAATTAAAGGTTAAGCAAATAGAATCTACTATTCCTGCCGATTGGAGTGCTCATAATGGAGCGGCGGCAGTCCGAATTTCTCGAGATGGCAAGTTTGTTTATGTTTCCAACCGCGGTAATAATACAATTGCTGTCTTTTCAACTGATGAAAATGGTCATATTGAATTAGTTCAACTAGCTGACACTTTAGGTGATTTTCCTCGTGATTTTAACTTCAGTGATGATCAATCTCTTTTGATTGTGGTGCATCAAAATTCCAATAATGCAACGTTATTTAAACGAGATGCTCAAACTGGTCAATTAAGCGTAGTACAACGCGACTTTTCAGTTCCTGAAGGTATTTGTGTTGCTCGCCGAACTGAATAATTAAAAAAAACGAAACGGCAATTGTCGTTTCGTTTTTTGATTATTCACTAATAGTAACGGTTTGCATGATAACGTCATTTTTAGGTTTATCAGCAGCGTTTTTAGGAACCATTGATATTGCTCGAACAACATCCATGCCATCGATTACTTGGCCAAAGACAGTGTGACGAAAATCTAACCAAGGGGTACCACCATTTTGATAGGCATCGATAATTTCTTGTGGATAACCGGCACTTTCTAATTGTGGTAAAGCTCGGCTATCGATATGTTCGTTAGAAACAATGAAAAATTGACTACCATTGGTATTAGGGCCAGCGTTAGCCATTGATAAAGCGCCATTGAGGTTGAAAAGTTCTGGTGAAAATTCATCTTCAAAAGATGCACCATAGATACTTTCACCACCAGCACCAGTTCCTGTGGGATCACCACCTTGAATCATAAATTCAGGGATAACCCGGTGAAAAGTAATGCCATCATAGTAGCCTTGTTGGGCTAACTTAACAAAATTTTCTACGGTTTTGGGTGCTTGTTCTGGGAAAAGTTGAATGGTGATGTCACCATGATTGGTTTTGATGGTCGCCTTAGGACCAGTTGCGTTTGCTAAATCTAATTGTGGGTAGGTCATAGTGTTTAACTCCTTTTATTTGCGTTTCTTAATTAAACTACTTTCAAACTTATTTGTCCAAACTATTATATATTATGCCTGATTTTTCCAGAAATTGGTAAGAATTATTTGCAGGCTATTAGTATCGTGACTATGTTGAACGTTTTGCCAGTGAGTTGGGTAAATATTACGATAGCGGGTTTGGCTAAAGCGTTGATCCATTAAAACGATTACGCCAAGATCGCTTTCGGTTCTAATCAAACGGCCCACAGCCTGAGCAACGTTATTAAAGCCCGGTAGTTGGTAGGCAAACGAAAAACCATCACCGACTTGATCGTCAAAATAGTCTTTTAATAGATTAGTTTCTGAATTGATTTGAGGTAATCCCACACTTACGATTCCAACTCCAATTAATTGTTGCCCCTTTAAATCGATGCCTTCAGAAAAAATGCCACCTAATAGAGCAAAGCCGACCTTGGGATGAACCTGATCATTAAATTGATTCAAAAAAGTTTGTCGTTCTTCTTCACTCATATGGTCAGTTTGCAAGACGGTGTTGATTTCTGGATGGGCTGCACTAAAGGCTTCATAAACTTGATCGAGATATTTACCGGAAGGAAAGAAAATAAGGTAATTACCCGGTTTAGCAGTTACCATGGTCATAATTGTTTGACAAATAGTAGTGATACTATCAGGTCGTTTACGATAAGTGGTTTGAATATTATTGGTGATAACAATTTGTTGGTGTTTGCTATCAAATGGTGATGGTAATGCTTGGACTCCACTATCTTCATCGTCTAAGCCAAAGAGGCGTTGATAATAACTTAAGGGACTTAAAGTAGCTGAAAAGAAAATAGCTGAACGGCCCAGAGCAATACTATTTGCCAAGTTATAACTAGGATCTAGACAAATTTGTTTAAATTCATAGCCCCATTCACTATAACTAACTCGGGTCATAAAACGGTCTTCTTCGTAGTATTGGCTGATTAAAAGATAGCGCCGACAAGCGAAAAAGTAATCCAGTAAGTGATCTAGGTTGGGCCCATTTTCTTGTTTGGGTAACCAGTCCGAAATAGCATCAGCCAGTTTGCCCACGGCCTTATTAAAATTAGTAACGACCGCTGCTTGATAGACTTCTTGGTCGACACTTTCTTTGGCAATTTTGCCGTAACGCGAAAAAGCTCGTTTAAGGGCGGAAAATTGTTTAATGAGCGCATCGTTGTCTGCTGGTTGTTGCTTGAGTTCAGCCATTAAATCATTAATAGGAGTAGAACTTAATGCTGATGAGTACATTTGCCGAGATCGTTTAACTAAATTATGGGCTTCGTCGATTAAAAAAACGTTATTTTTATCGGGAGCCGTAAAAAAACGCTGGAGGTGAACTTGGGGATCGAATAAATAATTGTAATCACAAATAATGACGTCACAAAATAAACTAATATCTAGCGAGAATTCAAAGGGATCCACCATGTGTTTTTGAGCATACTGTTGAATCACTACTTTATCAAACTGACTCTCATTAGTAATAATATCTAAAATAGCAGGTTTGATGCGGTCATAATACCCTAACATGTATGGATTTTCTTCAGGAGATAAATCTTGTTCGGAATCAAAAATCATTTGATCTTTAGCCGTTAAGGTGATGGATTTTATGGTAAGTCCGGTTTGACTCATTAACTGGATCGCCTGTTCGGCCACTCGCCTGGTACTTTGCTTAGCAGTTAGGTAAAAAGCTCGTGAAATTAATTCTTCGCCCATGGCCTTAATGGTAGGAAAAAGAGTCGAAATGGTTTTACCAGTACCAGTAGGGGCCTCGGCTAATAGGGGCGTTTCTAAGAAAATGGATTTATAGACCGAAACGGCTAGCTCTCGTTGACCACGACGGTATTGGCCAAACGGAAATGAAAGTGATTGAGCAGAGTGAATTCGTTGTTCGTTGAGTTCTTTGCGTAACTTTAACCATTGTTCGTATTGAGCCAAAAGATCGGCAAAAAAGGCATCAATTACTTCTTTACTAAATTGTTGTTTGGTTTCGGTAATTGTTTCTACGGGGGTCTGGACATAGGTCAACTTTAGGGTGACTTGATCACCGGGATGGTCCTTTAAATACATATAGGCATACACTTTGACTTGCGCCCAATAAAGAACCAAAGTGCCTTCTGACAGTTCATCAAAGGAACGATCTGAGGTTTTAATTTCTTCAATTAACGGTTGTTCATTCACAACGTCAATACCATCAGCCCGACCACTAATAACATAGTTATCTCCCAGATAGTCAATCGTTTCTGACAATGGTACTTCAGCTTGATAAGACTGTGACCGTTGTTTTTGGATTTTGCGGTGAATGCGACTACCCGCTTGTAGACTATTATCACTCCCCAAAGTAGCGTTGAGGTCACCGGTTTTTAATAAAAATTCTACAAGTTGTCGCACCCCAACGTGGGTAAGCATAATTCAGGACTCCTCTTTATTGATAGCAACCATTATAATACTAGTAAAGAACAAGTTACTAGGGGGCAACCAGAAAAATGATTACGGAAGCTAAATTGGCGAAGATTGTCGCAGCATTTGCTCAATATAATATTATTTTACAAACGGATGGGTTGGTGGTGACCCGTCTTAATCAACGTGAGGTTTCATTTGATGCTAGCACTTACATGACGGATCAATTTATTAAGTTAATTACCGATGTTTTAGCAGATCAGATTAACCAAGACGTGTGGGGCTTACTATAAAAAAACCGCTAAACCAATATGGCTAAGCGGTAAAATATTAATTATTCGGTACGCCAATGTTCAAAATCGTTAATATGCTCACCTAAATAGGCAATGGCTTCGTGAGCCAACTGATCAGCTTCAACTTTAAGCTCATCATCAGCAATGTTTTCACTATCACGTAGGTAGCCTTCGCCAATGGCAAAGAACTTTTCTTGACGACCAAAACCATTATCATCCAATAAATCGTCTAGATCGGTCAAGTCGGCTTGAGCAGTGTCAAAAACTACTTGAGATACGTTAGTGGTATCAGTCAAAATGGTAGCGGCGTAGGTAATTAAGAATTCATTCATATCAATCATAATATTGTTACGAGCTTTTTTATCCATTATTGTCTCACCTCTATTCTAGTGTAATGCTTTAAGGGATTAAGTCGCAACCCATTTAATTAATGACCAGTAGATTGATGATTAGGATTGCCTTTAATTTTAGTGACGTGCCGTTTGAATTGCGGTTGAGCATTAGCAGCGACAAATTTAAACTGTTTCATCTTACCGTTATAGGGTTTACCAGCCAGTCGAATTCGCAGCCAGCGTTGCATTATGTCTTGCATTGATTGATTGGCAGCAATTCTTTGTGCAATATTTTCTTGTTGAGCAGCGGCTAAAATATCGGTCTGTAGCCGATTTAATAAACTTTGATGGTAACTGATTAACTCTGAGGTTAATGGAGCATCTTTATATTGATTAAACAGTTTTTCAATTTGGCGCATGGCCTCTTTAGAATTCTGGGGTTGAAAATAACGCTCTGATTTAGTCACGGTAATCCTTCTTTCAAAGTAGAAATAGGTTCAAATTGGTTTTTATTAAATGTACAATAGGGGTGGATGTTTTTTTCAGGAGGAAAAATAAATGAAACGAATTTTAGCACTTCATACCGGCGGTACCATTTCAATGTCGGAAAATCAAAATGGAGAAGTTACGCCTAATAGTAATAATCCAATCGCTTCAGCTAAGGGGCCCATGAACGATCAGGTAAATTTAGTTAATGAAGAAATCTTTAATTTGCCATCACCACATATGACTCCAGCGACAATGTTACAATTAAGTCAACGAATTAAGCAGGCCACAGATGACGGTTTTGATGGTGTCGTGGTTACACACGGAACCGATACGTTAGAAGAGACGGCTTATTTTTTAGATTTGACGTTGCCAGCAACAATGCCCGTAGTGATTACTGGAGCAATGCGCTCTTCTAACCAAATTGGGGCTGAAGGTATTGCTAATTTTCAAGCGGCCATTGCGGTGGCAGCTAGTGATGATGCGGTTAATAAGGGTGTTTTAGTAGTTTTAAATGATGAAATTCATACAGCTCGATTTGCCATTAAAACACATACTACTAACGTGGCTACTTTTAAATCACCCTTAACAGGACCCATTGGTTTGATTGTAGAACACCGACCAGTCTTTTTCCAACAATTAATTGAAACTAGTTACTGTCCTATCGATAACGTAATTGATGGAGTTTATCTATTAAAAGCTTACGCTGGGATGGATAGTGTGTTTTTGGACGCCATTAATCAACCGGCTACTAAGGGCTTAGTTATTGAAGGCACGGGAGCTGGTAATTTACCACCATTGGCATTACCAGGCCTAAAACGCTTATTAGAGCAACAAATTCCAGTAGTAATGGTATCTAGAAGTAATAATGGAATTGCCGCCGATATTTATGGTTATGCAGGTGGCGGGATTGAATTAAAGCAACTCGGCGTCACGCTTTGCGAAGGTTTAAATGGACCTAAGGCTAGAATTAAGCTTATTGTGGGGCTTAGTGCTGGCAAGCAAGGAACCGATTTAGCTGAATTTATGAGCACAGCACTTTCATAAGGATAGGTAATTGATTGACTAAACTAAGAGATGAACTAATGACGGCCAGTAAACGGCGTTTATTAGTGAATATATATCAACTAAATACAGAAGTGGTTTATACCGGCTATGTGCGACGTGTTAGTCATGCTGATTTTATTCTTGAAACGTATAACGAACAGGGAATTCGCGATGGCGGGGTTTTATTGCGCCAATCTAACGTTGATTTTGTCGAAACGGATAGCTTTGATTTGGACTATATGAAGCGACTCATCCGCATAAATGATCACTATAATTTACATCACGAAGCGTTACAGCTTAAATTAGCTGGTGATAGTAATCTATTCATGAGTACGTTACGGTTATTGTGGCAACGACAAGCAGTGGTGCAATTAATTGTTAAAAGCGATGATGATAAGAAACGATATCATGAAGGAGTCATTGTTCAAATTGATGATGAAAAATTAGAATTTGATCAAATTAACAAGTTTAATTTTACTAAGCGTCAGTTTGAAACCATTGCATTAAATGATGTGATTGGTGCTGAGTTTGCTGGCAAAGAAATGAAATTAGTGGCTCAAGAATTAGACCTCATGGTACCTGACAAGCATCAAACCTCTCAACCATTATCGATAGTGGATTCAGTGGCTACTATTAAACAATTAGCACAAACTAAACAGTGGGCCATTTTTCAATTAGCCAATGAAAAGCAGTTTTTTTATATTGGTCAAGTAGTAGTGGCTAACGATGCGGAAGCGGTTATTCGGGTGGCAGATGCTAACGGTCAGTTTGGTGGTTACGTCTGGTTTCGTTATATCGAAGTTCATAAAATTATCAATGTTGACGATTACTTGCAACTAATTACCACTATCATTCAAAAAAATCAAATGACTAATCAATTTGATGTGGCGGTGTTAAATGGTGAACGTGACTTTGATGCGGGTGATAATATTATGTTTCATATTTTGGAACAAGCTTATTATTTCAAACGAGTTATCCACATTAGTGCTCTAAATCAAGCTGATATTAGTGGCATTATCACTGAATTTGATCATCAAAATTATACAATTACGGTCAAGGCAACTGATGAAGATATTGTGGACACTCGGGTAATCATGATTGAACAAATTGTGGAAATGGCTTTTGAGTACGTCAAAGCCTTTATAGAAGAAAAAAGATTAAAAGCGTAGGTGATAATGATGACCAAACCAACTAAGCGAAAGTTACCAGAGTGGCTACAAAATACTTTTCAAATTGTGGGATCATTAACCGTTCTGATGGTTTTATATAATTGGATTGGGCCAATGATTAAACCACATGGCACCTATTTTCCGTGGTGGACGTTACCAATTTCAGTGGTATTAGCACTCATTATGGTTGGATTATGGAGTTATTTTGAATTTAAGCAAAAAAATAAAGAACGTCAACGAAAACTAAAACAACAACAGGCACGCCAACAAGCTGCAATTAAGCAAGCTCAGATAGAAAAAGAGGCGGTGCAACAGGCGGCCAAACGGCGTGCTCGAAATTTAAATCACCAACAACGTTAATCAAAAAAAGGGATATTGACTTTAAGGTCAATATCCCTTTTTGATTATTTATTCTAATTTAGAACTAAGACTTATCTGACGTAAGCCTCGATACTTTGTTGTTCTTCTTTGGTAGGATTAACTTCCATTGATTTAATATCGTGGAGGCGTTCGACCGACATGTGAATGTTAAATGCCAATTGGGTATCCGTCAGATCGTGTTTCTTTTGAAAATCAATAATTTCTTCTGCTAAGTTACTAAAGTGATCAGCCATGAAATTTTCCTCCAATATGGATTAATATTTTAATCTTAACTCCAGTATACCAATAAAATTGATTGGTGGTAATTTTCATGGCCAATGGGTTATGGCAGGGTAGGAGCAAAAATGATCAATAGTTGGACCAGAACCAAGATGCTGCCGAAACTAAGCCAGTCTTTAAGGGTTAAAGACATTGGTTGATAAAAAGTGCGAGCTTGACCCTCAACAAAGCCATGAGAAGTCATAGCCTCTGCTAAATTTTGGGACCAGCTAATCGCTGCTAAAATTGCTTTGAAATATAGTTTGGGTGACCAAAAATGTAAGGGGACACCGCGCATCATTCCGGCAGTTTTGATTATTTTGATTTCGGCTTGAATTTTAGGAATCAAGTTGAAAGCGGCCAAAACGCCGTAAGCAAATTTAGCGGGTAAATGAAAATTTTGTTCTAGAGTTAAGGCGAGTTCGGTAATATCACTAGTAATAGTGAAGGTGGCACCGATAAAGACGTAGGCGTAGATACGACTAAATAAAATCCACGCGTAAATGGGGCCACCGTGGCCGTAAAATAGTTGTGATACTAACAAACCAAATGCGGGAATAAACGGTACCAAGATAAGCTTAAGTAGTGACAGCCATTTAATTTTTTTGGCTAATAAATAAATTAAGCTGGCACCGATTAAAACCAAATTCACCACCAAATTGGTGGTAAACGAAATTTCTAAGGCAATCAAGATGGTCAGCAGTAGTTTTAACCCAGGGTTCATGCACTCACCCCTTCATAACTTAAATGTTGATCAGCAAAGTTGACGTGATAATCAACCAATGGGGCTAAGCCCACTAATTGGTGACTGATCAGCAATTGGGTCTGGTTGAGTTGTTCTTTAGCTGTTTGTAATAGGTTCACTACGACTTTAATGGACTGTAAGTCTAGTCCTTTGAGGGGTTCATCTAGTAATAACACTGGTGGTGCCATGATTAACATAATCATAATTTGTAACTTCTTTTTTTGTCCTTCGCTTAAGGAGTACACCACTTGATTTAAGTGGTTAGCTAAATTTAGTTGCGTCAAAATTTGCTGAATAGTTTGATCATCGTAAAAAGCATTATTTCGGTGTTTTTTGGCGAGAGCCAATTCCTCTTGAACGGTGATTTCTAAGAACTGATTTTCGGCATCTTGAAATAATAATTTTACTTGTTGAGCGTATTTTAAATTACGTAGTTTTTGAATATTTTGCTGTTGATAACTAATTTCACCCTGATATTTAATTAATTTAGTGATGGCATTAAATAAAGTGGATTTTCCGATACCATTATGACCGGTAATCAAGGTCGTCTTACCAGGATAAAAATTAAAGTGGTCCTGGTGAAGTAACTGGCGCTTAGGGTGGCCAACGTAGACATCATTTAGGGTAACAATTGGTTGCTGTGTGGTATCAGGTAAGCTAACGGCTGGTAAATCGTGTTGTTGCTGATTGAATGTCGCAAATAACTCCTGGCTAGCTTTGGGAGTTAAGCGCTGAATTTTGCCGGTAGTACTGTCTAGTTGATGAACGTTATCCACAATGTTTTCATAGTCACTTAAATCATGATCAGCTAAAATAATTGTTTTTTGCTGGTTCAGTTGCAACTCTTTTAGTTGTTTAATCAAAATTTGGCGACTAGTGGGATCAATACTAGCGAAAGGTTCATCTAATACAATGACGGCTGGATTCATTGCTACAATACAGGCCAAGGCTACCCGTTGCTTTTCACCACCAGAAAGGGTGTTGAGTTCCCGTTTTTTTAAATCAGTGATGTCACAAAAGGATAGCGCGGCATTTAACTGTTGGTTAATTTGAGCTGGTGGGGTTTGTAGATTTTCTAGAACAAACACTAATTCGTTTTGCACAGTATCCATTGCAAACTGTTGGTTAGGGTTTTGAAATACCATCGCAACTTGCTGACAGCGTTGTTGTTCTGACAGACTGTCGATGGCTAAATGATCAAATAAAATACTACCGGTGGCCGCATTATGACTAAATTGAGGATAAAGTCCTGCAATAAACTTTAACAAGGTAGTTTTGCCACTGCCTGATGGTCCCACTAGCAAATTAAAGGCGGCTGAGGCAAAGGTTGTGTTGATGTGATTTAAAACGGTGGTTTCTTGGTGCTGGTATTTGAAAGTAAAGTCCGAAACAACTACTTGAGTCATAAATAACTTCCTAACTATTAATTATCCATTACTTGGCTACGATCTAATAGGTTGGCGATAAGTTTGGTTAACACGCCACCAAAGACGAAAGTAGAAATAAAGCGGGTAGCAAACAACCCTAGATTCATTAATAAACCGTATTGGTTGTATCCGGACCGAAACCAGTCCCATAGATAGGTAACGATGGTAGTAGTCAAACAGGAAAGCAATAAGGTTCCCCAGTTATAACGCTTATAACCAGTCATCGTAAAACCAAGTTCTGAACCAAAACCTTGCACAATTCCTGAAATAAAGGCACTAGCACCCCATTGGCCACCGAGAAATACTTCGACAGCTGAAC
Organism: Lentilactobacillus kribbianus; assembly: GCF_013184075.1. Classification (GTDB taxonomy): domain Bacteria; phylum Bacillota; class Bacilli; order Lactobacillales; family Lactobacillaceae; genus Lentilactobacillus; species Lentilactobacillus kribbianus. Next base: position 265,785 of record NZ_JABEQQ010000001.1, on the reverse strand, counting down.
CCAGAAATTCACCTAAAAAAGCGGATCCGGGAATGCGAATTAAGTAACCAGTAAGGGGACCGGCTAAACACCATAAGCCCATTAAAATATCATTGGCAAATGGTGCCATTCCTAGTGGGGTTAACATGACGGTTAAGCCGGTATATAAAAAGCCGGCGCCCCAAAAAATAACTCCACAAAAAATAGCAATTAAAGCAATTAAAATTATGTTGCGCAAAGACCATCGTTGACGATTGTTCATAGCAGCAACCTCCTAAAAGTATTTCACGCAACTAAAAAAGGCCCAGTTCACCAAGGTAAACTGGGGCCCCACATCAGTAGACTAATCCATTCGAATACAACGGAAAATTCTCCCTTCGCTGGTATTAACCAGATCAGGTTCGATGGGTGTTATCTCAGCCTTTCGGCACCCCAGATAATAGTTGTATGATTATTTTTATTATAGCGCACTTTGTTTTATTTAGCCAAAGCAAAAATTACAATAGGATTAACAGTGCAACAGTTGAGTTACAAATGGACGTCTTGGCTTGTTTGCAGGTGGTTAATCATGATAAGTTGAAAACATATAAAGGAGAATCGAAATGAATTTATGGAAAACATTTGCAAAAGTAACAGCTGTTATGGCATTGGGAATGGGAGGCTTGATGTTTAGTCAAGCAACACCAGCTCATGCGGCCAAGGCCTATAAGACATTGAGCGTTAAGAGTGTTAAGAAAACCGCATACCACAAGGCGAGCAGTAAAGGGGCTTTTTACAACCAAACCCATACGAAAAAGGTGGTTGATTTAAAGACCAATCCTTATACTACCTACTATGTCACTAAACAGGCTACGATGAGAAATAGTAAGGGTAATAAAGCCATTTATTATTATGCTAAAAGTTACAGTGGTATTGGCGGCTGGATCTGGCACAGTTATTTAGCTAAAGGTGAATCAGAATTTGGACTTAAATATGCCAAAGCTGCCGTAGCAATGGATGCAACTAATGGGGATGTTTTATGGCAGCATAGCGCTAATTCACAACGATTAGTGGCTTCGACTGGTAAATTAATGACCATTTACTTGGCAGTACAAAAGGCCAATAAGGAACATGCTTGGAATAAAAAAATATCAGTTTCTGGCTCAGGTTTAAAAGCCATGGGTGATAGTTATGCTGTTGGTGGTTTTAGATTCAAGTCTGGTCACAAGTATACTTTCCGCCAATTATATAATGCTACTTTGATTCAATCGTCTAACAACGCAGCGATTGCACTGGGACGTTGGGTGGCTGGTAGTAACGCTGCCTTTTTAAAGAAGATGAATAAGCAAGCTGATAAATGGAACTTAAGTAGTAAAACTAATTTTGTGTCAGCTTCAGGGTTGGAAAATGATGATTTGAGTCCATTTGGTTACTGGGATAAAGGTGGTTATACCGATGGTAATAAAATCTCTGCTAAGGATTTAGCTACCGTAGCCCGTCATTTAATTAACGATTATCCAGGAGTTTTAAATGAATCTAAGATTACTTCGCTTAAAACTGATGGCCAAACGTTAACTAATGAAAACCGGTTACTGAAAGGTAAAACTTTCTATAGTAAGAGCTTAAATGTAGATGGCTTGAAGACAGGTTATACACCACGAGCTGGTTTATGTTTTGTGGGAACTTCTAAAAAACCTGGCAAACACCGAATGATTACGGTAGTTTTAAATGATCAAAACGAATTTACGGAAACTAATGAATTAATGAACCACGTATATAACACTGCTAATGTTTATCAATAAAAAATAAACCGGTAACTACCAGCTAGATCTGGTGGCTACCGTTTTATTTTGTACGAATTTTAGGTTATGCTTATGGTAAAAATGGAGGGATTAGCTCATGATTAACGTAATAGCGACTGATATTGACGGAACTTTTTTTAGTGATGATGATCAATTTGATCGCTTAGGATTTCAAGCGCAATTAGCGGAAATGAACCACCGCCAAATGCATTTTATCGCTGCTAGTAGTAATCATTTGGACCATTTGGTTAAAATATTTGCGGATTTCAATGGTCCCATATCCTATGTAGCCAATAATGGTGGGCATGTGGTCAATGAGCAAGGCCAAACCATTGCGGAACAACCAGTAAGTTCAAGGCAATGGCATCAAATTGTAGCGTGGCTAACGCAACAAGGACAGCTACCTGCTGCCCGCATTATTTTAATTGGCGAACATGGTACTTATACCGAAGTTCCCGCTAGTGATCAGTTTTTCCAAGCTGCTGGTTATTTTTATGATGACTTGCAATCAATCGCTAATATCAATGCGGTATCAGATAAGGTATATAAATTAGATATTACCTGTGGTGATTTCAACATTGCTCCTATTTATCAGGGGTTACAACAGCAATTTGGTCACCAAGTAAATGTCGTCATGAGTGGCCTTAATGGCATTGATATTATGGCCAATGGGGTAAGTAAGCTTAGCGGAATTGAAGTACTATTAAATACTTGGCAGTTACCATTAGCCCAGGTAGCCGCGTTTGGAGATAACGATAATGATTACGAAATGTTGACAGGCGTAGGTCACGGATTGGCAATGAAAAATGCAGCTCCTAATTTATTAAAACGTTACCCCCATTTAACTAAGTGGGATAATAATCACGATGGGGTTACCAGAAGTATTAGTGATATTTTACGAAATCAAGAACATTAAAAAGTGAAATCTGATAAACCGGTTTCATTTCCATTCCTAAAAAAATAGTGTAAACTAAGACTAATAATGAAACGAAGAGGAGTTTAACAATGAAATCAACCTGGAATTTAATCGGAATGGCATTGTGGTTGATTGTAATTATCTACGGTGTGTGGATGGTTCATGATATGCGCATGCGCAGAATTAGATTGATAATTAAAACCAAGAAGGGGTTTTCTTGGCATAATTTCTGGATTTCTTGCGGTGAGTTAGCTATTTTTTTGGTGGCCTTTGGAGCAATGAGCAAGGTGACCTTCTTTCAAAACGTTAATGAATTAAGTAATAAGAAAGTTGATACTGCCTATTCATATCAACCATTGGTCTTGGACTCTGATGGCGATCAGTCTTATTATGTGCAAGTGAAAAATTCTGGTGAAAAGCGGCCCATTCAACATTATTCTTATTTAGTCAATGGTGAACGGTACCATGTTGATAGTTTTTCAGCAACATTAGTGACAGGAAAGAAAAATACTAATGTGCAAGCCTCTGCGTACAAATGGAACCAAAAAAAGCTTGATTATATGGATACTAGATATCAACGAGCTTGGGTGGCTACAGTAACTACCACGTACAAGAAGAACTTTATCAATGGCATTGGCTTACATGCAGGGCGGCAAGCCAACCGATTTGAACTAATTCGAATTCCAGATAATTCATTTATTCAAAAAAATGAGTAATTAGACGCATTAACCAGTAACCAATCATGATTAACCAACTAATACTGCTGATACTAGCAGCTAGTTTAAATAATACAGAGGAACGGTACTTTAGCTGAATGTTTAGCGAGGACCGTTCTTTTTTTATGATTGGTTGATTTAGTGAATTGAGAACTAAATCCGTTTTTTTTAAGTGTTGCTGATTAATGATTAACTGTGAATTTTGATAAAGGACTACGGGGAGAGTTATGGTTGTTGGTGTGATTAGCTTAACCTTTAAATTAAGAGTTCCATTGGTAACGATTTTGCTGATGCCGGGTTGATATTTTACTAAATTCCAGTATTTGGGGTAGGCAAATTGTAGACTCTTACCAGTATAATTTACGGTTTTGGTGGTTGGTAAATAATCTACTGAATTTTTTTTGATGGCTTTTAGTCCCGCCGAAAGATTAGCTGATTGAAGTGCGATTTTAGTAGCTGATTTACTCTTAGTAAAGGTAACATTATGTGAATAAGCTAAGACCTGATCGGTATCCCACACACGAGCTTGATTAGCGATGATTTTACCAGCACTAAATAAACTGGCCAAGGCCCATATACCAACTATTCCGACAGTAGCCCAATAATGCCTTTTCAACCAGTTAATTTCAGTGATATTTAAACCTAATAAAACGGGAGTAAGCACTTCGGCAATGACATTTAGGCGACGTGGAAATTGCAAAAGGACCCGTAAACTAGGGATGGCGTTGCTAATTAAATCCCATGGTAAAAACGAACTGGGAATAATGGTAAAAAGAAGAATGGTTATCAGTAGTGCTTTAGTGATAGCGGAGGCCTTACGCCAATTGAGCCCACCTAAGATTAACTGAGAAATAATTAATAACCAATAAATTAAACCATGGGTAAAAGCAAAATTAGTTGTATCAGGTAAACCTAGGGTAAATGAATTAGTAAAATCGGCCATATTTTGGTATGGCCAAGGAGTTAGCAAGTGATTGTGGGGCAAAATATCTAGCATTGCGGCCCAAACATTACCACTTAAAAGTAAGGTGATTAAAATGGCAAGGAACCCATAAAACATTACGGTACTTTTTCTTTTATTGGTAATCACGGCGGTTAACATTAACGGAATTAACCCAATAGTACCGATTAAAGCACTTAAAGTATGGATTTGAAGCAGCAGTGCCATAGGAACGGCCAAGGCTAAGCTGGTTTGAAAACTAAGGTGATCATCATAAAAGGCTAGACCTCCAGCAAAAAGTAGCGGCAAAACGGCTGCACCCCAACCGGTGAACTGTTGAGAACTAATCCAAACCACTACTGCTGGACTGGTAGCATAAAGACTGGCTAAAAGGATCTTTAACCCAAAATTGAATTTTAATTTGGTGGCTAAAACAAACATGCTACAAAAGCTCAATGTGATTAGAAGGATGTTTGAACCAATCTGATAACGTAACCAGGAACCACTTAATAGTAATATTCCACCTTGTAAATAAGCCATTATTGGACCATATAACGCATTTACAATTCTTCCAGTTTGATCAAAGCCAAAATTGGTTAAAAAATAATTATAGTTGTTGGTTTTTATTTGCATCATAGTGTCATAAAAACGGTTAAAGTGAAAAATGGCATCCACTCCGACAATTAATTGTTGCTTAATTAACTGAGGCCATAATAAAAAAAGAATCATGATGGTCAATAAACAGATACTTGCAGTCATTTTTAAAAGTTTTGATTTAGTGGCTTTCATATGTGGGCTCCTGGCAAAATAATTAATAACTAACATTATAAGCTAATCATGAAGATAGCACTTGTTTTTTATGACAATTAGAGAATTAAAAAAGCAAATTATAGTAAAAGGGAACGGAGCTTTGTGAAAAAAATAATTTTATTGTAAAAAAATAACATAAATGGTCACATGATTGGTAGTTTTTGTAAATTATTTTCAATGGATTATTGCAATCAATATCATCTTGATAGTCAAGGGATTGAATGATTTTAACGATTTTAATTTATAACAGGTACTGAGCTATTTTTCATATTGTTTTCATTAAAAAGCTACTATGTGAATAATTTTCGGGAGGTTGCAATCGTTTGCATGTGATGCTATTATACAAAAGTTGATTAAACGTTTTAAAAGATAAATTTAGTCATCCGAACTCAATCGGATCTTTTTTTATCTTAAAAAGTAAAATGATTTACTAAAACGTAAAATTTCATTCGAAAGAAAAGGGAGAACATAGTAATGAAGAAAACCACGGTAATTAATTCAGAATTATCAACTGTTATTGCTGGCATGGGCCACATGGATTGGTTGTCAATTGGTGATGCTGGAATGCCAGTACCAATGGGCACTAAAAAAATTGATTTGGCATTAACTAAGCAACTACCTAGCTTTATTGACGTTTTGAAAAATGTTTTAGCTGAAATGGAAGTTCAACATATCTACCTAGCGGAAGAAATTGTTGACCAAAACCCAGAACAATTGGCAGCTATTAAAGCAGAATTACCAAATGTGGAAATTACTTACGTACCACATACGCAACTTAAGAAGGATCTAAGCAAGACTCACGCTTTCGTTCGTACTGGTGAAATGACCCCATATTCAAACATTATTTTAGAAAGTGGCGTAACTTTTTAATTACGACTTTGGAGGAAAAATAAAACATGGAAGCAAAAACTGTTGAATCAAAACACGGTTGGACTCAGTTGTCTGACGGTTATTTAAGCAAAACCCCAATTTTTCAATTTATCTTAGTATGTTTAATCTTCCCAATGTGGGGAGCTGCTGCCTCACTAAATGATATTTTAATCACTCAATTCAAGACGGTATTCATGTTAAATGATGCTGCTACTGCCTTTGTTCAAAGTGCCTTTTATGGTGGTTACTTCTTAATCGCTATTCCCGCATCTTTGGTTATCAAAAAATTAAGTTATAAATTTGCCATTATGATTGGTTTAATCGCTTATATTATTGGTTGTGCGCTATTCTTCCCAGCTTCACAAGTGGCTACTTACGGCATGTTTTTAGCTTCAATCTTTGCAATTGCCATTGGTCTTAGTTTCCTTGAAACTTCATGTGAAACTTACAGCTCAATGCTTGGACCTAAAGAAAGTGCCAACTTCCGAATTAACTTTGCCGGTACTTTGGTACCACTTGGTGATATTTTAGGAATCGTTTTAGGTAAGTATTTAATCTTTGGTACCGTTGGTAATCTTTCTGAAAAGATGGCTAACATGCACGGTGCTGAACGAGTTGCTTACGGTGAAAAGATGTTGCAATTAACTTTGCGTCCTTACAAATACATCTTGATTGTTTTAATCGTAATGTTGGTAATCTTGGCATTAACACCAATGCCATCAGCTAAGGCTGTTGCTCAAACTACTGAAGGTGAAAAAGAAGAAAAGCCTTCATTAGGTGAAACTTTCCGTTACTTAATTAAGAATGCTCGTTTCCGTAAAGCCATCGTTGCCCAATTTGTTTACGTTGGTATGCAAACCACAGTATGGTCATTTACTATTCGTTTGGCCTTGAACTTGGGTGATCACCTAACTGATAGTGCTGCTTCAACATTTATGATTTATAGTTACGTTGCTTGGTTTGCTGGTAAAGTGGTAGCTAACTTCTTAATGAATCGTTTCTCAATCACTAAAGTTTTAGCATTCTACTCAGTTTTTGGTACTATTGCTTTGATTTTGACAATGAGTATTCCAAATATGACTGCCGTTATTATGGCCATCGCTGCTAGCTTCTTCTTTGGTCCACAATGGCCAACGATTTATGCTCATGCTTTGGATACTGTTACTGATAAGAAGTACAATGAAACTGCCGGTGCTTTCGTGGTTATGGCCATCGTTGGTGGTGCCGTAGTTCCTGCAATTCAAGGTGCTGTTTCAGATATGACTAACATGCAATTCTCATTTATCGTACCAATGCTTTGCTTCTTGTTCGTTACTGTTTACTGGTTCTTGGAAAACCGTTACGATCAAAAACATCCAGAAGCTGTTACTGAATAATTAATGTAAAAAAGATCCTAAACTTTATAGCTTAGGATCTTTTTTATATAAAGAAATCACTACTATTAACCCATAGTAGTGATTTTTTAAATTAAAGCATATTCACATTATCCGCTGGATTCAAGTGAAGCAAGCGGGCAGCAATATAGTCTGCTGTTTGTAAATTAAAGTCGTTGACACCCGGTCTTGAACTAATAGTAGTGCTCCAACGAAGTCCTTCTAATTGTAATCCCCAAATGAAAAGATTAGGTAATACTTGACCGGTACCGGCCATTACTTGATCACTAGCCGGAATTACTTGAACAGCAGGTAATGCAAATGGTTGACCGTCTTTAATAACGCTAGCAGGTTTAATGGTGCTGGTAGCCAACATATCTTCTAATAAAGGATTAGCGGTCATTGACAGATTAGGCTTAGGAATCCGAGCTTCAATGACATAATCGCTTTGGAACTTGTCGTTATTTCGAGCAGATTGGGCTACAAAATGATCTTCTACGGTGGTAATATCCATATCTGGAGCCATCACCGTGACAATGCCAGAACGCATCAGGGCGGATAATTGAGCGGTTCTTAAAGCGGGTGCACCAACAGATAAGAAATTATTCATCGAGTTAAATTCTTGCAAGAATTGATTAACGTATTCATTATCGTCAAATAGTTGTTGATTAACCAGATCACGAATAATATCACGAAAGTCTCTTAGTAGTTCTAATGACGAGGTTACGGGACCCGTTTTGGAACCTAAATTAGCGTCAGCAGTCATTGCATCGACCCAATTGATAACCTCATTTTGGTATTCAGTAGTAGAAATAGCTGTTGGGGTTCCCAGTGGGTTTAAAGTGAAATGCCAATCCCAAATATCGGCCGTATCAAACTTAAAGGCAGCAATTAATTGATTACGATCTTCTCCAGCGATGAAACGCTTTTTAAATTCAGAAGCGCTTTTGGTAGGGTACCGGTTATCAATTAATAACATGTAATACACAAGCTCGATATCAGATTGCAGCATTTGCAAGAAACTGTCATACGGTAGTTTGCCGTTGACTAAATGTTGTTGAATATTGGCTACGGTTAAAAAATTGGGTTGGTAACGTTCACCATAGCCTTTTTGACTGACAGCTTTGGGATAAAAGGGTAAGCCCCGCTTAGATCCCGCAATAATATGAGGTTCTCTACCAGATGGTTGGTAAGACAAAGAACCATCGCTGTTTTTCATATAGTGACCGCCACGACCAAGAGTTAACTCTGAAATGTAGTCAAAAAATGATAAACCTAGTCCTCGTAAAATAACGTTTTCAGTTGCTGGTAATTTGCTTAAGTCAGCTTCAGCAGGACTGATGGGTGGTAAATAAAAAAGTTTCTTTTCATCAGCAAATAGTGCTAATTGTTGTTCCGCTTCATTCAAGTAGTTAGGCATTTGACCTAAACTCACAATCAAAGAATTAACGGTGTAATGATGGTCTGCTGAACTAATCTGAAAGTCATTGTTTTTGTAACGTTGCAGGCCGATGATTTTTTCTTGATAAAAATTAACGGTAACCCCATAAGGGAGTTGGGCTAATAAATCATCATAAAACCAGTTAATATAAGCGCCATAAAGCACTCGTGGGGCATAATCTTTTGGTCCTAACTGAGCGGCTAGATGTTGCAATTCCTCACTATATTTTTGTGCAACTAAGTATTGTTGAGCTACTGGACTAGCGGCCCATTCAAAAAGTGAGGGACCATCAAAAATTGGACTGCTTAAAGTGACCGAGGCGTCGGTATAAAGGGTAACCTCATCAGCAGGGGTGTTCATGATAAGACCAGCCCATTGATCTTTTTTCCAGACCTGGCCTCCAATCCCAGTGGTGTCAAATAACCCGATGTCTAATGGTTTTTCTTTGTTAGTATTATATTTATATTGATTAATCAATGCTGAAAGAGCCAAAATGCCCCGTGGGCCGGCCCCCACAATTGCAACTTTCATATTATTTCTCCTAGGTGTTCGTTTCTGTATTTATTAAAGTGTTAAGTAACTAGATAGCGCTTTATATATCCATGATAAGGGAAAGGCGCAGGTGGTGCAATCAGTTCTGTTATAATTTATTCGCTAAGTAAAAAATGATAAGATAAAGCCACAGAAAGGACTGAACGAAATGTTAACTAATTTACCTACCAATGTCACGGAATTTCAAGAAATGCTAGCAGTAAGACGAGTACATGCTCCAGAAGTAACGGAAGTAGCTTTTTTTAACCAAGTACTCGTAGAATCGATGCAACGTTATTTAGAAACTGCTGAGGAGGGCCATTACGATACGGCACGTTTTCAAGCGCCTAATTTAGAAGTAGTAGGGTTGACTGGCAAAGTAGTTAAGGTAGTACCACCACTTCATGAAAATTTCCTAGTAGATTTTAAAAATAATGCGGATGAAGTCTTTGGTTACTTGGAAGATGAAGCACAAAAAATTGCTGTTCAATAATTGACCTTGTATTTTTTGAAGAGCACTGCTAAAATTTAACTGTTAGGCGTCCTTAGTGTAATGGATAGCACATGAGATTTCGGTCCTCATGATCCGAGTTCGACTCTCGGGGGACGCATTGGCAGGGGCAGAGCTGAGGGATTGTTATTAGACAATCTTTCGGCTTTTTTTGTTTGTTGAATTTTAAGTTTTAGTTGACAATTATCAGGTGAGTGAATAGACTGTATTCAAGTTAAATTACGGAGGAAAAATAATGACTAAATTGTTGGTTAATGTTAAAACTATTTGTTGTCAAACACCGTGTGACTCACGATGTTTGGCTTGTTAAGCATGACCTGATTTAGAGTTATTTTCCAAAAGGTCTAATTAATAATCCACTACGGAGATGGGGCACGCGAATTCATTGAGGAATTCCGGGCCTTTTTTGTTTGGCTAAAAAATCAAAAATTAATAAAACGAGGTAATTAAAATGAATTTTGCAACTAAGTTATTACACGGTGGTATCAGTGAAGACGCTACTACGGGAGCAACATCAGTACCGATCTATATGGCTTCGACTTTTCGGCAAAAACAAATCGGGGCTAATCAATATGAATATTCTCGTAGTGGTAACCCAACTAGAGCAGCAGTCGAATCATTAATTGCGGACTTAGAGGGAGGCCGTGCGGGATTTGCCTTCGCTTCTGGGTCAGCAGCTATTGATACTGTTTTTTCGTTGTTTAGTCAAGGCGATCATCTTGTAGTCGGTAACGATGTATATGGGGGCACATTTTGTTTAATTGAAACGGTCTTAAAGCGGTTTGGGATGACTTTTACAGTGGTTGACACTAGAGATCTAATCGCGGTGAAACAGGCAATTACTGATCATACCAAAGCGATTTATTTGGAAACCCCGACTAACCCATTGCTAAGGGTAACGGATATTACAGCGATTGCCGGTATTGCTCACGAGCATCATCTGCTGACCATCGTTGACAATACGTTTAGTTCACCATACATTCAACGCCCATTGGAATTGGGGGCGGACATCGTGATTCATAGTGCGTCAAAATATTTGGGAGGCCATTCTGACGTTATCGGGGGCTTAGTAGTGACTAAGTCGGATCAATTAGGTGAACAAATTCGCTATTTACAAAATGCCATTGGGGCCATTTTAGCACCACAAGAAAGTTGGTTATTGCAGCGTGGCATGAAAACTTTAGCGTTACGAATGCAAGCCCATTTGAAAAATACTACTGCCATTTTTGATTACCTCCAAAATGAACCGGCGGTGGCTAAGATCTATTATCCGGGTGATCCAGATAACCCGGATTATGAAATTGCTAAAAAACAGATGAACGGTTTTGGTGCTATGATTTCTTTTGAATTACAGGCTGGTTTAGACCCAGTTAGGTTTGTTCAAAGTCTGCAAACTATTACCTTAGCGGAAAGCTTAGGAGCCTTAGAAAGCTTAATTGAGATTCCCGCTGTAATGACCCATGGGGCTATTCCCAAATCAACTCGGTTAGCTAATGGTATTAAAGACGAGTTAATTCGACTATCGGTAGGAGTAGAGGATCAACATGATCTAATGAGGGATCTGCAGCAAGGATTTGCTAGTTTAAAATAAAAAACCGATCTATGTATTAGATCGATTTTTATTGAAGTAGATTTTTTCCGGCAATCAAAACGATGACGCCGATAACCAACCATAAAATAGCTGGTCGATTGTTATTACTAATGGGGCGAACTAGTTGATACAAGCCAAATAAAATAGCAAAGAGTCCTACTCCAAAAATTAATACTTCTAAAATCATGAGGTCTCCTCAATTATTAGTTTTCCGTATTATCTCGCGATTAAAAAAGAATGTCCAATACCTATTTAGTATCAAACATTCTGTTATTGATTAAAACGAGTGAACAATCATTTCAATACCAAATGTCATAAATAATAAAGCCACCATAAAGGAAATAGAAACGGCGGATAACATTGGTGAAAATAATAGAACAAAACCAAAAATAACGCCTAAAATAGCAACTATGATTTCTAACCAATATAGGCCATTATTAATTGGTTTGAGCAAACGAGACGCCCATAAGGCGGTAAAGGAATCCATGATGAACATAACCGCAAAGAAAATGGCTACGTAAAGAGATCCAAAAGCCCCGTTAAACAACATGATTGCCCCGATAATAATATCTAAAATGGCATTAAACGTTAGCCAACCGGAATTTTCGACATAAGGTCGGACACTAAACAACTTATATAGTCCAATGAATATCGAAACCACCCCAGCAATGATAACTACTGCACCAAACGTTGGAAGGGGGTTTCGAAGACTAATGATTGAAACAATTACGGCTAAAATGCCAATAATTAATGAAAATGGATCAAACTTATTAATTTTCTCTTCCATAATAATATCTCCCCCAAAATTTCAGCTTTTTACGACATCAGTATTTGGTCGAATCAGTTTAACTTAATATTTTATCGATCCTCAGTGGTTACTTGTTTAACCATTTCAGCTAGAGTAGGCAAGGGTCGTCTTAAAACATCAGTGAGGTCACTGGATTGTTCATTAAGATCACCGTTACGGATTAAAGTTTGAATAGCAATAATATTTTCAATTGATTTGGAATCTAAGCCATCTTCATCTCGTAAGTAATTAGCATAGTCTTGATCTGAAATGCTACGAACATCTGCGTGCTTTTGTGCCATTTCACTAATGACAGCACCTAATTGGGAAAAAGTATGAGGTTGTCCAGTAAATTCATAGACTTCTTTTGGTTGGTCGCTTAATAATACTAAAGCAGCCGCTTCAGCATAATCGCGTTCCAAAGCCCAACCAACTTTACCATCACCAGCCGAATAAACAATTGGCTTACCCATCAGGCCGGTTTGAATCAAGCCGATTTCATTTTCCATGTACCAGTTATTACGCAAAAAGCTGTGAGCAATACCGGTTTTAACAATCGCGGTTTCTGTAGCTCGATGATCTGCAGAAAGAGGTGAGGTAGCGGTATTGGCGTGAGGATAGCTGGTGTAGGCAATGAATTTAACACCAGCTTGTTGAGCAGCGTTCACGACATTTAAATGTTGTTGCAAACGGGGCATCTCACGACCAGGAATGGAGGAGACAAATAATAAGCGATCAATTCCTGAAAAGGCTGTCGCTAAATCAGCAGGATGATCATAAGCTGCAGTTCTAATTTCAATATCTGATGGTAATTGCTTGCGAGCTTTAACTTCATCTCGGACGATGGCGACAATTTCATTAGCAGCTACGTGTTTTAATAAATTAGTGATGGCAGCTTGACCAAAGTGGCCGGTAGCTCCAGTAACAGCATATTTCATAAGTGATAGCTCCTTTGCATTTAATTTAACTATATCAATCATAACGCAATCTTTTACTCGACTGGGAAAATGTGCTTAGAGCTAAATTGAGCAAATAAAAAATCCTAGGCATTATACCTAGAATTTTAGTTATTTCTTTTTACCTTTACCGTGTAATAGCGGTTGGTTATTTTCATCAGTGCGAACAACAATGACATCACAATGGGCGTTACGGTTAACAAAGGCAGTAACGGATCCTTCCACTACTCTTTGAATACGCCCCATCCCGGTAGCTCCCATAATGATTAAATCAGTATGATGATCTTTGGGAAATTCTAAGCTGATAACAGTTTTGGGATTACCAAAACGAATATGGACATCAGCGTTTAAATCAGGATACTTTTTTTGCACTTCTTGACGCAATTCATTTAAATAATCAGAGGTATCATCAACCATATCGTTGATGACATCACCATCTACTAAACCACCATAATAGTAGCCGTATTGAGATGTATTAAGTACCATTAAAATATCTAAATGAGCCTTATTGGAGACTGCGATTTTTGCCCCTTTATTTAGAGCAGCTTCGGCAGCCTTTGAACCGTCAACTGGAACCATAATATGTGAGTAACCAATAGTCATTAGAAATACCCCCTATGGGAATTTTATATGTTCATTATATCACTAGCTGTTTTTAATTTCGAAGATAAAAATTAGTTTCGTGAAGGAATAATAAATTCGGCCGTGTCGATAATATGACCATGCATTTCGCGTTGCATGTCGTTTAACCAAAAACCATTTTTGAGATTTAACTTGGTATCTAAAGCAAACATAGTTAGGCGATAATTATGGTTTTTATCAGGTGGTTGAGGACCATTATAACGAAAGGCAGTAATAGGGTTAGTATTGTTAATAATTTTTCCAGCGGTACTGTTACGCCCTTGAACCATAGCTACCTGAGGATTTTGGCTATTATCTGCGGGAATTTCAGTCGTATCCGCAGGAATGTTAGCAGCAATCCAGTGAATCCAAGCAAACCCACCCACTGGAATGGCATCCCAATCCAATAGAGTTAAGGCCAGCGTTTTAGTTTGGGCTGGTACATCACTGATTTGAATGGGGAATGAAACCACCGGAATATCATCGATTTTATTGGCAGGATTGGCATATTGGTTGTAATGATCTGGTAGTAAACCACTTTCTAATGGAACTTGAATTTTCATTAAATCGACCTCCCTTTTATGAATAGTTTAACCTTATTAAAACTTAAGTACAATAAAACGGTCCCATTGATTGAGACCGTTTTATTTAACGAAGTGCAGTAGATAGTATCCCTGACCGTTAGACGTAATGGTATAAGTAGAATATCCAGCACTTAACCATTGTTGTTTAGTAGCATTAGCCCAATTTTTAGCATCATCAATGGAGCTGAAAGTGTGAGATTGACTGAACTCATTTGTTTTGGGTTGATTAGAATTACTAGTAACTTTGACCTTAACTTGATCCAAAAGAGTCTGTTCTTGTTTAGCTATCTCTGCATCTTTTTCACTATCAATGGTGGCTTGAAACTTAGCCCGTTGTTTAGTAGTTAGGCCAGTATCTTGATATGAAGCTAATTGTTCACGAAATTGTGATACTGACCGACTAGTTGAATGTTGGTCGCTCGTTTTGGTAGAACGATTTAATTGGGCTTGGGTTTGCTTACTTTTAGCAGTGTGCTTGGAAATGATGGCAGTATTAGGGCCTTGGTGGCTTAACTGCCAGTTATTAATGCCCATGGCAATAATTAAGGAGAGGCCAACAATAATTAAGCCACTCAACCAACCGTAAAAACTGGCACTTTTAGTTCGCTTTGATTTCTGGGCATCTGTTCGGGAACCAAATTTGTAAATTTTATACTGTGGTTTATCGTCTGAATTTTTCAATGTTAAATTCCTTATTAGTTAAGTTGTTTCCTAATCAAATATAAATGTACCATTATTATAGCAGAAAACCTATTTATCCCATAATCGCTGTTTTCAGACAAGAATAATTTGACAGATGGCTGATTTAACCATACAATGGCTTCTAATAACCAATCTTTAATTTGGTCCGGAGAGGCCAGTAAGATGCGCGTGTCGCCTAAATATTAGTGTATAAAACTATACCTAAAACCTTGGTGCGTCCACTACCTTACTGGTAGTGGACGTTTTTGTTTGGTTAAAATTATAGCGGGGTGAAGTTAATGTCACAAAATTCAGAGTTTCATGACGATAATGCATTGTTAGATATTCATGATCGACCAAAACCATTAGCATGGGCTGGGTTATCACTGCAACATATGTTTTCAATGTTTGGATCTACCGTGATCGTGCCATTGTTGGTGGGGTTAAGTCCTAGTATTGCGTTATTTTCTTCTGGTATTGGCACCTTGTTACATATTATGATTACGCAACGTAAAATTCCAGCGTACATGGGATCTAGTTTTGCGTTTATCACGCCGATGTTAGCATTAATGAAAACTACTGGCTATCCTGGCATTGCGCAGGGGGTGGTAAGTGTCGGAATTGTTTATTTGATTATTGCCGCCATTATTTGGGCCGTTGGTTCTAACTGGGTTGACAAAATTTTACCACCAATTGTTGTGGGACCAATTGTCATGGTAATCGGCCTTTCCTTAGCCGGAAGTGCTGCGACGGATGCCATGATGAAAAATGGTCACTATAATTTAACTTATTTTATGATCGCCTTAGCGACTTTAGGAATCGCGATTTTTTGTAATATGGCGTTTAAAGGATTAATTGGTTTGATTCCGGTCTTGTTAGGTATTGTCGGTGGTTATCTAATTTCGATGGCGTTGGGATTAGTGGATCTGCATGCTATTGCAGTCGCACCATGGTTTAAGATTCCGGCATTTGAATTTCCGGGCATTTCTTATCCGTTCAAATTAAATTTTGGTGCGATTATTACAATTGCCCCGATTGCCTTTGTAACCATGACCGAACATATGGGCCACATTATGGTCTTAAATGAATTAACTCATCGTAATTTTTTCAAAGATCCAGGATTAAATCGTACTTTAGCTGGTGATGGGGTAGCGTCGTTAGTTGCTGGTTTAATTGGTGGCCCGGCGGTCACTAGTTACGGTGAAAATATCGGAGTCATGATGATTACTAAAGTTCACAGTGTTTATGTTTTAATTGGGGCCGCCGTTTTCGCTATGATTTTTGCCTTTGTGAATAAGCTAAACGTATTAATTATGCAAATGCCATTACCGGTAATTGGTGGAATTAGTTTTCTTTTGTTCGGAACGATTGCCACATCCGGAATTCAGGTGATGATTGACGATAAAGTGGATTTGAGTAAAAAAAGAAACTTAATGATTGCTTCAACCACATTAGTCATTGGGATCGGTAATGCTTATCTTCAAATTGGTCAATTTCAATTTACCGGATTAGCATTGGCCACCATTATTGCCATTATTTTAAACCTAGTAATGCCACAAGAAGCAGCCAGTGAAAAAGTCATCAAATCAGTCGAATAATTAAAAAGCAGGTACCCGGGCGGGTACCTGCTTTTTAATTGGGTAAATCACTAAAGTAATCATAAAGTTGTTCACTAGTTAGTTGTTGTTTTTGTTCACCGGTCACATCAAAAACAATTTGACCATGACTTAAAACAATAAGCCGATTCCCAGAAACTAAGGCATCATTTAGATGATGAGTGATCATTAAGGCGGTTAAATGTTCATCATTGATACTTTGATTAGTGATTTGCATTAAATCAGTTGATGTCTTGGGATCCAGTGCGGCGGTATGTTCATCTAAAAGTAAAAGATCTGGTTTTTTGATGGTGGCCATTAAAAAGCTTAGCGCTTGGCGTTGTCCACCGGATAAACTACCAGTGGGGGTGTTTAAGCGCTCACTTAAGCCGTTGGGCATAGTTTGAGTAATTTCTTTAAAATAGGGAAGTTGTTGCTTTAAATTTCGCGGTATTAACCCGCGATGTTGACCTCGTTTTTGGGCTAGCAATAAATTTTCGGCTACCGTCATTCGGGGGGCAGTTCCCATTTTAGGATCTTGAAAAACCCGACTTAAAAATTTAGTTCGTTTTTCGACACTTAAGTGTGTAATATCCTTACCACGCAGCAAAATTTGGCCACTGGTAATAGGCAGATCACCACCGATGACGTTAAATAAAGTTGATTTACCGGCACCGTTAGTACCTAACACGGTAATAAAATCACCCTCGTTGATGGTGAGATTTAAGTGATCCATAATATTTAATTCTTCTGGGGTGTCACTATTAACGGTGACAACCACGTCTTTTAATTCTAAAAGTGGTGTAGTCATATTATCGACCTCCCTTTAAAAAAGTATGACGAATTTTAAAGCGTGATTCAAAGACGGGGATCATCATAAAGATGGCAAGAACAATCGCAGAAATTAAATTCAAATCGTTAGCATCAAAGCCAAGAGTTAAGACGATTAAAATTACGAAGCGATATAAAATACTACCTAAAGTGGTCGCCACTAGGCGCTGATTCATAGTCAACTCACCAAACACTACTTCACCAATAATGATTGAAGCTAAGGCGACCACGATAATGCCAATTCCCATATTAACGTCTGCAAAGCCATTATTTTGAGCTACCAAAGCGCCCCCTAAGGCAATTAAACCGTTAGAAACACCGACTCCCATAATTTGCATGTTATCGGTACTAATACCAAGGGATTTGGCCATAGTAGGGTTATCACCGGTAGCAATGAAAGCTTGGCCTAAGTTAGTTTGTAAGAAATAAATAATCAAACTGGTAATGATAACAATTACAATGATCCCTAAAACGACGCTGTTGAAGTAAGGTGGCAAAGAACTTAAAAATTTGCCGTTAAATAAAGTATTTTTGCCATACAATGAAAGATTGGCTCGGCCCATAATCCGAAGATTCAAAGAGTAAGAGGCGGTCATCACTAAAATTCCAGCTAGCAAGATCGGAATCTTACCTTTGGTATATAGTAGACCCGTGGTTAGACCAGCTAAGGTCCCAGCCCCAAAGGCTAAGAGGGTCGCCAATAATGGTGAAATACCATGAGAAATGGCGGCGACACAAACGGCAGCTCCTAAAGGAAAAGTTCCTTCAACGGTCATATCTGGGAAATCTAAAATTCGAAAAGTAAGAAATAGGCCTAAGCCAATTACGCCCCAGATGAGACCTTGGCCGATAGCAGATACAATTATACTCATTTGATTAATTCTCCCTTCGTTTTAGCTTCTTGAACTAGTTTGGCTGGAATTTTAATTCCCAATTTTTGAGCTTGTTTTTCATTAACAATTAATTTACCAGTATCCACGAATTGAATAGGGGTCGTGGCTGGATTGGCTTGGCCTTTTAAAATTTTGGCGGTCATTTTACCAATGGCCACTCCGGTTTGGTATTGGTCAACGCTATAAGTAGCTAAGCCACCATTCCTAACCATGGTATCCACAGCTGGAAATACGGGAATGTTTTGTTGATCGGTGGCGGCTACTAAGGTACTCATAGCCCCGGCAATGGTATTGTCAGTGGGAACGTAGATGGCATCCACTGAATTAGCGGCTTTTTGAGCTACTTGGTTTAAATCATTAGAATTGGTGATGGAATAAGCCTTGTAGTTAATATGTTCTTTATGACACATGTTAACGAACTGTTTGTATTGAACCACAGCTGAATCATCACTAGAGGTATAGATAATTCCCAAGGTTTTTAAGTTGGGCATCAATTCTTTAATTAAGCCGAGCTGTTGTTTTAAGGGAGCTCGATCAGAGACTCCAGTAATATGGCCGCCAGGACGCTTATTATTTTTAACTAAACCGGCGCCCTTAGGATCGGTAACATCCCCTAAAATAACGGGACGACTAGTAATGGTATTAGCTAAAGCTTGAGCTGCCGGAGTGGCAATTCCGATGGCGGCGTCAGTATTTTCATTTTGGAATTTAGTGCTCATAGTTTTTAAATTACTTTGATCGTTTTGGGCGTTTTGAAAATCAATTTTGAGGTTTTTGCCTTCGGTATAGCCGCCGTCTTTTAAGCCAGCGACAATTCCTTTATGAATGACATCAAGGGCAGGATGAGATATCAACTGCAAAATACCGACGGTGGGAGTTTGATTAGTTCGTTTGGACGAACTAGGTTGCTCTTTAACAAACGCAAACCCTAAAAATATTAATAAGATGGCGATGATACTATACATTCTTTTCATAAGTTTTCTTCTTTCTCTTTAAAGTGGGTAATCTAAATTTAGCGAAAAAAAACGAGCAATCCGACGAACCGCCAGATTACTCAGAAATAAAAAGTGGCTGGCCGGATTATTCATCCGACCAGCCTTTGTTAGCGAAAGATTACCGGCTCGGATGCGTTTTTGATCGCAACAAGATCAAGCCGCATCCGAATCGATGTGACTTGTTACCGGCTTTGCCAAGTTTTAATTACGTAACAATTAGTCATAATAATCTTTCCTTTCGTTTGAGAATGATTTAATAGTAAACTAATAACAAGATATTCGTCAACTATTTTTTTAGAAAGCTGGTGTATAAATGGCAGCTAAAGCCTTATTAAGAGTGATTGTTCCTGAAATGGCCCGTAACTCACAGGGGAATATTTTAGAACAAGTGCAAACATATTTGTGGCAACAACAGGTAGCTGGCTTAACTGTTCGGCGGAGTATGACCGGAATTAGTAATGATGCTACTCGGCAATCATCAGTATTAGAGGATGCGGCATTTAACAATTTACCGTTAATTTGAGAATCAGTGATTTCTGATGAACAGTTACATAACGTGTTACCAACTATCAAACGAATTGTTACAAAAGGAGGTGTCACCACCGTGCCAGAAGAAGCAGATCAACAATTAGCTAATAATGTTAGTAACCATATGAATGTGAAAATATTTATGCGCAACGTTAAAGCTCGAGATGGTCGTTCGGAATTAGATTTGGTATTAGAAATTTTGCAACAAAATGATATCGATTGGGTCTCGGTAACTAAAGGTATTCGGGGCTTTGGGCAACGTAAGGAGCAATATAATCCTAAATTTTCTTTTAGTAAAAACGTTCCCGTTGTGGTGGATATTTTTATGACGGAACAACAAGCGCGAGCAGTATTTCCACCGTTAGAAGCTACTGTCAGTGAAGGGGTTGTTTTTAAGACTAGTGCTAGCTTAGTAATTAAAAACGAGGGGGCCAAAGATTAATGAATTATGTCTCAGTGGCCATTTTTGCTTTCTTTGGGGCAATCACCCGATATGCCATTAGTTTATGGTTAACACCTGTTCATGGTTTTCCCGTCGCCACTTTGGCGGTGAATTTAGCTGGTTGTTTTTTATTAGCCTTCATTACCCATTATTTAGGCGAAGTCACCAAGTTGCCTAGCATGATTATTACCGGTATGGGAACGGGATTTGTGGGCTCTATGACTACTTTTTCAACTTTTAGCAAAGAATCATTGCAGTTATTTAAGCAACATGCGTGGGGATTAGTAGTAACTTATGATGGAATTAGTTTGATTGGAGGACTAATTTTAAGTTTATTTGCCATTTGGTTGAGTCAGCAATTGGTGGCTAGGAGGGGACGTTCATGAATTTATTATTAGTCGGTAGTGGTGCCATGATTGGTGCTACCCTTCGTTTTGGTATTTCCAATTTATTCAAACGTTTCGTATTAGTGACCTTTCCCTTAGCGACATTAACCATTAATTTAATCGGCTGTTTTTTGATGGGTTTGCTTTTAGCACAGTTAGTAAATGATACCCATTGGTTACTCTTGGGAGTGGGTGTTTTGGGGGGCTTTACTACTTTTTCAACGTTTATGAACGAAGCCGCCATGCTTTTAAAAAGTAGTCGTTTACTGAGCTTAATTACGTATGTATTAGTGAGCTACTTGGGAGGACTCGTGTTGGTATGGTTGGGAATGCAATTATGATGAATGGGTTACTTAATTGATCCGTTTGCAAAGTAGCGCTTCACTTGCGTAACTAGATCAAAATCACTATGCTTAATACTATGGAGGTGCTGTTATGCAACATACACAAATCGAATTAGATCAGGCACTAGAAACGAATTTAGAAATTTATACAACTGAAGGTAACGTTAACCGTCCTGCTATTTTCATTATTCCGGGTGGTGGCTACAACCAGTTTATGAATAAAGATACTGAAAAAGTAGCGTTGAGCTTCTTGACCAAGGGATTTCAAGCGATTGTGGTGCATTATCCAATTGGAGAACATAAAAGTTATCAAGAAGCGAAGGACACAACGGTGCAGGCCGTCGAATACGTCATTAATCATGCCGCTGAGTTGAACATTGACGCCGATAAAATGGGGATGATTGGTTTTTCAGCTGGTGGTCAAATTGCCGCTGAGTATTCTACTTTAGCTGATAATGCGCTAAAATTCGTTATTTTAGGTTATCCAGTATTAGGGACTGCGATTGATACCAACATGGGTATTCAAAGTGAAGATATCTGGGAGCTAGTCACTCCAATGACTACGCCAACCTTTATTTTTGGTTCCATTAATGACACGGTTACTCCTTATGATAAAAATATTTTGCCATATACAAGTGCGTTATTCGCGAACCACGTTTCGTTTGAATTGCATGAATTTAGTAGTGGTAAACATGGCATTTCTTTGGCCAATGAATATGTAGCTGATGAAAATGGTGGCGAGGTTTATCCAGAATTTGCCCAGTGGTTCTCGTTAGCCCTAACATGGGCTAATGGTTTCTTAAAATGACAACCACTAAGCAACTGACAACGCATTCGTTTACCGCTTTATCTCCTAATACAACATTGACGAATGAGCAACAACGAACATTAAACCAAATTAAACAATTTACCCAAAACAGCCTGCAGCAATCTGAGCATGCTGTTTTTGTATTGGTAGGAGAAGCTGGTACTGGTAAAAGTGTTATTTTAAACCGATTTTTTGCTGAAATGGCACCCCAAATGCCACAGGCGGCTTTTTTAGTGAATCACCCAGAATTATTAAAAGTGTATCGACAAATTGCCGGTGTAACGCCGCACCTATTAAAAAAATATTTTCAACGGCCAACGAGCTTTATTAACCAACGACAGCGATTAGAAGACCCGGTTGTTGACCTGACCGTTATTGATGAGGCTCATTTATTATTAAGTAAACCAGATCACTATAATAATTATTATGGTGATAATCAATTGGCTGACATCATTCAGTTAAGCCGAGTGACAGTATTAGTCTTTGATCCAGCTCAGGTATTACGTACCAAAAGTTACTGGACTACTGCTCGTTTAAAAGAAGTGATTGGTCAGCAACCACAGCAATGGTTGACTTTAACCAAACAATTTCGTTTGCAAGCGCCAGAACAATTACTGACTTGGTTTAACCAGTTAGTTACAGGAGCAGAAATTAAACCATTGCAATTACCAACGACTAATTATGATTTTCGGATTTTTACCGATGCCCAGCAATTACGACAAGTAATTAATGCTAAAAATCAAGCAGGTGGCTTAGCCCGAGTTACTGCCACTTCCGGTTATCCTTCCACCTTAGATGGTAAAAAACACTACATTGATGAAGGCGATTTTCATATGCCTTGGGATCAATATAATTTTTCGGCTATTCCATGGGCTGAACAACCTCAAACACTTGACGAAGTGGGGAGTATTTATACAGTACAAGGGTTTGATTTGAACTATATTGGCATCATTATTGGACCTCCATATTATTTAACGGATCAGCATCAATTGGGAGTTGATCCTAGCAGGTCGACTGACAGTGAAATCTTTAAAAAACGGTCAGATTTGGTTGGTGCTGAATTTGAAGCCAGTAAAATAACCCTGTTACGTAATTCATTAAATGTTTTGTTAAAGCGCGGAGTCAAGGGGACTTATTTGTATGCGCATGATCCTAAATTACGTGATTGGTTAGTTAAAATGGTAACGATAAAATAAAAGGAACGTCGCGGTGAGCGAGGTTCCTTTTTTAGAGCTATTTAAAGCACAGTCATTAAGTTATTTAACAAGTGAATGGCTATATTGTAGCGAATATCACGAAAGTACAAGTATGCAAACCCTAAAACCCACCCCAGGGCTGAATACATTAAGAGCGTTACATCAAAAGCAGGTTCATGACCTAAGCCAAATACAAGGCCACTTACCAGAATACCTAAGGTGTTATTTAATAAATTATCTTTATTGAAAAAATAATTTAAAAAAATTCCTCGAAAAATAATTTCTTCAAAAACGGGAGCAATGAAAATAGCAAAGAGATTATTCCATAACGGCATTTGGGCTTCAGAAGCGTTAACTGCTTGTTGATTCGCCGGCATGTGTAAGAGACCAATACTAATTAAATAACTCCAAAAGAATTGGATAAAAAGCATGGTTAAAAATAAAAGCAAAAGTTGGCTAACCCGTTTAGGCGTAAACCGATTCTTGTGAATTTGACGAGGATTGTTATTTTGGAGTTGCACCGTATAACGCCAACCCACTAGGGCTAATGCTGCAGCACATAAGATAAGACCTAGACCTAATACTTGTTGCATTCGGCCCGGATTAAACCGAAACTGGCCAGCCAGTGAGACTACGGAAGAAGCCACTAAGTAAGCCAGCAAAAATAGGATCCATTTAATAATTTGGCCAGCTTTAATGCCTAAGTAGCGTAATATTGTCATTTAGTTTAGTCCTTTTGTCGGTAAGTATTGATAGTAATAATATTGTCATCGTAGTCGGCAATAACAATGCTATGAGCAGCGCGACCCATAATTTTATGATTGATGGTGGGCTGCTTAATTTCTACCCCATAATTAGCTAAATGTGATTCTAATGCACTGATGCTATCTTTGGCTTCAACACTAAAGTGCAGGGGTTCTTCATTATGCTCGACCACCATAAAACGTAAAACTTGTTTGCCTAACCGAGCAATTTTAGCGCCATCGGCCGTATCAATAATGGGTAGATCAAATACTTCGTGGTAAAAACGCAAGCTAGCGTTAAGATTAGTGACCGGGATGGATAATTCTTCGATTTCTCTAATGTTCATTAATTTCACCTTTCAATTATTAATGAAACCATTATATACCATTTGCCCTGAAAATCGGATTTAATGTTGCTTGACGCTCTGTTCAAAAAAGTGTAGCGTATTGTCATGTAGCTTTATTGGTAGAGAAAGAAAGGGGAACAACGTGCCTTTATTAGAAGTATCGGATTTGACGATGAGTTTTGCAGAAAAAGATCTTTATGCAGACGCGTCCTTCCAACTAGAAAAAGCGGACCACATGGGAATTGTGGGACAAAATGGGGTTGGTAAATCAACCTTAATCAAAATTATTACTGGAAGTGAATTACCCTTAACCGGTAATATCAAATGGCAAAAAAATATTAAAATTGGTTATTTAGATCAGTATGCCGATATTGAAGCCGATTTAACGTTAACGGAATTCTTACGAACGGCTTATGCTGATTTATTTGCTCAAAATGAACAATTGACCAAACTGTACGAAGATTACGCCAATACTGGTGACGAAAAGTTACTCGAACGAGCCGGACAAGTTCAAGATAACTTGGATGCCAATAATTTTTATGAAATTGATACCGAGATTGAGCAAACCATTACGGGGCTAGGACTTGATAGTATTGGCCGGGATCAATTAGTTGGTGAAATGTCGGGTGGACAACGTTCAAAAATTATTTTAGCCAAAATGATTTTATCTAATCCGGATGTTATCTTGCTAGATGAACCGACCAACTATTTAGATACTGCTCAAATTGATTGGCTAATCGGGTACCTCAATGAATTCCAGGGAGCGGTCATGGTAGTTTCTCATGACTACGATTTCTTGGAACAAATTACTAATTGTATTATTAACGTGGCTTTTGGGAAAATTACTAAGTACCGAGGAAGTTTTAAGCAGGCGATGCGTCAACGTGAAGAACGCGAAGAATTTCAACAACGTCAATTTGATAAACAACAAGTTGAAATTGAAAAGGCAGAACGATTTATTCGTAAAAATAAAGCCGGTTCTAAGGCTACCATGGCCAAATCACGGGAGAAAAAGTTGGCCCACATGGAACGCGTTGATCCACCTTCAACTAATATTCAGGCATCATTTAACTTTCCGTATGCCGATACTGGTTCGCATCATGCGTTGACGGTGGAAGAATTATCGGTGGGTTATAATAAACCACTGTTAGCACCAGTAACTATCTCGATGTCCTTAGGCGAAAAAGTAGCCTTTGCTGGTTTTAATGGGGTTGGTAAATCAACTTTAATCAAGACTATCTTAGGCCAATTACCGGCTAAGGGTGGGGATGCTGAATTTTCACCATCAGCAGTCATTAACTATTTTAGTCAAGAGCTTGATTGGGATGATGATTTAATGACCCCAATGGCAATTATCGCTGATCAATATCCCAAGTTAAAGCAACGTGCGATTCGGACCAAATTAGCGCAATGTGGATTGGACTCTGAAAATGCGATGAAGCCGATTGGTCAACTCTCGGGTGGGGAGCAAACCAAGGTTAAGTTGGCAATGATGGAATTTACGCCAAGTAATTTCTTAATCATGGATGAACCAACTAATCATTTGGATGAAGAAACCAAAGAGGCTTTAAAACGTTCACTACAACGTTTTGAAGGTAACTTGATTGTTGTTAGTCATGAAAGCAGTTTTTATGAAGGCTTAGTTGATAAAATTTTAAACGTGGAAAAATTAAGTTTAAAAACACAAGATTAAAAAAAGACTTGGAGATTTCCAAGCCTTTTTTATTATTCTTTTACCTTACCTAATTTGAGGTATAGCCAAGGGCCAATTGGTTGAATCAGACTAATTAATAACCAGGTAACTCGATTACCACGTCGAAAAGCAGGGGCTTTGATAATGTCAGCCCAGGCGATAAAAAGAGCCGTTAATTCAAAAGCAACAAAGGGTGCTAATAACTGTTTTTGATTATGGGTCAAATTTTTATTTTTCATAATAGGCCTCCATTGTTTGATTACGTTTAGTATACCTGTTTTCCTAAATTAAAGCTGATTCTTAAATCGTTCATAATAAAAAACCGCCGGGCTAAAAGCACCTGCGGTTAATTGGATAAAGTTTAATCTTTTTCGGTAATTTTGTAGACATCTTGAGTTTTACTCTTGCGTAGTAAGAAAATAACTAATATTGAGTACAATACCCATTGTCCTAAGAAAGGAACAAACGATTCATTATGCATCGTAATATTGCCATGAGCTGCAATGGTAGCAATGTAATCATTAACACCATGAAAAATCATGGGGAAAATTAAGCTTCGAGTTCGAAGATAAAGAGCAGCTAAAACTATGCCCATGAAAAAGGCATTGCATCCTTGTAAAACGGTTGCCTCAAGTGGTTGTGAAGTTAAATTGATCATGTGAGCCATCCCAAAGATTAAACTAGAAATTAAAACAGCGTACCACATACCCCGATGACCAGTGAAGTGGGTCATACTACCTGGAAGAATAATTCCTCGAAAAACTAATTCTTCGGTGATTCCGGTACAAATTGCGACGATGATAGCACTTTTTATATGAACCGCGTTATTTTTGTTAAAGCTAGCGGCTATGGCCAAGATTACAAATAATATTGGTAAAATGTTTACCCCCAACATGGTTTTAAGCGAAACATCAGACTTAAAATGAAGGGGTTGATGAATCCAAAAATGGTTAAGAATCAAAGTGAAAGAAATAATAACAAGTTCTTGAGCTATTAGAGCATTATCGTTACCTAACGTTGTAAAAAGGGGATCAATTAAAAAGATCACTATAATAAAAACAAAAAAAACGCTAAATATTTTGGGCCAACTAGTTCTATAATTTGCTTTTTCCATATGTAATTTCCCCCTAAAATAATTATTTATCTAATTTCAGTATAGAATAAATTTAAAATGAAGTGATAAAAAACGCTTGGTTAAAGTGTTTAATCTTTGTAGACAATCAAATTCATAAAAAAGCCGCCTTGCTAGGAGCAAAAGCGACTAATCGGTTAAAATAAGTTCTTTTCGGTAATCTTATAAACATCTTGGGTTTTACTCTCACGTAGTAAGAAAATAACGAATAACAGGTAAAAAATCCATTGACCAATAAATGGTGTAAAAGATTGATTATGCACCACGGTAACTCCGTGAGCTGCGATAGTAGAAATATAATCATTAGTGGCATGTATAATCATAGGAAAAATAAGGCTTCTAGTCCTCAAATAAATAGCAGCTAGGACCAATCCTAAGGCAACAGCATTAACGCCTTACAAGATGGTAGCTTTCAATGGTTGCTTAGTTAGGTTAACCATATGAGCCATCCCAAACACCACACTAGTAACGATAACAGCGTACCACATACCTTGATGTCCCTTAAAGTGAGTCATGGCGCCAGGTAAGATTATTCCATGAAAAACGAGTTCTTCGGTAATACCTGCCCCTAGTCCCATAATAATAGCATTCTGAAAATTAATGATGTCGTTTTTATAAAAGGTAACGGCGACAGCAAATATCACAAATAAAATTGGCAAAAAGATTTTTTGTTGAGACATCAGACTTAAAATGTAATGGTTGGTGGATCCAAGTATAATTTAGAATGGTGACTAATATAATTACGATTATTTCGCGAGTGGCAAAACCGTAATTACTACCCAACATTTTGTTTAAAGATGGTGTGACCAAGATCACTATGGCCAAAAAACTAGCGAAGACAACAAATAAAAAAAGCCAAGTAATTAATTACTTGGCTTTTGCTTTTATTTATTAAAAGTATCAGCTTCAACTTCACGAATGAAAGTTGCCAAATGATCATAATAAACGGGAGCGTTATCAATCATGTGGTGGTGACCACCATTTGGAGTAGAAACAAACTTAGCGTTTGGAATCATTTCAGCCATTCGCTTACCAGTGGCAACTGGCATTGATTCGTGTTCCCCAAAGGTAACCAAAGTAGGTACCTTGATGTTCTTTAATTGATCGGTGAAGTTCCAATCCTTTAGCTTACCAGTCACAACGAATTCGTTGTCACCTTGAAAGGCACCGTAAATATCAGTATTCATCGTGGATACTAAATGGGCAATTGCAGGTGGTTGTTTGCGATCGATATAGCCACGGTTTAAAATATCAACACATTCTTGATATTTTTCGTTATCATAATCATTTTTAGCTTCGCATTCCTTCATGTAAGCTAATTGATCTGGAGTCAACGCAATTTCTCTAACCTTGTTAAGGTTTTCGGTGTAATCATCAATACGATCTACCATTGATGAAATGATAGCACCCTTCAAATGATCGCCGTATTTAGCAGCATACATTTGCACTAGAGCACCACCCCATGATTGACCAATTAAGTAAAATTTATCGATACCTAATTTTTGGCGAACTTCTTCAACTTCATCTAAGAAGTAGTCGTAGTTCAAAATATCATTGGCGACTTTAGGATCACTAAAATCAGGACTATCTGAGTACCATGATCCTAGTTGATCGTACATGTGTACTTGAACGTTTAATCCTTGTTTCTTTAATTGTTTAGCGGTGTCTTCCCAGTATTCATGACTACCACCAGGGCCACCGTGGAGGGCAAGCAAATGAATGTCGCCTTCGCCGTCGGTACGAGTCCAGAGGTGATAACCATTGTCTAGGGTAATGATTGTGGTTCCTTGTTTCATAATGGCAAAACTCCCTTCTCAGTTTATCTTATAATCATACCACTTTTTAAGGATCTTTTATTGGTGTCTTTTTAACGGAATGTTAATTTGAGACTTACCTAAATCAACTTGGTAAGTGATTTCTTGATTACCACGAAGGGTGGTATTCATATCGGTACCAAAAATGAGTAGGCCAATCCGATGACCAGCAGGCATATGATAAAAGGTTGGTTGTAGTTTTAAGTTAACTTGATAAAAATGATCAGGAGTTAACTCGTCGTTTTGATAATTGTTAGTGCGATTTTGCAAATTCATATGACCAATTGTGATGAGTTTGGCTGGCGTAGTTTGATCGCTTAAAGTAAATTCTTTTAAATCATCAACGGTGTTTCTAAAACCAACGTTGATGGCCTTGGGTTCTAGCACCGTAGGACTGGTAGTCAAGCGCTGAGCATCACCGTAATCAATTAACGCCACACTAATCATTCCGATGTTTTCACTGCTACTAATAGTTAAATCAACGCTTACTTGTCCATCTAAGAAGTGGGGTTGGGTAATCTTAGTGGACATTAAACGGATCCGTTGTTGGGTTAGTGGTGATGATTCCACCAGCATATCGTGATTCCATTGGTTTAGGTCTTTGCTGTATTGTTGGAAAAGATCATCTGGTAAACGGTCGCGATAAGAGGCGATTTCATTAGCTTGTTTTTCCCAAGTACCATCGTTGAGATTGGTGTGATGCCATTCGGGATCTCCGCCCCAGTCACTTTGATCTACCCAAGTTTCTGGACTGACATTATCTTGGACTAGTGTATCGGGAATCAGTTCGTTAGCTTGATTGGCCACATCGTATAGTTTATTGGTTAACCATAAGTTGGCCATTTCATTGAAATCCAGGGAACGGAAGTTGTTAATATAAATATGGCGGCCTTGATGCAAAATGATTTTTTGCGTTACTTTAGTATCCTTTAGACCGTTCCATAAATAAAAAGCATGTTCTGGTTTAACGTTATCGTCGTTTAATCCATGAACAATTAACATATCAGCCTTAACTTTTTTAAGGTTCTTAAGGTAATTACGGTGATCCCAGAATTGATTATAATTACCAGTTTGGCGATCCTGGCCGGAGGTAATTTGTTCTAGATGGTCCTCCCAGAAATCCTTAATATGGTAATAATCACCGGCTTCTTTTTGGCGACTAAAAGTTTCTTCGGCTAATACATCAGCATCTTCACCTTGAAAACCATTAGGAGCAACCACTAAACCATTTTCGCGGTAGTAATCGTACCAGTTAGAAATGCCAGCTTCAACGATGGCCGTTTTCAAACCTTTAACGCCAGTAGTAGCAGCGGCGGTAGCTAATGTTCCTAGATAAGAACGCCCCGTCATGGCCACGCTATGATTGGACCAAAAGGCATCGATGGCGATGTTATCGATGTGGTTAGTAAAAGCAATCCGATCGCCAGTTAACCATTCAATGACCGCTGTGGTGGATAGAGTTTCTTCCTCTGAACCAGTAGTACGAACCCCGTCAGAGTTTTTGGTACCAATACCAGCAGCATAAACCACCGCAAAACCTCGAGCCAAGAAATAGTCGTTTAGTGAATAGGTTGAGTTTGCGACGAATTTTTCTTCAGCAGTAGAAGTATGACCAGTAATTTCTCTGGCTGCAGGTGGGGTAGGTAATTCAAATTCAGTGGTTACGGCTTCCTTAGTAACTGTGGAAACGGTTTTGGGGGTTAGTGGACGATCAACATTGTGCGTTAAACGTTCTCCAGCCTTGTCATTGGTTCCTTGGTTATAAGGACTAGCAGTATATAGCACAGGGACTTTTAGTCCATCTTCGGTTTCTGCTGGGCGAATCACTTCGACTTTTAAGAGGTCTCGTTTACCATCTTGATCAGTATCTAGATCAGATTCCACGTAAACCACGTTATGTAATAATTTACTGGTATCAAATACCGCTTGGGCTTTACCATTAAAGAAAAGTGGTTGGGGTAAAACGTTATCGTCAAAGTATTGAGCGTAATAACCTTGGCTAGCCAAGTAATCAATTAGGCTTTGGCCGTATTTAGTGCGGGTATTGAGTAAGAGATACCATGCATCAATTAAATCAGTTACGTCCAATTCATCGCCAACTTCAGCAATTGGTAAACCTAAGTCATGAAAAGCGGCTAGGGGAGTATTTAAATGAAAGTCCTCGTCCACTTCAAAGCCCAATAACTGTAAAGCAACGTTATAAAAAGCTAGCTTAGAAACGGCACGGTGCTTTTCCGTATATTCGTAAGCATCTTGAGTGGGTGTGGCCATGAGACCGCGAACTTTTTCAACCCGGGTGGTGCGTCCTTGATGTTCAATATAAAATTTTAATAAAAAATGACGCCATAACATTACTGAATCAGTAACTTTGGCTGCTCGAGGAGATAAGAAGCGAATAGCTTTTAATTCCTCGATAATAGTTTCATGTTTAGTAGGTACAATAGCGAATTGATTTATTTTCATCGTAGCGTTCCTCCTTGGTAATGGCTAACTATGATAGGTCTAGTATACAGCATAACCAATCAAATTAGGCCTGGATTATATCCTATGATAAGATTTATTCATAAATACGAAAAGAAATGAGGACTTCAAATGGAATATGTTGGTGCAGTATCACTAATTTTAATGGCAACGCTGTTGGCCGGCGCACTTAGTCAACGATTTGGCTTACCCAACGTAATCGGTCAATTATTGATCGGTATTATTTTGGGACCGGGTGTCTTACACATTTTAAGTGATAATGAATTAATGGCCGCGGGTGCTGAAATTGGGGTAATTATTCTGATGTTTTTGGCCGGGTTAGAAAGCGATCTAGATTTATTAAAGAAATACTTGAAACCGGCTCTAGCAGTGGCGGTTCTGGGAGTGATTCTACCCATGGGGGTTTTTTACGGCTTGGGCTTAATGAATCACCAGGGCTTTGAAAAATCCTTATTTTGGGGCGTCATTTTCTCCGCTACATCGGTTTCTATTAGTGTAGAGGTCTTGCGAGAATTTCATCAATTAAGTAGTAAAGAAGGGGCAACTATTTTGGGGGCCGCAGTGGTAGATGATGTGATTGCGGTGGTCTTGCTTAGTATTTTTACAAGTACCTTTGGTGTGGAAAATAGTGATACCAATTTGTGGTTAGCTAGTTTTTGGCAAATTTTATATTTTGCTGGCGTCTTTGCCTTAGTCAAATGGATAGCGCCATGGTTACTTCATTTTGCCCAACGCGTTCCAGTTCCTTCATCCGTGGCAATCACTTCGATGGCTCTTTGTTTGGCTATGGCTTGGTTAGCAGATGTAGCTGGTTTAAGTGCTGTCGTGGGCGCCTTTTTTGCCGGAATTGCGGTCGGTCGTACCAAGTACCGTGGTGAAGTAGATGAAAATATTAGTCCTATCGGCAATACCTTCTTTGTTCCCATTTTCTTTGTTAGCATTGGCATGGCCATGGAATTTGATGGGGTCTTGCACAACTTAGGTTTCATTATCATCATGACGGTAATGGCCTTGCTTACTAAACATCTGGGTGGCGCTTTGGGGGCTAAATTCACTGGCATGAACTGGAATAGTGCTAATTTGATTGGTTCTGGGATGATTTCTCGTGGAGAAATGGCCTTAATTATTACGCAAATTGGACTAGCAGCTGGACTTTTAGGACGAGAACTATACTCAGAAATTATTATTGTAATTGTATTAACTACAATTGCCGCACCAATCTTATTAAAATATGCTATTAATAAAATTAAAGCCGAATAATTAGGAAGGGAAGTTTTATGATGGTTACCGAATATGCAAGTGGAGCAGTAGTTTATCAAGTTAAAAATCAAAAAGTACAGTATTTATTATTACAAAGTGCTACTGATGACTTCTGGGGATTGCCTAAAGGACACGTAGAACCTAATGAAAATTTGATTGAAACCGCAGTACGTGAAATTTTAGAAGAAACGGATTTAAACACCGAAATTGATAGTGATTTTCAGCAACGAGTAGAATACAATATGAAAAATGGTCACCACAAAATAGTTGACTTCTTTGTCAGTAAAGTACCATCTGATGTTGTCGTTACTAAACAGGATGAAGAAATTGATTCTTTTGGATGGTTTGATTATCCAACGGCTAGAGAAAAACTAACCTATGATAATTTGCGTCGTTTATTAGATGAGGCCAATCAATATATTATTAAAAAGGAAAAAATCGAGGATTAAGATGAGTAAGAACAAAGTTTATGTATTAACTGGTGCTGCGGGATCTGGCAAAACCACGGTCCAACAGTATTTAATGGATCATTATCAAATGGCCAAAGTTATTACTCATACCACTCGAGCTCCCAGAGCTAACGAACAAGATACCGTTGACTATTATTTTGAAACACCCACCAGCTTTGAAAAAAATCATTACTTAGAATCAGTTGATTATTCTGGTAAACGATATGGCTCTTCTATGGAGGGACTCAAGCGAGCTTGGCAAAAAAATTCGAATGCATGTATTGTTTTAGATACAGCTGGAGCCATTACTTACGCTAATGAACTAAAAAGCCAAGCGGTTATCATATATTTACAGGTTAGGGATACAAAGACGTTAGTGCACCGAATGCAGACACGTGGGGATCAAGCAGACGTGATTGAACAACGCTTGCATAGTGATGAAAATCAGCGAGATTTGCATTTGCCAGCAGCATTAATAAACGTGGCTCACGTGATTAATAATGATGATTGGCAGTCCACCAAGCAACAAGTGGATCAAATTGTTGCCCAAACTACACTAACGGATTAATTTGCGTTTCTAACTGAGTGTGTTACTATCTTAAATAGTAATAATTACTTTTAGGAACGAATCAATGAGGTGAGCTGATATGACAATTCAATTGGAAGACGCAACCCAAGTCTTACGAGAAAACCATTATAAAATTACGAAACAGCGAAAAGCGATGCTATCATATTTGATTGATCAAGCGGACTGCAAGTACATTCCCGTCACCAGTATCGATCAATTTATGCGCCAAAGCTTTCCGAATATGAGCCACAATACTATTTATCGTAATATTGCTGAATTTACTGAATTGGGCATTGTAGAAAAAAGTGTCCAGGGTGAACAAGCAGCCGTTAAATTTCAGTGCGACTTCAAGCATGAACATCACCATCACTTTGTTTGTCAAAACTGTGGTAAGGTCCGAGAATTACCAGAATGTCCACTAGGGGTTGATGTTCAAACTGAGTTAAGTGGTTGTGAAATTTCTGCTCACTCGTTTACGGTTTATGGTACCTGTGAGGATTGTTTACACGCACAACAACTTAAGGAATAATTAATGAAAATGTTACTGATTATTGACAAATTTGTGGGATAATGATGGCTATCAAAAATCGGGAAGGAAGGTCGAAAATGGATAATCGTATTCCCCCGTTGGTAACCCCGTTTGCTATTTTGTCAATCTCATTAGCGCTGGGTGCT
The DNA here is from genome assembly GCF_013184075.1 of Lentilactobacillus kribbianus. Lineage (GTDB taxonomy): Bacteria > Bacillota > Bacilli > Lactobacillales > Lactobacillaceae > Lentilactobacillus > Lentilactobacillus kribbianus. Next base: position 231,517 of record NZ_JABEQQ010000001.1, on the reverse strand, counting down.
ACTAACGTGGTAGTCAATCAAGCTACTTCGACTAATGAAGGTAGTCCAACGTCGTCACAAACCTCAAAGCAAAAGAAATTATCTAACGCCTTTTTTGGTGATAATACCAATAAAAAGACTGATGATTCAGATAGTAAAAAAGCTAGCGATGAATCGACCGCTAAAGATGATTCAGAAGAAAAAACAGAATCGGAAAATAATCCTGAGAAGGAAACCGGATCTGACTCAACGTCAACTGAAAACAATAATTCTAGTGGTGGTAAGGATTCAACGACTGGTAATAATTCTAATAATGGTGGGACAACCAATAACTCAGATTCATCAGCTAATACCGATAAAAATAGTGACAGTAGTGCCACTGCTGATGCTACTGCTGATAACGATGCCACTAATGATGGTGAAGAGGAGCGGTCAGCAACGACAGCTGGCAACAATGCTCGAACCACTTCTGGTGCTAATACTGATGCCGGGACCACTACAAAGGAGGCTAGCTAATAATGTTTAGTTTCTTAGACATAGTTAACCACTATTTGGGTTATTTTAATATCAATACTACGGTGAAAAGTCGAATCTATACTCTATTAGGATTGTTAGGTGATGGATACCTGTTTTACGTGGCTATTAGATTCTTTCAAAATGGCTACTTTTCGCGTGGTGCTTTATTTTTAATCGTTGCGGTTGGACTATTATACTTTGCGATTGGTAATTTATTTTATTATTTTACTAAGCGTCAGTTTAAGTTTGATATTTCACCATGGTTATCTCGTAAATTACACATTGCACCAAAGCCTCAACCTGAGGTAGCTGAAATGCAGCGGGTGCGAGCAGTTAATATGCCGGCTAATGGATTATTTGATGAACAACATGTTTTACCGGCTAAATTAACGGTGTCTGATACGGACAAGCGTAATTTAAACACCTTGGTAACCCAATTAATGCAAATGGGTTTATTGAAACCGGATTATGAAGGTCGTTCTGATCGAAAAATTACTGAAATGTTACGCCACAACGGTGGTAAACCAGTTTATGCTATTGGTTTGGGAGTGATGTTGCCTTACTTTGAAATGCATCATGAAGGGAGCCAATACGTCATTTATGGTGGAATTAACCAAGCCGAAGTAGTTCGTCTCGGTAGCGTCCATCAGGTAGGATTGCAATCAATTTCGGCAGCTGATCAGTTAGCAGTTGATTTTTATTTAGCTTCCGTCACCGTAGTTGGTGGACCCTTTAAGTTAAAAGGACGTTCTGAAATTATCGAACATCCCGCTGAATATGATGTTGCTGTTAGAGTCGCATATAAAAAAACAGAATAAAAAAAGTCACTGAAGTGCTAATTACTTCGGTGGCTTTTTTAATTAGGCGTCATTTTTGACCCATTATCTTAAACTAATCTAGAATTAAAAAAAGAGATTAACTCGGTTTTTAATCGATGAAATAAAGGAGGGGCAAATTATGGCAATGATCGAATTTAAAAATGTTCAAAAATATTTCGGTGAATTTCATGCCTTAAAAAATATTAACCTCAAGGTAGATACTGGTGAAATAATTGTTGTTATTGGCCCGTCAGGTTCTGGTAAATCTACGTTGATTAGAACCATTAACGGACTAGAAACGATTCAAGAAGGACAATTGATTGTTAATAATCATGATTTGGCTAGCAAACAAACTAATTTGAATTTGATTAGAAAAGATGTCGGGATGGTCTTTCAACATTTTAATTTGTATGCTAATAAAAATATCTTGGAAAACGTGATGTTAGCGCCACGTATTGTCTTAAAACGCAATGAAGCCGAAAATAAGAAAATTGCTTTAGAGTTACTGGAAAAAGTAGGCTTAGCTGACCAAACTAGAAAATACCCGAGGCAACTATCTGGTGGCCAACAACAACGAGTAGCCATTGCACGTTCGTTAGCAATGAAACCGAAATGTCTGTTATTTGATGAACCAACGAGCGCACTGGATCCCGAAATGATTGACGATGTTTTAAACGTAATGAAGGACATTGCCAGTGATTCTGATATGACTATCGTGGTTGTGACCCATGAAATGGGATTTGCTAAAGAGGTCGCTGACCGCGTTATTTTTATGGCGGATGGCAAAATTTTAGAAGATGATTCGACAGCTGAATTCTTCACACAACCGAAGAATGATCGAGCTCGGCGCTTTTTAAGTAAAATTTTAGAACACTAATTCAGCAAAGGAGGATCAGTTATGAAAGTCAAACAATGGCGTTTCGGATTACTGACAACCTTGCTAATGCTGATCATGGTGGTTAGTGGGTGTGGTAGTCGATCATTAGCAACTAAAAATATTTTAAAAGAAGATCAAAAAACACAAGCCATTACGTGGGGAGTAAAAGCTGATACTAGGCTATTTGGTTTAATGGATGTTAAGGATAATCAAATTAAGGGCTTTGAAATTGATTTGGCCAAGGCGTTAACTAAAGAAATGTTAGGCAAAAATGGCCAAGCTAAGTTTATTCAGGTAAATAGTCAAACCCGAATGCCGTTACTTAAAAACGGAAACATCGACGCGATTATTGCGACGATGACGATTACCCCGGAACGAGAAAAACAAGTAGATTTTAGTCGGTCGTATTTTGATGCTGGTCAGGCTATTTTGGTTAAAAATGGTAGTCCCATTAAAAATGTAGCTGATTTAAATCAAAAAAAGGCAACCGTTTTAGGTGTGGTTGGGTCTAATTCAGTGCAAACTATTAAAAAATTCGCTCCCAAAGCCAAATTAATGCAGCTATCTGATTATTCCCAAGCACTAACAGCGTTAAAATCCGGTCAAGGTGATGCTTTAACGACTGATAACGGTATTTTATACGGGATGGCGGCGGAAAATCCGGGCTACTCAGTGGTAGGTGGTACCTTCACTAAAGAACCTTATGGAGTTGCTGTTAATAAAAATCAAACTGATTTTCGCAATGCGGTCAATGTCGCATTGACTAAAATAGAAAAATCAGGTGATTATAATCGATTATTAAAGAAATGGTTTGGACACGTCAAAGGTTTCAACTATAAGGAGGTCCAGCGATGATTAATATCTTTCAAAACTATGGGAGTCAATTGTGGCAGGGCTTTTGGCAAACCATCATCTGCAGTATTATCTCGTTATTCTTCGCTTTGATTATTGGTTCTGGCTTCGCCATTTTAGAAACCGTACCTAATAAATGGACGCATTTGATTGCCCGAATGTATATTGAATTATTCAGAAACATTCCGTTGCTAGTTATTACCATGTTCTTTTACGTCGTAATTCCAATGTATTTCGTGAAAATTAGTGGTTTTGCAGCCGGTACCATTGGTTTAACTATTTATTCTTCGGCCTTTATTGCTGAAACAGTTCGTTCAGGAATTCAGTCTGTCGATGTCGGGCAGATTGAAGGCGCCCGAGCTAACGGCCTCACGTTCTGGCAAACAATGGTTCACATTGTTTTACCACAAGCGTTTCGCTATGTATTACCGCCACTGGGTAATCAATTTATTAATTTAGTCAAAAATTCTTCTGTTTTAGCCTTTGTGGCCGGCTTTGATTTAATGTATCAAGGTAATGTTATTGCTTCTGACTCATTGCAAAGTATGAATGCATACCTGTGTGTGGGGCTATTATATTTGGTAATCACGTTACCGCTTAGCTACTACATGCGTTACTTAGAACGCCGGACGCTTAAGGGAGGGGCATGATTATGTTAGATAATTTGATGCAAGCATACTCATTTATCAACATGCGCTTTCTATTAGAAGGGGCGTGGGTTACGATTCAGGTATCGGTAATATCCATTGCATTTAGTTATTTATTTGGAATTATTTTAGGGATTTTACGATACGTTAACTTTAAAATAATTTCAGCGGCATTAGGCTTTGTGATTGATATTATTCGAAATTTACCATTGATTTTGATCATGTTTTTTACTTACTTTGGCTTACCCCAAATTGGGTTTAAACCTACGCCATTTTGGGCGGCCATTATTGCTTTAATCATCTTTGAATCAGCGATGGTCGCCGAAATTGTCCGGGCCGGCATTCAATCGATTGATCCAGGACAAATGGAAGGGGCGCGGGCTAATGGAATGACCTATTGGCAAGCGTTATGGTTCATTTTGCTGCCCCAGGCACTCACAAATATGATTCCAGCGATTGTTAGTCAATTTATTTCCTTGGTTAAGGATACTTCGTTGGCAACAATTATCGTATTACCGGATTTAATGAACCATGCGCAAATCATTTATGGTCAAAATACCAACTATACAATTCCAATGTTTATTGCATTAGCGGCAATGTATTTTGTGGTATGTTACGCCTTATCATTGTTATCTAAGTATTTGGAACGACGACAACGATATCAAGGGAAACCAGCTAATAATTAAAAAAAGCTACCGTTTTAAAACGGTAGCTTTTTATTTATTCTTCAGTTACTTCAAATTTGGCAAAGCGATTTAAATCAGCGCCACCTAATTCAACCGTTATTTTAGTGCCATCAGCGAGATAATCCGTTGATAAGATATTAGCATTTTCATTGAGATAATTAATGATATCGCCACGATCAAATGGAATCATCAAAGTTTTAGTTTCATAATCATCAAAAATATTTTCAACAATCATTTCCACCAAGTTTTGAATTGAAGCATCGTCGGTAGCGGCCATAATTAGATCGTTGCCTTCGCGAGTTGGATAAGGACCTTCCAACTTATCAGCTTTGTTTAACGCAATAATCATTGGCTGACCAGTAACGCCGATTTCATTTAAAGTATCAGCGGTAGTTTTCATCATTAACTGGTAATTTGGATCAGAATAATCGACTACTTGAACAAGTAAATCAGCATTAGCCGCTTCGGCCAAAGTGGATTTAAAAGCTTGGACTAATTGGTGAGGTAATTGACTTACAAAACCAACCGTATCACTTAAAAGGAAAGTTTTTTGATCGGGTAAAGTCAGTTTTCTGACGGATGTATCTAAAGTAGCAAATAACATATTTTTAACCATTACTTGCTTTTCTTCATTTTCACCAAAACGAGAAATTAAAGCGTTCATAATAGTGGATTTACCGGCGTTGGTATAACCGACTAAAGCCACGGTTGGTAATTCACTCCGATCACGTTGCTTTCGCTTGGTATCGTTAGCCTTTTGGGCTTCCTTTAATTCAGCTTGAACATGAGAGATCCGATCCTGTAAGGTACGCCGACTTAATTCTAGTTGAGATTCACCAGCACCCCGGTTAGTAAAGCCCCCGCCAGCGCTAGTACCAGTTTGTTGGTCTAAACGTTGGTTGGCACTCGTATGCAAACGTGGTAATTGGTATTTTAAACGAGCCAATTCTACTTGAAGTTTGGCTTCGCTTGATTGAGCTCGATTGGCAAAAATTTCTAAAATTAAGCCAGTTCGGTCAATTACTCGAGCGGCAATATTTTTTTCGATGTTTCGAATTTGACTAGGTGATAATTCATCATTAGCGATCACCATATCGACACCGGTATCTTGAACTAATTGAGCTAATTCTTCGATTTTACCTTTGCCAAAGTATGTCGCCGCATCGGGACGATCTAACTTTTGGGTGAGGGTGGCCACCACGTTCATATTGTTGGCGGTCACTAAGTTATTTAATTCTTCAACCGAATATTCGAAATTAATCTTTTTTCGGTCAAGCGCGATGGTAATTACTGGAGTAGTTGTAATATCAGTCATTTACTGACCTCCTTTGTTGGCCTTAATTATAGCATAGCTAGTAGTTAAACCCACTGTTTTTCGATTGAAATTAGTCGAGATAAAAAGCCGTGACTATAAGCCACGACCTCAAAGAAATTAGATGTTATCACTAACATTATTGAAATATTCAACCGTCATGTTGGTACCATCCCAAACAAATTTAGAAACACTACCATTAAGAGTTGATTGAGCTACATCAATATCTTTGTTCCATTTGCTAACCATACTCCGGATTAAAGTACCATGAGTAGCAATTAAGATATTGTCGCCATCTTTAGCTTCTGCTAAGACCCGATCGATTCCTGGTTGTAAGCGAGCCCAGAATTCTTCGTTAGTTTCAGCATCACCATAAGGATCGGCAGCGGCAATCATATCTTTTGAACCTTCAATGGTGTTAGCTGCAATAATTTCATTAAATGAGTTTTGACCAAGTGGGCCACCGACAATGTGCCAAGTATTGGTATTATCATTGCCTTCAAAATAACCAAAGTTTTCTTCACGAAAAGCAGGTTCAACTTCGGGCTCACTTAATTGACTAGGATTTTCTTGTAAAATTAATTTCCCGGTGTGAATAGCCCGAGGTGAGTTGCTACTATAAGCCCGATCAAAATTGATTTTGCTGAGTCGTTTTCCGGCTGCAATGGCATCCGCAATACCTTGTTCAGTGAGGGCAGAATCAGCAACTCCTTGAATCCGGTGATACTTGTTTAGATAGGTTTGTCCGTGGCGGACAGCGTATAAAGTAATTGCCATGTAAATTCTCCTATATCTTTTCTTGGAAATTAGGTATAGCATACCATATATCATGACTTTTGCAAACTATACCAATTATGTTGAATTGGTATAGCAACCGTTTTCTTTAATTGCTTCAAGAGGGGTTGTGTGCTAAACTATTATGTCAAGTTATCCGAGAGGAAGGGGAAGAATTGATGACAGATACGGTTAAGGCACAAGAACAAAATCATTTAGATCAAGTAATTGATAAAGTTAAGCAGGCTAAAAAAGTTGAGGCCGCTAAGGTGTCTGACGCCAAGCGAGATACTGATGAAATCAATAAAAATTTTTATAACGATGTCCGGTTAAATACCACGACCTATAGTGGCATGATGGATACGGCACTATCGATTCGCCAACAGCAACAAATGTTGGCTGAACGTGAAACTAGACAAGAGTATGCTGCTAAACAAGTAAATACGTTAAGTAAAATGGAAGATAATCCTTACTTTGCACGTTTGGACTTTCATGAGGCTGGTGAACCTAAAGCCGAAACGATTTATATCGGGATGGCTTCGTTTACTGATCGTCCTGATCATTATTTAATCTATGATTGGCGTGCGCCGATCTCCAGTATTTATTATGATGGTGGCATTGGTGAAGTTACATATCAAACACCTGATGGTGAACAAACCGTGGATGTGAAATTAAAACGACAATTTCAAATTGCGGCAGGTAAAATTAAGACGGTTTTTGACACCGAAGAAGTTGTTGGTGATCAAATGCTTTTAGATGCTTTGGGCAATCAATCCGATACTAAAATGAAGAGTATCGTGACTACCATTCAAAAAGAACAAAACCAAATCATTCGTGATACCAGCGCTGATTTGCTATTTGTTCAAGGAGCTGCTGGTTCTGGTAAAACCGCGGCTATTTTACAACGGGTAGCCTATTTACTCTACCAATATCGGGGTAACTTGAACTCGGCGCAGGTAGTATTATTTTCTCCTAACCAGTTATTTAATGATTATATTAACCAAGTTTTGCCCGAACTGGGTGAACAAAACATGGTGCAAATGACCTTTTATCAATACAGTTCCCATCGCTTACCTAACCTAGAAGTGGAAACGTTAGGGGAACGTTTTGACGAACAGTTTGATACCAGTAAAAAGGCTGTGGCTACCTTAAAGGGTAGTTTACAGTATTTTAAAGCGGTAACGGCTTATGCTCACCACTTAAATAAAGAAGACATGCGTTTTAGAAACATTGTTTTCAATGGTGAAGTTTTGATTCCCAAAGAAAAAATTGCTTCCATTTATTATGGCTTTAATGAAAACTATAATTTAAGAAACCGACTCGCAGGAACCAAAGAATCACTAATGAAGATGATTAATCGTAAAGTACACGTTGAAATGAAAAAAGATTGGGTCGAAGAAGCCGTCCAAAACTTAACTAAAGAACAAATTCAGGCAATGCATCATGATGCTGAAACTGAAATTCAAGATGCTGATGAAGAGTTTAAGTTCTTGGCTAGAAATATCGTTAATAAGGCCTTTCAAAAAGTACGACGCCAAATTATGCGTAATCACTTCTTAACTATTACTCATCAATTTGTACATTTCTTACGTAGTTTGCCCCAAATTATTGATATTTCAGCTTTTGGTGTTACCAAAGAAGCTTGGCAAGATAGTGTTTCTGGGGTTATTGAAGATTTAAAGGTCGGTAAGCTAGCTATGGCGGATGTTTCACCGTACCTTTATTTATATGATTTAATGACGGGAAAACGAGGACAAAAAGACATTCGTTACCTCTTTATTGATGAAGTACAAGATTATACGGCCTTTCAATTAGCATTCTTGAAATTTAGTTTTCCTAGAGCCCGTTTTACCTTATTAGGAGACTTAAACCAGGCAATCTTTACGCACGAAAATAGTGAAAGACTGTTGACGGAGTTAGGTACCCTCTTCAAACCAGATAAGACCAGAGTTATTCAATTAACCAAGTCATACCGTTCTACCAAACAAATCACCGAGTTTACCAAGCATTTATTAAGTGACGGCGAACAGATTGAAGCTTTTGATCGTCAAGGTGAGTTACCTACTATTTACGTTGAACCTAATCAAGGCCAAGCGTTAAATGCTATGAAGAATCAAATTGAATCTAACTTGGCCATTCACGAAACTACGGCGATTATTGGTAAAACGTTGGCTGAATGTGAACAAATTGCTGAATTATTGCAACAGGCTGGGGTCAAAGCTACTTTGATTCGAACTGAAAACCAACGTTTGGTTAACGGAGTTATTATCGTGCCATCATACTTAGCCAAGGGGTTGGAATTTGATAGTGTCATTATGTGGGATGCTTCAGCTAAGGCTTATCCGGATGCCAGCGATCAACAGTTAGTATATACAATTGCTACTCGAGCAATGCATCGGTTAACCATTATTTCGATTGGTGAGTTATCACCACTATTTGCACCGGTACCCCAAAATGAATATGAATTAATTATGGAATAAAAAGTCGGTTAATTACCGGCTTTTTTTGTGATTTCAAGGTAACTAAAAAAATTAGCCGTCCCGAAAAATATAGTTGAATTAAGTTGACAATTAATCCATTTCAGAGAATAATACCCTTTGGAATGAAATTGAGCGCTCACTCAAAACAGCGTTTGACCTGAATTTCGTTTAATTTAGAAAAGAGGGCGAGAACATGACAGAATCAAAAAAGAAACACCGCGAAAGTTCTTTTGAGACTATTGGCGAAAATAGTAAGAGCTTAAGCGAAGTTAATGGTACGATTAAGGTTCCGGAAAAAGGTTTTTGGCGGACATTAATGGCGTACACCGGTCCTGGTATTTTAATTGCGGTTGGCTACATGGATCCTGGTAACTGGATTACCTCTATTGCCGGTGGGGCCCAATTTAAGTATCAATTGTTATCAATTGTCTTAATTTCGAGTTTAATTGCGATGCTACTACAAGCCATGGCAGCTAAACTGGGAATTGTGACTGGTAAGGATTTGGCCCAAATGATCAGAGAACATACCTCTAAGCGGGTAGGTTTTATGTTATGGGTGATTACGGAATTAGCCATCATGGCCACGGATATCGCTGAAATTATTGGTTCGGCGATTGCGATTGAGTTATTATTCCACGTCCCATTAATTGTCGGAATTGTCATTACCGCAGCAGATGTTTTAATTTTATTATTGCTGATGCAATTAGGTTTTAGAAAAATTGAAACCATTGTGGCTGCTTTGGTATTTGTAATTGTGGGTGTGTTTGCGTATGAAGTATTGTTAGCCCAACCCAAATTTGCCGAAATTATGGCAGGATACATTCCTCATCGTGATATTTTGACTAATAAGTCCATGTTGTATTTGTCACTAGGAATTGTGGGGGCCACGGTAATGCCTCATGATTTGTTCTTAGGATCATCAATTTCACAAACTCGTGAAATTGATCGAACTGATGAAGAAAAAATTGCTCGTTCTATCAAATTCACAACCATCGATTCAAATATTCAATTGACGATTGCCTTTGTAGTAAATAGTTTACTTTTGATCTTAGGGGCCGCTTTATTTTACGGAACTAACAGTGATTTAGGGAAATTTGTGGATTTATTTAATGCCTTAAAAGATCCTAAAATTGTTGGTGCTATTGCCAGTCCACTGTTAAGTATCTTATTTGCGGTAGCGTTACTGTCTTCTGGTCAAAGTTCTACTATTACAGGAACTTTATCCGGCCAAATCATTATGGAAGGTTTTATTGAATTGAAGATGCCAATGTGGGCACAACGATTACTCACACGGCTATTGTCAGTGATTCCGGTGTTAGGCTTTGCAATTTATTATCATGGTAATGAAGCTAAGATCGAAAATCTATTAACCTTTTCACAGGTATTTTTAAGTATTGCTTTACCATTTGCGGTAATTCCGTTAGTTATGTATACCAGTGATAAAAAGATTATGGGTCGGTTTGCTAACGCGACTTGGTCAAAAGTATGTGCCTGGACTGCAGCAATTGTCTTGGTAGCATTAAATGGTTATCTAATTGTTCAAACTATTGGCTTAGTTTAAAATAATGGGGTGAACGAGATTAAGAAAGTAAGCACGAAAAACCATTTAGAGCAAAAAGAACGGTTATTAGATACGGCACGAGAATTATTTGCGACAATGGGGTATGAAGCTACTACTACTAGAAAAATTAAGGAAGCTTCCCATACGTCTGAGGGACTACTTTATTATTATTTTCCGGGCGGCAAAAAAGAATTATTTGACGCGGTGGTCTTAGATAAAAGTTGGGACCGTGAAGCGGTTATTGAAGCCTTTCAATTTCAACCAGTAGCTACACTAGCCCAGTTAAAAGCGGAAATTATGCGTTTTTTTAAGGCCGTTTGGGAGAATTTGATTCAACATGATAATTATCAAATTTTCATGATTACAGTCCATGAACAAGCGGTTATTAATGACGGACAGGATGAATGGATTACCCGACTGAACCACTTAATTGTCGGGCGTTTAAACAAATATTTACGTGATAATAACGATTTTTTACAAAATAAATTATCTGATTTGGTGTTAATGAGTAAGACTTTGGTGGCTAATTTGCAGGCACTCATATTTTCTGATTTAGTCATCAAAGGAAATCGTCAAATTAGCTCACACCAATTTGAAGCGCTAGAGCAACAAGTTAACTTTATTTTGCAACACGATATTTAAAAAGGGTGAAACATTTTGTTTCGCCCTTTTTATTTACTTACGAGTATAATGTTAGTTAAGATATTATTGTGAGGGTGTGTATGTTAAAAACTAATCAATTAACGGAAAATTGTCGCTTAATCAATGCGTTTCAACCGACCCAATTAGAGCAAGCCCAATTGGCCCAGCAATATGAGATTACTGCTGAAATGTTTGGCTATGCTTTTGATGTGGATGAACGGGCTCGAATTGAAGACGATGACGAGTCACCGGTAACGCTGATTGTCTATGATGTTTTGCTAACTAAGAATTTAAATGACGAAGAAAAAGATCCGACTGGTCCCATTGCCATGGCTATTAATGGTGATAATTTAATTATGTTTACGAACGCTAATAATCAATTTGTAGTGGAGGATTTACTGGCAAATCAAAAGCATATTAAGTATCATACTGAAGGCCCGTTGCAAATTGTTTTAGGAGTTATGTATCGCTTATCATCCCGCTATTTCGATGCTATTCACACGATTGATAAAGACCGCCAAAAACTGCAGCGTACCCTAAAGACCGAAACCAGTCGAGACGCTATTACTAAATTAATGGGGTTACAAACCAAATTGGTGTATTATTTAACTTCATTAAGATCAAATACCTCACTAGTACAGGATTTAAAGCATAATAAACGACTGACCATTAATGATAATGATCAGGAACGAATTGATGATATTTTAGTAGAATTAAAGCAAGGTTTAGAAATGGCCCAAATGGCTAGTGAAGTGATTGAGCATTTATCAGATGCCTATACGAATGTTTTAGATAATGATTTGAATAACACGATGCAATTTTTAACGATTGTTTCGGTAGCATTAGCGGTGCCCACTATTATTTTTGGCTTTTTTGGCCAAAATGTATGGTTACCGTTGGCGGGAACTAGGTGGAGTTGGTTGACTACCATTTTAATTTCAGCCTTGATTATTTTCATGGGCTTTTTGTTGTTTCGGGTGTACCAACATTTAAAAAAATAGGTTAGAGTAGTTTAATCATAATAAATCGAGGATATAACTATGGCGGAGTTAATTAACTACTATTCATACGATCGAAACGAGTGGAAAAGTTTTTATGGTAAGAATGCTGATTTACCAGTTACTAGCGCTGATTTGGCTGCCATTAAGGCGTTTAATGATAAGATTTCGCTGCAAGACGTTGCAGATATATACATCCCGTTGGTGCATTATTTATCGCTGCAAATCGATAATTTTTTAACTTGGCAAGCAACCAAATCGAATTTTTTACACCAACCAGAGCGCAAAGTGCCATTTATTATTGGTATATCTGGGAGTGTGGCCGTGGGCAAATCCACTACGGCGCGTTTGCTAGAAGAATTAATGAGTCATTATTTTCCTCAGCAAAAAGTGCAATTAATTACAACTGATGGTTTTTTGTACCCCACGTCTGAATTAAAGCAAAAGGGGTTAATGGATCGCAAAGGATTTCCGGAAAGCTATGACATGGAGAAACTAATTAATTTCTTGAATAATGTTAAGGCCGGACGATCTAACGTAGTGGCACCCGTTTATTCACACCAAATATATGATATTGTGCCAGACCAATTTGATGTCATTGATCGACCGGATATTTTAATCATTGAAGGGATTAATGTGTTACAACTACCAAGCAACCAACAGATATATGTTAGTGATTTTACTGATTTTTCGATTTACGTTGATGCTAAGGCGAGTGAAATTAAAGAATGGTATTTGGAACGGTTCCGACTGTTGATGAAAACCGCATTTAAAGATCCGCAAAATCATTATTATCAGTACGCTCAAACAGATCCTAAGCAGGCACTACAGTTGGCTACGGATGTTTGGAATGACATTGATATGCCTAATTTAGAGGAAAATATCTTACCGACAAGAAGCCGGGCAGATTTAATTATGCATAAAACTACGAATCATTTAATCGATAAAATTTATCTCCGTAAATATTAATGTTTGGATTTAGCTAACAAGGTTGACCCGCATGGAAAAAATGGATAGAATAGTAATAATAAAATTTAAGGAGTGGAACACTTGGCAAACGTTGACTTATCAACATTCGATAAAATTTTAGTGCTAGATTTCGGTAGCCAATATAACCAATTGATTACCCGACGGATTCGGGATTTAGGCGTATATTCAGAACTTAAATCTCATAAAATGTCCGCTGCTGAGGTGAAAGCATTTGCACCTAAAGGAATCATTTTTTCTGGTGGACCTAACAGCGTTTATGCTGACGACGCTCTCAAAGTTGATCCCGAAATTTATAAATTAGGGATTCCCATCTTAGGAATTTGTTACGGAATGCAATTAATGGCCTATGATTTGGGTGGTAAAGTTGAAAATGCCGACAATAGTGAATATGGTCGAGCAATTATTGACGTTACCGCTGATGATGCTCGCTTGTTTATGGACTTACCTCGTAAGCAAACCGTTTGGATGAGTCATGGAGATTTAGTAACGCAAGTTCCAGCTGGTTTTGAAGCTGTGGCTACCAGCGAATCATGCCCAATTTCAGCTATGCAAGATACTGATCGTAACTTGTACGGGCTTCAATTCCATACTGAAGTGCGAAACACTGAGTATGGTAACGAAATTTTAAAGAATTTCGCTTTTAATGTTTGTCATGCTGAAGCTAACTGGACCATGAATGATTTTATTGATTTATCAATTGATAAAATCCGTGAAACTGTTGGCGATAAGAAGGTCTTACTAGGTCTTTCTGGTGGAGTTGATTCTAGCGTTGTAGGCGTTTTGCTTCATAAAGCAATTGGTGATCAACTAACTAGTATTTTTGTGGACCATGGCTTGTTACGAAAGAACGAAGCTGATCAAGTGATGGATAGTTTAGCCGGTAAATTCGGTTTGAACATCATCAAGGTTGATGCTCAAGAACGTTTCTTAAACAAGTTAAGTGGGGTTAGTGATCCTGAAAAGAAACGTAAAATTATTGGAAATGAATTTATTGAAGTTTTCAATGATGAAGCGCAAAAGCTTGATGGTATTGATTTCTTAGCTCAAGGAACTTTGTATACCGATGTGATTGAAAGTGGCACTGATACTGCCCAAACTATCAAATCCCATCATAACGTTGGTGGATTACCAGAAGATATGCATTTCGAATTGATTGAACCTTTGAACACTTTGTTTAAAGATGAAGTTCGTGAATTAGGTGAAAAATTAGAAATGCCACACGAATTAGTTTGGCGGCAACCATTCCCAGGTCCTGGTCTGGGAATTCGAGTAATCGGTGAAGTTACCGAAGACAAACTAGAAATTGTACGCGAAAGCGACTGGATTTTGCGTGAAGAAATTGCCAATGCTGGATTAGATCAAGAAGTATGGCAATACTTTACAGTTTTACCTGGTTTTAAGAGTGTTGGCGTTATGGGTGATGGTCGTACTTATGATTACACCATTGCCATTCGGGCCGTTAGTTCGGTTGATGGTATGACTGCTGACTTCTCTAAGTTACCTTGGGATGTTTTGCAAACCATTTCTACTAGAATTGTAAACGAAGTAGAAGGGATTAACCGCGTAGTGTATGACATTACGAGCAAGCCACCTTCGACAATTGAATGGGAATGATTTTCCACATTGCTCTATCGGGTTGTATAGGGCTGTATCGGGGACTGACATTGATTTGTCAGTCTTTTTTATTTTCAATAGTCCATTTAAAATCGATAAAATTGTGGTACATTTTGTGGTACAAAAAAAGTACCACAAAAATAAACTGATTTGCCAAGAATTGTTGTAAACAATGTAACTCATTGCAGCTAAAGTATGGACCATTCCTGACAAGCATAGTATTATGCAATCAAAGCTTACGCAAGATAATTAATTATCGATATTATTTCATATTTATGAGGACTTTAATTTACGGTATTTTAGACTAATGAGTGGATAAAATGTATCAAGATTTAAAAGGAAGAGTTGTAGTGGTTACTGTTGGTTCTAATGGAATCGGATAAGCATCTCAGAACGATTTGGCAAAGAATAGATGAAGATATGCAAATTATCAATGAGATGAACGAAAACCTTCGGGTAGGACCTAATCCAGATGAGTTTGATTTTTAATAAGGGGAGAAAGATATGGATTTACAATTAACTAATAAACGGGCCTTAATCACTGGATCAACTAAGGGGATTGGTAAAGCAATTGCTACCACCATGGCACAAGAAGGTGCTAATGTCATTATCAATGGCCGTAGCCAAGCTGCTGTTGATAGTGTTGTCGCCGAGCTTCATACTAAGTTTCCTAAGGTTGAAATTACGGGGGCTGCTTATGATTTGAGTGATGATCAGGCGTTGGCTGAACTTTATCAACAAATTCCCACGGTGGATGTTTTAATCAATAATATGGGTATTTTCAAACCAATGGACTACTTTGATATTACTGATGAAGATTGGCAAAGATTTATTGATATTAATGTGATGGTTGGTAATAAATTAGCACGCCATTACATGCCTACAATGCTAAAGCAAAACTTTGGGCGAATTATTTTTATTGCTAGTGAAGAAGCGATTATGCCAAGCGGTGAAATGCCCCAATATTCGTTGACTAAAACAATGAATCTATCCTTAGCAAAAAGTTTGTCTAAATTGACCAAGGCAACTAATGTAACTGTTAATACTGTTATGCCTGGATCCACCTTAACTGAAGGTGTGCAACAAATGCTTGATGATATGTATGCTGGTCAAGGGTTAACTCAAACGCAAAAAGAAACTGATTTTATGAAAAATCATCGACCATTGTCACAGATTCAACGTTTAATTCGACCTGAAGAAATTGGCGATTTTGTGGCATATGTTGCTAGTCCAATTGCCGGCGCTTTTTCCGGCGAAGCCTTACGAATGGATGGCGGAATGGTACCAACTATTTTTTAATAAGAGCAAGTGTTGTTGGATAAACAGGGATTTTTAATTTAATAAATTTTTGAATGAATAATTGTGATTGAAATTAATTAATCACAACTATTCTTTTTTATTTATGAAATGATGAATAGTGTGTGAAAAAATAATTCTTTATTAAATACTTTTTTTAAATAATATTTATAAAACCATTCGAAAAATGTAGAATTCAGGCAAACATTCATTTAATTTAAAAAAATCGTGATTAATGGATATAAAACTAAAAATTTAACTGGAAAAGTAGCCCATTACAAGCAAGGACAGGTTTTATCAGTTAAACAAATTGTCAAACATAATTTAACAACTCGTTTTGTACTCAACAATAGTCAATACATTACGGCTAATAAACATTATAGTAAAGCGACCCAGCAAACATTCAAAGTTTTAGGTTGGGACTATTCATGGAAAAATGATTACAGTCGAGGTAGTGCTTTACGTTATCGCGTAGCCGGTGGTTATATTAGTGCTAATTTGAAGTTAGTAAAATAATAAAAAACAGTTGCCTTTAAAGGTAACTGTTTTTATTATGGCAAGGGCTTTTCCTTGGCGCTTTGATTATGGAACGGTACAATAAAAAGTAATAATAAATGGATTGAAAGATTTAGGGGATGTGGTTATGAAATTGTTAGAAAGATATGGTTTTTATTTGATAATATTGGCAGTAATTAGTGAACTGGTCTTACCGTTTGTATTAGGTCATTATATAGCTGGATATAGTCAAACTGAAATGCTGATTTCTAGTTTTGGTGAAACCGGTCAACCTACCAAACTAGCTTTTAAAATTTGGGAAATTGTGAATGGTAGTTTATTTATTTTAGGGGCACCAGCTATTTACGCACGATTTAATGCAACCAACCATTTGATTGCATTATGGACTGCCATCTGTATTGCTATTTTTGGAATTGGTGATTGTATCATTACTGGGGTAGTAGATCGGGCCAGTTCTACTAAAGAAGTGGGTTTTACCAGCTTGCTACATAATTATGCTTCTGGTGCTGGTTTTATGGCACTTTTGGTTGGTACTTTTTTATTGATTTGGCTATTTTATCTGGAACATAACCAATTTATGGTAATTAGCTTAATCGTCATTTTTATCTTATCTAGTATCTTTATGTTTTTATTTTCGATGCCTAAAATTCCAATCATTAAAGCATTTCAAATTTCACATCGGGGACTTTGGCAACGACTAAATCTTTTATTTTTATATTTACCATTTTTCTGGGTAGCAATTAAAAATGTGCTATTTAATAAAAAATAGTTAGGGGACTATTTGAGGCACAATAATTAATTATTAAAGAGAGTGTGGGGGAAAATATGACTAGTAAATGGCCAAAAAGAATTATGTTAATAGTATTAGGGGTAATTGTAGTATTAGGAGCTGGTTTTGGTATTAATCAATATATGCATAAACAAAAACTGGCTAGTTTGGTAGATCGACCACAAGATGTGACCAAATGGACTGCAGATCCACGGCCACTACAAAGTGAAGCAGCAGTTAAAAAGCAATTTAAGCAAATCAATGAAGCAGAGAACAATCATAAATATGTTTCCATGGAGGGACTTAAACTAGGAGTTATTCCTGGTCTTCGTGGCGCCTGGTCTATTAATAATAAGGCTAAAAAGGCAGATTTTGGTACTGATTGGGTACCGCAAGGATTGACCCAATCTGTGACTAAATACTTTATTAGTGTTTATGATGGTAATCACCGACTTAATTCATTAATTTTTCAAATTGATAAGCGAACTCGGAAGTACGAAAAATCTTTGATTTTAAGTTCTATGGCCCATGTAGGTGGTATCACCTATGAAGATAATCATCATCAGTTAATTTATTCGGATGATTTAAAAGGATATGCTGGTTTTGGGGTTATTCAACAAAGTACCATTGATAATTACAATCCGGTTGTGGATAAAGCAGCGATTAAGTCCAAAAGAATTCCGTTTGCAGTAGGTTCTAGAACATCGGCAATTACTACTTATAAGAATTTGTTGGTAGTCGCCAAATATGGTAGAACTAAAAATGCTCGTTCAATTGTGTTAATTCCAACACAAAAGAATGGCGATCCAAAAGAGGTTACTATTGCAGATAAAAACAAGGTTAATAATGAATTTTTGAAACAAAACAAAAATAAAAAGATAACGATTAAAAATTTAGCGGCGTGGTTTGTCAAAAAAGGAGTTATCAAAGCTTATTATCCTGGTTGGAATAATATTCAAGGGGTCTCAACTCTTGATAATGGGTTCGTCGCTTTGAGTCAATCCGCTGGTCAAGAACCAAGTACTATCTTTTTTAAATTTCAAAATTATTCTGATAAACGGCCGTTAGATGCTGATTTTAAAACACCTAATACTGGAGCTAAAGAGGCTCGGGTTCCTCATTCCATTGAGGAATTGTCAATTGATCGTCGAATGAATAATCTTAGTATGATTTTTGAAAGTGGTGCTAGAGAATACCGCGAAACTATGAACTTTAACGGTTATCCATCTTATGTTGATCGTTTTGCTACCTTACCAGCTAACTTTAAACAAATGAAGGCATATTTTAAACAAATGAAGGCATATGATGGAAATAAATAAAATTTCAGATATTTTATTCTCGCCCGTTAATTCTGAAAGGATCGAAGGTGACTATATTGAAAGCTTTAGTTAACTGGTTTCGAAAAAATTTAAAAATATTCAAAATTGCATTTTTGATTACCGTAGTATTTATTGTATTTGGTGAGTTGCTATCGATTGCCAAATCAATTTCGTTAGCACAATTAAAAGCTAGTCTGGCCTTGATACCACCTTATAAACTATTGTTAATTGCAGTAGTTGGTATGGTAGCCGTCTTGCCTATGACCGGATATGATTTTATATTAAATAAAATGCTTGATACTAAGCATAAAAAAAGTTATATCTTTGAAACTAGTTGGTTAGTTAATACGATTAATAATCTTGCCGGTTTTGGTGGTTTGATTAGTATTGGGCTCCGGTCTAGTTTTTATGCAAGGGATAATAAGCCCAAAGAAGTAATGGCAGCACTATCTAAAATTTTACTGTTTTTAGAAGCCGGACTTTCCATTTTGAGTTTGGTGAGTTTAAGCCTAGTGGTGACTGGCAATACAGTTTCTTACTTGGGGCAGTATTGGGTATGGTTAGTTGGTGGTAGTTTATACTTTCCGGCTGTATACATATTCACCAAGGTTAAAAAAGATGGACTTTTAGGTGGCTTATCGAAGGAAAATCGGTTGCAATTGACCTTAACTTCCTTTCTAGAATGGTCAGGGGTTGTCATAGCATTTATCAGTGTGGGCTGGGCAATGGGTGTTTCAGTATCTCTAAAAGACATTTTGCCACTATTTATTGCGTCTTCAGTGATCGGGATTGTATCTATGATTCCCGGTGCGTTAGGATCGTTTGATGTCCTAATGATTTTAGGACTATCTAGTTTAGGGGTTCCTAGAGCCACTTCAGTTATTTGGCTATTGCTGTTTCGATTAGTTTATTACGTAATTCCATTGTTATTTGGGGGCATCTTCTTCTTTGATACCACTTGGAAATCCGTTAATAGACAATACTCCGGTATTCCGAAAAACTTAGCACTAGAATTATTCCATAAAATTGAAGTTTTCTTACTTTATTTCTCTGGTATTATGATTGTTTTATTAGCCACGATTCCCCAGGGATTTAGTAAGGTATCATGGTTGCGAATGATTAATATTTATCATTATCATATTATTTCGCAATTTCCTAATATTATTTTAGGCTTTTTATTGTTAGTCATGGGCCGCGGAATTGCCGCCCGGGTTAAACGGGCTTATTGGCCCACGATTGGGTTATTAATTATTGCGGTTTTATATACTTTCTTCTTTGACTTTAGCTTGATTGCCTTAGTCATTTTGGGAATTATGTTATTTATGATTGTGATTTCTCGTAGTGAACTTTACCGGGAACAATTAGTTTATTCCTGGCAATGGATGACGGTTGATGGTCTGATTATTGGAACGTTAGTGATTTTATATACCATTATCGGGGTCTATAATCACACCGGCCATCATCACCGCAAGATGTTATCGTTCTTCTTATTCCCATCTGAAAAATTATGGTTATTTGGTTTCGTAGCCATTTTAATCGTGGCAGTGGTCATGTTGATTTTCTTCCGTTATCTTGAAGGTAGTAAGCATCAGATTGGGGTGCCATTGGAAGAAAATCGAGTGCTGAAAATATTAAATCAATATGGCGGCAACGTTGATAGTCAATTAGCCTTTTTAGGTGATAAGTTATTTTATTATTATAACGATGGTAAAGAAGATACGGTTTTCTTCCAATTTGCAACCTTTAATGATAAGTGTATTGTCATGGGAGATCCGGTTGGTAAAAGAGAAGATTTTGAAGCAGCTATTCAACAATTTTTAGAAGAATCTGATCGTTGGTGTTATCGTCCAATTTTCTATGAAACTAATGAAACTAGTGTAATTACGCTTCATGAAATGGGTTATGATTTCATTAAAATGGGAGAACAGGCTTTAGTTGATTTAAATACCTTTACTACAGCCGGTAAGAAGATGAAGGGAACTCGTTCCACTTTTAATAAAATTACTAAAGAAGGGTATCAATTTGAGGTCATCCAGCCACCATTTGATGATGCTTTTCTAGATACGTTACAGAAAATTTCTGATACCTGGTTAAATGGACGAAAAGAAAAGGGCTTTTCAATGGGGTTCTTTTCTAGAGACTATTTAAAGCGAGCGCCAATTGCAGTGGTAAAAAACGCTGATGGTAAAATTGTTTCCTTTGCTAATTTTATGCCCACATACAATAAAGAAGTGGGGACCATTGACTTGATGAGGTATGGGGCTGATGCTCCTTCTGGAAGTATGGATTTTCTATTTATTCATCTGTTTGAGTATATGAAAGAACAGGGTTTTCAATACTTTGATTTGGGAATGGCACCTTTATCAAACGTTGGGTATTCGAAAAAGAGTTTTACTCAAGAACGGATTGCTCATTTGGTTTATGAATTTGGTTCCCGTTTTTACTCATTTCAAGGAATTCGCGATTACAAGGCTAAGTATTCACCTACTTGGATACCACGATATACTCTGTATTCACGGAAGAGTTGGGTGATTTATGTTATGATTGCGATTTTAGTAGTTGATAATCGCACTATTAGAACTAAGGATGAATAAAGCAAAACACGTTGTTATCCTATTGGATAACAGCGTGTTTTTTATTTGTCAAAATGTTAAGTATGGAAGAGTTATAATTAAGAAAATACTATCTCGGCATCAGAAAGGTAATTAAAATGATTAAACAACTAAATTCAGTGACGCCATTGGAACTCGATCAAATCATGACGATTTGGTTTAATGGTAACCTAGCTGGTCATCCATTTATCAACAGACAATATTGGCTGGATAATTGGGATTATGTACGTAACGAATTACCCAAAGCAGAAATTGTAGTGGCTCAAGTGAATGATCAAATTCAAGGTTTTGTAGGAGTTATGGATAACTATATTGCTGGTATTTTTGTGGCTGCCAATTATCGTCATCAAGGATTGGGCCAGCAACTATTAGATTACATTAAACAAGATCATCAAAATTTAACGTTAAATGTTTATGAACTAAATCAAGTGGCAGTTCATTTTTATCAGCGACAAAACTTTCAGGTAATGAATAAAGAGCTAGACACGGCTACTAATCAGGTTGAATTAACAATGAGTTGGTCAGCGGCCATTTAATTATTTGAGGTGAATAGGGCTAGAATGAAATTAGTCAAAACAAATGAGGCGAGTAAATGGCAGCAAAAATCATTATTGATGAGCAGGTGAAAAATTATTTTACTACTGACAAACGCCAGCACTTAGTGGATTATTGTCAACAAAAATTGCCAATTTACGTGAAACAACGATCTAGTAAAATCAAACCAGTACGTAGTAATATCGACCATCTTTATGAGTTAAAAGTTAGGGTAGGCAAACAGTTTTTCGGTTAGCTTATTTTAATAAGGATACCGTTATTCAAGTTAGTTATATTACTGATACGTTGCAAAAAATCAAGTTTGATCGAGAAGTAACTCGTTTTTTAAATAAGGTGAAGTAAAATGAAAGCAATGACGAAAAGAGCTACGATTAAATGGATTAAGCAACAATTTAAACGTAACTCGGACTGTACCATAAGACTGTTAACCTTTAAAAAAGATCGTATGCTGACCATTGTTAAGCGAGGCGTTACTTTCGATGTTATTGAAGCGGGCTTTAATCACTGTCAATATAGTGATTTGGACTCTAAAGCGGCTTTTCATTTAGTTAAAAAATTATTGGAGCTAGAATTTCCCCGTAGTCATATGGTATATTGTGACCTATCTTAAAAAGAGCTAATTGAGGATTCTTGATTAACTCTTTTTATATGTCGAAAATATTTCTAGAAGTCGTATAATGGGTGTAACTAAATAAGATTAGAGGGATGCTTATGACCAAGAACCAGCATTTGTATGAAGTTTTTCAACCCGAACACTATAATCTCTTTTTAGATATTAATCGAGAAACTAAGCAGATTTCCGGGACCACCACGGTTACTGGTAATGCTCAAGATACTACTATTGCACTCCACCAAAAATTTATGACTATTAATTCAGTTAAGGTGGCTGGTCAAGCGGTTCCATTTACGATGGATGCTGATCGCGAAGCGTTTAAGATTGAATTAGCTCAAACTGGTGAAGTCACAATCACCGTTGATTACACGGCACCGTTGACTGATACTATGATGGGTATTTATCCATCATATTATGAATTAAATGGCGAAAAGAAACAGATTATCGGAACTCAGTTTGAAACGACCTCTGCGCGCCAAGCCTTTCCTTGTGTTGACGAACCAGAAGCCAAAGCTACTTTTGATTTGGCCATTAAGTTTGATGAGCACGAAGGCGAAACTATTTTAAGCAACATGGACGAGAATCGTTTTGAAAATGGAGTTCATTATTTTGATACCACGTTGCGGATATCGACTTACTTGATTGCGTTTGCCTTCGGTGATTTACAAGCTAAGTACACTACCACTAAAAGTGGAGTTAAAATTGGCGTCTTTTCAACTAAAGCACACCCAGAAAATGAATTAGATTATCCGTTAACCATTGCTAAAAAATCGATTGAATTTTTTGAAGATTTCTATGAGACGCCATATCCATTATCTCATTCATGGCAATTAGCGTTACCAGACTTTTCAGCGGGAGCGATGGAAAACTGGGGCTTAGTAACGTATCGTGAATCATATTTATTGTTTGATCCATTGAATGCTTCCATTCCGGTGAAACAACATACCGCTACTACCATTTCTCATGAACTAGCTCACCAATGGTTTGGGGATTTGGTAACCATGAAGTGGTGGGATGATCTTTGGTTGAACGAAAGTTTTGCCAACATGATGGAATATGTTGCCATTGATGCTATTGACCCTGATTTACATATCTGGGAAGCCTTTCAAATGTCGGAAGTGCCATCAGCTTTACAAAGAGATGCTACTGACGGAGTTCAACCAGTTCATGTAGCTGTTGAAGATCCGGCCGAAATCGATGCCCTCTTTGATAGTGCGATTGTTTATGCTAAGGGTTCTCGAATGCTAGTCATGGTTCGAGCAATGATTGGTGATGACGCCTTACGGACAGGGTTGAAAAACTATTTTGCTGCTCATAAGTTTGGCAATGCTAAGGGAGCAGATCTCTGGCAAGCATTAGGCGAAGCAGCCGGAATGAATGTCGGTGAAATTATGAATTCTTGGCTAGAACAACCAGGTTTTCCAGTTGTTACAGCTGCCGTTATTGATGGCAAATTAACCTTGTCGCAACAACAATTCTTTATTGGTAGTGGCAAAGAAATGGGCCGTCAATGGCAAATTCCACTGGCTGGCAATTATGAAGTTGTGCCAGCTATTATGAACGATCAAAAATTAGTTTTAGGTGATTATGAACAATTACGACAACAAAATGGACAGGCTTTCCGCTTAAATATCGGAAATAATTCTCATTTTATTGTTAAATATGATCAAACCTTACTTGAAGATATTTTGGCCAGTGCTGATTCACTAGATGTTATTTCACAACGACAAATTTTACAAGACCTCCGCTTATTAGCAGAGGGGCGCCAAGTGTCGTTTGCTAAAGTTGTGCCAGTCTTGAAACAGTTTGCTGCTAGCCATTCTGCTTTGGTTAATCAAGCACTATATAAAGCGGCAGCAGATCTTAAAATGTTTCCAACACCAGATTCTGCTGAAGAAAACTTTCTCCGCCAATTATATGGCCATTTAAGTGCAGATCAATTTGATCGCTTGACCTGGTTACCTAAGGCAGATGAATCTAATGATGATCAATTAACCCGACCATATATTTTAGATGCGGCTTTATATGCTAAAAATGATGCCGCTATGAAGGCTGCTCATGACTTATTTACAGAGCATGCTGATGACTTGATTCATTTATCAGCATCAGTTCGTGCTGCGGTGTTAACTAACGAAGTGAAAAATTATGGGAGTACCGCATTGTTTGATCGGTTAATGTTAACTTATCAAAATACTGTTGATCCAGCTTTTAAAGCCGATTTGAGTGTGGCATTAACTAGCACTACTGAGGAAGCATCCATTAGAAAAATTATTGTGGCGTTCGAAAATCCAGCAATCATTAAACCCCAAGATTTAAGAACTTGGTTCCCACAACTATTGGAAAATAGTGCGGCGGAACAAGCTGCTTGGGATTGGATTAGAAATGATTGGCAATGGTTAGCAGATACTATTGGTGGTGACATGTCATTTACCAGTTATATAGGCTATATTGCTAGAGCTTTCCATACCCCACAACGATTGAGTGAATTTGAAGCTTTCTTTGAACCAAAGCTGGGAACTCCAGGTTTAACTCGAGAAATTCAGATGGATATTAATGTTATTAAGAGTCGAATTAACCTCATTGAAGCTGATAAGAAATTGGTTAATGAAGCTGTGAAAAGCTTAGTTGAATAAGATTAACGGAATAATAAAAAAGCAAACACAATGTGTTTGCTTTTTTATTATCTTTAGTATTTAGTTTATGTAGTTAATGGTATCTTTTATTAAACGTAATTGTAATGATAGATGATTTGATATATAATCAATAACTCTCTGATTAAATATCAAAAAGCAAATACATATAATTTTAGGAGGATCTAATGTCTAATAAAGATTCTAAATTTTGTATCAATTGTGGTAAATCTATTCCTGCTAGTGCCGAATTTTGTCCTTTTTGTGGTGCTAAGCAAGAAAACATTACAACAGAAAAAGTTGCTAATCCTATCAATGAGTCAACACCAAATATGTTGAATTCTTTTAAATTAGCATTTCAAAATGCTTTTTCCATTAACAACATTATGTCTCGAGCAAATTTTTGGTGGAATTATCTGACTATTTTTATTATTAATATTTTACTGTCTAGTATAATGATGTTGACTAATTTAAAGTATCCAGCCATTATTTTTGCTAATGAAAATAGTTATATTTCCAGTTATTCTCGGTTATTAGGACAGTTTATATTTTGTTTACCGTTGGCCATTTTAATGATTATGGGATTTACAGCAATGATTCGTCGATTACACGATACTAATCGTTCCGCTCATTATCTGTGGTTATTATTGATTCCGATTGTTGGAGTAATTGTTATTATTGTGTTTTTAGCTCAAAAAAGTAATGTTGAAGGTCAAAGATTTGTTAAATCAAGTAAGACTAAACCATGGTACAAAAAATGGATTAGCTGGTTGATTATTGTAATAGTTTCTTTGGTTTCACTGATTTCATTTAATTCATATGCTAATGACTATGTTAATACCCATTATTTTACTAATATCGCAAGTGATAGCAATAGCGATGATGATACGGATGAAAGTGACTATGATTCCAGTTCGGCTTCTACTGAAGATACAAATGAAACAAGTTCCACAACCAATGATGACGATGATTCTATAATGGTTGGCGATGATAAAATCGATATTGATGATCAAGAAGAATACACTAGTGATTTTACTGATAGCACATGGGCAAACTCGACTTTTGGAGTGGAAGACATCACTGTTTACAAGACCAAAGAAGAATATACAGATGGCTCTGGTAGTGATCAAACTACTTTTAATGGTATCATCAGGGTTCATATGTCTGTTACTGCGGGACAAGATATTAATGCATTTATGACACAATCAACGTTAAATACCAGTGATGGACAACAAATAGATGCTGATTTATCTGATAGCGATAATTTTGATGGGGAATTAAATTCTGGCACGGATGCTGATGGTTATGTTTACTTTTTAGTTCCTAAAATGGATAGTGCTGATGGATTAACTAGTATTCGATTGAAGTGGGATGCTTATTATGACACTGATGATTACGATGATGATAATTCCGATAAAACTTTTGATACAACCATTAATTTAACAGAATAATAAAAAAGCAAACACATTGTGTTTGCTTTTTTTTATTATTCTGTTTGGTGAGTCACCGCGACGAACCCCAGACTAATGGTGATTAACATTACGGCAATAAAAGCTAAGTTCATTACTAAAACATTGTGAGTATGACTAGCAATTTGACCAAACATCATGGGACCAATGGCAGCAATTAAATAACCGATAAACTGAGCAAATCCCGAACGCATTGCAATCAGTTGGGGATTATTACCACTAGTAGCAATAAGCGTCATGGCAAAAGTAAAAATTAAGGCGCTAGCAAATCCTAACAAAAGAGCTGAAAGCCAAAGCGCCCCATTACCAACCATTATGCTAACAATTCCGCCAAGATAACCGGTTAAAATAATTATTAAAATGATTTTTTTATTCAAAATAAAATTAACTAGTAATGCTGCAGGAATCCCAATTAATTGAAATAACGATAACATTAAACCAGCATTAATCATGGAAGCACCGGATTCGTGATACATGGTTGGTAACCACGTGCTTAAACTATAAAAAACAAATGATTGCATTCCCATAAAAAGAGCTAATAACCAAGCATATCGATCGTGACAAAAGGTGTAAAGGAAACTCACGTTTTTGCTTTTATCATGGTTAGATTGAGTGTAATCGCTGGATTCATTAGCTAGTTTACGGTGGGCAACTAACCAATATCCTAAGGCAATGATGGCTGGAATGGCGATTAATTGAACAAATAAGCGCCAGCCAATTAAGCGTGTTAGTGGAACGGCTAAAGCAATCCCCAGGGCAGAAAAAGCGCCCATAGTTAATGAAAAATAACTAGTTAGGGTAGTGACCGCTTTAGGTTGATAAGTAGCAATGATAGTAGGAACCAACACATTAAGAAAAGCAATAGTTAAGCCGACCAAAATGGTCCCCATTAACATTGTCGATGATCCCAAGGGACGAATGATATTGGCTATTATCAGCATGGTAATGGCTAATATCATAAAGCGATTTAACCCTATAGTACTAAGAATTTTGGGGGTCAACATCGCACCAAAGGCAAAGCAGAGCAAGGGAATGGTTACCAGCAACGAAGTGAACGTGGCGGTGACATGCAACCCGTGTTGAATTTCAGTAAAAATAGGGGGAACAGCGGTAATTGCTAACCGTAAGTTGGCGGCGATAGCAACGATTAGACCGGTGAAAAATTTTTTAGACAAAATAAAAACACTCCTTCTGATTTTGATTCCTGCCTAGAAAGGGTGTCTAGTAACATGACGAGTCAGACTCGCTATCGGAATTTATTATATTACTTTACGTTGTTTTACGATTGATGTAAAGCTATAGATGATTGATGATGACTAATGAGGCCATTCCGATGATCACAATCCAAAGAAGGCTTTTGGTAATAATGGCGGCTATTACGGTCGGAACCGAGGCCCAGATATTATCCCAATTAGTAATTGGTAGGTGACCTAAGCGTTGGGTAAATAAATTTTCAAACCAGAGTGCGGCCATAATGGTAATAGGTACAAAAGCTAAAAATTCGGTTACTTTGGGTGACAGTTGGAATTTTTTTAATAAAACTAATGGTAACACCCGTGATAACCAGGTAACCAAACCACACCCGATAATGGTTAATAAAACATATTCAAAAGAAGGCACGGCGTAACCACACCCCCAATCCACAGGCAATTAAAGTTACTACTAATACTAAAATATTAACCGGAATAAAAATCAAACCGATATACATTAAGACCAAGGTAATAGCAACTACTAAAAGTTGTAAGTTAATTCCTAAGACCCGATCAGAAATAATTTGTAAGTACAACAAGCCCAAAAACATTGCGACAATGGCAAAGTTCAAGCCGAAATCATCTGGATTAGCGATGAACTGACCGAGAACGGCACCAACTAATGAGGCTAGAGCCCACACCCAGTAAGCGACGGAATTAGCCGCATTTAACCAGGCAAAATTCAACTTATGGTCAGTAAAGTTAATTTTATTCATGCTAAGAGCAAAGCTTTCATCAGTAATAAAACTGCCTAAGACAACGTTTTTCCAGGTGGCTTGGTCAGGTAAATATCTAGAAACAGTGGTACTAATCAAAATCATCCGCGCATTAACTAAAAAAACAGCAAATACAATGGATAAAATGGGACTGTGCGCTGCCAACATGCTTACGGCGATAAATTGTGCTGAACCAGCATAAATAATAAGTGACATTAAAGTCACAATCAATGGTGAAAAACCAGCAGCTTTGGCTACTACCCCAAAGGCAATGCCAATACCAATGTAACCAAAAACAGTTGGCATGGCTTCCTTGATGGCAGCTGAAGTAGTTAATTCGTGATTCATGAAACCCCTCCTAATTTCAATATTAATATTTTAGCGGAAGAACGTAGTGGATGTATACCTTAATCTGCTATTTAGGATTGAAATAGGTTATTATTAAAATAAAATGACGCAAATTCAGTGGGGAATTATTATGACAATAAAATTAACTAATGAAAAGCAACAATTAGTGCTACAGGATAAAGATGTGACGTTAACGATTCAAACAACAATTAGTCCACTTCCCAAACAAGCTACCTATTTATTTGTACAATCTGATGGCACTGCAGTGATTAGTACTAAGCCGTTAAAAATTAAGGCTGAAAGAATTGTTGCCATTCAAGTAGCTAATCAACCGGTTACGGAAGTGATGCAGAGTTACAAAATACTCAAAACTCGCAGTTTAGCCATTGGTGGCAGTTGTTAGCGTTATTGGGCATTAAATCTGCTGCAGTTAAGGCACCCAAAAAGGGGAAGGCCACTCATCGATTTAATCAACAACTAGCTACAATGCCGTTTTACGTAGACTATAACGGCAGTCAAGCGATAGTTTATTGGCAAAAAAGAAATCAGTTAGTTATTAAGGCTGGTGCGCAACTGGCTTCTAAAGTTCCTTTAAATAAAAACGGTGAGGTTGGTTTTAGCGCCCGGTTTGCACAACAATTACGTGAAGAGCATAAAAACGACTTTAGTGATTTTATTACTACTAAAGATGTCAGCTTAAAAAGTGTGAACGAAGTCGGACTATTTTTATACTTTGGTGGTACCAATAGTTGGCAGGTACTTCATAATGATCAGGGAAAAACTCTTGATGAATTAACAATAATGAGTGCTCAATAAAAAAGGATCTGGTTTTTAACCAGATCCTTTTGATTTATTTATTTGTTAGCTTCTTGAGCTTGTGCTGCTTGACCTAATTCGTTAAGGTAATTGAAAGGTCGATCAAATTGTGGTTGGAATAACATATCAACCATAGCGAGATCATCAATAGTATTACCATTTTGAATCATAACTGATAGGGTATTAGCTGATTGAGAAACATCATAAAGACTCATTAGTGCACCACCAAGAATCTTTCTAGTATCAGCATCGTAAGTTAATGACATCACTACTGGAGTCGTGGTGCGCATAAATTCTGGACGATAGTTATCAGTTAAGCGCACTTCACGAGCATTCTTCATGCCTTGTTGTTTAGCAGCTTCAATCGTTAAACCAGTAGAAGCGGCGGTTCGTTCGTATAACATTAAGCCGGAAGTGGATTGAGTTCCCATGTATTTAACGGTAGGCTTTTCGATATTTTTACCCACTAAGATACCTTGGCGAACCGCGTTAGTTGCCAATGGAATATAAGCGTTAATGTGGGTTGGATTGTAGTGAACAGCTACACTATCACCGGCACCAAACACGTCAGGATCAGAAGTTTGCATGTAATCATTAGTGATCAAAGCACCATTTTTCAACATGTCCAACTTGCCTTTAAATAGTTCGGTATTAGGTCTGAAACCAACACAAAGAATAACTAAGTCAGTTTCGTATTCGTGTTTATTAGTTTTGACGGTTAAAACATCATCGCCACTGATTTCTTGCACTAATTCACCTAAGCCTAAGGTAACACCATGGTCGGTATAATCTTTTTCGATAATATCGGTCATTTCTTTATTGAAATATTTTGGCATAACTCGATCGGCACCATCGATTAAGGTGACGTCATGGTTAGTACGACTATAAGCTTCGGCTAGTTCAGCACCAATGTAACCAGCGCCAATTACTGTGATTCGCTTTGCATCAGCAGCCACATCGAATAATTCTTTGGCATGGTTCCAGTTCTTGCAAAGATAAACTTTGTTATTATCAATGCCCTTGATTGGTGGGATGATGGGCCAAGAACCAGTAGTAACGACCAATTTGTCGTAACTATCGGTGATGGTTTCTTCTTTGTCCAGGTTATTGACGGTTACTGTTTTATTATCAAGATCAACGTCAGTAACTTTATGTAACATTTTCACTTCGGCCCCTAAATCTTTTAATTCTTTAGGACTGGAGTAAAATAAACCTTGAGGATCATCAATTTGTTTACCTAAATAAAGCGCAATCCCACAAGATAGGAAAGAAATATTATCATTTTTTTCGTAAACTGTTACTGAAGCATCAGGATGTTCCGCTAGAATTTGTTTAATCGCAAATGTTCCAGCGTGTGTACAACCAATTACAACTACCTTCATAATTACAGGCTCCTTTATTTTATATTTGGATTAATAACCGGATACTAACGTAAGTGTAACATTTGTGAAAACGATGTCAATCAAAGTGAATTGGAGGCGTAAAAATGCAAATAAATATACAAAATACTGACGTTTCATCCCAATTAATTAAGGGTTTATTGCTCATGGCGGATCCGGATCAAACACAAGTGAAAAAATACATAAGGCAAGCCGATTTGTATGAAATTACGGTGGGATTGGATCAACTGGGCGTATTAGCTTTTGTAGCGGTGGATACTCAAACAATAGAATTAAAAAATGTGGCTGTGTTACCCGATTATCGTAATCGTGGTTTGGCTAGTTATGCGATTAATGAGATGATGCAGCGCTACCACCAAAAAGGGTATACTAAAATGGTCGTAGGAACAGCTAATTCCAGTATTACTAATTTTAGTTTTTATCAAAAACTAGGATTTCGTTTTGCTGCCATTCGGCCCAACTTTTTTGCTAACTACCGCCAACCAATTTATGAAAATGGAATTCGGGCACATGACTTAATCATGTTTGAACGAATAATATAGGAGAGAACCGTGAAATTTACTTTACAAAATAACAGTGATCAAACAATAGGGTTAAAACGTTTTTTGAATCAACAAGGTATTAGCCACCGGATGTATCATGAGTTAAGAGCAACTAATGATTATGTGTTTATTAACGACATCAAGATACCGTTTGGCAGTGAAGTACCCGCGCAAGCAACGGTAACAATTGATTTACCAGCAGAAGAGGCTGACGCCAGTGTAGCTGTAAGTAAGCAACCTTTGATGGTATTAATGGAAGATGAAAATTGGTTAGTTGTAGATAAACCAGTGGGATTAACTTCAGTTCCCGGACCTAGCAATCGTGCAGATACTTTGGTTAATCGGGTTAAGGGTCATTGGCAAGATATTAACAGTGATAATTTAGTACCCCATATTATTACGCGACTAGATCGAGATACTAGTGGGGTAGTCTTAGTGGCTCGACATCGTTTAGCTAATAGTTTGGCTAACATGATGCAAGAAAATCATGATATTAACAAAAGTTACGTAGCCATTGTTAGTGGTACTGGTTTAGATGATCATGGAATGATTGATGCGCCACTTGCCAAAAATCCAGCAGGTTATAATCAAATCATTACTGAAACTGGTAAACCAGCTCAAACGGAATACTGGAAAATGGAAGAATTAACGGATGCCACAATTGTGAAGGTGAAGTTGCATACTGGAAGAACACACCAAATTAGAGCGCATTTTCAAAGTATCAATCATCCATTGTTGGGCGATGAACTTTATGGTGGTAAAAAGGTGATGGTAATTAAACATCAAGCTTTACATGCTTACCAATTGGAATTTGTAGATCCGTTTAGTGGTCAACAAATTAACATGATTAGTCCATTACCTGAGGATTTGAAGCAATACCTAGCTACACAAAAAATACAACCTAAACCGTTAATGGCTAAATTAACCAAGTAACAATAGATTGGAGAAGATAAAAATGGCTGAAACAAGACAATGTATCGTAGATCAGGTAACGTATCCGATCACTGAAGGTGTGGTTTTGCAACAGCTGGATACTAGTACCCGTAATTTAATTAAAACCGATTTTCCCAAAGCCAAAGTGACTGATTTTATCTGTAACCATCATTTATTAAAGTATCAATTATTGCGCGTTAACAGTCTGATTGCGGCAGATATTAAGCAATCTCAAAAAATCAATAAGCGTTTGACGAAGGCTTTAGAAAATGATGATTATGACATTATTGATGTAAATGAGCATCTCAATCGTAGCTTAACTTTTGGTCAAAGAATTTCTGATGCGGTAGCCCATTTCGGTGGTAGCTGGGGGTTTATTGGTATTTTTGTCTTTGTTTTAGTGGGCTGGATGTTAGTCAATGGATTGGGGTTATTTGGGGTTCATTTTGATAAATATCCCTTTATTTTATTGAATTTAGTATTGAGCTGTGTGGCTGCAGTACAAGCACCAATTATCATGATGAGCCAAAATCGGGCGGCGGATCGTGACCGAATGGACTCAGAAAATGACTACCATGTTAATTTGAAATCAGAGCATGAATTACGAATTTTACATGCTAAACTCGATAATTTAACCCAACGACAAATTCCGCACACAATGGAAATTCAAAAAATTCAAATTGAAATTCTAAGTCAAATTCGAACAGAAATAGATGACTTACAAACTAAAAGTAAAGAATAAGTAAATTGCTAACCGAAACCATAAGCTTTTTTTGACAAAAATCCATAAATCCAGTAAAGTACTAGTTCACTACTCATTATCAAGTGGTGAAACTAAAACTAGGAGGATTTTTGTGATAACGATTAGAAATGCACGATCAACTGACGCCGGTCAAATCGCCCCGTTAATTGATATTATTTTTGAAGAAATGCAATTAGAGGATTTAGGAGATGTCTCTGACTCTGGTTTAGCCAAGGTCATCACTAAGGCTTATCAAACAGATACGTATTTATTTGATAAAGCTGCGACGGTGGTGGCCGAGGTCGATGGCCAAGTTGCTGGGGTCATGTTTGGTTACCCTAGCGAAAATGAAGAGGCAATTAATTCTGTGATGCGTAGTTTGTCTCAGCAAAGTGCAGATTTCAAAGAACCTTACATTCCGGATAATGAAACTTTAGGGGATGAATGGTATTTGGACTCGATTGCGGTGGCACCTAAATATCAAGGCCAAGGAATTGGAAGTAAGTTGTTAAAGACGGTACCTACTTTGGCTAAAAATGACGGTAAAGACGTGATTGGGCTAAACGTTGATTTTGAAAATCCAGCTGCTAAAAAATTATATGAGCGCTCCGGTTTTGAAACGGTCGGTACCCAAATGATTGGTGAACATATGTATTATCATATGCAAAAGAAAGTTTCCGAGCTCGTATTTGCTTAATTTAGTAGTAGAATAAAAAAGATGAATTTTTTGGCCAGGCCCTAGCAATCATAGGGAGGCCATTTTTCGTATTTAAAATATAATTAATTAGAGGTAACCATAAAATGGAAGATAATATTAAGTTGGGTGATCCAGTATTTGATAACATGATGTTTGTGTTAACGACACCGATTACACAAGCTAATCATAAGGATTATAAATACGGTCAATTTGAACTAGCTGAAATTGCCGAAGATGTTTGGGCTATGCCAGCTTACATGACGGAAGATGATGATTTTAGTTTGTTTTTTATTGTTACTAAGATTGATACCGGTGATACAGTTATGGCATTTTCTACCGGTGATCAAACTGATGGTAATTTTGCGTTAAGTAATCCCATGAATACTGGGGCTGGATTAAATCTTTTAAGTCAAGATCACGAAAAGGAAGCCCAGGGGCTGTTACATTTCTTAAACCAGATTTCTAAAGCTGCAGAAGGTGACTGGCGGATGGTCGAAGATTAAGCTTGTCTTTTAAAATGGTTGGTTGTAGAATACGCTTAATAGTTGTTTATAAGACGTAAGATAAGTAGAGGTAATTGTGATGAAATGGACGCTAGAGGAGTTTGCTGAGAAGGTAAATATCGCCCCGGAACAAATTCGTGAATACGTGACGGCCGGATTATTACCAACCAAGGTAGCTGGCGATAGCGAATTATTATTTGATGATTCCGATAGTTATTGGCTGGATATGATTCAGTGTTTTGTAGGCAATGGAACTTCAGTTGACGAATTAAAGCATGTAATTAAACACTGTCACTTGAATTAAAAACAAATAAATTGTTTATCAACTTAAATGGTGATAGTCTTACTGCAAGAACGAATCGCTGATGATTTTTCGATTAATTTCAATGTCGTTTTTAAAATGGGTTTTGTGAAACCTTAGTTTCATTTTTAATGGTGCAAACAGCGCACTTGGATAATTTGGTCTAAGACCGAATTAGACTCCGATAATAAACGAAGTAAAATTTAATTAAACCATCGTCAGCGGTTCGATTCTAATCGGGGATACTTTTGTATCCCCGATTTTTTGCTTTTGTAACAATAATCTTAGGTTAACTTAAAAATACCGAATAATTTCTTGAGGGTATAGCAAAACCCCACTTTAAATGCGATAATAATTTTAGAGTGGAGGTGCTTTTATGGGCAAACATACCCACGGAGACTCAACTGTAAGTGGCCAACGCTTCTTTTGGGTAACAACGTTAAATATTTTAATTACGGTAGTGGAATTTATTGGTGGAGGCTTATCTGGTAGCTTGTCATTGGTATCTGATGCATTTCATAATCTGAGTGATTCAGCCGCCATTGCTTTTAGTTATGTAGCCCACCGAATCAGTAAAAAACCGCAAGATAGCAAAAGTACGTATGGTTATCGCCGCGCTCAAATTATCGTAGCCTTTTTAAATTCAATTGTTTTAATTATGATCTGTGTGGGATTAGTAGTGGAAGCCATTCAACGGATTTCTCACCCGGAACCAATCAACGGTAAGATGATGCTGATTGTTTCTATCGTTGGGTTACTAGCTAACGTATTATCAGCGGTATTGTTGAATGCCGGCGCTCAAAAAAATTTGAATATGAAAGCCACTTATCTTCATATTATGAGTGATGCTTTGTCATCGGTAGCTATTATTATCGGTGGGATATTAATTCAACTTTATAATTGGACCTTAGTAGATCCGGCCATCACGATTATTGTGGCTTTGTACATTATTTACGAAGCAGCGCCAATTATTAGACAAACTTTTAAAATTTTAATGGAAGAAGCCCCAGCAGATATCGATTATCATGGTATGAAGGCTGACTTGATGAAATTAGATAATGTATTAGGGGTTCATCATATCCATGCTTGGCAAATTGATGAACATAATTTAATTGTTTCATTACACGTTAATTTAAAAGAAGATATGTGTATTAGTGAGGCTGAAACTATTTATCGAGAAATTGATGAAGTACTTGCTGACAAATACGAAGTGAGTCACGTGACGATTCAAGCAGAAGCTAAGCGGGGCGTTCATGAGAAAATGATTTATGATCAAGGTAAGGACCTGCCTTAGTAGTTAATGTAGATGATATAGGAGAAAATGATTATGACCCCGATGAAAGAAGATTATTTAAAAATTATTTTTGAGCTGGGCGGAGCCAATAAAATGATTAGTAATAAAAAAATAGCAATTAGTTTAAACGTTGCCGCTGGGTCAGTAACTGAAATGGTCAATAAAATGTTGACCGAAAATTTTGTCACGCATAAACCTTACTCGGGGGTTAAGTTAACCGATAAAGGGGTTGAATATGCCGAAGAGTTGGTTAGAAAGCATCGATTATGGGAAGTATTTTTAAATCGCGAATTAAAATTTGATTTACAAGATGTCCATAAAGAGGCCGAGAAGTTAGAACACGTCACCAGTGATGAAATGATTGATCACTTAGATGATTATTTGGGTAATCCAATTAAGTGTCCTCACGGCGGGGTAATCCCTAGCCGAGAAGGTGATTATTTAGAAGAGGATCATATTGGGCTAGACGATGCTCAAGTAGGTCATGTTTATGAAGTAGCCCGGTTTATTGATAACTATGATTTCTTGAATTATTTAGGAGAAGTTGATTTACACATTGGTGATCAAATTGAAATTTTGGATCATGATGCCTTTGAAGGGGCAGTTAAGATGCGTAAAACTGCTGATAATTCAGTGATTACGGTTGGCTACAAAGCTTCTCATTATATTTTTGTTAAGTAAGGCTGGTGCAAATATGGCGAGTGTTGAAAATCAATCGTACTATCAACTAGTGATTAATACCTGTTTGCTAGCTGGCAAGATTATGGTGGAAAACGGTTCTGATCTGCAACGGGTGGAAGATACTATTTATCGTATTGGTCATAATGCTAAGATGAAGTCTATTAACGCTTATATCACGGTAACCATGATCATGGTGTCTTCGACTGACCCTAACATTCCAGCTCAAATGATTAACGTCAATAAACGCAGTTTTAATTTAACTAAAGTCGTTAAAGTCAATGATTTATCACGTAAATTTGCGGCGGAACAAATTAATATTGAAACTTTTTATCAACAGTTACAATTAACTGATATTCAAAATGATTTCTTTTCATTAAAAATGCAGGTCTTAGGAGCCATCTTAGTTAGTGGACCACTAGTAGTGGTTTTTAGAGATAACGTGATTGATGCTTTACCGGCTTGCGCAGTCGCTGCGATCACTTGGGTTTTCTTTTATTTTATGAATCGTTATTTCAATATTCGTTTTGTGAGTGAATTTAGCTCGGCCTTTTTATTGGCGGGGATTTCCGCTTTGATGGTACGAATCGGTTGGGCTCATAATATGGATGATTTAATTATCGGTAGTGTTATGCCGTTGTTACCAGGTATTCCACTAACCAACGCTGTTCGAGATTTGTTGGCGGGTAATTTAGTTAGTGGACCGGCTCGAGGAGTAGAAGCGCTAATTAGTGCTTGTGCGTTAGGCTTTGGTGTTGCAGTAGGCTTACATTTATTCTAGGAGGACGCAAACATGATGACATTAATTATCAAAGTAATTTGCGTTTATTTGGCCGGAGTTGGCTTTGGGATGATTGTTAACCTACCATTGCGTGCGTTTAACGTTGCTGGTTTAAGTGGGGTAGTTGGCTGGCTGGTTTATTATTTGGTTAGTTTGCTACCATCTGCCGGATTAGGCATTTCTAATTTTTGTGGGGCTATGGCGATTGGTCTCTTTTCGATGATCATGGCGCGCATCATGAAAATCCCCAGTATTGTTTTTGATGTTCCAGGATTAGTTCCGTTGGTTCCAGGAAGTCAGGCCTACTTAGTAGTCAAAAGTTTTACGGTCGGTGATTCTCATTTATTAGGGCTATATGCGGCCCAATTAGTTTGGATTTCTGGTTCAATTGCTTTGGGCTTCATTGCTGCTGAAGGGGTCTTTCGAGTTTGGCAACAAATTAAAGCGTATAGAAGTATTTTTAAAAGAAGCTGAGAAATTGTTCTCGGCTTTTTATTTGATTTTTAAAATACAAAGAAAACTTAAAATAGAGCATGAACCTAATTGTCCTAACGGGATTATGGTAAAATTAGGATTAAGTTGAATAAGGAGATTTATACATATGATTATTGAAAAAGACGGCAATCGAACCGCGAAATTTTTCGTTAGTTTGATTTTTACGGTTTTACTAGCCTTCGTAGTAAAAATGAACTTTGGCTATGCAGAATTTCTAGATTCGATGGTAGTCACAGCAGTTCAAAAAAGTCCGAGTGGTTTTTTGAATACTTTTTACACGATGGTATCTTTTCTAGCTTCACCTACACTAGATATCATTTGGATCTTTATTATTGCCTTCTTTCTTTGGGGATTTCATTATCGTATTCCAGCATTGTGGAGTATTTTGACTCTGGCTGGAGCTGACGTAGTAGGATTCTTGGTGAAAAATGTTATTCGACGGGCTCGTCCTATTGATCATTTAAAGAGTGACGACGGTTTTAGTTTTCCCAGTGGTCACGTATTGGGAATGTTCATCGTTTTAGCGGTCATTTGGATTATGGTGGTTCCGTTAATTCAATCGGCCACGAAACAGTTTGTTTTAAAAGTGATCATTGTAATGGTAATGATTTTGGTGATGATGTCTCGGGTATATTTAAATGCTCACTATCCTTCTGATACATTGGGGGCGGCATTGGTTGCTTACACTTGGTTGTTGTTTGCAGAAAACTTGTATCCTCGTTTAGCACCTAAACTGAATGAATGGCCATTAATAGGTGGCAATAAATATTAAAATAAAGATGGTGCCGATATGGGTCATCATCTTTATTTAGTTAGGAAAGGTTAATAATGGCTCAAATAAAATTAAGATCACTGATTCAAAAAGATATGTCGGCTTTTTATAATATTGTGACGCAAAAAGCAGTCGCTCAAGCAGCTCAAATAGAAGTAATATCCGATGTTACTGCCGCTCAAAAGTTACTGGAACAATTATTAAACAATGGTCATGTTTTAGGGATTGAAGTTAATAACCAATTGGTGGGAATAATCACTTGGTCGAATAAAATTACCGCTACTGGGGCACCAGATTTTCTTAATTGGGAGTTGAATTACTTTTTAAGCGAGCAGTGGTGGAATCAACAAGTTATGACCTCGGCACTTAAATTGTTTTTAAACCGGGTCTGGCGCCAACATCCGGAACTTATTTTGTGGGCCGAGGTTCGACCAGATAACCCAGCTTCAAGCCGAGTATTAGTTAAGTTAGGATTTGAACTCTTTGAACATAATTTTGATGACTATCACCATCAAGTTATTGATATGTATCGGTATCAGGTTAAGTGAATTTTTTTACTTGTAAATCAAATTTTTTCGGGCTATACTTTCTTCGAATGTAAAAATTCAATACAGTGCGAGCAACATTGATGGAATCTGGAGTTGGGTAAAAACCGGTGATAGAGACTGGATAAATGTTCGTCAAAGCATTTTTGAGAAAGAGATGCTTACCCTTGTCTGAAAGGACAAAAAAATTGTTGTAGTTCATTATCAGGAAGTGTTACCTGAGAAATAAAGAAATTTCCAGGACTTTTTTCCCGACCTTGAAATTAGTTTCTTTCTTTACGGATTGGGTACCTTCGAATTTGGGAGGTCATCAATATGAAGGAACGAACAATTGACGAAGAAGCCGTGAGTAATACTGAAGTGAAGCGGGGGTTAAAAGCCCGGCATATCTCCATGATTGCCTTAGGTGGATGTATTGGAACTGGCTTATTTGTAGCCAGTGGCTCAGCGATTAGTACTGCAGGCCCCGGTGGTGCATTAATTGCGTATGGATTAATGGGGATAATGGTTTATTTTTTAATGACCAGTTTAGGTGAAATGGCAACCAACATGCCAGTATCAGGATCTTTTGCCGCTTACGCCGGCAAGTATGTTGATCCCGCCCTTGGATTTGCCATGGGGTGGAATTATTGGTTTAACTGGGCGATTACGGTTGCTATTGATGTTAGTACAGTTTCTTTGGTAATGAAGTTTTGGTTGCCAGATGTTCCGTCATGGATTTGGAGTACGGTTGCTTTAATTTTAATTGTATTGATTAATGCAATGTCAGTTTCCACATTTGGTGAAACTGAATTTTGGATGTCGGCGGTCAAAGTA
Organism: Lentilactobacillus kribbianus; assembly: GCF_013184075.1. Classification (GTDB taxonomy): domain Bacteria; phylum Bacillota; class Bacilli; order Lactobacillales; family Lactobacillaceae; genus Lentilactobacillus; species Lentilactobacillus kribbianus. The sequence goes on along the minus strand of NZ_JABEQQ010000001.1, from coordinate 191,363 downwards.
ATTACCGTTCTAATCTTCTTGGTTGTCGGTGTTTTGACCATTTTTGGAATTATGGGTGGTCACGAGACTGGTTTAAGTAATTTTACTTACAAGAAAGCACCATTTGTTGGTGGCGTGCCAGCTATTATTAGCGTTTTCGTTGTGGCTGGATTTTCATTTCAAGGAACAGAATTAGTAGGAATTACTGCGGGTGAATCTCAAGATCCCGAACACAGTGTTCCTAAAGCAATTCATGAAGTCTTTTGGCGAATTATTCTATTTTATATTTTTGCCATTTTTGTAATTGCTGCCATCATTCCTTACACAAGCCCTGATTTACTAGGTTCTTCAGCTAGTGATATCGCAATTAGTCCGTTTACGATTGTCTTTCAACGAGCTGGATTAGCGACAGCGGCTAGTGTCATGAATGCAGTTATTTTAACGGCAGTATTGTCTTCTGCTAACTCTGGAATGTATGCTTCTACTCGGATGCTTTACTCACTAGCTAATACTGGTTTTGCACCCAAATCTTTGGCTAAAACAGCTAAAAATGGAATTCCGGTGCGAGCATTGGCGATTACAACGTTAGTAGCATCACTTACCTTTATTTCCAGTTTTGCTGGTCCTCAAATTTACCTTTGGTTAGTAGCGGCCTCTGGTTTGACTGGTTTTATTGCTTGGTTTGGAATTGCGATTTCTCATTACCGTTTTCGCCGAGCTTTTGTTAAACAAGGGCATAAAGTCAGTGAGTTGAAGTATCATGCTAAATGGTTCCCATTTGGTCCTATTCTTTGCTTGATTTTATGTATTTTGGTGATTGTTGGTCAAGATCCAGCAGCTTTTGCTAACTTTGATTGGAAGGAAATTTTAGTTACCTATATTGGAGTGCCATTAGTAGTTGGCCTTTACCTCTGGTATAAGATTAAGCATCATACTCATGTGGTACCGTTAGATGAGATGGATATTTCTTCTACTCATGAAGAAACTGATTTAACTGGAAAAAATAAATAAGAAATTGGTCTAGCCATTTTGGCTAGATTTTTTTTGGTTAAAACCCCTAAATATTTGCATCTGAAAGCGTTTATTTGGTACAATGCTATTAATTGGTATAATTTATTACACGAGGTGGATAAAATGAAAAAAATTATGACAAAGCAAGTTTTTGAACGAATGCAACGTGTTGCTAATGATGAAGGTATTATTGATGCTTTAGCTTTGGATCAACGGGGTTCTTTAGTTAAAATGATGAAACAAGCTGCTGCTGATAATGGCAAACCATTTTCAATGCAAATGGTTTATGATTTCAAAAAGTTAGTTTCCAAAGTACTTAGTCCTAAGAGTTCTGCTATTTTATTAGATGAACAAATGGGATTTGAAGGAATTAAGGCTAAAGCCCCGGAAACTGGTTTAATTATGTCTTATGAAAAGACTGGTTATGATGCTGATACACCTGGACGACTTCCTAGTTTGATTGATAACCAATCAGCCCAGATTATGGTAGAGCAAGGGGCCGATGCTTTGAAGGTGTTGATTTATCTTAATACTAAAGATAAAGCAGAGGTTAATCAGATTAAAAAGGCCTTCACTCAACGTTACGGTACCGAAGCCCTAGCTGCTCAAGTACCTACTTTCTTTGAAATCGTTACTTACGATGATGATTATGCTAGCGATTCAATTGAATTTGCTCGTGAAAAACCCCGGATGGTGATTGATGCCATGAAGGAATACACTAAGGATGAATATCACGTTAGCGTCTTGAAGATGGAAATGCCCTTTAATCCTAAGTATGTGAAGGAATGGAATGACGGGGGCGAATATGCTTATACTGAAGAAGAAGTGAAGGGTTACTTAAAAGAGTTAAGCGACGCAGCTACTAGACCATTTATCTTCTTAAGTGCCGGTGTGCCAACTCCGGTATTTCAACGAGAATTGCGTTTGGCTGGTAGTGCTGGCGTTAAGTTTTCTGGTGTCTTGAGTGGTCGCGCTACTTGGCGTGATGGCATTAACGTTTATGCTAAAGATGGTGAAGCTGGTTTAATTGACTGGCTACAACACAAAGGGACTCAAAACGTGCTGGACTTAAAAGAAATTTTGGCAGCTAATGCAACGCCATGGTTTGATATCTACGGTGGTATGGACAATATTGAAGTAGTGGATGCTCCCGAGATTAAATAATTAATCGCAAGATATTGCGTGATTGTCTACTAACTAGTACAATATATTGTGTTGTTTTATTTCACTTATTTAAAGGAGACTACCTACAATGCTTGTACTTGCCGGAACTATTGGCGCGGGAAAGACTTCATTAACTCATATGTTGTCCGATCACTTACACACGCCTGCATATTATGAATCAGTAGATGATAACCAAATTTTGCCATTATTTTATAAAGATCCACAAAAATACGCTTTTTTACTTCAAATTGATTTTCTAAATCGCCGGCTAGATGACATTAAAGCGGCTTGGTCGAATAATGAAAGTGTGATGGATCGATCTATTTTTGAAGATTCACTACTTTTTCACTTAAATGCTGATTTAGGGCGAGCAACGGATACCGAGGTACAAATTTATGATTCATTGCTTCAAAATATGATGCAAGAATTGCCGGATACTCCTCGTTCTAAGAACCCTGATTTATTGATTCACATTAATATCTCCTTTGATACTATGTTGGAACGTATTCAAAAGCGGGGGCGCTCTTATGAACAAATTGATGCTGATCCTAGCTTATATGAATATTATCGCGATTTGAATCAACGTTATAATGACTGGTACGCACAGTATGATAAGTCACCTAAGATGCAAATTGATGGCGACCATTATGACTTTGTGGAAAATGAAAAAGATCGGGATGCGGTATTGGCATTAATCGATCAACGAATTAATGAAATTGGTCTCAATTAGCTTGTCAAGCCCATTGAGTTTAGTTATAATTTGAGTAATAAAAACGTTTTGTACCTACAAAGTAGATGACAGAGAGGCAGCGGTTGGTGTGAGTTGCTATCGAATATTCCAGTACAATTAAACGGGCGAGTAATGTCGCACGGCTAATGACCGTTATCATTTGAGGGCTTAACTTTAGGTTGAGAACTTGGGTGGTACCGCGAAAAGGATCCTTCGTCCCAATGACGAGGGTCCTTTTTTGTTTTCATTTTTTGCAATTAAGGGAGGAAGAACCGATGTTAGATATTAAAATGATTCGCCAACGACCAGATTTTATTAAAGAAAAATTAGCTACCCGTAACATTAGTGAAGAAACTATTGATGAACTATTGGCGGTAGATGAACAACGCCGGGACTTGATTGTTAAGTCAGAAAGCTTAAAAGCTAAACGTAATGAAGTTTCTGATCAAATTTCACAAGCTAAGCGTAATAAAGAAGATGCCAGTGAAGCGATTGCCGCAATGCGTCAAGTGGGAGCGGACATTAAGGAATTAGATGAACAATTACGAATGGTGGATGAAAAAGAAAATAACATGGCAGCTCATTTACCTAATATACCTGCTGAAGGAGTACCGGTTAGTTTAACTGAAGAGGGTGCCGTAGAAGTTAAAAAAGTGGGCGAAGTTACTAAACTACAATTTAAACCTAAGGAACATTGGGAAATTGGTGAAGATTTAGGAATCCTAAACTTTGAACGTGCCGCTAAAGTATCAGGGAGCCGTTTTGTATATTATGTTGGCGATGGGGCACTGTTAGAACGGGCCGTTTATAATTTCTTCTTAGATCAGAACTCGGCGGCTGGTTATCGGGAAATGATTACTCCTTATATGGTAAATGCTGATTCAATGTACGGTACTGGCCAATTTCCGAAGTTTTTAGAAACGAAGGCCGGTTATCAAGTTGAAGGTGATGATTTAACCTTAATTCCAACTGCAGAAGTACCATTGGTTAACTATTACAGAAATGAAGTTATTCCAGAAGAACAACTCCCTATTTCAATGACGGCATTATCACCAGCTTTTCGGTCTGAAGCCGGTAGTGCTGGTCGAGATACCAAGGGACTGATTCGTTTACATCAATTTAATAAGGTCGAAATGGTCAAAATCACCAAACCTGATCAATCATGGCAAGCTTTGCAAGAATTGACTGATCATGCCGGTAAATTATTAGAACTACTAGGATTGCCATATCATGTTATTACGCTCACTACTAGTGATATGAGTTTTACGGCAGCGATGACTCATGATTTAGAAGTTTGGTTCCCAGCTCAAGACCGTTACCGCGAGATTTCTAGTTGTTCTAACACAACTGATTTTCAAGCTCGTCGTTCCCACATGCAGTATCGTGATGAAAACGGTAAGCTACAATTTGTGCACACCTTAAATGGATCTGGCTTAGCTGTCGGTCGAGCCGTGGCAGCTATTTTGGAAAACTACCAAAATGAAGATGGTAGCGTTACAGTACCTGAGGTCTTACGACCATATATGCACGGCATGGAAAAAATTGAAAAACAAGCTTAAAACCTTAATTCCAGGGCACTTTTTAGTGTTCTGGAATTTTTTTTGAAAAAAAGCTAGTCAAACGACCGAATATACGATATAATATTTTTTGTTGAAAACGTTGGTGGCAATGATTCGACAACTATTTAAAAAATAATTATTGACAAACATTTGCGTTAATGATATTATTTAATAGTTGTCTTGAGGACATCAAATGGAGGATTAGCTCAGCTGGGAGAGCATCTGCCTTACAAGCAGGAGGTCACAGGTTCGATCCCTGTATCCTCCATCTGAGCCGTTAGCTCAGTTGGTAGAGCATCTGACTTTTAATCAGAGGGTCGGCAGTTCGAGGCTGCCACGGCTCATCGCCAGTTTTCTTCTGCGGGCGTGGCGGAACTGGCAGACGCGCTAGATTTAGGTTCTAGTGTCTTATGACGTGGGGGTTCGAATCCCTTCGCCCGCATTGCTTCAATTTTATATTTATATGTTACTTTTGCCGACTTAGCTCAGTTGGTAGAGCATCTCACTAGTAATGAGGAGGTCGGGCGTTCGAATCGTCTAGTCGGCATTATGCGGAAGTAGCTCAGTGGTAGAGCACCACCTTGCCATGGTGGGGGTCGCGGGTTCGAATCCCGTCTTCCGCTTTTGTTGTCCCTTGGATAACGTAATTGAATATTTATATTTTGCACCCATAGCGCAACTGGATAGAGTGTCTGACTACGAATCAGAAGGTTGTAGGTTCGACTCCTACTGGGTGCATTTTTTATTTTTTCGGGAAGTAGCTCAGCTTGGTAGAGCACCTGGTTTGGGACCAGGGGGTCGCAGGTTCGAATCCTGTCTTCCCGATTTTTTTGTGTCTAAATTTGAAAATAATATGATTTGTGGTATATTTGAAATTGTTCCATCGGGAAGTAGCTCAGCTTGGTAGAGCACTACGTTCGGGACGTAGGGGTCGCAAGTTCAAATCTTGTTTTCCCGATTAATCAGAAATAAAAACTAGCGGACCGCTTAAGCCGGCCGCTTTTTTTGTTTAACTGATTTTAAATGATTGCAATTTGTTCCCAGTTTCGTATAATAATAGTCAATATTAGTCAAAGATGGGTGGTGACGAAATGACGGGGAAAAATATTTCTGACTTAATAGAGCAGTATTTAAAAGAAATCTTGGCCGATAATGAGCAGATTGAGATTCGCCGTTCAGAAATCGCCGGCCTTTTTGATGTAGTGCCATCTCAAATTAACTATGTAATTAACACCAGGTTTACTATTCAAAATGGCTATATCGTTGAAAGTAAACGTGGTGGAGGTGGCTATATCCGCATCGAAAAAGCTAATTTGCTTGATGACTGTGATGTATTGGATGTTTTAATTGAAGGAATTGGTAATCGTTTAAGTCTACATGACGGCGAAGCAATTGTTAAAACACTCTATGAAGGTGGTTTGATTGATCGACGTGAAGCTAATATTATTTTAGCTGTGGTTGATAAGAATGCGTATAATGCGGATAATGATTTAACCGAAGTAATGCGAGCAAACGTCATGATTTCAGTCTTAAACCACTTACGGTATGAGAAGTAGAAAGCGAGGGCTTAAATGAATAATTTATTTACACCAAGTGCTAAAAACGTATTGGAATTTGCCCAAAACGAAGCTAAACACTATAAACATCAAGCAGTAGGAACCGAACATTTATTGTTAGGTTTATTACTAGAACAAAATGGGATTGCTTATAAAACTCTGGATCAGTTTGCAATTAATGCTGATGAAGTTAGAGAAGAAATTGAACGTTTTGCTGGATACGGGGATTTGATTGGCCTAGATCAAAACAGTTACTTGCCATATTCTCCTAAAGCTAAAGAAATGCTTGATTTGGCGATGGATTTTGCTCGTAAAAACGGAGTACCAAAGGTTGGTACCGAACATATTTTATTAGCTTTGTTAACCGATGAAACCATTTTGTCTTCACGGATTCTGATTAACTTAGGTCTAAAATTAAGTGATGTTCGTAAAGTAACCTTACGTAAAATGGGAGTTAGCGGTAAAGCGTTTGGCAATAGCCGACCTAACCGCAACGCTAAGACAGCTAAAGAAGAAGGGACTCCAACCCTAGACTCCTTAGCACGGGACTTAACTGAATCAGCTCGAAAAGATCGACTAGATCCTACTGTGGGCCGAGATAAAGAAGTTAAACGTGTTATTCAAATTTTAGCTCGTCGGACTAAAAATAATCCGGTATTGATTGGAGAACCTGGAGTTGGTAAAACCGCCATTGCTGAAGGTTTAGCAGCTCGCATTGTTGCCGGTGATGTTCCTAGTGATATGAAAAATAAGCGTTTGATGATGCTTGATATGGGATCATTAGTTGCCGGAACCAAATATCGAGGTGAGTTTGAAGATCGTTTAAAGAAGATCATTGAAGAAATCTATAATGATGGCAATATTATTCTCTTTATCGATGAGTTGCATACTTTGATTGGGGCTGGTGGTGCTGAAGGCGCAATCGATGCTTCAAATATTTTAAAACCAGCCTTAGCTCGAGGAGAGCTTCAATTAATTGGCGCTACGACTTTAAATGAATACCAAAAGTATATTGAATCGGATGCAGCGCTAGAACGTCGTTTTGCGAAAGTAATGGTTGATGAACCTAGTGCTGAAGAAACTGTTGCTATTTTAAAAGGACTTCGACCAAAATACGAAAAACATCATCAAGTAGAAATTACTGATGAGGCCATTGAAGCGGCAGTTACGTTATCTAGTCGTTATATTAGCGATCGTTTCTTACCAGATAAAGCCATTGATTTGATGGATGAGGCAGCTGCTAAAGTACGAATTGAACGTTTAATGAATACTAAAGCGACTGAAGGCGATGATTCAGTTCAAGCTCAACTAGCTAATTTGATGAATGATTTGGGACAAGCGCTTATTGATCAAAACTTTGATTTAGCTGCTCAAATTCGTAAGCAAGCTAGTGAATTGCAACAAGCTGAAGATCAAAAGAGTGCGGAAACGGTAACTCATTATACGGAAAAAGAAACTGAAGCTGATGTGGCTGAAGTGGTTTCTGAATGGACTGGAGTTCCAGTGACTCAATTATCTAAGACTGAATCTGATCGTTTGGTTCATTTAGAAAACATTTTGCACAAACGGGTAATCGGACAAGAAGAAGCTATTTCAGCAGTGTCGCGGGCGATTCGCCGAGCACGTAGTGGCCTGAAGGATCCTAATCGTCCGATTGGTTCGTTTATGTTTTTAGGACCTACTGGAGTTGGTAAAACCGAATTAGCCAAAGCGGTAGCTGAAGCTGTATTTGGCTCTGAAGATGACATGATTCGAGTTGACATGAGCGAATACATGGAAAAGTATTCAACTAGTAGAATGGTTGGTTCTGCCCCTGGTTACGTTGGTTATGAAGAAGGTGGCCAACTTACTGAAAAAGTTCGTCAACATCCGTATTCAGTAGTGTTATTTGATGAAGTAGAAAAGGCTCATCCGGATGTCTTTAACTTGTTATTACAAGTGTTAGATGACGGCTTTTTGACGGATGCTAAGGGCCGTAAAATTGATTTTAGAAATACTATCATTATTATGACCTCTAACCTAGGTGCCACTACGTTACGTGATCAAAAGACGGTTGGTTTTGGCAACGAAAGTGTTAAAGAAAGCTATGAAGCTATGAAAGCTACCATTCAGGCGGCTTTGCGACGCAGCTTCCGACCAGAATTCTTAAACCGGATTGATGAAACAGTGGTCTTTCATTCATTGACTGAAACTGAATTACGACAAGTCGTTAAATTAATGATGAATCCATTAAAGAAACGAATTGAAGAACAGGACGTAAAAGTTCGAATTACCAAGACCGCTTTAGATGTGATTGCTACTGAAGGCTATGATCCTCAATATGGTGCTCGTCCAATTCGCCGAGCTATCCAAGGACAAGTTGAAGATCCGTTGAGTGAACAACTACTTACTAAAGAAATTAGTGCTGGAGATGTGGTTACTATTGGTGGTCGTAATGGTAAAGTAACTATTACCGTTAAACATCCTGATACTAAAAAAGCACCTTTGAAAGCGACGGTTAAGGCCGAGTAAATTCGTTGACAAAGATATTTAAATTTGATATATTGTACTATGTATTTATTGTGAATCGAAATGGCCAGCGCGATCTATTGTCCGGGCGGCCTGCATAAAAACCAAAAGCAAGATTAAGGTCTTGTTTTTGGATTTTTTTTGCCTTGAAACCCGGCTAAATGGGAAAAAATCCCATTTGTAATCAAACTGTAACATTTCGTTTTGTTTAAAGAATTTGGAGAGGTGAAAAATTTGGCAGGACACTTAGTTAAATATGGCAAACACCGTACCCGGCGGAGCTACGCACGAATTAAAGAAGTTCTCGATTTACCTAACTTAATCGAGATTCAATCTGATTCCTATCAATGGTTTTTAGATGATGGTTTGCGCGAAACATTCGAAGGTATCATGCCAATTGACGACTTCCAAGGCAAATTATCATTGGAATTCGTTGGTTATCAACTACTTGAACCTAAGTATACGGTTGATGAGGCTCGTGAACATGAAGCAAACTACTCTGCTCCATTACACATTACATTGAAGTTAACCAACCATGAAACTGGTGAAATTAAAACCCAAGACGTCTTTTTTGGCGATCTTCCATTAATGACTGAACAAGGTACTTTCATTATTAATGGGGCAGAACGAGTTATTGTTTCTCAATTAGTTCGTTCTCCTGGGGTTTACTACCACCAAGATACTGATAAGAATGGTCGCGTATCTTTTGGTACTACTCTTATTCCTAACCGTGGTGCATGGCTTGAATTTGAAACGGATGCTAAAAACATTTCTTACGTTCGAATTGATCGAACTCGTAAGATTCCGTTGACTGAATTAATTCGAGCACTCGGATTTGGTAGCGATCAAGAAATTATTGATATCTTAGGTAGTAACGATAGTCTTGATTTAACCTTGGACAAGGATGTTCATAAAGATACTGATGATTCTCGAGTTGAAGAATCATTAAAAGATATTTACGAACGCTTGCGGCCAGGTGAACCTAAGACTGCTGATTCTTCACGTAGTTTATTAACCGCTCGTTTCTTTGATCCAAAACGTTATGATATGGCTCCAGTTGGTCGTTACAAGACTAACAAGAAGCTTAGTTTAAAGACCCGGTTACTTGGTCTTACTTTAGCTGAAACTTTAGCCGATCCTGATACTGGTGAAATTATCCTTCAAAAGGGTGATGTTATTGATAAGGATGCCATGAAGAAATTGTCTCCATACTTGGATAACAAAGACTTTAAGGCATACACTTTCAATCCATCTGAAGAAGCTGTGGTTACTGAACCAATGACAGTTCAAATTATCAAGGTTCAATCAGAAAAGGATCCAGAACGAGTTGTTCCTGTAATTGGTAACGATAATATTGATATTGATTACAAGCATGTTACTCCAGCCGATATTATTGCTTCAATGAACTACTTCTTTAATTTACAAGAAGGCATTGGTAACGTTGATGATATCGACCACTTGGGTAACCGTCGAATTCGTTCAGTGGGTGAATTGTTGCAAAATCAATTCCGAATTGGTTTAACTAGAATGGAACGAGTAGTTAGAGAACGGATGTCAATCCAAGATACTGCTACCGTTACTCCACAACAATTAATTAATATTCGACCAGTAGTTGCTTCAATCAAGGAATTCTTTGGTTCATCACAATTGTCACAATTCATGGACCAAACTAATCCGTTGGGTGAATTGACTCATAAACGTCGTCTATCAGCTCTTGGACCTGGTGGTTTGACTCGTGATCGAGCTGGTTATGAAGTTCGAGACGTTCACTACACTCATTATGGTCGGATGTGTCCAATTGAAACTCCTGAAGGTCCTAACATTGGTTTGATTAACAGTCTTTCCAGTTATGCTCGGGTTAATAAATATGGTTTTATTGAAACACCATATCGACGGGTTGATTGGACCACTCATAAGGTAACTGATCGAATTGATTATTTGACTGCTGATGAAGAAGATAACTTTGTTATTGCCCAGGCCAACTCTAAGTTAAACGATGATGGTTCATTCGTAAACGATGTAGTTATGGCTCGTGCTCAATCAAATAACATTGAAACTAGTATCGATTCTGTCGATTACATGGATGTTTCGCCTAAGCAAGTAGTTGCTGTCGCAACAGCATGTATTCCTTTCTTGGAAAACGATGATTCTAACCGGGCTTTGATGGGTGCCAACATGCAACGTCAAGCTGTTCCTTTGGTTAATCCACACGCTCCATTAATTGGAACTGGTATCGAATATAAAGCTGCCCACGATTCAGGGGTTGCCTTGGTATGTCGTCATGATGGAACTGTTGAATATGTAGATGCTCGCGAAATCCGCGTGCGTCGTGAAGATGGCTCCTTAGACACTTACAAATTAATGAAATTCCGTCGTTCTAACGGTGGTAAGAACTACAACCAACGTCCAATCGTTAAGGTTGGCGATCATGTAGATAACGATGAAATTTTGGCTGATGGTCCTTCAATGGAAGGCGGAGAATTAGCTCTAGGCCAAAACCCAATTGTTGCCTTCATGACTTGGCAAGGTTATAACTTCGAAGATGCCATCGGAATTAACGAACGACTAGTTAAAGACGATGTTTATACTTCAATTCATATTGAAGAATACGAATCAGAAACTCGGGATACTAAATTAGGACCTGAAGAAATGACTCGTGAACTTCCTAACGTTGGGGAAGAAGCTTTAAAAGACTTGGACGAAAACGGAACTATCCGTATTGGTGCTGAAGTTGAAGATGGCGATATCTTAGTTGGTAAAGTTACTCCTAAAGGGGTTACAGAATTATCAGCCGAAGAACGTTTGCTACACGCTATCTTTGGTGAAAAGTCACGTGAAGTTCGTGATACATCACTTCGAGTACCTCATGGTGGTGGCGGTATTGTTCAAGACGTTAAAGTCTTTACCCGTGAAAACGGCGACGAACTTTCACCAGGTGTTAACAAGATGATTCGGGTTTATATTGCTCAAAAGCGGAAGCTTCAAGTTGGGGATAAAATGGCCGGTCGTCATGGTAACAAGGGTACTGTTTCAGTTGTTATTCCTGAAGAAGATATGCCATTTCTACCAGATGGAACACCAATCGACATTATGTTGAGTCCCATGGGGGTTCCTTCTCGTATGAATATCGGACAGGTATTGGAACTTCATTTGGGAATGGCCGCTCGTAAGCTAGGTATTCACATTGCTACTCCTGTTTTCGATGGTGCTCAAGATAGTGATATTTGGGACGCTGTTAAGGAAGCTGGAATGGATGCGGATGGTAAGACGGTCGTTTATGATGGTCGTACCGGTGAACCTTTCGATAAACGAATTGCTGTTGGGGTTATGCACTATATGAAATTAGCCCACATGGTTGATGATAAGATCCATGCTCGTTCTATTGGACCTTACTCACTTGTTACTCAACAACCACTTGGTGGTAAAGCTCAGTTTGGTGGTCAGCGTTTCGGTGAAATGGAAGTTTGGGCTCTTGAAGCGTATGGAGCTGCCTACACATTGCAAGAAATCTTGACTTACAAGTCTGACGACGTGGTTGGCCGAGTTAAAACTTATGAAGCTATTGTTAAGGGTGAACCAATTCCTAAGCCAGGGGTTCCCGAATCATTCCGAGTATTGGTTAAGGAATTACAAGCTTTGGGTCTTGATATGAAAGTCCTTGATAGCGGTAATAAAGAAATTGAACTTCGTGACTTAGATGAAGATGATGAAGACGTAATTAACGTTAACGCTATTAGTAAAGCTGCTGATAAAGAAGCAGAAAATAATGCCACAGCGGCTGAATCTAAGCCAACAAATGCAAGCAACAACGAATAACCAAGGGAGGTTGAATTAGTGGTCGATGTCAATAAATTTGAGAGTATGCAGATTGGTCTTGCATCTCCCGATAAAATTCGTAGCTGGTCATATGGTGAGGTCAAAAAACCTGAAACCATCAACTACCGAACATTAAAACCAGAAAAAGATGGCCTCTTCGATGAGCGTATTTTTGGTCCTACTAAGGATTGGGAATGTGCTTGTGGTAAGTACAAGCGAATTCGTTATAAGGGAATCGTTTGTGATCGATGTGGGGTTGAAGTAACTCGTTCTAAAGTTCGTCGTGAACGAATGGGTCACATTGAGTTAGCTGCTCCCGTAACTCACATTTGGTATTTCAAGGGTATTCCAAGTCGAATGGGCTTGGTTCTTGACATGAGCCCTCGAGCACTGGAAGAAATCATTTACTTTGCTTCTTATGTGGTTACTGATTCAGGTAACACACCGATGGAAAACAAGCAATTGCTTTCTGAACGAGAATACCGTGAAAAGAAACAAGAATATGGTCCTCGTTTCGAAGCTGAAATTGGTGCTGAAGCAATCAAAACGTTGTTAAGCAACGTTGATGTTGAAGGCGAAGTAGCTGAATTAAAAGAAGAATTAAAGGAAGCTACTGGTCAAAAACGGACTCGTGCGGTTCGTCGTTTGGATATCTTGGAAGCTTTTGTTAACTCAGGCAATGATTTAACTTGGATGGTAATGGATGCTATTCCAGTTATCCCACCTGATTTACGACCAATGGTACAACTTGAAGGTGGCCGTTTTGCCACTTCTGACTTGAACGATTTGTACCGTCGAGTAATTAACCGTAACAATCGTTTGAAACGTTTGTTAGACTTAAATGCTCCTGGAATCATTGTTCAAAATGAAAAACGGATGCTTCAAGAAGCCGTTGATGCCTTATTTGATAACGGTCGTCGTGGTCGTCCTGTTGCTGGTCCTGGTAACCGTCCATTGAAATCACTTTCTCACTTACTGAAAGGTAAGCAAGGCCGTTTCCGTCAAAACTTGCTTGGTAAGCGGGTTGATTATTCTGGTCGTTCAGTTATCGATGTTGGTCCTAACTTGAAGATGAACCAAATGGGTCTTCCTGTGCCAATGGCAATGGAATTATTCAAACCTTTCATCATGAAAGAATTGGTTTCTCGTGAATTAGCATCTAACATTAAAAATGCTAAGCGCAAGATTGACCGTCAAGATGACGATGTCTTCGGCGTTTTAGAAGATGTTATTAAAGAACATCCAGTATTGCTTAACCGGGCCCCTACCTTGCATAGACTTGGTATTCAAGCATTTGAACCTGTATTGGTTAGTGGTAAAGCAATGCGTTTGCACCCATTGGTTTGTGAAGCTTACAATGCCGACTTCGATGGGGATCAAATGGCCATTCATGTGCCATTATCAGATGAAGCTCAAGCTGAATCACGCTTGCTTATGTTAGCTGCTGGTCATATTTTGGCTCCTCGTGATGGTAAGCCTGTTGTGGCTCCTTCTCAAGATATGGTTATCGGTAACTACTACCTAACCATGGAAGAAGCTAACCGTGAAGGTGAAGGTATGATCTTTAATTCACCTCAAGAAGCTGATTTAGCATATCGAAATGGTTTAGTTCACTGGCATTCACGAGTAGGAATTCGGACTAGTGCTTTTGCTGAAAAGCCATTTACTGATGACCAACGTGATAAAATTATGGTTACTTCAGTTGGTAAGATCTTCTTTAACATGATCTTGCCAGCAGCATTCCCATATCTTAATGAACCAACGAGCACTAACTTGAACGGCTACGTGCCTGATAAGTATTTCTTAGATGCTGGTGAAGATATTCATGAATACTTGGCCAATGCTGAATTGATTTTGCCATTCAAGAAAGGCTTCTTGAGTGACATCATTGCTGAAGTTTACAAACAATACAAAGTAACTGAAACTTCATTGTTACTTGATCGTATGAAGGATCTAGGTTATGACGATTCAACTAAATCTGGTTTAACTGTCGGTATCGCTGATATTACTGAATTAAAGGAAAAACCAGAAATCATTGCTGATGCTCACAAGAAGGTTGGCATGGTTACTAAACAATTCCGTCGTGGTTTGATTACTGATCACGAACGTTATGAACGAGTTATTGGTATCTGGAACGATGCTAAGGACGAAATTCAAAATCGTTTAATGACTAACTTCGAACAACAAAATCCTATCTTCATGATGAGTGATTCTGGAGCTCGTGGAAACATCTCAAACTTTACTCAGCTTGCCGGTATGCGTGGCTTGATGGCCGCTCCTAACGGTGAAATCATGGAATTGCCTATCACTTCAAACTTCCGTGAAGGTCTTTCAGTGTTGGAAATGTTTATTTCTACCCACGGTGCCCGTAAAGGTATGACCGATACGGCCCTTAAGACTGCCAACTCTGGTTACTTAACTCGTCGTTTGGTTGATGTGGCTCAAGATGTTATTATTCGTGAAAAAGACTGTGGTACTGATCGTGGTTTGACTATCAGTGCAATTACTGAAGGAAACGAAATGATCGAACCATTGTATGACCGAATTGTTGGTCGTTATGCAATGAAGACCGTTAAGAATCCTGAAACTGGTGAAGTTATTGTTTCTGCTAACCACATGATTAATGAAGATGATGCTGATAAGATTGACGCAGCCGGAGTTAAGGAAGTAACTATTCGTTCTGCTTTTACTTGTAACACTCTTCATGGTGTCTGTGAAAAATGTTATGGTCGAAACAATGCTACTGGTGATGAAGTTGAAGTTGGTGAAGCAGTTGGTACTGTTGCCGCTCAATCAATCGGTGAACCTGGTACTCAATTAACCATGCGAAACTTCCATACCGGTGGTGTTGCCGGTAATGCCGATATCACCCAAGGGCTTCCTCGTGTTCAAGAAATTTTTGAAGCTCGAAACCCTAAAGGTAAGGCAGAAATTACTGAAGTAACTGGAACGGTTGAATCAATCGAAGAAAATCCAGCTGAAAGAACTAGAGAAGTTACTATTAAAGGTGAAGCTGATACTAGAACCTATACAGTACCATTGACTGCACGGATGTTAATTGCTGAAGGCGACTTTATCCACCGTGGTTCTGCATTGAACTCTGGTTCTGTTGATCCTAAGGAACTTCTTAAAGTTCGTGATGTTCTTTCTACCGAAAACTACCTATTGCATGAAGTTCAAAAAACTTACCGAATGCAAGGGGTGGAAGTGTCTGATAAGCATGTGGAAATCATGGTTCGTCAAATGCTTCGTAAAGTTCGGATTATGGATTCAGGTGATACAGATGTCTTGCCTGGTACTTTAATGGATATTAACGACTTTAAAGAAAGTAATGCTGATACCATCATTTCTGGTGGTATTCCAGCCACTGCTCGTCCAGTATTACTTGGAATTACCAAGGCCGCTCTTGAAACTAACAGTTTCTTATCAGCTGCTTCATTCCAAGAAACTACTCGAGTATTAACGGATGCCGCTATTCGTGGTAAGAATGATCCGTTGGTTGGTTTGAAAGAAAATGTTATCATTGGTAAATTGATTCCTGCCGGTACTGGTATGGGTGATTACCGTGGTATTAAGCCGGAAGAAGTAGGCGCTAAAACTACTGATGGCGTTTTATCAATTAGCGAATTAGAAGAGCGCATGAAGGCTCAAGAAAATAACGCTAAGTAAACTATTTAAATAGTTAAAACTCCCTAGAATTTATTCTAGGGAGTTTTTTTATTGATTAAATAAAGATATTCATGGACTACAAAGAATGTAACTCAGTGCCAAAAAAGGTAAAAAAGCGATTTGGGTGACTACTTGACGTTTTAATAATAGGTAAAAAAGGGCGAAAACGCAGCTAAAAAAGAGAATAGTTAAGGACTCTAAATAAGAACATTGCAGAAGTATGAATAAACCAAAATCTAAATCACCAGCACCAATAACGGCAAAAAAATGAGTCAATACTAGTAAAAAGACATAAATGATAACAAAAATAATTTTTTGTCGAAGGGGCCATGACGACAGATACCAGGCTATTAAAATAAGCGTGATACTGGGCCAGATTGGAAAATACTGACAGTGCCAATCCCAGATGCTTATATAGCTGATTAAAATTAAAATAATGGCTTGAAGTGAAGAAGTGGGGGACTGACAGACTAGTACAAATAAAATTCCGACAAATAATTCAATTTGCCAATGATGAGCGGCAATTTTAGTGTGACAATATCGGCAGCGACCTTTTAGAAGTAAAAAGCTTAAAATGGGAATGAGGTCTTGGGGTTTCAACACTGTTTGACAACTAAAACAATGAGATCTGGGATTTGAAATAACGCTTTGATAATTATTTCGACGTTCAATAATTAAGTTCAAAAAGGATGCTAAACAAGCTCCGGTAATAAACGCAATGATGGTCATGGATTCACCTCCTATAATTAAATACGCAAACGGGAGGTGAAATTACGGAAACTATTTGACAGATTGGGGAGAGAATGATAAATTAATGAAGGTGCTTTTTGCGACAGGTTTCTGAAATGATCAGACATGCTGACTGTTCAGACAAAAAGTGAGACCAGGTGTTTTTTATTTTTTACATAAAAAAGAACCGCCTGGATGTGTGGACTTACAATGGAAAAATGAAAGGAGTACTTTTAGATGCCTACAATTAATCAATTAGTTCGTAAAGGACGTAAATCAAGAACCACAAAATCAAACTCTCCTGCTTTGAATTATGGTTACAACAGTTACAAGAAGAAGTTAACTTCTAACCCAGCTCCTCAAAAACGAGGCGTTGCTACCCGTGTTGGTACAATGACTCCTAAAAAGCCTAACTCTGCTTTGCGGAAGTACGCTCGTGTTCGTTTGTCAAACTTGATCGAAGTTACCGCTTACATTCCTGGTATTGGTCATAACTTGCAAGAACATAGTGTTGTTTTGATCCGTGGTGGCCGTGTTAAGGATTTACCTGGTGTTCGTTATCACGTTATCCGTGGTGCCCTTGATACTGCCGGTGTTACTGATCGTCGTCAAAGTCGTTCTAAATACGGTACTAAGAAGCCTAAGGACTAAAAAATAATTTTGATTCATAGAATCGCAAGGAGGATAACGAAATGCCAAGAAAAGGAAATGTTCAAAAACGGGAAGTACTTCCTGATCCAATTTACAACTCAAAAATGGTTACTCGCTTAATCAACCACTTGATGCTTGATGGTAAGCGTGGTACTGCTTCAACAATCTTATACGATGCTTTTGACATTATCAAAGAAGAAACAGGTAACGAACCTTTGGAAGTCTTTGATGAAGCAATGAACAACGTTATGCCAGTTCTTGAAGTTAAAGCTCGCCGTGTTGGTGGTTCTAACTACCAAGTTCCGATCGAAGTTCGTCCAGAACGTCGTTCAACTTTAGGTCTTCGTTGGATTGTTAACTATGCACGTACTCGTGGTGAACACACTATGACTGAACGTCTTGCACGTGAAATCATGGAAGCTGCTAACAACACAGGTGCTGCTGTTAAGAAGCGCGAAGATACTCATAAAATGGCTGAAGCCAACCGAGCATTCGCTCACTATCGTTGGTAATATTTATTTTAAAGTCGGCCTTCTAGCCGACTTTATTTCTGATTTTAAATCGAGAGGAGTAACAATTTAATGGCTAACACACGAGAATTTCCACTAGAAAAAACTCGTAACATTGGTATCATGGCCCATATCGATGCCGGTAAAACAACCACTACTGAACGTATCTTGTACTATACTGGTAAGATTCACAAAATTGGTGAAACCCATGATGGTGCTTCACAAATGGACTGGATGGAACAAGAACAAGAACGTGGTATCACTATCCAATCAGCAGCTACAACTGCTCAATGGAAAGGTTACCGAGTTAACATCATCGATACCCCAGGTCACGTGGACTTCACTATGGAAGTTGAACGTTCATTGCGGGTTCTTGATGGTGCCGTAACTGTTCTTGATGCTCAAGCCGGTGTTGAACCACAAACCGAAACTGTTTGGCGTCAAGCATCAGAATATAACGTTCCTCGTATCGTCTTTGCTAACAAGATGGATAAGATGGGCGCTAACTTTGATTTCTCAGTTGACTCAATTGGCGAACGTTTGAACGCTAATGCTTTAGCAATTCAAATGCCTATCGGTGCCGAAGATAACTTCCAAGGAGTTATTGACTTAGTTGAAATGAAAGCCGATATCTACGACGAAGATGAACTTGGAACTGAATGGGATACAGTTGATGTTCCTGAAGAATACAAGACTGAAGCTGAAAAACGTCGGACAGCAATGATTGAAAAACTTGCTGACATTGATGACGATATCATGGAAAAATACTTGGAAGGTGAAGAAATTTCTATTCCAGAAATTAAAGCAGCCATCCGTAAAGGTACTTTAGCCCTTGAATTATTCCCAGTGCTTGCTGGTTCTGCCTTCAAGAACAAGGGTGTGCAAATGATGTTAGATGCCGTTGTTGATTACTTACCATCACCACTTGATGTTAAGCCATACAACGCTACTAACCCTGAAACTGGTGAAGAAGTTGAACTGATTGCCAATGATGACGCACCATTTGCTTCATTAGCATTTAAGATCATCACTGATCCATTCGTTGGTCGTTTGACATTTATCCGTGTTTATACTGGTACTTTGGAATCTGGTTCTTACGTACTTAACTCTACTAAGAACAAGCGTGAACGTGTTGGTCGTTTGGTGCAAATGCATTCTAACCAACGTAAAGAAATCCCAGAAGTATTCTCTGGTGATATCGCCGCTGCTATTGGTTTGAAGAACACCACTACTGGTGATTCATTGACTGATCCAGATCATCCATTACACCTTGAATCAATGGAAGTTCCAGAACCCGTTATTCAAATGGCCGTTGAACCTAAGTCAAAGGCTGACCAAGAAAAGATGGATGTTGCTATTCAAAAGCTTGCTGAAGAAGATCCTTCATTTAGAGCTGAAACCAACCATGAAACTGGTGAAACTTTGATTGCCGGAATGGGTGAGTTACAACTTGATATCATCATCGACCGGATGAAACGTGAATTTAACGTTGAAGCCAACATCGGTGCTCCTCAAGTTTCTTACCGTGAAGCATTTACTAAGAAGACTTCTGCTCAAGGTAAATTCGTTCGTCAATCTGGTGGTAAAGGTCAATATGGTGACGTTTGGGTTGAATTCGAACCTAACGAAGAAGGTAAAGGATTTGAATTCGAAGATGCCATTGTTGGTGGTGTTGTTCCTCGTGAATACATCCCATCAGTTGAACAAGGTTTGAAAGAAGCCTTGGCAAACGGTGTTCTTGCTGGTTACCCATTAGTTGACTTGAAAGCCAAGTTATACGATGGTAGTTACCATGAAGTCGATTCTAGTGAAGCTGCCTTCAAGATTGCTGCTTCAATGGCCTTGCGTAATGCTGCTAAGACCGCTGCTCCAGTTATCTTGGAACCAATTATGAAAGTTGATATCACTGTTCCTGAAGAATACATGGGTGATATCATGGGACAAGTTACCGCACGTCGTGGTCGTCTTGATGGTATGGAAGATCGTTCCGGTGCCAAGATGATTCATTCATATGTGCCATTGTCAGAAATGTTTGGTTACGCTACTACACTTCGTTCTGCATCACAAGGTCGTGGTACTTTCACTATGACATTTGATCATTACGAACCAGTACCAAAGGGTATCCAAAAAGAAATTATTGAAAAGAACGGCGGCAACGCTGAATAATTCAATTCTAAAAAACAACACCTACGTATTTGTGGGTGTTGTTTTTTGTTACAAACAAATTAAATTCAATGAATTCACGGATAAACCTTGCACTGGTCAATGATATCGGGTAGAATAATTAAGTACTTGTTTTTAGGGATTAGTTTGCCTATAAACAGGGCAGTATTAGCTTTGATGTGAAAGGTTGCGACACACCCGGATGCTTTGCCATGGGTGCGGCGGTAATTTTCACGGAGTTAGTCCTATTTTCAAAATAGACGAAGGAGGGAACATAATGGCAAAACAAAAAATTCGGATTCGTTTGAAGGCGTACGAACATCGCATCTTGGATCAATCTGCTGATAAGATTGTTGCAACTGCACAACGGACTGGTGCTACTATTTCTGGCCCAATTCCATTGCCTACTGAACGTACAATCTATACTGTTTTGAGTTCACCACATAAGTACAAGGATGCGCGTGAACAATTTGAAATTCTAACCCACAAGCGGTTAATTGATATTTTAAATCCAACACCAAAAACGGTTGATTCACTTATGAAGTTGGATCTACCTAGTGGTGTAGATATCGAAATCAAGCTATAAAATACATTATATCGGAGGTGTACTCATGACCAAAAAAGGAATCTTAGGAAGAAAAGTCGGAATGACTCAAGTCTTTACAGAAGCAGGCGAATTAGTTCCAGTTACTGTTGTTGAAGTAACTCCTAACGTTGTTATGCAAGTTAAGACTGTTGAAACAGATGGTTACGAATCAGTTCAACTTGGTTTCGCTAACAAGCGTGCCGTTTTGAGCAACAAACCAGCACAAGGTCACGCAAAGAAGGCTAATACTGATCCTAAGCGCTTCATTAAGGAAATCAAAGATGTTGAGCTTAGCGATTACAATGCCGGTGACGAAGTAAAAGCAGACATCTTTGAACCAGGTGACATCGTTGATGTAACTGGTACTACAAAGGGTCATGGATACCAAGGTAACATTCATAAAGATGGTCAACGTCGTGGACCAGAAACCCACGGTTCTCGTTATCACCGTCGTCCAGGTTCACTTGGTGTTATTATTAACCGTGTTGCGCCAGGTATGAAGTTGCCAGGTCGAATGGGTAACAAGACTGTTACTATTCAAAATCTTGAAATTGTTAGCACAGACGCTGAAAACAACGTAATCCTTATTAAGGGTAACGTGCCAGGTGCCAACAAATCATTCGTTACAATTAAAACTGCAGCTCGCAGTTCAAAAAAATAGAAAGGAGGAAAATGATAAATGACAGATGTAGCATTATACAAACAAGATGGTAGTCAAAACGGAACAATTGCTTTAAATGATGAAATTTTTGCAATTGAACCTAATGAACACGTTGTGTTTGATACTATTTTAATGCAACGTGCTTCAATGCGCCAAGGTACCCACGCTGTTAAGAACCGTTCAGCTGTTCGTGGTGGTGGTAAGAAGCCATGGCGTCAAAAAGGAACTGGTCGTGCTCGTCAAGGATCAATTCGTTCACCACAATGGCGTGGCGGTGGAATTGTCTTTGGCCCAACTCCACGTTCATACGCTTATCATTTACCTCGTAAAGTTACTAGACTTGCTATGAAGTCTGTACTTTCTGCTAAGGTAGCTGATGAAAAACTTGTTATGGTTGATTCTTTGAGCTTTGATACTCCTAAGACTAAAGAATTTGCTAACTTACTTAACAGTTTAAATGCTGATACAAAAACTTTGGTAGTTTTAGAAAATGACAACGAAAACGCTATTCGTTCAGCTCGTAATCTTGACAACGTTAAGGTTATTGATGCTAAAGAAGTTAACGTTTTAGATGTTGCTAACAGCGACAAAGTCGTTATGACTAAGACTGCTCTTTCTCAAGTAGAGGAGGTGCTCGCATAATGGAATCACGTGATATTATTTTGCGTCCGGTAATTACTGAAGAGTCAACTGCCAAAATGGACGACAAGCGTTACACTTTTGACGTGGATTTACGAGCAACCAAGACGCAAGTTAAGAAGGCTATCGAAGACATTTTTGCTGTTAACGTAACTAAAGTTAACATTATGAATGTTCGTGGCAAGCTTAAGCGCCAAGGTCGTTTCACTGGTTACACAACTAAGCGCCGTAAGGCCATCGTAACCTTATCTGCAGATTCAAAAGAAATTCAATTATTCGGTGAAGAATAATTTAACAATATCTCTAATATAGGAGGGAAATATCGTGGCGATTAAAACATATAAACCAACCAGTAATGGTCGACGTAATATGACAAGCCTTGACTACAGTGATATCACTAAGTCAAAGCCTGAAAAATCATTGCTTGAATCAAAGAGCAAAACTGCCGGTCGTAACAACTACGGTCATATGACTGTACGTCATCGTGGCGGCGGTAACAAGAACCAATATCGTGTAATCGATTTTAAGCGTAACAAAGATAACGTTCCTGCAATTGTTAAGGCAATTGAATACGATCCAAATCGTACTGCTAATATCGCATTGGTATACTATGAAGATGGTATCAAAGCTTACATCATTGCACCTAAGGGACTTAAAGTTGGGGACAAGATTGAATCTGGTTCCGAAGCTGATATTAAAGTTGGTAACGCACTTCCACTAGAAAACATTCCAGTTGGTACTGTTATCCACAATATCGAATTAAAGCCTGGTAAGGGTGGCCAATTGGCTCGTTCTGCTGGTGCTTCAGCTCAATTACTTGGACGTGATGGCAAGTATTCATTAGTTCGTTTGACTTCTGGTGAAGTTCGAATGGTACTTAGTGTTAACCGTGCTACTATCGGTGCCGTTGGTAACGAAGAACACGAACTTGTTAACGTTGGTAAAGCTGGTCGTAACCGTTACAAAGGTCAACGTCCTCATGTTCGTGGATCTGTAATGAACCCTAACGATCACCCTCATGGTGGTGGTGAAGGTAAAGCACCAGTCGGATTACCATCACCATTATCTCCATGGGGTAAGAAGACCGTTGGTAAGAAGACTCGTAATAAGAGAGCTAAGTCTGATAAATTTATCGTTCGTCGTCGTAAAGGCTCGAAGATGTAATTTGAGATTTTTAAAAAAGTTTTTCGTAGAGGAGGTTTCAACATGGGTCGTAGTTTAAAAAAGGGACCATTCGCCGATGAGTACTTGCTCAAGAAGGTTGATGCCCAAAAAGATGTAGAAAAGAAATCCGTTATCAAGACCTGGTCACGTCGTTCAACGATTTTCCCAAGTTTTATTGGATACACTTTTGCCGTTTATGATGGTCGTAAACACGTACCAGTTTATGTTCAAGAAGATATGGTTGGACATAAGTTAGGCGAATTCGTTCCAACTCGTACTTTCCACGGTCATGGTGGAGACGACAAAAAGACTAAGTAATAGCAAGGAGGATAACAATGGCTGAACAAATCACATCAGCAACGGCTACTGCCAAAACTGTTCGAATTGCAGCTCGTAAGGTCCGCCTTGTCGTTGACCTTATTAGAGGCAAAAGCGTCGCTGAAGCTATGGCAATTTTGAAGTTCACCCCTCGTGGTGCTTCTCCAGTAGTTTCAAAAGTGCTTAAATCTGCAGTAGCAAACGCAGAAAATAACTTTGACTTAGATAGTCAAGATCTTTACGTAAGTAAAGCAATCGTGAATGAAGGACCAACTCTTAAGCGTTTCCGCCCAAGAGCTAAAGGTTCTGCATCACCAATTAACAAGAGAACAAGTCACATCACAATTGTTGTGTCTGAAAAGAAGGAGGGGTAACGCGTGGGTAAGACAATTAATCCTAACGGCTTACGGGTCGGTATTATCCGTGACTGGCAAGCAAAATGGTACGCTGAAAAAGATTATGCAAGTTATTTAGCAGAAGATCTTAAGATTCGTAAATACATTGAAAAACGCCTTGCAAATGCTTCCGTTTCAACCATTGAAATTGAACGGGCCGCAAACCGCGTTAACATTTCAATTCATACTGCTAAACCTGGTATGGTTATCGGTAAGGGTGGTTCTGAAGTAGAAAACCTACGTAAAGAACTTAACAAATTAACCGGTAAACGTGTTCACATCAACATCGTTGAAATCAAGAAACCTGATTTGGACGCAAAATTAGTTGGTGAAAGTATTGCTCGTCAATTGGAAGGCCGTGTAGCGTTCCGTCGTGCAATGCGTCAAGCTATCCAACGTTCAACTCGTGCCGGTGCTTTGGGTGTTAGAACTCAAGTATCAGGTCGTTTAAACGGTGCTGATATGGCTCGTGTTGAATCATATTCTGAAGGAACTGTTCCATTGCACACATTGCGTGCCGATATCGACTACGCATGGGAACAAGCATTTACCACTTACGGAACTATCGGTGTTAAAACCTGGATCTACCGTGGTGAAATCCTTCCAGAAAAGCCAAATAGTAAAAAAGCTGAAAAAGGAGGGGAATAGACATGTTAGTACCAAAGCGTGTTAAGTTCCGCCGTGAGCAACGTGGTCACATGCGTGGCGAAGCTAAAGGTGATAGATATGTTACATTCGGTGATTTCGGATTAGAAGCAACTGATTCTCACTGGATCACTAACCGTCAAATCGAAGCTGCTCGTATCGCAATGACTCGTTACATGAAACGTGGTGGGAAAGTTTGGATTAAGATTTTCCCTCACAAATCTTACACTGAAAAAGGTGTAGGTGTCCGAATGGGTAATGGTAAAGGTACTCCTGCTGGATGGGTTGCACCTGTTAAGCGCGGTAAGGTTATGTTTGAAGTTGGCGGCGTTTCAGAAGAAATCGCTCGCGAAGCCTTACGCCTTGCAGCAATGAAGCTTCCTGTTCGCACTAAGATTGTAAAACGTGAGGAAGTAGGTGGCGAATCAAATGAAGGCTAAAGAAATTAATGAATTAACCACTGACCAAATGATTGAAAAAGAAAAAGATTATAAAGACGAATTATTCAATCTTCGTTTCCAATTAGCCACTGGCCAATTAGAAAACACTGCACGTCTTAAGCAAGTTCGTAAGAACATTGCTCGTATCAAGACTGCACTTCGTCAACAAGAACTAAGCAAGTAAGAATACGATAGGAGGTTTAATTAATGGCTGAAGAACGTAACCAGCGTAAAGTCTATCAAGGCCGCGTTGTTTCTGATAAGAACAACAAAACCATCACCGTGGTCGTTGAAACATACAAAAATGATTCACGTTACGGTAAGCGAGTTAAGTACTCAAAGAAGTACACTGCTCATGACGAAAATAACGAAGCTAAAACCGGCGATATCGTTCAAATTATGGAAACTCGCCCAATGTCAGCAACTAAGCGTTTCCGTTTGATCAATATTGTTGAAAAAGCAGTTATTATTTAATTTAAAATCATTTTTTATCGTATTCTGATTTGAAATGAAGGGAGGATAAACCTGTGATTCAACAAGAAAGTCGTTTAAATGTTGCCGATAACTCAGGTGCAAAGGAATTACTTACTATTAAAGTACTAGGTGGTTCTATCAGAAGATATGCCGGAGTTGGGGATACTATTGTCGCTACTGTCAAACAAGCAACACCAGGTGGCGTTGTCAAAAAGGGTGATGTTGTTAAGGCCGTTATCGTTCGTACTAAATCTGCAATTCGTCGTAATGATGGTTCATACATTCGTTTTGATGAAAATGCCGCAGTTTTAATTAAGGATGATAAGAGTCCTCAAGGCACTCGTATTTTTGGCCCGGTTGCTCGTGAATTACGTGATAGCAATTACATGAAGATTGTTTCACTAGCCCCAGAAGTTCTATAATCTACCAAAAATAAGGAGGTGCCCATAATGTTTATTAAAACTGGTGACAAAGTCCGTGTGATCGCTGGCAAGGACAAGGGTAAAGAAGGAACAGTTACTAAGACTATTGCTTCTAAAAACCGCGTTATCGTTGAAGGCATTAACATGGTTAAGAAACATACCAAGGCTTCTCAAGCAAACCCTCAAGGTGGGATTGTTGATACCGAAGCTCCAATTCAAGTTTCTAACGTAATGCTTATCGACCCATCAACTAACGAACCAACTCGTGTTGGGTTCCGAGTAGAAGATGGCAAAAAAGTTCGTTTCGCAAAGAAGTCAAACAAGACTATCGACTAAGAAAGGAGGAACATACTTAATGACAAGTCGTTTACAAGAAAAGTATTCAAATGAAATTACTCCAAGTTTGATGGAAAAATTCAATTATTCATCAATTATGCAAGCTCCAAAGCTTGATAAAATCGTTTTGAACATGGGTGTTGGTGACGCTGTTACAAACGCCAAGAACCTTGATGAAGCTGTTGCTGAATTAGCATTGATTTCTGGTCAAAAACCTATGGTTACTAAAGCCAAGAAATCAATCGCCGGTTTCCGTTTACGTGAAGGTATGTCAATCGGTGCTAAAGTAACCCTTCGTGGTGAACGTATGTATGATTTCCTTGATAAGTTAATCAACGTTTCCCTTCCTCGTGTCCGTGACTTCCATGGTGTTTCAAGCAAGTCATTTGATGGTCGTGGTAACTATACGTTAGGTGTACGTGAACAATTGATCTTCCCTGAAATCGATTATGATGATGTTAATCGTGTTCGTGGTTTAGATATCGTTATTGTCACTACTGCTGATACCGATGAAGAAGCTCATGAATTATTGGGCCAATTCGGTATGCCATTCGCAAAGTAATTTAGGAGGTTTTACATTGGCTAAAAAATCATTGATTGTAAAAAGTGAACGTCCAGCAAAGTTCTCAACTCAAGCTTACACTCGTTGCGAACGTTGTGGCCGTCCTCGGGCAGTCTACCAAAAGTTCCATCTTTGCCGTATTTGCCTTCGTCAACTCGCTCATGAAGGTCAAATTCCTGGTATGAAAAAAGCTAGTTGGTAAAAATAAAACTTTAAAAAAGGAGGTTGTTCGCACATGTCTATGACTGATCCAATTGCAGACTTTTTAACTCGTATTCGTAACGCCAACATGGTTCGTCACGAAACAGTTGAAGTACCTGCTTCAAAAATCAAAAGTGACATTGCTGAAATTCTCAAACGTGAGGGTTTTGTACGCGATGTTGAATACATTGATGACGACAAGCAAGGCGTAATTCGTGTTTTCCTTAAGTACAGTAAAGATAACACCCGTGTTATTACTGGCTTGAAACGAATCTCAAAACCTGGTTTGCGTTCATACGTTAAAGCAGATGCTGTTCCTAAGGTTCTTAATGGTTTAGGAATTGCAATCATTTCTACATCAAACGGTGTTATTACTGACAAAGAGGCTCGTGCCCAAAAAGTCGGTGGCGAAGTTCTCGCTTACGTTTGGTAAAAATCTAATAGGAATTGGAGGTGAAATAAATGAGTCGTATTGGTTATAAAACTGTTGTTTTACCTGCCGGTGTGGAAGTAAAGCAAGAAGGTAACGTTATTACTGTTAAAGGTGCTAAAGGTACTTTGAGCCGTGAATTTTCAGATCACGTAAAGATGAACATTGATGGCAACGAAGTTAACTTTGAACCAGTTGGTAATTACAATAACAAAGTTCGTGCACTTCATGGTACTTCACGTGCCAACTTCAGCAACATGGTTGAAGGGGTTACAGATGGTTTCAAGAAAACATTGAAACTTGTCGGTGTTGGTTACCGTGCACAACTTAAAGGTAAGACATTAACTTTAAACGTTGGTTATTCAAACCCTGTAGAAATGCAGGTTCCTGAAGACGTAACTGTTGAAGTTCCTGATAATACTACTATTAATATGAGTGGAATTAGCAAGCAACACGTTGGTGATTTTGCTGCTAAAGTTCGTGCCGTACGTTCACCAGAACCTTACAAAGGTAAAGGTATTCGTTACGAAAACGAACACATTATTCGTAAAGAAGGTAAGACTGGTAAGTAATTTATCAGCCTAAATAAAATTTGAGGTGACTATTTTGATTTCAAAACCAGATAAGAACAAAAATCGGCAACGACGTCATAATCGTGTCCGGAATAAGATCTCTGGTACTGCCGAGCGCCCACGCTTGAATGTGTACCGTTCTAACAAAAACATCTACGCTCAAGTCATTGATGACGTAGCGGGTGTAACGCTTGTTAGTGCCTCAACACTGGACTCTGCCATCAGTGGTACCAAAACTGAACAAGCAGTTAGTGTTGGTAAATTAGTTGCAGAACGTGCAGCTGCTAAAAACATTAAGAACGTTGTGTTTGATCGTGGCGGATACATCTACCATGGTCGGGTCCAAGCTCTCGCTGAATCAGCTCGCGAGAACGGATTAGAATTCTAAAGAAGGAGGAATAACCACACATGAAAAAGTTTATTGATCCCGATAAATTAGAGCTTGAAGATAATGTTGTATCTATTAACCGGATCACTAAAGTTGTTAAAGGTGGACGTCGTCTACGTTTCGCTGCTTTAGTTGTTGTCGGAGACAAGCACGGTCATGTTGGCTTTGGTACTGGTAAAGCTCAAGAAGTTCCTGAAGCCATTCGTAAAGCTGTTGAAGCTGCACGTAAAAACTTAATCGAAGTTCCTATCGTTGGTACTACAATTCCTCACGAAATTATTGGAACTTTCGGTGGTGGCCGTATTATGTTGAAGCCAGCCGAAGAAGGTTCTGGTGTTGCAGCCGGTGGCGCTGTTCGTGCCGTTATGGAATTAGCTGGTATTGATGATGTTACCAGTAAACGTCTAGGTTCAAACACTCCTGTCAACGTTGTCCGAGCTACTTTTGCTGGTTTGGAAGCATTGAAAAATGCTAACGAAGTTTCAGCATTACGGGGCGTTTCAACCGCACATTTAGCTGAATAAGGAGGGAACAAAGATGGCTCAATTAAAGATTACTTTAAAACGTAGCGCAACTCATCGCCTCCCTAAACAACGTAAGATTGTTAAGGCGCTTGGCTTGGGCCGCGTCAACAGTTCAGTTGTTAAACCTGACAACGAATCAATTCGGGGAGCACTTTTCCACATTGCTCACCTTATCGAAGTTGAACAAGTTAACGATTAATATTAATTAATAAAAAGGAGGTGCCAATTTCATGAAGTTGAATGAACTTAAAGCTGCTGAAGGATCACGTTCAAGTCGTATGCGTAAAGGCCGGGGCCGTTCTGCCGGAAAAGGTAAGACTGCTGGACGTGGTCAAAAAGGTCAAAAGGCTCGTAGTAAGACTCGTGTAGGTTTTGAAGGTGGCCAAATGCCATTGTACCGTCGTATTCCTAAGCGTGGTTTTAACAACATTAACCGGAAAGAATTTGCTGTTGTTAACGTTGCTAAATTAAACGTCTTTGACGAAGGCACTGAAGTAACTCCAGAATTGTTGTTGACTTCAGGCATCGTTAAAAACGCTAAGAGCGGAATCAAGATTCTTGGCGAAGGCGAAATCACTAAGAAGTTGACTGTTAAAGCCAACAAATTTTCTAAATCTGCTCAAGAAGCAATTGAAAACGCTGGCGGTAAAATCGAGGTGATTTAATGCTTTCGACCTTAAAAGGTGCGTTTAAAGTTAAAGATATTAGAAACAAGATTCTTTTCACTTTAATGGTTCTAGTCATTTTCAGACTAGGGGCGTACATTACGGTTCCAGGTATTAATGCTCAAGCGTTACAATCCGTTGCATCATCAGGATTGGTAAGTATGTTAAACACGTTTAGTGGTGGCGGTCTTACTAATTATTCGATTTTTGCGATGGGTGTTTCGCCTTATATTACTGCTCAAATTATTGTTCAACTTCTCCAAATGGATATCGTGCCACGTTTTGTGGAATGGGGAAAACAAGGTGAAGTTGGACGACGCAAGTTGAATCAAGTAACTCGTTACTTGACTGTTGTTCTTGCCTTTTTCCAATCGATTGGTATCACAGCCGGGTTTAACACGTTAAGTAGTTTAAACTTAGTTAAGAATCCAAGCACTTCAACATTTATCACCATTGGAATTATTCTAACTGGTGGCTCTATGTTAACCACTTGGATGGGTGATATGATCACTGAAAAGGGTATTGGTAATGGTATTTCCATGATTATCTTTGCTGGTATTATTGCCAGAGTGCCTTCAGGAATTGCTCAAGTTTATCAACAATTCTTTGTTGGAGTTGAGCCACAAGATTTGTGGCAACCAATTCTATATTCAATTGTTTTGGTAATTGCAATTTTAGTAATTGTGACTTGGGTAACTTGGGTACAACAAGCCGAACGGCGTGTACCTATCCAATATACTCGTCGAGTAGCAGGTGCTTCTGATAGTAGTTACTTACCATTAAAGGTTAACGTGGCTGGGGTGATTCCTGTCATTTTTGCCAGTTCATTCATCTCTACACCACAAACCATTTTAATGGTTTTTGCAAAGAATCATTCAGCAGATACCTGGTACCAAGTAATGACTAACATCTTCAACATGCAAACCCCAACAGGGGCAACACTTTATACGTTATTAATCATTATGTTTACTTTCTTCTATGCCTTTGTTCAAGTTAACCCTGAGAAATTAGCGGAAAACTTGCAAAAGCAGGGTAGTT
Source organism: Lentilactobacillus kribbianus (assembly GCF_013184075.1). GTDB lineage: Bacteria > Bacillota > Bacilli > Lactobacillales > Lactobacillaceae > Lentilactobacillus > Lentilactobacillus kribbianus. The sequence goes on along the minus strand of NZ_JABEQQ010000001.1, from coordinate 160,859 downwards.
ACATTCCAGGCATTTGGCCAGGACATGAGACTCAATCTTATGTTTCCGGATTGCTGATGAGATTAAGTACCGTTGGTTCACTATTCTTAGGAATTGTGGCATTATTACCATTAATTGCTCAAAACGTATGGCAATTAAGTGAATCAATTGGTCTTGGTGGTACTAGTTTGCTAATTGTTGTTGGGGTGGCTATCGAAACTATTAGTCAGATTCGGGGATTAATGATGAAACGTGAATACGTTGGCTTCATTAAAAAACCTAATCCTGACCAAGCGTAGTGAGAAACACTCGAATAACTGGAGGAAATTAGAATGGCATTAAACTTAATTTTAATGGGATTGCCTGGTGCTGGTAAAGGTACTCAAGCACAGTATATTGTGGATAATTACAACATTCCTCATATTTCCACTGGTGACATGTTCCGTGAAGCCATGGCAAATAAAACGGAAATGGGAATGAAAGCCAAAGAATTTATTGATAAAGGCGATTTGGTTCCGGATGAAGTTACAAACGGAATCGTTAAAGAACGTCTAAGTCAAGCAGATACTAAGGATGGATTTCTCTTAGATGGTTACCCACGTACTTTGGCTCAAGCTGATGCTTTAGCTGAAATGACTGATGTTTTGAACAAACCTTTAAGTGCAGTGATTAATATTGAAGTCGATCCAGCGATTTTAACTGATCGTTTGACTGGTCGCTTCATTTGTAAAAAGTGTGGCGCAACTTATCATAAGTTGTACCACATGCCAAAGGTTCCTGATACTTGTGATGTTTGTGGTAGCCACGAGTTTTATCAACGTGACGACGATAAACCAGAAGCGGTTAAGAATCGTTTGGACGTTAACATCAAAATGAATACTCCTTTAGTGTCATACTATGATGAACGTAACTTGCTTCATAATGTGAATGGTGATCAAGATATTGATGCTGTTTGGCAGGACATGGACGCTGTATTACGTTCACTATAGCCCTCCATTGTTTTGGACTACAAGATTGATATGCTAATTTAATTATGGTAGACTGGTCGTTAGCTATTGTGTTGATGAGTAGTGTCAATCTAACTTTTCAGTTGGAGGTGTAAATAATGGCTAAGGATAATGTTATTGAAATTGAAGGTAAAGTTACTGAAACTTTACCAAATGCTATGTTTCGGGTTGAATTAGAAAATGGCCACGAAATCTTAGCTCACGTTTCTGGGAAAATTAGAATGCATTACATTCGAATTTTACCCGGCGACAAAGTTACTGTTGAAATGTCTCCTTACGACCTAAGTAAAGGTCGAATTACTTATCGATTTAAGTAATAAACAGTCTTTGTCATTTTTTAAGGAGGGTTAAAAATGAAAGTAAGACCATCTGTAAAACCAATGTGTGAACATTGCCGTGTTATTAAGCGTAAGGGTCGAGTAATGGTTATTTGCTCTGCTAACCCTAAGCATAAACAACGTCAAGGTAAATAAACGAAACTAGGAGGTGCATGTTAATGGCTCGTATTGCCGGAATTGATTTACCTCGTGATAAACGAATTGTAATTGGATTAACTTATATTTATGGTATTGGTAACACCACTGCCAAAAAGATTTTGGAACAAGCTGGCGTGTCTGAAGATGTCCGTGTTCGGGATTTAACTCCTGATCAAGAAGACAAGATTCGTTCCGTCGTTGATGGTTACAAAATCGAAGGTGATTTACGTCGTGAAGTAAGCATGAACATTAAGCGACTACAAGAAATTGGCTCATACAGAGGTATGCGTCATCGTCGTGGTTTGCCTGTTCGTGGTCAACATACTAAAAACAACGCTCGTACTCGTAAGGGTAAGGCTGTCGCTGTTGCAGGTAAGAAATCAAACTTATAAAAAAGGAGGTTATCTATTTCTATGGTAAAGAGAAAATCAAATCACAAACGCCGGACGAAGAAGAACGTTGAATCCGGTGTGGCTCACATTCACTCAACTTTTAACAATACGTTAGTGATGATTACTGATGCACAAGGAAACGCTATTTCTTGGTCATCTGCTGGTGCGCTTGGATTCCGTGGTAGCCGTAAGTCAACTCCTTTTGCTGCTCAAATGGCTTCAGAAGCTGCTGCTAAAGCAGCTATGGAACATGGCATGAAGACTGTTGAAGTTGCTGTTAAAGGTCCTGGTTCAGGTCGTGAATCAGCTATCCGTGCTCTTCAAGCAACTGGATTGGAAGTTACTGCCATTCGTGACGTTACTCCAGTTCCTCATAATGGATCTCGTCCTCCAAAGCGTCGTCGAGTTTAGTACTGAGGGAGTTTTTTGAGTCACTTCCGAATGTTTAAGAAAATAAACTCGCACGTTTTGAAAGGGGTTAATGATAAGAATGATTGAATTTGAAAAGCCTAACATTCATAAAGTTGAAGAAACAGATAATTTTGGTGAAGTAATTGTTGAACCATTGGAACGTGGATATGGTACTACGTTGGGAAACTCTCTTCGTAGAACCTTATTGTCTTCTCTTCCCGGCGCCGCAGTTACAAGCATTCAAATTGACGATGTCCTTCATGAATTTTCAACAATCAAAGGTGTTGTTGAAGATGTCACTCAAATTATTTTGAATGTTAAGAAAATTTCTTTGAAATTAGATGGACCTGAGGACGAAGAAGAAAATCTTGAAATTGAAGTAGTTGGTCCTGCTGATGTAACAGCTGGAGACATTGTTGCTGGTAGTGATGTTACTATTTTGAATCCGGATCTTCACATCGCAACGGTAGCAGACGGTGCTACTTTCCACATGCGTTTAACGGCTAATCGTGGTCGTGGATACGTATCAGCTGTGGAAAACAAAAAGCGCAGTACTGAAATGCCAATCGGTGTTTTGGCCGTAGATTCCATTTATACCCCAATTGAACGTGTTAACTATCAAGTTGAAAGCACACGAGTTGGTCAAAGAGATGATTTCGACAAGCTGACATTAGACGTCTGGAGCGATGGCTCTATCACTGCTAGTGAAGCAATTAGCTTGGCCGCTAAAATTCTCACTGAACACCTTGAAATGTTTGTAAATCTCACCGATGAAGCTAAAAATGCTGAAATCATGGTCGAGAAAGAAGAAACACACAAGGAAAAAATGCTAGAAATGACGATCGAAGAACTAGATCTTTCAGTTCGTTCTTACAATTGTTTGAAACGAGCAGGTATTAATACTGTTCAAGAATTAACTGATAAGTCAGAAGCCGATATGATGAAGGTTCGTAACTTGGGCCGTAAATCCCTTGAAGAAGTTAAGGAAAAATTGGCAGCTCTTGGATTATCATTGCGCAAAGAAGACTAAAGAATAGGGAGGACATTCATTCATGAGTTATCGGAAATTGCAACGAACTAGTGAACACCGTAAAGCTTTGCTACGTAACTTAACTACTGATTTAATTGTTAATGGTCAAATTACGACTACTGAAGCTAAGGCTAAGGAAGTTCGCTCAACAACTGATAAAATGATCTCACTTGGCAAGCGTGGAGACCTTCATGCTCGTCGTCAAGCCGCTTCGTACTTACGTGATGTTGTTGCCGATGTTAAAGAAGATGGTGATGATATTACTGTAACCACTGCTTTACAAAAGGTATTTGGCGAATTAGCTGAAAAATACGCTGACCGTAATGGTGGTTACACTCGCATTATGAAGACTATGCCACGTCGTGGTGATGGTGCTCAAATGGTCATTTTACAATTAGTTGACTAATTTATAATTAAACAATTTGTTTTCACGAGAATCACTCGGATTTTCGGTATAGAACGTTATGATGGTGGATTTTATCCTAGTCTAGTTTGAATGTGAGAGTTAGTTCTCATGCACCGTTAATCTGGGGTGATTTTTTTGTACATAAAAGATAAAGGAAGAGCAACGATGGCAAATATCATTACGGTCGATCATTTATCATTTGAATATAACGAAAAAACACCGGTATTTAAGGATCTGTCTATGGCGGTCAAGGCTGGCGAATGGTTAGCAGTAATTGGTCAAAATGGTAGTGGTAAAAGTACCTTGGCTAAGCTAATTGATGGTTTGTTAGAATTTGATACAGGGACCATTACTGTGGGGGGCTTAATTTTGAATTACGAAAATTTGGCTGCCATTAGAGATCAAATTGGCATTGTTTTTCAAAACCCAGATAATCAATTTGTAGGAGCCACGGTTGAAGAAGACGTTGCTTTTGGATTGGAAAATCGCCAAGTCCCTCGAGAGCAAATGGTAAAACTAGTTGAAAAAAATTTGAAACTAGTTAATATGTGGAATTTTAAAGATCGAATTCCCGCCAGTTTATCTGGTGGTCAAAAACAAAGAGTAGCCATTGCCGGAATTTTGGCGGTAGAACCACAAATTATTATTTTAGATGAGGCGACCAGTATGTTAGATCCTTTAGGTCGTCAAGATATTATTCAACTTATTCGGCAGTTAAAAGCTGAACGCAATTTAACCGTTATTTCAATTACTCATGATATTAATGAAGCCGCCTTAGCCGATCGGGTGCTCTTACTGAATCAGGGCGAGGTAGTCGAAGAAACGACACCAGCTCAAATTTTTGAAGAAACTGATAAATTAACCCACTACGGTTTGGATACCCCATTTGTGGTACAATTAGCGCAGCGTTTACGGGATCAAAATATACCAATCCCAAAGCAGTACATGGATGAAAAGGAGCTGATTCAGTGGCTGCAAACATACAATTCGACCAAGTAAGCTATACTTATCAGGCAGGTTCGCCTGAGGCCCACGAGGCGTTAAGTGATGTTAGTCTAACTATTTCTGCTGACAGCTATACTGCCATTATTGGCCATACGGGTAGTGGGAAATCAACGTTAATTCAACATATTAATGCATTACTTAAACCAACTAATGGAACGGTTACTGTTGGTGATTTTACCATTGATAACCAGACTACTAATAAAAATTTACGACCACTTAGAAAACAAGTGGGAATGGTATTTCAGTTTCCCGAAAAACAACTATTTGAAGAAACTGTAATTAAAGATATTATGTTTGGTCCCAAAAATTATGGAGCCAGTGATGAAGAAGCGCTTCAAGCTGGGCTGAAAGCAATGGATTTAGTGGGACTACCACAAAAGTATCAAGATACGGCACCATTGGATTTATCGGGAGGACAAATGCGACGAGTAGCCATTGCTGGAGTTTTGGCCATGCAACCGGAAATTTTAATCTTGGATGAACCCACCGCTGGGCTAGATCCCAGAGGACATGATGAAATTATGCAATTGGTTCAACAATTGCATGAACAACAGCATATGACGATTGTTGTAGTAACTCATCAAATGGATGACGTAATTCAAGCTGCTGACCAGGTGGTAGTCATGAGTGCTGGAACCGTTCAGAAAGTAGGAACTCCAGCTCAAATTTTTAGTGATAAAAAATGGGTTAAACAAATGCAACTAACTCTGCCTACTAGTACTGCTTTTGCGGCTAAGTTAAAAGCGGCAGGATTTCCATTAATGGATGTGCCGTTAGGATTAGATCAATTAACGATGGCCATTACCCAAACGCTAAGGGGGGACAGCCATGAATAATTTAATTTTAGGACGTTATTTACCAGGGAATTCCTTTATTCATCAAATGAGTCCCCAATCTAAGTTGCTGTTAACTTTTTACTTTGTGGCTATTATTTTTCTAGCTAACAACGTAATTACCTATGCCATCTTATCGGTACTCATCATTGCGGCAATTTTACTTTCAGGAATTTCAGTCAGTTTTTTCATTAAAGGAATTCGCCCGATGATTTGGTTGATTATTTTTACCGTCATTTTGCAAATTCTATTTAGTGCGGGTGGTAAAGTACTCTGGCACTGGGGACCTTTTACGATTACTCAATTAGGTTTGGTTAATGGGGGGTTCGTCTTTGTGCGCTTCTTATTAATCATCATGATTTCGACCGTATTGACCTTAACCACATCGCCACTAGCAATTGCTGATGGGGTTCAAACAATTTTAAAACCACTAAAAAAAGTTAAATTTCCGGTCGATACTTTGGCCCTAATGTTATCGATTGCCCTGCGGTTTGTGCCAACCTTAATGGATGAAATGACTACCATAATGAATGCGCAACGTTCTCGGGGAGTTGATTTTGGGAGTGGTAGTCTTAAGCAACGAATTAAAACGGCAGTACCACTGCTAATTCCGTTATTTACTGGGGCTATTAACCATGCTGAAGAATTATCAACGGCAATGGAGGCACGGGGGTTTACTGATAGTGAACACCGAAGTAAATATCGGGTTTACCACTGGCAAGTCAAAGATACATTAACTTGGGTTGTTTTTTTGCTGGTGGGCGGACTAATTTTCTTCGTTAGAAAGTAGGAATAATGATTCGATACAAAATAACAGTGGCGTATGATGGCACTAGATTTAGTGGCTTTCAGCGTCAACCAAACAAAAGAACAATTGAAGGGGTTTTAACCAAAATTGTCAATACAATGGCTAAAACACCGAATCCAGCTATTGTTGTATATGGTTCCGGACGCACCGATGCCGGAGTTCATGCACTGGCACAAACAGTTCATTTTGATTTTCCGTTTGATATGAGCGAACAAGCGATGTATCGGGCCTTAAACAGTATGCTACCACTGGATATGCAGGTTAAAAAAGTTGAAATCGTTGCTAGCAATTTTCACGCACGTTACGACGTGTCTGGCAAACGATATATGTATCGATTAGACCTGGGTGAATTTATTGACCCATTTAAGCGCAATTATACGGGGCACTGGAAGTATCCGGTCGACATGGAAAAGATTAATGCGGCATTGGCACAATTGGTTGGAGAACATGATTTTAGTAGCTTTGTGGCGTCAGGATCTTCAGCTAAGTCTAACGTCAGAACGATTTATTCGGCGGAAGCACGCTTATTAACTGATCAAAATGAATTGCAAATTGAGTTTTATGGTAACGGCTTTTTATATAATATGGTGCGAATTTTAGTCGGGGTAGTGGTTCAGATTGGGGCCGGTATTCGTCCAGTGACTGATGTTAAGCGTTTATTTGAAGTTAAGGATAGAAACCAAGCGCGCTTAACGATGCCAGCTAGTGGTCTTTATTTAAAACGAGTTTATTATGAAGGTGATGACCCGAAACATCCGGTAAAAATACCAAAATATCAACGTTGATTTAATGAAATAAATTGACTTTTGTTATAATAATTTGTATTATTGTAGTTGGTATTGTTTGCCCCACTGATAAGCCCCGGAATCTTATTTTGGTGTCAAACAAACACAGAACATGGAGGAATCAAACGTGCGTACAACATATATGGCAAAACCAGGTGAAGTAGAACGTAAATGGTACGTTATCGATGCAACTGATGTTCCTTTGGGACGTTTATCAACAGTTGTCGCTTCAATCTTAAGAGGAAAAAATAAACCAACATTCACTCCCAATGTGGATACTGGTGATAACGTTATCGTTATTAACGCTGGTCAAGTAGCCCTTACCGGTCACAAGGCTAAAAAGAAAATGTACTACCGTCACAGTAAGTTTATCGGTGGTTTGAAACAAAGAACTGCTGGTGACTTCCGCGACAAGAACCCTGAAAAGTTAATCGAAACTTCAGTTAAGGGTATGCTTCCTCACGGAACGTTAGGTCGCAAAATTGGTTTGAAGTTGCATGTTTATGCAGGTCCTGACTACGAACAACAAGCACAAAAACCAGAAGTTTTGGACATTACTAACTTAATCTAAGGAGGAAACAGCATTGGCTCAAGTACAATATCGCGGCACTGGCCGTCGTAAAGATTCAGTGGCACGGGTTCGTTTAGTTCCCGGCACTGGTAAAATTGTTATGAATGATAAAGCAATCGAAGAATACATTCCTTTTGCTAATTTACGTGAAGTTGTTATGCAACCATTCAACGTAACTGAAACTCTTGGCAACTATGATGCCTTGGTTAACGTTAACGGTGGTGGTTTCTCCGGTCAAGCCGGCGCAACTCGTCATGGTATCGCTCGTGCACTTCTCGAAGTTGATCCAGACTTCCGTGGTCCACTAAAGCGTGCTGGTTTACTTACTCGTGACCCTCGTATGAAGGAACGTAAGAAGCCAGGTCTTAAGAAAGCTCGTAAAGCTTCACAATTCTCAAAGCGTTAAGATTTATCTTTTCGTTTTGCCAAACACTCACCAATTGGTGGGTGTTTTTTTGTGTTTAAATCCTTATTTGAGCCAATCGTTTGACACCCGGTGACATTTATTACTAACATGGGCTTAATCTTAATTCAAAATTTAGGGAGGAATTACTTATGATTACTGCACAAAACGTTTTTATTGGCTTTGGTAAGGCGGCAAAAACTTTGGCCGGTGCTTTGGCTAACCGAGGGGAATCGGTAATTATGATTGAAGCATCCGATAAGATGTATGGGGGAACATGTATTAACGTAGCTTGCATTCCGACCAAAACATTATTAACCAGCTCGCAAAATAATCGCTTGGGTGACGCTCAAGAAAATTATTTCAATGCTATCATGAATAAAAACGATGTAACTGGTACGTTGCGGTACAGTAATCTTCATAAATTAAGCGATCAAGCGACCGTAACTGTTTTAAACGGCTGGGCAGAGTTCGAAGCACCGAAGCAACTTAAAGTTACTTATCAAAATGGCAAAACTGATCAAATTAGTGGTGACCGTATTTTTATTAATACTGGTAGTACGCCCATCATTCCAGAGATTACTGGTCTCAAAGATAGTATTTTTATGCAAACCAGTGAAACTTTAATGGATCAAAAACGATTACCCCAAAAATTAGTGATTATCGGTGGCGGCTATATTGGGCTAGAGTTTGCTTCTATCTATGCTAACTTTGGCTCGCAGGTCACAATTATTGATGCTAATGATCAATTTATGCCACGAGATGAACGTGAATTAGCAGTAGCGGTACAACGGGATTTGGCGGCTAAGGGAGTGCAATTTGAATTAAAAGCTCAGGTAACTAAGGTGGTCGATCAGGTCGGAGCGGCTCGAATCGAATTTGAACGGGCGGGTCAGGCTCAGCAAATAACAGCCGATACCATTTTGGTGGCCACTGGTAGAAAAGCTAATATTGCTCATTTAGGTTTAAAAAATGCTGGTATTGCCACTAATCAGCGGGGCATTATTGTCGATGATCATCTCCGCACTAATGTTAAAAATATTTGGGCAATGGGAGATGTTCGAGGCGGGGCACAATTTACATATCTTTCCTTGGATGACTACCGGATTGTATTAGATCAGTTAGTAGGAGATGGTAAGCGAACGGTACTAGAACAAGAATTAGTTCCACACGTTGTCTTTTTAAACACCCCTATAGCAACGATTGGTATAAATGAAGAACAAGCTCAAAAAGAGCAAATTGCTTACAAAGTGGGGAAATTAGCCACCAAAGCAGTTCCTAAGGCTCATGTATTGGGAAATACTACCGGATACTTAAAAGTATTAGTGAGTCCAGAAACTCATGAAATTCTAGGAGCCACGTTGTACTGTATTGATGCTCAAGAATTAATTAACGTTGTTTCTTTAGCTATGCACCAACACCTACATTATGAAGTACTACGAGATCAAATTTACGCCCATCCAACCATGACCGAAGCATTTAATGATTTATTCGCTACTATCAAATAATAAAAACCCCCGAAACTGGTATGTGACAGTTTCAGGGGACTTTTTATTTTTTCATAATTAATTTAATAGCTTCGGCCACTTTTTTTTCTTGGGTAGCTGTATTTATTTCTGGGTTTTCAAAACAGTTTTTTAAATTTTCAGCGACAATCAGACCCATAATGCGATCTACACTAGAACGAACGGCACTTAACTGAGTGACAATGGCGGCACAATCTTGGTCTTCGGTAAGCATTTTTTGCACGCCGCGAAGTTGGCCTTCCGTCCGTTTTAAACGGTTCAAGACGGTTTTATCACAAGTAGCCATTATATTACCGCACCTTCCCACGCTAACATACCCCCAGTAACGTTAGTAACTTGATAACCTTGTTGGGTTAAAAAAGCAGCAGCATTAGCCGAGCGGGCACCAGAACGACAAATTAAATAATAAGCGTGATCTGGTGATAAATTCTTATAATTATTAGCTAATTGGCTCAGCGGTAGATTAACGGCGCCAGGAACATGCCCATCATTAAACTCATAGTCTTCTCTGACATCGATTAAGTCCACTGAACCAGCTTGCATTTTGGTTGCTAATTCAACGGTTGTAATATTATTAAACATAAAAATCTCCTTTGAAAAAATAGAGTTATTTGCCACTACGAATGGGACCAGTCCATGAATTCATACCACCGCGGACATTAATCACTTGATAACCATTGGTTCGTAAAATTTTAGCGGCCTGTTTACTGCGACGACCAGATTGACAAATCAAATAGATTGGTTCACTGGTTTGACGTTTATACTGATTAATTTTAGCTAGCGGCCAATTCGTAGCAATAGCGATGTGCCCAGAACGATATTCAGTAGCGGTGCGAACATCTAACAATGTCGGCCGCCGTTTGATTTGAGCGGTTAATTCCGTTGTTGAAATGCTGGGAATACGGTGAAATAAGGAAAACATAGACTGCCTCCAATTAATTTAATATACCTCATAGGGTATATTAAACAATGTGTTACTAATTTGTCAATGCACTTGTTGATGCACTTATTGAACAATGTTGATTATTATCGTTTTGGTTTAGCAAATACTATAACGGGTATTCATAGATATAATATTGCATTTGCAACAAAATCCCATATAATAAAGTAAGATGTTTAAGTAGGAGAAAATATATGGTAGAAATTTTGAGATCATTAGGCAATATTGCACGAGCGCTAGATTCGATTAGTAACATTGAATTTAAGCCATATGATTTAACAAAGGGACAATATCTTTATTTGGTTCGAATTTGTGAACAACCAGGAATTATTTCTGAAGAATTATCTGCCATCTTAAAAGTAGATCGGTCTACGGTAGCGCGGGCAGTTAAAAAACTAGAAACCAATGGATTAATCAAACGACAAAGTAACGCGAGCAATAAAAAAAATAAACAAATTTTTGCTACCGAACGGGGCCTAGCCATTTATCCAATCATTAAGATGGAAAATGATTACTCCAATCAGATAGCGTTAACTGGTCTTAGCTCTACGGAGGCTGAGCAACTACAAAAACTATTAAAACGTGTAGAGGTTAACGTTAATGGTGATTGGAATTTGGTTAAAGGTGGTGGCACCAGGAGGTACCTGAAGCAGTATGAAAATCAAAATAAAGACAGTTCAAGTAACGGACATAGATAAGTTAGTTGAAATCAGTCGCCAAACTTTTGTGGATACTTTTGGAATGCAAAATACCGCCGCTGACCTGAAGCGTTATCTAGCTAACCATTTTAATGAGATAAAATTAAAAAAGGAGTTGGCTAATCCAGACTCTCAGTTTTATTTTGCTGAATCTGGATCTAGGGTAGTGGGTTATTTAAAAATCAATGTTGCAGCAGCCCAAACGGAGCCTGATTATCCGCACGCTTTAGAGATACAACGAATCTATGTGGTTGAAGAATATCAGCAATTGGGAGTGGGGCAACAATTACTGGATTGGGCAATAAAAAAAGCCGTTCAACTAAAAAAAACGGCGGTCTGGTTAGGGGTATGGGAACATAATTTATTGGCACAACAATTTTATCTTCAAGCTGGCTTTTTGCGCACCCAAAAACATATTTTTACCCTTGGTAATAGTGTTCAAAGTGATTGGATTATGACTAAAATATTGGAGGAATAATAATGCAAACTGTAATTGCAAAACCGGAATTTTGGGAATTATTTCCTGAAGGTCAAATAAATTTATTGGCGTTACAAGATATTGATAACCACCAAAGTAATGACCAAGAAGCGACATTTAATAAGTTATTAGAGAGCGCAACTAGGGATGCACAACAATTTATTACGGCTGACGTTTTTAGTGAAAATGAAGTAGTAGCTCAGTGGCGTCAGGCTCTTAGAAAATTTAAAACCAAAAAAGGCGCTCGTTCTTCTATCGAGGCTTTATTAAAGCGGGTTAGTCAATGACATCAATTTGCTAGTATTAATCCGTTAGTAGATTTTTATAATAGTGTTTCCATGAAATATGGGGTACCTGTTGGTGGAGAAGATGTTGATCAAATTGATGGTAGCATGACTTTGGGGTTGGCCACTGGTGGAGAATCTTTTTGGCCATTGGGATCTGAGGCTGACTCACCAGCATTACCTAATGAAATGATTTATGCTGATGATACTGGCGCCATTTGTCGTTGTCTTAACTGGCGTGAGGCTAAAAGAACAATGTTAACTGAAAATACTGCCAACGCAATACTGGTTATTGAATCAGTAAATAAAGAACAGGCTCAACGAGCAGATGCAGCAATGGATGAACTACAACAACATTTACAAACATATTTTAAAACTACGGTAAAAACCTTTAAGTTGACAAAAAATAAAACTGACAACAAATAAAAAAGAAGTAACTTCAATTGAAGTTACTTCTTTTCGTCTTCAGCGTCATCTTCAGTTTCTTCTACTTCTGGTTGAGGAGCAGCCTTAATCAAAGTTAAGGCCTTGTTATTGATAACTACTTTGTTGTGATATTTATCGATAATCTCGGGATCAGCCGATTCAAATGTAATTAAAAATGAATTAGTATAACCTTTATCAATAAATCCAGTAAAGTCTTCTTTATCTAACTTAAAGCCGACTTCGTCACCAACGTGGAATTTAGCTTGTTCTGCTGATGGTTCAGTATTTTTAGCCATTTAATTCATCTCCGTGTTTAAAGTATCAGAAACTAACATAACCGAAACAATAACCAATGTCAAACAAAAACTTTATCAAATTATTAATTGTTATTGCCGGCAATTACGGCTAAAATAGTTTTAAACTAATGAAAGATTGGGGTATCTGTGGCAAAGAGAAGACGGAAAAAAAGCAAAGCGGTCCGCCAACGTAACCGGTCTTTGGTAATTATTATGTTGGTTTTTAGTTTAGTAGTGTTGGGAAGTGTACGGCTGTTTACCACTAATTTTAACCAGGTGACAGCGACACAAAATGTCAATCAGGAGGAGGGCTCACAAGCGCATCAACGATTTATTAATAAGATCGTCCCCACGGCTCAAAAAATGCAATCATCGTATGGCGTTTTGCCAAGTATTACAATTGCACAAGCCATTTTGGAGTCAGATTGGGGCACGAGCACACTAGCTAGCAAATATAATAACCTCTTTGGAGTTAAGGCCAACGATAGTAATAATGTAACGCTTAGTACTAAAGAGTATCAAAACGGCCGCTATGAGACGGTCAAGGCCAAGTTTCAGGTCTATGATAGTTGGGATGCTTCCATTGAGGCCCACGATCGTTTGCTTGCTTACGGCACTAATTGGAATAGTAATCAATATATTGACGTGATTAGTGCTAATAATTATCGAGAAGCGGCAATCGGGTTACAAACGGATGGCTATGCTACTGATCCTAGCTACACCCAAAAATTAGTATCAATTATTCAAAAATATAATTTAAACCAGTACGACCAATAGAAAGGATGGCAACATGAAGTTATTAGAAGACCGAATTAGAGAAGATGGAAAAGTATTAGCGGGGAACGTTTTAAAAGTTGATAACTTTTTAAATCATCAGGTAGATCCAGTATTGATGGATGAAATGGGAAAAGAATTTGCTCGTTTATTTAAGGATGCTGGCGTCACCAAGGTCGTAACGGTTGAATCATCAGGAATTGCACCCGCTTTAATGGCTGCCTTGCACCTCGATGTTCCGATGATTTTTGCTAGAAAACATAAGAGTCTTACTTTGACCGATAACTTATATACTGCAACCGTTTATTCATATACTAAGCAAGTTAACAATGATATTAGTATTGATAAACGATTCTTAAATTCAGATGATAAAATTTTAATTATTGATGACTTTTTAGCTAACGGTCAAGCTGTTCAAGGTTTGCTAGAAATTGCTAAGGTAGCTGATGTTGATGTTGCTGGTATTGGTATTGTTATCGAAAAGAGTTTCCAAAAGGGTCGTGAAATGATTGAAGAAACTGGAATTAGAGTGGAATCATTAGCTCGAATTGCCGCTTTTGAAGATGGCGAAGTTAAATTCGTACCAGAAGCCTAATTATTGGTAAACTTTTTAATTAATGCGGTAAATAATTTGTCAAAGAGATAAGGAAACCTTATTATTAAGATAGATTAAAACGAAAGTAGTGAAGAATGTTGGCGGATGAACGGACTCTTTACCCGGGCGCAACCATTGGCGTTATCGGAGATAATCAAAGTAGTGCAACCTTAATAACAACAGCAAAGCGCATGGGTTTTAATGTCGGCATCTATGGTACTGATGAAAATTCAGAAGCGATGCAATTAGCTGATTATAAGTACCTAGGTTCTTTAAGTGATCGAGAATTGTTAAAGATGTTTGCCGAACGTTGTGACGTGGTTACTTACAATAGTGATAAAATCAGTCCAGAAACTATCAAATTTATTTCACGCTTTACGATGGTTCCGCAACGAGACACACTGTTAGATATTATTCAAGATCGGTTAATTGAACGTAGTTTTTTTGAATCTTTAAATATTAATATGGCACCGTATATTACCATTGTTAATTTAGAAGACGTTTATCAAGGAATGAACTCAATTGGCTATCCAGCCATTTTAAAGCCTATCAGTCGAAATTTATTGAATGGTAAGCAATTATTTATTAATACTGCTACTGATATCGTTAATTCTACCGAAATGCTTGATAAAGGGACGTACGTTTTAGAGTCTTATATTGAACATCAAGTGGACTATGCGATTGTGGTTACCAGAGATATGGTCGGTAATCGACAATTATTTCCCACGTTAGAATTGATTTATCAAGATAATCAAGTGGTTACTGCCTATACACCAGCTGATATCGATGAAATGGTGGATCAAGAATTGAAACGAATTGCCAATGAAATTGCCACTAATATCGATTATGTGGGAACGTTTGAAGTGACCTTCTTCTTATCAGATAATGGGTCCATTTACGTCAATAAAGTAGCACCTGATTTAGGTTCCGCTGGATTTGTGTTTGAATATGCAGCGAATGTGACCGAATTTGAACAACATATTCGGGCCATCGCTAATCTGCCCCTTAGCGAAGTAATGTCTAATTTACCAACAGTCTATCAAGCCATTCGGGGACAAGACTTTGACCGAGTTAAAACTCAATGGGTATTGAAAAACAATTGGCATTTTACTTTTTATAATTCAACCTTTAATGAAACTGCTGGTAACCGAGGACATATATTAATTCCAACTGCAGCGGTGACGGATACCTTAAAACAAATAGAGGCTACCAGTGTTTGGCCAGATATTGATTTTGAAAGTAAATATAACCTTGAAAAATAGTCGGGAAGCCGACTTTTTTTATTTTCTGAGAAGCGGAAAAGACAACTATTTTTTGGTATAATTGATTGGATAATTAACTGAAAGGAAGACAAAGTTAGTGACGAAAGAGGATTTAGTAGCAAAACTTAATAAAGAACAAAAAGACGCGGTAATTCACACGCAAGGACCAGTCCTCATTATGGCGGGGGCCGGTAGTGGTAAGACGCGAGTATTAACTCATCGAATCGCTTATTTGATTGAAAATGATGGAGTTAAGCCCTGGAATATTTTAGCCATTACGTTTACTAACAAGGCCGCAAAAGAAATGCGGGCCAGAGTCGATAACCTGTTAGGTGGCAGTGGTTCCGACGTTTGGGTGTCGACCTTTCATTCACTTTGTGTGCAAATACTGCGCCGCAATATTGATAAAATTGGATATAACAAAGCCTTCACAATTGCTGATACTGGTGAACAACGAACTTTAATCAAGCGTATTATGATTGATATGAATTTGGACAGTAAGAAGTTTGATCCACGGGCTATTTTATCAGCTATTTCAAATGCCAAAAATGACTTGTTAAGTCCGGTAGAATATAAACAACAAAATTCAGGCTTCTTTGAAAACGTAGTGGGTGATGTTTATGAAAATTATCAAGCGGCCCTAAAACGTAATCAAGCCTTAGACTTTGATGATTTGATCATGATGACAATTCAACTATTTGAAAATGATCCAGAAACGTTGACTTATTATCAAGAAAAATTTCACTATATTCATGTCGATGAATATCAAGATACCAATGAGGCCCAATACAAGTTAGTTACTATGTTGGCTAAACGTTATCGTAACCTTTGCGTAGTGGGGGATGCCGATCAGAGTATTTATGGTTGGCGGGGCGCCAATATGGAAAATATTTTGAACTTTAAAAATGATTATCCAGACGCCCATGTGACCATCTTGGAGCAAAACTATCGTTCAACCAAAACAATTTTATCGGCAGCTAATGCAGTGATCGCTAATAACGATAACCGGGCTGATAAGAACTTGTGGACTCAAAATGATAACGGGGAACAAATTTCATATTATCGGGGACAAACTGAAAATGATGAAGCTCGTTACGTGGTTGCCCAAATTCAAGAAGAAGTCAAACAAGCTAATCGTAATTATGGTAGCATTGCCATTTTATATCGAACTAATGCCCAATCACGGGTGATGGAAGAAACGCTATTAAAATCTAATATTCCCTATACGATGGTTGGTGGTCATAAATTCTACGAACGAAAAGAAATTAGGGACGTATTATCGTACTTAACTTTAGTCGCCAATCCAGCAGATTCAATGAGTTTTGAAAGAATCATTAATGAACCCAAACGCGGCGTGGGCCAAACCAGCCTAGATAAATTACGGTTATTTGCGAATGATCATCAGTGGAGCTTATTAGAAGCCGCTCAAAATGCAGATTTGGCTAATGATTTATCCAGTCGAGCCAAGAATGCAATTGCTGATTTTGCGCAAATGATGAATAGCATAGCAGCACAAGTTGATGTATTGAACATTACTGAATTAACTAATTTGATTTTAGATAAGAGTGGTTATCTAGCAACGTTACAAAATTCTAAAACCTTAGAATCACAATCACGAGTGGAAAACATCGAGGAATTCATTTCTGTTACCCAAAAGTACGATGATGAACATCCTGATGGGAGTGGCACCGATAATTTAATTGATTTCTTGAGTGACTTAGCGTTAGTTTCTGCTCAAGATGATGTTGAAGAAGAAAGTAGTCAAGTTACCTTGATGACCTTACATGCGGCCAAAGGTTTGGAATTTCCGGTAGTCTTTATGATGGGGATGGAAGAAGGATTATTCCCATTGTCTCGAGCTAATCAAAACGAATCCGAAATGCAAGAAGAACGCCGGTTAGCTTACGTGGGAATTACTCGTGCTAAGCAAAAATTGTACATTACTAATGCTTTTGCCAGAACCTTATATGGTCGTCGTCAAAGTAATCCCGAATCCCGGTTTGTTAATGAAATTACACCAGAATTATTGAAATATGAGAATCAACGGCAACGTAGTAGTGCAACTACTTTACGGACACCGTTTGATCGTCGAACTGATTCAGCGGTAACTTCAGCATATCGTCGACCAGGTAAAATCGTAGAAAAGCCTAAAGAAACCGGAGCAAATAAGAAAAGTTGGCAAATTGGTGATAAAGTTAGCCATAAAGCTTGGGGAATTGGAACGGTCGTCAAAGTTTCTGGTCAAGGTGAAGATATGGAATTAGATATCGCCTTTGATCAACAAGGAATTAAACGTTTGCTAGCGGCCTTTGCCCCAATCACTAAACAAGATTAAAGGGAGAGTTGTTCATGTCAGTAAATGAAGCGATTAGTCGTCTGACCGAAGAACAAGCTAACCAAGAAGCCCAACAATTACGTACCAAATTAAAACAGTGGGCGACTGAATACTATACTTATGATAATCCCAGCGTTGAAGACAGCGAATACGATGCGACTTATCAACAGTTAGTAGAATTAGAAACGGCTTTTCCGACAATTATTGTGCCTGATTCACCGACACAAGCAGTCGGTGATAATACTTTGCCGGAATTTACTAAAGTACGCCATGAATTCCAAATGTTATCACTAGGAGATGTATTTTCCACTACTGAACTAAGCGAATTCATTCAGCGCTTAATAACCCAAGGGGTGAAGCCAGAATTTAATTGTGAACTTAAAATTGACGGGTTAGCTATTTCCTTGCGTTATGAAAATGGTCTGTTAGTGCAGGGATCAACGCGGGGGAACGGCCAAATTGGCGAAGATATTACCAAGAATTTAAAAACAATTCCGTCTATCCCGCAAAAATTAACTAAGCCTATTGATATTGAGGTTCGGGGTGAATGTTATATGCCTAAGAGTTCGTTTGTAAAATTAAACGAACAAAGACAAGCAGACGGCCTGGAACCATTTGCTAATCCACGAAATGCGGCAGCTGGTAGTTTACGGCAACTAGACGCTAAAGTTACAGCCAAGCGTAAGCTCAGTACATTTATGTATAATGTAGCCGATTATTCTGATTTACAAGCAACTACTCAAAGCGAGTTGTTAGCTGAGTTAGCGACATTAGGCTTCCAAATTAATGATACTTATGCAGTAGTAGATGATATGGATGATATTGATGCGTTTATCAGTAAATATCAGGAACAACGAGATGATTTAAGTTACGGTATTGATGGAATCGTTATCAAGGTAAATGATTTAGCTACCCAAATGTCCTTAGGTAATACAGTTAAGGTTCCTCGCTGGGCAATTGCTTATAAATTTCCACCAGAAGAAGCTGAAACAATAGTTCGTGATATTGAATGGACCATTGGTCGAACTGGTGTGGTTACACCGACAGCCATTATGGACCCGGTCACTTTGGCGGGAACAACGGTAGCCAGAGCCTCGTTGCATAATCCTGATTATTTAATTCAAAAAGACATTCGAATTGGCGATACGGTCAAATTACACAAAGCCGGCGATATTATTCCAGAGATTTCGGCATATATTGCTAGCAAGCGGCCAGCTGATAGCCAGGTATATGTGATTCCCGATATTTGTCCTTCATGTGGTTCAGAATTAGTGCATTTGGACGAAGAAGTAGCGTTACGGTGTATAAATCCAAAATGTCCAGCCCAATTAACTGAAGGCTTGGCCCATTTCGCTTCACGAGATGCAATGAATATTGACGGCTTAGGTCCCAAAATTATTCAACAATTATTTGATAAACAGTTAGTTAATGACGTGGCAGGGTTATATACTCTAAGTTTTGATAATTTAATTACCCTTAATAAATTTGGAGAGAAATCAGCTAATAACTTATTAACGGCTATTAATAATAGTCGCAGTAACTCCTTAGAGCGATTATTATATGGTTTAGGTATTCGTCACGTAGGGGCTAAAGCAGCTCGTCTAATTGCACAGCACTTTGGCAGTATGGCCGCAATTATGGCTGCTTCAGCGGATGAAATTGCCTTAATCGATACGATGGGAGAAGTAATTGCTGATAGTGTGGTTACCTACTTTAAAACTATCGAAGCCCAGGCTTTAATTGTGGCTTTAGACGAAGTTGGTGTTAATATGAATTATTTAGGACCCACTTCAGCTAAATTAGCGGCAACCGACTCTTCCTTTAACGGTAAACGAGTCGTCTTAACTGGTAAGTTGCAGGCCTTTTCACGAGCTACTGCTACTGAATGGTTAGAAAATCATGGAGCCCAGGTTAGCAGTTCCGTTTCCAAAAAAACGGACTTAGTAATTGCTGGCGCTGATGCAGGTAGTAAGTATACTAAGGCTCAAGAATTAGGCATTGAAATTTGGGACGAATCCCGTTTTGAGGCCACAATGAACAGTGAAGAATAATGGAGGTTCAGTTTTGAAAAAGTTTGCAGTCAGCATGTCTATGCTTTTAATGGCCATGGTGCTTACAGCGTGTGGAAGCACAGATAATTTATCGGGTGGATCATCATCCAACACGTCAGGTTCAAAATCAACACAATTAACGGGACAGGCTAATAACAAGGACTATCAAGGAGTGATTACTGACGGTCAGTATAGAACTAGTAAATCACGAGGGGTTAGTCTTTCCCAAGAATCTAATCAATTTAATATCAAGGGCTTTGAGAACCAATTATTAGATATTTCTAAAAAAGAATTTTCTACTAAAAAATATATTTTTCAAGAAGGACAATATTTGTCTACCAAAACGGTTACTAATTGGTTAGGTCGAAAAACTAAGAGTAATCCGGACGGGTTAAACCCCACTGCTAATAAATCAACCGATCCTAATAAAAGAAACCCGATTTATTTATCTCAAATTGATGAACAAGATTACATGACTCAAGATGGTAAGTCATTAAAACTTTCAGGGGTTACTATTGGGCTAGCCATGAATTCGATTGATTATTATCAAAAGAATAAGTTTGGTGCTACTTATGAAACTGAAATTAGCAACGCTCAAATGAAGCAAGAGGGTAAAAAAATTGCTGATCAAGTTTTGGCCAGATTACGTAAGAAGAGCGCCTTAAAAGATGTTCCAATTGTTATTGCAATGTATCGACAAGCGTCAGATGATAGTCTCGTCGGTGGTAACTTCTATGCTTACTCTGTGAATGATGGTGGCACTACTAAAGTATCTAGCTGGGAACCATTAAATATTAAGAGTTATGTTTTTCCAATCAAAACAGGCAAAAAGGCACCTAATGAAAATGATGAAAATTCATTTGAAAACTTCAAGAGTCAAACCCAAAAGTTCTTCCCTAATTTAAGTGGAGTAACTGCTCAAGCTAAATACGTGGACGGTTCATTAAGTGGAATGAACGTAACTATTAACACGCAATTTTATAGTCAAACTGAAATTATTAGTTTTACTCAGTACTTACAAACAACAGCACAACGCTACTTGCCAGCCAATGCGCCAATTGATATTACCGTTCAATCGACGGAAGGCATTCAAAGCTTCTTGAGTCGGGGCGCTAATGAAAAGAAATTTAGTACGCACGTTTTTAATAGTTACTAAGCGAATTAGTAGTTATATGATAAAATTAAACGGGTTATTATTCCGATAAAGAAAGAGGGATCTTAATGAGTGAAAAAATCTCAGCAGAAGATGTTAAACACGTTGCTAGTCTAGCAAAGCTAAGTGTTTCTGATGAACAATTACCTTACTTTACTGAGCAACTAGGCCAAATTATTGGTCTGTTTGAAACCTTAGGTGAGGTCAACACTGATGGGGTTAAACCGACTGTAAGTGTTACTGATCAATTAAATGTCATGCGTGATGATATTGCTGATAATTGGCAAGAACGCGATGAATTACTAGCTAATGCGCCAGAAACTATGGACGGCTATATTAAAGTACCAACGATTATTGACGAAAGTGAGGATAATTAAGATGAATTATTTGAATGAATCTTTGAATTCTATTCACGATAAATTAGTCAATAAGGAATTATCAGCTACTGAATTAACGAAAGCGACCCTGGCTAATATTAAGGTAGTTGATAAAGATATTAATTCCTTTATCACGGTAACCGAAGAAGAAGCTCTAGCTAGTGCTAAAGCAATCGATGAAAAGGGGATTGATGCTGAGAATTTATTAAGTGGGATGCCAATTGCTCTTAAAGATAATTTGGTCACTAAGGGCGTTAACACTACTGCAGCTTCTAAGATGTTAGCTGATTTTAAACCTATTTATAGTGCCACTGCTGTTGAAAAATTAGCAGCCGTTGATACTGTAATGGTTGGTAAAACTAACATGGATGAATTTGCGATGGGTGGTTCTACCGAAAATTCAGCTTTTAAAATTACTAAAAATCCCTGGGATACGGATCGAGTACCTGGTGGTTCTTCTGGTGGTTCTGCTGCAGCGGTCGCTTCAGGTCAAGTATTAGCTGCTTTAGGATCAGACACTGGTGGTTCTATTCGACAACCAGCGTCCTTTAATGGAATTGTGGGGATGAAGCCTACTTATGGTCGGGTTTCTCGTTGGGGCTTAATTGCATTTGGTTCTAGCTTTGATCAAATTGGCCCTATGACCAGAAATGTAGCTGATAATGCAACGGTATTAAATGCGATTGCGGGTCATGACGATCATGATTTAACTAGCTCTAATCAAGCTGTTCCAGATTTTGCTGCTAACTTAAACAATGGAGTAGCCGGTTTAACTATTGGGTTACCAAGTGAATATTTAGGTGATGGGGTAGACGCTAAAGTAAAAGAAATTATTTTAGCAGCTGCAGAAACCTATAAGCAACTGGGAGCAAAAATTGTAGATATCTCACTACCTAATACTAAGTATGGAGTAGCAGCTTATTACATTTTGACTTCTTCAGAAGCATCGTCTAATTTGCAACGATTTGATGGTATTCGTTATGGATACCGCTCACCAGAAGCGAAAAATTTGGAAGACCTTTACGTTATGTCTCGAACCGAAGGCTTTGGTGATGAAGTTAAACGTCGAATTATGCTTGGAACTTATTCACTCTCAGCTGGTTTTTATGACGCTTACTTCAAAAAAGCAGCGCAAGTTAGAACGTTAATGAATAATGATTACACGGAAGCCTTTAAGCAGGTTGATGTTATTTTGACACCAGCTGCACCTACACCAGCTTACAAGATTGGTGCTGAAGTTAATGATCCAATGACTATGTATATGAATGATGCCCTAACGGTACCATTGAATATGTCAGGGTTACCGGGTCTTAGCATGCCGGCTGGCTTTAGTGACGGATTACCAGTGGGAATGCAATTAATTGGTCGACCATATGATGAAGCAACAATTTATCAAACGGCTAATGCTTTTGAACAAGCTACTGATTTTCATAAACAATTACCAACGTTAGGAGGACAAAACTAATGAATTTTGAAACTACGATTGGTCTTGAAGTCCACGTTGAATTAAAAACTAACTCTAAAATTTTCAGTCCATCACCCGTTCAATTTGGGGTAGCACCTAACGAAAACACCAATGTTATTGATTGGGGTTATCCTGGCGTTTTACCAACCACTAACAAAGGAGTTGTTGAAGCTGGGATGAAAGCGGCGTTAGCACTTCATGCTGAAATTGAACCTAATCCTCACTTTGATCGTAAGAATTATTTCTATCCTGATAATCCTAAGGCCTACCAAATTACGCAATCTGAAACACCAATGGCTCACGATGGTTGGGTAGAAATTGAAGTTGATGGTAACAAGAAAAAAATCGGTATCTCTGAAATGCATATTGAAGAAGATGCTGGTAAAAACAGTCATGAAACTGGATATTCATTAGTTGATTTAAACCGTCAAGGTACACCGCTAGTGGAAATAGTTTCTAAGCCAGATATTGCTTCACCTGATGAAGCATATGCTTACCTAGAAGAATTACGGCAACAAATCCAATTTACTGGTGTTTCTGATGTGAAAATGGAAGAAGGTTCCATGCGGGTCGATGTCAATATTTCAGTTCGTCCAATTGGTCAAGCCGCTTATGGTACCAAAACGGAGTTAAAGAACCTAAACTCCTTTAACTATGTGCGTAAGGGCTTGGCTTACGAAGAAAAACGGCAACAAGAAGTATTGATGTCAGGTGGCGTTATTCGGCAAGAAACCCGACGTTTTGATGAAAAATCTGGTAAAACTATTTTGATGCGGGTCAAAGAAGGGGCCGATGATTATCGTTATTTCCCAGAACCTGATTTGCCAGCACTAACAATTTCTGATGATTGGATTAACCAAATTAAGTCAGAATTACCAGAAGAACCTAAAGCTCGTCGTGATCGTTATGTTAATGAATTAGGCATCACAGATTATGATGCAATGGTTATTACTCAAACCAAGGAAATGGCCGATTTTTATGATGCTATGATTGAGCTCAAAGCGGATCCTAAGTTAGCCGCCAATTATTTGCAAGGTGACGTAAATGCCTACCTTAACGATAACCAGGTTGATTTACAAGATACTAAGATTACGCCTGCTCATTTAGCTTCAATGGTGAACTTGATTTCTGATGAAACTATTTCTTCTAAAATGGCTAAAAAAGTCTTTAAGGCGATCACCAAAGGCAATGATCCCGAACAATTTGTGAAGGATAACGGGATGGTTCAATTATCTGATCCAGCTCAATTGCAACCAATTGTCGATGAAATTTTGGCAGCTAATCCACAATCAATTGAAGATTTTCATAATGGTAAGGATCGGGCAATTGGCTTTTTAGTTGGTCAAATTATGAAACAAACCCATGGTAAAGCTAACCCAACTGTGGTTAATAAGTTGTTAATTACTTCAATGAATAAATAAACGAAATGGGATAACAGGTATGCAAAAACGAGCGAGAGTCATTTATAACCCCACGGCAGGGCGCGAATTAATGAAGCAAAAAATGATAGATATTTTAAATATTTTAGAACAAGCTGGATATGAAGCCAGCGCTTTTGCTACTACACCGGCTGAAAATTCAGCTAAAAATGAAGCTAGACGAGCAGCTGAAGACGGTTTTGCGTTGCTTGTTGCTGCTGGTGGTGACGGTACGATTAACGAGGTAGTCAATGGGATTGCCCCGCTTAAAAACCGTCCTAAAATGGCGATCATTCCTGCTGGGACAACTAATGACTATGCTCGGGCGTTGCATATTCCACGGGAAGATCCTGTCGAAGCTGCTAAAATCATTTTAAAGAATCAAACGGTGAAAATGGATATCGGACAAGCTAATGAAAACTACTTCATTAACATTGCTGCTGGTGGTCAAATTGCCGAAATTACTTATGATGTTCCATCAAACCTAAAGACTCTTTTTGGCTATGTGGCTTATTTAGTTAAAGGAGCGGAATTATTGCCGCGGGTCCGTCCAGTAGAAATGGATATTAAGTATGATGATGGAGAGTATAAAGGCAAAGCCTCAATGTTTTTCCTGGCTTTAACCAATTCGGTAGGCGGGTTAGAACAAATCGTTCCAGATGCCGAATTAGATGACGGTAAATTTACGATGATTATTGTCAAAACCGGTAATATCGTCGAAATGCTTCATTTGTTGTCTAAGGTGTTAAATGGTGGAAAGCATATTGACGATCCACGAATTATTTATAAAAAAACTAGTCAAGTAAAGGTTGCTCCCGTCAAGGATCGAATTCAGATTAATTTAGATGGTGAGTACGGCGGTGATGCCCCAATGACGTTTATTGATCATAAACGCCACATTGAAATGTTTGCTAATACCGATAAAATTCCCAATAAGGCCATTGGTGAAACAGCTGAAGAAAAAACGGCTGAAGCTAAATTTTTAGAAGGTATTGACCGTATTCCAGATCAAAATGAGTAACTCAAAATTGCGTTGTGATAACGACGCAATTTTTATTTAAGTCAACCAAATATAAGGATAAACATGAAAAAAACACAACCAGTTGAAAAGAACCAAGAATATAATGTAACGATTGCAGATTTAAGCTATCAGGGACTCGGGGTTGCTAAAATCGATAATTTTCCAATTTTCATCGAAAATGCTCTCCCAGGTGAAGAAATTAAAGTGCAAATTACCAAGGTTAAACATAGTTTTGCCTTTGGCCGGGTGACTAGTTTTATCACGACTAGTCCTGATCGGGTGCAATTAGTTGATAAGGCCTATACCCAAACGGGAATTGCCACTTTGCAGCATTTAACTTATTCAGCCCAATTAAAATTCAAGCAACACCAAGTGGCCGTCGATTTTCAAAAGTTAGGATTAGATGATGTTGAGGTTAATCCTACTATCGGAATGGACGACCCCACGCATTACCGTAATAAAGCTCAAGTACCAGTCCGATTGATTAATGGTCGACTAGAAACCGGCTTTTACCGCAAACATTCGCATGACTTAATTCCAATTGAAGATTTTTATATTCAAGATCAAAAAATTGATGAAGCCATTTTGGTGGTGCGTGATTTGCTGCGGACCTTCCATGTGGCCCCTTATAACGAAGAACACCATAAAGGGGTTGTTCGCAACATCATGGTTCGTCGCGGTTATTACTCGCACGAAATGATGATTGTTTTAGTTACGCGAGCTAAGAAGATTCCGCATACCGATGAAATTGTGGCGGGAATTTTAGCTAAATTACCCGAAGTGAAGAGTATTATTCAAAACGTTAATAGTGCTAAAACTAACGCTTTAATGGGACCAGTCAATAATGTGTTAGCCGGTTCAAACGTAATTACTGATACATTGCTTGGTTTGAAGTTTGCTATTTCGGCTACTTCGTTTTACCAAATTAATCCCGTGCAAACTGAAAAACTATATCAATTAGCCATTGATAAAGCTGATTTGCAAAAAGATGATGTAGTTGTAGATGCTTATTGTGGTATTGGGACCATTTCCTTAGCTGTGGCTCAACACGTTAAGAAAGTTTACGGGGTGGAAATTGTGGACCAGGCCGTTGAAGATGCCAAGCATAACGCTAAAATTAATAATATTAGAAACGTTAGTTTTGTGGCGTCCAAGGCCGAAGAACAAATGAGTAAATGGCAATCTGATGGCCTGAAGCCAGACGTTGTTTTTGTGGATCCACCACGTAAAGGACTTGATAGTACTTTGATTGACAGTGTGGCGGCCATGAATCCGAAAAAAGTGGTTTATGTATCATGTAATCCAGCCACCTTAGCTCGGGACGTACAATTATTTGCAGGCAAAGGTTATCACATTAACCAACCGGTTCAACCAGTTGATCAATTCCCGCAAACCATTCATGTGGAAAGTGTCACCGTGTTAGAACGCTAAATTAAAAAAGACGTCACTTCAACTTGAAGTGGCGTCTTTTTTGACAACGTAAAAGGCAGCTTGTTACACTGATATTAGTATTAATTGCACTTACTATGGAGGTGAGGAAGTTCTGATAGTTTAATTGATAAAACCCCAATTGATTTCTTTAATTAGCTTTAATAACTGGAGGTTATTAAGATGCCATATAAACAAACCAAGGTAGTTTTGAATCAATGTGTTGCCGATTTATCTCAATTAGCGATGGTAGTACACCAGACCCACTGGTATATGCGGGGCAGCAACTTTTTAAAGTTGCATCCTTTAATGGATGATTGGATGGCCGATTTAAATGATCAATTAGACGAAATTTCAGAACGCCTCATTGCGATTGATGGGGCGCCGTACTCGACGCTAAAGGAAATGGCCGAGCATACTAAAATAGCAGATGAACCAGGTACTTTTGCCAAATCCATTCCAGAGCGTTTAACTATTTTAGCCCGTGATTATCGCTATTTAGCGGATCTGTATCAGCAAGGTATTGAAGTTAGTGGTGATGAAATGGATTATAGTACGCAAGACATTTTTATTGGGTTTAAGACGGCCACAGAAAAACGACTGTGGATGATTCAAGCGGAGTTGGATCAAGCGCCGCAACGTAACAACTAAATAAAATTATTTTAACAGTCCTTAAAATTAGTCTAACCGCTAGTTTTAAGGATTTTTTTAGTTATTTCAAATCAATAGTTGAACACAATTTCAAACAAAAGCGTTTACAAATGTTCAAAAATCCGTTATGCTTAAGGAGTCAAAAAATGAAAGGGGTTACATTATCATGGAACTTACTACTAAAGAACTCGCAAAATATTTGGATCACACTAACTTAAGTCCGGAATCAACTGAAGAAGATATCATTAAAACCTGTCAGGAAGCGGTTGAATTCGATACAGCTTCGGTTTGTGTTAACTCATACTGGATTCCATTAGTAACGAAAGAATTGACTGGTTCTACCGTTAATCCAATTACCGTTGTTGGTTTCCCACTAGGAGCCACTAATACTGCAACCAAAGTTTTTGAAACTAATTCAGCCATTGATGATGGCGCTGAAGAAGTTGACATGGTAATTAATATCGGTGAATTAATTGCTGGCCATGATGATAATGTCACTGAAGATATTCGTAAAGTAGCAGAAGCCACTCATGCTAAGGGTAAATTACTAAAAGTGATCTTAGAAACGTCATACTTAAATGATGATCAAATTGTCCGCGGTTGCCAAGCTTCTGAAGCAGCTGGTGCTGATTATGTAAAAACATCTACTGGATTTAGTTCAGCTGGTGCTAAATTGGCCGATGTGGCTTTAATGAGAGCTACCGTAGGAGACCGATTGGGAGTTAAAGCTTCTGGTGGCATTCACTCTCGTAAAGAAGCACTAGAGATGATTGAAGCGGGTGCTAGTCGTTTGGGTGTTAGTGCTACCGTTAAAATTTTATCTGAATAATAAGTTCGTTAATAAAAAGTAATTTTCTACAGGAGGTCACCATGAGTTATAAAAAATACAATCGAATTTTTGGAATCGTGTTAGATTCTGTTGGAACCGGTAATGCACCGGATGCTGATAAATATGGAGATGTTGGTTCTGATACATTAGGACACGTCGGTAAAGCTTATGAAGGCAAGTTGAGCTTACCTAACTTGGCTAAACTGGGAATTTCCAATTTACGAGAGGAAGCAATTGATGGTGTACCGGCTGTAGAAAAGCCTTTGGGTTATCATGGTAAAATGCAAGAAGTTTCCGCTGGTAAAGACAGTATGGATGGTCATTGGGAAATGATGGGCTTACCCGTTATGAAACCACTTAGTACCTTTCCGAATGGATTTCCAGCTGATTTAATTAAGCAATTAGAGGATTTTTCGGGCCGTAAAGTAATCGGGAACCGTCCTGAATCTGGGACTAAGATTATTGCGGAACTTGGTGAACAACAAATGAAAACCGGAGATTTAATCGTGTACACTTCTGGTGATTCTGTCTTACAAATTGCTGCTCATGAAGAAATTATTCCGTTGGAAGAATTATACAAAATTTGTGAATTTGCTCGTTCAATTGTGAATGGTCCTAAGTACTTGGTAGGAAGAGTAATTGCTCGTCCCTATGTAGGTCCTGATAAAGATCACTTTGTTAGAACGGCTAACCGCCATGATTTCACTTTGGAACCAACTGGTAAAACCGACTTAGATTATCTCTTAGAAAATGATGTGCATACGGTTGGTATTGGTAAAATCAATGACATTTTTTCTGGTAAAGGTATTGCAGAAGGGTATCACAACGAAAGTAACATGGATGGAATGGATCATTTGGACCACGTCATGGCAGAAGATTTTACAGGTTTTTGTTTCATGAATTTAGTAGATTTTGATGCTATGTATGGTCACCGACGTAACCCAATTGGATTTGGACAAGCATTAATGGACTTTGATCAACGTCTGGGTCAAGTTTTAGCTAACTTAAAAGATGATGATTTGATTATTTTAACGGCTGATCATGGTAACGACCCGGGATTTAAAGGTTCTGATCATACCCGAGAATTAGTTCCATTAATTGCTTATTCACCATCAATGAATGAAAATGGTAGTTTGGGTATTCGGCAAACATTTGCTGATTTTGGGCAAACGGTTTTAGATAATTTTAATGTAATTGGTAGTGAAGCTGGTACTAGTTTCTTAAATGATTTGAAATAAGTGGAGGAATAACAATGAGTACACATATTGGTGCTAAACGCGGCGACATTGCTTCGACGGTCTTAATGCCTGGTGATCCGCTACGAGCTAAATATATTGCTGAAACTTACCTAGATGATGTAGTAAACTATAGTTCAGTAAGAAATATGTTAGGATTTACTGGAACTTATAAAGGTAAACGAATTTCGGTTCAAGGATCTGGGATGGGAATTCCGTCATTAGCTATTTACACTACTGAAATGATTCAAGAATTTGGGGTTAATACAATTTATCGGGTTGGTAGTTGTGGGGCCATGAGTCCAGACGTTAAGATTCGTGATATTATCTTGGGACAAGCGGGAACGACTGATTCTTCAATTATTGCCAACACATTTGGCCCAGGTATTTATTATTCCCCAATCGCTGACTTTGAGTTGTTAGACTCTGCTTATCATACCGCTAAAGATAGTGGCTTAACGCCTAAAGTAGGGAATATCTTTGCAGCTGATCGTTTTTATAACGATGAAATTGATATGAAGAAGTTAACCGATTATGGCGTAATTGCCACTGAAATGGAAACTTCGGGCCTATACTTGTTAGCTGCTAAGCATCACATTCGAGCTTTAACTATTTTAACGGTCAGTGATCATTTATTAACTGGTGAAAAGACTACTGCTAAAGAACGGGAAACATCCTTTGACGAAATGATTCGCTTATCTTTGGATACAGCAATCGCTAACATCAAAGAATAGGGGTAAGAAATTGATGGACAGTCTAGATCAAGAAAAATTAAAACAAAGTATTATGGTTGCTGAAATGTATTATCAACATAATTTGAGTCAGGTAGAAATAGCCGATCAAATGGGCGTTTCACGGCCAACAGTATCTAGATTGTTACAATACGCCAAGGATGTTGGCGTCGTTAAAATTCAGGTGGTGAATCCCATTTATACCACTGAAAATTTGAGTAAACAATTATCCGAAAAGTATCATGCTGATGTGCATGTGGTGCCAGAAAATCTTTCCGAACCTAATTTTTGGCATACATATGGTCGCTACGCCGCTAACGTCTTGACGTCCATAGTTAAGCCCGGTGATATTATTGGTATCGGTTGGGGCAAGACAGTTCACCATTTAACGGAGCAACTAGAGGAACAATCAGTGAGTGGTATTCAGGTGGTACAGCTAAAGGGAAGTGTCAGCTATTCCAACAAAAAGACCTATGCCTATGAAAGCATCAATGAATTGGCTGGCGCTTACCGGGTTAATCCAGAATACCTTCCGTTACCAGTGATTTTTGATAATCAAATTACTAAAACAATGGTAGAACAAGATCGCCATATTCGGCATGTGCTAGATTTAGGTAAAAAAGCAAATGTAGCATTGTTTACTGTGGGAACCGTACGACCGCAAGCATTGGTTTTTCAACTAGGCTATTTTAATGAGGAAGAAAAACAAGAATTACAGCAAACGGCAGTGGGGGATATCTGTTCACGGTTTATTGATGAACAGGGCCACATTGTTAACGATAAAATCAATCAAAGAACTATCGGAATTGACTTAGATGATCTAGCCCAAAAAGACCATACCATTTTGCTGGCTGCTGGTAATCATAAGGTGGCTGGTGTTGATGCAGTCTTAAAGGCGGGTTATGCCAATTGTGCGGTACTTGATCAGTATTTGGCCCAATTATTAGTTGATTATTAATGAAGGTAAAAGCCCAATTCGATCTGTCACTGAATTGAGCTTTTATTAAAACATAAAATGAAAACGATTACAAAGGAGCTTGTTAATAATGCGCATGGTAGATATTATTCATAAAAAACGTTCTGGTAAAGAATTATCTCCAGCAGAAATTCAATATTTTATTGATGTGGTAGTTTCAGGTGAAATTCCTGACTATCAAACCAGTGCGTTTTTGATGGCAACTTATTTTAATGGTATGACTAAAAATGAACAATCAGAACTCACAATGACGATGATGAAGTCAGGCGACCATTTAGATTTAAGCGATATTCCAGGAATTAAAGTAGATAAACATTCCACTGGTGGAGTTGGTGATAAAACTAGTATTCCTCTAGCTGCGGTAGTGGCAGCCTTAGGCATTCCGGTGCCCATGATTTCTGGTCGCGGCTTGGGCCATACTGGCGGAACGTTAGATAAGTTAGAAGCTATTCCCGGTTATCGAGTGGAAATTAGTGAAGCTGCTTTTAAAGATCAAGTCCGTGAAGAAAAATTAGCAATTATTGGAGCTACGGGAAACATTGCCCCAGCGGATAAAAAAATTTATGCGTTGCGTGATGTGACCGACACCGTTGATTCTATTCCACTAATTGCTAGTTCTATTATGAGTAAAAAAATTGCCTCTGGTACTGATGCATTAATTATTGATGTTAAAACTGGTGCGGGAGCTTTTATGAAAACACTGGCAGAATCAGAAACCTTAGCACGGGCTTTAGTAGATATTGGTCAGGGCGTTGGATTACAATGTATGGCCTTGATTACTGATATGAATCAACCACTAGGACGTTGTATTGGTAATGCCTTAGAAATTGAAGAATCAATTAACTTATTGAAAGGCCAAGGGCCAGCAGATTTAGTAAAATTAATTGTTACTATTGGCGGTTATATGGCGGTGATGGGTAAAAAAGCCCAAACCATCGAAGAAGGTCAACAAATGTGTCAAACCGTTATCGATAATGGTCAAGCCTTGGAACGTTTCCGAGCTATGGTAGCTGCGCAAGGTGGTGATCCGGCAGTTGTCGATGATCCTAAAAAAGTCATGCCGCAATCCCAATATCAAATTGAGTTACCGGCACTTAAATCAGGGGTTATTGCTAAAATGACCGCAGATGAAGTCGGTATTGCCAGCATGTTGTTAGGTGGCGGGCGACAAAAAGCCGATGATCCTCTAGATTATGCCGTGGGCATTGTTTTGAATAAAAAAATTGGTGACGCTATTAACGAAGGTGAATCTATTTTAACGATTCACAGTAATCGCGAAAACGTGGAAGATATTAAAAAATTGTTGTATGACAATATTCAAATTTCAGCTAGTGCTCAAGCCCCAGAATTAATTTACGAAACAATTGAATAAACTAAAAACCTAGTAAGTGATTGGCTTACTAGGTTTTTTTATTGATCTTAATTTGGTATAGAAAAAGTCAAGGGGTGATTTTAATTAAAAATGTAGCTAGAATAAATCTATTAATGAGTTTAAGAAGAAAGACAAATTCTGTGGAGGTCGGCAAATATGGCAACACTTGAAATCAAAAATTTACACGTTTCGGTAGCTGATGAAGAAGCTAATCAACCTAAAGAAATTTTAAAAGGGGTTAACTTATTAATGCGTACCGGTGAGATTCATGCCATCATGGGACCCAACGGAACCGGTAAATCAACATTATCAGAAACCATTATGGGACAACCAGCTTATCAAGTTACTCAAGGAGATATTTTATTAGACGGTGAGAGTATTTTAGAGATGCCGGTGGATGAACGCGCACGCAGAGGCCTTTTTTTGGCAATGCAGTATCCAGCAGAAATTCAAGGAGTCACTAATGCTGAATTTTTAAGAGCGGCGATGAATGCTAGAAGAACCGAAGCTAATCAAATTGGGGTAATGGAATTCTTAACGACATTAGATCACAATTTAGCATTATTGAATATGGATGAAGCAATGATCGAGCGATACTTAAATGAAGGTTTTTCAGGTGGCGAAAAAAAACGTAATGAAATTTTGCAATTACTGATGATTAAACCAGCCTTTGCTTTATTAGATGAGATCGACTCAGGATTAGATATTGATGCTTTACAAGTGGTCTCCAAAGGAGTTAATTCCTTACGAGGTGACCAATTTGGTGCCTTGATTATTACGCATTATCAACGTTTATTAAAATATATTGTACCCGATGTGGTTCATATTATGATGGATGGACGAATTGTGAAAACTGGTGGCGCAGAATTAGCTAAGCAACTAGAGAATGAAGGTTATGCGGGTTTACGTGATGAGTTTAATTTGAGCGTTGATTTAATGGATGAGAATTAGGAGGGAAATATGGAAATCACACCGGAATTTCGAAGCCGACTAATTACAATGGCCAAACAAAATAAGGAGCCGGATTGGTTTATTAAACAACGGTTACAAGCCCTTCAACAAGTTGTGCAATTAAATAAGCCAGTGATTCAGCGCTTTAAATATCAAAATTGGGATTTAACTCCATTGACTGAATTCATCCCGTTGACAACGGCTGGCGCTTTTTCAACCGATAACGCTTCACCTAGTGCCTTGAACCCTCGTTTAATTCAATTTGAGTCAACTACTATACGGGTAACGCTTCCGACCGAACTATTAAGTCAAGGTGTTATTGTCTGTGATTTGATGACGGCTTTACACCAATATGGTGATTTAGTAGCTAAATACTGGGGTCAAGCACTTAAGGATAATTCAGATCAATTAACCAAGTACAATGAAGCGTTGGTTAACAACGGGATTTTTATCTATGTTCCTGAAGAAGTAAATAGCAAACAAGTTCTTCAATTAGAGTTGAAGTCCAATAGTAAACATGAACAGCAACCGTTTATTTCGCGGGTCTTAATTGTGACGCAAGCTAATAGTCGACTTAATATTATGCAGCATCAAATTACTAGCGGTACGCAAGTTAATTTGGCCAATTGTGTGGTGGAAGTGGTAGCGGCCGAAAATAGTAGGGTAGAATTTACGGCATTAGATGAAATGGCAGCCCAAACGTTAACTTATTTACAACGTCAAGCAGTGGTAGGACCGAATGCTAGGGTGAATTGGTCGATAGGGCTATTTAATTATGGTGACACGGTGGCTAATTTTAATACTAACCTAATGGGTCAAGGCTCTAGCTCGGAAGCTAAAGTGGTGGCTATTTCTGCTCAAAAGCAACGACTGGGAATTAATACTGGAGTAACTAATGGGGGCCAACATACGGAGGGACGAATCGCACAGCGTGGCATTCTCTTGGATAATTCCGAATTAGTATTTAATGGTATTGGTCATATTCTTCATGGCGCATCTGGAGCCAAAGCAGAACAAGAAAATCGAGTTTTGATGATGTCTAATCAGGCTCATGGCAATGCTAATCCGATGTTATTAATTGATGAAAATGATGTCGTGGCTGGTCATGCAGCTAGTGTAGGCCAAGTTGATCAACAGCAACTATATTATTTAATGAGTCGTGGTATTGATGAAGAGACGGCTAAACGAATGGTGATTCGCGGGTTTTTAGGAACGATTTTAAGTGAATTAGACAATAAATCGGTTAGAAAACAGTTTAGTGAAACAATTGAAAGGAAGTTAACAAATGGATACTGATTGGGAGCAAGTACGTAGTGATTTTCCGGTATTACAGCAAGTGGTTAACGAGGAAAGCTTGGTGTATTTGGATAATGCAGCCACTTCGCAAAAACCAATGACAGTATTGCAATCAATCAACCAATTTTATCTTCATGATAATGCCAATGTGCACCGGGGAATTCACACGTTAGCCCAACGAGCGACCGAACAATACGAGGCGGTCAGAGATCAAGTTCGGCAATTTATTAATGCGACCACTGCTAACGAAATTATCTTTACCAAGGGGACCACGGATAGTTTGAACTTGGTGGCTAGTACTTATGGTCAGTTCATTCAGGCTGGTGACGAAATTATTTTGACCATTATGGAGCACCACAGTAATCTTATTGCTTGGCAACAATTGGCTCTGCAAAAACATGCCACCCTTAAGTACATTAATTTAACCAAGGAACAAGATTTAGACCTAAAGGATGCGGCTCAAAAAATTACGGACAAGACTAAAATAGTAGCGATTGCTCATGCTAGTAATGTTTTGGGGGTGGTGAATCCTATTAAGACGATAACTAAGCTAGCCCACCAACATGGTGCAGTTGTAGTCTGTGATGGTGCGCAAGCAGTGGCACATCTACCAGTAGATGTGCAGGACTTGGATGTTGATTTTTATGCATTTTCAGGGCATAAAATGTTGGCGCCCACCGGTATTGGTGTTTTATATGGTAAACAAGCTTTGTTAAAGAAAATGCCACCATACCAATACGGTGGCGAAATGATTAGTGTAGTGAATCAGTATGATAGCACTTGGGCTGAGCTGCCTTATAAATTTGAAGCCGGCACACCAAACATTGCGGGGGTAATTGGGTTAGGCAAAGCGATTGATTATTTGAATCACATTGAAATGACTAATATTTGGCGACATGAGCAAGAATTAGTTCAATATATTTTTCCTAAATTGTTAGCAGATCCAACGCTAACTATTTACGGTCCGCCGTCGGTAACTAAGCATACTGGGGTAATTGCTTTTAATCTCCATTCACTGCACCCACACGATGTAGCGACCGCCTTGGATCAAGATGGAGTTGCTGTTAGAGCCGGTCATCATTGTGCCCAACCATTAATGAATGCACTTGATTTGAAGGCGACAGTCAGAATGAGTTTGAGTTTTTATAATAATTGGGCGGATTTAGACAACTTCTTAGCAGCTTTAAAAGACACAAAGGAGTTTTTTAACCATGAGCTTATCTAAATTAAATAATTTGTACCGTGAAGTGATTTTAGATCATGCTAATCATCCACATCATAAAGGTGAATTAGTGACAGCCACTAATCAAATAACGTTGAATAATCCGACCTGTGGAGATGTTATTAACTTGACTATGGAACTAAATAATCATCGAATTCAGGCTATCAAATTTACTGGTGACGGTTGTACGATTAGTCAAGCATCAGCTAGTATGATGGCTGATGTGGTGACTGGTAAAACTATGGCAGAAGCATTGGTAATGGCTAAAACTTTTTCTGACATGGTAATGGGAAAAAAACATGATCCAGTCGATTTGAAGGTGTTAAAGGATGCGGCTATTTTAGCTAGCGTGGTTAGTTTTCCGGCTCGAATTAAATGTGCTACGTTAGCGTGGTGGGCCTTGCAACGAGCACTATTAGACGAACAAGATACTAGAGAGGATTAGTCATGACACAAGAAATAAATTCGATATTAGGCGATTCAGCATATGAGTACGGCTTTCATGATGATATCGAACCGACCTATTCTACTGGTCGAGGATTGACCGAGGCCACCGTTCGTGAAATTTCAGCAGCTAAAAATGAACCCAGTTGGATGCTTGAATATCGGTTAAAAGCATATGAAACTTTTAAAAAATTACCCATGCCAAGCTATGGACCGGACTTATCTGAACTGGATTTAGCCAATATGCGCTATTACCAAAAAATGACCGATAAGAAATTCCGCAATTGGGAAGATGTGCCTGAAAACCTGAAAAAAACTTTTGAACGTTTAGGGGTACCCGAAGCGGAAAGAAAATATTTGGCTGGCTCAGCTGCTCAGTATGAATCCGAAGTGGTTTATCATAATATGCGGGAAGATTTTGCGGCCCTAGGAATTATTTTTACTGATACTGATACTGCTTTAAAAAAATATCCAAAATTATTTAAGAAGTGGTTTGGTAAATTAGTAAAACCAACTGATAATAAGTTTGCAGCCTTGAATGCAGCGGTTTGGTCAGGTGGATCGTTTATTTATGTCCCCAAGGGAGTCCAAACATCGCAGCCGTTACAATCATATTTTCGCTTAAATGCTGAGAACTCGGGTCAATTTGAACGAACTTTAATTATTGTCGAAGAAGGAGCTAAGGTAGATTATGTTGAGGGGTGTACAGCACCGAAATATTCTTCTGATAGTCTACATGCAGCAGTGGTGGAGGTAAACGTTGCTAAAGACGCATATTGCCGTTACACGACCATTCAAAATTGGTCCGATAATGTTTATAGCTTAGAAACTAAACGGGCAGCAGCAGCAGAAAATGCTACGATGGAGTGGATAGATGGCAATTTGGGTTCTAAAGTAACTATGAAATATCCTAGTGTTTACTTAAATGGTGAAGGTGCTAGGGGAACAATGTTGTCTATTGCAGTTGCTAGTAATCATATTCAGCAAGATTCTGGGGCCCGAATGATTCATAATGCCAAAAATACTTCGAGCTCAATCGTTTCTAAATCCATTGCTAGAACGGGAGGCTCCACTGATTATCGGGGCATGGTTCGCTTTGGCCAGCACGCAGATGGCTCTAAATCTCATATCGAGTGTGATACGATTATCATGGATGATCTGTCATGCTCTAATACGATTCCATTTAATGAAATCAATAATGCCAACGTGGCTTTGGAGCATGAAGCTAAGGTATCTAAAATTTCAGAAGAGCAACTATATTACTTAATGAGTCGTGGTATTTCTGAACAAAAAGCTACCGAAATGATTATTATGGGATTTGTGGAACCATTTACTAAGCAATTACCGATGGAGTACGCAGTTGAACTTAACCGGCTGATTAGTTTTGAAATGGAAGGATCGATTGGTTAAAGGTGAATAAGACAATAAAAAAAGGCTTCCCAATGGGAAGCCTTTTTTGTTTTTAATGGAAGAAGAAGTTCAAAATCATAACGATAACAATACCAACCACTGAGATAACAGTTTCTAAAACAGTCCAGATTTGAAGTGTTTGTTTAACTGAAAGATCAAAGTATTCTTTAAACATCCAGAAACCAGCATCGTTAACGTGAGAAGCAGCTAATGAACCAGCACCAATGGCAAGTACCATAAGGGCAGGATCAACACCTGATTGAGCCATTAATGGAGCCACGATTCCGGCAGCTGTCAATGCAGAAACGGTTGCAGAACCTAAAGCAACACGGAGAACCACAGTGACTAACCAACCAAGAATCAATGGTGAAATGGAAGAGTTAGCGAACATGCTAGCAACTTCTTTACCAACACCACCATCAATAAGTACTTGCTTAAAGGCACCACCACCACCAATAACTAAGAGTAACATAGCAATTGATTTAACGGCATTTTCAAGTGATTCCATAATTTGAGCTGTAGTTCGATTACGAGCCCAACCCATTGCCCACATTGCAAATAATAATGAAATTAACATAGCAATACTTGGAGAACCAATGAAGGCAACGATAGAATCCATAGTTGATGGGTTCTTAGGAATAGCACCACCATCAACCGTCATTTTGTAAACGGTAGTGATAGCCATCAAGATAACTGGGAAAAGAGCAGTTAAAACAGAAAGTCCAAAGGATGGTGATTCTTCTTTAGAAAAGTGTTTGATTTCTCCGATAGAAGATAAGTTTCCTTTAGCTTCAAAAGCATCAGGTGCAAATTTTTCAGCAGCTTTAGTAAATAATGGACCAGCAATGTAAGCAGCTGGAATAGCAACTACTAAACCAAATAGCAATACCTTACCATCGTTAGCGCCTAAGGCTTGAGCGATAGCAGTTGGAGCAGGATGAGGAGGTAGGAATCCGTGGGTAACTGATAGTGCAGCTGCCATTGGAATACCTAAGAATAAAATTGGAACCCCGGCTTCTACCGCGATAGCAAAGACGATTGGTACCAATAATACCATCCCAACTTCAAAGAAGAGGGCAATTCCAAGAATAAATGAAGCAACCATTACAGCCAATTGCAATCGTGAACGACCAAATTTTTCAATTAGGGTATTGGCAATAATGTAGGCCCCACCGGAATCAGATACCAGTCGACCTAACATCGCCCCGAAACCAAAGACCATTGATAGTTCCCCTAATTGACCACCAATCCCGGTTTCAATAGAAGTGGCAATGTTTTGCATTGGCATTCCTAAAAGAAGGGCAGTAACAGCAGCAGTTAATACTAACGCAACGAAAGTATTAATTTTGAAGCGAATAATTAGGACCAGTAAAAAGATAATCCCAATTAATAAGGCAAGTAATTTCATGTCTAAGTCTCCCTTCAGACTTTAGTATGATTTTAAGTGAAAGCAATCCGCAAGCTAATTTTCTTTTTTAGCCTGATCATGTTTTCGTTGGAACTCAGCAATATTTTTATATTCTGGTTGAAGTGAACGACTTAACCGAATATAGATAGGGATTAATTCCCGGTAAGCAGCAAAGTTTTCTGGATTAGGATGATGAGTAACGGTTGTACCCACGAATTTAGAAACATCGCTTAAGTTATCAATAATACCTAGGCTGTACATTCCTAAAGTAGCAGCTCCTAAAGCAGTACTTTCAAAACTCTCAGGAATTGAAACATCTTGTTCAAAGATGTCAGTGAGCATTTGACGCCATAGTTCAGAACGAGCAAAGCCACCACTAGCTTGAATACTCTTAGGCTTACCAACTACTTCTTCAAGGGCCAACATAACCGTGTAAAGGTTGTAGACAATGCCTTCAAGCGTAGCTCTAATCATTTGAGCCCGATTAGTAGTACGGTTTAAACCAAAGAAAGTTCCACGAGCATTAGCATCCCAAATTGGGGCCCGTTCGCCACCAAGATAAGGTAAGAAGATTAGACCATCTGAACCAGCTGGAATTTTAGCAGCGATTTCAGTTAGCAAATCATATGGATCAATTTGCATTTGTTCAGCGGTAACTTTTTCAGGGGCACATAATTCATCACGGACCCAACGAAAGACGACACCACCGTTATTAACTGGTCCACCAATTACCCACATATCCTTGGCAAGGTAGTAACAAAATACCCGCGCTTTAGGATCCGTACGAGGCTTATCAGAAATAACCCGAACTGCTCCAGAAGTACCGATAGTAACAGCAACCACACCAGGTTGAATAGCATCAACCCCTAAGTTAGCAAGAGGACCATCAGAAGCGCCAATGATAAATGGTGTATCTTGATCCATACCTAAAGTCTTAGCGTATTCTTCTTTAAGACCGTGGAGTTGGTAAGTAGTATCCACAAGTTCTGGCAATTGATCTCTAGTAACTCCAGCAATTTCTAACGCTTGATCATCCCAATCTAAGTTATAAATGTTAAATAATCCGGTTGCGTTAGCAATTGAGTAGTCTTCTTTTAATTGACCAAATAATTTGTAAAGAATATATTCCTTGATGCCGACAAACCAACGCGCTTTGGCAAATAATTCTGGTTCGTCATTTTGAAGCCACATCATTTTTGAAAGGGGAGTCATTGGGTGAATAGGCACCCCAGTTTTTTGGTAAAGTTCCATCCCTTCAGGACTAGCCTTCAAAGAATCAGCATATTGAACTGAACGGTTGTCTCCCCAAGTAATAGCTCTAGTTAAAGGTTTGTGGTTTTCATCAAGTAAAATCAAACTGTGCATTGCACATGAGAATGAAACTCCTTGAAGTTCACCAGTGCTTACATTGGCTTTGCGAAGAACTTCAGTAATTCCTTCAGTCATAGCAGAGAAGATTTCTTCTGGATCTTCTTCGGCCATGTCTGGGGTGTCTTGGTATAGTTCGTAACCATCGTTTGAATATCCTTGAACCTGACCGTCCAAGTCATAAAGAACGGTTTTAACGCTGGTAGTACCAATATCAACACCTAACATATATTTCATAGTGTTTTTCTTCCTTTCCCAAGTGAATAATGCTAATAATAAAGCGCATTCTGTAACCGGTTACCAAAATGACAATAAAAAAAGGTGAATCAAAATGGTAAAATGGTTAAACGAATCTAATAACAGTTTAACATTTTTCGCTAATCACGACAGTAATAAAGCGCTTATTTAGATTATGTGAAAATATTTTTCACATTTCAACCTTTTTATTGTAAAATATTTACAATAACTAAAATCGAAAACAGCAGGTGATCTTATGAGTTCCCCAATCCAATTGCTAAAACAATCCTACGATGACTTCAGTAAGGTTAATAAAAAAATTGCTAGATTTATCGTGGACAATCCTAAAGAAGCTTCCGAACTTAACATAGAAGAAATGGCTAAAGCAACAAAAACTTCGACTGCCTCTATTTCTCGACTAGTCAAAAACTTAGGCTTTAATAATTTTCGTGAATTTACTTTGGCGCTAGCTTACACGCAATTACGGCCTTCTAATTTACAAATTTTTAAAGAAATTGATCCTAAAGATACTTTATCAGAAATTGCTGATAAAATATTTGCAAGTTCTCAACGAGCTATTAGTGATAGTCGTGATAATATTGATGACAGTGATTTTGCTCGAGCTATTTTAAGAATCATTAATTGTAATCAACTCGGCTTTTTTGGGCTGGGCGGATCGTCAGTAGCTGCCCTGGATGGTTATCATAAATTTTTAAGAACTTCTATTCATACCTTTTATCACCCAGATTTTGACGTACAATTGATGCAAGCAGTAAAATTAACGGCTAAAGATTGTGCCATTGTGGTATCTCATTCTGGACGTAATCAACAAACGATGAAAATTGTCGATACGTTAAAAAAGAAAAGAGTCACCATTATTGGTATTACCAGTTATCCAGATTCACCGTTAGCTGAAGATAGTAGTATTACCTTTATTTCGTCTAGTGATGAATCTAATTACCGTTCAGAAGGCATGTATTCTCTGATTGCTCAAATTACTATCATTGATTCACTATTTATGATGGCTAGTGTGAGAATGGGACCTGCGACTGAACAGGCTATTGAGGATGTTCACCGAATTATTGATGATACTCGCAAATAAGACTGAATAAAAATCGAGATGATTGAATGCCAAAAAGAAAAGACGTTCAGCCAATTTATACCCAAACGTTTCAACAAAGAAAATGGTTTATTAGTGTGATCTTAATTATTCTCGCATTACTCACTTTTTTAGGGATGCTGATATTTAACCATTATCGCTATCAAAATGCGTTGAAAAAATATCCTATCCGTGGCGTTAGTTTGTCACAAACGGATGGTTATGTTGATTTTGCTGCATTAAAAAAAGCTAAAGTTAACTTTGTCTATCTCAAAGCATCACAAGGTGCGACGTACACTGATGATAGTTTCAATAGTAACTTTAGCCGTAGTCAAGGAGCCCAGTTGCCGATAGGTATTTACCACGTTTTTAGTTTTAGTAGTACTGCTACTGCTCAGTTTGATAATTTAGTTGATCAGGTAGATAGTAATACCGGTGTGTTACCGATTGCCATCCAAGTGGAGCTTTATGGCGACTATAATGATGAAAGTATTAACTGGAAGCAAGAGCAAACCAGATTGACGTCATTAAAAAATAAAATTTGGCGTTATTATAAACGACCAGTAATTATTTGGGGTGATCAACAAACCTTACATCACTTAAACGTTAAAGTAGGGCGAACCCAGCAAACTTGGATTAGCGATGCCCCAATTAACACACCTAATGGCGATGCCACCTTTTTGCAATTAAAGGGGCAACCAGAAGTGAATATGGCTGGTACTAAACAAGAATTTTATCAATCGGTATTTAATGGTAATCAACAAAAATGGGAAAACTATATTAACCAATTAGTTAATTAGTATGAGTTAATGGATAGCTAATGTTATCAGCTTCATCATAAAACGAGGTTAAACCATCTAAATTGGTTTGTAACTTTAATTGATAGCCCAGCGCATCGCGATAAACTAAAGAAGGACCACTTGAATTGATGATGGATGCTTTAATTGGTTTTTGATCGATAATTAATTCCAAACTAGGACTGATAACAAGGGAATGTTGTCGTTGTTCGTTATCTAGGTATTGCCAAGACCCAACAAAATAGCGGGGGTTGTTCTGCTCCGCTAAAGGGGTCTTTTTCTTTTTGGGTGCATGGAGTAATCCTGCAATCAATGAAACGGTAAACAACACAATTGATCGTTTTCTCAAAGTTATCAATCCTTACTATATGTAAATTCAATTGCATTGTAACAAAAAAAATGAACTTGTTCAGCTGTTGAAGGTATTCTTTAGAAAAAAACATTGATATACTGGAAGTATATTACAACAGAGGAGGGATTATCGTGATTAAATTAGGAATTATTGGTACTAATTGGATTACACAACAATTTATTGATGCAACGCAGTCAGGAACAGACACTAAGCTAACCAGTGTTTATTCTCGGACTATGAAAAAAGCTAGAACGTTTGCTGACCATAACCACGCTGCAGAAGCATTTGATGATATGGAGCAATTCTTTAGTGAAGGTAGCTTTGACACAGTATATATTGCATCACCAAACAGTCTGCACTTTGCTGATGCTAAAAAAGCCATCCTAGCTGAAAAAAATGTGATTGTTGAAAAACCAGCTTTTGCTAACCAGCGCCAAATGGCTGAAATTACTGAATTACTTAAGCAACATCCAAACGTGTTGTTATTTGAAGCTGCTCGGCAAATTCACACTAGTAATTTTAAAGCGATTGAAAATCAAGTCGCTAAAATGCCAGTTATTCAAGGTGCTGAATTTACTTACGAGAAGTACTCATCCCGTTACGATAATGTGTTAGCTGGCGAAGTACCCAACGTATTTTCTAAGAAATTTGCTGGTGGGGCCTTACAAGATTTAGGTGTCTATACAGTTTACGATGCGGTCACTTTGTTTGGCATGCCAGAAGATGTTGCTTATTACCCACAATTAGTTGCTACTGGTGCTGATGGTAAGGGAACGGCTATTCTTCAGTATCCTGAATATAATGTCATTTTGAATTTTGGTAAGACAAGTAATTCTTA
Source organism: Lentilactobacillus kribbianus (assembly GCF_013184075.1). GTDB lineage: Bacteria > Bacillota > Bacilli > Lactobacillales > Lactobacillaceae > Lentilactobacillus > Lentilactobacillus kribbianus. Next base: position 117,010 of record NZ_JABEQQ010000001.1, on the reverse strand, counting down.
TATGACTTCTGAAATTTATGGTCTAAAAGATACCATTGAAATCGATGATGCTGGTGAAATTGGTGACGTTGTTTACATTAATGACGAAGGCCAACGAGCTACGATTGGTAACGTTGACGAAATTAATCCAATGTATCCAGAGTTAAAGGACTTTGAACGGGTAATCAATAATCCTGATGACCCACAAAATAGATTGGACTATGACCGTTGGTATCAATTAATGGTTAATGTGAATAAGGTCTTATTTAACCTACGTCAAGACGCTAACATTGTCTTTCCAGGCGATGAACAATAGAACGGAGATAAACCGATAGTGCAATTAGAATTTGAACAGCATGCTCAAAAATTAGGTTATCAATCACAGACTGCTATTCAAACGGCGGTTTTTGAACCGCTAGTAAATGGTAACAGTGTTTTAGGAATTGCTCCCACTGGTTCCGGAAAAACGGTAGCTTTTACAGTGCCATTATTAGAACGAGTAGTTCCAGGAGAATTTACTCAGTTAATTGTTTTAGAGCCGACCGCTGAATTGGCTTCTCAAACCAGCCAAGTAATGGCTGATTGGGCCAAGGTAACCGATGTCGCAGTTTTATCGTTATTGGGTGGTGCCAATATTAAACGGCAAGTGGAAAAATTAAAAGGACATCCAGAAGTAGTCGTTGGTACACCGGGACGAATTTTGAACTTAATTGAGTTAGGAAAACTCAAAGTTAATCGAGTGACTACGATTGTGGTAGATGAGGCTGATAACTTATTGAATGAAGATTCTTTTGATCAGGTTAGAAGCATTGTTGATCATGCTCCGACCGATGTTCAATTAGGTTTCTTTTCGGCCACAACGAACCAAGTGTTAAATGAATTAAATAAATGGTTTATTCCAACAGTATCAACTTTTGATGTGCGAGATATTGATGATACTCAAGGCGAGGTGCAGCATCAATCGCTGGTAGTATCTAATGGTAAGAAATCACAAATGTTGATTCGCTTGTTGCATCAACCTAAGTTCAAAGCCTTGGTCTTCTTTAATCAAACGGCGACGCTGGAAAAAACGGCTAGCTTCTTACGGCATAATCACGTTGCAGTAGGGAAGTTGACTGCTGATCAACGACAAACGGCTCGGCAAAAAGCTATTAGTGATTTTCGTAAAGGTAAGTTACGTTTATTATTAACTACTGATGTAGCGGCACGAGGCATGGATATTGCTGAGTTGCCAACGGTAATTAACTATGATTTACCCAATGATGAAAGACTTTATGTTCATCGTAGTGGTCGAACTGGCCGGATGGGCCATTCTGGTCAAGTAATTAACTTTGGTGATGATCATGATTTACGTGATTTAAAACGGTTGATTAAAGGAGCGGGGTATGAATTAGTAAAGGTTTACTTTACCAATAATCAATTGACGACAACCCGTCCACAAAGTAATGGTAAAGTTGATACTACTAATACTCCAAAAACAACTAAGGTGACAACTAGTAGTCAGACTGGCAACAAGGCTGATACTTTCACAAAAGCAGCTGCAGCACCGAAAAGGAAACGGACTGAATCTGCTAAGACGGTTACACCAACAGTTCCAACTAAAAAGAAACATAATAAAAAGCATTCTAAGCGCAAGGGAATGCGTCATAAACGTGAACAATCGAAGTAATCTTTACAATTTCGGTAATTAATGAGAAAATAATTACCGGTTTGTTGGTCCCGTAGCACAACTGGATAGGGCACCCGCCTCCTAAGCGGATGATCCCGGTTCGATTCCGGGCGGGATCATAATAGCAAAAATAAAAAAAGACACCGATATTTTCGGTGTCTTTTTTATTAATTATTTAAAATTATTCATTTAGTTTATTCTGCAGCAGTCTTTTTAAATAACAGCTTATTGTTAGTAAATGACATTAGGACTTCTTTTTTACCCGTTGAATATCTTAATGTTTTGATGCTCCCAATATCTGATTTGACGTCTGATTCACCAATTGGAACACCTAACTTATTTTTAGCTTTAGTATAAGTGTCATTCTTTTTAATTTCATTTAATGTTTTAGTAGATATTTTTGGTGATTTATTGTTGTTAGCGTAACTCTTAGAAATTGCTTTACCATCTAAAAATTCAGCCGACATCTTTAAACCATTTTTAGCTTTACCAACACTATTCCAAGTATAAATTGTGGTTTTGTCAGTAGTACCTTCTAAAGTAGATTTTTGAGTACTGTTAGGGTCACCATAGTATGCTTTAACCACTTTTTCAGTAGTACCACCTTTACCTTTTTTATTTTCACTACCTAATTTAATTTCATTGTATTTTAAAATAGCTTCCTCAGTATTATTTGCTTTTTGGATAATTTTGGTAGTAGAGGAATGGTCTTTTTCTTTAGAGCTAGTAGACTTGGACCCGCAAGCAGTTAAAGTAACGACGGATAAAAGTGCGGCAGAAATAGTAATAACCTTTTTCATAATAATATCCCCCAATAATAATTATGTTCGGCTTTTTAAGACATCAGTGTTTGGTCTCCCCCTAAAGATTTAGATAACTAGTTACTCCAACGACTATCGTTATTAGTTGGTAATACAAGTAAAACGAACATCCAGATGTCCCCAATAATTGGAATTATTTCAATCAAAATCCACCAACCAGATCTGTTAGTATCATGTAATCGGCGAACCTTAACGGACCAATTAGCTAGCCATAATAGAACGGAAATAGCACCGTAGATACTATTAATACCAATGTCTTTCAAAGTATAATAGTCTCCAGGATGGCCAAAAATGGCTTGCAATACAACCCCAATAATTGCTCCTAAAATAGCGTTAATCACAACAGGCCACCAATAATCAGGCCGATCAGAGGTTCCCGAAAAATTAACGATATTAGTCCAGTAACGCTTGTATGATTCAATCATAATAAATACCCCCTATATAATTTATTGATACTATCATAAATATATTTGGATAAAGACAAATGTGCAAGAATTCAGACTTGAAATAAATAAAAATCCTCCACTATAAGTGGGGGATAAAAGTTTAGTAAATATTATTGATTTTTCTTAGCAAATACAACTAGCTTGGACCAAAAATAGTTCACAATTACGACAACCACGTTATCGATAATTTTGACGACAATCTGATTACCGTGTAGTAGTGAAATCCCAACGCCTAGAATAATCATTTCTAATAATAATGTAGCGACTCGACCTAAAGTAAACGAGAAGAACTCTTTTACTGCTTGGCCGCTACCTTGAGATTTGAAGACAAACGCTTTGTTGGAATAAAAGGCCACTACTACCGAGATGAACCAGGCAATGGCATTGTTGATTTGATAATTCCAACTGGTGAAGTGGTGAAGTAACGCGAAGATGCCAATATTAACCACGGTGGTAACTACACCCCAAAACAGGTAAGAAATAACTTCGCGGTACTGTTTGAATTTAGCTATTATCCATTTCATGAATTAACGTTTCTCCTCAACAACATAGGCTGGACGATGCTTGGTCTCTAAATAAATCTTACCAATATATTTACCGACAATGCCTAGACAGAATAATTGAATTCCGCTTAAAAAGAGAATAATGGAAACGGTAGAAGCCCAGCCACTGACAGCATCACCAAAAGCCAAGGCGCGAATTACTACAAATAACAAGCCGATGATAGAAAGGAAACTGATGATTACTCCCATAATGGTGGCCATTTTGAGAGGAACATCGGAAAAATCAACCACAGCTTCTAATGAATATTCAAATAATTCAAAAATGGACCAAGAACTGGTACCAGCTGAACGTTCAACGCCTTCATATTCTAAGTATTTAGTCTCAAAGCCAACCCATGCAAAAATCCCTTTGGTGAAACGATTATATTCTGGTAACTCTAAGACGGCATCAACGTATTTACGACTCATTAAACGATAATCGCGCACATTTTGTTTCATTTCAACATCTGACATCTTATTAATTAGCTTATAAAATGAAGATGATAAAAAGGCACGAATTGGATTTTGTTTGCGGGTAGTTTGAACACTCCCAACACATTCATATTCGCCGCTTTCCACAATCGGAACCATTTGCAGTAAAAGCTCCGGTGGATCTTGTAAATCAACGTCCATAACGGCAACCATATCACCACTGGCGTTATCAAAACCAGCTGAAAAAGCGGCTTCCTTACCAAAATTACGTGAAAAAGATATGTAATGAACTGTTTCGGGATGGTCTGCTTGTAATTTACGCAAAACATCCAGAGTGGTGTCAGTGGAACCATCATTAATAAAAATGAATTCGGGGACGTATGTTTCAACATTTTGTTCATTAAGCTGTTCAAACACCGCTGTAGTGGTATCGTAGTAAATATTAATAGTTTGTTCCTCGTTGTGACACGGAACGATTAAACTAATTGTTTTCAAGATAATCCTCCAAAAGATGGTCAATAATCAAAACTTATTTATAATTGCGTAGTAAAATAACAAAATGAATATACGAATGGTTTAAAGTATTATTTAATTTTACCAAATCAATGTAATAATACGCCATACTAGAGAATTATATCATATTAAGGAAAACTTTTATTTACTCTTAATAAATTAAAACACCAAACAAATTTGGTATAATTAACCGGATAGAGGAGGCTAACCATGAAACAACCGATTAAGGTGATGACAATCTTTGGTACAAGACCAGAGGCTATTAAAATGGCTCCAATTATTTTAAAAATGCAGCAAATGTCAGACCAATTTAAACCAGTAACGGTGGTTACTGCGCAACACCGGGAAATGTTAGATCAAGTTTTAGCTATTTTTCATATTATTCCTGACTATGATTTAAATATTATGCAATCAAAACAAACCCTTAGTGATATCACTACAAAAGTGATTCAACAATTAGATCCCATCACTGCTAAGGAACAACCAGATATTATTTTAGTTCATGGTGATACTACTACCACTTTTGCGGCCAGCGTCAGTGCATTTTATCACCAAATTCAAGTAGGTCATGTGGAAGCCGGATTAAGGACCTGGGATAAGTGGTCGCCATATCCTGAAGAGATGAATCGCCAGTTAACGGATGTATTGGCTGATATGTATTTTGCCCCCACGGAATTAAGCAAGGCCAATTTATTAAAAGAAAATCATCCCAAAAATGCCATCTTTGTAACTGGTAATACGGCGATTGATGCTTTAAAACAAACGGTAAGTGCGGATTATAAGCATGATGTTTTGACCGAAGTTAGTGAAGTTAACAAAATGATTTTACTGACTATGCATCGACGGGAAAATCAAGGTGAGCCGATGCGACGCACGTTTGAAGCCATTAAAAAGGTAGTGGCTAACCATCCCGATGTTGAGGTGGTTTATCCAGTTCATTTAAGCCCTAGCGTGCAACAAATTGCTCATGAAGTGTTTGATGGCGTTTCACGAGTGCACTTAATTGAGCCACTTGACGTATTAGATTTTCATAACATGGCTGCTCGCAGTTACTTTATTATGAGTGATTCTGGGGGAGTTCAAGAAGAAGCCCCTTCACTGGGCAAACCGGTTTTGGTATTACGAGATACCACGGAAAGGCCAGAAGGAATTGAAGCTGGCACCTTAAAGCTAGTTGGTACGGATCCAGCTACCATTACTACTGCGATGAATGAATTACTGGATGATCCTAGTGAATATGAACGAATGGCAACGGCTAAAAATCCATACGGAGATGGCCAAGCGGCCGAACGAATTTTAATGGCAATTGCCGATCGTTTTTCCAATAACGCGAGAAATAAGAGCACTAAGTGATGAAACAGGGATTAGATAATGCGAAACGCTTTATTGCTTCATTGATTAGTCATTATAAATCGGGAAATATTTCGGATTCTGCCGCTGTTTTGGCTTTTTATACCTTACTTTCCATCTTTCCCATTATTATTTTATTGGGCAGTTTGTTGCAGTTATTTCATTTTGATACGGATCAGATATTAACTTATGTAGCACCAGTATTTCCGGACAGTATTTATTCGTTTTTAAAACCGATTATTGAATCTACTATTAGTTATAGTACGGGACAATTTTCAACTGGTTTGATTTTAACGATTTGGTCAGCGTCGCGCGCAATTGCGGCCTTTCAACGGACTATTAATAAAACTTATGGGGTAGCGGAAAATCAAACGGCAATTTCTAATCGAGTGTTATCCTTTGTTTGGATGCTAGTATTAATCGTTATTATCATATTAATGCTATTATTCTTTACATTTGGTCAGTTGATTGTGGAATGGCTAACACCTAGACTAAAATTACCTCATTTTATTAATTCATTTGTGGGAACGGTTAAATGGCCGGTAACTATCGGTGTTTTATGGCTCCTGCTCACCGTTATTTATTATTTTGTGCCTAGTGCTAAAGTCCGATTGCGTTATGTTTGGATTGGGGCCTTAGTTGCTACCATGGGGTTAATGGTACTATCTCAAGGTTTTAGTATTTATGTGAAATACTTTGCTCAATCCGTGACAGCTTACAAAACCATTGGAACTTTTATTGTTTTAATGTTTTGGTTAGATATTTCTGGCCTCATTATGTTGTTTGGTGGGGTAGTGAACGCGACGATACAAGAATTACGAATGGGCAAGATTCAAGAGCAAGCGGATGCCATTGCCCAGGTAATGACGCGTGCACGCAAATTGACTAGAAATAAGAACAAAAGCAACGACTAGTTTAGTCGTTGCTTTGCTGTTTTTGAGCCGCAAGAATTAAATCATCACTGAATTCATCTAAGGCTTCAATATCATGGCCATCAGGTTCCAAATTGATTTTAATGTTGTCAGTGGCTTTTATAGCACCAGCTTTCTTAAAGGCATCGTCGAAACGATCCACGGCAACGTTAAAGTATTCTTCATAAAAGGTGTCACCAGACCCAGCAACCCCATAGATTTTTTCTGATAAATCTAATTCTTGTAAATCGTCAAAAAAGTCTAAGCCTTCTTCTGGTAGAGCACCTTCGTCATAAGTATAGGGACAAACAATGCAGATATCACATTCTAAAAAAACGTTAGCATCAGTTTGAGAAATTTCGGTTTCGTTAACTTCAATGCCACGGTCTTCCAGGCGTTCAGTAATGATATCGGCAATATCTTCGTTATTTCCCGTAATAGTAGCATAAACTACGTGAGCAGTAATCATAGTAATCTTCCTTCATTAACGTATTTAATTTCAGTATATCAAACACAGACCGAAAATACCTAGTGAGGAATTGAAAGGAGGTTGTGATTTATGATTCCTAAAATCAGTAAGATTGAAGCCCAGAAACGAAAAGGGCGTTACAACATTTATTTAGATGAAAAGTACGAATTTCCAGTGAGTGAAGATGTATTGATTAAGTACCAACTGTTTAAAGGAATGGAAATTGATGAAACATTAAAAACAGAGTTAATCAATGCAGATACGGTGTCCAAACTCTATGCTCGAGCGCTAAATTATTTAGCACACCAATTACGGACGGTAGCTGAGGTAAGAGAAAAATTAAGTGAGCTTACTGATGATGTTAATCGTATTGATGAAGTAGTGGCTAAACTAGGCGAACAAAGATTATTAAATGATCAAAATTACGCTGATAGTTACGTGCGAACGATTGTCAACGAAGGACAAAAAGGTCCGGGAGCCATTCGCCGTCATTTACAGACTAAAAAAGTGGCTAATTCGATGATAGAACAAGCTATCAACCAGTACTTTTCAACTAATGATCAAGTAGCCAATGGTACTAAAGTGGCAAAGCAACAATTAAAGCGTATGAAGCGAGAGTCTACCCGCCGCTCTTTGGACAAAACCCGGCAATTTTTATATCAACGTGGCTTTGATAGTGAAGTAATCGAAATCATTATGCAAGCTGTGGCACCAGTGGCAATTGAAAAAAATGATGAAGCAATTATTATGCCCGTGGCAGAAAAATACTGGCGTAAATATCGGGCACAAGAACCATATCAACGACGACAAAAAACCAAACAGGCTTTGTATCGGAAAGGATTTCAAATAGATGATATTGAAACTGCCCTTAATCAGTTAGCGGTTGAATCGTAAATGATGACTGATAACTATAGTAACAGTCGTTTTTAATTATCTAAACGAAATATGGTAAAGTAAAAGTGTTCATTTTTAATGGAGGTGACTTATGTTAGATCGAATCAAAAATTCTTCTTTATTTTTTTGGTCTTTAGAGATCCTTATTGTGGTGGCTATTTTAGCTCTATGTACTAAAATCAGTTTTATGTTTCGACCCATCGCAATCTTTTTCTCCACAATTTTTGTACCCATTGTTTTATCAGGTTTTTTATTTTATATGCTGAATCCGATTGTCGATTTATTGATGAAAATTAAAATTGGAAAGAAAAATGTTTCTAGAACCTGGGCTGTATCATTAGTCTTTTTACTGTTAGTGGGATTAATTATTTTTGTATCAGTGGTCTTTATTCCCCGTCTAGTTGAACAAATTACTAATTTATTAACTCAGGTTCCTCACCTAGTTGATACCGTTAAAGAAATGGTTCATCAATGGACCCGGGATGCACATAATCAAAAATTAATGAAGCAAATTCATTTAAATTCTATAACCGATAAACTTAGTAGTGATGCCAACAAATATGTTAACGACATATTTAAGGGATTATCTACTGGTATTGGGGGCTTTATTTCTACGGCCACTAATGTGGTCATTATTTTGATCACCACACCGGTAGTATTGTTTTATATGTTAAAGGATGGCTACAAATTAAAGTTTAATATTCGCAAATTTTTACCGGAAAAAAGTCGGGATCAAATCATGGATTTACTGGGGCAAATGAGTGATACCTTATCCAAATATATCGGTGGCCAAATGATAGAATGTATCTTTGTGGGGACTTTTACTGCAATTGGTTATTTTATTATTGGGTTAAAATATGCGCTGTTATTAGGATTGATTGCGGGTATTTGTAATATTATTCCATATTTAGGACCATATATTGGTATTTTCCCAGCGTTAATGGTGTCACTAGCCAGTGGTAATATGATGTCTGTGGTTTACAACATTATTGTGGTATTAGTTGTCCAACAAGTTGACGGCAATTTTGTTTATCCTAATGTTATTGGTAAATCGTTACAGATTCATCCGTTAACCATTATCATTATTTTACTAGCTGCCGGTAACATTGCGGGCTTGTTAGGAATGGTTTTAGCGATCCCATTATATGCTGTGGTTAAAGTAATCGTGCAATATCTTTATAATATTTATCGATTATCACCCAGAACTAAAAAGGTATAAATTAACTAAGAATGATTGACGAAAGTCATGGATATGCTATTATTTAACGTGGATTGACTTTCAGGCATGATGAGTTTATTTTTAAAACGGAACTGAAAGAAGGAGAACATTATGACAAACGTTATTACTTACGGTACATTTGACCTGATTCATAAAGGTCATATTCGTCTATTGAAGCGAGCTAGTGAATTAGGGGACACTCTTACAGTGTGCTTATCATCAGATGAATTTAATGCCGAAAAGGGTAAAAAAGCTTACACATCTTATGAAGATCGTAAATACATATTGGAAGCTATCAAGTATGTTGATAAAGTAATTCCAGAGTATGAATGGGATCAAAAAATTAAAGATGTCCAAGAAAATGATATTGATATCTTTGTGATGGGCGATGATTGGAAAGGTAAGTTTGATTTCTTAAAAGACTACTGTGAAGTGGTTTATCTGCCAAGAACACAAGGTATTTCAACTACTAAAATTAAGGAAGACCTGGGTCTTTCTGATGCCAAAGATTGGAAAGCTTAATTATTTTTTTGATAGAAGTCGATAGTTACCAAGCATTTGTTTGGGTTGCTATCGACTTTTTGATTAAATTTAATAAAATCAGTGACTCTTTGGGAGCGCTTGGCTAAATATGATAAAATAAGATGATAAGTGGCTGAAAGGAAAATGATATGACGAATCAAAAATTAGCGCCGGAAGTTGAATCACGCCGGACATTTGCAATTATTTCTCACCCTGATGCTGGTAAAACAACCATCACCGAACAACTGTTGTTATTTGGTGGCGTGGTACGTGAGGCCGGAACTGTTAAAGCCCGTAAGAGTGGCAATTTTGCTAAGTCAGATTGGATGGAAATTGAACAAAAACGGGGAATTTCCGTTACTAGTTCAGTGATGCAATTTGATTATGCGGGCAAGCGAATTAACATTTTGGATACGCCGGGACATGAGGATTTCTCAGAAGATACTTACCGGACCTTGATGGCGGTCGATTCGGCTGTCATGGTAATTGACTCAGCAAAGGGGATTGAGCCCCAAACTAAAAAATTGTTCCAAATTTGTAAGATGCGTGGTATTCCCATTTTTACGTTTATGAATAAATTAGACCGAGATGGTCGTGATCCCATGGACTTAGTGGATCAATTAGAAGAAGTTTTAGGCATTGAAGCCTATCCGATGAACTGGCCAATTGGAATGGGAAAAACTTTAACGGGAATATATGACCGTTATAACCACCGCGTGGAGCTATACAATCATGATCAGGCAAGTGAATTAGTTGAATTAGATGATAACGATGAACCAATTAATCATGCCGAATTAGCTGATGATCAACAATTTCAAGAAAGCCGTGATAGTGTAGAATTACTGGAAATGGCTGGTAACGAATTTGATGAAGCTAAGATTGCTGCTGGTGATCAAACGCCGGTTTTCTTTGGTTCGGCTTTAGTTAACTTTGGAGTCAAAACTTTTTTTGATGCTTATTTAAATTTTGCTCCAGCACCTGAAAGTCATAAGACCCAAGAAGGCGAAGTGATTGAACCGACTGACGATAAGTTTTCCGGTTTCGTTTTTAAGATTCAGGCTAATATGAATCCTAATCACCGGGATCGTATCGCTTTTGTACGAGTATGTTCTGGTGAGTTTGAAAAGGGAATGGATGTGACCTTAGCCCGAACTGAAAAGAAAATTCGTCTCTCCAACGTGACTGAATTTATGGCTAATACTCGTGAAAATGTCACTACGGCTGTGGCTGGTGATATCATCGGACTCTATGATACCGGTAATTTTCAAATTGGTGACACCATTTATAATGGTAAGGGACAGATTAATTTCGAGAAATTACCACAATTTACGCCAGAATTATTTGTCCGTGTGGCGGCTAAGAACGTTATGAAACAAAAATCATTCCATAAAGGAATTCAACAACTGGTCCAAGAAGGGGCCGTTCAACTGTATACCTCTTATTCCACTAATGATTATATTTTAGGGGCTGTTGGACAACTACAATTTGAAGTGTTCCAATTCAGAATGCAAAATGAATATAATTCTGAAATTACCATTGAACCAATGGGACATAAAATCGCTCGTTGGATTGATCCAGAGCAACTAGATGAACGGATGTCATCATCTCGTAACTTATTAGTTAAAGATATTAATGGCGATCCGTTATTCCTATTTGAAAATGAGTTTGCTGAACGTTGGTTTGCTAATAAATATCCGGATGTTAATTTAACGGCAAAACTATAAAATAAATATTTACTAAAAAACCATTAAGGCAGTAGTTGACCTTAATGGTTTTTTTGATGTTAAAAATCTTTTCGTTTCAAATGAATGGTGATAATAATGGTAGCAATAACGGCAATTATCATCACTAACCAAAACCCGATTTCAGACTGTTCTCCTGGCAACCCACCAGTGTTCATGCCCCAAATACCGGATACTAATGTTGGGACTGAAATAATTAGGGCGGCTGAGTCGAGATATTTCATTAATTGATTTAGATTGTTATCCATCATATCCGTAAATAAGCCACCGATGGTTTCTAGGAGATCTTTATAGATAATGATGGATTGTTCGGCGTGTTTTTGATGTAACTTAATATTGGCTAACAAGTCCGGATTATTTAGTGCGGTCTTAAACTCAGTTTTATGCCAGAGATGGGCTAAAGTATCCTTTTGGTTGGTTAATGTATGGTCAATGTAAATGATTTCTTTATCGGTTTCCGCTAATTTGATTAACTCACTATTTTTAGTTGTGGTTCTGGCGGCAGTTTCTAAAAAATCAATGTTGGTTTTAATATCATTTAATTGTTGTTGATAGTTATTATAGGTAAGCTGAATGCTATAAGCAATTAAATCCTCGATGGATTGAATATCAGCTTTGAATTGGTCCAGTAATTGATCAAAAAAGTTGCTGGGGTGTTCGGAATAGGTGACAATATGTTGATCAAGTTTAATAAATATCAACGGTTCTAATCGTTGTTCAATGGTTTGAGAGCGATTAGCAGTAAGGTTAGTTAAAACTAGTAGATAATGTTTAGCAAATGAATGGTTACTTACTGGTTCTAAGCGAGAAATTGCCTGAGTTCGGTTAAGTGTCTGAAAAAAATCAGGAGGAAGGTGGTATTTTTGTTTAATCGTCATCTCTTCTGCTGCCGACGGTTGGTTTAACGCAATCCAGTTACTATAGGCTAATGATGTAGGATAAACACCTTGCTGGGCAGCAATACTAAATGATCTAATCATAACCTTTCCTCCTTAGTCAAAGTTCTTCTATATAATAACATCGTCATATAAAATCAAGCGGGTGTCAAAATTAATCTCCGAAGCTGCTGATTAAACAATTACGACATTCTAATGATTAAAATGAGGAAACATTGCAAAAAAGCTTATTAATGTTTATAATGCTTTCAAATACTTGAAGGAAGTGGCTTTATGAATGAAAAACATTTAAGTGCATGTACTAGTGTTCTAGTTGGAAAAAAAGCGTCAATTGATGGCTCCACAATGATTGCTAGAAATGACGACACTTTTCTGCCGTTAACTCCACAACATTTCTTGATGCATCCAGCTGTAAAAGGACGTAAAGAAACCTGGAAATCTAACCAAAATGGTTTTGAAGCCCCAATGCCAGAAAATGGTTACCGTTATCAAGAAACCCCTAACGTTGATGTAGCTAAAGAAGGGGTTTACGCTGAAAGTGGTTTTAATGAAAAGAATGTCGGCATGAGTGCTACTGAAAGTGTTTATGGTAATGAACGGACATTAGCATATGATCCGCTGGTTAAAAACGGAGTCGCTGAAGATTCACTACAATCGATGGTATTACCATTTATCGATTCTGCTCGTGATGGGGTACGCTACTTAGGTGAGTTGATTAAAAAATACGGTTCACCAGAAGGTAACGGCGTTTTATTCAACGATAAAGATGAAGTTTGGTACATGGAGATTGTTACAGGACATCACTGGGTGGCACAACGGATCCCTGATGATGCTTATGCAATTACTGCTAATCAAATTGCTATTCAAGAAGTTGACTTTGATGACCCCGATAATTTTATGTATTCTGAGGGGATTCAAGAATTCGTTGAAAAGTATCATTTAAATACTGACCAGCATGGTTGGAACTTCCGTCATATTTTTGGGACAGACAACGAAAAAGACCGTTTTTATAACACCCCGCGCGTTTGGTTTGGTCAACGTTATTTAAATCCAGAAATTGATCAATCTCCTATTTCTTCCGATTTACCTTTTATTTGCCGAACCGAAAAGAAGATTAGTGTGGAAGATATTGAGTATATTTTAAGCTCTCATTATAACGAAACTAACTTTGATCCGTTGAGTTCCATGGATCATCCAGAAAAAACTCGCTTCCGACCAATTTCAATGAACCGAACTCAAAACTCGCACGTTCTACAAATTAGAAATGATGTTAGTGAAGATCGTGCAGCTATTATGTGGTTGAACTTTGGGGTACCGGCCTTTTCACCATACGTACCATTCTTTGCCAATGCCAATGATACGGATCCTACTTATGCTAATACACCACTTCATTGTGATGATACGAGTGCATATTGGATGTATCGTAAGTTATCGGTATTAGTGGAAGCACATTACCAACAATTCTCCCAATTAGATAAAGATTATTTAACCGCAGCTAAGGAAACTTTAAGAGCTCATGTCCAAAATTCTATTGATGATTCAGAAGGATTGAGTGGAGCGGAATTAACTGATTATTTAACTGAACAAAACTACACGATTGTAAAAGAAATGAGAATTACTACAGAACAGTTTATCCATCATTTATTTGAAGAAAGTTTAACGTTGTCTAAGTTGACTTATAATATGGATAAAAACTTATAAAAACAAATAAAAAGAGCAATCAGTTATATGATTGCTCTTTTTATTTAGCTGTAAAAGTTGCTGGAATATAATGATTATTATCCAGACGATACCAAATAACGTTTTGGTCGTCGACACATTTTTCGATAATATTTAAGGTGGTTCGGTTCGTTAAATAGCCAACAACCATACCATAAGGGGCATCGTAAACGGGAGTGGTAAGAGCTGGGCGACAATCAACCTTGCTAGTTAATCTGATTTTGGTACGATTTAGCTTCAGATCTGAAATCCAGTGATTAAAGCCCGGTTCCGTAATGCTGATTTTTTTATTTTTTAATAACCATTGGTCACCACCAATATTTAACCATAATTCATTATTATTAGTTTTAATCTCGGTAAATACTCGCAAAATTAATCCCTTAGGTAATTGATGTCGTAATGAATTACCATCGGGGTTATCATAAATGATTGCGTCAGCAGTTAATTTCACGTAGTAATCTACCGATTGAACAGTCCGCCACTCGGTTTTACGATAATAATAAATTACTTGTTGCGTTTGAGTGGTTAAAAGGCCTCTTTGATTACCAATACTTTGAAGAATTCGATAGTCAGCGATATCCGGTGGGGTAATTTGATATTCTTCATTGATCATGCCAGTAATTAAACTCATGGGATGAAGGGTATTGGTTGTATCGTAATCTAAGTAGTAAATTTGAACGGGGGAACCGGTAAGGCGTTCGTAGTGAATGGTTACTGATTCATTTGACTGCGGAAAGGTGGAAAACAGTTGGTCAACACCGGTAAAATAGTAATTGTCGATTTCAGGAACTGAATAATTAACGGCAGTGCCAACGACACCTACCAACCAATCGGGAGTTCGAATAGGTTGATCATGTTCATCTAAGAAAAAATAAGTAATCGTGGTTTTGGGAATATTTAATTCAACTGAAGTATTAGTAACAGTAAGTGCCAATTCCTGATCAGAACTCGGGCGTTTAGATGTCAAGCTATCTGATTTATGCTGAGTTAATGATTTATCATGGTTCAACGATTGATTAGTTGACTGGTCGGTTGCTGGTTGTTTAGTTGATTGCGTGGGAGTCTTTGCTGCTTTCTTAAACCGGTCAGTAATCCAACTAATGAGCCCCATTGTGATTCCACCCTTCAAAATAGAAAGTTATTAGAATAATTGTAACATAAGCACTATCAAGCGCTATCATTTTTTAAACAAAAAAAGCCGGTATTTAACCGACTTTTTTGCTTAGTTATTTTTAGTATTTTCTGTTTGTTCCTTAACTTCTAAATCTACAGCAGAAATTACAATTTGGCCCTCATCATTGACATCTGCTTTTAGATTAGCGGCACTTTCGTGATCCAAGTAGTAATCAGCGATATTATCTTCGATTTCTTCTTGAATAACGCGACGAAGTGGGCGAGCTCCCATAGCTGGGTTATAACCTAACTCAACTAATTTATCTTTAGCAGCATCAGTTACGTTAATCGTTAAACCTTGCTTGGCCAACATAGCGTTAACATCATCGATCATCAGAGAAACAATCTTGCCTAAATCATTTTGCGTAAGTGGGTTAAACTCAACCACATCATCAAATCGATTTAATAGTTCTGGTTTAAAATACTTACCTAACTTATCAATGACTGAATGAGTCTTACCAGCAGCGGCAGCGCCAAAACCAACACTAGCCTCTACGTCACCACCGGAACCGGCATTACTAGTCATAATAATGATAGTATCCTTAAATGAAACAGTTCTACCTTGACTATCCGTTAAACGACCATCATCTAGGATTTGTAAGAACATGTGCAAAACATCTGGGTGAGCTTTTTCAACTTCGTCTAATAAAATTAGACTATATGGATGACGACGAACTTGTTCAGTTAATTGACCAGCTTCATCATAACCAACATATCCAGGAGGGGAACCGATTAATTTAGCCACTGAGTGTGGTTCCATATATTCAGACATGTCAAACCGAATCATAGCGTCTTTGGAACCAAACAACTCACTAGCCAATTGCTTGGCCAACTCAGTCTTACCAACCCCGGTAGGACCAACAAATAGAAATGAGCCAATTGGTCGACCGGTACCGTTGAAGCCGATTCGGTTTCTACGAATGGCACGAGCAACTTTTTCTACGGCTTGATTTTGACCAATTACGTTACTCTTTAAGTTAGCAGCTAAATTCTTTAATTGTTGTTGTTCTTGAGCCTGAAGTTCACCAACTGGAATTTCGGTCTTTTCTTCAACAATTTTTTCCATGTCTTTAGCAGTAACTTTGGGTTCCTTTTCAGCGTCGACATCGCCAGCTTGCTTACTATTTTCTAATTTAGTCACTTGATCACGATAATAAGCAGCTTTTTCGTAGTCTTCTTGCTTTAAGGCAGCTTGTTTTTGATCTTGAGCTTCCTTTATTTTATTATCGATGGTTTTAGGATCTATCACGTTGATGGTTAAATTCTTTTTAGAACCAGCTTCATCTAACAAGTCAATGGCTTTGTCAGGCAAGAACCGTTCTTGAATATAACGATCTGATAATTTAACTGCAGCTTCGATGGCACCTTTAGTGTATTTAACGTGATGATAATCTTCATATCGTTTTTGAATACCTTCTAGAATCTTAATTGATTCCTTGACGGTAGGTTCCTCAACGGTAATTGGTTGTAGTCGGCGGGCAAGGGCAGAATCTTTTTCAATATCACGGTATTCTTTTAAAGTAGTTGCCCCAATTAATTGAAATTCACCACGAGCTAAGGCCGGTTTTAAGACGTTACCAGCATCCATGCCACCTTCAGCATTACCAGCACCAACAATTTCATGAATTTCATCGATAAATAAAATGATGTCTGGATTAGCTTGAACTTCTTTGATGAGTTGTTGCATTCGTTGTTCGAATTGACCACGAATACCAGTTCCTTGAACTAAAGAAACCACATCTAGGCGAATGATTTGTTTCTCTTGTAGTTTTTGCGGAACTTGACCAGCCACGATTTGTTGAGCCAAACCTTCAACTACGGCTGTTTTACCAACCCCGGCCTCACCGATAAGAACTGGATTATTTTTAGTTCTACGGTTTAAAATTTCAATAACGCGCTTAATTTCTTTGTCACGTCCGATAACGGGATCAATTTTACCGTCTTTAGCCATTTTGGTCATATTAATACCAAATTGACTAAGAATGGATTGACCATTTTGGCCACCACCGTTGTTGGCGCCGTTACCATTTCGTGGTCCTTGAGGTTGAGTGGGTGGAACTTGACCTTGAAAATTAGGTTGACCATTACCATTTTGAATAGCACGGAAAAAGTCATCCAAGTTACCAAAACCAAATGGGTCTTGAGCCATATTAGTAGCACCTCCATTATTAGGATTGTTTTTTTGTTGTTCTGTCAGGAGTTGATAGCAATTTTGGCAAAGATTAATTGTTTGTTTTTTGCCATTAACGTTAGTATACAAATGAATGGTTGCTTCATTTTGTTGGCAATTTTGGCATAGCATTAACTGCCTTCCTCCTCTTATTATGATATAAAAGTCTTAGAAAAAAGACTGACCTTCTTTGACCTTTGATGATATTATACAACCTTAGCGTAAGGAATCAAGTAAAACGATTATTTTTTAAAGGAGAAAAAGATGACCAAAAATTATCAAGAATTATTAGAACAGTTAGTGAATAAGGAAATCGAAAGTTTTCAGATTAATCCAGCAGAATTTATGGATTTTCAAGCAATTTATATGAAATTTGAATCCCGTAAACGAATTACCGGAGAAGCAGATGTTAATGGGGTCATTACATATAAATACGAAAATGGGGCTAATTAATCATGCTGATTGAATGAAAGCGGTTAAGGTATTGCTTGTGTTTTAAGCAATAAATTGATATTCTTAAGACTGTAAGAAAGAATTTTAAAGTATTTTCTTTAGGACTTCTTTCGCTAACTTTTATACACCAGAGGAGATTGATTCGATATGGAAAAACGCGATTTTAAAATTATTGCTGAAACTGGTATTCACGCCCGCCCAGCAACATTATTAGTACAAACTGCAAGTAAATTTAACGCAGATATTACCTTGGAATACCAAGACAAGTCAGTTAACTTGAAATCAATCATGGGCGTAATGTCACTTGGCGTTGGTCAAAACGCTGAAGTTACTATTACTGCTGATGGTTCAGATGAAAAAGAAGCAATTGAAGCAATTGCTGAAACTATGCAAAAAGAAGGTTTATCAGAATAGTCATGAGAGAGATAAAGGGAATTGCCGCTAGTGATGGTGTGGCAATTGCACCTGCTTTTCGACTAATCGAACCAGATCTTAGCTTCGAGACCAAAACAGTAACTGATGTTGATGGCGAACTTAACCGACTTCATACTGCATTTGATGATTCTAAGTCTGAGTTAGAAATCATTAAACAAAAGGCCAAGGAGAATTTAGGGGACGATGAGGCGGAAGTATTTGAGGCGCACATTACCATTCTGTCAGATCCAGAAATGATCAAACAAATCGAAACCGAGATTACAGAAAAATCTGAGAACGCTGAAGCCGCTTTAAAGTCAGTAACTGATGGCTATATTCAGATTTTTCAAGGAATGGACGATAACGAGTATATGCAACAACGGGCGACCGATGTTGCTGATATTACTAAACGGGTTATGTCACATTTACTTGGAGTAGTATTACCAGATCCAGCATTGATTAACCGCGAAGTGGTTATCGTTGCTCATGATTTGACTCCAAGTGATACCGCTCAATTTGACCGTAAGTATGTTAAAGGAATTGTGTCTGATTTAGGTGGGAGAACTTCTCATTCGGCAATTATGTCACGTACCTTAGAAATTCCAGCAGTAGTTGGAACGGAAACGGCAACTGAGTTAATTGCTGAAGACACCAACGTTATCGTTAGTGGTTTAACTGGCGAGGTTATTATTGACCCGACTGAAGATCAAATTAATGATTTTTCTACCAAGCAAGCTGAATATTTACAAAATAAGGCTGAATGGAAGAAACTAAAAACTGAACCAACAACTTCAGCCGATGGTGTTCATCCTATTTTAGCAGCCAATATCGGTACTCCTAAAGACTTACCGGGAGTTTTAGAAAATGGTGCTGAAGGGGTTGGCCTCTATCGAACAGAGTTCTTGTACATGGATTCTACTGAATTGCCTTCAGAAGATGATCAATTTGAAGCTTACCGTGAAGTGGTTGAGGGGATGCAAGGTAAACCAGTTGTGATTCGTACGATGGATATTGGTGGAGATAAGGAATTACCTTACTTACCATTACCAGAGGAAATGAATCCGTTTTTGGGATATCGAGCTATTCGTATCAGCTTAGACCAAACAGAAATCTTTAGAACCCAATTACGGGCTTTGCTAAGAGCTTCTAATTATGGTCAATTGTGGATTATGTTTCCAATGATTGCTACGTTGGATGAATTTAGACGGGCTAAATCCGTTTATTCAGAAGAACGTGAAAAGATGATTAAAGCTGGTCAACCAGTGGGGGATATCAAACTAGGTATCATGATTGAAATCCCTGCTTCAGCTGTCTTAGCAGATAAGTTCGCTAAGGAAGTCGACTTTATGAGTATTGGAACTAATGATTTGATTCAATATTCAATGGCGGCTGACCGTGGTAATGAACGAGTATCATATCTTTACCAACCATATAACCCGGCAATATTACGTTTAGTTAAACGAGTAGTGGATACTTGTCATGCCGAAGGTAAAATTGCTTGCATGTGTGGTGAAATGGCCGGTGATCAGATTGCAGTGCCAATTCTATTGGGAATGGGACTTGATGAATTTTCAATGAGTGCAACTTCTATTCTAAAGACTCGATCATTAATTAAACGATTGAGTGCAGAAAAGATGCAATCACTTGCTCAACGAGCTGTAACTGAAGCCGACACCAATGAAGAAGTTAAAGAAATGGTTGAAGAAACACTTAAAGAGTTAAATTAGGCACTTTAAGTGGGTTTTTGATGATTCTTAAAAGAAAAGAGACGGATATCGAGTGGATATCCGTCTCTTTTCTTTTTATTTAAGGTAAGGTTAAGGTGTTTGCAATAGGTTTTTTAAACCAATATAATGACAATGATTATCTATAGTTAAATAAATAACAGATAAAGGAGGCGACTTAATTGAATATCGGTCTATTTACAGATACATATTTTCCACAAGTTAGTGGGGTTGCCACTTCAATTAAAACATTGAAAAACGAGCTAACTAGACAAGGACATCAAGTTTATATTTTTACCACCACGGATCCACATGTAGATAAGGACGCTTATGAGGAAAACATTTTTCGTTTTTCCAGTATTCCGTTTGTGTCATTTACCGATCGGCGAATTGCGTTTCGAGGACTTTTTCAAGCTTATGAAATTGCTAAAGAATTGAACTTAGATGTTGTTCATACTCAGACCGAGTTTTCGATGGGCATGATTGGTAAATTTGTGGCCCGTAATTTAGAAATCCCATGTGTTCATACCTATCACACTATGTACGAGGATTATTTGCACTATGTTGCTAACGGTAAGTTAATTAAACCGGTTCATGTTAAAGAAGGGACTTTAGCTTTTTGTCATCATTTATCGGGAGTAGTGGCTCCAAGTGACCGGGTCTTGGATACTTTAACTAATTATGGTGTTAAAGCCGAGATGAGAATTATTCCTACTGGCATTAATGTGGATATGTTCGCGGATAAAATAGGTATTGATATCCGGGCTAAATATAATTTAAGTCCTGATACACCCATCATTTTATCGGTGAGTCGAATTGCTTACGAAAAAAACATTACCGCAGTTATTACTGAACTACCTAATATTTTAAAGCAGGTACCAAATGCCGTCTTTATGATTGTAGGTGACGGTCCCGCAATCGATGACTTAAAGCAACAAGTCAAAGATGAAAAGATGACCGATCACGTGATTTTTACTGGTGAAATTAATAATGATAACGTGAATGCATATTATCAAGCAGCCGAGGTTTTCGTTTCTGCTTCAGAATCTGAATCGCAAGGCCTAACTTATATCGAAGCGATGGCTGCAGGGTTACCAGTGGTGGTTAAGTCCAGTGCTTACACTGATGATTTAATTAATGCTAAATCACTCGGGCAGACTTATGATAAATTATCAGATTTTGACGATGATGTAGCTCATTATTTAAAACACCCAGTAGATAAAAATAATCCAGAAGTAAAGCAAACTCTTAAAAGTAAAATTGATGCTATTTCAGCTAAAACGTTTGCCAGTCGAGTGCTTAATTTTTACCGCGATTTACAAATTAGTCAAGAACTAGTGGTTGAAAAATCCATTGATACCACTAAAGACTAGAAACGGAGTGTCTAGATGTTAAAAATCAATATGTTTTCTACCGCAGATAAGGTTAAAGGCCAAGGGGTAGGGAGCGCTTATGTAGAACTGATTAATATGTTGCAGAAATATTTTAGTGATCAGTTCTCAGTTTCAATTAATAAATATGGGTCCAGAGCAGATATTACCCATTACCATACCATTAACCCAAGCTTCTTTCTGTCTACCTATGCTCCTGGACGAGGCCGAAAAGTTGGCTATGTCCATTTTTTGCCTGAAACACTTGATGATAGTTTAAAAATTCCACAACCATTTAAAGGGATTTTTTATAAGTATGTAATTGCGTTTTACAAACGAATGGACCACATTGTAGTGGTTAATCCCACTTTTATTCCTAAATTGGTAGCATATGGAATTGCAGAAGACAAAATAACCTATATTCCTAACTTTGTTAATCCTAAAGAATTTTATCCGGTCGATCAACAGGATAAAGTTACATTAAGAAAGCAATATGGCTTAGATGTAAATCGATTTACGGTATTTGGTAGTGGTCAAATTCAGACGCGTAAAGGGGTCTTAGACTTTATTAAGTTAGCTCAGCAAAATCCCACTGTCCAATTTGTGTGGGCTGGTGGTTTCTCATTTGGTAAGCTTACGTCAGGTTATGATGAACTAGAAAAAGTAGTGAAAAATCCACCTGCAAACTTGTTATTTCCGGGCATTGTACCGCGAGAAAAAATCGTTGACTACTATAATATGGCCGATTTGTTTTTACTACCGTCATATAATGAATTATTTCCAATGTCTGTTTTAGAGGCTTTTTCTACGCATACTCCCGTAATGTTACGTGATTTGGACCTTTATAAGGCTATTATCAGTGGCTATTATGTACCAACCCAAAACGAAGAAGATATGAATGACCAATTGCATCGCTTAATTAATGATCCTGAGGCACTGCGGGACCTTCAACGACGCTCGGCGACAGCAGCTGAACGTTATTCGGAATCTCATTTAGCGCAAGTATGGCACGATTTTTACTTGCAACAGGCGGGAGAAAAAGGACATGTCAAAAAGCAATAAAATTACATTAGTAATAATGGTGCTGATTGGAATTGTTATTTTCGGCTTTTCACTCAAAGACGTTAATATTTCATTACTTATCCATGATCTGAATAATATTAATCTTTGGTGGTTGGGAGTGGCATTTTTGTGCATTTGCCTCTACCTGCTAATTGAAACGTTCATCACGAAAATATTAGTATCTAGTAGCGTTAAAAATTTTACGTTTAAAGACGCACTGCGAGTACCTTTAGTGGAACAGCTTTTTAATGGTATTACCCCATTTTCATCTGGGGGGCAACCAGGACAATTATTTGTAATGATGCAAACTGGTGTTGATGCAGGGCGAGCTAGTTCGGTTCTCTTGATGAAGTTTGTAGTGTATCAAGGGATGATCGTTGTGAATTTTTTTCTTAGCTTGATGATTGGATTTCGGTTTGTTGCCGAAAAACTACATTATCTGGCTTTGTTCGTTTTATTTGGATTTTGTATTCACTTCGGGGTTATTTTAGCGCTTCTTTTAGTTATGTATAGTCCACGTTTTACTAAACGTTTGACTTATTTCGTTACTTATCCAGTAAAATGGTTTAATCAAGAAAAATTCGATAAACTACAAAATAATCTATCACAGAAGATAGATAACCTATATTTGGAAAGTATTCGAATTGGGCGTCAATGGAAGTTATTACTTAAAGTAATAGTATTAACTTTTTTACAATTGAGCGTTTATTACCTGATTCCATACTTTATCATGCTATCATTGGGCTACATGAACGCCAATGTTTTAATGGTTACTAGTTTACACATTATGATTGTCATGATTATTTCGCTTTTTCCAATTCCTGGTGGATCTGGTGGAGCGGAATTTAGTTTTGAAGCGTTGTTTCATAGCTACATTACCAGTGATACTAAGCTAGTCTTAGCAATGTTATTGTGGCGTTTAATTACCTACTATTTTGGAATGATTGTGGGAGCGCTAGCCTTATTAATTAAACCAGATAAGGTTAGTGATCCGGACCAGCATTAGAAAATGGTTTTGGAGGAACCGGAATGTCAGAAAAAAAGAAACATTTAAACTTTTTGAATACTACTTGGGGCTTTTATGGACTAGTAGTGTTTCTGTTTTGCGTTACATCGTATTGGGCCTATCAAGAAGAGTTTACCTTGGGAGCTAAGGGTTCTTTTCAACAATTTATTCTACTAATTAACGCTATTCCGGCAGGCCTATTAATGTTTGGAATAGCACTGTACTTCAACGGTAGATTGAAATACTGGTTACTGATGATCATTGATTTTATTGAAAGTACTTGGATCTTTGCTAATATTTTGTACTATCGGGAATTTTCGGACTTCTTATCACTAGGAATTATTAAGAGTGGTGGTAACGTTCAAAATAACTTAGGTAAAAGTATGATGGAAATTTTGCGACCCACTGATTTCTTAGCTTATTTGGCGTTTGTGGTATTGGTGATTTTGCTGCTTACAAGGGTGATCAAGGTGGATCATCGACCATTTAAGAAATGGAAGGCTTTTTCCGTTACGGTAATTTCATTTGTCCTAATGGGCGGTGAGTATGCTTTGGCAAGTACGGATCGTTCCGGATTGCTTACCCGTTCGTTTGATAACAACTATATTGTTAAGTATTTGGGGTTAAACGAGTATGCAGCGTTCAATATTTATCAAACGCAAAAGGAGTCCGCTACCCGTTCCAATGCCAAGGCTAGTGATATTGATAGTGTTTTACGTTATGTCAAAAGTCATCGAGCAGCTCCCAATGCTGAATACTTTGGCCAGGCCAAAGGTAAGAACGTCTTTGTTATTCATTTAGAGAGTTTCCAACAATTTTTAGTAGATTATAAGGTGGATGGTAAGGAAGTTACGCCAACTATTAACAAGTTTTACCATAATCAAAACACCGTTGGCTTTGATAACTTCTATAATCAAGTAGCTCAAGGAAAAACGTCGGATGCAGAAATAATGTTAGAGAACTCTTTATTTGGTTTGCCACAAGGATCCGCTATGGTAACCTATGGGGCTTCTAACACTTTCCAAGCAGCTCCCGCTATTTTGGATCAAAAAGGGTATACAACGGCAGCTTTTCACGGGGATGTTCCTAGTTTTTGGAACCGCGACAGTACCTATAAGTCATGGGGCTATCAATATTTCTTTAGTTCGGAATACTATAAGACCAAGCCAAACTACTCAGTTGGTTATGGTTTGAAAGACAAGATCTTCTTTAAAGACTCTGCTAATTACTTGCAACAGTTACCACAACCGTTCTATGCTAAATTAATTACTTTAACCAATCATTATCCATATGAACTGGATAAAGCTAATATTGATTTTCCAGCTACTAAGACCGGGGATAAGACCGTGGATCCATATGTTCAAACGGCTCACTATTTGGATCAAGCTTTTGCTGAGTTCTTAGATTACTTGGAAAAGACTGGTTTAATGAAGAATAGTATGATTGTTGTTTACGGGGACCATTACGGGATTTCTAACAACCATCGACCAGCCATTGCACAACTATTGCATAAAAAAACCGTTACTAGTTATGATTTAGCTAAATTCCAAAAAGTACCATTTATGGTATATTCTCAAGGCTTAAAGGGTGGTATTAATCATACCTATGGTGGTGAAATTGATGTTTTACCTACTATATTGCATCTATTAGGTGATAAGAATAATAATACGGTTCAATTTGGGACGGACTTATTGTCTAAGAAGCGTGATCAAAACGTGGCCTTTAGAAACGGTGACTTCGTGACACCGACCTATACAAAAGTGGGAAATACGGTTTATCTAACCAAAACCGGTGAGAAAATCAATCCTACTAGTAAACAACGGCAACAAATTGATAAAATTCAAAATGGTGTGACGACTCAATTGTCATTATCTGATAGAGTTATTTATGGTGATTTACTCAGATTCTATACTCCAAAAGGATTTAAAAAGGTAAATACCAAAGATTTTACCTATAAATACAGCACGGCTTTAGATAATTTGAAAAAAGTTCAAACAACTAAGCCAACCAGTATAGAAGCCAAAAACGGCGGTAAATCAACGATGGACGAGTATAGTACGAATGCACCAGAATTAAAATAATGGTTTAAAAAGGATAAGTTATAAACTTATCCTTTTTTTGTACTTGACGAATTGTCTGAAATTTTGTAATATTATATTCGTTGCTTCAGTAGAACAGCAAACAAAGACAAGAAACAATAAATTGATAATTAATAAAATTTATTGTTGACATTCACTTGTCACTGTGATATATTTAAATAGTTGTCAAAAGGCGTTGCAAAGCGTTTGAGACAACAAGGTAGACCTTTGAAAACTGAACAAAATTTCGATTAAACAAATGTGCTGGGCGTCTTGATTTTAAATCAAGACCAAAACATTTGCGAAGTCAATTCGCTAGTAAATGAATCAAAAAATAATGAGCTTACAAACAGCTCAGTTTAAAACTGAGAGTTTGATCCTGGCTCAGGACGAACGCTGGCGGCGTGCCTAATACATGCAAGTCGAACGCGTCTTGGTGAATGATTGGCGGTGCTTGCACCAAAGAGATTTCACATTGAGACGAGTGGCGAACTGGTGAGTAACACGTGGGTAACCTGCCCATAAGCAGGGGATAACACTTGGAAACAGGTGCTAATACCGTATAACAACTCAAACCGCATGGTTTGAGTTTGAAAGATGGTTTCGGCTATCACTTATGGATGGACCCGCGGCGTATTAGCTAGTTGGTGAGGTAACGGCTCACCAAGGCAATGATACGTAGCCGACCTGAGAGGGTAATCGGCCACATTGGGACTGAGACACGGCCCAAACTCCTACGGGAGGCAGCAGTAGGGAATCTTCCACAATGGACGAAAGTCTGATGGAGCAACGCCGCGTGAGTGAAGAAGGGTTTCGGCTCGTAAAACTCTGTTGTTGAAGAAGAACGTGGGTGAGAGTAACTATTCATCCAGTGACGGTATTCAACCAGAAAGCCACGGCTAACTACGTGCCAGCAGCCGCGGTAATACGTAGGTGGCAAGCGTTGTCCGGATTTATTGGGCGTAAAGAGAGCGCAGGCGGTTTCTTAAGTCTGATGTGAAAGCCTTCGGCTTAACCGGAGAAGAGCATCGGAAACTGGGGGACTTGAGTGCAGAAAAGGACAGTGGAACTCCATGTGTAGCGGTGAAATGCGTAGATATATGGAAGAACACCAGTGGCGAAGGCGGCTGTCTGGTCTGTAACTGACGCTGAGGCTCGAAAGCATGGGTAGCGAACAGGATTAGATACCCTGGTAGTCCATGCCGTAAACGATGAGTGCTAGGTGTTGGAGGGTTTCCGCCCTTCAGTGCCGCAGCTAACGCATTAAGCACTCCGCCTGGGGAGTACGACCGCAAGGTTGAAACTCAAAGGAATTGACGGGGGCCCGCACAAGCGGTGGAGCATGTGGTTTAATTCGATGCAACGCGAAGAACCTTACCAGGTCTTGACATCTTCTGCCAATCTTAGAGATAAGACGTTCCCTTCGGGGACAGAATGACAGGTGGTGCATGGCTGTCGTCAGCTCGTGTCGTGAGATGTTGGGTTAAGTCCCGCAACGAGCGCAACCCTTATTGTTAGTTGCCAGCATTTAGTTGGGCACTCTAGCAAGACTGCCGGTGACAAACCGGAGGAAGGTGGGGATGACGTCAAGTCCTCATGCCCCTTATGACCTGGGCTACACACGTGCTACAATGGACGGTACAACGAGTCGCGAAACCGCGAGGTCAAGCTAATCTCTTAAAGCCGTTCTCAGTTCGGATTGCAGGCTGCAACTCGCCTGCATGAAGTCGGAATCGCTAGTAATCGTGGATCAGCATGCCACGGTGAATACGTTCCCGGGCCTTGTACACACCGCCCGTCACACCATGAGAGTTTGTAACACCCAAAGCCGGTGGGGTAACCTTTTAGGAGCCAGCCGTCTAAGGTGGGACAGATGATTAGGGTGAAGTCGTAACAAGGTAGCCGTAGGAGAACCTGCGGCTGGATCACCTCCTTTCTAAGGAATAAAGGAAGCCAGCACATTAATCGAAGTTTTGTTTAGTTTTGAGAGGTCTACCTCTGATAATACGTTTTTGGGCGTATAGCTCAGCTGGTTAGAGCGCACGCCTGATAAGCGTGAGGTCGATGGTTCGAGTCCATTTATGCCCATCCACCGGCCGAAAGACCGGCATGATTTTGGGGAATTAGCTCAGATGGGAGAGCACCTGCTTTGCAAGCAGGGGGTCAGCGGTTCGATCCCGCTATTCTCCATTAACACGAAAGTGTTAATAGTAACTTGGTTCTTTGAAAACTAGATAATATTAATTTCTGTAGTGAATTATATTTTAAATATAATTTCAACCGAGAACACCGCGTATTAAATTGAGTTTTTTAAAAGAAGTATCGCAATACTCAATAACTTTAACGCAGCACGAAAGTGCTGTGAGGTTAAGTTATCAAGGGCGCATGGTGGATGCCTTGGCACTAGGAGCCGATGAAGGACGGGACTAACACCGATATGCTTCGGGGAGCTGTACGTAAGCTTTGATCCGGAGATTTCCGAATGGGGAAACCCAGCAATCTTAGTCGATTGTTACTTTTCAGTGAATACATAGCTGATTAGAGGTAGACGTGGGGAACTGAAACATCTCAGTACCCACAGGAAGAGAAAGAAAATTCGATTCCCTCAGTAGCGGCGAGCGAACGGGGAACAGCCCAAACCAACGAGCTTGCTTGTTGGGGTTGTAGGACTGAACATTTGAGTTACCAAAGATATTGATAATTGAATGATCTGGGAAGGTCAGCGAGACAGGGTGATAGCCCCGTAGATGAAATCGATATCTCTCAGTTCAGGATCCTGAGTACGGCGGAACACGTGAAACTCCGTCGGAATCCGGGAGGACCATCTCCCAAGGCTAAATACTCCCTAGTGACCGATAGTGAACCAGTACCGTGAGGGAAAGGTGAAAAGCACCCCGGGAGGGGAGTGAAACAGTTCCTGAAACCATGTGCCTACAAGCAGTTAGAGCCCATTAACGGGTGATAGCGTGCCTTTTGTAGAATGAACCGGCGAGTTACGGTTGCATGCAAGGTTAAGGTGAAAAGCCGGAGCCGTAGCGAAAGCGAGTCTGAAATGGGCGTTTAAGTATGTAGCTGTAGACCCGAAACCAGGTGATCTACCCATGTCCAGGTTGAAGGTGCGGTAAAACGCACTGGAGGACCGAACCCGTGTACGTTGAAAAGTGCTGGGATGAGGTGTGGGTAGCGGTGAAATTCCAAACGAACTTGGAGATAGCTGGTTCTCTCCGAAATAGCTTTAGGGCTAGCCTCGGAATTAGAATCATGGAGGTAGAGCCACTGTTTGGACAAGGGGCCCGTCATGGGTTACTAAGTTCAGATAAACTCCGAATACCATTGATTTATGTCCGGGAGTCAGACGGTGAGTGATAAGATCCATCGTCGAAAGGGGAACAGCCCAGACCACCAATTAAGGTCCCTAAATATATGCTAAGTGGAAAAGGAAGTGGAGTTGCATAGACAACTAGGATGTTGGCTCAGAAGCAGCCACCATTTAAAGAGTGCGTAATAGCTCACTAGTCGAGTGATTCTGCGCCGAAAATTTACCGGGGCTAAGCATATTACCGAGATTGTGGACTTGACCTATGGTCAAGTGATAGGAGAGCGTTCTAAGGGCGAAGAAGTCAGACCGTAAGGACTGGTGGAGCGCTTAGAAGTGAGAATGCCGGTATGAGTAGCGAAAGATCAGTGAGAATCTGATCCACCGAATGACTAAGGTTTCCTGGGGAAGGCTCGTCCTCCCAGGGTTAGTCGGGACCTAAGCCGAGGCCGAGAGGCGTAGGCGATGGATAACAGGTTGAGATTCCTGTACTAGTAGTTGATGTTTGAGTGATGGAGGGACGCAGGAGGCTAAGTTGTGCGCACGATTGGAAATGTGCGTTCAAGCTATAAGTCAGTAAGGGAGTGAAAGGCTTACTTACGTGTTGACAAGTAGTGATGAGGACCGAAATTTAGTAGGGAAGCGACTGACGTCACACTGCCGAGAAAAGCTTCTAGCGAATTAACTACTACCCGTACCGCAAACCGACACAGGTAGTCGAGGAGAGAATCCTAAGGTGAGCGAGTGAACTCTCGTTAAGGAACTCGGCAAAATGACCCCGTAACTTCGGGAGAAGGGGTGCTGATCGCAAGATCAGCCGCAGTGAAAAGGCCCAGGCGACTGTTTATCAAAAACACAGGTTTCTGCAAAATCGTAAGATGACGTATAGGGGCTGACGCCTGCCCGGTGCTGGAAGGTTAAGTGGATGAGTTAGCTTCGGCGAAGCCCAGAAATGAAGCCCCAGTAAACGGCGGCCGTAACTATAACGGTCCTAAGGTAGCGAAATTCCTTGTCGGGTAAGTTCCGACCCGCACGAAAGGCGTAACGATCTGGGCACTGTCTCAACGAGAGACTCGGTGAAATTAAGATACCTGTGAAGAAGCAGGTTACCCGCGACAGGACGGAAAGACCCCATGGAGCTTTACTGTAGCTTGATATTGGGTGTTGGCATAGCTTGTACAGAATAGGTCGGAGCCGTAGAAACCGGAACGCTAGTTTCGGTGGAGGCGTTAGTGGGATACGACCCTCGCTGTGTGAACACTCTAACCCGCGCCACTAAGCGTGGCGGGAGACAGTGTCAGGTGGGCAGTTTGACTGGGGCGGTCGCCTCCCAAATAATAACGGAGGCGCCCAAAGGTTCCCTCAGAATGGTTGGAAATCATTCGTAGAGTGTAAAGGCAGAAGGGAGCTTGACTGCGAGACAGACAGGTCGAGCAGGGACGAAAGTCGGGCTTAGTGATCCGGTGGTACCGTATGGAAGGGCCATCGCTCAACGGATAAAAGCTACCCTGGGGATAACAGGCTTATCTCCCCCAAGAGTCCACATCGACGGGGAGGTTTGGCACCTCGATGTCGGCTCATCGCATCCTGGGGCTGTAGTCGGTCCCAAGGGTTGGGCTGTTCGCCCATTAAAGCGGTACGCGAGCTGGGTTCAGAACGTCGTGAGACAGTTCGGTCCCTATCCGTCGCGGGCGCAGGAAATTTGAGAGGAGCTGTCCTTAGTACGAGAGGACCGGGATGGACATACCGCTGGTGTACCAGTTGTGCCGCCAGGCGCATCGCTGGGTAGCTATGTATGGATGAGATAAATGCTGAAAGCATCTAAGTATGAAACTCGCCTCAAGATGAGATTTCCCATTCCTATATGGAAGTAAGACCCCTGAAAGATGATCAGGTAGATAGGTTGGAAGTGGAAGCACAGTGATGTGTGGAGCGGACCAATACTAATCGGTCGAGGACTTAACCAAGTAGAAAATGGTGTTCAAAGATACAGAAATTAATATTAGCTAGTTTTGAGAGAACGAAGTTCTTTCAGTAACATAAGTGTGGTGGCGATAGCCAGAAGGATACACCTGTTCCCATGCCGAACACAGAAGTTAAGCTTCTGCACGCCAAGAGTAGTTGGGGGATCGCCCCCTGCGAGGGTAGGACGTTGCCACGCTTTATATTATGGAGGATTAGCTCAGCTGGGAGAGCACCTGCCTTACAAGCAGGGGGTCACAGGTTCGATCCCTGTATCCTCCATATGAGCCGTTAGCTCAGTTGGTAGAGCATCTGACTTTTAATCAGAGGGTCGGCAGTTCGAGGCTGCCACGGCTCATTAAATTGAATATTATTTGCGCATAATATTTGTATGCCGACTTAGCTCAGCTGGCAGAGCACCTGTCTTGTAAACAGGGGGTCGGAAGTTCGAATCTTCTAGTCGGCATATGCGGAAGTAGCTCAGTGGTAGAGCACCACCTTGCCATGGTGGGGGTCGCGGGTTCGAATCCCGTCTTCCGCTTTAATATTATGCCGGGGTGGCGGAATTGGCAGACGCACAGGACTTAAAATCCTGCGGTTAGTGATAACCGTACCGGTTCGATCCCGGTCCTCGGCATTATATTGCACCCATAGCGCAACTGGATAGAGTGTCTGACTACGAATCAGAAGGTTGTAGGTTCGACTCCTACTGGGTGCATTTTTCGGGAAGTAGCTCAGCTTGGTAGAGCACCTGGTTTGGGACCAGGGGGTCGCAGGTTCGAATCCTGTCTTCCCGATATAGAACTTCGTTCTATTGTTTAACATCTTCATCGCGGTGTAGCTCAGCTGGCTAGAGCGTCCGGTTCATACCCGGGAGGTCGGGGGTTCGATCCCCTCTGCCGCGATATAGGTCTTGATCCTATAACTGGACCTTTAGCTCAGTTGGTTAGAGCAGACGGCTCATAACCGTCCGGTCGTAGGTTCGAGTCCTACAAGGTCCATTGTTTCATGTATTAATGGACACTTACTTGTTTTTTATATTATGGAGGATTACCCAAGTCTGGCTGAAGGGAACGGTCTTGAAAACCGTCAGGTGGGTCAAACCACGCGAGAGTTCGAATCTCTCATCCTCCTTTATTATCGCGGGATGGAGCAGTCTGGTAGCTCGTCGGGCTCATAACCCGAAGGTCGTTGGTTCAAATCCAGCTCCCGCAATTTGGTCCGTTGGTCTAGTTGGTTAGGACGCCTGCCTGTCACGCAGGAGATCACGAGTTCGAGTCTCGTACGGACCGGTTTTGGCTCGGTAGCTCAGTCGGTAGAGCAATGGATTGAAGCTCCATGTGTCGGCAGTTCGATTCTGTCCCGCGCCATCGCGCCATGTAACATTTTTATTATGCGGGTGTAGTTTAGTGGTAAAACCACAGCCTTCCAAGCTGTTGTCGCGAGTTCGATTCTCGTCTCCCGCTTTTTGATTTAATGGGCCTATAGCTCAGCTGGTTAGAGCGCACGCCTGATAAGCGTGAGGTCGATGGTTCGAGTCCATTTAGGCCCATATTGGAGAAGTACTCAAGTGGCTGAAGAGGCGCCCCTGCTAAGGGTGTAGGTCGCGAAAGCGGCGCGAGAGTTCGAATCTCTCCTTCTCCGTTTTATATTATGACCCGTTGGTCAAGTGGTTAAGACACCGCCCTTTCACGGCGGTAACATGGGTTCAAATCCCGTACGGGTCAGTTATTAAAATAGAATATTATATTATCGCGGGATGGAGCAGTCTGGTAGCTCGTCGGGCTCATAACCCGAAGGTCGTTGGTTCAAATCCAGCTCCCGCAATTATTGGTCCGTTGGTCTAGCTGGTTAGGACGCCTGCCTGTCACGCAGGAGATCACGAGTTCGAGTCTCGTACGGACCGGCGAAGCAAGTCTACGTGGTTAGGCTTGTTTTTTTAATATAATGGTTTACAATTGTAGTCATCCGTTTGTTATTATTAAAGGAAGGTATGATTATATGTCAGAGAGAGTAAATGAAATTACCACTTCTGAAAGAATGATTATGCGTATTATTTGGACTATGGGCCAGGTTACTAGTCGTCAAGTAATAAACGCTCTAAGTGACTCTGGTTGGAGTGAATCTACCGTTAAAACGTTGTTAAATCGATTGGAAACTAAAAAGGTTATTTCATCTAGGTTTGATAAAAATCGAAAAATATATTCAGCTAATATTTCAGAAGCAGCCGCTGCTCAACAAGTAGGGGATGATTTGTTAAATGAAATCTGTGCAATGCAGGTTGGTAAAACATTAATGAATATTATTGATGAAAGTGACATTTCTAAATCAGATATTAATTTACTAATTCAACAATTAACCGAAAAATTAAAATCAGCTCCTGAAACGGTGATGTGTAATTGTATGGTTGATAATAGTGAAGGTCTAGTTTGATTTATATATATTATGAAAAGTGGTTTAAAATTGAAAAATCAATTTTAAACCACTTTTTTTAAAACTATTTAGTAATGCAATAAAGGTTAACATCAAAGTGAGGCACTTTAATACTAACCACTGACAAACTATTCATTTTCATTATCGATATCGTCTGTTTCCAATTCCTCTTCTTCATCGATTGGTGGAATATAACTCCCTACGTGCATGTAAAAGTCTGGTGAAACGTGGTATTTACCGCTTAAATCGGCTTGTTTCTGCCATTTTTTGTAACTTGCTTCTGAATCCCAGGTGGTTAATAAAGCTCGTCGAGTGATATCTTTATGATAATACATCGAATACATTGATAACATTCCCTGGGGCAAAGTAGTTGTCAACAGTTTATTAATGCGTGCATCAAAGACCTTTTGTTGATCATCATTAAGTTCTATGACGGTAGAATTAACAAAAATATCCCAATTATCTACTCCACTATGGCCCAAAACATCATAAATAATAGAAGAATTAAAGATGGATTTCGTTCCAGTAGAATCCGATAACATTAAATTAGTAGGATCGTTAAGTTCTTGAAACAAATGAAGTTGTCTTTGAGGATTATCATCAATAATTCTGGTTAATACATCATAAGTTCCGTATGT
Organism: Lentilactobacillus kribbianus; assembly: GCF_013184075.1. Lineage (GTDB taxonomy): Bacteria > Bacillota > Bacilli > Lactobacillales > Lactobacillaceae > Lentilactobacillus > Lentilactobacillus kribbianus. Next base: position 83,087 of record NZ_JABEQQ010000001.1, on the reverse strand, counting down.
AACTGAAATTTCTGAAGTCATAATTAAACACCATCCTTTAACTATATAGTATACGGTTTTTGTTTGACGTTGCCAACAAATTGACCTATAATTTTTTCAATAATTTAGAAGGAGTTTTAATTCAATGAAATTAACCGTGCTTGGTTATTTAGGAGGTTTTCCAGCTCACCATGATGGAACCTCAAGTTATTTACTAACCAGTGATCATTTTAATTTATTAATCGATTGTGGTAGTGGGGCGTTATTATCGTTAGAAAATCAGCTTAACCCACTAGAATTAGATGCCGTTATTTTATCACATTACCATGCTGATCATATTGCTGATGTAGGAGTGCTTCAATATTACTGGCAACTTCATGAACAACGGCCCAATCGAGCAGTCTTACCAATTTATGGATTTGATCATGATGCTAGTCATTTTGATCAGTTAAGTTGGCCCAATTCTAGTGAAGGTCGACCTTATAATCCTAATCAAGTATTAAAATTAGGTCCATTTGATATTTCTTTTTTAAAAACTCAACATCCAGTAGAAGCATATGCAATGCGTATTGTGGAACGTTCTACCGACAAAGTATTAGTATTTACAGCAGATACGCGTTATTTTTCTGACTTAGTGTCCTTTTCTCAGGGAGCTGATGGATTAATGACTGATACTAATTTTGCGGCCACCAATAACGGCGTTATGTGGCATATGACTTCAACTCAATCAGGACAACTAGCTCGAGATGCTCAAGCTAAGCAATTGTTATTAACTCATTTACCAGCGGACCAGAACTTAACGCAACAAATTCTAGTAGAAGCTAAACAAGCTGCTGGGGACAATGTGAAAGTGACATTAGCTAAAAGTGACTTAATTATGAATTTTTAACAAATTATGGTTATTATAAGTTCTTTTTATGAAATCGCTGTATTTCGAATTTCGAAGGTGTATACTCTAGTAAAACAAGACATACAAGGAGGAATTCAATATGACAATCGATTTCTTAACTACTCCAAGTTGCACATCATGCCGTAAAGCAAAATCATGGTTAGATGATCATAATTTAGAATATAACGAAAGAAATATTTTTGTGGATCCACTTTCAAAAGCAGAATTGAAATATATTTTGCGGTTATCAGAAATTGGAACCGATGAGTTGATTTCAAAAAGATCTGATGCATATAAGAACTTCCAAACCAGTATTGAAGACATGAATTTAGATCAATTGTTGACCTTACTTTCACGCCACCCAGAAATGATTCGTCGTCCAATTATCGTGGATACCACTAGACTTCAAGTCGGGTATAATGATGACGAGATTCGCCGCTTTTTACCACGTGATATCCGTAAATTGGATTTGGAGAGAATGTTGGCCAAAGCTTAAGCGATAAATATCCTTTCCTATTTTTAGCTGAATGATTTACACTATAGATATTCATGGTACAATATTCAGTACTGAAGCCTCAGATATAGAAAGGGGTGGGCTAAAGATGGAAATGGAAAGAATTAACGATGATACCATTCGAGTAGTGGTTGGCAGTGATGATCTTGCTGACCGTGGTATTAAAATTCTAGATTTATTGGGCAATCAAAAACAAATCGAAAGCTTCTTTTACAGTATTTTAGAAGAAGTTGATAAGGACCACCAGTTTAGAGATACTGATGCGGTTACTTTTCAAGTGTTACCCAATGCTGATGGATTAGAATTATTTATTAGTAAAACTAATCCCATTAATAAAGAAGATAGTTCAGATGAAATCAAAAAAGGCGAACTTGATGATCCGTTGATTAAAATGTTAAGGGATAGTGGTGTTGATGTTGTCGATGATGGGACAATTAGTCACCAATCTGAAGAAGATGAGCATTCAACAAATGACCCATTTGCCCCTCATTATTTAGTCAAAATTTTGAAATTTAATAATTTCGATGATTTTGTCGCACTAAGTAAGGTAGTCGATATTGAAAATGGATTGGCCAATTTGTATCTTTATGATGGTCAATACTATATCGAACTTAGATTGCCAACGGAGTCTGATGTTGATTTACAAGTGAGTGATGTGCTCGCCATTGTCAGTGAATATGCTAAAACAACCAGTATCACTAGTGAGGTATTAAGCGAACATGGTAAGTTAGTTATCAGTCCCAATGCCTTTATGATTGGTCGTAAATATTTTTAATCAAAAGTGTTGAAATTAACAATTAATTTCAACACTTTTTTCGTATTTATTCTTGAGGTGAAAAATATTGTTAATTGCCCAAGATGAGAATAAATTAGTCGAAGCTAATCATGCAAGTAGGAACAACCAGTACGTTTGTCCGGGGTGTCAGCAAAAGGTAATTTTAAAACGGGGATTGCAAAAGATTTCTCATTTTGCTCATCGGTGGGGTGGTTGTCAAACCGCTTCGGAAAACGAAAGCCAAATTCATTTAGCTGGCAAAATAGCATTAAAAAAGATATTGGCGGTAAGTAAACAACCAGTACAATTAGAACACTATTTTATTAGTATTAAGCAACGCGCCGATTTGTGTTTAACCAAGCAACAAATTATCGTGGAGTATCAATGTAGTCCAATTAGTTTACAACGGTTGCAACAGCGTCATAACGGCTACAAAATGGTGAATTATCAAGTTTATTGGATTTTGGGTAATCCGTACCTAAAACATCGAATAGATGACAGTTTAGTGAGCAAATTTGGACGATATCATAGCAAGCTGGGATTTTATATTCTTTATTATGATAGTATGGCAAACCGATTTATTTTAAGACATTCAATTGTTGAGAAAGCTGGTAAATATTATTGGCAACAATCCGTTTTTAAAAGTCTGCAAGAATGGCAAAAATTAATTAAAGATTGGCAACCTAATTATTTAACTACGATCCCTTTAAATCAACAGGTGCAACAACTAAAACGAATGCAACAACAAATTGTTCGTGGTCAAATTAACTGTAAGGAACTATTAACTACCTGTTATTTGGCTCGTAAAAATTTAATAGGGTGTCCCTGGATTTGTCATTGTAAAAGCACTCAAATACCCATCTATGGCAAAAAAAGCCTACAATGGCGAATTTGGTTGCTAATTCAATTATTTGATTCACCAAGATCCAACTTAAAAATAACCGATTTAAAGGCCATTTATAATCAATTAATTAACAAGTATGCGTTAGATTTTGTGCAAATAGAAGTAATTCCTGATTTTCAAAGAATCCTTTTTTGGAATTACATTAAGGAGCTGGCTCAATTCGGTTATTTACGACTATTTTATGATAAGCTAATAATCATAAGAAAGCCGGTTTGGTATCCAGACTTGGAACACAAACTGGGGTGTGAAAAGGAGTATCTTAAATGAGTGAAATTAAACAAGTACCAATAAGAGCCGAAATTCCGACCGAGTTAACCTGGGATTTAACGACTATTTTTGCTTCTGATGTGGAGTATCAAGCGGCTTATGAAACCGCTGAAAAATTAGTTAAATCAATTAAAAAGACTGAATTTGCGGATGCTAAAACCTTACTTAAATCGGTAACCAGTATCTTAGCAGCTAGTCGTTTAGTAGAAAAATTGGCAGTTTATGCGCAATTATATAATGATCAAGACACTAGTAATAGTCGATCACAGACTAGGCTAGAACGGACCGAGACGTTATTAACGAAATTTTCTGAACAAGTAGCGTGGTTTGAACCAGCAGTTTTACAGATTACTACTAATCAAATGGCTACTTTTTATCAAGTAGAACCACAACTAGATAATTACCACCGTTTTTTTGATATTATTTTTGAAAAACGAAATCACATTTTAAGTCCAGAAGTAGAGGCGATATTAGCTAGTGTGGGTGATATTTTTGACGCTAGTGCTAAAACGTTTGATATTTTAGATGATACTGACTTAAAATTTCCGGTTGTCACTAATGATCAGGGGGAAAAGGTCCAATTATCGCAAGGAGTTTACAGTATATTATTGGAATCCAAAAAGCGTGATGTTCGTCAAGAAGCTTTCGAAAAATTATATTCGGTTTACCAACAATTTCAGCATACTTTAGCTACAACGCTTAGTACAACTACTAAAGGTCATAATATTAATGCTAAGTTACGACACTATGAGACAGCATTAGAAGCAGCATTGGACGAAAATGAAATTCCAGTAACGGTTTGCCAAACTTTGATTGAGCAGGTAAATAAACATCTAGACTTACTTCACCGCTACGTGGGACTCAGAAAAAAGATTTTGGCAGTACCAGAATTGCATATGTATGATTTATATACTCCGTTACTAGATACAACTAGTCCTAAAATTACCTTTGACAAAGCTAAAGAAATTAGTTTAAAAGCTTTATCGGTAATGGGACCAGATTATTTACAACATGTAGAAGAAGAGTTCGAACAGCGCTGGATTGATGTGATGGAGAACCAATTTAAGCGCAGTGGGGGCTATTCTTCTGGTACGTACGACACTAATCCATATATCTTGTTAAACTGGCAGGATAACTTAGATAATTTGTATACGTTAGTTCATGAAACTGGACATAGCATGCATAGCTATTATTCTCATCACAATCAGCCTTACCAATATGGTGATTATTCAATTTTTGTTGCTGAAATTGCCTCGACAACTAATGAAAATTTGTTAACTGATTATTTGTTAGAACAATTTAAAGACGATAAAAATATGCAAAAATACATTCTCAATTATTATTTAGATAGTTTTAAAGGAACGGTTTATCGGCAAACTCAATTTGCAGAATTTGAGGCATTAATTCATCAAGCTGATGCAAATGGTCAACCACTAACGGCCGATTACATGAACCAGCAATATTTAAAAATCAATCAAAAATATTATGGAGATAACGTGGTTTCTGATCCACAAATTAGTTTAGAGTGGTCCCGTATTCCGCATTTTTATTATGATTTTTACGTTTACCAATATGCTACGGGCTTTGCGGCAGCCACTACTTTGGCCGAAAACATTCAACAAGGACCAGCTGGTTTAACTAAATATCTAAATTTCTTAAAAGCAGGTAGTTCGGATCAACCAATTAAAGTAATGCAGCAAACGGGAATTGATATGACAAACGCGGAATACCTTGAACAGGCCTTTTCAATTTTCAACCAACGACTAGACCAATTTGAACAACTTTTTGCGTAAAATAAAAAAGGGCCCCTTTATCGGGGTCCCTTTTTAAATTAATTTAGCATTACTACCAGCTATTTGGTTTAAACGAGCTAACTTATGATCATCTTGTAAAAGACTATTTTTAGTTTTAGCTGTGTAACGAACAAGGTTGATTAATGAGTCATAATCAAACTCTTTTAACAATAAGCCATGATCTTCAATAGCAGAACAAAAAACTAGGACGGATGCTGGTTCCTTAATATTGAAGCGATGAACAGTTTGTTGATCATGAAGGAAAGTTTTTCTAGCTAGTGAAGAATGACGATCTTCTGCGAACATTTCTAAATCTAAACCTGAATTCAATGCAATTTGTTGAACTAAGTTATCGCAATAGGGGGTATTGTCTTTTATAATTGCTGTTTGCAAATTTTCTAAAAATACGCGGCCAATTTTTTTCCCTTGAAAAGAGGCGGCCATGTAATCTGAAATTATATTATAATGAAGGTCCTTGTTATTAGCGATATTGGGGTGCTTTTGACTGAATTCGTGAAGAATTTTAATGTTTAGCATTGGGATAAAGTGAATTGCGACCTTGGCATCCAAGTTGGCAGCAACCTTTTCAATTGTTTGTTCAGCATCATAACAACGATTGCTTAGTGGGTCGATGAATAAATAAAGTTCTAAAATCACGTAAACTGCCTCCGTTTTGTATTCCCGTGCGTTTTATCTACCACAACAAGGATAGCAAATTTTCAAGAAATTACAATTTCTTTGCCTAGGAACCGTTATCATTAATGATTGTGGTAAAATGTAACATTGAATGTAGCCGTTAATACTTAAAATAGATGGAAGTGATAAATTGAGACGAGATTGGGATAAACTTTTAATTCCATACACGCAAGCTGTGGATGAAATGAAAGTGAAGTTGCGTGGTATACGTGCCCAGTTTTTAAAAACTGAAGGCCGTAGCCCCATTGAATTTGTGACTGGACGAGTAAAACCAGTTAGCAGTATTGAAGAAAAAATGGTTAGACGCCATATTCAACCAGAACGATTGGAATTGGATATGGAAGATATTGCCGGATTACGAATTATGTGTCAATTTGTCGACGATATTTACCAAGTTGTAGATTTGTTAAGAAAACGAACGGACATTAACATTTTAGAAGAACGCGATTACGTTCACAATAAAAAGCCGAGTGGTTACCGCTCATATCATATTGTTTTTGAATATCCAATTCAAATGTTGGATGGTAAAAAAATAATCAAAGCCGAAATTCAGGTGCGGACCTTAGCGATGAATTTTTGGGCGACTGTGGAGCATTCACTAAATTATAAGTATTCGGGTGAATTTCCAGAAGAATTATCGGAAAGACTTAGACGTTCAGCTGAAGCAGCCTTTAAATTGGATGAAGAAATGTCAGCTATCAGAAATGAATTGCAAGAAACTAATCATGAAGAATATTTACCAGAAAAATAGTTTACAGAAAGGTCATTTAACTAATGAAAATTGCCATTTATAGTAATTCTGGCGAGCTTTCAAAGCGAGTATCAGTAAAACTCAAGCAAAGAATTGAACAATCTCAGCGATTAGAAATAGATGATCTAAGTCCAGATATTGTAATTTCAGTAGGGGGAGATGGCACTCTTTTATCAGCTTTTCATCATTATATCGAAATTATTGATCAGGTTCGATTGGTGGGAATCCATACGGGACACTTAGGGTTTTATACCGATTGGCGAGATTATGAAGTTGATGAGTTAATTAATAGTTTGGAAAATGATAATGGTCAAAGCGAAACGTACCCATTATTAGAAATTACCACTAAGTACTTAGATGGTGATGATACGGACGTAGTTTTAGCCTTAAATGAATCTACTATCAAAGAAATATCTGGCACACTTACTGCTGATGTTTATATTAAGGATCAAAAATTTGAAAGTTTTCGAGGGGATGGCTTGTGCATTTCCACTCCTAGCGGTTCAACGGCGTATAATAAGTCAGTTGGTGGTGCCATTATCAATCCATCCTTAAAGGCACTGCAAGTTTCAGAAATTGCGTCGATTAATAACCGTGTTTTTCGGACGCTGGGGTCACCGCTAATTATTTCACCAGATGAATGGGTGAAAATTATTCCTGATATTCATAAGAAAGCTGTCCTTACTTGTGATCAACAGGTGAGAAGTGGTCGACCGATCAAGAGTATTGAATATAAAATTGCTGAAAAACGAGTGGCTTTTGCTCAATATCGTCACACCCATTTTTGGCAACGGGTCAATAACGCATTTATTGGAGTTCAAGATGACTCAATTTAATTGGCAAGTAATGAGTGAAAGTCCACAAAAATTACGCACGTTTTTAATGGGACAAGGAATCACCCGAACTTTATTAAAGCAAATTAAATTTCACGGTGGTCAAATTGAAGTTAATGGGCAACCGGAATTAACTAATTTTATGGTACGGCAAGGCGATAAAGTAATGGTGGTCTTGCCCGCAGAACCTGGCAACGATCATGTACCTGTTGATAACGATCCCATTGATATTGTCTATGAGGATGCTAATTTTTTGATAGTCAATAAACCAGCAGGAGTAGCATCGGTACCATCGCATATTTACGGTCATAATTCCTTGGTTAACCGAGTAAAGGGATACTATGTACGGCAAGGCTATGCTAATCAAAAGGTGCATATTGTTACTAGATTGGATCGCGATACTAGCGGGTTAGTGATTTTTGCTAAACACCATATGGCTCATTCAGTGTTAGACAAGCAGCTCAAAGATCATAGTATTCAAAAAGATTACTTGGCATTAACGGCGGGAACTATTCAAAGTGATCATGCCGAAATTGATCTCCCCATTGGTCGGACTTACGATTCATTTGTCAAACGCCAAGTTACGGATAATGGTAAAATGGCTCGAACTGAATTTTGGCTAATTAAACAGTGGCGGCATTTTAATTTGGTTAGAGTGAGATTACATACGGGACGAACTCATCAAATTAGGGTGCATTTTACTTTTTTGAAACATCCGTTACTGGGCGATTGGTTGTATAATCCGGACGATTATCGCATGAAACGGCAAGCACTTCACTGCTATCAAGTTCGTTTTTATGATCCATTTAATCAAAAAGTGATTGAATGTCAAACAGCCCTACCTGTTGATATGCAGGCCATCATTCAACGAGCTGATTAAAATAAAAAACTGCTAATTAGTCGATAAACTAGTTAGCAGTTTTTCGTTGTAGTAATCAATGTTTAAAGCCATTCAGAATGGCTAAAGCCAGTCCTAAGCCTACCAAATTATCTAATTGATCATCAATTACCACTGAGTATTTATCCAAGTCCCACTCACCGCGTTTAGCCACCAGGATTTTTTGGCCCGAAGTACTAATTGCAAAATAAGTGCCGTTAGAGGTCAACTGCAGCTGGTAGGGTTGTTGATTAACAACAATGGAAAATGGTGATCTACCACGTTTTTTGGTCACGGTAGCAATTAGTTGTTGATTATAAAATAACTGAAAGACAGAACCAAGAATCTTGAAACGACTCTTGACTTGTAATGTTTGATTATTCAACTGAATGGTAAAAGTTTCGGGAATTTCAATAAGCCACCCTAAGAAAGTATTTAAAAAGTCAATTCCATTATTAGAATGAATGCGACTAATGATTTGACCATCATCACTTTTAATTTGGTATTTATCCTTAAATGAAACGTTGAGATTAATCACATATCTGTTTGCCATGGGGGCCTCCTTTGCGGTAATGTGTTTATTATACCAATATTTTTGCTATATGAACGTGATATAATGGAATCCGTTTATGGAGGAATTTATGAAAAAAATTGAAGCGGCTGAAAAATTTTTAACGGCCCATTTAGACTTATTTAAATGTCCCATTTGTCAACAACCATTTGCTGATTTAGCTGATAGAAGTATGGTGTGTCCTAACAATCATCGATTTGACCTATCGAAAAAGGGAACACTATACTTTTTAACCAAAAAATTTTCTGGTGAATATGATGGTGCAATGCTGCAAGCTAGACGACAAATTTTGCAAGCAGGCCTGTTTGATAAAATAATTGAAACGGTAGCGAAGCAATTACCAAATCAATCTCAAACTATTTTGGATATTGGTTGTGGTGAAGGGACCCCATTAAACAAGTTAATTCAGTTACGAAATAGTCGGGATGCAGGAGTAGGCTTTGATATTTCTAAGCCTGGAATTGAACTGGCTAACAATCAAGAGCAACCATCGTTTTTTTGTGTGGCCGATTTAGCAGCGTTGCCGTTTAATGCTGACAGTTTTGATATCATCTTTGACTTATTTTCACCCTCAGCTTATAAAGAATTTGAACGCGTGCTGAAACCGACAGGTAAATTAATCAAAGTAGTTCCTAATAGCAATTATTTAATGGAATTACGGCATTTACTTTATCCCAGTGATAGTCAAAATAGTAGTTACTCTAACCAAAAAGTAGTGGACTTATTTGCTCAACATTATCCCAACTATCAAAGAATTGATTTGGAGTATCAATTTGCAATTCCAGCTGGTCAACAAGCCAATTTGTTATTAATGACGCCACTACATTGGGGTCAAGGACAACGTGAAGTAAGTGCAACTGAATTAGCATCATTAAAATCGATTACGGTGGCAGTTACGCTATTAATTCAAACTGCTACAAATTAAAGGAGAATAATTATGAGTAACCATATTGTTTTATTTGAACCACTAATGCCAGCCAATACTGGTAACATTGCTCGAACTTGTGCCGGTACTGATACTATTTTAGATTTAATTGAACCGTTAGGATTTAGTTTAGACGATAAGCATTTAAAACGAGCTGGGCTAGATTATTGGGATAAAGTACAGATTAATCGCCATAAAAGTTTACCAGATTTTCTAGCCACCGTTGCCGATCCGACGCATTTATATTTGGTTTCTAAATTTGCTAGTAAAACCTATGTAGATCCAGACTATTCAGACAATAATAATGATCATTATTTCTTGTTTGGTAAGGAAACCACAGGATTACCTGAACCATTTATGCGTAAGAATGCTGAAAAAGCCATTCGCATTCCGCAAGACGATTCTCACATTCGAGCCCTTAATTTATCTAATAGTGCAGCGATTGTTATTTACGAAGTTTTACGTCAACAAAACTTCAATAATTTGGAACAGTCACATTTGTATGACAATGACAAATTAAAATAATGCAACGGGAGGAGTTAAATGACTAAGCGCCAAACTCATAAGAAAAAAACTACTAGTAGTAAAAAACGAAAAAGTACTCGAAAGAAAAATCAATTTACTTACACTAATAATGCTATTGGAGCATTGATCGTTTTAGTAGCTGTTTTGGGATTGGCTCAATCTGGTATTATTGGCGTCTTTTTTACCAATATGATGCGGTTTTTAGTTGGTAATTTGTTTATCGTAGGACTAGCTAGTTTATTAGGGCTGGGACTAACGTTATTAATTACGGGGAAACTATACCCGATTAAATCTCGCTGGTGGGGGAGTGGCTGCCTAATTTTATTAGGCACCTTATTGTTATTATCGTTACAACAATTTAGGGTAAGCGATCATCCCGTTAATTTCTTTAATTTTACCTGGCAAAAATGGGCCGATGATTTGACCATTGCTGGTTTACATGCTGATTTAGGCGGCGGAGTTTTGACTGCTGGATTATTTCAAGTAGTGGAATCCCTACTAGGTCAAGTCGGTACCTTTATTTTGGCTGGCTTGATTATTGTAGTGGGTCTGATGATTTTGGCTAATATCAGTGTTAACCAAGTTTTTGCGGCGTGTCAGTGGTTAGGTAAAAAAATACTAAGTGGTTATCAGTCATTATTGATCAAATGGCAAAAGCGTTCTAAAAAACAGCCACAACCAGTTTCAACTAAATCAATAGAAATACCAGAAACACCAGAGATAGTGAATGAGCCTAAATCAACATTGTCTAAAACTAAAGAAGTTAAACCATCCATTTCAGTTGCCAGTCAAAATCAAGTTAAACCTCAACCACCAGTTCAAGCTGAAGTGAGTCCTTTGACGGCTGAGCATTCATTTGAACCGGATACGCCCATGAGTTTTAGTCAAACTAATGATAAGGATTATCGATTACCAACATCATCATTGCTAACAGCGATTCCTCAAAATGATCAATCAGATGAATTAAAGTCGATTGATAAAAATGCCAAAGTTTTACAACAAACACTAGATAGTTTTGGGGTGAAGGCGGAAATTAAACACGTTAGTTTGGGACCGTCAGTGACTAAATATGAACTACATCCGGCAGTTGGGGTTAAAGTTAGTAAAATTGTTAATCTGGCTGATGATATTGCGTTAGCGTTAGCGGCCAAGGATATTCGGATTGAAGCACCGATTCCAGGAAAATCATTAATTGGAATTGAAGTTCCTAATAAAAATATCGCAACAGTCTCGTTTCGGGATGTGATTGAATCACAACCAGATAATCAAGGTCACTTATTACAAGTACCACTAGGTAAGGACGTTAATGGCAATGTGATTACTGCTGATTTGGCTAAAATGCCGCATTTATTAATTGCTGGGTCTACTGGTAGTGGTAAATCGGTTTCAATTAATGGCATAATCACTAGTATCTTAATGAACGCTAAACCTAGTCAGGTTAAATTAATGTTAATTGATCCTAAAAAGGTGGAATTGGGTGTTTATAACGGAATTCCACATCTACTTAGTCCGGTAGTTTCTGAACCAAAAAAAGCGGCACGAGCCTTACAAAAAGTCGTTAGTGAAATGGAACGACGTTACGAATTATTTGCTAAGTATGGTCAGCGAAAGATTAGTACCTTCAATGAATTTGCGGCTAAGAATAATGAAGAACAAGACGTTAAAATTCAACCATTACCGTATATTGTGGTAATTGTTGATGAATTAGCTGATTTAATGATGACAGTGTCAAATGATGTGGAAGCGGCTATTATTCGTTTGGCTCAAATGGGACGAGCAGCCGGAATTCATATGATTTTAGCAACTCAGCGACCATCTGTTGATGTTATTACCGGGTTAATCAAAGCTAATGTGCCGTCTAGAATCGCATTTGCGGTGTCTAGTGGAATTGATTCACGTACTATTATTGATGCAAATGGAGCTGAAAAATTGCTCGGTCGTGGTGATATGTTGTTCTTACCAATTGATAAAAATACTCCTAGTCGGGTACAAGGGGCCTTTATTTCTGATCAGGATGTGGCTAGAGTGGTGGACTTTATTACAGCTCAACAAACCGCTGATTATGATGAAACCATGATGGTTAGTGATGAAGAAATTAAAGCTGAAGATGAAGCAGAATCAGAAGATGATTTATTTGATGATGCCCTTGATTTTGTTGTGGACCAACAAAAAGCAAGCACCTCACTATTACAACGTCATTTTCGGATTGGTTATAACCGAGCGGCTCGCTTGATTGATGAATTAGAGCAGCGCGGCTATATCGGACCTCAAGATGGCAGCCGGCCTAGACAAGTGTATAAACAAAAGGAATAAAAAAACCGCCAGCCTCAGCTGAACGGTTAAGATACTATTTTAAACAAAAATGGATACTGCAGTTGCCACCAAACCCCCGACAGTTGCAATAATCATTAGCCAAACAAATATCATTGTTATTTTTTGAAATTTTGTCTTTTTTTCTTTTGCCACTTGGTGCACCACTTTCTAAATTAAATTATCTAAATTAGTGTACCGTTGATTTGCTTGCTTTGCAACCAAAGTACAATACGGAAAGGAATTTGTTAAATGAATTTAACAGCCATAATTTTTTTGCAAGTTATTATTTTGATTGTTTTAGAAGGACTTATCTGGTTTGGAAAAAGCCGTTTGCAAGTATCATGGCTGAAAGCTGTTAATGAATTGGATATTTTCCCGTTATTGATACCAATTTTTATTGGTTGGTTGGCTCAGATCACGGCCAAAACGAATTTGTTTGTTTGGGTTTTAATGATTTGGATTATCGTCATCTTATTTATGTTAATCTGGCGGGCCTTTAAAACCGCTAAATTAAGTTATCGCCAGATTGGGATACTGATTTGGCGTACTTCGGATTTACTGCTGATTATAATGTGGCTTGCAGTCATTATTTATGTGTTGATTTAGGTAAATTTAAAATAATTTACCACATTCAATAAAATGATTTAATCGTTGATATCAAAGGCTTTATCATCAAACCAAATTGATGATAAGGCCTTTTTGATTACAATTTTTTTAAAAGTGGAAGAGTGGTGGTTGGTAGTGGTGAATTGTGGTAGAATGTGAATATAATCTTTAATGAAGGGGGTAGTGGGCATGTTTATGGGCGAATATCAACATTCGATTGATTCTAAAGGCCGAATCATTATTCCGGCTAAGTTTCGATCGGAATTAGCCCCTAAATTTGTCATTACCCGTGGAATGGATGGTTGTTTATTCGGCTATCCCATGAGTGAATGGGAAGAAATTCAACAAAAGATTGATGAATTACCAATTAGCAAAAAAAATGCGCGCTCCTTTAGCCGATTTTTCTTTTCAGCGGCAGTAGAGTGCGAATTAGATAAGCAGGGCCGAATTAATCTACCTGCTACATTATTAAATTATGCCAAAATTATGAAAAAATGTGTCGTTGTCGGAGTATCTAATCGGTTTGAAATTTGGAGCGATGAGCTCTGGCAACAATTTAGTGAAGATGCAGAAGAAAACTTTAATGAAATTGCTGAAAATATGATCGATTTTTAGCTAAGAATTGTTGAACCAGTGAGGTGGCCAACTAATGAGCGAATTTCACCACGTGACGGTGTTACTTAATGAAGCAGTAAACATGTTAAATATTGACCCAACTGGTACGTATGTCGATGGGACTCTTGGTGGTGGTGGCCATACTGAAAAAATTGTTAGCCAGTTAACCACTGGAACATTATATTCATTTGATCAAGATCAAACGGCTATCGATTATAACGAAGAGCGACTGGCTTCATATATAGCAAATGATAATTTAGTTTTGGTGCATGATAACTTTAGAAATTTAAAAACAACCCTTAATGAACGTGGTATCACTGAAATTACTGGGATTGTTTACGATTTAGGGGTGTCATCACCGCAATTTGATGATGAGCAACGAGGATTTAGTTATCGCATGGATGCTCGATTAGATATGCGAATGGATCAAAGTCAGGAATTAGATGCTTGGCAAGTGGTAAATAAGTGGCCATATGAACAGTTGGTGCGAATTCTTTTTCGTTATGGTGAAGAAAAATTTGCTAAACCAATTGCTAGAAAGATTGAACAACAACGAGCGGTAGCACCAATTGACACAACGTTACAGTTAGCAGAAATCGTAAAAAATGCTATTCCGGCAGCAGCTAGACGTCATGGGGGACATCCTGCCAAAAAATCATTTCAAGCTGTTCGAATTGCGGTTAATGATGAATTAAAAGCATTAGAAGATTCACTAGAACAGGCTTTGGCTTTATTAGCAGTTGGTGGTCGTATTAGTGTTATCACATTTCAATCATTAGAAGATCGTTTGGTGAAAACGATGTTTAAAGAGCAAACTAGTTTACCGGAATTACCACCTAACTTGCCAATTATTCCACCAGAATTAGAACCTAAATTCAAGAATCTAACTAGAAAACCTATTATTCCAACTGCTGATGAGTTGGAAAATAATCATCGCGCTCATAGTGCAAAACTACGTGTTATTGAAAGAATTAAAAAATAGTTGAAGGGGAAATACATACTATGGCACAAAATAATTTAGCTGAAAATTTAGTTAATCAACCTAACCGAAGAATTACGGTTAAACCAATTCAACCCAAGGCAAAAACATTGGTCCAACCAGCACCTAAAGTAAAATTAAAGGTGTCAACTTTTGAAAAGTTGTTGATTTCAGCTTGTACCCTAATTGTGACGTTACTAATGGTTATGGTGGTAGCCACTAAAATTTCATTAACTAATTCAGAACATCAATTGCAAGAACTACAAAGTCGTTCTGCTAAAATTAGTAATGAAAATAACGATTTAGACCAACAAATTAGCGAACTACAAAGTAGTACTCGTCTAGAAGCAATTGCTCACAAGAATGGGATGTCACTTTCAAACTCACATATAAGGAATGTTACTAAATGAGAACCTTTTTCGAAAAAATACTTGGAGGTCGCTTCGGCCAAAAAAATACCAAAACCTTCGGAAGATGGCTCTTTTTTTTATGTATAATTGTTTTCGTTGGTTTGGCAATGCGCTTTACGGTCATTGCGGTCGGTAAAAACATTAAAAATGTCAATTTGAGTAAACGTTCGCAGCAGTTATATACTCAAACGCAAACGGTTAAGGCTAAACGTGGTGATATTTACGATGCGAAGGGGACGCCGATTGCTCAAGATACCAGTACTTATTCAATTTATGCAGTATTAAATAAACAACAAGTAGATACTAACAACAAGCCATTATACGTGGTTAATAAAAAGAAAACGGCGAAGACGTTGGCTAAATATTTACCAATTTCTGAAAAAAAGGCTCTGAAAATATTAAATCCTAAAAAGGGTAATCCATTTCAAGTGGAATTCGGTAGCGCTGGTAATAGTATTTCTTTGATGACCAAGAAAAAAATTGATGCCGAAAAATTGCCGGGAATTCATTTTACGCAACAACAATCGCGCTTGTATCCTAATGGTTCATTTGCTTCTAACGTTGTTGGGGTAGCATTATCACAAAATAACGAAAAGACCGGTTCAACTAACTTGGTTGGGCAAATGGGCTTAGAGCAGCAATATAATAATTTGCTTAAGGGATCCGATGGATATCGTGATAACCAATATGACTTATATGGTTATCGATTAACCCAACGTAAACCGAAGGAAAAAAAGGTTAAAAATGGGGCTAACGTTTATACCACCATTGATTCTCGATTACAGACTTTACTCGAAAGTTCAATGTCTTCGGTGTACAAACAAGCTAATCCTAAGTCCATGTCGGCGACTTTGATGAACGCTAAAACTGGTGAAATACTAGCTACAACCCAACGACCAACGTTTAATTCAACGACGTTAAATGGAATTGATAATGCTTGGTCTAATAAATTAGTACAAGATACCTATGAGCCAGGTTCTACCATGAAGATTTTTACCTTAGCATCGGCAATTGATTCTGGTCACTATAACGGTAAAGATACTTACCAGTCTGGTAAATACAGTATTGATGGCAAAATTGTGCCTGACTGGAATACCAAAGGGTGGGGTACCATTACGTACAATAAAGGTTTTGCTTTATCAAGTAACGTGGCTATGGCCCACCTAGAACAAAATATGGGTGCCAAAACTTGGAAAAAATATATTAATAAATTCCACTTCTTAGATAATACCAATAGTGGTTTACCAGGAGAAACTGATGGCAAAATTCAATTTACTTATCCAATTGAACAAGCCGATACGTCATTTGGTCAAGGAATCGAAGTAACGGCTATGCAGATGTTGCAAGGATTGACAGCTGTTTCTAATGATGGAACCATGGTTCAACCTCATGTGGTATCTAAAGTGGTAGATCCAAATACTGGCAAAACCATTAAGAGCTACGGAACTAAAACGGTTGGGAAACCAATTTCTGCTAAAACGGCTAAAAAAGTTCGAAAGCATATGGAGGACGTTGTTTACAAAAAGTACGGTATTGGTAGTGATTATAAAATTAAAGGATATAAAATTGCTGCTAAAACCGGTACTGCTCAAGTAAGCAATGGTTATGGTGGATATGCTAATGGTGATGATAGTTATCTCTACTCAGTAGCCGGCATGGCCCCAGCTAAGGATCCTAAGTATGTTTTATACATTACAATGAAGCAACCAACACTGCCTGCGACTAAGACAGCTACGCAACTTTTATCTGAGATCTTTAAGCCTGTAATGACTCGAGCATTGCAAGACAGCAATACTGCCTCAACAGTTGAAAAGGAAAAAATGCCATCAGTAGTTTATAAAACCACTGATGACGCTAAATCGGATTTGGCTTCCAAAGGAATTACTACCACTGTTATCGGTCAAGGATCAACAATTGTTAAACAATCAATTAAGGCCGGAACAAAGGTTGATGATAAACAACGAGCTATCATTTTAACTAATGATAATTTGACAATGCCAAGAATCTACGGTTGGACCAAAGATGAAATTGAAGCATTGGCTAAAATAACTGGTTTAAAGGTTACTTATAAAGGGAGTGGTTATGCTGATGCTCAAAGTATAACTGCTGGTAAAACAATTACCGATGGCGATAAGCTAACGGTAGATTTAGAATAATATTAAAGGATGGTTTTGATTAAATGTTAAGTTGGATGTTACCTGCAATTGTGAGTTTCTTGATCACGTTGGTTTTTATGCCGATGTTGATTCGGTATTTTAGAAATAAAAAAGAAGGCCAAATGATTCGAGAAGAAGGACCAACTTGGCACGAAAAAAAATCCGGTACCCCAACGATGGGAGGCCTAATGTTCATTTCTGCAATTGTGATTGCTGACTTGTTAATTAGTCCATTCTTCCATCTGTTTGATCCTTCACTCTTAATTTTGTTATTTATTTTAGTGCTGTATGGACTAGTGGGGATGTGGGATGATAGTATTAAAATCTTCCAACGACAAAATGAAGGTTTAAAAGCTTGGCAAAAATTTTCAGCTCAAATTGTGGGAGCTTTGATTTTTGCAGCAGTTTATATCCATGAGGGCTTTCCAATGGCAATCAAATTACCATTTGGCCCTGATTTTAACTTAGGTTATCTCTATATTATCTTTATTGTTTTTTGGTTGGTTGGTTTTTCTAATGCGGTTAATTTAACTGACGGTTTGGATGGCTTGGTTGCTGGAACTTCAACTATTGTGTTTAGTGCTTTTGGGATTATTGCACTTGCCCAACATCAAGCATCTGTAGCTACTTTTTGTTTCACGGTAGTTGGTGGTTTATTAGCATTTTTCATCTTTAATCACAAACCAGCAAAGATTTTTATGGGTGATATGGGTTCACTAGCGTTAGGTGGCGCCATTGCCGCTGTCTCTATTCTTGTGCACCATGAACTATTACTACTACTGATTGGCATTATTTATGTTGGTGAAACTGCCAGTGTAATGCTTCAAGTAGCTTCATTTAAATTAACTGGAAAACGGATCTTCAAGATGACACCAATCCACCATCACTTTGAATTGATGGGCTGGAGCGAATGGAAAGTTGACGGCGTTTTTTGGCTAATTACTTTAATTGCCGCAGCAATTGGCGTCTTTACAACTATTAAATAAATTAAGTATTAGAAGAGGGATTAATCATGAAAAAAATAACGGATTATCAAAACAAAAATGTTTTGGTATTAGGTGCCGGTAAAAGTGGTAGTAATGCTGCAAAAACATTAGTTGAATTGGGAGCCAAGGTAACGCTTAATGACGCTAAACCTGCTAGTGAATTGCCAGAGTTAGCAGAGCTTTCAGATTTAGGTGTTGATGTGATTGCAGGGGGGCATCCCCAATCCATAATCGATGCCACTTTTGATTTGTTGGTTAAAAATCCCGGAATTCCTTATGATAATCCGGTTGTTCAAAGTGCTATTGAACACAAGACGAAAATCATTACCGAAGTTGAGTTAGCTTTTCAAATAACTGATGCTGAAATTATTGCGGTAACTGGTAGTAATGGTAAAACCACTACTACTACGATGATTACTAAAATTTTAAATGAAGAACGTCCCAAGGGACATGCCTACGTAGCTGGTAATATTGGAGTACCAGCTACTATGGTAGCCGCTAAAGCCACTGCAGACGATACAATTGTAATGGAACTTTCAAGTTTTATGCTATTAGGCATTGAAACTTTGCGACCACACGTAGCAGTGTTGACTAATATTTTTGAGAATCATTTAGATTATCATAAAACACGTGAAAATTATGTAAATGCCAAAATGCGTATTACTTTGAACCAAACTCCTGATGATTATTTTGTTGTTAATTATGATAAACAGGAGTGGCGTGATTTAAGTGAACGTAGTGCTGCTCAAGTAGTTCCGTTTGCTAGTACCAGTGAAATCATGACTGGAGCTTATGAACAAAATGGCAAGTTGTATTACAACCAAGAGTTCATTATGAACGCTGATGATATTAAAGTTCCAGGAAAACAAAACGTGGAAAATGCACTGGCAGCCATCGCCGTTGCTAAAATCCTAGGGAAATCCAACCTGGCTATTTCTAATGTCTTAGAAACCTTTACCGGAGTCCGTCATCGGTCACAATTTGTTTTAGAAGCTAATGGCAGAAGATATTATAATGATTCTAAGGCTACGGACATTGAAGCCACCCAAATGGCCTTAGAAGGATTTAATCGACCAATTGTATTGTTAGCTGGTGGTCTAGATCGTGGGTATACTTTTGAACGCTTAGTTCCACAATTTAAAGAACACGTTAAAGCGGCTGTAGTTTTTGGTGAAACTGCTGAGCTAATGACGGATGCCCTAAAACAAGCTGGGGTTACTAATATTAAAAAAGTAAATGATGTTAAAGCAGCCGTACCGGTTGCTTATTCACTGAGTGATGATGGAGATATTATCCTGTTGAGTCCGGCTAATGCCAGCTGGGATCAATACCCTAATTTCGAAGTCCGAGGCGATGAATTTATCAATGCAGTAGAAACCTTGACCAATCAAAAGGAAGTGAAGTAATGAGAATTATTGTTTCAGGTGGTGGAACTGGCGGTCATATTTATCCGGCCCTTGCAGTTGTTGAAGACTTATTGAAACAAGAACCAGATTCCAAGGTATTATACGTTGGTTCTAAGCGGGGGTTAGAAAGTTCAATTGTTCCTAAGCAAAACATTGAATTTATTCCGTTAGAAATCCAGGGATTTAAACGTTCACTGTCTTTAGACAATTTTAAGACGGTTCATTTATTCTTAAAGAGTGTCCGACAAGCCAAAAAAATTATTAAAGAATTTAAGCCAGATTTGGTATTAGGAACTGGTGGCTATGTTTCTGGTGCAGTAGTTTATGCTGCTGCTCGGCTTAAGGTACCTACGATGATTCACGAACAAAACAGTGTTGTTGGTTTAACGAATAAGTTCTTGAGTCGGTTTGTGGATGAAATCGGTATTGGCTTTCAGGATGCTGCCGCTCAATTTCCAGCTGAAAAAGTCGTTTTTACCGGTAATCCTCGAGCTCAACAAGTAGCTAACATTCACAGTGATTTTTCTTGGACGCAATTTGATTTAAAAGATGATGTTTCTACAGTATTAATTTTTGGTGGTAGCCAAGGGGCTCCTAAAATTAATCAGGCTGTTAGTGAGGCTATCAATGATTTTAATGATAAGGACTATCAGGTGGTTTTTGTCACTGGTAAAAAGCGTTACGATAGTGTATTAGAAAAACTACGGGGACAACGAATTAGCCCCAATATTGCAATCTTGCCGTATATTGATAATATGCCTCAAGTATTGCCTAAAGTGGACCTAATGGTTGGTCGTTCTGGGGCTACTAGTATTGCTGAAATCACAGCTTTGGGAATTCCAGCAATTTTGATTCCAAGTCCGTATGTTACCGCTGATCATCAAACTAAAAATACAATGAGTTTGGTTAATGCGGGTGCGGCTGAAATGATTAAAGAAGATGATTTAACCGGTCAATCATTGTATCTAGCAGTTAATACATTAATGAGTGATGATGTAAAACGAGATCAAATGGCTGCTAATTCAGCTAAATTGGGAGTTCCTGATGCCGCTGATCGAGTATTAGATGCTGCTCGTTCAATTAATCGTTAACAATTATTAGAGAGGGGAAGGTAGAGATAATGACCAAAGACAATAAAGATGAGCCACTCACACCGTGGCAACAAGCCTATTTAAAAAG
This sequence comes from Lentilactobacillus kribbianus, assembly GCF_013184075.1. Taxonomy (GTDB): domain Bacteria; phylum Bacillota; class Bacilli; order Lactobacillales; family Lactobacillaceae; genus Lentilactobacillus; species Lentilactobacillus kribbianus. The sequence continues at coordinate 62,138 of NZ_JABEQQ010000001.1, read as the reverse complement.
TCACGATCAACCTTCCGAGTCTAAGCGCACCCATAATCAGCATCAATCAAAATCATTTAAATCGGGTAGATCCAAAAAAAAGCGGGTTACGCGAAAATTAACTGCAATTCAAAAACAAAATTTAAAAAGAATTTCGCCAGCAATCATTTTTGGGTTGTTGGCTATTGTTCTATGTTGTTACTATATTTCACCCTTTAGTAAGGTAAATGAATTAAAAATAGTAGGCAATCATTTTGTTGAAGTGACTCGGATAAAAAAAGAAACTAAAATTAATAAAAAAACTTTGGTTTTATCAGTTATAAAGAATCAAGGTAAAATTGAAAAGCGGCTGGTAAATCATGATAATCGAATTCAAGCAGCTAATGTTAAGGTGACCGGACTTCAATCTGTGGTCGTTAAAGTAAAAGAATTTCCAGTGATTGGTTATTTGCAAAAGAACAACAATTATTATCAGATTTTGCAAAGTGGGCGAATTTTGGCAAAAAAGACCAAGCAGCCTAGGGATGGTTATCCGATTTTAGTTGATTTTAAAAATGCTAAAAAATTAACCAAAACGATTAAGCAATATCGCACCATCTCAGCTAGTATCCGGGCCAATATTCAATCAATTGCATTAGTGCCATCAAAGATTAACCCTAACCGTATTTTAATTAAGATGAATGATGGGAATTTAGTTTATGCTTCAATTTCTTCTTTTGGTGATAAAATGGCTTATTATCCCAGCATAACTGCTAAATTAAAGACTAAAAGTGTCATTGACATGCAAGTTGGTGCATATTCTTATCCACAATCGAAAAATAAGGCGAAGACTACTACCAAATAAGTTGAAGCGCTTTATTAATTAATCTTTTGTGGCATGTTTTAATGTGGTAAACTTAAAACGTATAAAAAACAATAAATTATAAAACGGAGGTTCCTTACATAATATGGATAACTCGGGTTTGTATGTTGGACTTGATATGGGAACCACCTCAATAAAAGTTATCGTTGCAGAAAAAGTTAAAGGGCAATTAAACGTTATTGGTGTGGGGAATGCACGATCTAAAGGTTTAAGTCGCGGTATCATTGTTGATATTGATCAGGCGGCTGAGGCAATTCGTAGTGCAGTAGATCAAGCTCAAGAAAAAGCAAGTATTGAAATTCAGGATGTTGTTGTGGGTGTTCCCGCTAACATGTTAAAAATTGAACCATGTAATGGGTTAATTACCGTTGATGAAAACTCGCGGGAAATTACTGATCAAGACGTTCATGATGTGGCTGCATCGGCACTCATTACAAACTTACCTCAAGAACGTGAAATTATTGATATTCAACCTGAGGAATTTATTGTCGATGGTTTTGATGGAATTAAGGACCCTCGTGGTATGGTCGGTGTTCGTTTAGAAATGCGTGGTAAAGTTATTAGCGGCGCAAAGGGGATCATGCATAATCTTTACAAGGCCGTTTCTAAAGCGGGACTTAACGTAATTTCAATGATTCTAACTCCGTTAGCTGAAAGCCATGAAATTTTAAATGATGGTGAACAGGACTTTGGAACTATTTTGATCGACTTAGGTGGTGGTCAAACTACGGCTTCAGTGGTACATGATCACCAATTGAAGTATGTAACGACTGATCCTGAAGGTGGCGAGTTTATCACTAAGGATATTTCAATCGTGTTAAATACTTCAATGGATAATGCTGAATCGTTAAAACGTAATTATGGATCGGCTGATTCAGAGATGGCTTCTGAAGATCGTGATGTCCCTGTTGATGTTGTTGGTCAATCAGAGCCAACTATTATTGATGAAAAGTATTTATCTGAAATTATCGAAGCTCGTGTGGATCAAATTTTCACAAGAATTAAGGAACGTTTAGATAAAATCAACGCATTGCGCTTGCCTGGTGGAATTGTTCTAACGGGTGGAGTCGCTGCCTTACCTGGAATTGTAGAACTGGCCACTGATAAGTTTGATATTAATGTACGGTTGTATATTCCAGATCAAATGGGATTGCGCCATCCATCGTTTTCAGCTGGTTTATCACTTGTAGCCTATTACTCCGATATGAGTGAAGTCGATATGTTATCCCGTTCTGCGGTAGATGCATCAATGACTCAGGTACGAAAAGCCCACAGTCAAGTAACCAACAGTTCTAATGATTCAAGTGATGGTAAGCAAACAGGAAAACAAAAACGACAAAAAGACAATAAAAAACGTGGTGAGGGAATTCGGAAATTCTTCAGTGATTTCTTCGAATAAACTCACGTAATGGAGGTAAAAAATTTATGCAATACTCATTAGATTCTGCCCAAAATAACGGGGCAAAAATTAAAGTATTTGGTGTTGGTGGTGGTGGTAGTAACGCCGTTAACCAAATGATTAACGAAGATGTTAAAGGTGTCGAATTTATCGTTGCTAATACCGACGTTCAAGCCTTGGAAACATCAAAAGCTGAAACTAGAATTCAATTAGGACCTAAATTAACCCGAGGATTGGGTGCTGGTTCTAATCCTGAAATTGGTGAAAAGGCCGCTGAAGAAAGTGAAGAAGCCATTTCAGAAGCCCTTTCAGGTGCTGACATGGTCTTTGTTACTGCCGGAATGGGTGGTGGTACCGGTAATGGTGCTGCACCAGTTGTCGCTAAGATTGCCAAACAACAAGGCGCTTTAACTGTTGGTGTTGTTACTCGTCCATTTAGCTTTGAAGGACCTAAGCGTTCTAAGTTTGCTGATGAGGGTGTAGCCCAACTTAAAGAAAACGTTGATACTTTAATCGTAATTGCTAATAATCGTTTATTAGAAATGGTTGATAAGAAGACACCAATGATGGAAGCCTTTAAAGAAGCCGATAATGTTTTACGACAAGGTGTTCAAGGTATTTCAGATCTTATTACTAGTCCTGGGTATGTTAACTTGGATTTTGCTGATGTTAAAACTACCATGGAAAATCAAGGTTCAGCTCTAATGGGAGTTGGTACTGCTAATGGTGAAAATAGAACTGCCGAAGCTACTAAAAAGGCTATTTCATCACCATTATTGGAAGTTTCAATTGATGGTGCTAAACAAGTGTTATTAAATATTACCGGTGGTCCAGACTTGTCATTATTTGAAGCTCAAGATGCTTCTGATATTGTGGCTCAAGCTGCTACCAGTGAAGTTAATATTATCTTTGGTACTTCTATTGATGAATCTTTAGGTGATGAAGTTCGAGTTACTGTTATTGCTACGGGAATTGATCTTGATGAAGGTAAACGTAGTAGTCGAGTAAGCCGTCGCGCCGGTCGTGGCAATACTCGTAGTTCTCAAACTCAACCTACTAATAATGATCATAATTTAAATCGTGGTAATAACTTTAATACTAATAATAGTGATCCATTAGGTGATTGGGATATCAGAAACGATAATAGCAATCGCAATGCGGTTAATGATAATGATCAATTTAATGATGTGGAAAAACAAGATTTTGATCCATTCCAAACTGATAGTAATGATCAAAGCAATAATGATAGTAATAGTAACTCAGCTGAACCTGATGATGAACCACCTTTCTTTAAGTTCCGTCGTCATTAAAAACTAAAAATACTTAAGTTAAATCGAGAGGTCTAGGAATTAAAATGCCACAAAAATTTAATTTGAATAATTTTTTTGGAATTAATGATAATGATGAAACCGTAACTCAACCAGTTAATGATAAAAAGGTCGTCTCTATGACAAGAAAACAAACATCTAATGTTGGTATTTCGGTAATTGAACCATCCGTTTATAATGATGTTAATCAAATTGCCAAATTGCTAATGGACAATGAAACTGTGATTGTTCGTTTTAGTCAATTAGATACGGAAACCAGCAAACGAATGATTGATTTTTTAAATGGAACCCTTTTTGCTATTTCTGGCAATATTGATAGAATTGGTCAAGATCTGTTTTTATGTACTCCCAAACAAGTACGAGTAACTGATAATACGAAGTTGGATCAACTAGACTAGGGGGAACTTAATTGATCGAGATGGTAAATTTTATCGTGTGGCTGGCAACAAAAGCCATTGATGTTTATATGTTCGCCATTGTGATTTATGCGCTTTTAAGCTGGCTACCCGGAGCCTATCAATCGACACTGGGAAGACTTTTAGGTCGCATTGTCGAACCGTTTGAACAATTATTTGATTTTGCTCGAGTTGGTATGGTTAGTTTTGCACCGATTGTTGCCTTAATTGTGTTGACGTTTGTTCAACGTGGAATCATCTTTTTAGGCATTTTGATCAACAATCATTTGTAAAACAAGAAAGGCTGATGGCTAAGATTGAATGAAAATATTGAACAACACTATCGCCATGATGAACTTTCATTTTTAGAAAGTATTGACGACTTAGTGGGGCGAGTGGAAAATGAATATCGTCCGATGTTGACTAATTTTTTAAATCCGCGGCAACAATATATCGTTACCACGATTGCCAATCGGTATGATTCCGTTCAACTGGAAATGAATGGCGGTAATTCTGATAGTGAGATGAAACGGGTCTTAATTTATCCTGATTATTATGAACCGGTTCCATCTGACTTTTTACTTACCGCTTTTTTGATTGATTATCCCCAAAAATTTGCCACTCTAACGCATGGTCAAATTTTAGGAACTTTGATGGGTAGTGGTATCGATCGAGATGTCATTGGCGATATTATTACCGATGGTTCTAATTGGGAATTCATCGTTAAGCAAGAAATGGCCGATTATATCAAAACTCAAATTGATCATATTGGTCGCACGAAGGTTCGATTAAAAGAATTGAACCCAGACCAATTATTAGAGCCTCGAGAAGAGTTTGAAACGACTAACACTACAGTGGCGTCACTCCGATTAGATGCCGTGATTTCTGAAAGCTTTCATATCTCTCGTCATCATGCGAAAGAATTAGTTGATGGCGGTATGGTGAAGGTAAACTGGACTGAAAATACGCATCCTGATTATGAGCTGGCGATTCATGACGTGATTTCGGTTCGTGGGTTTGGTCGCTCTATAATTACCGCAATCAATGGGGTTACCAAAAAAGATAAAATTAGATTAGAATTAAAACTAATAAAGCCCAATAAATAGGAGGATTAGAAATGGTATTAAGTCCACAAGACATTCACAATAAAGAATTTTCGCAAAAAATGCGCGGATATAGCGTGGATGAAGTTAATGATTTTTTAGACCAAATTATTAAGGACTATCAAATCGTTTTACAAGAAAATAAAGATTTAAACAGTAAGTTAAATGAATCAGAAGACAAATTAAAGTATTTTAATGATTTGAAAGATTCACTCAACCAATCAATTATCGTTGCTCAAGAAGCAGCTGATAAGGTTAAATCTAATTCTAAAAAAGAAGCCGAAATTACTAATAAAGAGGCGCAAAAACAAGCTTCTGATATTGTGAATGCTGCTAACGAAAAGGCTAACCGTATTGTTCAAGAAACATCAAAGAAGGCTAAAAAATTAGCTGTTGAAACTGATGACTTGAAGAAAAATACGCGTGTTTTTCGGCAAAGACTTCAAGTTATGTTGGAAAGTCAGTTAGAAGTTATTAAAGCATCTGAATGGGATAAACTTCTAGATGAAGCACCAACTGCTGACTATGAAGAAATCGAAAACGTAGTATCTTCTCTTGACAACCAAAAAGATGGTGGCGTAAAATCAGACGAAAGTGATGCTTCAGCTGCTGATTTAGTTGAAGACACTCCAGCGGTAAATAATAATGCTGAAACGGTTATTATTTATCCAGATGATGAACAAAAATAATATACAGATTTTGAGAACAACAACAGTTTAATTATGACTTAAGCGAGCTAGTGATGGTGAAAGACTAGTAGTTAACGATTAAATTGCTATCAGCTCAGTATAAATCTATTTAACGAGAGAATTTCTAAATTCTAAAATTGGGTGGTACCACGAAGACTTCGTCCCTTGTGACGGGGCCTTTTTTTATTAGAAAGGATGTTAATATGCGAGTAAAAGACACGTTAAATTTAGGTAAAACTAAGTTTAAAATGCGCGGTAATTTGCCGGTCAAAGAAGGCGAACGTGAACAGATTTGGCGCGAAAATAAGTTGTATGAACAACGACAAAAATTAAATGAAGGTAAACCATCATTTGTTTTACATGATGGCCCTCCATACGCTAATGGTGATATTCATATGGGGCATGCAATGAATAAGATTTCTAAAGATATCATTGTGCGCTTTAAGTCAATGTCTGGATTTAGATCACCATTTGTACCTGGATGGGATACTCATGGCTTACCAATTGAACAACAATTAACTAAGGCTGGTTATAACCGAAAAGAAATGTCAACTAATGAATTTCGAAAGTTATGTCATGACTATGCCCTAGAACAAGTTGATAAGCAGAAGAAAGAATTTATGCGGTTAGGAATTGCAGCTGAATGGGATAATCCATATTTGACCTTGAACCATGATTTTGAAGCTGCTCAAATTAGAGCTTTTGGTGCTATGGCGGATCAAGGCTTAATTTATCGCGGACAAAAACCAATTTATTGGTCATGGTCATCTGAATCTGCTTTGGCTGAAGCCGAAGTAGAATATCATGATGTTACGTCACCATCTGCCTTTTATGGTGAAAAAGTGATTGATGGTAAGGGTATATTGGATAACGATAATACCTACATGGTGGTTTGGACAACAACTCCATGGACCATTCCTGGTTCAGAGGGTATTGCGGTTAACCCACAATATAATTATTCGGTTGTTCAAGTAGCCGGCGATGAACGTCAGTTTGTCATTGCTACTGAATTATTAAATAAAGATGCTGAACGTTTTGGTTGGACTGATTTTAAGACGGTTAAAGAAGTGCGTGGTCGTGAACTTGAAAACGTGATTGCCCAACATCCATTTGATGAATCTCGTAAATTAGTTACAATGTTAGCTAATTACGTTACTTTGGATGCCGGAACTGGTTTGGTTCATACTGCACCTGGTTTTGGTGAAGATGATTATAATATTGGTCGTAAATACAACTTGCCAATTTTTGCACCAGTTGATGAGCGCGGTTATTTAACTGAAGAAGCTGGTCCTGACTTTGCGGGAGTCTTTTATGAAGACGCTAATCAAGTAGCGCTAGATAAGTTAAAAGCTTCAGGAGCTTTACTAGATTACATGCCTTATGAACACAGCTACCCATTTGATTGGCGGACTAAAAAACCAATTATTTTCCGGGCAACGCCACAATGGTTTGCTTCAGTTGATAAAATTAAAGAACCAATTTTGGAATCATTAAAAGATGTTAAGTTCCATCCAGAATGGGGGAATCATCGTCTTTCTAATATGATTAAAGATCGTGGTGACTGGGTTATTTCTCGTCAACGAGTTTGGGGAGTACCATTGCCAATTTTCTACGCAGAAGATGGCACGCCAATCATCACACCAGAAACCATTGAACATGTCGCTCAATTGTTTGCCGAACACGGTTCAGATATTTGGTTTGAAAAAACGGCTAAGGAATTACTGCCAGATGGCTTTACTAGTGAACATTCTCCTAATGGTGAATTTACTAAAGAAAATGACATTATGGATGTTTGGTTTGATTCTGGTACTTCACATCAAGGAGTATTAGCTCAACGAGACTACTTAACTTATCCAGCCGATTTGGAATTAGAAGGATCTGATCAATATCGTGGTTGGTTTAACTCTAGTTTAATTACTAGTGTGGCCGTTTCTGGTCATGCCCCATACAAGGAAGTTATTTCTCAAGGATTTACCTTAGATGGTAAAGGTCATAAGATGAGTAAGTCTCTTGGTAATACCATTGCCCCAGAAGATGTTATCAAACAAATGGGAGCAGAAATTGTCCGACTTTGGGTTACTTCTGTTGATACATCTGCTGATGTGCGGGTTTCAATGGAAAGCTTTACTAAAGTTTCAGATATGTATAAGAAGATTCGAAACACAATGCGTTACTTACTTGCTAATACTAGTGATTTTGAACCTAAGGACAATGCATTAACCTTTGATCAATTAGAAGCAGTTGATCAATATATGCTAGTTCGTTGGAATCAATTCCTAGAAGAAGCCTTAACACTTTATAATCAATACAACTTCTTGGAACTTAACAAGCGACTCATTAGCTTTATTACTAATGACTTGTCAGCCTTTTATTTGGATTTTGCTAAGGATGTTGTTTATATTGACGCCGAAGATGGGCATAAACGTCGTTCTATGCAAACAGTTATGTATGAAATGGTGGTCGGGTTGACTAAATTAATGACACCAATTTTGCCACACACTACGGAAGAAATTTGGAGCTTCTTAAATGAACCCGAAGAATTTGTTCAGTTAACTGAAATGCCAACGGTGGCTCATTTTACTGATGAAGCAATGATTTTGAGCAAATGGCAAGAATTCTTAGACCTTAGAAGTGATGTTTTAAAGGCTATGGAAACTGCTCGTGATAATAAGATTATTGGTAAATCTTCAGAAGCAGCATTAACTTTATATGCTGATGAAAAAACTAGAGATATGTTGGCTAGTCTCCACGCTGATTTACCTACAGTATTAATGGTATCAGCTTTAAGTATTGAAGATATTGCCAGTGCTAGTGAAGCAGAATCATTTGGTGATGAATTGGCCATTAAAGTAACTCACGCTACTGGTGATACTTGTGAACGTTGTCGTTTAATTCGTGAAGATGTAGGCAGTGATTCAGATTATCCAACTTTCTGTGCATCATGTGCCCAAATTGTACGAACTAATTTCCCAGAAACAGCTACTGAAGGTTTCGAAGAAAAATAATAGTAATTAATAACTCTCATGGGACTCCATGGGAGTTATTTCGATAGGAGAAAATATTTATGTTAAAGGGACAAATTAAGTCTTATAGTGATAAAAATGCGTTTGGGTTTATTGAACAAACTAGTGGAGACGACCTATTCTTTTTTAAAACGGCAGTTGTCTCCAGTGGTGATATTGTTCCCGGACAAGTAGTACAGTACGTGGTTGTAACTGGGCAAAAAGGACCACAGGCAGCTAAAGTAGAGTTTGTGGATTAACAAGCAAAATTGCAAAGCGAGGACAAGACCGGTAAAATAGGTCTATCTAGTTGATTTGGATGTGAAAAAATGGAGTTTGAAGAAAAAGTATTAAAATCAGAGCCAATCTATAATGGTGCAATTATTGACGTAGAGCGGCAATTAGTAGAATTACCTGATAAAGACACTGCTCACCGAGAAATTGTTCATCATGCTAATGCAGTTGGTATTTTAGCAATCACTACTGATAACAAAATTATCTTAGAAAAACAATGGCGAGCACCGATTAAGGCGACTACGATTGAAATACCAGCTGGTAAATTAGATCGCCGGGATGCTAATTTTAAAGATGCAGTGGTGCGAGAACTAAATGAAGAAACCAGGTATCGTGCTGAACAAGTGGAACGAATTACTGGATTTTATTCTTCTGTTGGTTTTACTGATGAATATATGGAATTATATTTAGCTACTGGATTAACTCCTGTTTCCAGTGAATTACCACGAGATCAAGGAGAGTTTTTAGAAATTCAAGCCAAAACTTTACCAGAAGCGATGGCCATGGTTAAAAGTGGCGAAATCGAAGATGCAAAGACGATTATGGCCATTTGGTACTGGCAACTTAAAACAAAGTAGGTGAAAAGCTGTGCCTGAAAACGAAGATGAAAAGCAAACATTAACTCGTGAAGAGTATCGTAAGCAACAGCAACAGGCTGATAAAGAATTTCAGGAACGGGATAAAAAGCGTGTCCAAGTTGAACGAGACTATGCTAAAACTCATCAGACTAGACGCTCTCAATCCGATCAGGATGAACAACCAACAGCAAGTCGCCAGTCTGCTAATCCGCAGACGGAAAAGTGGCAACAAACTAGAAAAAAACTTAATTGGACTATTTTAGCGTTGATTATATTAATCGTAATTGTTTATTTAGTCTTGTTTTTTGTTAATTAAGGAGATTTCAAATGAAATACGGAATTATTTGTGCGATGGACGAAGAAATCGCAATCTTAAAAGATAACTTACAAAATGAAACTACCCATAAAATTGGTGCAATAGAATTTTTTGAAGGTCAAATCGAAGGCAGCGATGTGGTGTTAGTTAAATCAGGAATTGGTAAAGTACAAGCAGGAATTACCGCAGCATTATTAATTACTACCTTTGCTGTTGATTACCTAATTAATACTGGTTCGGCTGGTGGAATTGGAACAGATTTAGAAATTGGGGATGTCGTTATTTCTACTGAAACGGCATATCATGATGTTGACGTTACAGCCGCTGGCTATGAAATTGGACAATTACCTAACTGTCCCGCTCGTTTTCCCGCTGCTCGTAGTTTAGAAGAAGCCATTACCAAAGCAGCTGAGGCAGCTAAGTTAGAAACCCATTCTGGTTTGATCGTGTCAGGTGACCAATTTGTGGCTAGTTCTGATGTAATTGCAACCATTAAAACTAATTTTCCAGATGCTTTATGCGTTGAAATGGAAGGAGCCGCTATTGGCCAAGTAGCCTATGATTTTGATGTACCATACGTAGTCATTCGGGCGATGTCAGATGTTGGCGATGAAGATGCTAACAATAATTTTGATGATTTTATTATTGCTGCTGGTAAAAAATCTGCAGCAATGTTATTGAATTTCTTTCAGGCAAACTAATATTGGAGTGAATTAGGTTGAACGAGATCTATTTTGATAATGCAGCTACCACGAGAGTTTCTGACTCAGTTTATGAAGTGATGCTGGATAAGTTTAAAAATGTCTATGGTAATGCATCCACTTTATATGCATTAGGACGCGAATCACACACGTTACTAGAAGATTCACGGACGATAATTGCTAAGAGTATTAATGCTGATCCCGACGAAATTGTCTTTACCAGTGGGGGCACTGAAGGTGATAATACGGCCATCATGCAAACGGCAATTGCTAGAAAAAAATTAGGTAAACACATTATCACAACTGCGATTGAACATCAGGCCATCTTGCAACCATTAAAATATCTTGAGGAAAATGAGGGCTTTGAAGTGACTTATTTACCGGTAGATGAAAATGGTAATATTAAATTGGCTGATTTTAAAGCAGCATTGCGTCCAGATACCATCTTGGTAACCATCATGAGTGGTAATAATGAAGTTGGTTCAGTAATGCCCATTCATGAAATTGGTGAAATCTTAAAGGATCATCAAGCTTGGTTTCATACCGATGCAGTTCAAGCATATGGCTTATTAGATATTGATGTTAAACGAGATCATATTGATATGTTATCCACTTCAGCGCATAAGTTGAATGGACCTAAAATGATGGGCTTTTTGTATAAACGAACTGGTGTTAATTTCCCTAGCTTTATTAAGGGTGGCGAACAAGAGGAAAAAAGACGTGCTGGAACTGAAAATGTTCCCGGTATTGCTGGTTTCGCTCAAGCAGTAAAAGATGTTTCTGCTACTGAAAAACAAGCTCGTCAAACCAAGTATTATGGCTTTAAACAACAAATAGTGAATCGACTAAAAGAAAATAATATTGATTTTGCTATCAACGGTGAAATTTGTCCTGATAACTTAAATCATGTATTAAATATCTGGTTGAAGGGAATTTCTACCTATGTCATGCAAACTAACTTAGATTTAGCGGGAATTGCTGTGTCTGGTGGTTCAGCATGTACAGCTGGTAGTATTGAACCATCACACGTATTAACGGCAATGTATGGTGAAGGTAGTCCTAGAATTAGTGAATCCATCCGAATTAGCTTTGGTCGTTACAATACTGAAGCTGAGGTTAATCAATTAATCGATGTAATCGTAAAGACCGTTAGTCGACTAAAACAAAAAGAGGAGAAGTAATCATGGCATTTAGCAAAGAAGTAACTTTAAAGGGTGACCAACATACTTATGGCATTAACCCACAAATTAAACGTTATTCACTAAAAGATGTGGGATTTCAAACCACTAAGCCCGGTAATTTTTATTACGAACGTAGCTTAGACCCCACTTCACCTTATTCCAAGGGTGATTTGCTAAAAATTACTATCTCTAAAGACATGACTGAATTTAAAATGGCGGTGACAACTGCTAATGGCTTGCAAGCTATTAATATCTTTAATAATCCCAAAAAAGAAGATAGTGTAACACAATATAATTTTATTATGGATAATTTAGTTAGTAGAGAGATTTTGGCTCGTTTAGATAACGACTAAATCGTAATAATGACTATTGGCGTTTTTGAGTAAATTGTTGTATCATAGTCATTACTGGAAATTGCGACCTTCACTCGTAGATTTATCCAGAATCTAATTGAAATGATGGTGATTTTATGCAAGACAACAGTCAAACGCGAGTTGTTGTTGGTATGAGCGGCGGGGTTGATTCTTCCGTGGTAGCGTACCAACTTAAGCAGCAAGGCTATGATGTTGTTGGAGTTTTCATGAAAAACTGGGATGACACTGATGAAAATGGTGTTTGTACCGCAACTGAAGATTATAAAGATGTTGCTAAGGTAGCCGCTCAAATCGGGATTCCATATTATTCTGTTAACTTCGAAAAAGAGTACTGGGACCGAGTCTTTACTTATTTCTTGGATGAGTATAAGAAAGGAAGAACACCAGACCCAGATGTAATTTGTAACAAGGAAATTAAGTTCAAGGCCTTTTTAGACTATGCACTTGATTTGGGGGCAGATTACATTGCCACTGGTCATTATGCTCAATTAACTCGTGATGAGAATGGTCATAACCATTTACTTCGTTCCGTTGATTTGAATAAGGATCAGACTTATTTCTTAAGCCAACTATCTGCTGATCAACTAGACCGCGTTATGTTTCCTATTGGTAACATGACTAAGCCAGAAGTACGGCAAATCGCCAAAAAAGCCGGATTAGCTACCGCTGAAAAGAAAGATTCTGTGGGAATTTGTTTTATCGGCGAAAAGAACTTTAAAGAATTCTTGGGACATTATTTACCAGCTACACCTGGTAAGATGATGACGGTTGATGGTGAAGTGAAAGGTCAGCATGCTGGCTTGATGTATTACACCATTGGTCAACGTCGTGGACTTGGAATTGGTGGCGATGGCGTTGATAACCAACCCTGGTTTGTTATCGGTAAAGATTTGAAACAAAACATCTTGTATGTTGGTAAGGGATATGAAAATGATCTCTTGTATGCCGATTATTTAGATGCTTCAGATATTTATTGGGTAAATAATCTAGATCGTGGTCAAGAATTCCACTGCACCGCTAAGTTCCGCTATCGTCAAGTTGATAGTGGTGTGACCGTTAAGTTAAGTGATGATGGTAAGTCGGTTCGAGTTATTTTTGATGAACCCGTTCGAGCAATCACTCCTGGTCAAGCCGTTGTCTTTTATGATGGTAAAGAATGCTTGGGCTCCGCAATTATTGATGCGGCTTACAAGCAAGATAAAGTGCTTCAATACGTATAAATTGTTTCAAAAGACCGGCTTTATGTCGGTCTTTTTTATTTGGAGATTGTTTTGAATTTGGTCCATGAACCTGTCATAATATATAGAGGAATAAGGAGGGAAGACACATGGTGAAACTTTATTTTGTTCGACATGGAAAAACCGAGTGGAACTTGGAAGGACGATATCAAGGAGCTGGTGGTGATTCACCACTTTTAACTAGTAGTTTTACAGAAATTAATGATCTGGCTTCTGCACTTCAAAATGTGAAGTTTGAACATGTGTATTCCAGTCCCATCAAACGGGCCCGTGTTACAGCTACAACTTTAATTAAACAGCTACCTTACGAAGTACCGTTAACATTAATGAGTAGATTAGAGGAATTTAATCTTGGTAAGATGGAAGGCATGAAGTTTGCTGATGTGCAAAAAGAATTTCCGCTAGAATTTGACGCATTTCGAAATCATCCGGAACGCTATGATCCGCATCAGCAACTTAATGGTGAAAGTTTCCCCGAACTAATTCAGCGAATGACTCCTGGAATTCAAACAATTGTGAATCGTTCGTCTGCAGATGCTAATGTGTTAATTGTTAGTCATGGAGCAGCTTTGAATGCAGAAATTAATGCTCTATTAGGAATTCCCATTGCTGATTTACGTAAACGGGGTGGCTTAGCTAATACTAGCACCACCATCTTGGAAACTGATGATGGTAATTCATATAAATTATTAAAATGGAACGATGTTAGTTACTTGAAACGCCAATTAACTGATTCGGACACAATTTAGGTGATATAAAATGACAGAAAATAATGCTAACTCAGAATCAACACGACAACAACAAGAAGCGGAAATGAAACAAACAGTGCATGAATTAATCACTAAGATCGATCAAAATCCTGATCAATATCAAAATTATTATGATTTAGCCGCTGTTTTAGTGGAAGGCCAAGACCTTGAGCAAGCAGAAGAATTACTCATGAAGGCTTTAGGCTTATTCGATAGCAATGAAACTGCCAGAGATTTGTTGACCTATGGACTAGGTAATGTCTATTACACTGCTGAAGAGTTTGATAAGGCGATTAACTGGTTTACAAAAATTCAAAGCAAACAACTGCAAGGTGACGCTTATATTATGTTGGCTCAAAGCTATTTGGCAAAAGGCGACAATAAGCGTTCCATGGCGTTTGCGTTATCAGCACAAGGTAAAGTTAAGCATGATCCACAAGTTAACTTGATGATTGGTGATAACTTATTAGCTTTGGGAGAATTTGTTAAAGCTGGTGAATTTTATGACAAAGTATTAGCGGATGATGATCATAATGGTCCCGCTAATTTTAATCGAGGCTTGGTAGCTATGATTAATGGGGAACCATATTCAGATTATTTCGTTACAGCCAAGCAATTTGATCCAGATTACTATGCAAAAAGTGCTGACAAGCTTAAGGACATAGAACAGTTTGTTAAACAAAATAAACAATAAGATAGGAGGTCTTCAATATGGCCCAATCAATGAATTTATTTAATCCAGAACCAGAAGAACGGCAATCAGAACAATTTGTTGACGGCCGCGTTGAAGCCATCTTTTTTGAAGGTAATGATAGTTTTTATAAAGTGGTTTTAATTAAGGTTAGTGAAACTAGCTTAAATTGGGATGAAGACGAAATTGTGGTAACCGGCAACTTTGGTAACTTAACTGAAGATGGTAGTTATCATTTTATAGGTAAGATAGTGACTCATCCTCGCTATGGGACTCAATTTCAAGCCAGTAATTATTCGCGTCTGATGGTCAATACTGAAAATGGCATTGTTAAATATCTATCTAGCGATGAATTTCCCGGCATTGGAGAAAAAACGGCCACTAAAATTGCCAATGCTTTAGGTGCAGATGCATTAGCCCAAATTAGTCAAAATCCTCAAATTTTAGAAGGATTGGGAATCTCTAAAAAATTACAAAATGTTATTGTCGATAACATAGATACGGGTAGTAATGTTGATCAAATCATCATTGGATTGAATAGCTATGGCTTTAGTAGTCAATTAGCTGATAAAATTTATCAAAAATATCGTGAAGATGCTCTTAAAATAATTCAAGAAAATCCCTATCAATTAATTGAAGACATTGATGGCATTAGTTTTAAAAAGGCGGATGCTATCGCAGCTGAACTGGGAATAGACGTTGATGCCAGCCAGCGAATTGAAGCTGCATTATTATTTGCTTTAACTCAAATTAGTCAAAAAAATGGGGATACTTACACTACTTCAGGACCGTTACTGTTAGAAACCACTAACGTGTTAAACGAAAGTCGTCCCGGGGTGGTAAATGGGGATCAATTAGCTGCCGCATTAATCGAACTAGCCCGTTCTAAACGGGTAGTGGGAGATGATGATCGAATTTATTTATCACGGCTTTACTGGGCTGAACGCCAAATTGCTGAACATTTAAATCGGTTGCTTAAAAACCAAGCAGATGATGACAGTAAATATTCAGATAAAGCTATTGCTAAAAAAATGAGAGTGGTAGAAAAACAGGCCGATATTTTATATGATGAATCCCAAGAAAAGGCGATTACTCAGGCGTTACAATCATCTGTTTTCATTTTAACGGGTGGACCGGGAACGGGTAAAACCACGATTATTAATGGTATCGTGCATACCTTTGCTAAATTAAATGATTATTCTCTAGACGTTAATTCATATAAAGATAAACCGTTTCCGATTGTGTTAGCCGCTCCAACGGGTCGAGCAGCAAAACATATGAGTGAATCCACGGGATTACCTGCCAGCACTATTCACAGATTATTAGGGCTGAATGGTTCTGAGTCCGCTGATTTTGAAGGGGTTAAGGATATTGAAGGTCAATTGTTAATTATTGATGAAATGTCCATGGTGGATACTGACTTATTTAAGACACTATTGCGAGCTTTACCCAATCATACGCAGTTAATTTTGGTAGGTGATCAAGATCAGCTGCCATCTGTGGGACCTGGACAGGTATTTCATGATTTAATTCAATCGCAGTGTTTACCTAAAATCGAATTAAGTCAAATTTATCGACAAGAAGCCGGTTCTTCCATTACACAACTAGCTCATGCTATTCATGAAGGACATTTACCAGCTGATTTTTTAACCAATCAAGCCGATCGTTCTTTTATTCAGTGTAATGAAAATCAAGTGGCTTCGGTGGTCAAACAGGTAGTGGAACGCTCTAATCAAAAATTTGATTTAATGGATATGCAAGTACTGGCCCCTATGTATCGTGGTCGGGCCGGCATTAATCAACTAAATGAAGTTATTCAAAATACCAGTAATCTGGTGATAGATGCGCAAAACACGGTTACAATTAAGCAACAACAATATCGAGTGGGAGATAAAGTGTTGCAACTAATTAATAGTCCAGAAGAAAACGTGTTTAATGGTGATATTGGTGAAATTATTACGATTGAAAAACCCAAGGGGGCGACTACCGCTAATAAAGTGGTGGTGGCTTTTGATAGTACCGAAGTGACTTATGATCGTAGCAATTGGAATCAATTTACTTTAGCTTACTGTACCTCAATTCATAAGGCGCAAGGAAGTGAATTTAAATTAGTTATTTTACCTTTAGTCAAGGGCTATACTAAAATGTTAAAGCGTAATTTACTATATACTGCAGTGACTAGAGCTAGTGACTTTTTAATATTAATTGGAGACCCTGCGGCTTACCAAATGTGTGTTGAAAGTGAATCGGTTAATCGACAAACTACTTTAGTGTTAAGACTAGAGGACACGTTGTCATCAAATAAAACCCAAGAAAAAGTTTCAACAGTTGCTATTGAAAAGGTAACTGAAAAAGCAGAATCAACACAATCAGTTACTAAAACAATACCCACGGTGACACCCAATTCAGTAGAATCGTCGTCAGCTACTGTTCTAACTATGCAATTGATTCAAGGAGAAAAAATTGATCCGATGATTGGAATGGCTGGAATTAGTCCGACAGATTTTTAATATTATTTTAGAAGTGGGCTTTTTCCGCTTTTTAAATTTGTTTTATGGTATTATTTTGATAGAAATAACTTTTATGGAGGAAATAATGGTCGATAAAAAACCAACATCACGGTTGAAATTATTTGCATTAAATTCAAACCGTCCGTTAGCAGAGAAAATTAGTAAAGCGGTTGGCATTGAACTCGGAAAAGCAACCGTGCAGCAGTTTAGTGATGATGAAATTAAAATTAGTGTGGATGAAAGTATTCGTGGAGACGAAGTTTATATTATTCAATCCGTGTCTGATCCCGTTAATACTAATTTAATGCAGTTATTAATAATGGTTGATGCGCTTCGTCGCGCTAGTGCTGGCTCAATTAATGTAGTAATTCCCTACTATGGTTATTCACGAGCTGATCGAAAGGCTCGTTCTCGAGAACCAATTACCGCTAAACTAATTGCGACCTTCCTTCAAATGGATGGTGTGGACAGAGTGGTCGCTCTTGATTTACATGCCGATCAAATTCAGGGATTTTTCGATATTCCAGTCGATCATTTAAGAGCGGAGAGCTTATTGGCCAGTTACTTTATTGATCGCGGCTTTAAAGAAGCTGATGATGTTGTAGTAGTTTCTCCTGATCATGCCAGTGTTTCTCGTGCGCGTCGCTTTGCCGAGCGTCTAGATGCACCGATTGCGATTATTGATAATCGTTCACCAGAAGATATTAATACCATTCCAGAATCAGTTATTGGTAATGTCAAAGGAAAACGAGCCATTTTAGTGGATGATATGATTGATACTGCCATTAAAATTCAGATCTCTGCCAAAACATTAAAAGAAGCAGGTGCCACTGAAGTATATGCTGTGGCTACTCACGCAGTCTTTTCTGGTGATGCTGCTTTAAGATTACAAGCAGCTGAAGTTAAAAAAACCATTGTAACTGATTCAATCGATATTCCGGAGCGTAAAAAATTTGCTGCTTTAGAAATCATGTCAGTGGGACCATTGATGGGTGAGGCGATTTCATTAATCCACAACCGTGAGTCGGTTGGTAAATTATTTGGCCGTGACTAAAGATAAAATAAGAGTGGAGGCAACGTGTTATGTATAAAGCAAGTGATGACCGTTATGAAAAGGCAACTATTCGTAGAGCTGGAAACTCCGGATTACAATTACCTGGAATTTCATTTGGGATGTGGCATAGTTTTGGCGATGATGCTAATTATGCTGCTAGCCGTGAGGTAATACTAAAAGCATTTGATGAAGGTATTTTTAGCTTTGATCTAGCTAATAATTATGGTCCTGGGTCGGGTGCGGCTGAGCGGATGTTTGGTGAAGTCTATAAGGCTGATTTAAAACCTTATCGTTCAGAACTAGTAATCACCACTAAAGCAGGTTATCATATGTGGCCTGGACCATATGGTGAATTTTCATCACGTAAGACGTTAATGCAGGCTCTAGACATTAGTCTGGAAAGAATGAACTTGGATTATGTTGATATTTATTATAGCCACCGGTTTGATCCCAATACCAGATTAGAAGAAACTGCTAGTGCATTAAATGATTTAGTTAAATCAGGTAAGGCTTTATACATTGGTATTTCTAATTATGATGCGGCACAAACGGCTGAAATTAGTCGTTACTTTAAAGAAATGCATACACCGTTTGTAGTTAATCAAGTTTCGTATAATATGTTAAATCAATCTGTAAAAAAAGATGGTTTACTTGATGAAATGAGAAATGAAAATAATGCGCTTATTTCATACGGACCTTTAGCAGAAGGATTATTAACCGATAAATACTTGAAGGGAATTCCTGATAATATTAAAATTCATCCAACCAATGATGGTATTTTTGCTAATGGTAAGGATACTTTGGTGGCTAAGCTAAATGAACTTAACCAGATTGCACAGAATCGTGGTCAAAGCTTAGCTCAGATGTCAATTTCTTGGTTACTAAATGATCCAACCGTTGCTAGTGTGGTTACTGGGGCTTCTAAAGTAAATCACCTAGAAGATAATATTAAAGCTCTTGATAAAATTGATTTTACTGCGGACGAATTAGCTGAAATTCAACGAATTGTTGGTAAATCAGTAAAATAATACTTTAAAAGGTAGTGCCTAATTTAGGTACTACCTTTTACTTGTTGTCATGATTTATGTTACAGCTACTTTTTATTTTGGTATAATGAATTAGCAATAGAATTCATTTGAGGAGCAAGTCTTATGACAAAGAAAGTAACCATTACTGATTTGGCTAAACGAGCCAATGTATCAGTGACCACTGTGTCACAAATCTTGAACGGCAAGGAGCAACGCTTTAGTCAAAAAACCGTTGCTAAAATAAAAGCGCTCCAACTAGAAATGGGTTATGTACCTGATTTTAATGCCCAAAGCTTAATTAGCCGTTCTGGAAAGACGATTGGGGTTATTGTTCCTAGTATTAATAATCCTTTTTTTGCTGAGTTCAATCATGGAATTGATTCCTATAGTGCTTCTAAAGGTTATACGCCCTTGATTTTTGGTTCTAACAATAGTCCACAAGTTGAAAGTCGTTACTTGGTGGAAGCAATTCGCCGTGCAGCTGATGGAATGATTATTGCTTCAGCGGTATCAGATGTGAATGAAACTGATAAATTATTACGGCAAAATGGATTACCATATTTATTAATTGATCGCAATCCACCCGTTAAAGGTGATTTAGTAGATGTCCAAAATAAACAGGGAGGACAAATTGTCGCTGATTATTTACATGAAAATGGGCACCACAAAATCATTTTAGTGGCCCCTAAGGACTTGACTTTAAACATGGAACTGCGTATTACTGGTTTTAAAGAAAAGATGAAGGAATTAGGAGTAGATTTTTCTGATGATCAAATCGTACATACAGATTTAAGTATGGCTGGTGGTTATCAAATTACTGAAAAAGTTTTAGCTGCTCAACCAACGGCTGTTTTTGCGTTAAACGATGAATTGGCGGTAGGGTTGAATCGTGGCTTTGCGGAACACGATGTAAGGGTACCAGAAGATGTTTCGTTAATTGGTTATGATAATATTGATTTAGCTGCTTATACCATTCCTTCACTAACTACGATGAATCAACCAGCTTTTGAAATGGGAGAAACGGCGGCTAGATTAATCATTGATAGAATCGAAAATAGTGATAGCGATTTACAGCGAGTTACATTACCGATTCGACTAGTAAAGAGAAATAGTGTAAAAAAGATTAATTAGTGTTGAGAAACCTGTTTTTCTCTGTTAAACTTCATATGTATAAGGTTTTAGTTTAACGTTTACGCAAACAAATATATCTATATTAAAGAGGAAATTCACAATGAAGAATAAGGTCGTTATTTTAGGAAGCCTAAATGTTGATACTACGTTACACGTAGCAAACATGCCATTGCCAGGAGAAACTATTACTGCTCAAAGTAAAACAAGTTCTCCCGGTGGTAAAGGGGCTAACCAAGCAGTCGCAGCTGCCCGTTCAAATGCTGAAGCTAGTTTTATTGGCCAAGTAGGGGCTGATGATTCTGGTAAAATGATGATTAAATGCATGAAAAACAATAATATTAATGCGGACAATATTAACGTTGTTGAAGATCAAGGTACTGGATCAGCAGTTATTTTATTAGATGGTAACGGCCAAAACAGTATTATGGTGTATGGTGGCGCTAATCAAAGTATTGGTTCAGAAGTAATCGAACAAGCTCACAGCTTGATTGCCAATGCAGATTTTATTATTGCCCAATTTGAAACTCCCCAAGAACGAACTTTGGAAGCATTTAAGATTGCCAAAGAAAACGGGGTTAAAACTATTTTAAACCCAGCTCCAGCAGCTACAATTATTCCAGAATTATTAAACTACACTGATTTAATTGTTCCTAATGAAACTGAAAGTGGCAGTTTAACTGGTATTGAAGTAACTGATGTAGCTTCAATGGATGCTAATGCTGCTAAATTCGCAGAAATGGGAGCTAAGAACATTATTATCACTGTTGGTGATAAAGGTGCTTACTACTCAGCAAATGGCACTCACGGCTTTGTACCAGCCTTTAAAGTAGATGCAGTGGATACTACTGCTGCCGGTGACACTTTTATTGGTGCTTTGAGTTCTCAACTAAACCAAGACTTTGGTAATATTGAAGATGCATTGATTTATGCTCAAAAAGCTTCATCCATCACTGTACAATCAATGGGAGCATTGCCTTCAATTCCCACTGCTGAAAAAATTAATGAGACTTACAAATAATTAACTTGGTTTTAATTTATTTATCTGATATAATTCTTTTCGTTATTTATCGGGATGATTAATTAACTTTCCTTTGATGAAAATGATTCACAAAAACCATGAGAAGTGTTATCTTTTAGATGAGAAACTTCATTTATTTAGAGGGGCTTATAATTATGAGTAATAAATCTGAAATTTTACAGGAATTTGTGGCAGCTTGTGATAAGCTGGATGAATTGAAAAGTAAAGAGGCAGAAAATAGTTCTCCTAGTACGAAAGAAACGGTTGTAATTCAACCTCAATTTGGCGGCGAAATGAATGAATTGACGCGGAAGTGTGATCAGCTAAATATGATTTTAGCTGCTATGGATGCGTCTGAGGATTAGATTAATAATTAAAAGGGTTACCGAATTTATTCGGTAACCCTTTTTTTAAAAGTATTTTGATAATAAAGCGTAGGAAACAGCACTTTTAATTTGATTACGACCCTTTAAATCATTTAACCAATCAGTCGGAAATGATACTGGGGCATATAGTAAGGAGGCCATCATAGAAGTAATAGAACCAATGGTATCGGCATCATTACCGAGGTTAACTGCTCTTTTAACGGCTTGATAGTATTGTTCGGAATTCATTAAGCACCAAAAAACACAGTTTAAGGTATCAACCACATAGCCAGAACTAGGGATTTGATTGATATCTTCTTTATAAAAATTGAGGTCGGTTAGTTGTTGAAAATATTTAACTTCATCACTAAACGGCTTTTTTTGTTTATAGTAATTCAAAGCCTCACTAATTGAAATGTGCATGGTGTACTTGTTGGGATTTTGAATAACTCTAACAATGGCATTAGTTAAAATACCAGCAGCTACTAAACTCCGCGGATGTCGATGAGTAATTGCTGAGTAGTTATGAACGAGCTCTGCAATTTCATCATTAAAACGATAGTTATCGTAGTTGCCAATAATATAAAAAGCAATTGGAGCCATTCTCATTAAGGCACCATTATCTGATTCTTCAGCACCACCACATTCTAATGGAGAGACTCCTTTTTGAAATCGTGAAATAGCTTCTTGAGTGGTTCGGCCAATATCAAATGAACGGCCAAACGGGGTGTAATCGCCGTATAGATACCACTGTGAAAAGCGGCGAAGCATATCTGAGAAATTAATACCTGCGCTTAAACTAGTTAAAGCAGCAATGGTTAATGATGTATCATCAGACCATGTTCCTGCTGGTACATTGAATGATTGGTGTCCTAACATTTTAGTAACAGGATTCTTTTTAAAAAATGACCGTGTTTTAAACTGAAAGGGGACACCCAGGGCATCGCCAATAGCTACTGCAGTGATTGACTGAAAAAGTAAATATCTGGTCGAATACATAGTTGTACCTCGAATAATTATTTTAGCCAAAACGGATAAGTTTCAACATTAAATTGGACATCAAACATACGATGACCAGTTTCTTCACCATCTATTTGTCCAAATTGTAAACTGTTAGTGGTTAAGTTAATTTGTTTATTTTTATAGTGATGAACAAATTTTAAATTTAGGTGTTTTTCTAACGGTAACATACTTATGAATAAAATCAATTGCCAAAATGATGGTTTTTCTACGATGATTAATTCCAAATTAGGCTTCGTAATCGCCGCTTGGGGTAATATTTTAACACCACCGCCGAAAAAAGGGTGGTTAGAGGTGGTTACTAAAAAAGCTTTGTTAAAATGATAGTTTTGATTGTTGATATTAAGGTTTAAAGGAAAAGACTTAAAGTGTTTCAGAATGCCAAATATAGCAGAAATATAGCTAAACTGTCCTAAAAACCGATTTTGTTTTAAAGAAGACTGATTAGCTTTGGCTACAATAGCAGCATCGAATCCAATTCCAAAATTATTAACAAAATAACCATTATTATCATTAATTTGATCATAATATTTAGCGACATAGATTTCTTGGAGATGGCTTTGATGGAGGATTTCATTTAAAGCAATTTTCCAATTTAATGAAAGTTTTGCGGCCCTAGCAAAATCATTACCTGAGCCAATAGGTAAATAGGCCAGCGGTACTGTTATTGGATTAGATTGTCTAAATTCCATACAACCAGTTAAAGCTTCATGAAGGGTACCATCTCCACCAATAGCCAAAATGACATCAGCAATTGTACTTTTTTGTTTAATTTGATCACAAAAATCTTTTGCTAGTTGAATAGCATGATTGTGGAAAAGGGTTTTTCTATACTCATAGTTAACTTGTTGCTGATCTAATTCATTTTGAATGGCTGGCCAAGCTTGCTTTACCTTGCCACCACCAGCAGCTTCATTAACAATGATATGGTACCTAATTGATGACATTAAGAAAACCTCCGAAAATATAAAGGCTGAGGAACATTAATGTCCTTCAGCCTTTTGTAAATTATGATAAATATTATTTTTGTGGTTGATTATTCATGATTAACATTGGCAAGATTAATGGATGACGTTCGGTTTTATCAAATAAAAATTCTTGCAAATCATCAATAATCGCTTTTCTAATTGACGATTCAGTTGGTTTTTTAGTATGCATTTCCTTACGAATAGTTTTAAATACTAGTCTTCTACCTTCATCAAGCAGTTCACCAGATTCTCGCATATAAACAAAGCCACGAGATAAAATATCTGGACCTGATTGAATTTCTTCGTTAGTTAAATTAATAGTAGCTACTACAATTACAATTCCTTCTTCAGAAAGAAGTTGGCGATCACGAAGAACGATATTACCAATATCACCAATTCCGTTACCATCAATATATACATCTCCGGCTTGGAAGTGACCAGCTAAACGAGCGGAATCCTTCGAAAGGGCTAAGACATCACCATTTTGCATAATAAAACTATTTTCTAATGGAACGCCACATTGAGCTGCTAATTCAGTATGGATTTTTAACATACGATATTCACCGTGAATTGGCATGAAGAATTTAGGCTTCATTAATCGTAACATTAATTTTTGTTCTTCTTGACCACCGTGTCCAGAGGTATGAATGTTATTTACTTTACCATGAATAACATTAGCGCCAGCTTCTTCTAACTTGTTGATAACGGCGTTAACACTGGTAGTATTTCCTGGAATAGGATTACTTGAGAAAATAACAGTATCGCCAGGTTGAATGGCAATTTGGCGATGAGTACCATTGGCAATTCTGGATAGGGCAGCCATTGGTTCACCTTGAGATCCAGTACATAAAATCATAGTTTTATTTGCTGGCAATGATTGTAAATCGGAAGCATCTACAAAAGCTTCACCCGGAATATCTAGGTAACCTAGTTCCAAACCATTGTTAATAGCGGCTTCCATACTGCGACCAAAGACGGCAATTTTACGGCCATGGGCCAAGGCGTTATCACAGGCACTTTTAATTCGAGAAATATTCGAAGCAAAAGTAGCAAAAATAATGCGATCTTCTACTTTATCAAAAATTCTTTCAATAGAAGTGGCAACCCATTTTTCGGATTTGGACCAAATTGGTCGTTCAGCGTTGGTACTATCAGACATTAAGCATAAGACGCCTTCAGCACCAAGTTTAGCCATCGCTTGAAGATCAGGTGGCTGATTGGTAACTGGAGTTAAGTCAAACTTAAAGTCACCAGTCTCAACGATCACTCCAACTGGAGTATGAACTGCAATTCCCAAAGTATCTGGAATTGAATGAGTAGTTCTAAAGAAAGTTACCTTAGTTTTTCTAAATTTCAAGACAGTGTCTTCTTGAATTTCATGTAGTTCAGTTGTATTTAAAAGGCCATGTTCTTCTAATTTGTTTTTAATAAGAGCAATAGCAAGTGGACCAGCGTAAATTGGGACATTAAGAGCCTTCAATAGGTAAGGAACTCCACCAATATGATCTTCGTGACCGTGAGTGATTACCAAAGCCTTAATTTTTTCCTTATTGTCAACAAGATATTGATAGTCAGGAATGACATAATCAACACCAAGTAACTCATCTTCTGGGAACTTAATTCCAGCATCAATAAGGATAATCTCATCTTGGAATTGAATTCCATAGGTGTTTTTTCCAATTTCGCCAAGTCCGCCGACACCATAAATAGCTGCCTCGTTATTCTTGACGTTTAATTTTTTCATATTTTTAGTTAAACTCCGTTAGTTTAAAATCTGGTGATTCTTGTTCATATTTTAAATGTTCACCTTGAAGTGGTTCGATAAATTCGACGTTAAAATCTGTTTTATCATCCAAGATAGCCCGTACATCGACTTCAGTATCGGCTTCCATGTATAGAGCTAAAGTAGTTTCCCGACGAGGGGTCTGCTTGTGGTTAGGTTGATATAAAACTTTAAAAATCATAAAAAAAACTCCTTAAATATTATTCTTTATGCTTCAGTTCGTTCGAGTGGTTGTGAAAACACAACTGATAGTAATACTGTACCATATTGTGGAAAATAAGTATATAAATCAGCTGGCTAATCTTTTACGAGACTTCATGATAGAATAGAACTAATAAAAGCCGAGGTGATTTGCGATGGGGCTATTCATTGAAATTATAATTGGAATCGTTATAGCAGTGATAGTGTATTTTGTGGTGCATTATTTTGCGGTAACGGTTCCTTCCAGAAAATACAGTAATACAATCAAACAGGTGACAGATAAGGCAGTGATATCAGTTCTTAAGGATATGGAGGTCATTGAAGATCATTCCAAAGTAATGTCTAATTATAATGCGGATGTTTGGGGTCGAGGGGTAATGACCTTTGAATACCGGGTACCATTAAAAAGTGAACATCCTGATTTTAAAAAAATTAGACTGGAATTAAATCAAAGATTGAATCAATATGCCAAAGATCATAAGTTAGATTCTCGTGGACCGCAAACGTTTGTAATTACCGATTTATGGCAAATGGATGAAGATATCTTATTTGATGTCGCTTATTTGGTTAATCAGATCACTGTCGAATACGTTGATGATCTTAATCGATTAACAAATAACTAATTTATAATATTAATTATTTCAATCAAAGCAGTAATTTAATGAAAAAATATATATAAATAAGGGCTAATATCTATTAGATATTAGCCCTTATTTTATTAGATATAGTGAATGAAATCACAATCGGTTAATAAATGAAAATTTCATCACCAGTTCGGTGAAATGGATCTTCTTTATTAATGTGATCATAAAATAATGATCCGTGAAGATGATCAATTTCATGTTGGCAAACAATAGCTGGATAATTTTTTAACCGAATTTTATGTTCATTGCCATCAACATCTTGATACTTCAAAGTAATTCTGGCAGCTCGAGGAACGTAACCGGGAACGTCTTTATCAACTGATAGGCAACCTTCACCTTCTGTAAGTGCGCCGCGTTGTACTGAACTGGACACAATTACTGGATTGATGATAACGTCTTTAAACACCGGTTTATCATCTTCGTTTTCAGCTGGTACTAAAACAGATGCCATCATTTTAGATACACCAACTTGAGGGGCAGCTAAACCAACGCCGGCACGAAGCTGATATTTTTTACATAATTCAGGATCTTGACTGACAATCAAGTATTCCATTAAATCATCAGCTAACTTTCGATCTTCATCAGATAACGGAAAAGAAACTTGTTGTGCTTGTTGACGTAAAACGGGGTCACCGTCACGAACAATATCTTTCATTAAAAACAAGATGTAAACCTCCATAGTAAAAAGTCAATTACTTTTAGTTTAACCTAAATAAGGGAAAAAATTAACTAAAAAAGCTTAAAAAGCAAATGAAAATTTTAAATGAAAATCGTCGTTAAAAAATTCACAATGTTTTATGCTTTGAAATCCTAAATTAAGTTTATAAAGAATAGGGGCATTAACCTTTCAGTCATTTATGCAGCCTTTATGAAAGGGCTTGCAAGGAAAAAGCAAAAATGTTAAATTGTGGGTGTAATGAATGATTAATTCGTTATTTTCACGAATTCTGCTACTAGGAAAGGAAAGTGTTTTTTATGGCCACAAAGAGTAATTCGGTTGTTGATTTTGAAAAAATCAAATCAACGATGAGCGATCCATACAATAAACCAATCCAAGTTATTAATGATAAGGGTGAAATTGTCAATCAACAATTGTTTGATCAATTCAGTGACGAAGAACTCGTCAATTTCATGGATAAAATGGTTTGGGAACGTACTCTTCATGAACAAACTATGAGTTTCTCTCGTCAAGGACGTTTAGGATTTTATGCCCCAACATTAGGTGAAGAAGCCAGTGAAATGGGTATTGCCTCTGCGATGAAGAAACAAGACTTTATTTTTCCAGCATATCGTGATTTACCACAGTTGATTCAACATGGAATGACCGTGGAACAAGGTTTTCTATGGTCAAAAGGTCACGTAAACGGCAATATGTATGCTGATGGTGTACGTGCAATGTTTCCACAAATTATTATCGGTGCTCAATACGTTGAAGCAGCCGGAGCAGCCTTAGGAATCAAGAAAAATAATGAAGAAGATGCTGTAGCTTATACATTTACCGGTGACGGTGGTACTTCGCAAGGTGATTTCTATGAAGGGGTCAACTTTGCAGGTGCGTTTAAAGCTCCCGCAGTATTCTTTGTTCAAAACAATGGTTACGCTATTTCAGTCCCACGTTTTAAACAAACAGCTGCTGAAACACTAGCTCAAAAAGCGGTGGCAATGGGAGTTCCATCAGTTCAAGTTGATGGGATGGATATTTTAGCTACATACTTAGTAGCCAAATCAGCCAGAGAATATTCAGCTAGTGGTAACGGTCCAACATTAGTTGAAACCTTAACTTACCGATTTGGTCCTCACAGTTCTGCTGGTGATGATCCTAGTCGTTACCGTACTAAAGATGAAGAACAACCATGGTTTGACAAGGATCCGTTAATCCGAATGAGAAAAGTTTTAACCGAAAAAGGACTATGGTCACAAGAAAAAGAAGATAAATTAGTTGATCAATATAAAGCTGACTTTAAAGAATCAATGAAGAAAGCTGAAGCCGCTCCTAAACAAAAAGTTTCAGACTTCCTTAAAAATACGTTTGAAGTACCAACACCTAATGTAGCTCGTGACATCCAAAAATTTGAAGAAAAGGAGTCCAAGTAATCATGGCTAAAATGACGTACATTAAAGCAATTACAGACGGTTTGAATCAAGTTTTACAAGATGATCCTAAGACCCTTATTTTTGGGGAAGACGTTGGTAAAAACGGTGGTGTTTTTAGAACAACTGAAGGCCTACAAGATAAGTATGGTGAAGATCGAGTATTTGATACCCCGTTAGCTGAATCAGGAATTTTAGGATTATCCATCGGTTTAGCACTAACTGGTTGGCGTCCAATTCCAGAAATTCAATTTATGGGATTTACTTTTGAAGGTGTTGATTCTATTGCCGGACAAATGGCCCGCAATCGTTTCCGTTTTGGTGGGACTGTTTCAATGCCAATTACTATTCGGACTCCATTTGGTGGTGGTACACACACGGCCGAAATGCATTCAGATTCATTGGAAAACTTCTTTACCGGGGTTCCCGGATTACGAGTAGTAACGCCAAGTAATCCATACGATGCCAAAGGATTAGTGATTTCAGCAGTTGAAAATAATGATCCCGTACTATTTATGGAAAACTTGAAATTATATCGTTCAATGAAAGATGATATTCCAGAAGGACACTATACTGTTCCGCTAGATAAAGCTAACGTGGTTCATGAAGGTAGTGATGTAACAATTGTTACTTATAGTGCTGAAGTTAACGAATCATTGAAAGTGGCTGATAAATTAGCCAAAGAAAACATTTCTGTAGAAGTAATTGATTTACGTTCGTTATCGCCAATTGATACGGATACAATCTTTGCTTCTATCGAAAAAACGCATAAAGTAGTTGTCGTTCAAGAAGCTCAAAAGATGGCCGGAGTCGGAGCTACTGTTGCTTCAGAAATTGCTGAAAATAAAATCATGTCATTGGATGCACCAATTGGTCGCGTTTCTGCTCCAGATAGTGTTTATCCATTTGCAATGGCTGAAAATGACTGGTTACCAAATGCTGATGATATTGAAGCCAAAGTGCGTGAAATCGTTAGCTACTAAAACAGTGTAGAAAGGAAGTAGGACTCATGGCTTTTAAGTTTAAGCTCCCAGAACTTGGAGAAGGTATGGCCGAAGGTGAAGTAGCTTCATGGCTAGTAAAACCCGGTGATACTGTTAAAGAAGACGACATAATTGTTGAAATTCAAAATGATAAATCAGTTTCAGAATTACCTTCACCAGTAAACGGTACGATTAAAGAAATTAATAAACAAGAAGGAGAAACTGCAGAAATTGGTGATGTTTTGGTCACTATTGATGATGGTTCTCCAGACACTGATGACGAACCGGCTGCAGATACTTCAAGTAACTCGGACACAACTACAGAGAAAACCGAAGCCCCAGCTGCTGCAACTGAAACACCAGCTAATAGTTCTTCAATTCCTGTAGCTGCAGATCCCAATAAATTAGTTTTAGCTATGCCATCAGTACGGCAATATGCTCGAGATAAAGGAATTGATATTTCGGTTGTTCCTGCTACCGGTAATCATGGTCAGGTTCTAAAGGCGGATATTGATAACTTTAATGGTAATTCTGCAGGTAACACGGCTGTCTCAGCACCAGTAGCTACTGAAGCTAAGACAACTGGACAAGCTATTAAGCCATATTCATCTACTCAACCGGACTTAGAGACTAGAGAACCAATGTCACCAGTTCGCAAAGTAATTGCCAAAGCAATGCGGACTTCAAAGGATGTTTCACCACATGTAACTTCCTTCCAAGATGTTGAAGTAACAGCTTTAATGGCCAATAGAAAGAAATATAAGACTATTGCTGCTGATCAAGATATTCATTTAACTTTCTTACCTTATATTGTTAAGGCATTAGTCGCAGTACTAAAGAAGTATCCTGAATTTAATGCTTCTATTGATGATAGTACTGAAGAGATTGTTTACAAACACTACTATAATATTGGTATTGCTACAGATACTGATCATGGTCTATATGTTCCAAATATTAAAAATGCTGATTCTAAAGGCATGTTTGCAATTGCAAAGGAAATTACGGAAAATAGTCAGGCCGCTTACGATAATAAATTAAGTGCTGCTCAAATGAGTGGTGGTTCAATTACTATTAGTAATGTTGGTTCAATTGGTGGTGGGTTCTTTACACCAGTAATTAATCAACCAGAAGTAGCAATTCTTGGTGTTGGTAAAATTGCTAAAGAGCCATTTGTTGATGAAGACGGCGAAATTAAAGTTGGTAACATGTTGAAATTATCACTTAGTTATGATCACCGCTTAATCGATGGTGCACTAGCTCAACGAGCATTGAACTTAATGAGTCAATTGCTCCACGATCCAGATATGTTATTGATGGAAGGGTGATTTTAAAATGGTTGAAGCTGAAAAAAAAGAAACTGTAATTATTGGAGCCGGTCCTGGTGGTTATGTCGCAGCTATTAGAGCTTCTGAACTTGGCCAAAAAGTAACCATTATTGAAAAATCAGATACTGTTGGTGGAGTTTGCCTTAATGTTGGTTGTGTCCCATCTAAAGCTTTGATTGCTGCTGGACATCGCCTACAAGAAGCTGATCATGGTGAACCATGGGGAATTACCACTCAACCAGCTACGATTGATTTTGCTAAAACGCAAGATTGGAAGCAACATAAAGTTGTTGATCGAATGACTAATGGTGTTCAAATGTTGCTTAAAAAGCATAATGTTGAAGTGATTAACGGTGAAGCCGTTTTAGATAGTGACACTCAATTACGAGTAATGCCTACGGGACCACAACAATTTATGACGGCTAACACTGGTCAATTAATTGAATTTGATAATTTAATTATCGCTAGTGGTTCACGCCCAATTGAAATTCCTGGATTTAAGTTTGATGGCCGGGTTGTTGATTCTACTGGTGGTCTTAATTTACCTGAAATCCCTAAAGAGTTTGTTGTCATTGGTGGTGGTTACGTGGGAACTGAATTAGCTGGTGCATATGCTAATTTAGGAGCACATGTCACAATTATTGAAGGAACGGATTCTATCTTAGCTGGATTTGATAAAGATATGGTTTCAGTTGTTCTTAAAGAAATGAAGAAAAAGGGCATTGATATTATTACTTCTGCTAAGGCAAAATCATCAACACAAACTGATAAGGATGTCACTGTTACTTATGAAGTAGATGGTAAAGAACAACAAATCACCGCTGATTATTGTATGGTAACAGTTGGCCGAAAACCTAATACTGATGATCTTGGATTAGAATACACTAAGGTGGAAGTCAGTGATCGGGGAATTGTTCAAACCGATGAACAAGGAAGAACTGCTTCAGAACATATTTTTGCAATTGGTGATATTGCTTCCGGGCCAGCGTTAGCACATAAGGCCTTTTTCCAAGCTAAAGTTGCTGCTGGGGCAATTGCTGGCGAAAAAACTGCTAATGATTACATCGGTGTTCCTGCTGTTTGTTTCTCTGATCCAGAGTTGGCAACGGTTGGTTTGACTGAAGCTCAAGCTAAGGAACAAGGATTAGAAGTTGCTACTTCTAAATTCCCATTTGCCGGAAATGCTAGAGCGGTTTCATTGGATGAAGCAGAAGGTTTTGTTCGGCTAATTTATACTAAAGATGATAAAACCATTCTTGGTGGAGAAGTTGTGGGACCTGGTGCCAGTGATTTGATTGCTGAATTAAGTTTGGCAGTTAATGGCAGAATGAATGTAGAAGATATTGCTTTAACTATTCATCCACACCCAACGCTCAGTGAACCAATTCAAGAAGCTGCTGATATTGCGCTTGGATTCCCAACGCATATTTAATAAATTACATTGCCACATTAAAAAAAGACGAATTAATTCGTCTTTTTTGTTTTTTTAATTCTTTTTTCTATTATACTGGAACTAAAATGAGGAGTTACAAATGAGTGATAATTATTCTTATCCTTTAATGGATTCTTGGAGTCAATCAGAAATTATATCGGTTATTACCTTTTTTCAATCAGTTGAAGAAGCTTATGAAAAGAAGGACGGGGTTAATCGACAACAATTTATGGATTTATATCGACAGTATACTCAAATTGTTCCAAGTAAAATGGAACAAAAACAATTAGAACGGGAGTTTAAAAAAAGTTCTTCTTATGATACTTATCAAGTTTTTAAAAAAGCCAAGGAAACTAAAAATAGTCGGGTAGTGATGTAACATGATTGATAAATCTGAATTAATATTAATAGATCAACAAATTAAAACATGGTTAAAAGAAGATCGCCAATTAATTTTAAATGAATTAAATTCACAACTAACGGTGCATACTAAAAACAGTCGTAAAGACTTAGTTACTAATGTTGATAAACAAAGTGAACAATTTTTAGTTAATAAAATTAGATCCCTAGGTCCTAATAATCGCATTTTAGGTGAGGAGGGATTGGGTGACAGTGTTAAAGATACAGCTGGTCGTGTTTGGATAGTCGATCCCATTGATGGTACGATGAATTTTGTAAAGCAGCATGAACATTTTGCAGTAATGATCGGACTTTATGATGATGGCCAACCAGTACTGGGTTACATTTTAGATGTTATGAAAAATCAACTAATTTCAGGCGGTCCACAAATTGGAATTACAGAAAATGGTAATCCTATTTCGGCCCCAGATAATACTGGTCTTAGAGATGGGTTAATTGGGTTAAGCGGACCGTTATTAATTCGTAACGATCATCAGATGTTAACAATTGGAGAAGAGGCTTTAGGTGTTCGCATATATGGTAGTGCCGGTATCGATATACTGGCTGTCTTAACGGGGGAACTTATTGGATATATTTCTTATTTGAGACCTTGGGACTTTGGTGCGGGGAAAGTTTTAGCAGATACCATAGGATTGTCATTCACAACTATTGACGGACAACCCTTAGGTATGCTATCATCAGGCATAGTGTTGATAGCAACGAAAAGTGCGCATAAAGACATTCTTACAATAGTAAGTCAATAGTTATGCTGTGACGGCTGTCACAGCTTTTTTATTGGAAAAGCTATCCAAATTTATAATAGCTGGAAGGAAGCAATTAACTTGAAAACAAGAGATGACATTAGAAACATTGCCATTATCGCCCATGTCGATCATGGTAAGACAACGTTAGTTAATGAATTATTGAAGCAATCTGATACCCTTGATGAACACGTTCAAATTGAAGATCGTGCGATGGATACCAATGCAATTGAAAAAGAACGTGGAATCACGATCTTGTCAAAAAACACTGCCGTTCGTTATGGCGACCGTCAAATTAACATTTTGGATACCCCAGGACATGCCGATTTCGGTGGTGAAGTGGAACGTATCATGCGAATGGTCGACGGTGTTTTGTTGGTAGTTGATGCCTTTGAAGGTACTATGCCACAAACTCGTTTCGTTTTGAAAAAAGCTTTAGACCAACACTTGACTCCAATCGTTGTTATTAACAAGGTTGACCGTCCAGGTGCTCGTCCAGAAGAAGTTGTTGATGAAGTGCTTGACCTATTTATCGAATTAGGTGCTGACGAAGCTCAATTGGACTTCCCAGTTGTATACGCATCCGCAATGAATGGCACTTCAAGCTATGATTCTGACTTAGCTACTCAAGAACATACTATGAAACCAATCTTTGATACTATTGTTGAGACTATTCCTGCTCCAATCGACAATTCTGACGAACCACTTCAATTCCAAGTGGCCTTATTAGATTATAATGATTTCGTTGGTCGTATCGGAATTGGTCGTGTGTTCCGTGGTACTATCAAAGTTGGTGACAGCGTTTCTGTTCTTAAACTTGATGGATCTAAGAAGAACTTCCGAGTTACTAAATTGATGGGATTCTTCGGTTTGAAGAAGCTCGATATCGAATCAGCTAAAGCCGGAGATTTAATTGCGGTTTCTGGAATGGAAGAAATTAGTGTTGGGGAAACGGTTACTGACCCACAACACCCAGAACCACTTCCAATTTTGCGAATTGATGAACCAACCTTGCAAATGACTTTTGCAACTAATACTTCACCATTTGCTGGTCAAGATGGTAAATTCGTTACATCTCGTCAATTAGAAGATCGTTTGAAGCATGAACTTCATACTGATGTTTCTCTTCGAGTTGAAGATACTGACGATCCAGGTGCCTGGACTGTTTCTGGTCGTGGTGAATTACATTTGTCAATCTTGATCGAAAACCTTCGTCGGGAAGGCTATGAATTACAAGCTTCTCGTCCAGAAGTTATTTATCGTGATATTGATGGTGTTAAGAGTGAACCATTTGAATCAGTTCAAATTGATACACCTGATGAATATACTGGTTCAATCATTGATACTTTGTCACGTCGTAAGGCAGAAATGCAAAATATGGAAAGTGTTGGTAACGGTCAAACTCGTTTGACATTTATCGCTCCATCACGTGGTTTGATTGGTTATTCAACTGAATTCCTTTCAATTACTCGTGGTTACGGAATTATGAACCATACTTACGAAAAGTACATGCCAGTTATTAAAAACTGGAACCCTGGTCGTCAAAAGGGTACCTTAGTTTCAATGAATGCTGGTAAAGCTACTACCTATGCGATGATGGGAATCGAAAGTCGTGGTACATTGATGATTGATCCAGGTACAGAAGTGTACGAAGGAATGATTGTTGGTGAAAACAGTCGTGAAAACGATATTACGGTTAATATCACTAAAGGTAAAAACCTTACTAACGTTCGTGCTTCTGGTTCAGATGAAATGGCCAAAATTAAAACTCCAGCTCATTTGACACTTGAAGAATCACTTGAATTCCTTAATGAAGATGAATTGTGTGAAGTAACTCCTCACTTTGTTCGTCTTCGTAAGAAGACTCTTGACACGAATACACGTGAAAAAGAAGCTAAAAAACGTAAAAAGAACTAATAAGTTAATAAACTATTAAACGGAGAACTTTTTATTAAGTTCTCCGTTTTTTATTGGTTAAATCACAGTAAGTGTCTATGATATAATTAGATTGTTTTTTATGTAAGTCACAAGTTGGAGTGGGAAAATGAAACGTTTGAAAAAATTGGATTATTTCATTGTATTTCCGTACCTCGTGATGTCGATTATTGGAATTATTATGGTTTATTCTGCTAGTGCTAATATTGGTACGCAAAATGGTGGTAGTCCAACCAGTTATTTGATTCGGCAATCGATTTTTGTGGTACTTAGTTTATTTATTGTTGGTTTTATGATGTTTTTGAATTTAAAAAAATTACGTGATAAACGATTTTTAAATATTGTAGGAGTAGGCTTTTTTATTGTTTTAACGGGATTACTGTTTTTTGGTCAATCAGTTAATGGTGCATCAGGCTGGATTCATTTGGGACCTATTAGTATTCAACCGGCTGAATTTTTAAAGTTCTTTTTAATTATTCGTACGGCTAATATTATTGATGAACGTCAAGATGAGCTAGCCATTCCCGAAAATTGGTGGTCAACTATGAAAGTCACGTTGATTAAAAATGGTATTTTGCTCCTGCTAGTTTTATTGCAACCGGATTCTGGGGGATTTGCCATTAATTTTATGATTGTGATGGTAATGCTCTTAGCTAGTGGAATTTCTTGGAAAAAATCAATCACCATTTTGGGTGGATTTATTGCCGTAATTTTACTAGTATTGAAATTTGCTGTTGAGCCATTATCTCATTTACCTTGGGTACAATCTTCTTACCGAATTCAACGATTTGTAGCCTTTGTTGATCCATTTGGTCACGCAACCGGTTCTGGTCAACAACTAGTTAATTCATACTATGCCATTAGTAATGGTGGCCTCTTTGGCTCCGGCCTGGGTAACAGTATTCAAAAAACGGGATATTTACCAGAGCCCAATACAGATTTTATTATGGCAATTGTGAGTGAGGAACTAGGAGTTATTATGGTCATCTTTATTTTATTTTTATTAATGGTGATTGTAACCAGATGTATTTTACTGGGTACTCGTAGTAATAGTACTTATCAGAGTCTAGTATGTTACGGGGTAGCCACATATTTGACCGTACAGTCGTTGTTTAATATTGGTGGAGTTGTGGGTATTTTGCCTATCACTGGGGTAACATTTCCTTTTATCAGTTATGGTGGTTCTAGTACGATGACGTTATCACTATGTATTGGTATTATTTTGAATATCAGTGACAAACAACGAAAAGAACGAGCTGGTCAAAAACTAGCGATAAAGGAGTAAACCTATGGAAGAAACTAAACGATTAGGATTAGTTGTTTATTTACATTCCTTGCGACAATTAAAAACCTTGCGACAATATGGCACAGTTTATTATTTTTCCAAAAAAATGCGGTATGCAGTAATGTATGTTGATGAAAACACAGCGGATGAAAGTATTACTAAGTTAGAAAATCTTAACTTTGTCAAAGAAGTGGTCAAATCTAAATTAAATGTATTACAAGCTCAATTAAAAGTTAAAAATGAAGTTAATGATTTAGAAATAGTAAATGAAGAAGAGGAACAACCATGAGAGTGATTTCTGGTAAATTTGGTGGATTACGATTAGAATCAGTTAAAAGTGATAAGACTAGGCCAACAACGGACAAAGTTAAGGAATCGTTGTTCAGTATGCTGGGTCAATATTTTGATGGTGGTAATTTTCTAGATTTATTTGCGGGTTCAGGAGCAGTAGGAATTGAAGCTGTTTCACGTGGCTTTGATGCTGCTACCTTAGTAGATCGCCAATTTCAAGCTATTAAAACTATTAAAGATAATGTAGCTAAGGTGAATGCTGCAAATCAATTCACAGTAATTAAAGGCTCTGCTGAAAAAGTTTTATTGAAACTAGCTGCAGATCAAGCTAAGTTCGATATGGTATTTCTAGATCCGCCATATAAGCAACAAAAAATGATGGAAACGATGGCCCAGTTGTTGGAACTGAATTTATTAAATGACGATGCAATCGTCGTTTGTGAAACTGATAATACGGTTTCGTTACCAGCAGAATTAAATTCTTATCAACAATTAAAGCATAAAGAGTATGGTTTAACCGTTGTTTGGGTTTATCGGTTGGAAGGGGGAAATGGTAAATAATGGAAAACGGTTTGTATGCAGGAAGCTTTGATCCAATTACCCTTGGGCATATTGATATTATTAAACAATCACATCACTTGTTTAATAAATTATATGTTGTTATCAGCTATAACTCTAATAAGTCCGGATTATTTACCCCAGCCGAAAGAGCAACATTGGCCAAGACTGCGTTGAAAGACTATTATAATGTTGAAGTTATTACTTCTGATGCATTAACGATTAAAACGGCACAAGAATTACAGGCGAATTTTTTGGTGCGTGGTGTACGTGGCAGTAGTGATTTAGATATGGAAATGGCGATGGCTAATTTAAACCATGCAATGGCAGAGGCAGTTCATACCATTCTTATTCCGGCAACAGGTGAAACACAGGCTATTTCTTCTAGCATGATTAAAGAAATTGCTAAAGTTGGAGGAGATGTTTCTAAGTTTGTGCCTATGAATGTTGCTGAGGCCTTACATAGCAAATTTAGTGAGGAATAGGGGATAAGTAATATTAATGAAAAAGCGCTCTGAATTCAAGCAATGGCTATTATTAATTGTTGCTGTGGCAACAGTTGCTTTTGTCCTGTTTTGGCCATTGCCAAAATATATAGAAGGCCCTGGTGAAGCATCGGCTATTAATCAGTTTGTTAAAATTAAAAATCATCCTGATAAATATTCTGGCTATTTCATGCTAACGTCAGTAGGTATTACGCAAGCACGTCCAGTTACTTATTTGCTAGCTAAATTTTTCCCGTACTATACGATTGAAAATCCTGAAGCAGTCACTAGCGGACAGAATATGACAGAATATGAAAAAGTCCAAGATTTTTATATGCGTAGTTCTATTAGTCAAGCTACCTATACAGCGTATAAAGCAGCTCATCAACAAGTTAAACTGATTGATAATGGTATTTACGTTCTCCAAGTTCAGCCTCAATCTAAGTTTAAGGATAAGTTAAAGGTGGGCGATGTGGTGACTGAAATTGACGGTCATCCTTTTAAACGGTCAGACAATTTTGTAAAGTACATTCAAGGTAAAAAAAAGAATGATCAAGTTGAAGTCACATATCTTAGAAATGGTAAGCGACATCAAGTAACGGCGCCCCTTATGCAGATTGATAAGCATCGAGCAGGAATTGGTATTACTTTAACGGATAATATGACCGTTAAAACTGAAATTTCTATTAAAGTTAATCCTGGTGATGTCGGGGGACCATCTGGTGGATTGATGTTTTCTTTGCAAATTTATAGCCAGTTGATTAAACAAGACATCCGTCATGGTAAAAAAATTGCCGGAACGGGGACTATTAATGATAATGGTCAGGTTGGCGAAATTGGGGGGATTGATAAAAAAATCATTGCTGCTAAAAAAAGTGGAGCAACCATCTTTTTAGCTCCCTATGTCAAACCTACCAAAACAGTTTTAAGATATGAACCAGATCACATTACTAACTACCAATTAGCCAAGCAAACGGCTAAGAAATATGCACCTAATTTGAAAGTTGTTCCAATTAGTGATTTCAATCAGGCAATTAAATATCTACAAAATCAAAAAGACTGAATTTATCAGTCTTTTTTTGCGTATTTAAAAGTAAGAAGGGAGGTAAGCAGGTGAATAGGATATTTAATTTCATTGAGGATAATCTCTATAAGGTATTGTTAGGCATGGCAGTAATAATTATATGTTTAATCGGAACCTTAGGTATTTCATTTAAGACTCAATCTGTTAATAAAGGTAGCAAGGATATTGCGCTAAGTTCTAAGCTTGAAAAGCCCAAAGCAGACCATACTAGTTCCAGTTCTGATAAAAAAGTGAATGTAGCTAATGGTCAACTATATGTAGATGTCAAGGGAGCAGTTAAGCATCCGGGAGTCTATCAAGTAAATCCAGATATGCGATTTATAGATGCTATTAATCTGGCTGGAGGATTTAATAACTCAGCAGATAAAAAGCAAATTAATTTAGCGCAACGGGTAGCGGATCAAGGAGTCATTTATGTGCCAATTAGAGGTGAGATCAAGGGGAATATTAGTGACAAAGGAATGACACCGCAAGAACCGGCGTCAATTGAGAATGCTACTAATAATGATACGGCTAATACTAATAAGAAACAGAGTGACTCCACCGATAATGGTGAACAAATCAATTTGAACACGGCTGATAAAGCTAAGTTACAAGAACTAAACGGAATTGGCGACAAAAAGGCTGATCAAATAATTGCTTATCGTCAAGAACATGGCGATTTTAAGAAAATTGAAGATTTACAAGAAGTTTCGGGTTTTGGTGAGAAAACTTTTCAAAATTTAAAGGACTCCATTTGTGTCTAGCTATGATTTTTAAATTGCGCTATGATAATATTCAATCAATCAAAAGGAGCAAATCTAATGAATAGCAGAATTCAATGGGATCAATATTTTATGTTACAGGCTATTTTGTTAGCCGCCAGAAGTACTTGTACCCGCTTATCAGTGGGAGCTGTCTTAGTTCGAGATAAGCGAATTATTGCAGGTGGATACAATGGTTCGGTAGCAGGTGATGTGCATTGTATCGACGAAGGCTGTTATATTGTTGATGGTCATTGTGTTCGCACTATTCATGCTGAAATGAATGCCATTTTACAGTGTGCTAAATTTGGTGAGGCTACTAATGGTGCGGAAATTTATGTAACTGATTTTCCATGTTTACAGTGTACTAAGATGTTATTGCAAGCTGGTATTACCAAAATTAATTATTTAAGAAATTATCATAATGATGATTATGCTCAAAAATTATTGAAATTAAAGGAAGTTGAGGTCAATCAGGTTAAAGTATCGACCGAAGATTTGACCAACGCTAAGTTTCAATCCTATTTAACTGATTTAGATTAAAAATTTGATGGTGTTTCCAGCAATTATGGTTGCTTTAGGAAGTATTGTATTTTTTGGTTCGTTTTGGTTAGGTACCATATGCTTATCTATTTGGATAATTCGAATTTTATTAACTAAAAATCGACGAATAATTGTACTTAGCTTGTTTATTATGATGTTATTTACAGTTGCTAGTTGGTATTTTGTTTGCACTTTACAGCAACAAAAACAAGTAAATAGATCCATAAATACGGTAATTAGAATTCAAGCAGATGAAGTTAAGATTAATGGTGATACTTTAAGTGGTATTGCGACCGTAGCTGCTACTAACCAAAAAATGATATTTTTGTATCGATTACCTAATGAAGGTGCACAAATACACTTTCGGCAAATTAAGGTACCGCAAAAACTGACAGTCCAAGGTGAAGTTGCCGCTATTGAACGTCCCACCAATTTTAATCAATTTGATTTAAGGCAATATTATCGTTGTCAAAAGATTTCTAATCAATTAATGATTAAATCGGTAACCAGTATTAAGTCAGTTAAGCAAATGACGTTAGTAGATAGAATTCATTGGTATCGAGCAAAATTTAATCAATATTGTCAGCAATTACCTAAGCATTTAAAAGTATATGCTTTAGGATTAATTAGTGGTTACCGAGATGATAGCTTTTATCAATTAACCCCTGGAGTAAGTAAATTGGGATTACTTCACTTGTTTAGTATTTCTGGGATGCACGTTTATTATTTTTTAGGGATATTGGACTGGTGTTTAGGTTGGTTACCAACCAAAATTAAAATATTCATAGAGTTAATTTGGTTATTGCTTTATTTTATTTTTGCTGGAGCAACAGCAGGTTTATTACGCGCTATAATTGCTGCTAGTTTGGGGTTGTTAGCACGATTAAATGATCGGCAGCTATCTGGGCTAGATTGTTGGAGCTTATGCTTAATACTTAATTTAATGATATTTCCGGCCAGTCTATTTTTAATGGCGTGTCAACTAAGCTATGGATTATCGTTTGGTTTAGTATTATTAAATAAAATTCCGGCCTGGCGGCGAACGCTGGGGTTAAATTTTATTAGTTTACCGATTATTTTATATCATTTTTACGAATGGCATTTTTTAAGTTTGTTAGCTAATCTGCTTTTATTACCTATTTTTAGTATTATAGTTTTTCCTTTGGTGATTCTAGGAGTGCTAATTTATCCAGTTACTAAAAAGCTGGGAAATTTGATAAATTTAGTTCTACAAATTTTTAATGATTTAATCAATCTCCTTGGTAATTTACCAGGGATGATAACTTTTGGTAAACCAGGTATGTTGAGTTGCATGATAATGTTTGGCTTAGTGCTCTTTTTATACATTACCAAAAAACGTTTAGGACGTCGTTTGATGATTAGTGGGCTAATATTTATTTATAGTTTTAGTTATTTTCAGATACATTTACCACGTGAGGGTGAAATAGCTATGTTTGATGTTGGCCAGGGAGATAGTTTTTTGATTAGGGAACCTTACAATCATTCAGTCACATTGATTGATACGGGAGGTAAGGTTCAATTTGGCCGTCCACAAAATTGGCAACAACGTCAACGTAAGTATCAAGCCGACAGAATAGCTATTAATTATTTAAAAAGTCAGGGCATAAAAACAATTGACTATT
This sequence comes from Lentilactobacillus kribbianus, assembly GCF_013184075.1. GTDB lineage: Bacteria > Bacillota > Bacilli > Lactobacillales > Lactobacillaceae > Lentilactobacillus > Lentilactobacillus kribbianus. The sequence continues at coordinate 19,979 of NZ_JABEQQ010000001.1, read as the reverse complement.
TATGTATCAGCCATCAAGATGCGGACCACTGTGGTGACTTACCAGCTTATCTAAAAAGTATGAACATTAAGATGGTAGTCGTGGGCGACGGCGTTCAAATTAATCCTAACTTTCAACGGCGGCTAACCAATATTTCTAATACTATTATTCAACCAGTAACTGACGCTCATGAAATCAAACAATTACCACTGCAAATCTATCATCCTTTTAAAGTAGGATCAGGAAAGAATGAAGATTCCCTGGTTTTAGGGGGCAAATTTGGTGGTCTAAATTGGTTATTTACCGGTGACCTAGATCGGAATAGTGAATGTCAGGTAATCAAAAAGTATCCTAATTTACAGGCTGATATTTTAAAAATAGGTCATCATGGTAGTAAGACGGCTTCAGCGTTAGAGTTTATTGAGAGCTTGAAACCGTCTTATGCATTGATATCAGCGGGAAGAAATAATCATTACGGACATCCTAACCCCGAAATAATGCAAATATTGAGTACCAAAAATATTAAAAATTTTAATACGCAAACCATGGGCATGGTAAGATTTAAATATACTGATGAACGAATCACAATCGTTAAAACTAAGATTGGTGGTTTGAAAGGAACAAAACATGAATTATTTAGAATTTAGCCAAACGTTTGACCAAACACAACCAGCACCCATTTATTTAGTACTAGGAGATCAAGACTATCTTATTGATAATATTAGGAGTCAATTTTTAAAACTAATTCCTGCAGAAGAAAGAGAAATGAATGTTGGTATCTATGATATGGAGGAAACTCCCATTAGTGTGGCGTTAGATGATGCTCGTTCCATTCCTTTTTTTGGTGAACGTCGGTTAATATTGATTAAACGACCGTATTTTTTAACCGGTCAAAAAAGTCGAGTTAAAGTAGATCATGATTTGAATGATCTAATTAGCTATGCAGAAAATCCAGAACCGTCTAGTATAGTCGTTTTTTTAGCTCCCTATGAAAAAACTGATTCACGAAAAAAGGTAGTTAAATCCTTAAAGAAGGCAGCTGAATTGATAGATATTAATCGTCCTTCAGAATCTCAAATTCGGCAATTGATTATGACGATTGTTAAGGAAAAGGGTTATCAAATACAATCTACTACGGTAAATCAAATCATTGAGCAAACTGGCGGGAACTTAACTCTGATTGTTAATGGATTAACCAAATTGTTTTTGTACTATCAAGATACTAAAAAAATTGAGGCGACAACTATTGATAGTTTGGTTAGTAAGTCCATTGAGCAAAATGTGTTTGATTTGGTCAATATCGTTCTAAAAAGGCGTGTGACAGAGGCAATTGAATTGTATAAAACACTTTTGTTAAATGGTGAAGAGCCATTAAAAATAAATGCGGTATTAATTCAACAATTTCGTTTATTATTACAAGTGGCTATTTTAAAAGGTCACGGCTATTCTCAAGGTAACTTAGCTGCTAGTTTAAAGGTACATCCATATCGAATTAAATTAGCATTACAATCAGTTAATCAATTTGAATATGAAGATTTACGAACCGCATATTTGGGATTAGTGGAATTAGAACAAAAACTTAAATCAACTAAGGAAGATCCGGAGTTTATGTTTGAACGATTCTTGCTTAATTTTGTTAATAATCAAATAAAAGTCTAAAAAAGCACCGTTATCTCAGATAACAGTGCTTTTTTAGACAAATAAAAACAGCCGTTAAAAACGACTGCATCATTATTATTTAGCTAACTTGGCGCTTAAACGTGACTTATCACGGTTGGCTTTGTTAGTTTTGATTAATCCTTTTGATTTAGCGTGATCAATGGCACTAACTGCTTCACGGAAAAGTTCGTTAGCATCACTGGCACCATTATCAGCAGCTTTTTCAAACTTCTTAATGGCAGTACGCATAGTGCTCATTTCGGCAGTGTTACGTGCGTTTGCTTTTTCGTTAGTCTTAACCCGTTCAATGGCTGATTTGATGATTGGCATTTATTTCACCTCCCGAAGATGTATTACAAATACAAATTAAAATTCAACAAACATTATTATACAGAATGAAAGAATAGTTTGCAAGAGAAATCCCGGTGGCTCCTGAATTAGTTCTTGTATTTTAAATAGTAATTGGCTATAATAATAAAAGTGCCGTTGTGCACATCCCATTACTTAGTTTGTCGGTTTATACCACTACCGCTGACTCAGTAATGGAGAATAAAAAATAAGGTGGTTATATCATGGCTCTTACAAAGACAAAGAAAAATGAAATTATCAAAAAATATGCACGTCACGAAGGCGATACTGGTTCAGCAGAAGTTCAAATCGCTGTTTTGACTGCAGACATTAACGAAATTAACGAACATATGCGTACTCATAAAAAAGATTTCCATTCACAACGTGGATTGATGAAGAAGATTGGTCACCGGCGTAACTTGTTGGCTTACTTACGTCGTGAAGACGTTCAACGTTACCGTGAACTTATCCAAAGCTTAGGTCTTCGTCGTTAATATTTATAAAAAAAGAACTGACATTTTGTCAGTTCTTTTTTATTTTACACTGATATTTGGTTGAAAACTTTCGAACAATAATCAAACTATGGTACACTGTAAGGAGCTGAATATGATCGGAAAAAAGAAAACCATTTTTTGAGGTGAATCATGAAAGACGAAATTAAATTAATTACTTTAGGTGGCGTCCGTGAAAACGGAATGAACATGTACGCTGCAGATATTAATGGCAGTATCTATATCTTAGATTGCGGCTTAAAATATCCTGAAAATGAACTACTGGGAATTGACGTTGTTATTCCCGACTTTGCTTATTTAAAAGAAAACAAAGATCGCATTGTGGGGGTATTTCTAACCCACGGTCATGCTGATGCTATTGGAGCCTTACCATACTTTTTAAGTGAATTTAATGTTCCAGTATTTGGTTCTGAAATGACGATTGAATTGGCCAAAATCAGTGTGGCTGATAGTAGTGAAGTGGCTGATTATGATGATTTCCACGAAATTAGTGATCAAAGTGAAATTGATTTTGATGATGTTAGCGTAACCTTCTTCAAAACGACCCATTTGATTCCGGGTTCGATGGGAATTGCTATTCATACTGCTGATGGCGCAATTGTTTATACTGGAGACTTTAAGTTTGATCAAACTGCCTTACCAGCATATCAAACAGATTACTCTGCTCTTACTAAGTTGGGGGATGAGGGAGTCTTAGTTCTTTTAAGCGATTCTAGCAATGCCGAAAATACGGCCCCAAGTGTTACTGAAAAGACGATTGGTGAATACATTTACGATACCTTCAAGTATCATCATAGTCGTATCATCGTGGCTAGTGTTGCATCTAATATTGCTCGTATGCAAGAAGTATTTGATGCAGCAGCTAAAACTGATCGAAAAGTATTCTTGGCTGGCCATGATTTAGAAAAAATTGTGCGTACTTCTATTCGATTAGGCGCACTAACATTACCTGCTGAAGATCTTTTGATTGAATCCAAACAAGAACTCAAGAAAATGGATCATGATAAAATTGTAATTGTTCAAACCGGTAAAATGGGTGAACCAATTAAAGCTTTACAACGAATGGCTAACAAAGAACAGGCTGATATCAATATTGAAGAAAATGATTTAGTCTTTATCACCACAACACCTTCTACAGCAATGGAAACTAATGTGGCTAAAACTCGAGATATTATTTATCGAGTAGGGGCAGAGGTACGAATGATTGCTGACGAAATGAATTCTTCTGGAGATGCTAGTCAAAGCGACTTACAATTATTAATGAACCTATTAAAGCCTAAATATTTAATTCCGGTTCAAGGTGAATATCGTTTACTAGATGCACATGCTAATTTGGCATATCAAGTAGGCCTTACGACAGAACAAGTTTATATTCCTGCTAAGGGAGACATCATTTCTATTAACGATGATAATATGAACGTTTCTGGCAGTGCACCAGCATCTGATACCATGATTGATGGAATTGGAGTTGGCGATATTGGTAATATCGTTCTTCGTGATCGTAAGGTCCTTTCTGAAGATGGCATCTTTGTTGCGGTGATTACGATTGATCGTAAGAAGAAAAAAATTATTGCCAAACCCAAATTAACTTCTCGAGGATTTGTGTACGTTAAAGCTAACAAGGATCTGATGATGGAAGCATCAGATATTATTGAAAAAGCAGTAACTGATAATTTAAATAACAAAGAATTTGATTGGGGCGACTTAAAGCAAGATGTTCGTGATAGTTTAAGCGATTATCTATATGAACAAACTAAGCGTCGTCCGGTAATTCTGCCAGTTATTATGGAAGTTAATCAGCATCATAAGCGTTCACCAAAACGAAAAAACAATAAAGCTAAGGCAAATAAGCCGGCTAAAAATTAATGATCACGGGCCCTTCAAAAATGAAGAGCCCGTTTTTAAAAAAGTGGGTAATTTAATGGTAATGAAATATAACAACAAATATTACGAAAAACTGGATCGTATTCAGGAAAATATTAAAACTAATGAACCGGAATTAGCTCAAAAAATGGCCGCAGAACTTTATGAAGATTATCCCAACAAAGAGGTTAATCGATTATTAGTTCACGCTGCTTCCGAAACGGGAGACTATTTAGCAGTTATTTCATATTTGTCAGATTATCCAGAGCAATATCAACAAAATGAGGCAATGACAGTTGATTTGGTAAAGGCAGCTCAAGATAGAGATGATTTTATTTCTGCTAGGAAAATTTTGTATTTGATTGATCCTAGAGAAGAGATGACTCAAGTTTGGCATCAATTAACCCAACGGGAAGCTGATTACACTATTAGCCATGCTGATACTATCGCTAAAACTGCTAAAGCATTTGCTCATTTAGGTGGTAAAAAGCACGAGTTACAACCAGGTGAGTTGGTAAAAGCTAATAGCTTGCCTTTGGATAGCTATGTCACCAGTGCTAAATTAGTACTTCAAGATCCGGACGTTATAAAATTAATTAAAACGGAATTGTTAATGACTTTAAAGGGAATTGGGGAAACTGAGATAATTCACTTCCAAGATCTTTATAATCGTAGTTATGAATTAAATTTGGGAGAATTGCCACCTAATCCAGTTACCGATACAGTTAATACTATTTTTAAAGAAGTTTATAATGCAGTCGGTAATCAAGATCCTATTCAATTACAAATGCTACAACAAACCATTATGATGTACGCTGTTTACTTGTATCCATTTATTGATAAAAAAATAGATAACCCAATTAAATTTGCTCATGTTTTACTGTCTCATTTGAATGGGATGGATGATCAAGACGTTATTGCTGAAGTAGATGGCGGTGCTGATATGCTTCCACTAATTAAAAAATTAGATCAAGTAATAACTAATGATCTTTAATGATTAAAAATAATATAAGGAAATATTCAATAAATTGTTTACAAACCCATTTATATTGAATATAATATGTAGGAATTCTTCGAATGGAAACGACTAACGTTTAGTCTTTCGTTTGGTCTTTTTGAGAAGATGTAGTATAATCTTAAATAGAAATGCATCGAGTCAATTGGTGTAATTCTTGAAAATAACAGGAGGTTTCATTAATGGCAAAAGAACATTATGAAAGAACAAAACCCCATGTAAACATTGGTACTATTGGCCATATCGATCATGGGAAGACTACTTTAACTGCTGCAATCACTAAAGTTTTATCTGACAAAGGTTTAGCTAAAGCTGAAGATTATGCAGATATCGATGCAGCCCCAGAAGAACGTGAACGTGGTATTACTATCAACACTGCCCACGTTGAATACGAAACTGAAAACCGTCACTACGCTCATATCGATGCCCCAGGACATGCTGATTACATCAAGAACATGATCACTGGTGCTGCTCAAATGGACGGTGCTATCTTGGTTGTTGCCGCAACTGATGGTCCTATGCCACAAACTCGTGAACATATCCTTCTTGCTCACCAAGTTGGTGTTGACTACATTGTTGTATTCTTGAACAAGACTGATTTAGTTGATGATGATGAATTGACTGACTTGGTTGAAATGGAAGTTCGTGAATTACTTTCAGAATACGATTATCCTGGAGATGATATTCCTGTTGTTCGTGGTTCAGCTCTCAAGGCTCTTGAAGGCGACAAGGAACAAGAAGAAGTTATCCTTCACTTGATGGATATTGTTGATGAATACATCCCAACTCCAGAACGTGATGACAGCAAGCCATTCATGATGCCTGTTGAAGATGTCTTCACTATCACTGGTCGTGGTACTGTTGCATCTGGTCGTATCGAACGTGGTGTTGTTAAAGTCGGTGACGAAGTAGAAATCGTTGGTCTTGTTGAAGACACAACTAAGACTACTGTTACTGGTTTGGAAATGTTCCGTAAAACACTTGACGAAGGTCAAGCCGGCGATAACGTTGGTGTACTTCTTCGTGGTGTTGATCGTGATCAAGTTGTTCGTGGTCAAGTTCTTGCTGCACCAGGTTCAATTCAAACTCACGAAAAATTCTCTGGTCAAGTTTATATCTTGAGCAAAGAAGAAGGTGGACGTCATACTCCATTCTTCTCAAACTACCGTCCACAATTCTACTTCCACACTACCGATGTTACTGGTGTGATTGAATTGCCAGAAGGTGTTGAAATGGTTATGCCTGGTGATAACGTTACATTTAACGTTGAATTATCAAAACCAGTTGCCATTGAAAAGGGTACTAAGTTCACTATCCGTGAAGGTGGTCACACTGTTGGTGCCGGTATCGTTAGCGAAATCGACGACTAATTTTAAATACTCTTTAAAAAGAAGCAGGCTTAAAGGCTTGCTTCTTTTTTTTATGGTAAAACGGGCTTTTTTAACGGAAAAGTTGATAATTATTTTACTTTTACCGCTGGTTACGTTAAACTAATACTGTTATGCAATCAAGTATTGTACAAAATAATCTTTTCGTCTCGGAGGGAACAAAATGTCTGTAAAATGGGAAAAAAAAGGTACTAATGATGGAGAATTAACTTTTGAAATCAGTACCGATAAAATTAACGAAGGGCTAGATCAAGCCTTTAATCGTCAAAAGAAGAATATTAACGTACCAGGTTTCCGTAAAGGAAAAGTTTCACGAGCTGTATTTAACAAAATGTACGGTGAAGAATCATTATATCAAGATGCTTTAAACATCTTGCTTCCAGAAGCATACTCAAGTGCCATTCAAGAAGCTGCAATTGAACCAGTTGATCAACCAGAAATTAACGTTGAATCAATGGCTAAAGATCACCCATGGGTAATCAAAGCAGTTGTTTCTGTTAAACCGGAAGTCAAACTTGGTGATTACAAGGGTCTTAGTGTACCAAAACAAAATACCCGTGTTTACCAAAAAGATATTGAAGCTGAATTAGATAAGAAACGTGAACAACAAGCTGAATTAGTTCTTAAAGAAGACAAAGCTGCTGAAAATGGCGACACTGTAGTTATCGATTTTGATGGCTACGTTGATGGTGATCAATTTGACGGTGGTAAAGCTGATAACTACTCACTTGAATTAGGTTCTGGTTCATTCATTCCTGGTTTTGAAGATCAATTAGTTGGTCATAAAGCTGGTGATGATGTAGATGTTAAGGTTACATTCCCAGAAGATTATCAAGCTAAGGAATTAGCTGGTAAGGATGCTACTTTCAAGGTACAAATCCACGAAGTTAAATCTAAAGAATTACCAGAATTAGATGATGATTTCGCTAAGGATGTTGATGAAGATGTTGACACTCTTGACGAATTAAAAGATAAAATCAAAGAACAACTTAAAGAAGACAAAAAGGCCGCTGCTCATGATGCCATCGAAGATGCTGCCTTGACTCAAGCAGTCGACAATGCCGAAGTTAAAGACATTCCACAAGCAATGCTTGATGATGATGTTCAACGTCAAATGGATCAATACCTTGCCGGTATGCAACAACAAGGGATCAATGCTGACATGTACTACCAATTAACTGGTACTTCAGAAGAAGATTTGAAGAAGCAATTTGTTGATGGTGCAGAACGTCGAGTTAAGACTAACCTTGTTTTGGAAGCAATCGTTGAAGCAGAAAAGATCGAACCTTCAGAAGATGATGTTGCTGAAGAAGTTAAAGGTCTTGCTCAAGAATACGGTATGGAAGAAACTGCCATTCGCAATGCTTTAACTGATGACATGTTGAAACATGATATTGCTATTAAGAAGGCTCTTGATATTATTGATGATTCAGCAAAACAAGATGCTAAGGCAAAAGAAGACTCTGACAAGAAGTAATTTTTAATTTTTCCAAAAAGATCCGTTATTATTAACGGATCTTTTTGCGATTAAGCCTAATAGTTGCTTTTGTTTCCGAATGTGATAGAGTTACCTCTAGTCAATTAAGCAGATCGCGTTTAATGCTGATTTTTAAAGATGGAGGAAAACCAAGTGTTTGAAGATAATGAAACGAATGGTCCAATCACTTGTTCGTTCTGTGGTAAAACACAGGACCAAGTTAAAAAAATTGTTGCAGGACCGGGGGTCTATATTTGTAATGAATGTATCGATCTCTGCAAAGAAATTATTGATGAAGAATTAGTTGACGAACGAAAAGACAGTGTTGCTCCATTAGTAGTGCCAACACCAGCTGAAATTTTGGCAGAATTAGATCAATTTGTTATTGGTCAAAATAATGCTAAAAGAACTTTAGCCGTGGCTGTTTACAATCACTACAAACGAGTCAACGAAATGTCAGAGCAAGCAGATGGTGACGTCGAGTTACAAAAGAGTAATATCGCTTTGATTGGACCTACGGGTTCTGGTAAAACGTATTTGGCTCAAACACTTGCAAAGATTTTAAACGTACCATTTGCCATTGCGGATGCTACTACCTTAACTGAAGCTGGATATGTTGGTGAAGATGTCGAAAATATTTTGTTGAAACTTCTTCAAAGTGCTGATTTTGATGTTGAACGTGCACAAAAGGGAATTGTGTATATCGACGAAATCGATAAAATCGCCAAAAAAGCAGAAAACGTTTCTATTACTAGAGATGTTTCTGGTGAAGGCGTTCAACAGGCGTTACTGAAAATCCTAGAAGGAACAGTTGCCAGCGTGCCACCACAGGGCGGAAGAAAGCATCCCCAACAGGAATTAATTCAAATTGATACCACCAATATTTTATTTATCGTTGGTGGGGCCTTTGATGGTATTGAAGGAATTGTAAAAAATCGATTAGGTGACAAGACAATCGGTTTTGGCACTGATTCTAATACTACCTCTGATTTGGATGACGATAGTATCATGCAATCAGTAGTACCAGAAGATTTGCTTCAGTTTGGTTTAATTCCAGAATTTATCGGTCGTTTACCAATTTTAACGGCTTTAGATAAGTTAACTGAAGCTGATTTGGTAAGAATTTTAACGGAACCTAAAAATGCTCTTGTTAAGCAATATACTAAATTACTATCATTGGATGGTGTGCAACTAGAGTTTGAACCGGATGCACTAACTGAAATGGCTAAATTGGCCATTGCTCGTAAAACTGGTGCCCGGGGATTACGTTCGATCATTGAAGATGTTATGCGAGATATTATGTTTGATTTACCTAGCCGCAGTGATGTGGAAAAGGTTATTATTACCCCACAAACAGTAACTGATCAAACGGATCCAGAACTAGTCATGAAAAAAGATTAATATGTAAGAAGCTGATTAATCAAGTAATTGGTTAATTGGCTTCTTTTTTGGTTCCTGAATATGGTATAGTAATTTAGTATTATAAATGAAAGAAAAGGTGATAAAGTGGACGTTCATAACGTAGAATTAACTATAAGCGCTGTTGCTCCTAAACAGTATCCCACCGGCAATTTACCTGAAATTGCTCTGGTTGGTCGTTCAAATGTTGGTAAGTCATCACTAACGAATACTTTGATTAATCGACGTAGTTTTGCTAGAACGTCTAGTCAGCCTGGTAAAACCCAAACACTTAATTTTTATAAAATTGAAGATCAGCTCTATTTTGTAGATGTACCTGGTTATGGATATGCAAAGGTTTCTAGAGCAGAACGTGAAAAATGGGGCAAAATGATCGAAACCTATTTGAGTAGTCGTGATCAACTTAAAGGTGTGATTACTCTAGTGGATGGACGGCATAAACCCACGGAAGATGATATTGCGATGCACGAATGGCTAAAATATTATGATATTGATATGTTAGTAGTAGCTACCAAGATGGATAAAATTGCTAAAAGTAAGTGGAGCCATCAAGCTAAAGTGATTAAAGAAGCTTTAGACATTGATGATAATTCATTAGTTTTATTTTCATCAGAAACTAAAGCTGGTAAAGATGATGTTTGGCATTGGATTGAAGAAAGGATAAGATAATGGACTTAAACAAGTATCAAAAGGCTGCTAATCGAACTTTAATGGGTGAAGAACAAGTTTTAACTAACTGTGCCTTAGGCTTAAGTTGTGAAGCTGGTGAGGTTGCTAATTTAGTTCGCCGTTATACGTTTGAAGGCGACAAGTTGGACCGAGATCAATTAACTAAAGAGTTGGGCGATGTTTTGTGGTATTTATCTCAAGTTGCTGAATGGGCTGATATTCCGCTTAATGAAGTTGCCGATGATAATATTAATCGTTTAAATGTCCGTTATCCATCTAATTAAATTAGCTAAAAAGAGGTTGAAACAAAACAATGTTTTGCATCAACCTCTTTTTTATTGGAAATTTATTTTTTACGGCCAAAAAAAGAATGTTTTTTCTTTTTATCTGGCTTCTTCTTGTTGTTTTTGTCGTCACGTTTTAAAAACTTATCTCGTTGGTTATCAATTGGATCCATTTCGGCAAATTTACCGAAAGATGCGCTTAAATCGTCTTTACGTTTAACAGTTAGGCCCACGTTTTTCATCTCCTTATTAAGCTCTCACGTTAATATTAGCAAAAAACCAACTTATTGTCATTTCTTAGTGTTTTTTATGAAGTGGGTTGTTTAGAAGTAATAAATTGAAACGAACGCATATTCGGTATATAATCATAGCAGCATTTTTCAAACGAGTGGGGGAAAAAGATGGCATCAGAATATATTGAACATAAGTTAAGCTTATTACCAGATTTACCAGGTATTTACTTGATGAAAGATATCAATGGTAAAATTATTTATGTTGGTAAGGCCAAAAATTTAAAAAATCGAGTGCGCTCTTATTTTAAGAGTAGTCATGAAGGTAAAACTGCTAAATTAGTTTCAACGATTGCTGATTTTGAAACTATTATCACTTCAACCGATAAAGAAGCTTTCTTGCTTGAAATTACGATGATTCAAAAACATCGCCCTTATTTTAATATTCGGTTAAAGCAGGGTAATGGTGGTTATCCTTATATTAAAATTACTAAAGAGCGAGATCCCCGAATTAAAATTGTGAATACGATTTCTAAAGATGGTGCTTATTATTTTGGACCATACCCTAATGTTTATGCTGCTGATGAAACGGTGAATTTTTTGCAAAAAGTATATCCGCTTAGACGTTGTAATGGATATCAGGGACGCCCGTGTCTTTATTATCATATGGGTCAGTGTTTGGGGGCTTGTTTCAAAGAGGTACCTGCTAGTGAGTACGAAAAACAGATTCGCCATATTAAGTCGTTTTTAAATGGGAACGTTGCCGCTGCTAAAAAAATGTTAACCAAGCGAATGAATGAAGCGGCTGATCAGATGGAATATGAGCGAGCTGCCGAAATTCGCGATCAAATTAAGTACATTGAAATGACGGTAGAAAAACAGAAAATTATTTCTAATGATAATACACCACGTGATATTTTTAATTATTACCTTGATAAAGGTTGGTTATCCATTCAGATCTTTTTTATCCGGCAATCTCGATTAATTAAGCGAGAAAAACGACTTTTTCCCATTATTAATGATGCTGAAGAAGAAATGGTAAGTTTTATTGCCCAATTTTATCAACAAAAAAATCAAATTTTACCTAAAGAAATTTTAGTTCCTAAGTCGTTACCCACCGATTTGATTAGTCAGTTAGCTGATAATACACCGGTAAGAACGCCGGTGCGTGGAACTAAACGGGATTTATTAAATATGGCTGGCAAAAACGCACAATTAGTATTGGAAGAAAAGTTCAGACTGTTGGAACTAGATGAACGTAAAACTACCGGAGCAATGAAAGAACTAACTGATGCTATGGGAATAGCACCAGGGAATAAAATTGAGGCTTTTGACCATTCCCACATCCAAGGGGCCGATTTGGTATCGGCAATGGTAGTTTTTGTGGATGGTCAACCTAATAAAAATTTATATCGTAAATACAAATTAAAGACAGTGGATCATGCTGATGAAGTTGCTAGTACAAAAGAAGTCATTCGTCGCCGGTATACCCGATTATTAAAAGAACATGCTGAATTACCGGACCTGATTTTAATGGACGGTGGTTTTATTCAGATGGATGCGGCCAAGGACGTATTGGAAAATGAATTAGGATTGGATATTCCAGTTGCCGGTATGGTTAAAAATGATCATCACCAAACGGCCGATTTAATGTTTGGGGATAGTGATGAACACTTGTACCTAGATCCTAAAAGTCAGGGATTTTATTTATTACAGCGAATTCAAGATGAAGTACATCGATTTGCAATTACATTTCATCGGCAAGTCCATGCTAAAAATTCATTAAGCTCCCGGTTAGATGATATTAAGGGCGTTGGTCCTAAAACTAGAAATAAGTTACTGCGCAAATTTGGTTCAATTACTAAAATTAGTCAAGCTTCCATTGATGAATTACAGGCATTGGGGGTTTCTAAAACAGTGGCGCAAACTATTAAGTTGTCGTTGAGTAAAATAGAAGCAGAGAAGAAAGATAGAACCAAATCAAAGCGTAATGGGACTCAAAGTTAGAAATTATTTTGACCCCAGTTAAAATCCCCGTTATACTGCACTAAGATGATAGTCAATAATAAAGAATTGAAATGGTGATAATAATATGTTTGTAGATCAAGTTAAAATTAATGTCAAAGCTGGTACTGGTGGTAACGGAATGGTGGCCTTTAGACGTGAAAAGTACGTTCCCAATGGTGGTCCAGCCGGTGGGGATGGTGGTCGTGGTGCCAACGTTGTTTTTAAAGTAGATTCTGGGATGAATACTTTAATGGATTTTCGTTACCATCGTAAATTTAAGGCAGACAATGGTGGTAATGGAGGAAGTAAGCAAATGACCGGCCGAAGTGCTGAAGATTTGATTATTCCAGTTCCTGAAGGAACCACTATTTATAATAGTGAAACCGGAGAAATTATGGCTGATTTGGTGGATGCTGATGAAGAATACGTCGTTGCTAAAGGTGGTCGCGGTGGACGTGGTAATATTCATTTTGCCAGCCCTACTAATCCAGCTCCGGAAATCGCTGAAAACGGCGAACCTGGTGAAGAATTCGCCTTGCAATTGGAATTGAAAGTTTTAGCAGACGTCGGATTAGTTGGCTTTCCATCAGCTGGAAAGTCAACATTGTTGGCAACCTTAACTAGTGCTAAACCCAAAGTAGCTGGTTATCACTTTACTACTTTGGTTCCTAACTTAGGTATGGTTCGTTTGGATGACGGTCGTGATTTTGTAATGGCCGATTTACCTGGATTGATTGAAGGTGCGTCTGAAGGTGTTGGATTAGGAATTCAATTCTTGAGACACGTTGAACGGACACGGGTAATTCTTCATATTGTGGATGTTTCTGGTGAAGAAGGCCGAGTTCCTTATGATGATTTTGTTACTATTAATAATGAATTGAAAAAGTATGATCCAGAGCTATTAAATCGTCCACAAATTGTGGTTGCTACTAAAATGGATCTACCTAATTCAGCTGCTAACTTGGAACAATTTAAGTTGGACTTGGCTAAAGAATTAGGGGATCATGCGCCAGAAGTGATTGCTGTATCTGCAGTTACTCACGATAATTTAAATCAACTAGTTAATGAAACTGCTAATAAATTGGCAGAAGCTAAACGAAATGAACTAGAAAATACTAATGTTTCAGATAGTAAACAAGAATATAAATTCGACGATACTACAGAAGCACCATTCACTGTTTCTTATGATGAAGAATGGCAAAGTTGGGTATTATCTGGTAATCAAATTGAAAAACTCTTCAAGATGACGGATACCACTCATGACCAAAGCATGTTACGCTTTGCTCGACAAATGCGAGGCATGGGCGTCGACCAAGCTTTACGGGATGCCGGAGCTAAAGATGGCGACACAGTAACTATTTTAGATTTCTCATTTACTTATGTGGAATAATAAAAAGGCAGCTGAAATTTCAGCTGCTTTTTTAATATGGTACAATGGCATGATCTAACATGCGAAAACCAAACATTAGTTGCGGTGGTGACGACTGATCTAGTTGAATAAAAAGATTAGTTACTTGCGGCAGATTTTCAGTAAGTTTAAAAAATTGTTGTAATGATAGAGAACGATTGGCGGTGGCACTTTTGAACATAGTTAAATTATTCTCACTGAACCTCAAATTGGTGATGGGAATAAAGTAATTTTTTTGAGGTAATAAGAGCAATAAATTAGGGGATAAGTCAATGGTCGCCTCACGAAACTGACCGATGTTCATAGTGACTCCTTTCTGATAATTGTTATCAAATATGCTACAATTAATAAGTGTCTTTTTAGAACGATAAATATAATAGTTAGGAAACGATGCAATATGCAAATTGAATTTTTAGGTACTGGAGCTGGTTCTCCTGGTAAATTTCGGAACGTTTCTAGTTTAGCATTACGCTTGCTAGATGAACGAAATTCCGTTTGGTTATTTGATGTAGGCGAGGGTACACAACATCAAATTTTAAGTTCTACCATTCGGCCCAGAAAAATCGAAAAAATTTTTATTACTCACTTACATGGTGATCATATCTTTGGATTACCGGGTTTATTAAGCAGTCGTTCGTTTCAAGGTGGAACTGAACCGTTAGACATTTATGGACCAAGAGGTATTCGAGACTTTGTGAATGTCAGCTTGAAGGTTTCAGAAACTAGACTAGCTTATAAAATTCGGTTTCATGAATTTGAGCCTAAATTTGCTGGCAAAATTTTTGAAGATAATACCTTCTCAGTGGAAGTTATGCCTCTAGAACATCGTATTGCAAGTTTTGGCTACCGGGTAACCGAACATGATCATCCTGGTGAATTACAAGTTGATAAATTACGAGAAATGAAGATTCCATCAGGACCAGTTTACGGCAAAATTAAAGCAGGTGAAACTGTAACCTTAAATGATGGTCGTGTTATTAATGGTCAAGACTTTATTGGTACCGCCCAAAAAGGTCGCATTGTGACTATTTTAGGTGATTCTCGTAGAACGGCTAACGCCTTAACTTTAGCTAAAGGAGCCGATGTTTTAGTTCATGAAAGTACCTTCGCTAAGGGGGAAAACAAACTGGCTCGTAATTATTATCATAGTACTAATATTCAAGCTGCTGAAATTGCTGATCAAGCTCAGGTAGGACTATTATTGTTAAATCATATTTCAGCGCGTTACACTGGTAAGTTGGCTTACGAGTTAGAAAAACAAGCTAAACAAGTATTTGCTAATACTAAAGTAGTAAAGGATTTTGATGTTATCGATATTCCTTTTAAAAAATGATGTCGTTAAATCATGATTTTTAAAATTAAAAAAATGGATTCAACAGTTGAGCCGGGAAACGAAGGGGCGAACTATGATAAATTCAAGTTACGATTGGCAATCAGGGATAAAGAAATACTCTGAGCAGGCCGTAACCATTTCACAACAATTTAATATCAGTCCATTAGTTGCTGAGATTTTAATTAAACGCGGCTACGATAATGACGAAGATATTCAAGCTTTTTTAAATCCGGATGAGACTGCCTTTAACGATCCAACGTTGATGCACGATATGGATAAGGCAGTGGAACGTATTCAAACCGCTGTAATGCAAGAAGAACTGATTACAGTCTATGGCGATTATGATGCGGATGGTATCACTAGTACAACCATAGTTTATGAAACTCTAAGTGCAATTGGGGCTAATGTTAATTATTATATTCCCAACCGTTTTACTGAAGGTTATGGCCCCAATGAGGCAGCGTTTCAGAAGTTAATTGATGCAGGTACTAAGTTAATTGTTACGGTAGATAATGGTATTGCCGGTAACTCATCGATTGAGTTAGCTCAATCGCAAGGAGTGGATGTAATAGTTACGGATCACCATGAAATGCCAGAGGTGTTACCAGAGGCTTATGCGTTAGTTCATCCAAGAATTGGTGATAGCTATCATTTCCCTTACTTGTCAGGGGCCGGGGTAGCCTTTAAATTAGTATGGGCTTTAACTGAAGAGTTTCCAGCGGAACTAATTGAATTAGCGGCAATTGGAACAGTTGCTGATATTGTGTCCTTAACTGGCGAAAATCGAGCCATCGTTAAGGCGGGAATTCAATACTTGCGCCAGACGATACGACCAGGATTATTAGCTTTATTTAAACAAGCTAAGCTCAACATTGATAATTTAGATGAAGAAGATATTGGTTTTACGATTGCACCTCGCCTAAACTCACTAGGTAGGATGGATGAAGCTACTCCTGGAGTGGAATTATTAACTACTTTAGATGAAGATCAAGCTAAACAACTGGCTAAAAGTACGGAGGCCGCCAATGATCAACGTAAAGAATTAGTTGATCAGGTTACTCAACAAGCCATTGAAACGGTGAACACTAACGAACAGTTCGCTAACCATAAGGTATTAGTAGTGGTAGGACAAGATTGGCATCCTGGGGTGTTAGGTATTGCTGCCAGTCGATTAGTTGAACGGTATCAACGACCAGTAGTTGTTTTGAGTTATGCTAGTGGCGAAGCCGTTGCAAAGGGTTCTGGTCGTAGTATTGAACAGTTTGATTTATTTAAAGGTATCGATCCAATTCGTGATGACTTGGTTGCTTTTGGGGGACACCATTCTGCTGTTGGATTGTCTGTTAAGGTAGATCAAATTGAACATTTGCAACAACAACTGGATCAAGCAATAAAAGAACAACAGGTTAATTTATTGCTTAAACCCCAATTGCAAATTGCGGCTCAAGTTAGCGTTGATGAATTAACTGTTGAATTTTACAATGATTTGCAACGATTAGCGCCGTTTGGTGAAGATAATCCCAAACCATACTTAGAAATCATTTACCAAGGTATGAGTGACGTGCAATTAATTGGTAAGACTAAAAATCATTTAAAATTTAATTTAAAAGGGCAACATCGCACTATCAGTGCTCTCGATTTTGGTACAGGTAATATTATTAGTGAATTAACAGATAGCAAGCTTCAAACTAGAGTAGTAGGACAATTAGGGACTAATACGTGGCGTGGTAAAACTAATCTGCAGTTGATGATTACAGATATTATGCAAACTAAGTCACCTGTGATTGATTTGCGTACAAGTGGTTTACATCAACAAATGTTTCAGGCCAACGGTACCTATGTGTTTTTCCATGAAAAGATTAAAAAGCAGTTACTGCCATATGTTAATACTCATTCTACGGCCGTTATGTTTGATCAATTTGATCATGAAATGGATGATACGCAGATATATTTGGTAGATTGTCCTGATACTATTGCTGATTTAACTATGGTTTTAAATAATCATAAACCCGAACAAATAACTTTTTATCTTTATAAAAAAACATTAGTTTCAAAGATAGGGATGCCAGATAGAAATCAGTATGCTACACTGTTTAAGTTCATTAAAACTCATCAAAACATTAACTTAACGACTGATTTAGTCGTTTTGGCCAAACAGTTACAAATTTCAGAAAACATATTAATTTTTATCATTCAAGTATTTTGGGAACTGAACTTTATTACTATAAATGATAAAATAGTTAATGTTAATCCAAGCTATCAAAAACAACAATTAGAGTCGGCGCCCAGTTATCAACTGCGTTTACATCAAATTGAAACGGAAAATGAGTTATTAAATACTGACACAAAGGAATTAATTGACTTTATTAGTAATAATATTGCCAATTGATGAAAGGAAGATAAATATGTCATTAGACTTGTCCAAATATATTGCTACTTATGATGATTATCCAGAACCAGGAGTATTATTTCGTGATATCTCACCATTATTAGAGGACGGAGAAGCATATGCCCAGGCAACTAATGAAATTGCTGAATTTGCTCGACAACGGGATGTTGATATGGTTGTTGGACCCGAAGCCCGGGGATTTATCGTTGGATGTCCAGTGGCCTATGAATTAGGTACTGGCTTTTCTCCAGCCCGTAAAGAAGGTAAGTTACCAGGTGAGACTGAAACTGTAACCTATGATTTGGAATACGGTCAGTCATCATTATCTTTACGTAAAAATGCGGTTAAACCTGGTCAAAGAGTATTAGTTACTGATGATTTGTTGGCAACGGGTGGTACTATTGAAGCTACTATTAAACTAGTGGAACAATTGGGCGGCGTTGTTGTTGGCTGTGCCTTTATTGTGGAATTAGATGAGTTACATGGTCGCGATAAGCTTAAGGACTATGATGTTTTGAGTTTACTTAATTATTAATATAAAAAGCTCTCAGCCGAAAATGGTTGAGGGCTTTTATTTTTAATGTGCAAGTACTTTTTGTGTCCTTATTCTTTCTGCAAACAAAAAAATAACCTCAACCCTTGATATAACAGGATTGAGGTTATTTTGAAATGTTTCTTATTTGAGAAAGTAAGGAGAGTACAGGATTTGAACCTGCGCGCCGGAACTAACCGGTTCGCCGGATTTCGAGTCCGGTGCATTACCACTCTGCCAACTCTCCAATTTAATCCTTTCTCATTATACCAATAAAATGGTAATTGTAAAATAATTACTTAGTTTTTTCGCCACTCGGAGTTAACTTACCTTTAATAAAGCCAACTACAGCTGGAATCAATGAAATGACGATGATGCCGATAATTACCAGTGAGAAGTGTTCTTTAACAAATGGAATATTTCCGAAGAAGTAACCAGCGCCACAGCAAATGAATACCCAAGTGATACAAGCGGAAATATTATAACGAACAAACTTAGAATATGAAAAATTACTTGTTGCTGCAACGAACGGGACAAAGGTTCTAATGATTGGCATAAAGCGGGCCAAGAAGATAGCCATGGCCCCATACTTATCAAAGAAGCCCCGGGCTTTGTTCAAATCACTTTCTTTAATGAATTTACCAAAAAACTTATTAGTAGTTAATACATTTCCTAATTTATGACCAAAGAAGAAGTTTAATGAATCTCCGGCGATTGAAGCAATTAAGAAGATAGCAATGAAAATCCAAATATCTAGATGATAGGTTGGATTAGCAGATAAAGCTGCTGCTGCAAACAAAAGTGAATCGCCAGGAAGAAATGGCATGATAACGGCGCCGGTTTCTATAAAAATAATGGCGAATAAAATTAAGTATGACCAATTGCCAAATGTGTTTACAATATTAACTAGATGTTGATCTATGTGCAAAATAAAATCGATAAGAGTTCCCAAATTAATAGTTCCTTTCTCTATATAAGTAACCCCATAATACATTAACAATAGACCAACTAGTAGTAGCTTTATAAAAAATTAGGTTATTTTTAGATGTTTATCAATGTTCTATAGTAATGAGTGACTTTTATATTTATTAAAATATGAATGAATGCTAGTTGTTAGTGTTATATAAAATAGCTCAAATAAATGTTGTAATATCAATGATGATAGCTATATTGTGAGTATAGCCAGGAAAAAATATTAAAAAAAGGTTGACCTATGTATATTGAGTTGGTATATTAATACATGCGCCAAATGATCAAGTTACTTCGCTTCATCAATTGCTCGTAAAATTAATAATAAAAAGTAGTTGACGAACAGATCAAAAGGTGATATATTTAAATAGTTGTCAAAAGGCGTTGCAAAGCGTTTGAGACAATAAGGTAGACCTTTGAAAACTGAACAAAATTTCGATTAAACAAATGTGCTGGGCGTCTTGATTTTAAATCAAGACCAAAACATTTGCGAAGTCA